>CAZKBU010000001.1:0-513457 GCA_964551325.1 uncultured Bdellovibrionales bacterium
CCGAGAGTTTCCTCCCGGCCCAACAAAAAACCAACACTCTCGGCCGCACAATCTACTCTTCTTCATCAAGCACAGGAGGCTTCTTCGCCCCTCCCGTGAGATCCAACGTGGCGATCACGAAACTCTCGCCGCGGCGGAAGCGAAGTAGATAAGACCTCTTTGATTTGAATCGGGAATAAAAGCTCTCCGGACTTCCTACCGGCTTTTGATCCACTTCCACGACCACATCACCAGGCGCCATTCCAGCCTCTTCCGCCGGGCCTCCCGGAATCACCTGCATCACCACAACGCCCCTCACACTTTTAGGAAGATCCCAGTCACGGCGAATCTGGTCGTCGATCAGGCCCACCTGCATTCCGATTTCGGCCATCACCCGACGATCCACTCGTGGCGCTCCGGGGCCTTTGCCTCGACCGGCAACCGCTTCTCTACCGGGCCTGCTGCCCACCTTCACGCTGATAACCTTTTCTTTTCCCCCGCGAAGTACCTTTAGGTCCACGCTGTTGCCCGGAGCTATCGCGCTGATGGCACCAATCAACTGGCGACCACTCTGGACGCGCTTTCCGCCCACGTCCTGAATCACGTCGTAGGGCTGAACGCCGGCGGAGGCGGCAGGGCCGTCTTCAAAAACCTCACTAACCAATACTCCGGTCACACCTTTTTTGATGCCCAACTGCTTGGCCAAGGGCGGGGTAATTTCCGTGATGTTCACACCGATAAACCCTCTCGTAACCATGCCCTTTGAACGAAGTTCCGGGAGGAGCTTTTTCACATAGTTGATGGGGATCGCGAATCCGATTCCCTGCGCCGCCTGATTGATGGCGGAGTTGATGCCCACTACCTGTCCCGCCGTGTTGATAAGGGGGCCGCCGCTGTTTCCGGGATTGATGGGCGCGTCGGTTTGAATGAAATTGGAAAACTGAGAAAGCGGAATAATACGCTCTTTCGCGCTGATGATCCCCTTTGTAACGGTGTGGCCGTGACCAAAGGGATTGCCCACAGCCATTACCCAATCGCCTACCTCCAGATCATCGGAATCACCTAAAGGGGCAGCCAGCAACTTCTTCTTTGTCTTGATCTGGATCACCGCCACATCGGCTTCGGCGTCTCCACCGATGACCTTGGCATCGATACCGTCCTTGTCTGCGTCCTCTTCAGAAAGGACCACTTTGATCTCATCCGCGTCGGCGACCACATGATAGTTCGTAAGGATCAGACCCTCTTTTTCGTCGAACACGAAACCGGACCCCAGGCTATTGGCACGACGCCCTTGCCCAGGCCCCTGCGGGGAATCAGGAAGAATGTCTTCTCCGAAAAACTGCTCGAAAAACCGACGGTACATTTCCGCCTGGGGATTCCACTGAGGCGCCGCCATCGACTGCGTGGTGTAGATGTTCACTACCGAGGGCACCAATCGCTTCGACAGCTCCACGAACAAATCTTTCAGATTGTCGGTTACTGCCGGAGCCTTCTGCGCCGAGGCCGATGAAATGGAAAGTAGACCTGCCAAAAACACAACGGACAAAAACTTCATCACTTGCCCTTACTCACTTCGAGAAACTTCGTGCGTGTTTCGTAGAGCACCCGGTCGAGCAAATGCTGCTCTTCCTGATCGAGGTTGTTCTTCGTCTTGTGCTGAATCATCTCGAGGAGATCGATGTTCTGGCGGGCCATATTGAGGTCCACCTCCACCTTCTTCGTGTCGGGACGGGGGGCCAATCCCAGCCCAACCATCGCAGCGGATCCAATGGAAAGCACAAATGTAGGGAAATCAATGGAGCTCATAGGCCTCTATTTATCCAAACGATCAGGACCTAGGCAAGTGAACGAGCCTGAACGATTCGCTCAAGACGCTCCGCAACAGCCGGTTGCGCATCGAGAATGGGGAACGGAAAACGTTCCGCCACCAACGGCGAGACGACAAAAAGGTGATCAAACGCCAAACTCCATCCCCGCATCGGCAACTTGCGGGCCATTACAGTCATCTTTTGGAGCGCCGCGTGATAACTGGGCCCTCGGCCTCGACGAACCACCTCTGCATCGGCGCGAATGACTCGCTTACGTCGGTAGGCCAGGCGAATCACAGCCGAAATCATCGGGGTAAAAACAAACCAAAACACCTTCGGCAGTTTCTCCAGCAACTCCAAAACCGGGAAAAAAAACAAACTCAAAAGCACAGTCCTTCGAAAACCCTTTTGCCGCCACTGCGCCATGCAAAAGCTGAATACCGCATCCAGTTCCTCATGGTTGAGAACCTGCACAAGCCCTTCCGTGACCACAAGAACCGGACAACCAGCGCCGTCTCTCAGCATCATGGCGTTTGGCGCGTATTCCGGCAGGTAAAACATGCGCGGATGGGGAATGCGGTAGGAATACGCAACGGCAGCGGCACGGCCCCGTACCTCCCTCCAAAGCGCGCTGGAGGGAACAGGGCGGGCGCCCATGCGACCCAAAATCCACAAACTGCCCCTTCGGCCGAGCCAAAAAAGCGCTATCGCCGAGCCGATGACCCCGAACACACCCAACCAGAAATCCATGCGTTGAATCAAAGATTCGAATTCCATTATGGGAGAAATATATCCGATAATGGGGTTATGGGCGACGAGGATCTCATCTGCGTTTGCATGACAGTGACCCGCGGGGAAATCCGTGCGGCCGTTCAAAACGGCGCCAGTACCGTTCAAGAACTCAAGGCCACACTGTTTTGTTGCACGGGCTGTGGCACATGCGAACCCAAAGTCCGCGCCTTACTCGAAGAAGAGTTGGCAAAAAACGAGCCCGCTGCCAAATAGCCTCAACCGGTCTTTTTTGCCTGTCCCGGATACACAGGCTTTGCTGGCTTGTTGCCCACACCCAGCTTCGGCTTGAGGTATTGAATTTCCTCGGCCGACTCGAGCTGAAGCCCGCCCATGGTGGGCGCTTCCGCCTGAACCTTTGGTTCCTCACTCGCTGGCCCCTTGATGCCTTCGTCTTCCACTCCAATGTTGGGACTAGCGGTATCGGACGCCATCGTGTTGTTGAGAATCGCCGAGGCATCGGCGCCACTGCCGCCACCCACCATACCCGACAACTTGAGCAACAGGTCTTCCTTTCGATCGCTGTGATTCACAGCCTCTTCCTGGGTTACCGTGCCGCCGCGCACGAGGTGTTCGAGCGCCTGGTTCATGCTCTGCATTTTGTAGTAAAGATTAGAGCTCTCCAAGTTGGGCTGGATTTCGCTCACCTTGTTGTCGAGTATGAGCTTCTCGATCGTGGGTGAGCGGACCATCACCTCTACTGCCGGAACCATTCCTTTTCCGTCGGCTCTGCGAAGCAGCTGTTGAGTAACCACGCCCTGAATCGAGCTGGCCAGCTGCATTCGCACCTGGTTCTTAGCCTCCGCAGGAAAGCTGTCGAGCATGCGGTCCACACTTTTGGCTGCCGAATTCGTGTGCATGGTGCTGACCACGAGGTGGCCCGTCTCCGCTGCTGTAATCGCCACTTGCATGGTTTGATAATCACGCATTTCGCCCACCACGATCACATCCGGATCCTGGCGAAGAGCCGCGATGAGGGCGTTTTGCATCGAAAGGGTGTCGGAGCCCACTTCTCGCTGGCTAACGGTGCTAAGTTTATCATCGTGCACGAATTCGATCGGATCCTCGATCGTGATGATATGAGCGCGCCGATTGCGGTTAATAAAATCTACGAAGGAAGCAAGCGTGGTGCTTTTGCCTGATCCGGTGGCACCGGTGATCAAAACCAGTCCGCGCTGCTTCATCGCAAGATCTTTCAAAACGGGCGGGAGCCCCAAAGTGTCGATCGCAGGAATCTCCATGGGAACACGGCGCACCACGAGAGCCACCGACCCCTTTTGCATGAAAACGTTGGAGCGAAATCTCGCCACGCCGGGCATCGCGAAGCCGTAGTCGATTTCCAAGTTCTCTTCGAATTCCGCCTTCTGGCGATCTGTCATCGTGCGATAAATGAGATCGGTTACTTCCTGCTGGGATAGTGAGGGCAATTTCGTGGGAACCAAACGCCCATTAATGCGGTAGAGGGGCGGACGGCCCGCCTTTAGATGCAAATCGGAGCCCTTGTGCTTCACAAGACCCTTGAGGAGCGACGGAATCGTGACCGCTACAGGCGCCTCTGCCGTGGAGGGCGCTACCGTAGCTCCGGAAGCCTCTCCAGCGGGCGCGGCTGATTCGTCGCCATTTTTTGGATCATGTTCCGACATTTCAGCCAGCCTTTCTGCGGGCCAGCTCAGCCACAAAGAATCTTACCTCAAGAATTTTCCCCGCCATTCGGCAACCATCTTCCAGGAGTTTCAGGTCGCGGTCCTCAAAGTAGCCGCCGGGCAGCTTATTGAACACTTCCACCACGCCATACATCTTATTGGCGATCATCAGCGGGAGTGCCACGCAGCTCTTGGTTTCGAAGCCCACGCTCATGCTAATGGCTCTAAGGTGCATGGCGGAATCTTCTAGGTCGCGAATCATGAGCGGCTGCTTGCTTTCCGCCACGTGTCCCACAATGCCGTTGTAGGCAGGAATTCGAAATGCCTTCAGTTTTTCCGGATCGCCGCCGCCCACGCTGGCGCGGAAGAAAAACTCGGTTTTCTCCTGGTCGAGTTCGAGCAAGGATCCCGCTTGAGCGTCCACGCTCTTCATCAGGATCTGAAGAATTTTTTCCGTCAGTGCTTCGAAACGGTGCTCACACAAAACGAGAGCGAACAACTCTTCGGCCATCTGGGCCTTCGCCACCGCGGAGTTGTCTTCTCCCAACGAAGTATCGATGAAGGAAGTGGGCTCGAAGCTAGGAGTCGCCTCACCACCTAAGTCGGAGATGCCCGTGATAGGACCGATGCCAACCAACTCTTGCACGGCATCCGCCGCCTCGGCTGCCAGCGGCTGCCCGCCTTCCGTGGTGGCCTGAATTTCTTGCACCACAGATGCATCGTCGAATCCGCGCGAGAGACTGGTCTCCCGATCAGCGGGGATGTCCAAGCCACCCAGCTCGCCCACCGCCACTTCTTCTTGTTCCGGCTTCTTTTCCAAAGCACTGCCTCCAGAGCCCATACGGGCCTTTCCCTCTGTTCGGCAGAAAAAGCGGGAAACTTGATAGCTGCCACGGGAAAATGGAGCTGAATTATTGCTTTGTTTTCAGTGGGTTACGGCTTCTTTGCCACAAGGCTCGCGATCGCATTACGGCCGTCATTGGATTCAGAGTAGTGGAGGATCTCGTAGTCACGAAACATCTGCTTCAATTCCCCCGGAAGCAGCAGGAAGTCTCGGTTCCACCCAGCCGCTCCGGGGTTCTTCAGATGGTCCACCGTGTGGGTCTCGAAAACCACTACACCGCCGCTCTTGAGCCCTTCCTTGATACCGGGAACTAGAGAACGCTGCAGGTAATAGAAGTTCAGGATTACATCGTAGTGCCGGGGCGAAATTCGATACTTTCGCAAATCCGCCACCTTTGCCCGAAGCTTCACACCCGATTCAGCGGCCAACTCCTCGGCTTTGCGAATCGCCACAGAGGAAATATCCACACCATCGACTAGAAATCCCTTCTTGGCCAAAAACACCGCATTTCGCCCCTCGCCCATGGCGATGTCCAGTGCGGCCCCCTTGGGAAGCAGAGGAAGCTGCTTCACCAGAAACGATGCCGGCTCTTTCCCGAAAACGTAGCCCTTTCGCGCGTAGGTTTTGTCCCATCCGCTCTGCTCGTCGCGAAAATCGTCGTCGCCGGTTAGCTCGATCAGACGCTGCGCGCCCCGGTTTTCTCCATTGGCCCAAACCGCGGGAGTCCCTGTGGCCAGCGCCACCAAGAAAAGAGAAAACAATCGCTTCATTTTTCGCTGTAAGGTGCGACGGTCGATACCAAGGAGCTGAGCGGCCTTGCTCACATTGCCTTTGGTGGCTTCGAGAGCCTTCTCAATGCCGACTCGCTCCAAAATCCCGAGATCATAACCCCGCTGCTCTGAAATTTTCAGGCCCGGCATCCGCCGCCGCTTGGCCTCCGCGGCGCGGGTAGCTTCCTGAAGAATCGCGTCCGCATCCGCGGGCTTCGTGAGCACCGAATCGGCACCTTCTTTCATTGCCTCCACAGCCAGAGGGATTGTGCCGAAACCAGTGAGCAAAACAAACACGGCCCGGGGATTCACCACATGCATCTGTCGAAGAAGGGAGACGCCGTCGAGTTTCGGCATTCTGAAATCGAGAACCACTAAATCGTCCTGGCGTTCACGGTAAAGTTGAAGCGCGCCTTCACCGTCGCCCGTATGGCGCACTACTACGCCGCGCTTCTCCAGCGCACCGGCCAGAGCATCACGAAAAATTTCATCGTCATCAACGATTAGCGCGCTTTGAATCATCGGCTGGCACTCTTACCACAATCTTTGCTCCCTGCTCCATCGTATCGGAGATCGAAACGCGCCCCCCGATCTGATTTATCATGTGATAAACCACATAAAGCCCGAGGCCCGTTCCCTGACGGTCCTTACCCTTGGTCGTGAAGAAGGCCTCGAAAGCGTGCTCCCTGGCCTCCTCACTGAAACCGGGACCGTTGTCCTGCACGGAGATCTCAAACTCATCGGTTTCAGGGTCGAGCTCCACCTGCACCCGCACTCCCGCCAACGGACGTCCCTGGCTCGCCTGCACTGCGTTTCGCAAAAGATTTTCCAAGGCCTGGCGAACGGGAAGCTCAGGAACCAACGAAGTTTCGATCCCCGGCGCCACCTCCACATACAAGACCACGGAAGAGCTGCCCTTAATGGCCTCGAAACAATGGCGAATCATGGTTTCCCAGTGAACCGGCTTCGCCTGGGACGCCGCCATGCCCGACGAATACCCGAGGAGTAACGCCACGAGATCCCCGCAACGTTTCGCCTGACTCGCGATAACCTGAAGCTTGCCGCGAACCGCCTCCTGCTGGCCCACTTGAGCCGCATCAGCCAGAAGAAGAATCGAGTTGAGTGGAGTGCCTAGCTCGTGAGCCAACCCTCCCACCAAGGTGCCCAAAGCGTCCATCTTCCGCTTCTGGCTCAGCTGCTGCTCCACTTCCCGGAGTCGCCTCATGAAATTGAATACAAAAACCGTGGTTATCAAAATGAGGAGGAGAAGGCCCATCGGAGCCCCCATCCAAAGGATCTGATCCCGAAGGCGAACCTCATGGCCGTGAATTCGAAACGGCGGTGCACCCACCAACAAAACCACGAACCCTCCGGTGAGGAGAGCCACCAACGCGGTGGAGTTTCTTCCGAGAAGAAGGCCGGCTAGGAGCACGTGAAAAAGATAAAATCCGACAAAGGGATTCACCAAGCCACCGGTAAACCAAAGCACCCAGGAGAGCACAAAGAGGTCCACCACCAGCTGAAAAAGAAAATACGCCTCCGTGGAAACGAACCAATCTTCGATACGGGGAAACAGAAGGTTCAGCAGGGCTAAAAAACCGATGGCAGGCCAAACGAGATGCGGGCGCACGTCGACCCCGATTAGCGAGGCACCGGCCAGTGATGCGGCCATGCCCACGATCGCCACCCAGCGCAAAAAACGCACCCAATGAGGAGATTCCAGTCTAAGGGCCAAAAAACCAGGCATTTCGGGGAATTCTTACCCGTAATGGGGCCGAATTCCTACGGGTTTACAAACCTGATCTCCCTGCCATATAACACCCGGCAACAACAAAGAATCAGCCCCCGGAGGCCTGCATGTTTGGAATTTCTGGCGAACACCTTCTTGTCCTCGTGGTGATCCTTCTCATTTTCGGACCCCGCCGCTTGCCCGACCTGGGCGCGAGCCTCGGACGCACGCTCCGCAATTTCAAAGACGCCATGAACAACGACCAGATTCCCGCGCAACCTGCTGCGCCGGTAAGCCAGCAAATTCCGGCTCAACCGACTGCCAGTGCCGCCCCCGCCGCTCCTGCCGCAACTCAGCAGGCACCGGCTCCACAGCAAACCGTCTAATCCGAATTGTTAATGTAGAGTCGGCTTAGGCCAGACCGGCCTGCACGAGATCGTGCAGCCGCACCACTCCGAGGCATCCGCCATCGGGGTCTACTACCGGAAGAAAACTAATCTGACTCTCGCGGTTTTCCATCAACGCAAGGGCGTCCACGGCCTTTGCGTCCGCTCCCACCGTGGTGGGCTTCTGAGTCATCACCTCTCGGGCTGAGAGTTGAAAGAACTTTTCCTTCTTGGAGAGTGCCCGGCGGATGTCGCCCTCGGTCACTACGCCCACCAAACGGGATTTTCCGCCCGGGGTCTTCCCGTCCACGATACAAACTCCGCTCAGACGATCTTTCGTGAGAGCAATCACCACATCGTCGATAGGAGCGGAAGGCGAAAGGAATGCAATCTCCCCTTCTCCGTGCATCACGTCTTTCACCATAGTGCGCAGGCGCTTACCCAAGGCTCCAGCCGGGTGAAACCGAGCAAAATGATCCGGGCCAAAGCCCGCCAGCCGCTGCAGCGCCATCGCCACAGCATCACCGATCGCCATCGCCAAGGTGGAGGATGCGGTGGGCGCAAGATTGTGGGGACAAGCTTCGGAGGAAACCGCAGAAGAAATCACTCCGTCGCAATGGCGGGCCAAAGCGCCGTTTGGATTTCCGAAAACACCCCACGCCCCCGCACACAAGGAACGGGCAGCGGGCAACAAATGCAGCAGTTCTTCGGAGCCCCCGCTATGAGAGAACAGAAGGAGCACGTCTTTCTCGCCCACAATTCCCAGATCGCCATGAAGAGCTTCCGTAGGGTGCAAAAAAACCGCGGGACTGCCAGTGCTCGTGAGTGTGGCCGCTACCTTGCGAGCCACGATGCCGCTTTTGCCAACGCCGGTGACTACAATTTTTCCGCCCTGTCCAAGGGCAGTGTGAAGCCCCTTCACGGCGAGAGCAAACGATTCGTCGACCTGTGAAGCCGCGGCGCGCAAGGCGTCGGCCTCCACCGTTAATACTCGGCGCCCTTCTTCCAAAATCGACTCGAAGTGATCTGTTTTCTTCGACATGGGCCGATTATATCCCATGGTCAGGGAATTTTCACGAAACCCACCGGTTTCTTGCAGACACTCCGCCGGTCTCTTAGTAGCGTTTTGGGGAGTAGACCGCATCGACAATCCTTCTGGGGGGACATCATGAAGTTCATTTTTGCTTTTCTTTTGGCCACTTTGATTCCGGCTGCCCACGCTCAGTTCCAGCTAGAAAAATCCCACGGCCAAGTAGTGATCTCCCAGCAAGCGCGGGGGTTTTGGAAAGATCTTTGGCAAGCCATTCGAGGACCTCACGTCGCAGGCGACTTAGTGATCACCGTGAAGGATTCCACCTCGGGATCGCCGATCTCTGGCGCCCAAGTGATGGTGGGCGACTCGCGTAACAACCCCTTTGAAGGCAACGTCGCCACTACCGACTCAAGTGGGTCTGTTGCTTTCAGCCATCCCTCACTTCGAGAAGGTAAGGCCGTAACCGTCACGGCATCCAAAGATGGATATGCCCATCTGTCGGTAATGCAGGTGCAAGGAAATCAGATGGACCTCGGACTGGTGGCGAAAGCCCCGGCATCCTGGGCATTTCTCGAGGGCGCCACTAACGGCTGGCCCACGGGGCTAGACAGAAAAACCCTTGAGGTGGGGTTCTTTCTTCCCGGCGTGCGCCCGGAAATGCTTCTCAACTTCGATCCGTATCAGATCGTATCGAGTTACAAGGTGGAGATCGACGTTTACGGTCGGCGTCTCGTGCCCGGAAACGTGGTGATGCCTCCGCAGGATAAGACCTACATGATCTTTCCCGTGCACATCGAAAAGCCGAACTACATCATGCCCGTACCTGCCGGCTTTGAAGCCCACCTAGCTGCCATCGCCGGGAATGTGCCGATGGGCAAGGCTCTCGACATGATGAAGGAAAAAGATTTTCTCGGGATTCTCAACATCACCAACCTCACCCATGTGACCTGGACGCCGCGAACCCGCGTGAACGGAAACATGAAAACCGATCTCACGCTGAGCATCCCTCTTCGCCAGAAAGCAGCTCAGGTCTCCGTATCAAACGTGCCCCAGGGGCTTGATGTGGTAGCCATCTCCATGGCTGACCCCGCCAATGATCGGGGCGACTTTGCTCCACTCGACGTTAAGAGCATTAAGTCGGAAACAATGAAGGGCGGCCGCGGAGCAGTCGCTCTAGCTCTGCCCGCTCAAGCGAGATCCGACGATTCCCATTTCGTGTTCGCCGCGCTGTTTGACAGATCTCAGTTCATTCGCGACAAGGCGGGCAACTCTACCGGTGATCAGCGCTCGGTTGTGGGCTCGATTCGGAAGCTGCAACGGAACGGGCAATCAGAGTCCGTTGATTTCCAGAAGTTTCTGAAGGCGATTCAGCCTGGAGCCGTATCGGGCGACTTCCGCAGCTACGCGTTCACGAGCCCAAACGCGCCAGAAGCAGGGCTGAATGCCAGCTTTCTCCTTCTGAACGTGTATGCGGAAGTTCCCAATGCTACCACTCAAGGAAAAACCAAAACCGTGATCTGGAACGCAGTTCTTAGCCCTTCGGCCACGGGCGTGAAACTCCCAGACCTCGGACAGGCCGTTCTGCCGGGCAATTCACCGGAAGGTACCGAATATTTCTTCGAAGTGGTTGCAGTGCGCAGCTCCGACGCGGCAAGATTGAATCAGGAATTCAATCTGCAGCAGAACCTGAATGAACTGGAACACGTTTCAACCATGGCGAAAAAGATTCGCTGATTGCCTTTGGGTGATCGGGGTGATGATGCTCGCGGGCTGCGGGCACTCACCCCCATTCTATGAATCGCTTCCGTTCGTGAAGCAGAAACAGGCCCCCTATCGAATCTATCGCGCCGACTTCTCCACAGCATGGGACGCCACTCTGCAGGCAGTTACCCTCGGACGTGATGTGATTCGCCTGCAAAACCGTGATTTGGGCGTAATCGAGACAGACTGGATCGACAACACGTCCGACCACGCATTTCTCCAAGTGTTTTCCGACGAAGATTTCTTCCTACGCAGCCGCTACCGCCTTCAGGTGCAGCTGCGGGAAGGCACCAAAAACGGCGACGCTCCCGTGGTGATGGTTAGAGTGCTGAAGTACCAGCAGATGGAGCGCACGTTTCTCTCCGGCTGGGAAGACGTGGAGAGCGACGGGATCGACGAAGATACTTATCTTTATCTAATTGGGCGCAAGATCGCGCTGAAAAATCTGGAGCCGAACAAAAAGTAGTGAGGTTATGAGATAAGCCCTAGGACGCGAGCATCTTCTCGAATTCAGAGAGAAGTTCGTCTTCCTTGGGCTTCGCGGCCGCAGCCGGAGCGGCGTCAGCAGCAGGAGCCGATGCTTCAGGCGCTGGGGCGGCGGCAACGGGTGTAGGCGCTGCGGCCACCGGAGCTGGAGTTGCGTCAGGAGCCGGGGCAGCGGCAGCCACCGGGGCAACCTTTGCAGGCTCAGGAGCGGCAGCAACAGGTGCGGGCGCCGCTGCAGGAGCCGAGGCGCCCTTGCCGAGAGCCTCAAGTTGCTCACGGAGTGTTTTGTTCTCGGTTTGATATTTTTTCAGATTCGCGAGGTCGTCCTCAATCACTTCGTATTCCGCGAGCTTTGCCTTGAGGTCGTCGGCGTCCTTCTTCACCTTAGCCAACTCTGCCGCTACGGCAGGATCAGCCCCGCCAGAAGCCGCGGCGGCAGGAGCTTCCCGGAGTTTTTTCTCCAAGGCATCTTTTTCTGTTTTGAGAGTGTTTACGTTGCGATCAAACTCAAGGGCCCGCTGATCCGCCACGGCGAGCTGAGCGCGCAAGGCCTCTAATTCCTTCATAACGGCCGGATCCGCTCCCTGCACAACCACCTGCTGCACCGGAGCTGCTGAAGAGGCGGTCATCTGCACTCGTGCTTCTTCGCCAAACAGACGGTAACGGATGTCTCGCTCATTGCGAACCACACCATCAAGATATTCTTTCACCAGTGCGGCGGGAACCCAATCATTGCGATGGCGGGCTCGAGCACGCACAAGCATCCAGTAGACGCTTACCGCGCCGGCCAAGCAAAGCAACGCGATTTGAGCGCTGATCAGCTCGCTGGAGAACTTCGTAAAAAGAAGCGCTATAGATTCCACGCTTACCTCTTGTTACCCTCCATCCCATGACAGAGGGCATTCCCTTCAAGGTTCGTTTCGGCAGAAAAACCGCCAAGCTTAATCTTTTTTTTCTGTTCGTAGTTTCGCTGGGTTGCGTGGCCCCTTCCGGTAATCCAGTCTTTGCAGCACCCTATAAAGTGATTCTCGACCCCGGGCACGGCGGCACCGACGATGGGGCTCACTTCCAACACGGCACCGAGCTAGTGAAAGAAAAGGACCTGGCCCTCGGCGTAGCCATTCGCACCGCCCGCTATCTGCGCGACCCACGCTACACGAAAGCCCTGAAGCGCGGCGTGAAGATCATTCTCACACGCACCAAGGACACGGCCGTGCCGCTGGAGGCTCGCTCCGAGTTGGCCCGGAAGGAGGGGGCCGACCTCTTTGTCTCGATTCACATGAACTCGGAGGTCTCTGGCAAGGTTCGGGGAGTGGAGACCTACTACCTCAACAACACGTCGTCGAAAACGCACCGGAAAATTGAAGAGATCGAGAACCGCACGAGTACCCACATCGGAAAGGACACATCGGCACTTTTGCGAAGCGTGGCCGCCGACGCCATGATTCAAGCCTCACGAGGGGCCGCCACCGTGATCCACCGAAGCCTGGTGGACCACCTAGCCCTGTTTGATTCCCCCCCCAAAGATCGCGGAGTTCGGCAGGCCCTTCTTTGGGTCCTTCTCGACGCCCGCGTGCCCGGGGTACTCGTAGAGACCTTATATATGAGCAACCGGGATGACCTCTCCTGGGCGGTAGAGGGTGAAAACCGCGACAAGCTCGCCGAGGGCCTGGCCAAAGGCATCCTCCGGGCCCTGGCCACTCTCTAGGCACTTCACGGGTGTCCAAAACATTTACAACGAACCAGTAACAGAGCCACGCCCGAAGACTCTCCGCCCTTCGCGCCAAAACCACTGAAATCTTTTGCGAATTCCGCCCCTGTCTCTTGGCCGACACGCATTGGCACTCGCCTTGCTCTATGGAACATCGGTGTAGCTGAAACTGCGCTTATGTTGTTGTTGGAGGTTAGAGTTATGAAGTTCAACAAAGGAATCCCAGCCCTGCTGATGGTTGCAGCCATCGCGCTTGTAGGTTGTGGAAAGAAAGACGACGGAACCACCACCAATGGGGTGATTGGATCCTCAGGGTTTAACTATTCTTATGGCACCGGCGGAGCCGGAGGATGTGCTCAGATCGGCCTCGCGGCCGACGGCAGCATGACCTTCCCGGTTACCGGCCAAGCCCAAATCGGTTACACGGGATTCACCGCAAACACCACAGTGGGTGGCAGTGGCATGACCGGCGGTAACTACTACGTTCGCACGAATTATAGCGGCGACACGATCCAGGCCGTGATCAGCGGTTCGGTGAACTCCACCGGAACGATCAACGCCACGGTTCGCCTCTCGCCCACCACCGTGACTGCGCTGGGTGGCGGAAGCACTGGTTATTCTTACCCTGGCTACCAACCTTCGCCGATCTGTGTGCAGGGCATCTCGTTTAACAACGTGGGCCTTACCGCCGGATCCCCCGGCTCGATGTATGGAACGATCATTCTGTACACCAGCCGCGGCACCGTAGGACTGTAAGCAAGTTTCTCGATGTCCGAATCTCGCGGTTCGAGGCGTGCTCAAGCGACCTGTGACAGTGAATGCGGTACGTATGCGAAAGTGAATGCGGTAGCTCCAACTAACAGGCACGCCCTCGTGCGGCGAGAGAGAACAACCAGCCCCCCCCTCCCCTGATTGTTTTCAGGATATCGGCCCCGGATGAAAATCCGGGGTTTTTTGTTTTTGGCCCCTGCGCGGTATAACGAACCATATGAAGACTCTTCTCAGCGGCAGCGCTCCCAGCGGCAACCTTACTCTCGGCAATTACATCGGCGCGATCCGTAACTGGTACGACCTGCAAAACCAATACAAATGCCTCTACATGGTGGTGGACCTGCACTCGATCACCACCCGTCAGGACCCGAAAGTTCTCCGGGAAAGATCCTTGTCGTTCTACGCCCAATACCTTGCGTGCGGACTGGATCCGGAAAAGAACATCATCTTCCTACAAAGCCATGTGGCGGAGCATGCGGAACTGGCTTGGGTGCTGAGTTGCTTCACCCCGTTCGGCGACCTCTCGCGCATGACCCAATTTAAAGACAAGAGCCAGAAGCATCCGAAAAACATCAACGCGGGACTCTTCACCTATCCCGTGCTGATGGCGGCCGACATCCTTCTCTACGATGCTCACCTCGTGCCCGTGGGCGAAGATCAAAAGCAGCACCTCGAACTCACGCGCGACATCGCCCAGCGCTTCAACAATGAGTTCGGCCCCACGTTCGTGGTGCCCGATCCCTTCATTCCTAAAGTCGGTGGCCGAGTGATGGCTCTTCAAGACCCCACCCAAAAGATGAGCAAGAGCGACATCGAAGGGGGTAATTCGGTTTTCTTGATTGAGGAACCGAAGGCGATACAAAAAAAGATCAAGAGCGCCACCACCGACTCGGGCTCCGAAATCCGTTACGCAGACGATAAACCCGGCGTGAGCAACCTGATCGAGATTTATTCCATCCTGAGCGGAAAGACGATTTCCGAAGTGGAGAGTCATTTCAGCGGGAAAATGTATGGCCACTTGAAGGTGGAGCTCGCCGACCTCGTTTGCGAAACCCTGAAGCCGTTCCAAACGGAGTATCACCGCCTGATGGGAGACCGTTCCTATCTCAATTCCGTGATGTTGCGAAACGCATCCCGCGCCCGAGAACTTGCGAGTAAGAAGCTGGCCCAGGTCTACGATCAGGTGGGATTTCTCGCGAAGCCTTGAGAATTATTTCTCCCGCAAGATTTCGCCGGCACGTTCCGCAAGTTTTTCTTGAAGAAAGTCCGTCCACTTCGGGCTGCGCAAGTGACACTGATCAAAAAAGTGCGCGTCGCCGGGAATGCCGTTCGTCGCAAGCACCAAGTCTGAGTCAAAATCATAGAAGTGAGCGCCGGACCGCTCCGCCGCCCATTTCACTCGGAGGTTGGTGGCCGGAGAGGATTTTCGAAAATCCCACTCACCTGCCTTCTCCAACATTTCCCGCGCCTCACGCACCCGTCCTTCTTTTTTTAGGCGCATTCCATCCTTCCAGAATGCGACCGCATGATCTGGGCTATGAAGACCGTATTGCGGCTTAATTTCTCGATTGAATCCGGTCGTAACGAGTAGCACGGGCACGCTGGCCGCCCGATACATTGCAACCATCGCCTCTAAATTCTGCCGAAAAAACTCCAACCACTCGTCCCGCTTTGAAACCGCAAAGCCTTCACCGGTTCCTATATTCATTTTCCAGGGAATGCGGGAATTTCCTTCGTGGAGCCGTATCATGCCTCGCTCCAACCAAGCGCCAGCCGCACGGTCGGCGGCCCAGGAAATCGCCTGCGCCCCACGTGAAACAGAAAGCACGAATGTCCTCGCCTTCATCCAGAATCCCGGATTCTTTCGAACCATGAAATTTTCAAAAAATTCGTTGTGCCCGGAATACACCACGAGCAAATCAGGCTGAAGCGCTAGTGCCTGCGCAGCCAACAAGCGCTCACGGTAGCTCCCCCACACTGGCACACCCATGTTAACCGGCTGAATCTTATGATCCGAAAACTTACGCCCCAAAACCTCTGCGAACTTCGCGAAATTTCCCAAGAGGTACATTGAAGATCCGCCAATGAACACCACCCGAATCTCGCCTGGTGCCTTCGCCTTCGAAATTTTCTGCGTGAACCACTCTTCCGGATGAGTGGGCTCCCAATCTTGGCCCCGATCCGTCCAAAACGGTTCCAAACGATCCTCGCTGAATGCGGTTTCCGAAACCCAACGGAATCCGCCCACGCGAAGCGCCCCCTCCAACAGCACCCAAGGGAGTAAGAGAGCTAAAACCGGAATCAATAACCGCTTCCACATTCCTGGTGATTATAAACTCAACTCCGGCCAGCGAGCCAAAGATACCGAAGGCGGCGCGGCTCCTGTATGATTTCCCTATGGACTCCCGCTTGGCCGCTTTCGCTGCATACCTTCGGCTCGACCGCGGCCTGTCTCCTCGCACGATCGAGGCCTACTTGAGCGACATTCAGCATCTCGAAGCCGCAGCGGGAACCCCCTTGGAAGATCTTCACCTCGAGGACTGGCGGCGGATTTTTCAAAACCTTCCCGATCTATCCGCCACGAGCCTCCGCCGAAGGCGCAGCGCCGCGGAAAGCTGGCTCAGTTTTCGTAAGTCCCCTTCCCCATTGGCGCTACTCGAACTTCCTAGGCCCGGCCGACGTCTACCCGAAACACTGCAGAAGGAGGAGGTCCGCCGCCTACTCGACGGCACCAAGGGCGACACCGCCGACTCCCTCCGGGACCGCGCGATGCTCGAACTCCTCTATTCCTCCGGCCTCCGCATCTCGGAGCTCACGAGCCTCACGGGAAAGCAGATTCATCAGGAGACCCGCACCCTGCGCGTGATGGGCAAGGGGTCCAAGGAAAGGATCGTCCCCTACGGAGAATCCGCCGCGGTTTGGCTCGATCGCTGGCTGAAAGACGCCTACCCCAAGCTGAATCCCGGCTTCGCCGTGGAGCAGGTTTTCGTGAGATCAACTCCCGGTGGCCCCGTGTCCGTGGACCGAAAGTGGTTCTGGGCCCGCTTGAAGCAACTCGCGAAAGCGGCGGGAGTCACCACGCCCTTTTCCCCTCACACACTGCGCCACTCCTTCGCCACTCATCTGTTGGAGGGAGGAATGAACCTCCGCTCGGTTCAAACCCTTCTGGGACATGCGGATATTTCCACCACTCAGATCTATACCCACGTGGAAGAAGCGCGCCTGCAGCAGGTGCACAAGAAATTTCATCCCCGAGGCTGAGTCTCCCTGGCCTTTCCCTTGCCCGTCCTCTAAACTCCCTCCCCATGGAAAACATCGGCGAAGTCATTCAGCGCATATCGATTTTTTTCCCGGCCTTCCTCATCGCGCTGGTGTTTCATGAATTCGCCCACGCCTGGATGGCCTCCCGTTACGGCGACGAAACGGCGGCCTGGCGCGGACGTCTTACTCTCAATCCCCTGGCCCACATGGACCCGCTGGGAACCGTAGTCTTCCCTTTGATCAGCATCGGCATGAGTTCGGGAATTTTTTTCGGCTGGGCAAAGCCCGTTCCGATCGACCCCCGCAATTTCCGCGACTACCGTGGCGGCCTGTTCTGGGTGGCGTTCGCCGGCCCCCTTTCGAACATCGTTCTGGGGTTTGCGTCAGCCGTGGTCTACGCCCTGTTTCGCAAGTATGTACCCGTGGACTTTTCCCTTCACGAGGCACTGTCCTCGATGTTGGAAGTGCTCGTGGTAATCAACTTTGCGTTGGCTGTCTTTAACCTGATCCCCATCCCGCCGCTGGATGGCTCCAACATGGTGCTGAGCTTTCTTAACTACGAAAATACCCGGCGGTTTCTCGCGTTCCAGCAATACAGCTTCTTTCTGCTTCTGTTTTTGATGATGACGGGGGCCCTTTCTGTGGTGCGTTATCCCATCATGATCCTAACGAATCTGGCTCTCACCGTGGCGGCGGCCATCACCGGATTGACCTGACCCCCTCCAACTCGCCAACCACCTAAAATCACTAGGGTATGTAAAGTTTTCCCGGGCGATCCTTTCCCCCGTTTCCGTTTAAACTTCTTTGCCTCACCGATTCAATCCAGTTAAAGTAACCCTCTATGAACAACGAACTCCGGGTGCGATTGGCGAGCTTTGAAGGGCCGCTCGATCTCCTTCTGTATCTGATTCAGAAGGACGAGATCGACATTCGCAACATCAAGATCGCCGAGATCACGGATCAGTATCTCCGTCACCTCGATCTGATGCGGGAATACAATCTCGACATCGCCGGAGATTTTCTGCTCATGGCGAGCACTCTTATTTACATCAAGAGCCGTGCGCTGCTGCCGAATCAAGATCAGCTTCTTGAGGGGGAGGGCGACGACATCCTCACTCAGGAAGAGCTCATGCGCCGCCTGATGGAGCACCAGCGCTACCGGGCCATGGCCATGGACTTCAAGCAAATGCCCACGCTCGACAACGACTTCTTCAAGCGCCCGATGCCGGAGGAAAAACAGAAGCGCGAGCAGCTCCTCAAAGAAATGAATCTCACTGATCTCACGGTGGCGTTCCAGCAGATGTTGATGCGCTCCCGTAGGCCGGTGGCGAAGGTAAAGCGCGACCGCATGTCGATCGCCGATGCCGCCCAGAAGATCGCAGACCAGCTGGGCGCCCAGGACATCACAGAATTTCAGAGCCTTTTTTCCGAAAACGTGGACCGCAACGAACTCGTGGTGACGTTCCTTGCGATTCTCGAACTCGGCCGCCTCCAGAAAATCCGCGTGCTTCAACATATGGTCTACGGCACGATTTACCTCGTACTCCGTGAACAGTTGAACCGCGCTACCATGCAAAAACTTTTTGAAACGGGAGACTCCTATGCTTACCGAGATGCAGCTCCGAGCAGCCATTGAAGCCGTTCTGTTCATGAATCATAAACCGGTGTCGCTCGCGCGACTCCAGGAGTTGATTTCCCCCGAGACAGACCTCGAGGAGTACCGCTCGGCGATTTCCAATTTGCAAACCACGTTCTTCGGTGAAGAGCGCGGCATCGAACTCGTGGAAGTGGCCAACGGCTGGCAGTTCCGCACCAAGATGGAGCAAAAGGACCTGATTCGACGGATGTATCAAGTCCAGCCCCTCAAGCTCACGAACGCCATGCTCGAAGTGCTGGCCATCACCGCCTACAACCAGCCCGTGACCCGCGAACAGATCGACAAGGTTCGTGGAGTTGATTCGAGCCACCTCCTCCGCATGCTTCTCGACAAGAAAATGCTTCGTATCGCCGGAAAGAGCGAGGACCTCGGCAAGCCGATGCTCTACGGAACCACCAAGGAGTTCCTCGAGCTCTTCGGACTCCGCGACCTTTCGTCACTGCCGTCGCTCCGGGAGCTGGAAGAAATGTTGCCCTCCAATGAAGTGGGCGCCGAAATGAGCGAGGAAGAGATCTTGGCCAAGGAGATGGAGAACATCGTGGCCGAATCGCGTCCGCTCGAGTACAACGACCTCGAGGTCGACGGAGAATTTGATGAAGAAGCCAAAAAAGAGATCCAGACGAGCGAGCCCCGGGTTGAAGCTGAAACGAACAGCCACGGCAGCGCGCCGTTCCACTTCCGCTCCGAGGACGGAGAAACCCCAGGAAACTTCGATCAGCCGGCAGAAATTGCTGGAGATCTCCCGGTTGGACCGGAAGGCAACGCTTAGAGCGGGCCGCTTCACGGGGAAAAAACTTCCCCAGCTTCGGGAAGAATCGAAATCAGGTGCTGCCAAGCAACCGTCAGACGGCAAAGAGCGCCTGCAAAAACTCATAGCAGCCGCCGGAGTTTGCAGCCGCCGGAAAGCCGAAGAGCTTATCCTCCTGGGCGAAGTGCGAGTGAACGGCGTGGTCGTAAACACTCTGGGGGCGAAAGCCGATCCCCAGACCGATGTGATCAGCGTGCAGGATAAAATCATTCAAACCGCCTACATCGACCACGTTTACTTCGTGCTCAACAAGCCGCGCGGATATGTGACCACCACCCACGACCCCCAGGGACGGCCCACGGTGATGGATCTCATGGGCGGGATCAAGGAACGGATCTACCCCGTCGGACGCCTCGACTACGCTTCCGAAGGACTTCTCCTTTTCACCAACGATGGCGAGCTCGCCAATCGACTCATGCACCCGTCGGGCGGGGTGGAGAGAACCTATGCGGTGAAGGTGCGGGGTGAGTTCACCCAGGACCACCTGCGGGCCCTTCGGAAGGGAATCCAGCTGAGCGACGGATTCGTGAAGCCGGTCAAAGCCTGGCGCGGAGAACACCTCCAGGGAAAAGACTGGGTTTTCCTCACCCTAACCGAGGGGAAAAATATGGAAATCCGGCGGATTTTTGCGGTTTTAGACCTGGAAGTGGACCGTCTTCGGAGAGTCGCCATCGGCCCGCTTCGCGTGGAAGAAGTGCCGGTGGGGAAATATCTGAAACTGACGAAGCGCGACATCCTGGCCATTCTGGAAGACAAATCCAAAGAAATCGAATAAATAGGCCACATATCTGAAATCCCTAAAAGGAACCCCATTGATGAACACGCAAAAGAACGATCGTCACCTCACCGCCATCCTCTGGACCGCTCTCGGAGTACTGGGACGCCTTCTACCGCTCCCACCCAACATGACTCCGATGACTTCGGTGGCTCTCTTCGGCGGCACCCACATGCCCCGCGGCCTCGCCTTTTTGGTTACGATCACGGTCATGGTTTTGAGCGATGCCCTGATCGCCTTCGCTGCTGGCCATGAGGTGTTCGGCTACTGGTCGATCTTCACTTATTCCGGTTTCGCCGCCATGGTTTTCGCTGGATCCTTCCTGCGCGGAAATCTCACCGCTGGCCGCACCGCAACCTTCCTCGCCGGCAGCTCCTTGGGTTTCTGGCTCTGGACGAATTTTGGAACCTGGCTTGTGTCGGGCATGTATCCCGTAACGGGCTCTGGCCTGGCGGCTTGCTATGCCGCCGGTCTTCCCTTCCTGCGTAACGCTCTCGTGGGCGATCTGGCCTGGGGAATGGCGCTCTTCTTGAGTTTCCGCCAGGTGCGCCAGTGGGCTGAGAGCCGGGGACTTTCGATTCAGGGCGCGTGAGCCGAGTCTGCTTCCGAAAGCCACCCTTTTAACGGGTGGCTTTTTTTTCGGCTTCCGCGAAGATTTCGTGCCCCACGGGGACTCCAGCAGGCATTCGAATCCGGAACGCCTCGGGTAGGGTTTCTTTGAAAAATCCGTAGAGCACGCCCGCCTTCGGATGCTGCTTCAGTTTTTCGAGAAGCTCCGGTGTCCATTCGCGGAAAAAGTTTCTGATCTGCAAATCCTCCACCTCCGCGAAACTCGGGCCACGGTCGATGTGGGAGGGAGGATTCAGCCCCAACACTCCGAAGTCTTTGAGAGCATGCCGGAGATCGAACGCAAACAACTTGCGAACCCGCAGCCCCGCTCTCTCCAGGGCGCGCTCCAATCCGCGGGGCGAAAAAAACATCACGTGATTCAGGATAATAAAAACAGGCGTGCCGCGATCACTCGCACGCTTGGCGAAGGCAGTGTCTTGGCGGGCGTTGGGGGTGATGAGCTGCACTCGTCCCTCTGGAGCCAGCACTCGGGCCACTTCCCGGAGAAATTTTTCCGGCTCGCTGATGTGCTCGATCAGATCGTTGAAAATCACATAGTCGTAGTGAGCCGACGGCAGTTCGAGTCCTTCAAAGGTTCCTTGGTGCATAGAGAGGCCCAGCATCCGGCTCGCAAACCGGCATGGCTCGTCGGCGATTTCCACGCCCTCTACCACCCAACCGGAAGTTTCCTTCACCCCGGCAAGGAAGAAGCCGTTGTAGCAGCCGATCTCCAGGATGCGTCCGTTCTTCTTCCAGCGGCGGAGATGGCGCCCGAAGAGCCGCCCCTTCAGGAGAGCCCGGCGGGCGTCGCGAAACTCGTGATCAAAGGTGCGGCCACGCTGATAGTGTCGAACCAACGCATTGTTGCCTCTTTCGATCAGTTTAGTACCTGGCATCGGGTTGGCGAAGCGACTGCCGCATTCCGCGCACTCGTCGAAATGGAGGGCATAGTCCTGCCAATAGTATTGGCGCATACACGGGTGGATTCCACCGGAACCACAGGCCGGACAACTATTCACGCGGGGGAACCAAAGTGCTTCCATCGATCAAACAATCTCTCCCAATTGCGGCCCCGATCAAGCGAATTCACACGGAAAAAGGGGGAATTTCGAAGAAATCGTGAAAAGGGGGTCAAGATCTCGGGCTCGACTGTCGAAGAGTTAAGCAGAACCCGGAACCAATGAAGGTTCCGGAACGATTGAAGAAGATGCACGGATGATACTGATCAGCAACAAGATCAAATACGCAGTGTTTATGGCTTTGACAGCCATCACGGCGGCGTCTTGTGCTCCTCCCGCGTCCGATGATTTCGCGGCTGATCCCACGAACGGCGCCGGTTCGAGCGCATCTTTCTCCAACTACATCATCGTTTCTAACAACACCACGCGAAACGTGGTTCTGCTCGACGCCAATGGAACCTTCGTGCGCTCGCTGTTCCAGGACTTCAGCGGCACCAACACTCCGTTCGGCCTCTCGATGTATGACTCCGAAAATGTGCTCATTTCCGTAGAGGGCACGGACCGAGTGGAGATCGCCAATCTTCGCACCGGCACCAGCACCAGCTACCTCGTGGACGGAAACCTCACAGGAACCATGCGAGGCGTGGCCCGCCTTTCCGGTGGCGACATCGTTGTCTCCGAAGGAACAGGCCCCGTAGAACGGTTTTCCAGCGGCACCTCACCCGCCCGTATGACCGGCGGCGGCTGGCCTGCTAACCTTATGACCACCGTTACCGCCATGCGCGGGCTAGTTAGTACAGCCAATTACTTCGTGCAGTGCTCGACCGGTACGGATGCGGTGAGAATTTACGACACCACCGGAACCCAGATTTATACTGCCAACTCCACAACCCCGGGTACGTCGCTTGGCGCGGTGTATGACGCACAAGGTTGCGACGTGGGCCCCAGTGACCAGATCGTGGCCCTC
Organism: uncultured Bdellovibrionales bacterium; assembly: GCA_964551325.1. Taxonomy (GTDB): domain Bacteria; phylum Bdellovibrionota; class UBA1018; order CAIPTA01; family CAIPTA01; genus CAZKBU01. The sequence goes on from CAZKBU010000001.1 coordinate 22,747, forward strand.
TACAACGGAGCCAACGACGGCGTGCGAGTATACAACTCCACTCTCGCTTCCGTGGCATGGACTTATCAAAACACTGTGCTTCTCTCGAACCCAAGAGCCGTGGGTTTCCGCAGGAACTCCGGCAATGGCGGCACGGCTGGCTATGTGCTCGCCATCGACAACTCCAACATGATGCTCGAGATTAACACCTCCGGTGTGCTGTCTCGCACGATCACCACTCCCGCCATCGCTGTGGCCAACGAGATGCTGGTGGTGCCATGATCCGCTACCTTCTCCTGCTCAGCATTTTCGTCACCCTCACCCTGGCGTCGGGCCTAGCCGAAGCGTCGCGCACGGCACAAGTGCACATTGTGGGGCACTACGGCCTCGACTACGCCTCGATGAATCTTGTGAACAACCGCAAGGCTAGATACTCCGGCTCCCATTATGGAGGAGCGTTCGGCGGGCGCCTCATGACCGGAAGCGGCACTTCGTTCTCCAATCTCGGCTACGGCCTGGGATTCGAGATCGGGTATGACCAGTTCACCCTCGACAACACCGGAAACGACCTCGCCAGCGAAACCGCCACGGGCGGTGTGGTTTCGATCATGGGACGCTTCTATGCGCTGAATATGTATGTGGGCCTCGGCGGGCTCTACTCCCCGTTCTCCATCAGCTACAAGTCTTCGCCGACGTCTTCCACTACCACGGAGAACTACACTGCTGTGGGGGCGCGCCTCGAAGCCGGTATCGATATCATGCTGGGAAAAAAGACTTTCTTCGCACCCAAGACTACCTACGATTTGATGCGGGCCACGCCATCGTCGGGCGGAGGCGCAAAACAGTTTAACAACTTCGGCCTCACCGTGGGCCTCGGTGTGCGCTTCTAACCACGTTCACGGATCGATCAAGAAAATCTCTGAGGGCTCATCCTTAAAGGGCACCGTTGCCGTGTTGGTATCAACCGTCCCATCCAGCCCGAAATCGTTGTCGTTGACGATGGCGAACCGGCCGTCGGGAAGAACCGTAAGCCCTTCGGCCTTCTCCACTCGATCAAATCCAAGCTTGGCAAACTCCTTTACCAGTCGCTTCTTCCCGGCGCGAATTTTGTGCTGCTCCCATTCCTCTTCCGTAAACGACTCGAGGGAATCCCCGCCCCTCACCCGGCCGATGTCCGTGGCGTCGGTGAAATCCACCTCGTAGAGCCTCTTGAAGGTTTCCGGTCCTACGGATCCGTCCCGTTCGATCACGAGGATTTTTCCCTCGCCCGTCGCCACCGCATCTCCGATTTTATCGGCCTTGGTGGTTTCCAACATATAGACATACTCACCCACGGGCTTCTTCTTCTTCGGATCAAAGGCCAGGACACGAATCACCTTCGAATGCCCCTCAAGCGGCGACTGGAGAAATGCCCAGAGTAGTTTTCCGTCGAACGCCAAAGCCTCGAACCCGCGATTATGGCGGCGACGGCCGAACGCCTCCGGTAGCGCGTCCCTCTTCTGCCGCGGCGAGTGGCGCGAGATGAGCTTTCCGTTCTTCGTGAAATGCAAAAGGGAGGGCTGATATTCTTCGCCGACCCAAAAGGAACCGTCGGGCATCACCGCGAGAGCTTCGGAGTCCATTCCGTTGGCACTGTATTTCAGCCCCTTTCCCCGAAGGTCCACGGGCGTTTCGTCGAGCTTTGATGTAGGAAGTCCCGTCATCGGGCGACCGTGGGAGTCCACGAAGGGGATCTGGCGCAACACTTTCATTTCCCCCGTGCCAAAGTCCGCCTCCAACTCCACCACCCGCGGCGCGAACGTGGGAATCAGAAACGGGCGAAGCAATCCCTTCTTGTCTTCAATGAAAAATGCGTTGGGTCCCCGATCCGTCATCGTGAAAAAACGATGCTTGCCTGCTTCCACGCCGATGAAATGCAGGGCGGAAAATCCGCCCAGCCTCACCGCCTGATCGGCCATGGTTGTGCCGACCTCCGGGGGGTTCTTGAGGGTCGATTTTTGGTGCGCAAAAACCGGAGCCCCCAGGAGCAATGCCAACAGCAGCCACTGAATCATTCTTACACCAATCGGTTCTGGATCAGGTCCTGCACCACCGACGGATCGGCCAGCGTGGATGTGTCGCCCAGGTTGTCAAAGTTGTTCTCCGCGATCTTGCGAAGAATCCTGCGCATGATCTTACCCGATCTTGTCTTCGGAAGCCCAGGGGCAAACTGAATCTTGTCGGGCGAGGCGATCGGACCGATCTCGAATCGAACCCAGTCACGGAGTTCTTTCTTGAGATCTTCCGACAAGGCCACGCCCGTCTTGAGGGTCACATAGGCGTAGATGCCCTGACCCTTAATGTCGTGGGGAAATCCCACCACAGCGGCCTCCGCCACATTCTTATGGGCCACCAAGGCGCTCTCCACTTCGGCAGTGCCGATGCGATGGCCGGAGACGTTCAACACGTCGTCGACCCGACCAGTGATCCAGTAGTAACCGTCGGCGTCGCGCTTGCAGCCGTCGCCGGTGAAATACAATCCAGGAAAAGTGGAGAAATAGGTTTCCTTGAATCGCTTGTGGTCGCGATACACGGTTCGCATCTGACCCGGCCAGGAATCCTTAAGGCAAAGATTTCCTTCGCAGGCACCGTGAAGCTCGTTGCCCTTTTCGTCCACGATCAAGGGCTGAATTCCGAAGAGCGGCTTGGTGGCCGATCCCGGCTTCAGCGCCGTAGCTCCTGGCAAAGGCGAGATCAGAATCCCCCCCGTTTCGGTTTGCCACCAGGTGTCCACCACCGGGCAGCGACCGTCGCCGACCACTCGATGATACCAAATCCACGCTTCCGGATTGATCGGCTCCCCGACCGACCCCAGAAGGCGCAGCGACTTTCGGGAGGTGCGTTTCACCGGGTCCTCACCTTCCCGCATCAGAGCACGGATCGCCGTGGGCGCGGTGTAGAAAATGTTCACCTTATGCTTATCGATCACTTCCCAGAATCGCGAAGTATTCGGCCAGTTGGGAACGCCCTCAAACATCAGAGTGGTAGCGCCGTTGGCAAGGGGGCCATACAGAATGTAGCTGTGCCCGGTGACCCAGCCCACATCGGCGGTGCACCAGTAGATCTCTCCGGGCTTGTAGTCGAATACGTATTGGTGGGTGATCGACGCAAAAACAAGGTAGCCGGCCGTAGTGTGAAGCACGCCCTTGGGTTTGTTGGTGGATCCGGAGGTGTAGAGAATGAACAACGGATCTTCCGCATCCATCGGCTCCGCAGGACAATCCACGCCTACCCCCGGAAGAGCATCGTTCACCACAAGATCGCGGCCCGGACGCAAAACCACGGGTGCCCCCGTGTGGCGCACCATGAAAGTTTTTTCGATTCCGTTCCATTTTGCCATGGCAAGCTCGGCGTTCTGCATAAGCGGAATGTGCTTTCCGCCACGCACACCCTCGTCGGCCGTGATCAAAAATTTACTCTGGCAGTCGCTCATCCGATCGGCCAACGCCTCTGCGGAAAATCCGCCGAACACCACCGAGTGGGGCGCGCCGATTCTCGTGCAGGCCAGCATCGCGTAAGCCGCCTCGGGAATCATCGGCATGTAGATGGTTACGAAGTCACCCTTCTTCACACCCTCCTTCTTCAGAAGATTCGCCCAGCGGCAGACTTCCTTGTGAAGCTCCTTGTAGGTGATTCTGCGGCCGGGGTGAGCCGGGTTGTCCGGCTCCCAAAGGATCGCCACTTGATCGGCCTTATCCACGAGATGACGATCCACACAGTTGTGACTTACGTTCAGTTTACCGCCCTCGTACCAGCGGATCTGCACGTCGCCTTCAAAGCTCGTGTTTTTTACGCGATTCCATTTCTGAAACCAGTCCAGACGCTCCGCCTGGGCCCCCCAGAATCCCTCCGGATCCCGCAAAGCCCAAGAGTGGAGCTCTTGGTATCGGGCCTCGTTACACCACGCGGTGGACTTCAATACTTCGGGTACGGGAAACAGGTTTTCTTTTGCCATTCCCCCAATCAATCAAGAGGGTGCAGATGAGTCAATCCTCGAATAGAATTCCTCTATGAAACAGCACCGGTTTGTACCAGTTTTCGCCCTTATGGCCGTGGGAGCCACATCTTACGCTGCGCCCCATGGCACCGTATTCCGGCGCGAGGCCCCCGACAAACCCGCTTATCACATGGAACGAACGGAGGCAGGCAAGGAGACTGCTCGTGTGGTCACCGTGGAGTTCCGGGCGCCCGACGGCACGCCCTTGGTTCGCGAACGAACCACCTATGAAAACGGCCGCCTTCAGCGCTACGACTACGACCAGCTCCAGATGAAGGAAGGCGGATTTCTCGAGCGCCGGGGAGATCAGGTGTATTTCGAGTTTACGGACCATTCCGGGAAGGCAACCGGCACCGACGAGTTTCCGGAGGAGCCGATCATTCCCGACACGATTCAGTCCTTCCTCTCTCGCCACATGCCACAAATCCTCGCGGGCGAATCGGTGTACGGAAGGTTTCTCTTAATCGAGCGACAAGACACCGTGGGATTCAAATTTTTCCTTTCGGAAAAAATCGACTGCAACGGCGCCCCCTGCCTCCTGATCAAGATGAAGCCGTCGAGCATCATCATCGCGGCTTTGGTGGATCCGATTTGGATAAAACTCGAGGCTACGGCCCCTTGGAAAATGATTAGCGTAGACGGGCGACTCGCGATTCGCGAACCCGAAGTGGCAGAACCCAAAGCGCGCCACGACTACAAAGCCATCGATGCTTTGCTGGTGTTCAACAAGGACGCTTCCTCTTCGTCTTCGTCGGGAAGCTCTATCTCGTCGTCTATGCCGGGCACTACAGGGTCCGGGTCTGGCACGGCCTCGAAAGCCAAAGGCGCGCGCAGCTCTCGCAAATAATCTTCGTTAGAAATGCGATGGGTGATCAGGAGCTTGCGAAGCACTCGGCGCACCGAGGCGCGCATGAAAGGGGAGAGCGCCTTTCGTCGGAAGCTTGACGAATACTTCTTCGGACTGGGAAGCAACACCGCAAGAAACGCGCTCTCTTTCGGGGAGAGCGCTCCCGGCGACTTGTGAAAGTAGTGTCGAGACGCGGCGTTGATGCCGTAGATGCCCTCTCCGAACTCGGCGATGTTGAGATAGACTTCCAAGATTTTCCGTTTCGAAACCTGCCGCTCCATCCGGAGAGCCAGAACCAGCTCTCTTACCTTTCGCTCCAGAGACTTTTCGCCGCTCAGATAGACGTTCTTCACGACCTGTTGACTGATCGTACTCCCGCCGCGGGCGAACTTGCCTTTGGCCAGATTGGTTTTGAAAGCGTTCCAGGTTTCCAGCGGATCAAAGCCGTTGTGACTCCAAAAAGACGCGTCCTCACTGAGCAACACAGCCGCCACGGTGTAGGCGGGTACCTCGCCGAGTCGCACCCATCCGCCGGGACGAGACTTCACCAGCTCCGGATCCCAGTCCTTGCCGCGCTTCACCATCTGAACGTACTGGGTCGCAAGCGAGGACGTATCCGTAACGCGATCAATCACGTAAAACGAAAGTCCGTAGACGGCAAAAACGCCGACAGCGATGAGGATCCAGCGTAACATCTGAGTGGCATTTCCTAACACGCGCCAAGGGCCTGGGCCAAGAAGATTGGCCTTTCCCGGCCCGTTCCGGATATGCTGAAACCCGTGGATAACATTACACATTCCCTAATCGGAGGAGCGGCGGCCGAGCTGGTGCTCGAGCGCCTGCCGGAAGAGCGCCGCGCGCGCCTGAGACCGGCGTTCTGGACCGTATCCCTACTGGCCAACAACCTCCCTGATTTGGACATCCTGATTCCCATGTTTCTCGGCCAAGGGCGGATCGACTATCTCCTCCATCACCGAGGCCACACCCACACCTGGCTCATGGCGATTCCTCAGGCGCTTCTGTGCTGGCTTCTCGTTAGGGTGACGGCGCGAAAACAGGATTGGCTTCCGCCGGAACGATACTGGCTCCTGGCTCTCGCGATGGCGGGCGCTCTCCTGCACATCTTCGCCGACAGCTGGAACATTTACGGCGTCCACCCGCTCTGGCCGATTCACAACGGCTGGTACTTCGGCGATGCGGTTTTCATCATTGAGCCGCTCCTGTGGCTGACTCTTTCCCCGGCACTCGCTTTCACTTTCGTGGGACGCACCCGATGGATTCTACTTGTGCCGCAGGGTGTGCTCCTGTTTCTCGCATGGACCAATCCCATCCTCACGCCCCCTCTCAAGGTCTTGGTAACGTTAGGCGTGGCCGCCACTCCGCTTTGGAGAAAAGCGAAAAAACGGATCGCAGCGGCCGTGGCATGTGCCTCCGTGGTGGTGATGTTGTTCCACGGACTCTCCTGGGGAGTGCGGCAAGAATTCAGGGACACCACCAAAGACACGGAATGGAAGGAGATCGGGCTTGCGCCTTTCCCGTCGAATCCACTTTGCTGGAGTGTTTTCTCCACGCGAATCGTGAGCGGCGAATACCGGGCGATTGCGGGAACGTTCAGGATTCTTCCTGCCGCTTCGTGCCCGCCGCTTCGTCATGTATCGCCCACCGCATTGCTCACTCAACCCAACGACTTGCCGCCAACTGAGAACATCCAGTGGTTCGGCGAGTTTCGTGCCCCAGTCGCGGAGCTAAAATCGATCTTGCGTGAGAGCTGCGCAGCCAGAGCAGCCATGCGTTTCTATCGAATACCGGTATGGACCATCTCGGGCCGCACCGTAGTGCTCGGCGATTTGAGATTCGATCACGAACCGGGCCTAGGTTTTTCCGAAATCGTGGTGAATCGCGACGAAACCGCCTGTCCGGTAGGAGTTCCGCCTTGGACGCCGCCCACCGACGAGTGGCTCTCCAAGATGCTTAGTGATTGATCCGCTCAGGAGAGGTTTCCCAACCCGTCCACTCACTCATCACCCGGATCTCCGGGTAGAGTCTTCGATACCACCAGTAGTTGTTCGCAATGGCGGCCACGTATTCGCGAGTTTCTTTAAAAGGAATTAAATCCAGAAAGATCATTCGATCTACGGTTGGATATCTTTTAAGCCAGTCGTCGACTCGATGAGGTCCCGCATTGTAGGCCGCGAGCGCCAGATCTACGCTCTCGTATTGCCCGAGGAGCTGGTGGAGATAACGGGTACCGATTTTCACATTTTCGCCAGGATCCCAAAGAAGCTGGGCATCGGAAATTCCCACCTTTTCTGCCGTAGCGGGCATCACCTGCATCAAACCTACGGCGCCGGCATGGCTGAGCGCCGAGGAATTGAATTTGCTTTCCTGCCGAATCAGCGAGAACAGCAATGCCTCATCGCTCTCTATGTCGAGAGATTTCACAACCTCTGGCTTCAAGGGAAAAAGCAGCTGGAGGAGCGGCTTAGAAATTTTTGCTTCTCTTTGAATTAGGTCCGACAGCAGCCAGAACTTCGTCTGGTTCACTTCCGCCAATCCCAGGAGATAAGAAAAGTAGATGCGCAAGCCCACCGTCTCCTGGAGGACGGCCTTTACGGCGCGACTCAATAGAATAGCAGCGCGAGGTCTATCACCGGACCGAAGCAACGCCTCCGCTTCTTCCATCCACTGATTGAGCTTCGAATTTGTCTCTGACCGCGGCGCAACGATTGAGTCGTCAGACCAAACCAAACCCGCCTCTCGCTCGATCAGTAAAGCGTGGAGTGTTAGAGGGAACTCCCGAAGTAGTGCTTCTCGATCGGCTAGTTTTCCTTCCTTGAGATAAAGCCAATACAGGGCCCGTGCGCGAAATCCAGGCTCCGATGTAGCCGCACGCAATCGCGACAATGCGGCAACGGCTCCATCTCGATCGCCTCGCCACAAACGAATCATTCCCAACCGGAACGACGCTCGGTCCCGGAAATCAGAGCGCCCGCATCCCGACACTTTTTCATAGAGAGTGGTGCTGCGTTTCACTACTCCGTCGTCGGGAAAGAAAACCTCGAGACGAGCGGCCACGGTGTAGCGGACAGCCAATTCTCCGCATCCCTTCAGGGCTTCCACCCGCGCGGAGAGATGCAGAAGCTCCTCACGATCTAAGCTGCCAAGGCCAGCCAACAGGTCACGATCTTCCAACCGTCGCAGCGTCGACCAGCGGCCCTTGCGCAACTGAGCCGCCACGAGCTCAGGGGAGATTCGTTCGGCCTTTTGCCTTACGGTTGGCCGCGAATCGGAAGGAGCAGGCAGTTTCATTACTCTCGCTTGAATTTCTGCTTTACGCTCCGGGGTATAAAAATCGAATTGAAGCCATCCACCCGACTGAAACCCGCTAAGGGTTGTGGGCGGGCTAGGCGCCGCTTCCGGCGGCCGCTGGGAAGCGCATCCAATGAAAAACAGGCAGCTGGCTACAAAGAAAATCCGCACCCATTTAGTCTAGCATCGCTTTCAGCGAGTGCTGTTGTGGCACTTCTCAGTCTCAGAATCCGTGTAAAACCCGTGTCCCTCTATCCGACCAAGCAAGTCGGCCGGAGGCGTGTGAACGTCTCATTGTTACGCCTTCAGCGTGGCCAGGTTTCAGCCGAAAAGATGCTGATGTTCCTTAGGATTTTTCTCACCTGGGTATTCCTTGCCAGTACCGCCGGCTGGACTGCGCCCTCCGCTCCAAACCTCGATCAACTCTTCGCGATCGATCGCATCCACACGTTCGCAGCCGAACTGGGCGATGAATTTTTACAAAAAGATCAGTTGAAACTCGGCCGCGCGATCCACGAAATCACACCGCAAGACATCGCTCGCCATCTCCAGAAAAATGCCGGGCCGGTCGACTCGGCTCACTGGGCCGGAATACTGGCGCGCATCCTGTGGGAAAAGGATCAGAACGTTTCCGTTGTTACGCTCGAACACACCACCACGAATCGACCGTTCTATCGCAACTCTCTTCGCGAAGCGTTCCTGGTAAAGTCTTCAAAACAAAAAAGCCCGCCGAGCCCCGTGAGCTCCGCTCCGGAGTCCTCCGCGGCAGCGCTCAAGGGAGTTCCGTCAAAATCGAGCGTGGCCCTCGACGTAGACCGCTACACCTCTCCCCGGCTCACCCGAGCGGTGTTCTGGGACGCATCACTGAATCAAGTGCCGATTGAATTCCACCTCGGCTCTCAGAGCGACTTCCTGGACGCGGTTCACGCCCGCGGCGGCACCGTGGTGGGACAGGTGGAAACTCTCGCGCGCAACTACAATCGAATTTTCCAGATTAAGCTCCCAGGCGAGAGTGGATACCGCTGGGCCGTTACGGAAGTGGGCGGCGCCGATCGCTTGAAGCACCTCACCTGGACTGCCCACATGATTCGTTGGGGCGAGACGGGCAGTCGCCCACCTCCGATGGAAGTTTTCGGCGATCCTAAAAAGACTTTGGCCCAGATGGAAAAGCATCTGGTGCGCCAGCTTCAGGCGTTGCCCAAGGCGGATCATGTGGTGATCGGCCAGAAGGGTTCTCTGGAGAAGTCCTTCCGTGCTGCCGCCAAGCAGGAAGCCGTATTACGCCTGGCGGCCGCCCACCCAAACATCACTCGCACGGCCCTCTCCGATTCAGAGTGGAAACTCGTGGAACTCGCCAAACGTCCAAGCGCCGAGCCCATGCTCGATGCAATGAACAAAGCAGCGTCCTGGGACAAGATCGAAGAAAAGCTGCGGCCGCTGTTTGTGAAACACGGTGTAGCAGGACCGGCAAAGTTCGAGATTTTCACTGTCGACAACGGCACCCACGAATATTCCGACTACCTCCTCCGCGACGTTAACGGCCAGCCACGTCGCTGGCGAGTGTTCTCGAACCCGTGGGGCGACGAAGTGATCCCCGTAGCCAGGGCGTTGAAAGCCACGGGCCACAAAAATGTGACCTTCATCGGCACGGCTGGAGCCATGCCCGGTAGCGGACTCCAAGTGGGCGATCTGGTGGTTCCCTCAGAGGTAAAGAGCGCAGGCCGAGTACACTCCCTCGCCCCGCTTCCCGACGCTGCAGAACTTCCCGATGATTTCGTGGAGTCTGCGCGGACCGGCCAGCGGCTCGCCCATGTAGGAACTCCGCTTGAAGAAACCAAGGCATGGGCCAAGCGCGAAGGAAAAAAAGCGCAACTCGTGGAAATCGAAACCGGCTACATCGCCCGGGAATTTTCCGACTCCTCCCACCAGGTCCGATCCTATCTGTTGGTCTCCGATGTGGTGGGAGAATCCGGACAAACTCTCGCCCACGCAAACGCCAATCAACGCCGAAAAGCCCTGAGAATGGCTCTGGAAGCCACTCTCCGCGACGGATCAGCCTGGGGGCCCGGTGAATCCCCGCCCTTCTCCCACGTGTATGGCCTGGTCGACGAACTCGCCCCCGAGCGGGAGCCGGTCGCACGATTTCAAATCCATCAGATGGCGCGGGAAAAGGGCGCCACCACACCTGCTGCCGTAAGGAAGATTATCGAGTCCGAGCCATCGTTCACTACGGAGCGTGCCGAGCGAGTTCTTCTGCGCGCTGGAGATGGCCTAGCCAGCCTCCTTTCCCGGGCCGACGAAAGCGGGCTTCTGCCGCGCGTGTGGGTAAAGAGCGGCGTGCTCGAAGGTAAGTGGAACCCCAATAAAGAGCCAGTGCCTATTCTAATCTCGGTGAATCGCGCCGCCAGCGTGAGGGAGTTGGAAGAAGCTTGGCAGGAGATCGCCAAAGCTCATCCCGATATTCGCAAAGCGATTCGCCTGGAAATCGCTCGCGGCCCCCCGGCCGACGGCTATGCCCAACTCAGTCAGGCCTTTCCGCCCGACCGCAGATTGCTACTCGACCGTTGGACGGAGTCACTCCTCGCGCGCGGAGGACTGGCGTCGTCGGAGTCTAGAAACGGAACCCTTCGCCTTGCCCAAATCGCTGCGCCCCACGAAGCCGAGTTTTCCACGCTCCGCTATTTCGCCCCGGACGAGGCCACCCGAACACTTCTGACGGAGCTCGGAGAATCCAACGGCGCCCGCAAAGTGCTCGAAAAAGAAATTCGCGCCATGAACGAGCTAGCCGACAACTACACGATCGAATACTCGGTGAAGAAGAGCCTGCCCGACGGAGCGTTGGCTCGCCTTGTGCCAAAGTTTAAGGGCGACAGTCTCGTGGTGATGCTCGAGATCACCGAAGACGGCTTGAAAAGTCCCGGCGTGGTGCTCGAGGAATTGATTCACCTCCAGCAGATCACCGACATCACCACGCCTTGGGCAAGAGCAGGCAATAAAGAATTAAGAGTATTCGTCCATCCCTTCCACTGGGCAGAAACCGTGGCGAATGCCGAGCGAGGAAGCCCGCTCGCTCAGCTCAAGATCGCACGCGCCGAAGCGGAAGCATCCCTCGCCGCCTCATCCACCGTGAGCCACTACTTGAAGCAGGGACTGTTCATCGAAGGAACCACGGCCCCGCAAGTGCGCCGCTATCTGGAGACTCGCCTCGACCACGCCGAAGAGAAGCTGGCCGTGATCCAGCCGGCGGTAAAAAAGGCGATGAAGCGGCAGGAAGATCTCTTCGCCGAAATCCGGAAACGCTGGGACAAACTCGAGCGATCACCGGAAAAGTTAAATGACCTCGTGGCCAAGGGTGACCGCGCGGGCGTGAGAAAACTCATCGAGGAATATCTACCTTGGGAAATGATGGAGCCGGCGGAGTCGGCTGCGTGGAAGGACTGGCTGGATGCCATTGAGAAACCTGACCCACGAAAGAGTAAGCTCGTGTTCCGCGGAATGTATGACGACACGGTTCTACGAAACAACGACGGCAAACCGTTCCTGATGTCCACGGTGCTTACGCGAAATCAAGGCTCCTACACCCGGAGACTGCGCTCCCTCTCCACCATGCGGGAGAAATTCGCGAGCCAGGCTCTGCGAGACAATGAATCTCCCTACCACCTTCCCGGCCGCAATCCGTCGTCGGTATCGGTAATGATGAATAACCATGCGGTGGAAGCCAAAGGCTCGGCCTTCATTTCCGTGGCCGACTACGACGTGGCCACTCACTTCGGTCCCCGGCAACTCGGAGCCTTCATGCTCGATGAGCGTAGAATGATTCCAAACGCGCTGCCCCCCTCGAAGTATGCCTGGCAACAGGAGCGGCTGGTGCCGTTGATCATTTTCCCCGACGAAGTGCTGCACTTCCACGACTACGCCCGGCATCCAGTGGAGGGCGTAGGTCCAAAGGATCCGGTGCGAAGAAAAGCTCATTTCCTCGCGGAAGTGGAGGAGCGCCTCGGACGAAAGCTCACGGCTGAAGAGATTAGCGGCCTAAAGAGCGACGACACGTTTCTCCAGGCCGCATTTCGACGCCTCAAACCTTTGCTAGATCCGAACTCAGCGATCTCCGCTGGTCACCCGCGCGGCAGAGCGCCGGCTGATTGCCGCGACTTGTACGCGGGGTTCGGAAAGTAAGAGCGCTAGAAAGGATCCTATCGGCAAACGACATTTCCAGTGGTTCGGAAACCCCCTACCACCACATTGTCGCCGGCGAGAGGATTCGAAAAGCTATACTCCGCCACGTCCACTTCCACGGTGCCGATTTCATCGAAAATATATTGATCCACTGGCTCCAAAACCGTGATCGAGGTGGAGTAGAAGAAGTCGATTACCCCTTGGTCAATTCGCTCTTCTCGCATCGAAGAGCGTGTCTCTTCCAAACGCACCCGCCCGGCCACCTGGCAACGAGCCGCAACTTCCGCTTCCATTCGCTTCTGAATGTGGGAGGGAATCACTGTATCACCAGTCCAAATCACATCTCCGGCAAACGCGTTCGTGGCGATCAAGGCAAAAACAAAACCAAGATTCTTCATTTTAAACTCCTATTGTTGGTGTCGGGCCATAGGCTCCGATCCGATGGGTCACTCTTATGCGATTGCCGATCCTGCGTCCGTCAGCATTTGGTCAAAACTCTGTTTTGACACTTCGGGCAAAAACAGGTGGTGCGCCCTCCGACCGTAATCGCCTTGATATGGCCTCTCTCGCACCGTCCACAAGGTTCTCCCGCCCGCCCATAGACCTTCAACTCCCTCGCAAACCCTCCGGCTGCGCCGTCGGCCCCCCGATAGTTGATGATTGTGGTTCCTTTAAATGCCACTGCCTTACGGAACAATGCCAGAAGCTCAGTGAAAATCTGATCGGCCGATGAGAGCGCCTTGCTCGCCGGTGTCAACGGATGAACGTGAGCAGCAAACAATGCCTCATCAGCATAGATGTTCCCAGCGCCGGCAATCACTGCTTGATCGAGAAGAACGCTCTTGATCGAACGCTTCGTTTTCCGCAAGCGACCGATGAAGTGGGCGCGGGCCCGGTCCTGCTCCTCCAAGGCATCGGGGGCGATTCCTTTCGCTTGAAAGAACTCTTCCGGATCCGCCACTGCCGTGAGCGTACCGAATCTGCGTGTATCAAAAAAAACCCAGTCGCCACCAGACAGAGCAAACTCTGCTCTTACCTGACGCCTCTTCGCCGGCACCCGCAAAACCTCAGGCGGCAGGTGCTGTGATTCTTTCGGGAGGAACTTTCCCGTCATCCGGAGATGAGCTACCAGAGCGGAACTGTGGTCGAAGTGAAAAACAAGATACTTTCCCCTGCGCGAGATTCTTTCCACTCTGCGCCCACGAAACGCCTCAGGAGGGAGCTCGCTCTGGAACCAAACCTTTCGATCATTTAAGCGCAAGTCGCGAAGGGTTTGCCCCTTCCAAGAGGCAAGACCACGCGCCATGGTTTCCACTTCGGGAAGTTCGGGCATAGGCTACTTAAAGAAGTCGCCGAAGTAATTGTTGATCTCGCGGTAAGACATGTCTTGCGATTCTTCCACGAACTTCAGGCCCAACACGCGGTTGGCTTCCTGGCCCCGCAACATGCCCGGAAGTTCACGCATGCGAGATCGCATCTGCAAAAACTCATGGGTATTGGTGGCGAGAGACAAGGAGTCGCCGGGAAAATAGCGATCCACCGCGCTCTGATTATTGGCCACTCGCTCGAGCGGATCCGGGTGGGTGGCAAAGAGACTATCGAGCCAGAACCCCTCCGAGCGGTTGCCCGCTAACGCCTGAAAAAACTGTCCGATTCCGAGCGGGTTGAACCCCACGCGATAGGCATACTGCCCACCCAGTTGGTCGGCTTCCCGTTCAGCGTCGCGGCTGCCCGACATCAACACCGCGGCGGTGCCGCCATAGGCAAGAAGCTTCGCAGCTTCCGCGATCAGAGTTCTTTTCACGTAGGCCTTCCGATCAGGGCTATTGGCCTTATACAGCTCAAGAGCAATCACGGCGGTGAGAACGGCGATTTGTCCGTTTATCGCCCGAGTCACGTTGCGTGTTCCATGGCGAGCGGCCACGTGAGCCCATTCGTGCCCAAGAATTCCCACAAGCTCGTGCTCGTCGCGCACATAGTCCAGAATTCCTCGGAACACATACACTGGGCCACCCGGGAGCGCGAAGGCGTTCACCACGTCGGCATTGATGAAGTGGACCATGGGGCGCACATGAGGAGCATCACTCCGGGCCACGATGCGATCCATCACATTTTGCAGGTACGGAAGCACGTTCTGGTCGCGCACGAGCAGGTGGCCATTCTTCGCGTTGAACTGCTGCACGAACTCGAGACCCATGCGGCGGTCATCAGACTCGGAGAAATAATTTCGCGCCTCTCCCACGCCGCGGGGACGTCCCACCCAGAGTGGGTCCTGACGACGAAGATTTTCATCGTCACAATCACCCACGCTGCGAGGAGGCGTGAGGCTCACGGCCACCATTCCGTCGGCACCGGCGGGGCTCACCAAGTTGGTACAGTTGGCCTCAAAAAAAGCCGCCGTCGCGGAGCGGGTGGATCCGAGTTCGGTTTTCCTCACTACCGGGTCATACTTTCCGCCACCAGAGCTTCCGATCCAAGCACGCAGCGAGGGCGCGCCCATGCGGGCCGAATCGGGGTGAGTCACGAGCAACTCCACCTCTTCCACCTTTTCGTTCACCGGAATCACGAATCGGCCAGCGTCGGAAATCAGCACCTGACCACTTTTTCCGCCCACTCTGTATTCCACCGCTGTGCCTGCTGGTGCCACCAAGGTGAGGTCCCTGAGTTCCGCCTTGCAGGCGACTAGTAGTGGCAGGAGCAAAAGGAGCTTTTTCATCGAGGGCCTCGTGGGAGCTAAGTAGTGGAAATTGGGCGCAATTTATCAAATTTCAACGCATCATGTCAATACAAGACTTGGATACTCGGTCTTTTAGGTTTCCTCAAAAAATTCAGCGAGTTATCTAAGATTTTCCGACCGAGGCTCCGATACGTCCCTTGGGAGGATCCGTGGAGAAGACACTCGGCTTTCTCGAAAAACAGCGCTGGGCCATTCTCGGCCCCCCGTCGGAGCTCACCGCCCAAATTGGGCGCGACTGGCTCACGTCTAGCCCACGGCAGTCTCTAGTGGTTGTTACAGATCCCGTTCGCCTCGCTCAGCTCCAGCAAGCCAACTTCGTGGCCCTGATCTGCGATGGATCTCCCGAAAGCCTCCAGCTGATCGAGGGTTACCGCGAAGGCGGGCATCTCTGGGATAAAGTGATTTTGTTTTTAATTGGTGCGCCAACACCCGTGATTTGCGGATCAACCGATGGAATCTCCCTCGTTGCCACCGACAGCGCCCCCACGCAGGCAGAATTTCTTCAGGCTGCCGCCACTCATGCTCATCGACACCTCCACGAGCTCCTCGACCGGGAAGTGGCGCAGGCCCGCACCTCGGGAATGCTTCGGCTCCTCATTTTTCTCACAGGCGGATCCTGGGCACAGACCTTCGAGAGAGCGCGCATCGCTAGCTCACTGGCCCAATTTCAATGCGACGATCCCTCCGTGATTCAACGCGCGATCCGCATCGCACTCTATGAGAGCCTTCCCGATGTTCCCGGCTGGCGGGAAATCGCGGAGTCGACTCCTGCGGCCGCGTCGGTGCGACAACTCCTCGAACAGCGGCGCGCCCTTCTTCCCGATCAACCTTGGCCCACCTCCACCCCGATGGAAATCGTGCTCGCCGAAATCGCCCGGCTCGCCATCGACAACGCCCACGGCTCAGAGAAGGATTTTCGCGACATCCTCAAGCGAATGAGCGCATCGCTGCCATTTTCACTGCGAACCGCGGTGAGGAACTCGGCCGACCGTGTCCTCCGCACCCTCTGGGAACGGAGGTACGATGTTGCTTGAGCTTCTGGCCCTGGCATTCGCGCTGTATGGACTGCGATGGACATGGCTCCAACCGGTCGACGGCTGGAAGTGGAGCCAAAGAGCACAGGCAGCACTCTATTTTTCCACCCTCGCCGTGATGATGCACGAGTTCGGGCTCCTTCAAAGTCACATCCCTGAGGCATGGAGACCGGGCGCACTAACTCTCCTCGTCCAAGTTCAGTGCTGGGCTTTGTCGAGGATGATCGCCACGTCGCACTTTTCTGATCGAACCAGTGTGGAGCGCCCCCGCCGAGCCCGCGGCAACTGGATCACCGGCCTGGAGCGCACCGCCGACGGCTTCCTTCTCCTCGCGCTCGGCCTCACCGCCTTCCGTCAGAGCACCATCGCGCAACTCGCGCAGGTGGTGGGCTTGGCCTGGATTTCCCTGGTACGGATGGGCGAACTCGAGTGGCGCCCGATTCTGAAGCGCTCTCGCCGCACATCGCTGCTCTTTTATCTCAGCCAATTCGCGCTCGCTTGGGCCGTAATCGCCCAGCGCATGGGCTTTACCGACTGGCGGGAAGAGGCAGTGGGCGCTCTTTTCGTGACCGGCGCGCTTCGCCTGGAGTTCCATCAGAGAACAGCACGCCTCGCCAGAGCCACGGTTCGCCGCATCCAGAAAGAGCTTCAGGATCTTTCCACGGGCCTTGAGAAAATTCAGGCATTTACCAACTTCCTCGAAGACGAGTGGGACGTGGCCCGCGTTTCCGTAGTGCACATGCGCGAACATCACGGCCTTCTTCTCGCGTCGGCCGGGCCCGACGCGCTCCCTCCCGTGCACACTCTTCATCCACAAAAACTCGGCCCGCTTCTCCGCCGCATGCGCAAAGAGGGACACGTGCTTTGGGCTCCTGTAGCGGAAGAGTTGGGATCCGATCTCCGCAGCGCCGGCCTGAAACACAGCAGCCTTGCCTACCCGCTCCTTCGGGGATCAGTGGCCCAAGCCGCGATCTGTGTGATGGCAGAAGAGGGAGAGAGAATCCCTCCCTCACGGGCTCTGATGATGGAACGCGTACTCGACGCTCTCGGCAGTGAAACCCTCACGATCGTGGACCAGTGCCTCGCGGAACTCGAACGGAATCAGCTGCGATCCATCGCCACCACCCAAGGCGCCCTTGCCCACTCCCACCTGGATCCCTGGGGACGGCTTCCGATTCTCCACACCAAGGAAAGCCGACTCGCTGTGGCTCTGGAGTTGGTGCCCGACGCATCCTTGCGCAGCCTGAGCGGCACCGCACTTCTTTCTCCCATTTTGGAAAACTGGCGTGTGGAAGCGGAATCCGTTTGGTTGGCCGTTTGCCGCACCTTCGGAATGCTGGAAGCCGGAAGGATGGGCACCCGAATCCTGGCCGTAGCGCCCCGGGAACCCGTATCACCGCTTCTGGAGCACCTCGGCGGACCTCAATCCGTGCTCCTCTTTGCTCACTTTCTGGGACGAGAGCTCCGCCATCTCTCCGGCACCGATGCATTCCAGGTTCTCCAGGTGCCGCCACCGCGTGTGGCCGTGGCAGCAGCCGAGTTCAGCTTTCACACGCGAGAGCACGGCGACGAGCGCACTCTCAGCATCATCTCCCCCGATCTCGGGCGGCTCCACGCCATGCTGAACACAGCCGTTCCGGGAGAAGTGTTGGTGAACACCGGAGACGCTCGCCTGCGCACGGCCATTCAAGATGCAGAGGTATTCTGGCCGTCCGGAGTGGGAGTGACCCAATCATCCACCTCGGAGTTTCTCCGCTCGCTAGGCGCTGCCCGTCTTGATAAAAAGGAACTCCGACGCCTAGAAATCTCCGTGGTGGAGATTCTTCGCTCGACCCATAAAAAGGCCGCCTGATGCAGCAACGACAGTTTCGATATTATGAATTCGTGATGGCCGCGTTTGTTTGCGTGCTACTTTGCTCCAATTTGATCGGTGCCTCAAAAGTAGCGGCCGTGGGCGGGTTTAGTTTCGGAGCCGGCGTGCTCTTCTTCCCCATCAGCTACGTGTTCGGCGATATTCTCACCGAGGTTTACGGCTACGCCCGAGCCCGGCGCGTGGTTTGGGCCGGGTTTGGCGCCATGATTTTTGCTTCCTTCATGAGTTGGGTGGTGCTGTCTCTGCCACCTGCACCAGGATGGCCCCATCAGGAAGCCTTTCAAACTGTCTTCGGGTCCACGCCCCGCATTGTTCTTGGAAGCCTAGTCGCGTTTTTCTGCGGGGAATTCTGTAACAGCTATGTGCTGGCAAAGATGAAGGTGCTCACCCAGGGCCGCTGGCTCTGGACACGCACGATCGGCTCCACTGTGGTGGGAGAAGGAGTAGACAGTCTCTTGTTCTACCCGATCGCATTTGCCGGAACCTGGAGCACGGATCTCCTCGTCACGGTAATGTTCACCAACTATCTGGTAAAAGTGGGATGGGAAACATTGATCACGCCGTTCACCTACATCGTGGTGAACAAATTAAAAAGGGCGGAGCAGGTGGACCATTTTGATCGTCACACCGACTTCACGCCCTTTTCGCTACGAACCTAAGCGTTCGCTCACGGACACTGATAGAAATTTCCAGCCGCATCGGAGCAGCGCTCGGTGCGCACTTGATTCAAGCTGAACTTCACGGAGCTCAAACCCGAGGGAACCGTGATGTAGAAGCCGAGGTATCCGTCCTGATTCTGCACTCCCACATAGCTGGAACCTACGGAGAACTGCGACGCCGCTGATCCCCAAGCATAGATATAGCCCGTGAGATTGCTGCCACTGTTGGAAATTCGGAGCGTGTCGCCGCGTCGAATCGGAATACTGGTGGTAACGGGATAGGAGTAAGAGCTGAAGCTCAAACTCACAGAGTAAGAATTGGTGAGAGAGGTATTCACTCCTGGCGAGCGGCACACCGACTGGCCGTTCAGGGAGATCATCTGCCCCCCTTGGCTCACGCACTGCTGATCAAAGGGCAGTCCGCCTGAACCTGGGTAGGTCGGATTCGTGACTACAGGAGCCGTGGCAGCTGCCACCACACCGTTACCCATTTCAGAGTCTTTTTTTCCGCAAGCCACCACAGAGAGGGCGGCCAACATCACTGGCAATGCATAACGAGCTTTCATGGCGCAAGTTCCTTTCGTTGCGCCGGCCATAGAGCAGATTCCGTGCCAGAGCTGAAAACGAAAGTATTTGACCTTGAGGCTCCGTGCGCGGCCTCAACCCTTGAGGAAAAAGCGTCAGCTGTTTAAATGTTCTACACTCCACTGGTGCATCACTGCGGCCGAGGCCGCGATCAAACCCATCGCCAAGGGCAACGAAACACGGGCTGCGCTTTGCGACACATGCCAGGCCAAATCATAGGGAGTGTTGAGATAAACGAAAAATACACCCGCGGCGTGCACGAAAAGCACAGCGAGGTGTCGTGGAACGGAAGGAAATCGGCGCTTCGTCCACCGAAACCATCCCACCACCAAGACCAACAACACCAATCCACGAAGAACAAACCCGTCTGTAATAAACCCCCCGAGGATCGGTGAAAAAATCGATCCATCGATCAAACGGCGCCAACCTCGAGTAAATGAATCCAGATGAATATCGCCGATTAGCCCCAAATCCCGGCGACGCCACTCCCAAAGCGCCATCACCATTAGCGCCACCAACAAGCCCGCATAGTCTGTCCGCAGTTTTCGACCACGCCAGGTTTCCCAAGCGATTAACCCACCCCAGCTGATTGCGATGAAGAGACCCTCCGCCTTAAGCCAGCAGGCCAACGACAGAAGCGCCACTCCCACCCAGCGCGACCCACAGGCCCAATGTAGAATCCCAACCACCGCCAACGCCGCCAGGTGACCGTCCATGTAGCCTGTCCATAAGAGCGAACCACCGGTTCCCAAGAAACCCAATCCGAGAAAGCACCGGGCGGCTCGAGCCCAAGGCAGTGCCCAAACTCCCGCTAACCACGCAATCCAAATTCCGAGTAACGGCAGCTTCGGGATGTATTCGTTCCATTGTCCTGAAATCAGTGCGGTGTGAGCGGCCAGGGCTGCCACCAACTTGGGATAATGGAAGTGATAGAGAATCTGATCCGGAATCTGCCAGCTCTCCGCCGTGCCCCAACCGGACTGGAAATACAAAATTTTCGCATGGAAGAACCAGATCGAACGCGCGTCGTGGGCCCAGAGTGGGTCCAGCATCACCTTCACGAACAGAAGAACACACACCGCTCCCATCCCTAACCAAACCCGCCAGCTCCCGGGCGGTACGTCACCAGCGCGCCACCAACCTGCCAAGCCGAGCACACCCAAGATGAGGTACCACCAAGGAAACGCCGACCAGTGCTGCGACAGAAGAAGGCCCGAATACACCGCTCCCATGGCGAACGCAGCGCCAAGCGCTACGCGCTCCCCCCAGTGGGCGCCACGCCGGAGTAACGGCTGAGCCACACCCGCGACAGCCGAGAAGAGCACAAGATCAGCGGCAATGGACCAAAGCCCCATGAACCCCTCTCTTCAATTCCCGGCACGCCAGAGGCAAAGCCTCTGACTCTCGAATTACACGCCACTCAGAACGATCTAGCAAACGAATCGGCCAGGCCCCTTCCACAATTCTTTGGTATGCGTAGATCTTCTTCCAACCCTCCGAGAGCTCGTAGCTCGCAACTCCGCTTTCCCGGAGCCATCCCAAAACTTCTCTGGCGTCGCCAGGAATCCGATCTTCACCGGAATGCGCTTCTGCCAGCTCGGACCATCGCTGAACATCTTCACCCCATGCGGCACGCGCAACAGAGCGGCGAATGTCGTCGAGCACCTTACCAGTCTCGGGAATCACCGCAAAAAGAGCCAGAAATGGCAGCGCGATCAAAATCCGCATATGAAACATTATCGGGGAAAAAATTGGTTGGCGCAGTAGGGATTGAACCTACGACCCCCGCCGTGTGAAGACGGTGCTCTGCCACTGAGCTATGCGCCAACTGCCTAAAGAGCGCCCGTTTTAACCGGGCAACTCCTTGATCGCAAGAGGATGGTTGGCTCGACTGGGATTGAACCAGCGACCCCGTCCATGTCAAGGACGTGCTCTGCCACTGAGCTACGAGCCATCAAGTGCACTACGCTTATAGCCGGACAGGGGCACTTCCGGCAAACTCAACGCTCTGCAAAATTAAACGGGGCAAGCCCTCTCAGGCCCGCCCCGTCCGATCCTTTGTTTTAGCAAAGGAGCTTAAGAAGTTAAGCTACTTCCCGATCAATTAGAAGCTCACCATGGTGGTGAGTTCGTTGATCGTGGTTTCCACGTTCTGGGAGGTCGTAAGAGCCTGACCAGTGGTGGAGTTGATGTTGTCCACGTTCTTCAAACGGTAGCTCTTGAAGCCGAGTTCGAAGTTGTCAGCAAGAGCGTACGATCCCTGGATCAACCAGCCCTTGTTGTTCGGGAGCCAGCGACCGCTGGTGAAGTTCGAGATCACAGATCCCACGTCCTTCTTGCCATACACCACGCCGAGCTTCCAGTCGTGCGCCTTCTTCACAGCGCCGTAGGTGAGGCCAGCAGAGTATGCCTTGCCGTTCACTTCTACGTTGGAAGTACCGAACTTCGGCTTGCGGCCGTTGGTCACGTATTCCCACGAGAAAGCCAACTTATAGGGAAGCTTCCAGGTGTTGTAGAACTGAGTCCAGCGTGGGCTGGCCATGGTCACCGTTCCGTTTTGGAAGGCCACAGTTCCAGTGGGAGCTACGAAGCCGTTGGTGCCTGCAGTGGCGCCAGCAGTGCTGTTCGTGAAGCTCATGTCGCCGTCGAACATGTAGTAGCCGAGGGCAAACTTGGTGTCGATCTCATCCGAGAACTTCCAAGAGAAGTGCGGCTGGAAGCCGAACATTTTTGCGAAGTAGCTCGTGGTGGTCGCATTGTCCTGGGTGGCTTCCGTGTAGGTGTAGGAAGCGGTTCCAGCAGCACCTTGGCTCACGCCCTGGAGGAAGTACTCAGACATATTGAAGCCGAAAGAGCCCCAGGTCCAAGCAAAACCGATACCGTCGAAACGGGTGTTGTTGCTGAAAAGGTTCTGAGAGTTCATGTCGTAGGCGAACACGTTCATCTGACGACCGATGGTCACACCGAAATCGCCGAAGCCAGTGCCTGCTACATACTTCATCCAAGCTTGCTCAAGACCGAAAGCGGTGTCGGTGGAGCCGTTAGAGAAGGCTACCCAGTCAGAGTTGGAGTTGTTGGTGGTACGAAGACCCACGCCCCACTCCATATTCTTCCAGCCGCCGGTGGCGCCGATGTTAGCACGCAAAGAATGCTGCTTATGCTTCTGCACGCTCTGGCTCTTGGCGGTGATGGCCTGGTTATTGTTGAGTCCGTCGTTATACTTACCGTCGGTATAACGCCACGCAGAGCTTCCGCTCCACTTCATATCGCCCGCAAAAGCGGAGGTTGCAAAGAGGGCTGCAACTGCCACAACGATCAACTTTTTCATTTGCTTAACTCCTTGGTTGTTTAACTGCATCTAGGAA
Source organism: uncultured Bdellovibrionales bacterium (assembly GCA_964551325.1). Taxonomy (GTDB): domain Bacteria; phylum Bdellovibrionota; class UBA1018; order CAIPTA01; family CAIPTA01; genus CAZKBU01. The sequence continues at coordinate 45,347 of CAZKBU010000001.1, forward strand.
ACCTTGTCGCACACGTACAACTTTCAGTTCCCTAAACTCGAAGGCGACCGACTCATTAGCTCCGCATCTCCTTTCCTCTGGTATTTCTCCGAGGGAAAAATTCTGCTTTACCTTTGCGCCGTTCATCCTTGCGGGGTCCGATGAGAGCGCCGGAAAATTTTTCCAGCGTTTTCATCGGGCTACGCGCAGAAGATCGCTTTCACCTAACAGAATTCAGGCATCTTCAAGGAGAGTCAATACCAACTGGAATTTTTCTATCGGCTTTGCGGCATCGCGCCGCAGTGTATACACGGTACCGTTTGGAGAACGAGAAAAACGGCCAAGTTTTTGCCGCAGCACGCCCTCGTTACTTACACTTATATGTATGGCCAACAACACGAAGCATAAACCCGGCAACTCCACGTCTACCACCAGCATCAAAAGAGATTTCGCGGGACTCGTCTTTCTCTTCCTCAGCCTCTTCACTCTTCTCGCTCTCTTCTCTCATCATTCGATGGATCCTTCCTTTTTCACTTCCACTACTCAGCCCGCCCGCAACCTCGCGGGTAAAATCGGAAGTCACTGGAGCGCGTTTCTTCTGCAGAGCGTGGGCGCTGCAGCGTTTCTCGTGGGCACACTGTTTCTGCTCGCGGGCGTGGCGCTCTTCCGGCGGATTTCTCGCGTGGAGTGGGCGCTCGCCATTCTTAACTATGTATTTCTTCTCCTTTCTGCCACAGCGCTTCTTGGAATCGCCGGTTCTCCTCTTACACTCGGTGGATCGCGCTTCGAGATGGGTGGACTACTCGGTTCCTTCACGGGTGGTTTTCTTCACAATCAACTCAACACGGCCGGAGCCGTTCTTCTCACCCTCTGTCTCACCGTGTTCGCAGTAAGCCTCAGCACCCGAGTGAGCGTGCGAAACCTGGGTCTTTGGGCCTGGCTCGGGCTCAGCAAAGCTTCCGTGTTCCTTGCGGGAGTTTCCGTTTACGCAGCGATGCGATTCTCCACCGGCATGAGCGCCGTGATACGCGCCCTAGCTCCTCGATTGGGCGCCGCCGTTCGAGCATTCCGCGCTCGCCTTGCGAAATCCTTCGCCCACATTCAAGCTAAACGCGCCGAAGCGGCCGCCGCCCGAGCCACCGCTCAAGCGGAAGAATCCAAGGTTCCTGTTGTCACCATTCCAGAGCCGATCCTAGAAGACACCGCGCCTCTCGCTCCCGTGATTCCCCTTCGTGGGTCGCAGGAACCCGTCACCTTCGAGGCGGCGCCGATAACGGAAGTGCCCGTGGATTCCACGGAGCCGTCGATTGTTACGTCCGGCACCGCTCACCTCACAGAAGAGATTCTTGCAAACCAAGCAGGGGAGGAAAAACCCGCCGCCAAGGGCAGCTCCCTCATGAACATGGTGCGAAAGGCCGTGCGCTCCAACGAGCGCGCCGTAAAAACTGCCCTCGGCAAAAACCAGAACTGGCAGCTTCCTCCCACAAACTTGCTTCGCGCCACCGTGCACACGGAGATTCAAGTGAATCGGGAAGAAGTGAACGCCAACGCGCGCCTCCTCCAGGAGAAGTTGAAAGTCTTTAAAGTGGAGGGCGATGTTAAGGAAGTAAAAGTCGGCCCCGTGGTCACGATGTATGAGTTCAAGCCCAGCGCAGGCGTGAAGGTCAACACGATCGCCAACCTGGCCGACGATCTCGCCCTCGCCCTCTCCGCCGAATCCGTGCGTATCGTGGCGCCGATCCCCGGCCGCGACGTGGTGGGCATCGAGGTGCCGAATAAAAACCGCCAGGCCGTGGGACTTAAGGAAATCATCGGCGCAGACCTGTTCCGTTTGCCGAAGTATCAGATCCCGATCGCCATCGGAAAAGACATTCTTGGTGCCCCGTTTGTAGCCGACCTGCGCAGCATGCCCCACCTTCTCGTGGCCGGTGCCACAGGCTCCGGAAAGTCGGTGTTCGTGAACGCCCTCGTGGTGAGCCTCCTGTATCGCTTCACGCCCGATGAGCTGAAGCTCATTCTTGTAGATCCGAAACAGCTGGAGCTTGCCCCCTACTCCGACATCCCTCATCTTCTACTTCCCGTGGTCACCGACCCCAAGAAAGCGAGTCTCGCGATTCGCTGGGCCGTGGAAGAAATGGAGCGCCGCTACCGCATGATCGCCAAAACCGGCATGCGCGACGCCGACGGTTACAATGAAAAGCTCCGCAAAATCGGCCCCGAAGCCATGCGGGAACTTCTCTCAAAAGGGGAAGAAATCCCCGTGGAAGAAGCGGAGAGCATGCCGAAACTCGTGATCATCATCGACGAGTTGGCCGATCTCATGATGACCGCCCGTCAGGACGTGGAAAACAACATCTGCCGTCTCGCTCAAAAAGCCCGCGCGGCAGGGATCCATCTCGTGCTGGCCACCCAGCGACCGAGCGTGGATGTGGTCACGGGACTCATCAAGGCGAATCTTCCCACTCGCATTTCCTTCCGTCTCACGTCGAAGAACGATTCCCGCACGATCTTCGACACCATGGGCGCCGAGCGTCTCGTGGGTAAAGGCGACATGCTCTTCATGCCTCCCGGCGATTCACGCCTGCTTCGCCTTCACGGTGCCTATGTGGGAGAAGATGAAGTGGAAGGCATCGCCGGATTCTGGCGCGAGCAAGGACGCCCTGAGTTCCGTGAGGAAATTCTCGTGGATCCGGAAGAAGAGATGGCCGCCCTCGAAGGCGCCGACGGCGAAATGCTCGACTCCCGCTTCGGCGAAGCTCTCGACGTGGCTTTCGCCCTGGGCGCCGTGAGCACTTCACTTCTCCAACGAAAACTCGCACTCGGCTACACACGTGCCGCCCGCATCATGGACATGATGGAAGCAAAGGGAATAGTGGGTCCGGGACAAGGCTCCAAGCCGCGCCCCGTGATCGGACCCCGCCCGCAGATTTAGGGTCACCCGCGCACGACGCGAGTTTTTCCGATCCGATCGTGAATGGTTTGACTCTCGCCTTGCGTGAGCGCAGTCAGCCAGGGCAGGCCGATTCCGGCATAGGTGAAGAGATAGCTGAGCCAACGCCGGAAGGAGCTTTTCACATCCGGAAAAGCGCCCGAGTCACCGAGCACACGAAGACCGAAAAGCGCTTTTCCAAAAGTCCGTCCCCAGTAGTGGTGACCGAGTGTCACATAGAGGCATGAAACCATCACAGCGGAGGCAAGCCAGAGCCTGACCTGCCCGAAAGCCACGGCCTGCTGGAACATTTCCAGCGTTTCCTCCGGAGATCCTTTCGCTCCGCTCACCACGATTCTCGCCAACACCACCGATAGCATTCGCGAAAAGTAGAGGCTGAATCCGTGCACAATCACCGCGTCGATCATGTGGGCAAAGATTCGATCCCGAAGAAGAAGACGCGCCTGGAAGCGATCCTCGTGCACCATGGCCTGGCGCTGAGTCGAGGGAAAAGGAATCACCTCGGCTTCTTGTGGGATTTTCTCCGGCTCTAGGTGTTGAAGCGGTATTGGCATCAGATACCTATCGGCCAGAACGAGGGTTTTCTTGCCCTTTTGATCCAATCAAAGACTCAAATCCCCATAGATTTATCTGTCAATAAAGCCACCACCAGCGATACGTCTTTAACTGGCTGTATTTACTTGGTTTTTATACATTCAAAGCATCAAGCGGCCAAAAATGAAAAGGCGACCCGAGAGTAAACTCGGGCCGCCAAAAAATCCTATAACTTCAATTACTTATCGCCGCGATACTTGGCGGTGATTTCCATCATGCCGTTCTCGGTCATGCGCACTTCGTGGTACTGGGCGTTAGCAAAAGGAACCTTTGCCACCCAAACTTCCACCGCTACGCCTTCGCCCACCTGGGCGAACTTGCAGGTCTGGAACTCGCCGGCAGGAACCGTGATGGCTTCTGCGGTACCGCCCTGGGCAGCACAGTCAGCAACCACCTGCTCGATTTGGGCAGGATCAGCATAGTCGGCGAGAGCGCGCTCTTCTTCCGTCACGTTCGGCTCTTGGCCGTCGAAGGTCACGGTGTTGGTGATGAAGTATTTGTCGGCTTCCACCTTGGTGATTTCAAGAACCAGGGTTCCGGTCACGGCGTTCTCACCCATTTTGAGTTCCACGTCGAAAACGGCCTTTTCCCCTACTACAGGACCGGCGAAGGCTGGAGCTGCCACGAGAGCTGCCACGAGAGCGAATACGAACTTCATTATTTTCCCCTTTTGAAAATTGGATTGTTGATTCTGGAGCGGGGTGTAACACAACTTTTAGCGCTTTGCGTCAATTCTTTTCCCCTCCCCCCATTCCCCCTTTGCCCCCGAGCCAACCCATGCTAAACACTACCGAACTTGAACCGTACAACACACGGCTCCCTGACCCCGGCCCCCGCCGACGGTCTGTTGTTTTGGTGCCTGCCCCACCGCAAGGAGGACGCAGGTAATGGAGCCGGCGGCAAAACCAGAACCGAAAGGGGAACAAAATGCCTAACGTAGTAATGAAAGACCTGCTCGAAGCAGGCGTGCACTTCGGTCACCAAACCAAGCGCTGGAACCCGAGAATGAAGCCGTACGTATACGGCGCCCGCAACGGGATCTACATCATCGACCTCCAAAAGACCCTCCAGATGGCTCGCGATGCAGCCGACTTCGCCAAGAAGATCACCTCGGAAGGAAAAAAAGTTCTCTTCGTGGGCACGAAGAAACAGGCTCGCGACATCGTGGCCCAGGAAGCCAAGCGCGCAGATCAGTTCTGCGTAACCAACCGCTGGCTCGGCGGCACGCTCACCAACTACACCACGATCAAGGCGTCGATCGATCACTTGAAGAAGTACAACGCGATGAAGGAAGGCGGCGAGTTCGACGCGCTCAATAAAAAGCACGTGGCTCGTATCGAGAAGCACCGCTCGAAGCTCGAAAAGAACCTCGGCGGTATCACCGAGATGCGCAAGCTTCCGGGCGCGCTGTTCATCATCGATCCCTCTAAGGAACACACCGCCGTGCTCGAAGCCAACTCTCTCGGCATTCCGGTGATTTCCGTGGTCGACACCAACTGCGACCCGAAAGGCGTGGATTTCGTGGTTCCCGGCAACGACGACGCCATCAAGTCGATCCGCCTTTTCTGCTCCCTGATCGCTGAAGCCTGCCTGGAAGGCACCGCGATGTATCAGGAAAAACTGCGCGCCAACGAAGTAGCCAACGACAAGGAAGAAGAGTCGAACGCCCCGGTGAGCCGTTTCGAAGGCCACGTGGACCTCATCACTCCGGACGAAGCTGAAATGGCTATGGCCGCTGAATCTACCGAGGAAGAGAAGGCCTAACGGCCTTCTTTCTTTCGAACTTTTAGAAAGGATCTCTGCGATGGAAATCAGCGCAAATTCAGTAAAAGAACTCCGCGAGCGCACGGGCGCCGCCATGATGGACTGTAAAAAAGCCCTCGTGGAAACCAAGGGCAACTTCAACGAAGCGGTGGAATTCCTCCGCAAGAAGGGCCTTTCCGCCGCCTCCAAGAAGGCCGGACGAGCCACCTCCGAAGGCTTAATCGGATCCTACGTGCACTCCAACGGCAAAGTGGCCGTGCTCGTGGAAGTGAACTGTGAAACCGACTTCGTGGCACGCAATGAAGCGTTCCAGTCGTTCGTAAAAGACGTGGCGATGCACATCGCCGCCGCAAGCCCGGTTTGCGTGCGCGCCGAAGAAATGCCCGCCGACTTCATCGCCAAGGAGAAGGAAATCCTCCTCGCCCAGATGAAGAACGACCCCAAAATGGCCGGCAAACCCCAGCAGGTTCTGGAAAAGATCCTCGAAGGAAAAGTGCAAAAGATCTACGACGAGCAGTGTCTCATGAACCAACCGTTCGTGAAGAACCCTGATCAGAAGATCTCCGACTTCCTCAATCAGACCGTGGCCACGATCGGAGAAAACATCTCGATCTGCCGCTTCTCCCGTTACCAACTCGGCGAGACCCGCAAGGCCGAGCAGCAAGAAACGGCCAACTGATGGCTGGTTCCGGCAAATCGGCCGGGAAACCGGTCTACAAGCGCGTACTCCTAAAACTCTCCGGCGAAGCTCTCGCCGGGGATAAAGGTTTCGGCGTGGACCTGAAGGTTCTTCAGGATCTGGCCGCCGACATCAAAGAGATCGTTGATCTTGGCGTGGAAGTGGCCATCGTGATTGGTGGCGGAAACATCTTCCGCGGCATGCAGGCATCCGAGAGCGGCATGGATCGCGCCAGTGCCGATTATATGGGGATGCTCGCCACGGTGATGAATGCTCTGGCGATTCAGGACGCTCTCGAAAAGCACGGCGTGTTCACGCGGGTTCAGTCGGCGATTGAAATGCAGGAAATCGCTGAGCCGTATATTCGCCGCCGTGCCGAACGCCATCTGGAAAAGGGTCGCGCCGTGATTTTTGCCGCCGGAACCGGGAACCCGTTCTTCACCACCGATACAGCTGCCGCGCTCCGCGCCTGCGAGATCGGTGCAGACGTGCTTCTCAAGGCTACCAAAGTAGACGGCATCTACGACGCCGATCCGAAAAAGAATCCCAAAGCAAAAATGTTCCATGAGCTCACCTACATCGATGTGCTCAACAAGGGACTCAAGGTCATGGACTCCACGGCAATTTCTCTTTGCATGGACCACGACCTTCCCATTCTTGTTTTCAACATGACCACCCGGGGCACCATGAAAGACGTGATGCTCGGTAAAAAAATGGGCACGATCATTCTGCCCAACAAGTGAGGTAGACCAATGAAGGAACTGATCTCGAAGTTCGAACAACAAAGCCAGGGCACCATCAAGTCTCTGAAAGACCATCTGTCGAAGGTCCGCACGGGACGAGCCAACGTGAGCTTTCTCGACGGCGTAATGGTCGACTACTACGGCACCCCCACTCCCCTGAAGCAAGTGGCCAATCTTTCCACTCCCGACGCTCGCACCATCCAAGTGCAGGCCTGGGAAACGTCGCTCCTCCCTGCGATCGAGAAAGCAATCATCGGCGCCAATCTGGGGTTCACCCCCCAGAACGACGGACGCCTGGTGCGAGTGCCGATTCCGCCGCTCACCGAAGAGCGCCGCAAGGATCTCGTTAAGCAGTGCAAGAAGATGGGCGAAGAAGGCAAGGTAGGCGTTCGCAACCATCGCCGTGATGCCAACGAAGCCATCAAGAAGATGGAGAAAGACAAAACCATCTCGGAAGACGACGGCAAGCGCGGCCAGGAAGAAATCCAGAAGAAGACCGACAACTTCATTGCGGAAATCGACAAGATTCTGGAAGGCAAAGAGAAGGAGATCATGACGGTTTGAGGCCGTTGTGATTCCCGACCCAGTGACCGCGGCGGAAAATTTCACCAAGCTCCCCCGTCACATCGCCATCATCATGGACGGCAATGGCCGCTGGGCTCAGTCCCAGGGCCACCCCCGCACCTTTGGCCACTCGAAGGGCGCCGAACCGGCCCGCATGTGCACAAAGGAGTGCAAGCGTCTCGGTATCGAAGCTCTCACTCTCTACACTTTTTCCACTGAGAACTGGCAACGCCCAGGAGAAGAAGTCGGCTTCCTGATGAAGCTTCTCCTTCGTTACCTTCGGGAAGAAACCCAAGAGATTATCGACAATAATATCCGTTTCCGCGCGATTGGATTCACGGAAACGCTGGCGCCGGAAATCCGTGTGGAAATAGAGCGCCTCGAACATGCCACTAAAGATAATACTGGAATGTTTCTCAACATCGCCCTCAGCTACGGGTCTCGCCAGGAAATAACTGCGGCGGTAAAGGCGATCGCGGAAAAAGTGAAAAACGGAACGCTCTCTCCAAGCCAAGTAGACGAGGGCGTGATCAATCGCCACCTCTTCACGTGGGAGTCGCCGGACCCCGATCTTTTGATCCGCACCGGTGGCGACAAGCGGATCAGCAACTACCTTCTCTGGCAGTTGGCCTATGCCGAGCTTTGGTTCACGGATGTTTGCTGGCCCGATTTCACGAAAGATGAGCTGCACCGGGCGATTCGCGAATTTGGGGAGCGCGATCGGCGCTTCGGACGCGTAAAAACTTCGCAGTCAGCAGAAGGGCCGGTCTACGGATGAACGAGCACGCGAAACGAGTGGTCACCGCTTTGCTGCTTCTAGCATTTGGCTTGGGAGTCTATTTCTCCCTACGTCAACTCGGAGTGCAGATTCTCGTGGCGGCAGTGTCGCTCGTGGCTTACTCCGAGTTTCTCAATATTCTGCTGGATAAGGACGGATCTCCCGGCAGCCGTCGCTTCAAGTTTTGGTCATCCCTGGCCACTGCATTTCTGATGATCCTGCTTTTGATTGTCCACAAGGAGTGGACTCTCACGCCGGTGTATTTCGCGTTCTTGCTCTTCATGGGTCAGGCGCTGGTGGCCTCGCACCGGCACGGGCAGCTGGAGATCCACCTGAAGGATGCGCTCGTGCAAGTTTTTGGACTCTTCTACATCACCGGATTCTTAAGTTTCGTTCCCGAGATTCATGCCCTGCCGAACGGTCCCACCTGGTTCGTATTGCTTCTCGGAATCGTGTGGGGAAGCGACATCGCCGCCTACTACGGCGGCAAGTCCATGGGACGCAACAAACTCTCGCCCAACCTGAGCCCGGGAAAAACCATCGAGGGCAGTGCCACGGCACTGGTGGTCAACGCCTTGGCCGCCTGGCCGGTGCAACAGTTCTTCCTCCCAGAAACGGCTGCCTGGAAACTGGCGCTGATCATGGTACTTACCGCCGCCGCCGCCATGGCAGGCGACCTTTTGGAGTCACTCGTAAAGCGCGTAGGTGCCGTTAAGGACTCCGGATCCCTGTTTCCAGGTCACGGAGGCGCCTTCGATCGCTTCGACAGCCTGATTCTCGCGGCCCCTCTCTACCATTTCCTGATTAATTTCCTTACCTAGCGATCACTTAAACCAGGCGTCGTCCGCGCCTGAAAATAGGGCCCGCTTCGGCCTCCTGTGATACGATCTCCGCTATGCAAATCCTTGGAACTATTGAATATGTTTTTGCCATCGTCACTCTCCTGGGCGGAGTGATTGCCGTTCACGAATTTGGACACTTCATTATGGCGAAGTGGTGTGGAACTCGGGTGGACATCTTTTCCATCGGCTTCGGCCCCCGGCTGTTTACAAAAAAATGGGGTGAGACCGAGTACTGCCTGAGCCTCATTCCTCTCGGCGGCTACGTTAAGATCCACGGCCAGGACATCGAGGAGTTCGAGAAGGAAGAACGCAAAGAGCCCGACCGCGCGCTATTCAATAAGAAGCTCCACGAGCGAATCGGCGTTTTCGTGGGCGGCCCCTTCTTTAACTACATCCTCGCAATCTTGATCTTCGCCTTCATGGCAATGATGGGAGTGCAAAAGCTGCCACCCCAAGCCACCCGAGTGATCGCCCACACCCCGGCCCACGAAGCGGGCTTACGCAGCGGCGACACCATCGTCTCTATCGACGGTGTGCCCATGAAAAATTTCGAAGAAGTGTTCGAGATTATTGCGGAGAACCCCGGAAAAAATCTTCCGTTCACGGTCACTCGCAATGGAAAAGAGCATCAACTCTCCGTTCCGATTCACCGCGAGGAGGCGCAAAGCCCTTACGGTGAATCCATCGTGACAGGCCTGCTCGACGGGCTTGAGCCACTTGGTCGCGAAGCAGTGATCGCCACCACCACAGGGCAGACCGCATGGGGCCTTCTGCATGGCGACCGAATCCTCCAGGTGAACGGCGAAAAGGTTTCCTCCTGGGAGGACTTGGAGCGGTACCTTGAGGCACGCACTTCGGATTTCCCAAAGGCAATGAACTTCGTGGTGACCCGTGACGGAAAAGAAACATCGGTGACTTCGCCGGATCTTTCTGCGCTCGCGAAACGCATCAATAAGTCCTGGGATGCGCTTCGCGTGATGGACGAGAGCGGCATCCGAAATCCCGAACTCTTCGTGGCCCGCACGATGCCCGGATCTCCGGCGGAAAAGGCCGGGCTCCAGGAAAAGGATCGAATCGTCACGATCAACGGCAAGCGAGTCTACAGCTTTGAACACCTACGTTCCGTTGTTCAGCAAACGGGCGACCGCCTGGCGCGGGAGTCGAAGCCTTTCGACGGCGCGATCAAATTGGAAGTGGAGCGCAACGGTAAGATGATCGAGCTCACCAGCTCCGTGCTTTCCAACAAGGGAAAAGACCCCGTGGGGAACGTGATTTTCACCTACACCATCGGCATTCAGTCGATGGGCGTGGCCAAGCTTCCGTCGAATCAAGTGCTCGAAAGAACGCTTAACCCATTCTCAGCGCTGGCCATAGGAGCCAAAGAAACCTGGTCGGCCACGGCGATGACCGTGATCGGCATTAAGAAACTCGCATTCGGCGAAGTTTCGCTCAAGGCTGTGAGTGGCCCGATTATGATCGGAAAAATCGCGGGAGACACTCTCCAGAGCCGCGGATGGCGTGACTTTCTCCGCATCATGGCGATCATTTCCATCAGCCTAGGAGTATTCAACCTACTTCCGATTCCGATCCTCGACGGTGGACATGTGGTGTTTGCCCTAATCGAAGCAGCGCGAGGAAAGCCGCTTTCGGCCACAACGATGCAGGTTTCTTTGAAAGTGGGGCTCTCGCTCCTCCTTCTGCTCATGGTGTTCGCCGTCTACAACGACATCATGAAGGTACTCCACTGACGCCGGAGACCGCTTGAAGGACTTGCAGCTAGCCCTTGATACGTCCACGTCCCGCCCAGTGGTGGCGGTATTGCGCGGCACGGAACTCCTCCACGAATGGGCGGGCCCGTCCGGCACTCTTCACAGTGAAACTCTGCTGCTGGGAGTGAATGAATGTTTGTTGCGCGCAGGCGTAAAACTCCAGGAAATTGATTTCGTGAGCGTGGGAGTGGGTCCAGGCCTCTTCACCGGTCTGAGAGTTGGCGTAACCACCGCGAAGTTTCTTGCCGATCAGTTCGGCTGGCGAGTGGCTCCGGTTTCGAGTCTCGTTGCTCTCGCGCTTGGCTCCAAGGTCGACTCCTTTGAGCGCCTTTGGGCGCTGAGCGACGCCAGAAGCCAGCGAGTCTATGCGCTCTGCGTGGAGCCAAGCGCGATTCAACCCGCCCTGCGCCCCAAGGATAACGAAGAGATTGCTCTCCCCCCCGAGGACGCCGCTCGACTCATGGAAGATGGTGACAAGCTCATCGGTGAGGGTGCGTTGGCATTTTCCGATCGCTGGCCCACGGGTGCCAGACTTGGATCAGGCGACGAACATTTAATCCAGGGACGCAATGTGGGGCTCGTAGGCCTCGCGATTCGCGACCGCGGCGCCTTGATTTCCGCGCAGGAGCTACTTCCCAAGTATCTGAAGACAGGACAACCCCATCTATGAAGACGATCCAATCCCAGTTCAAAGTGACACTCGATTTCCGCCGTCCGGAAACTCATCGGGCCGTGGTTACGATCAACGCCACCCGTGCCAGATCACTTCCCCTGGTCCTCAGCTTTCCGGTTTGGACGCCCGGGAGTTATATGGTTCGCGACTACTCTCGGCATGTAACCAAACTCGCACCAGCAAAGAAGATTTCGAAAAACCAGTGGCAGCTGGAACCCGGAACCTCGAAGGTTTCCTACGAAGTTTATTGTTTCGAACCCACTGTGCGCACAAGCTTTGCCGACGGACGATACATTTCCCTGAATGGGGCCACCCTACTCCCCTTGCTCCAAAGCAGCCCCTTCGAGGTGGAGCTGCTTCTACCACCCTCGTGGCGAACGGTGGCGAGCGCGCTCAAGTTTCGCAAATCGGGCCGAGGACGTTGGACGGCCCGTGTGCGGGACGACGACCAGTGGATCGATTCGCCGATCATAGCCTGCTCTCCAGGCCACGGAGGCTCCGTAACGGTATCCGCCGGAGGAATCAAACACCACGTGGCATGGGTTGGCTCCCAGTGCAGCCGCCCGCTGAAGGACATCGGCGCGGATTTTCGCAAATTAGCCGATGCCACCATTCGAATGTTCGGAGGCGCTCCGTTCCGTGAATACTGGCAACTACTCCATCTGGAAGAAGGCACCTACGGAGGCCTTGAGCGTCGAGACAGCAATCTGTCTCAATACGACGGCAGCAAACTTCACGTTCAGAAGGACTACGACGCGTTTCTTCGACTATTGGCCCACGAATATTTTCACTCCTGGAATGTGAAGAGCCTACGCCCCGAAGCTCTCGGACCGTTTGACTACCTCAAGGAAAACTACACGGAAGATCTTTGGTTTGCCGAAGGCCTCACCGATTATTTCGACGATCTGATCCCGGTGAAGGCCGGATTCCTCAAGGAAGAAAAGTTTCACGAGGCTCAGCTGAAGAGCCAGGAGCGGCAGCCCGACGGCCTTCCGGCCCACCGTCGCCGCTCTCTCGCCGAGGGAAGTTTTGATGCCTGGATCCGGCATTACCGCCCCGATGAAGATACGGAAAATTCCGACACCTGTTATTATCGGAAAGGCTCCGTGCTCGGTTGGTGCTGGGACGCCCATCTTCGCCGCCATTCCCGTGGCCGCTGGACGCTGGAAAAACTGATGCGTGCCGCTTGGAAGGAATTTGGAATCGATGCCTATGAACCCCTGCGCGACGCTCGCAAGGGCTATACCCGCGAAGAGATTCTATCCTGGGCGGAAAAGAAAACCGGCGTGAAGCAAGCGTCGCTCGTGGAGTCGTGGGTGTCGGAACGCGCTCCCCTTCCCTGGAGAGACGCGGCGAGGTTTTTTAATGTGAAGCCCGCCGAAAAAGTAACTGACTTGTTTCTCCATCTAACCGGAGCACGCCTCGAATGGAAATCCGGCATCGCCACACTGGCAAAAGTGATTTCTGATTCCACCGCCATCGACGCGGGCCTGAGCCCGAAGGACGAAATTATCGCTATCGACGGCTGGAGGCTTCGCGAGGGCGAAGACTATCTAAAGGGCCGTCTAGCCCCAGGGCGCTCGATACAGGTGCTCTACCAACGCGGGGGAAAGATCATGGAAACTGCCGTCAAGGTCCGTAAACATGCGAACCTCGGGGTGTCCTACACCTGAAGCCTGTGTATACTGAACCCGCCATGGCCAACTACAACAGGGTTTTTCTTTTGGTGCTCGACAGTGTGGGAATCGGCGCAATGCCCGATGCCGCACGATTTGGAGACATGGGGGCACACACCCTTGGCCACATCGCCGAACGACCTAACGGACTCCGGGTGCCGCATCTGGCTCGCATGGGCCTAGGGAACATCACTCCTCTCCAAGGTATTCCTCCGGCCCCGAAACCCACCGCCAGTTTTGGAAAGTGCGCGGAATTGTCGAACGGAAAAGACACCACCACAGGCCATTGGGAGATGGCGGGCATCCACGTGAAGAGCCCCTTCCCCACCTACTACGACGGCTTTCCCTCCGACATGATGGAGCGCTTCGTGAAAGAAGCGAAAGTTCCCGGTTTTCTCGGAAACATTCCCGCCAGCGGCACCGAAATCATCCAAACCCTCGGCGACGAACACGTTAAGACAGGAAAGCCGATCGTCTACACCAGCGCCGACAGTGTGTTTCAAATCGCCTGCCATGAAGAGTCGTTCGGCCTCGATCGCCTCTACGAGATCTGCCGCGTGGCACGCACTCTTTGCGACGAGCGCGGCGTGGCGCGAGTTATTGCTCGTCCGTTCGTGGGCAACGCCGGATCGTATACCCGCACCGGGAACCGGAAGGATTTCAGCGTGGCTCTGCCGGAAGAAGTGATGATGGAGAAGCTTCTGGCAGAAGGCCTCGAAAGCGTCAGCATCGGAAAAGTCGCCAGCATCTACTCCGACAAGGGGTTTAACCGTTTACTCAAGGCCACCAACAATCGTGAGATTCTCGCCCAAGTGAAAGCTGAAACTCGAAGGGATTTTCGCGGCCTTGTGTTTGCTAACCTCGTGGACTTCGACATGCTCTACGGACATCGCCGCAACATCGACGGTTACGCCAACGAACTGGAATGGTTCGACCAAGAGCTCCCCTCGCTTCTGGGACTGCTTCGCGAAGGTGATCTTTTGCTTCTCACCGCCGACCACGGCAATGATCCGGCCCACGCAGGCTCTGATCACACCCGTGAATACGTGCCGATTCTGGCTTGGTCTCATCGCACAAACTCGCTGGGCGGATCCGATCTTGGAATTCGGTCCACCTTCGCCGATATCGGTCAAACGATTCTAGATTCTCTGGGAGTGAAATCCCGGCAGAGAATCGGGAAAAGCTTTCTGGAGACTCTCTGAATATGGCCACATCATTCAATCCGGTTTCGTTGATCAAGAAAAAGCGCGGTGGATCGGAGCTGTCCCCGGAGGAGATTTCCGACCTCGTAAACGGCTACACACGTGGCGACGTGCCGGACTATCAGATGAGCGCATTCCTGATGGCTGTCCTATTTCGCGGCATGAACGCACGCGAAACCGCCGAACTAGTGAAGGTGATGCAGTTCTCCGGAAAGGTGGCGAACCTCGGCAGGATCAAAGCTCCGAAGCTCGACAAGCACTCCACCGGCGGAATTGGCGACAAAACATCTCTGATCTTGGCCCCTCTTCTCGCCGCCTGCGGCGTGGCCTATCCCACGATCGCCGGCAAAGGCCTGGGACACACGGGTGGCACCGTAGATAAGCTCCTCGCCATTCCTGGATTCAACGCCTCGCTTACGCTCGATCGTTTCGCCGAACTTGTGGGCAGCGTGGGCTGTGCTTTCATCGGGCAAACCGAAGAAATCTGCCCTGCCGATCGAAAAATTTATGCTCTTCGCGACGTAACGGGAACTGTAGAGAGCATTCCTCTCATCGTGGCGAGCATCATGTCGAAAAAACTCGCCGAAGGAGTCGACGGTCTCGTGCTCGACGTAAAAGTGGGCTCCGGTGCCTTCATGAAATCTCTCGATGAAGCAGAAACTCTGGCGAAAGCCCTGGTCGACACCGGAAAGGCGGCAGGAAAATTGGCCCGCGCCCTGATTACCGATATGAGCCAACCCCTCGGGCGCACCGTTGGCAACGCCATCGAAGTAAACGAGTGCGTGGCCTTTCTTCGCCACGGGCACAACGATCCGAAACCCGAGCCACGCCTTCGTGAACTCACGCTCTCCCTGGCTGAGGAACTTCTGGTGATGGCGGAGGAGCAGCGAAGCGGAAAGCCAGGAAACCGAAAGACCGCTCGGGAACAACTGGAAGAAGCGCTCACGAGCGGCCGGGCTTATTCAAAGTTTCTTGAGGTGGTCAGCCTTCAAGGCGGCGACACCCATGCCGTGGATGAGGGACTTCCTCTTGCCCCCAAGAAGTCAGCTGTTCTAGCCGCACAAGACGGTTACGTGGCCGAAATGCACGGCGAACAAATCGGAATGGCTCTCATCGAGATGGGTGGAGGCCGGAAGGCCACGGGAGACAAGCTCGACTACGGCGTGGGATTTGAGTTCCACGCCACCATCGGCCAGAAGGTAAAGAAGGGGGACGCCCTAGCAACGGTTTACCATCGAGACGGAAAGACCGGCGAGAAAGCAAAAAAAATGCTGGAAGATTCAGTAGTTGTATCGGCCAAGTCGCCGGGGATTCCTGATTTGATTCACAAACGGATTTGAATTACCAACTACGCTGATGAGTCAGGCCCAAACACCGCAGGTGATCCAGCAGATCCACGACGTAGTGGCTTATCTGGGACCCCGTCTCGGCGTGAAGCCGGAGATAACCATCGTGCTGGGAAGCGGTTTCGGCTCGTTCGTGGACTCGATCGAAAATCCCAAAGTGATCCCCTATTCGGAGGTTCCCCACTTTCAGCGCACTTCCGTGGAAGGACACGAAGGGAAAATCGTAGCTGGAACATTGGCGGGCGTGCCAGTGGCCGCGCTTCAGGGTCGTTGGCACTACTACGAAGGTCATTCGATGAACAGCATCGTGATCCCCACCCGCGCCTTCGCCGCACTCGGCACCCACACGCTTCTCCTCACCAACGCGGCCGGCGGCGTGAACCTGAATTTTAAAGCTGGCGATCTGATGATTATCGAAGATCACCTCAACCTGATGGGCGACAATCCGCTCACGGGCAAAGAGTCGCCCCTTTTCGGTCCCCGGTTCCCCGACATGAGCGAGCCCTACTGCAAAGAATGCATTCAGATTCTGGAGTCCACCGGTAAACGGCTGGGAATTCCTCTGCAAAAAGGTGTCTACATCGGTCTCCGCGGCCCCACGTATGAAACTCCAGCTGAGGTTCGCATGCTGCGCGCCCTAGGCGGCGACGCGGTGGGAATGAGCACTGTTCCGGAAACGATCGCCGCCCGACATCTGGGACTCCGAGTAGTGGGAATTTCCTGCATCACCAACATGGCCGCAGGAATCGAGCAAAAAACCCTGGACCATCATGAAGTGCAGGAAACGGCGGGTGCTGCCATGGGAAGCCTGGCTCGTCTGGTTAAGGAAGCTATCGGCGAAGTGGCACGGAGCGCTCAAGGTTCCCCTACCCCCACACTGCTGGCCAAAAAGAGCTGACGATGGCGAGACTCCTCCTGGAAGACGCCGTAGTTGTGTCCAACGATTCGCAACGACGCGTTTTCCGCGGCTGCGTTCGTCTTGAAAACGGCGTAATCACGAAAGTAGCCCGACGAATCGCTCCGCTTAAGGGTGAACGTCGCGTGAACCTCAGCGGCCAAGTTCTTATTCCAGGTTTTGTGCAAACCCATGTGCACCTCTGCCAAACCTTGTTCCGCAATTTGGCCGACGACCTTCAGCTCCTCGACTGGCTTCGCCTCCGGATCTGGCCCTTCGAAGCCGCTCACACTCCGAAGAGCCTGCGCGCATCGGCACGACTTGGAATCAGCGAGCTGCTGGCCGGTGGAACCACCACGGTTCTCGACATGGGGACCGTGCGCCACACGGATGCGATCTTCCAGGCCGCTGAGGAGATGGGTATCCGCGCCTTCATTGGTAAATGCCTCATGGATCATCCGGAGAGTCCCAAGTCGCTTCGTGAGTCGACCCGAGCGGCTCTCGACGAAAATCTCGCCCTGATTTCAAGGTGGCACGGAGCCGCTAATGGCCGCCTTCGCTACGCCCAGGCGCCGCGCTTTGCGCTCTCCTGCACCACCGACCTTCTTGAAGCCGTGCGCGATATATCCCGAGCGATGAACCTTCTCGTGCACACCCACTCGAGCGAGAACCGCGAGGAAATCAAAGCTGTACGTCGGCTCCATGGCTGCGACAACGTAGAGTATTTCGAGCGGATCGGGCTCGCCGGTCCTCAGCTTGTGCTGGCCCATTGTATCTGGCTCAGCCCGCAGGAAACGCGAATACTCGCGCGCACCGGCACCCGCGTGAGCCACTGTCCGTCTTCGAACCTGAAGCTCGCCTCAGGCATCGCGCCCGTGCCTCGTCTTCGCGACGCTGGCGTGTGTGTGAGCCTGGGCGCCGACGGTGCTCCCTGCAATAACAACCTCAACATGTTCCAGGAAATGCGTCTCGCCTCGCTCCTCCAAAAGCCCGAGCACGGGCCCGAGACAATGCCCGCACGAGAAGTGTTTGAGATGGCAACCCTGGAGGGAGCCCGGGCGCTTGGCCTGGAACGGGAGCTCGGATCCATCGAAGTGGGAAAGCGGGCCGATTTAGTAGCATTGGATTTGCTTCAGGCGGCCTCACTGGCGGACACCGACGTTCCCAACGAGATCTATTCCTCTATCGTCTATGCCTGCTCTCCGGCCAATGTGAGCCATACCTGGGTCGACGGAAAGCTCGTCTATCGCCACGGAAAAACGCTGTTTGCCGATCCCAGCGAAGTCCTGGCTGAGGCATTGGCGGAGAGGCGAAAATTGTTGCGCAGAGCATAATTCCCAGTACCGCCCAACAGTCCTTTTATTTCAAATGGTTAGGGACATTCTGCGAGGTCCTCCTCCTCCCGGGGCTCCTCTAGCCGGTGGGCCAGGATTTCGGTCCTCAAAACCCCAGGTTTCACAATCGCAACAGGCAATCTAACCCTTGGAATCCTTGACACTTAGCCCCCCAAAACGCTAAAACCGCTTTCTCCGCAAATTTGTGTGGGCCGTGATCTTGTGTCGTGGCCGTTGTGCGGATCAATTTATCGAGAGACCGAATTTATGTACGCAGTAATTCAAACCGGTGGAAAGCAATATCGCGTGAAGAAGGGCGACACCGTACAGGTGGAACTTCTCCCCCTAAGCCTCGGCGACAAAACCACGTTCAGCGAGATCCTTCTCGTGGGCGAAGGTGCCGAAGTGAAAGTGGGACAACCTTTCGTGAGCGCCGCGAATGTTACCGCCGAAGTGGTGGCCATCGAAAAAGGCCCGAAGATCATCGTCTACAAGAAGAAGCGTCGTAAGCAGTACGATAAGAAGACCGGTCATCGTCAGCCTTACACCCGTCTCCTCGTCACCTCGATCGATAACGGATCCGGTGCGAAGGAAATTCTCTCCGACTCCGAGAAGAAAGACGTGCTCGGCCGCGTGGGCTTCGTAGCCAAAGACGCTTGGGCCTATGAGCCAGAAAATTTTGAAGAGCCTGCAACGGATGCTCCGAAGGCCGCAAAGCCCAAGAAAGCTCCTGCCAAAAAAGCAGCTCCCACGAAGAAGGCCGCACCGGCCAAGAAGAAGAAATAAGTTCAGAGGTAACGAGCAATGGCATCAAAAAAAGCTGGTGGTAGTACAAAAAACGGACGCGATAGTAATCCCAAGATGCGTGGCGTGAAGCGCTACGGTGGTGAGAATGTTCGTGCAGGCAACATCCTTGTTCGCCAGGTGGGAACCAAGTTCCACCCCGGCAACAACGTGGGCCTCGGACGCGACTACACGATTTTTTCGCTCATCGACGGTGTGGTGAAGTTCGAAAACAAGGATCGCGGACGCCAGAAGGTATCTGTGTATCCGGTGGCCGGCTGAACTAGTTTCGGCTCCACAATGAAAGCCTCCGGGAGGGAACGTTCTCCGGAGGCTTTTTCATTTTCAAGGACCCGCTGAGGACAAATGAGATTCATCGACGAAGCAGAGATATCCGTAAAGGCCGGGCACGGCGGCAAGGGCGCTGTCACGTTTCGTCGCGAAACGATGGAGCCCTGGGGTGGGCCGGATGGTGGCGACGGCGGCAAGGGCGGCGACGTGCTGGTTTCCGCCAGCACGAATCTCGGCTCGCTGATGGACTTCCGATATAAGCGAAAATTTCACGCAAAAGACGGCGACCCGGGAATGGGCAAGCGGAAGGCAGGACGCGACGGCGAAGACGTGCTCCTCCTCGTTCCCGTGGGCACTGTGATTCGCGACGCCGAGTCCGAAGAAATTCTGATGGAGCTCGTGGAGCCCACGGAAACTCCGGTGGTGATTTGTAAGGGCGGCCGCGGAGGTAAGGGCAATACTCACTTCGCCACCTCCGTGAATCAGGCTCCGAAATTCGCTCAGCCCGGAGAAGAGGGAGAGGAGCGAAAGCTCAAGCTCGAACTCAAACTCCTCGCCGATGTGGGGCTTGTGGGCTTTCCCAACGCGGGAAAATCCAGCCTGATCTCTGCCATCTCTGCAGCACGCCCGAAGATCGCCGATTACCCCTTCACTACGCTCGTGCCGAACCTTGGGGTCGTGAGAATGGATGAGACCAGATCTTTCGTGGTGGCCGACGTTCCTGGGCTGATTGAAGGCGCTCATGAGGGCGTAGGCCTTGGAACAAAGTTCCTGAAGCACCTGGAGCGCACGAAGATCTATATTCATGTGATCGATGCAGCGTCGGAGCGCGACCCTGCCAGCGACTACGAGATCGTCAGAAAAGAGCTCGGGGCCTTCAATCCGGAACTCCTCGAACACCGGGAGATCATCGTTTTCAACAAGATGGATGCCTGCCAAGACACGGAGCTCCTCGACAAATTCTGCGCTCGCCTCGAGTCGGAGAAGAAAATGTTCCGCAAAATTTCGGTGGCCACGCGGCAAGGCGTGGACGATCTCGTGCACCTCACGTCGGATCTTCTTTTCACGGACAAATACAGCTTTCGATGATCGACTTCCGAAAATCCACGGCGCTTTTCGGCGGGGCCTTCGATCCGGTTCACTCCGGCCATGTTCATGTGGCCCGCGAGGTTTCACGCCTAAAACCCGATCTCGAACAGATCCTATTTGTTCCGGCATGGCAGAGCCCGGGAAAACCAAATCCGAAAGCCTCAGCCGCTGAACGCCTCCATTGGCTGGAGCTCGCACTGAAGGGCACCGCCTTTCATGTCTGGAGTTGGGAGCTACAGCGCCACCACGAGAGCTTCACCGTGGAAACTCTGGAAGAGGCCCATAGGCTGGGAGCGGAGAAGCCTCGTCTTTATTGGGTCCTCGGGGGCGATGCCTATCAGTCGTTTGAGAAATGGCGGCATCCCGATCGCATTCGGGAGCTATGCCGACTATTGGTGGTTCACCGAAGCGGCTCCCCCTTCCTGGCCCACGACCCGGAGGACATTCTCCTTTCGATTCAACCGCATCCGATGAGTTCCACAAAAATCAGGGACGCGTTGCGGGCGGGAAATCCCCCCCCCGGAGCGTTCCCCCACGCTTTGGAGCGTCATTTTCTGGATTTGGGACTAAAGAACCCCTATTCTGAAGAGGGAGGGCGTGAATGACAGATCGCCAATTAGCCGAATTCTGTGCCCGTAAAGCCATAGAGAAAAAAGCCGAAAATGTAGTGATCCTCGACATGCAGGGGCAGTCCACTGTAGCGGACTACCATGTGGTGGCGAGCGGTCTTTCCGAGCGCCAGGTTGTCGCGATCGCCGACTTCGTAGCCGACAGCTTAAAAGCCGACGGAATCCGCCCTACCAGCATTGAAGGTGTACGAGAGGGCCGCTGGGCTCTGGTCGACATGGGGTCCGTGATTCTTCACGTGTTCCTGGATCACCTCCGCGACTGGTACAGCCTGGAGACACTATGGGCCCATGCGCCGCGAATCCGTGTTTCAGAAGATGCGCCCCGCAGAGCTCCGTTCGGTCCGAGCGCGAATAGCGCCCATTTTTAAATTAGTTTAGGCGCCTGTTCTTCTCCGGGGCGCCAGAGATCAAACTCCAATTGCTCGGCCTCCTCCAGGGCGACCACCGTGCGCTCGGTGAGATCACAACCGCGCATCTCATCCTGCAATCCGGAGATGCGCAAAAATTCCGGCCAATGTTCGCTCTTATCCTGAGCCCACATGAATTCGATCATTCCGTCCAGCCAGCGCTCAAACGTAGCGGTCTGTCCTGCGAAACCGCGCGCTTCATTTCTGCTCATCCACTCCGGATGCATGCGAGCAACCCAACGACGCAACCGACGCTCCACGGCCCACTTCTGACGAGGAGAAAGCGCCTGAATCGAGAGGTGATCCGGCCCGCGAAGGAGGCCGAGTACTGGAAAGGGGCGCAGAGAGGTAAACGAATGACAAAACGCCACGATATCCGGAATCAGCAAAACATTGTGAATCTGCACGGTGGTATTGAGCACCAAAACTTCCAGACGCAGGTCCTTCGCCGTTCGATCCAGATCTCGCAAATTCTTCTCCACAATCGCGAACTTCGAAGGCCACCGAATCAGTTCGTTCCACCGATCAACTCCGTCGAGGCTTCCGATCAAATGCGTTCCCTTGAAACAAGGAAGAAGTTCTTTGATCTCCTGGGGAAGTACTGTGAGGTTCGTATTGAACGAAAGCGTAATGTGGCGCGCTCGGCCCCGCTTCACCATTTCTCCGAGCAGTTCCCTGACCTCGGGAATCAAAAAGGGCTCACCACCAGCGAAATGCATCTCTCGCATAGTGTCTGCGTTTTCCAACACCAAATCTCGGAGCCAAGGACTCTGGTACCAATCGAGATCTCGATACTCTTCGAAAGACGACAGCGGCTTCAATCTTTCAAATTCGTCCACGAGCTTGCGCGAGGACTTAGGACTGCACATTCGGCACATCAGGTTGCAGTTGTTGCCGAACCGAAGGTCGAGGGAAACGTATCGCAGAGGCACACCGCCGTGGTGATCCACCGATAAGGCCAATGCCCCTAAATCTTCAGAAAGATGCTCTAACTGCACAACTCGAAGGCTCTGCATGCCGTGCGCTTCGTGTACGAAACATCGGGAGCAGTAATCCGGCTTTCTTCCGTGCCAAAGATCCTGCCGGAGCCCGCGCATAAAGTCGGAGTTCCAAGCTTTTTCCAAGTCTTCCCGAGACCTGGCTCGCAATGGTGCACCGTCAGGCCCGCGCTGGGGAGCCTGTCCGTCGAGACCGTAGCAACAGGCGTAGGGCTCTCCCTGCTCCGAAAGAAACAGATGTCCAAAAGGAAGCGGACAAAACGTGGGGCCCACCATGGGAAAAACATCCGACGGAAAGTTCGTGCGAATCTTAACGCCGTGAAGCTTCAGGGTCACCCATTCGCGCCGAAACTCCTCGTGAAGCGGATGACTCTTCAAATGAATCGCCTCACGGGAGAAATCAATCTTCATCCGCGGCGCCCAATCGTTTAGGCGGCTCAGGTAAACTTCGTCGACCCGAAGCTCGCCAGCGAGCTTCAGAAACGAGTGCAGAGAACGAAAGTTCTCCGCTCGAACAGTGAAATTGAGTCCAAAAAACTCAATCTCTCCCTCGGCCCGGAGCCGAGCAAGAAACCGAAGGTTTTTTAGAAGCAACTCCCAGCTGCCTCCGCGCACCGATGCGTAGGTGACGGCATCGCCCGCATCCACGCTCACGCTGACCCTCCGAACCTTCCGCCGCCCCTCGCCCAACGACCTCCAATTGTCCTCGTTCAGCAAAAGTCCATTGGTCAGTAGCTCAATCGCCTCGAGCCGAGGAAACTGCGCTGGCGCGTTCACGATCAGGTCCCGAAGAAAGGGACTGAACATCGGATCCCCGTCCCCCGCTAGTTTCAGCATCCGTAGATGCGCTGAATGCTGGTCTAAAATCTGTCCGGCCCGCTCCACTTCTTGGGCGTTTTCCGGGCTAAGCTCCGTGATTCGCTCCTGACGACAGCTACCACACGCGAGATTGCACCGCGGATCCGCCATCAATGTGATCCCACCAGGCCCTTCAGGGATACGCAGCTCATTCCGTTCGATCGCCACAAGTGCTGCTTCACTCAGTGGAAACTCCTGTTGTTGGGCGGCCGCCATCTCGCGGACTTTCTCTCGCGGCCAAAGCTGCATTCCACAAGTTTCGAGGCGGCAATAACGATAGGAGCCGTCCAAAATGGCCCCTCGCAATTTGAGGGCTGCGTCCCCATTCCATCCTGATCCGGAAAGCGCCTTGTATTCATCGGTAAGCCAAGCGGAGCAACAGGGCACAAACGGTTCCCCCGGAACCTCCATCCGAGCAAAGGGATAAGGACAGATGCGGCCCTTCGTCTCTACCGTGGGCTCGAACTCACCCCGAGAGAGCACAAAAGCCACGGGTCGTAGATCTTCAGGCAGAGCGCCCGTGCCATCGGTACGATTCCAGACGAGGTGGCGAAACTGAATTTTGCAGGGCAGTTCGTCGGCCAAAACCGTGAACTGGGCGCCGTGGGTTCCCGGAGTATTCCACTCGGCCAGTAAACGGCCGCCCACATACAGGGCAACGCCCGTTTGCCACTCGGGGATGCGTGCCTCCAGGAAAACCCTTACGCCATGCGGCAGTCGGCTCACCTCAAATGAGGACTCAGGGCCCGTGGCCCACATCCAGCGAATACGGTCGCTTTCCTCGGCCGGCTCAAACCCGTTTTTAACGAGCCAGTCCGGAGCTTCTCCCGCCGGGCAAAGCGCATCGAATTTTTCGTTCAACATGCTGGCCCCACACTACCGCTCCTCCCACGAAAACCTCAAGAAATATGCCCGGTTTGCTTTTGATTTGGCCTGCGTCAAAGTGCTAAAAATTTCCGCATGACGGAACAACCACTCAAAGACTTACCCGATTTGCCAACCCTTGTGTCGCTTTGTAAGCGCCGCGGATTCATCTTCCCTTCCAGCGAAATTTACGGAGGCATCAACTCCTGCTGGGACTACGGCCCGCTCGGAGTGGAAGTGAAGCTGGCGATCAAACAAAGCTGGTGGAACGCCATGACTCGCCACCGCGACGACGTGGAAGGCATCGATGCCGCGATTCTCATGCACCCGCGCGTTTGGGAAGCGAGCGGCCACGTAGCTAACTTTAACGATCCGCTCGTGGATTGTAAGAAGTGTAAGGCCCGTCACCGCGCCGACCATCTGAAGCCCGTGCGCGCCTTGGAAGAGAAACTCGGCTTCTTGCCGAAATTGGAGGAAATGGCTGCCGTGCTGGAAGGCACCGCCTGTCCGGCCTGCGGCAACACCGGCACGCTCACTCCACCTCGCCTCTTCAACATGATGTTCCGCACTCACATGGGCCCTGTGGCCGACGATGCCAACCTCGTGTACCTCCGCCCGGAAACCGCCCAGGGAATCTTCGTGAACTTCCGCAATGTGCAGGAAAGCATGCGCCGAAGACTTCCGTTCGGAATCGCCCAGATCGGCAAGAGCTTCCGCAACGAAATCACTCCCGGAAACTTCATCTTCCGCACCCGCGAGTTCGAACAGATGGAGATGCAGTTCTTTGTGGAGCCTGGCACCGACACGAAGTTTTTCGAAGAATGGAAGGAAGTGCGCTTCCAATGGCATCGCGACAATGGACTTCGTCCGCAGAAGCTGCGCTACCACCCCCATGGCCCGAATGAGCTCGCCCACTACGCAAAGGACGCGGGCGACATTCAGTATGAATTCCCTATGGGATGGTCGGAGCTCGAGGGCGTGCATAACCGCACCGACTTTGATTTGAGTCGCCACACGGAATTTTCCGGCAAGAGCCTTCAGTACGTAGACCCAACCAACAACAAGTTCATTCCCTACGTGATCGAAACGGCCGTGGGCTGCGATCGCGCGGTGCTTGCCGCTCTCTGCGATGCCTACCGCTTCAACGACGAGCGGGTGGTGATGAAGTTCCACCCGAAGATCGCCCCCTACAAGGTGGCCGTATTCCCGCTCATGAAAAAAGATGAGCTGATGGGTCCCGCCCAAAAGATCTACGGCGACCTTCGCAAGCACTTCAAAACGGACTTCGACGAAGCCGGATCGATCGGTAAGCGCTATCGCCGCCACGAGGAGATCGGCACCCCGTTCTGCGTAACGATCGACTTCGACTCCATCAACGACCAAACCGTTACCATTCGCCATCGCGATACGATGAATCAGGAACGCATTCCCGCGGCAAACCTGAAGCGCTACATCGACGACGCCTTTGAAAACTGGAAGTGTGACTAATTGGCGCCCAAGGAGGCCCTATGAAATACGTTTTCCCATTTAACCCTGAAGTTTGTGAGGGCGATGGTTCTCAGAAAATGCTTCTTGGCGGAAAGGGCGCCAACCTCGCCGACATGGTGAAGCTGGGCCTGCCGGTGCCTCCCGGGTTCACGATCAGCACCGAAGTGTGCACGTATTTCTACCAGACTCAGAAAAGTTATCCCTCTGAGCTGAAAGCTCAGGTGGAAACCGCTGTGAAAGGAATGGAAAAGGCTCTGGCCGCCACCGGAATGAAATTTGGCGACGCTAAGAATCCCCTACTCGTGAGCGTGCGCTCAGGCGCCCCTGTGTCGATGCCCGGCATGATGGACACGGTGCTAAATCTTGGACTTAACGACACCACCGTGAAAGGCCTCATCGAAAAGAGCGGCAATCCTCGCTTCGGCTGGGACTCCTATCGTCGCTTCATCATGATGTACTCCGACGTGGTGATGAACGTGAATTCGAGCCTTTTTGAAACGGCTCTCGAGGACGTGAAAGCCGAAGCAGGAATCGAACACGACACCGAGCTCACCGCCGACCAGCTCCAGGGCCTCGTGAAGAAATTCAAAATGATCACCGTGGAACAGTCGGGCAAGAAGTTTCCCGAGGACCCGATGGAGCAGCTCTGGGGCGCCATCGGAGCAGTGTTTGGCAGCTGGATGAATCCGCGCGCCAACACCTACCGGAAGATCAATTCCATTCCCGAGGAATACGGAACCGCCGTTACCGTGCAAGCGATGGTTTATGGAAACATGGGCGACGACTGCGCCACAGGCGTAGCGTTCACTCGCGATCCCTCCACCGGGAAGAAAGTGTTTTTCGGCGAGTTCATGACCAATGCCCAGGGTGAAGATGTGGTGGCAGGAATTCGCACTCCGCAGCCCATCAACACCGAGAGCTTCAACGACTCCAATAAACACCTTCCCACTTTGGAAAAAGCCATGGCGCCCGTGTATGCGGATCTCGTAGCGCTCTACCAGAAGCTAGAGAAACACTATCGCGACATGCAAGACATTGAGTTCACCGTGCAGCAGAACAAGCTCTTCATGCTGCAAACGAGAAGCGGCAAGCGCACCGCCGCCGCTGCGGTAAAGATTGCCGTGGATATGGTGAAAGAGGGCCTGATCACAAAGAAGGAAGCCATAGGGCGTGTAACTCCGGATCAGCTCGATCAGCTCCTCCACCCTCGTCTCGACCCCAAAGTGAAGAAGGACGTGGTGGCCAAGGGCCTGCCCGCCTCTCCAGGAGCAGCCACGGGGCGAATCGTGTTCGATCCCGACGTGGCCGAAAAGTGGGTGAAGGACAAAGGCGAAAAAGTGATTCTCGTGCGAGTGGAAACCTCTCCCGAGGACATTCACGGGATGCACGTGGCACAGGGAATTCTCACGGCCCGAGGCGGAATGACCTCCCACGCTGCTGTGGTGGCCCGTGGCATGGGTAAATGCTGCGTGGCCGGCTGTGGCGCCTTGAAGGTGCTCTACGGCGAAAATAAATTTCTCGTGGGCAGCAGAGAGTTTAAAGAGGGCGACTGGATCACTCTCGACGGCACTTCCGGTGAGGTGATTGCCGGCAAAGTGGAAACCGTAATCCCAGACTTAACGCCCGACTTCCATGAGTTCATGGCTTGGGTAGACGAGTTCCGAAAATTGAAGGTTCGCACTAACGCCGACACGCCGAACGACTCCAAAGTAGCCCGCCACTTCGGCGCCCAGGGAATCGGACTGTGCCGCACGGAACATATGTTTTTCGAACCGGATCGCATCGGCGCCATGAGACAGATGATTCTTTCCGATTCCGTAGCGGAGCGGGAACGCGCCCTTAAGAAGTTGCTGCCGATGCAGCGAGGCGATTTCCTGGGAATCTTCCGCGAGATGAAGGGCCTTCCCGTCACCATTCGCCTTTTGGATCCGCCTCTTCATGAGTTCCTGCCTCACAAGGAGGAGGATATGGAGGCTCTTGCCAAGGAGATGGAGGTTTCCTACGAAGCGCTCCACCGCCGCAAGGAAACCCTTCACGAGTTCAATCCGATGCTCGGGCACCGTGGCTGCCGGCTTGGAATTAGTTTCCCGGAGATCTATCGCATGCAGGTGCGCGCTATTGTGGAAGCCGCTTGTGAGCTGAAGAAGAAGGACGGGCAGGCCGTAGAGCCGGAAATCATGATTCCGCTCGTGGGGCACTGGAAAGAACTTCGTTTTGTTCGCGACTACTGTATCGACGAGATTCAGAAGGTCTTTTCTGAGCAGGGCGTAACAGTGCCCTACTCGATCGGCACCATGATTGAGTTGCCGCGAGCAGCCCTCACGGCCGATCAAATCGCCGACCAAGAGAAAGGCGACGCGGCCTTCTTCAGCTTTGGCACGAACGACCTCACCCAAACCACCTTCGGGCTATCGCGAGATGATGCGGGATCCTTTTTGGAAACCTACGTGGACAAGAAGGTGTTTACTGGCGATCCATTCGTTTCGATCGACCGAGACGGCGTGGGCGAGCTCATGAAGATGGCTGCCAGCAAAGGGCGCGCGAAGCGTCCTGGCATGAAGCTGGGAATCTGCGGAGAGCACGGTGGCGAAGCAAAGAGCGTCCATTTCTGCCACGAAATTGGCCTCGATTATGTGAGCTGCTCCCCCTTCCGGGTTCCGATCGCTCGTCTGGCGGCGGCCCAGGCGGCCATCGCGGGGAAATAGCGTGACGACTTTGCCTTCGGGATTCCGCTGGAGCACTCCAGATCGGCTCAATCGGCGGGGAATCATGTGGCTGGGGCAAACGTGCAACATTCGCTGCCACTTTTGCTATTTTTATAATCGAGTAGGCGACAACACCCATCCGGAACATGCGTTCATGGAGCTCGAAAAAGCAAAGAAGATCGCCCACGACGTTCGCTACGTTTATCACAACGACTCGATCGACATAGAGGGTGGCGAACCTACTATTTGGCCGCACATCAACGAGTTTGTTGCCTACTGTTCGTCGATCGGCCTTTTGCCCACCTTGATCACGAATGGAATAGTGTTGGCCGATCGGGAGCGACTTAAAAAGCTCAAGAGTGCCGGATTGCGGGATCTCTTGGTTAGCGTTCACGGACTCGGTGAGGTTTACGACACGATGGTCGGCAGGCCCGGGTCAGCAGCAAAGCAACAGACCGCATTGGCCAATTGTTTGGAAGAAGGAATTCCCGTTCGATTTAACTGCGTGCTGACGAAGGAGAGCATTCCTCAGCTTGCAGAGATTTCCCGTCATGCGATTCGATACAATGCACTGGTCGTGAATTTCATTACGTTCAACCCCTTCGAAGACCAGGCATCGCTGGGACGCACGGCCGAATCCGTGCCATACCACACAGAAGCGGCTCCCCAGCTCACTCGGGCTCTCGATATTCTCGATGAGGCCGGCATTGAAGCGAACGTAAGATACTTTCCGCTTTGTCTGTTGGAGGAGCGCCACAGGAAAAGTGCCTACAACCTAAAGCAGCTTCCCTGGGACCCTCACGAGTGGGACTTCGATTCCTGGCACTGGACGAATCGAAAACCCCAAATGATGCGCGGGGCACCGCTGATGCCGCATCACAAGAGCCTGGAAGAAGTAATACCAGGACTCGATGCCGGTGAGCGAACGAAGGAGCAAAACCCGGCCGTTTATCAGGCGTACGCCGAGAAGGTAATCGGAGCCTGGTGCGCCTATCGCCATCCCGCCACTTGTGAGGGCTGCGGCCTCAAGGCGGTATGCGACGGATTAACCGGCGACTATGTCCGCCTTCACGGAACGGCCGAGCCTCGTCCGGTCTCCATGAAGGAGCCCCCCCAAGACCCCCGGTTCTACATCTCCCGGCAAAGAAAGCTTACAGGCCCCGAGTGGAACCAATCCCCACGGTAGCGGTTAAGCGGCTGAAACCATTGGTGGACCCAGAAAATCAAATGATCATTTGATTTTTTCAAATGATCGTTTAATTTGGGCCCATGAGCAAGCCCAAGCCCGACGACGCCTCCACCCCCGAACTACTCCTGCGCGCAGCCCGTTCTGTTTTTGCTCGCAAGGGCTTCCCCTCCGCCACGGTGAAGGAGATCGCCGACGAGGCGGGCGTAAACATCTCCCTAATCAGCTACCACTTCAAAGGTAAGGAGGGCATCTACCGCGCC
Source organism: uncultured Bdellovibrionales bacterium (assembly GCA_964551325.1). Classification (GTDB taxonomy): domain Bacteria; phylum Bdellovibrionota; class UBA1018; order CAIPTA01; family CAIPTA01; genus CAZKBU01. Next base: position 74,696 of record CAZKBU010000001.1, read on the forward strand.
TGCCTTCAGGAATTTGGAGAGCAACGCCTAAAGGCGGGAAAGAGAATTCTTACTCCGCCGGAGTCTCCGGAGGACATGAAAGCCAAACTCAAGCTGCTGGGTCACGATTTCTTTCAAACCCACGTAGATTGTCCGGAAGTATGCGCGATGATGCACCAGGATTCGTCCACCAACTTTCATCTGGTCAGAGATCTCTACGAAGGTTTCTTTTTGAAATTTTTCGAGACGCTCATCGAGTTCATCACCGTTGCAAAAAAACGGAAATTCGTTCGCAAAGACGTAGACCCGTTTCATGCAGCCGGATTCTATTTCGGCGCCATTCTTCACGTGGGACAGTCTTCGGCAATTCTCAAGGAGTTTTACAAGCGGTCCCTGTCGGAAGAGAAGTACCGCGAAAAACTTGTAGATGATTTTGTGAACTATTTCCTCAACGGAGTAATTCAAAATGACGACTAGTCGAATTTTCCTTATTGCCTTGCTTGCACCCACACTGGCTCACGCAAGTCCGCTTCCGCTCTCTCAGTACCTCGATCAGGTAAATCACAACCACCAAGGAGTTCAGAGCTCACGCGCCCTCGCAAGAGGGGCGAAGCTCAGGTCAGAAGTTCCGAGTTTAATGTTCGGACCGCAAGCTTTCGCCGAACTTGGGACCGTAACCGACAAACGGGAGACCATTAATCCAAGCTTCCAAGGCACTCGCACCGATGCCGGCCAATGGCAGGTCGGAATTCGTCAGCAAACCCCCTTCGGTTTGGCGGGCTCGCTGGGATATCTTCAGAATCACACCAAGATCCATCAGGCCACATTGGTGAATCCGGCGGATTTTTACACAGCCTCCCCTTTCGTGGAGTTTCGACTTCCCCTTTGGAGAAATGCCTTCGGCTCAGAAAACCGTGCCCAAAGGGATGCGGCTCAAGCGGCGGAATTGGTGAGTCACTTCGCGGAAAACTACAAATCTCAGGCCATCGTGGCCGAGGCACAAATGGCCTATTGGCGGCTTGCTCTGGCACGGGAATCAGTAGCGCTGCAGGAGGAGGTTCTCAGCCGCTCCCAGAAACTGGTCGAATGGGCCGAGCGACGGACGAATCTCCAGCTCGGCGATGAGTCGGATCTCCTCCAGGCACGTTCCGTCAGGGAGATTCGCCGAATGGATCTCAAAACCCTCGAGGCTGATCTTCTTGTGGCATCGCGCGCCTTCAATGCCTCAAGGGGCGTAGACTCCGACCGCGTGGGCGAATCGCTTGATCCCATAGAGCCCCAGTCTCTGCAAAAACTTCAGATCCCTTCCCGCACCCCTGGCACCCGAGGCGACACCCTGGCCTTTGGTCAGCAACATCTTGCTGCGATCGCCAAGGTCGAAGCACAGCTTGAAGAACTAAAGCCCAATCTCGAGGTTTTCGGAAACTACTCCTGGAACGGCCGAGACGCGAAACGAAGCATCGCCGCCGATGAAGCACAGAAGTCAAAGAACTCCTACTCCGCTGTTGGCGTTCGTTTTTCCACACCTCTATCCTTTGGCACCTTGAGTGATGCGCGTGGTGGATCCCGTGAACAGGCTGTGGCAGCCGAACTCGCTTGGGAAAGAAAGAAGTTCGAAGAGGAAAGGGACTGGAACGACCTTCTAACTCGCTTCGCCCAAGCCCGGTCACGTCTAACCCATGCACTCCAAATCGAGGAGGCGCAGCGAAAAAAATATGACCACGAACAAAAGCGCCTGGTTCGCGGGCGCACGACCACCTACCAAACTCTTGTGTTCGAACAGGACTACACCCAATCGCAGCTTCTCCGAGTCAGAACTGAAGCGGAAATTCTCCAGCTTTGGGCCCAACTCCAGCTTTTTCGAGGTGACGAATGAATCTCGTAGATATTTCCATTAAGCGTCCCACCCTCATTGCCTGCCTCGTGATCGTGATGATCGCGTTGGGCTGGAAGTCGATGAGAAGCATGGGAGTGGACCTTTTCCCCAATGTCACCTTTCCCTACATCACCGTCTCCACACCCTACCCGGGAGCAGGACCTGCAGAGATTGAAACTCTCGTCAGCCGCCCCCTCGAAGACGAGCTCTCCTCCATATCGGGGGTGAAGCGCATCAACTCCATAAGTCGCGAAGGCGTGAGCATCGTTTTCGCTGAGTTCTCCTTGGAAACCGACGTGAAATACGCGGAACAACAGGTTCGTGATCGGGCGGCCTCGGCAAAACGGCGCTTTCCATCCGACGTAAAAGATCCGGTGGTGCGGCGCCTCGATCCGGGCGACCAACCCGTGATGGTGCTCTCCGTGGAGGCTAACCTCGGCCCCGCCGACCTCTATGATCTGGCCAACGAAACCATCCGCCCCCGCCTCGAGCAAGTCCCCCAAGTTGGACTCGTGGAGGTCATCGGCGGCCGTAAGAGGGAAATCCAAGTTGAGCTCGACCGCCGCAAACTGAAATCCCACGAGATCTCGGCCTCTCAGGTCGCCTCGCGAATCGGCGCCTCAGGCCAGGATGTGCCGGTCGGAAAAATCACGGAAGGAACGAAAGAACTCGTTTTTCGCACTTTGGGTCAGTTCAAGAGCCTCAATGACGTGAAGAATACGATCGTGAACTTTTTCGGCAGCGATGTGCCAGTGAACGTGGGCGACGTCGGCACCGTTGTGGACGGCATTCAAGACGAAACTTCTCGAGTTTTCGTGAACGGTAAACAGTCGCTTTTCATTTTCGTGTTCCGCCAGAGCGGATCCAACACAATTGCTGTGGCCGATGGCGTCGGAAAGTCGCTGGCAAAAATTAACGCCCAGCTCGCCGAGGGCCCCAACAAGGGCGCCGAGATCAAGGTCGTACGCGACGGTTCAAAGTGGGTGCGCGACAATGTAACCGATGTGAATGAATCAATCATACTGGGCGTGCTCCTGGCCGTGATTGTCGTGTACTACTTTCTTGGCAACGGTCGATCCACCATCATCACCGGTTTGGCTCTGCCAAACTCCCTGATCGGTGCCTTCATCTTGATGGCCGCCGCCGGCTTTACCGTAAACATGATGACGCTTCTTGCGCTGTCGTTGGCCGTGGGCCTCTTGGTCGACGATGCCATCGTGGTTCGTGAAAATATCTTCCGCCATATCGAGATGGGAAAATCCCCGGAACAGGCCGCACGGGAGGGAACCAGAGAGGTGCAGCTCGCCGTTATCGCCACCACACTGACCGTTCTCGCGGTTTTCGGACCAGTCGCCTTCCTTAAAGGTGTGGTCGGTCAGTTCTTTACCCAATTCGGTCTCACGATCTGTTTCGCCATGCTGATCAGTCTTTTCGACGCACTCACCGTGGCGCCGATGCTTTCGGCGTATTTCGCTGGAAAGGTTGAGGAGGAGAAAAACAACCTCTGGACCCGCACAGTTGGCCGGAGCGTGAAATCGTTCTCCCGCTTCCAGGATCGATTGGAAGACATCTATGAACGAACCCTTCAGTACACCACACGCCATCCCATAAAGGTGCTCGCGATTTCCTTCCTCATCTTCGTGGCAAGCATCGGCAGCATCGCGCTGATTCCAAAAACGTTTCTCCCGCCTCAAGATCAAGGCGAGTTCAGCGTCACGATCGAGCTCCCACCGGGAACGAGCCTCGCCCAGATGAGCGAGACGGCCCTCAAAGTGGACGAAGCGATCCGAAGCAATCCGGAAGTAGCCGTTTCAGCCCTCACCGTGGGCGACCGCGACGGCCAGAGCAACGTTTCCGAATATTTCGTTAGACTCGTGCCCTCGAAAAACCGCAAGGCCAACACCTCGCAGGTCAAAGAGCGTCTTCGCGAACAGCTAAAAGCATTCTCCCGCGCCAATCCGGTGGTGAAGGACTATGACGCCATCGGAGGCGGTCTGCGTCCCTACACTCTCAACATCGTGGGCAACGATCAGAAGGAGCTCGAAACCTATGCCCTCAAGGCCTTCGAAATTCTTCGAAAGTACCCAGGGCTCGTCGACGTCGACACCTCTCTCCGTACAGGTAAGCCGGAGTTCCAAGTTGCCATCGATCCGGCGCGAGCCGACAAACTCGGCGTCTCCAATGTTACGGCAGGCATGGAGCTCAGAGCGCAAATCGAAGGCGTGAAGCCCGCGAAATTCCGCATCGACGGAAAAGAATACGACGTGCGAGTTCGTCTTCGCGACGATCAGCGCGACCTCAAAACGGCTTTTCACGAAACCTATGTGCCCAACATCAACTACAACCTCGTGCACGTGCGAGACGTAGCCAATGGCACCGAAAGCACTGGGCCCGTGAAAATCACCCGTCAGAACCGCAGCCGCTACATTCAAATCTCCGCCGATGTGGGCGCCGGAGGCGGACTCGGCGATGCCATGGCCTACACCGCGAAGATCCTGAAAGAAGAAGTGAAGCTGCCGGCCCACATGAGCTACACCTTCATCGGTCAAGCGGAGAATATGCAGGAACTGAACGAAAGCATGGTCACCGCGGTGATCTTCGGCACTCTGTTTGTGTTCCTGATTCTCGCCAGTCTCTATGAGAGCTTTGTAACTCCGCTAACAATCATGCTGGCCCTTCCCCTCGCCATGAGCGGCGCCTTTCTAGCTCTGGCGATCACCCGAGAGTCGCTCAATATCTTCTCGATGATCGGAGGAATACTCCTGTTAGGGGTGGCCACGAAGAACTCCATTCTCCTCGTAGACTATGCGAACCAGCTCGTGCGCGACGGCATGGAACGCGCCCCGGCCATGGTGCGAGCGGGCCGCACCCGACTCCGACCGATCCTCATGACCACGATGGCCCTCATCGCGGGAACGATCCCTGTGGCGCTCGGCCTAAATGAAGCGTCGCGCCAGCGCACATCCATGGGTATCGCTATCATCGGCGGCCTGATCAGCTCCACCCTGCTCACCCTAGTAGTGGTGCCGGCAGCCTGGCTCTACATCGACCGCTTCCGCGTCTGGAGTAAAACTCGGCTTGGTGCTCTTGCCGGGGCCCATGGGCTGGAAAAAAGTCACGATAACCAGCGTTCGGAAGGCCCGCGAATTCACTGAAAATGCGCGGCGCGCCATTTGCTGCAACGAGCAGGGCCCTGCATCTGAGAAAAGTTACATGATTTAAAATAGTTACCCTGAGTCGGTGGGGCACTTATCGTGCCGCCCCCTGGCCATGATTTTTCTTTGCCACTACCCCACCCGAAAGCTACACTGTTTCCTGTTTTTCACTTTGAGGGGAAAGTCCGGCGCATGCATATTCGTAAGCTCGAACTAACGGGATTCAAATCTTTCAAAGATAAGACGGCGATTCATTTCGACGATGGCATCACGGGCATCGTGGGCCCCAACGGCTGCGGTAAATCAAACGTAGTTGACGCATTCTTCTGGGTAATGGGCGAACAGAACGCCCGCCTCCTCCGCGGTACGGCCATGGATGACCTGATTTTTTCAGGCTCCGACAAGTCTCCCCCCGCCTCCTTTGCGGAAGTCACTCTGGTTCTCGACCTACCTGCAGACCTGTCGGGACCAAACGCCCCGGCGGGAGCTTCCGCCTCGGAAGCCGCTTCAGGCCTTCCCACTCGGGAAGTATCGATCACTCGCAAACTCTACCGCACAGGTGAGAGCGAATATTTTCTCAATAAAACTCCCTGCCGCCTAAAAGATATTCAGGAGCTGTTCATGGACACCGGCGCCGGCGCCCGTGGCTACAGCATCATCCAGCAGGGCCAGATCGCGAAGATCGTGCAAATGAAGCCCGAAGACCGCCGCACCATGATCGAGGAAGTGGCCGGGATCATGAAATACAAAGCCCGCCGCAAAGAATCCATGCGGAAGCTTGAGGGCACTCAGCAAAATCTGCTTCGCGTAACCGACGTGATCAACGAACTGGAAGGCCAGAAGCGCATGATGGAGCGCCAGGCCGACAAAGCCCGCAAATACAAGGAGTGGAAAGACAAGCTCCAGGACATCGAGCTTCAGTTCAATGCTCTCAAGTGGGAAGACTTCTCCGGCCGTATTGGTGCACTGGAGAAAGAAATCGACGATCTTTCGGCTAGAGAGCTTGCCGCCACAACTGCTCGCGAAACTGCAGAAAACCAAGTGGTCTCTAAGCGTGCCGAAGCCACCCACGCCCAAAACGTGGCCGACGAATGCCGTAATAAGTTTTTCCGACTCGGAAATGAACTGAACTCTGCAGAGACTGAGCACAAGTTCGCCGAAAAGAACCGTGAAGACGCCCAGATCGCCATCACTCAGCTCGAAGCTGATGTGGCATCGGAAGAGACCTTGCTTGCCAGCCTGCGCGCCCAAAACGAGGCCCTACAAATTGAAGCCGCCACGATTACGGAAAGTTTTCAGACCGCGGAAGCTCACCTCCGCGAGCGAGAACTGGCCGCTCAAGAGCATCGCAGCCTCACGGAAGGACTGGAGCGAGACTCCGAAGCAAAGCGGAAGGCCTTCTTTGCCGCGCAGAGCGACCTAGATCGCTCACGCAACCAGGTGGCATTTGCCGAGCGTCGTCTCCAGGAGATTTCTGAAGAAATGGCCCGTCTCGCAGCCCTGAAGGCCGAGCGGGAAACCTCCGTCACCGAAAGTCTTTCACAAAAGGACGAGGCCTCTTCACGGCTTTCTGAGGCGAAGGCTCGCGGCGATGAGATTCGCCAGCAGATATCTCAAATCACTCAACACTTGACCGAAATCCGGCAGAACCTAGAGTCGGGCCGCAAAGCTCTTTCTCGCCTTGGCTCCGATCAGGCACGCCTTGCCACCACTCTCGGCACCTTGGAAGATCAGAAGCGCCGCCACGAAGGATCGAGCGCAGGCGTAAAAGCCGTTTTCCAGAAGATCCTTCCACAAAACGAGTCTTGGAAACAAAATGTTCTCGGCACCCTGGCCGACTTCCTGCGCGTAGAAAAGGGCTATGAAGTAGCTGCCGAAACCGCGCTCCGCCAGACCTTAGACACCATTCTCACCAAAGACACCGGTCTTCAATTGGAGTTGGCCGCATCCCTTAAGCAGGGCGCCAACGGCAGAGCCACTTTCGTGGATCTTCAGACCCTCGGCAAGACCGATCTCAACTTCGGCCAGTTCGAAATTCCCGAGGAACTCCGGGGGAAAGTTCTCGGTGGACTGAGTCAGTTCGTAGACCTTCAGGATGAGTGGGCCATTGAAGTGGGCCACGAAATGGAGGTGGGAGCACGCCGTCTTCTGCAAATGCACCTAGGTTCCGTGTTTGTGGTCGAAGATCGCGCAGCCGCTCAAGAACTTGCCCGCGCCCATAAGGCTTCGTTCGTAACCAAAGAAGGCGAATTGTTCTACGGTGGCTGGCTCCTAGAGGGCGGCGATCTTAGCTCTGTGAGCGGATCCTACGTGGGACGTAACCGAGAGATCGAAGACCTTCGCTCCCAGATTGGCCAGCTCGATTCCGAACTTTCTAATTCCCAGCAAAGCGTAGGTCAGCTCGAAAATCTTCTCTCCGAGAAGGAAGCCGAACGCAGATCCCTGGAAGAAGAGCTTCGAAACCAACAAGCAAAAATCTCCCAGATCGCTTCCGACGAGGCTGGCGCATCGTCACGACTCAAGGAAGCCGAACGCTCACTGGCGCAGATCGCATCTGATGTGGCTCGCCGCGAGCAAGACCAAGCTCGCCTTGCCGAGGAAGAGACCTTGGCTCGTGGCCGCGTAGCGGAATTGGAGCAACAGGCCGCTTCCCTCGACCAGGAGCAGGCCGCGCTCGTGGCAGAGCTGGGTGCCGCACGCGCATCGGCCGAGTCTCTCCAGCAACAAGTAGTCGATGCCCGTGTGCAATTCTCGGAGCGTCGTGGCGCCAAGGATACTATTGAACAACGCGCGAAAGAGGCTGCTCAACAGCTTCAGCAACATGAGGGGCGGCGCACCCACCTCTCCGATCAACTGGTGCGGCGCCAGGGTGAGCTTGATTCCACTTCGGCTCGCATCACCACGCTCCTCGAATCGATCGAGCAGCTTCGCGCTCAGGTAGTGGACGCCGACGAACTGCATCGTCAGTCGCGCCATCGCTATGATGAGCTCCAGCACGAGCTGGACCAGCAAATGAACGCCGTTCAGGATGAGAGCAAGGTGGAGCGCGAGGTGAAAGATCTGCTCGCCAGCCGTCGTCTCGACATGGAACGTGCAAGTGCTGAGCGGGAGACGCTCACCACCAACACATTTGAGCGCTACGGAATCACTCTCTCCGATTACTCGCTCATGCCGGAAGTTATCGAGCAGGTACAACTCCTTCGCAACGCCGGCGAAGAGCACATCAACGAAGTTCAGAGCGAAGTGGCCTACCTCAAAGAGAAGATTCGCAAACTCGGCGAAGTGAACACGGGAGCCATCGAGGAATACGATGCCATCGTGACCCGCTTCAACTTCCTCTCCACGGAGAAGGCCGATCTTGAAAAGTCGATGGCCGACCTCCAAAGCACGGTTGACCGCATCAACAAAGTGTCGAAAGAGCGCTTTATTCGCGCCTTCGAGGAAGTGAACACCCACTTCCGACGAGTGTTCCCCGTGATTTTCGGGGGCGGTCACGCCCATCTCACACTCACGAACCCGGAAGATCTCCTGGAAACCGGCGTGGACATCACGGCACAGCCTCCCGGCAAGAAACCTCAGAACATCAACCTGCTCTCGGGTGGCGAAAAGACGCTCACCGCGATCAGCCTCCTGTTCGCTATCTTCCTGGTGAAACCGAGTCCGTTCTGCTTGCTCGACGAGGTGGACGCCCCTCTCGACGACGCAAACATCGGCCGTTTCAACGCCCTCCTCAAAGAGATGGCAAAGCGATCCCAGTTCATCATCATCACGCACAATAAGCGCACGATGGAACTTAACGACAAGCTCTACGGTGTTACGATGGAAGACGCGGGCGTATCGAAAATGGTCTCGGTGCAGCTCACTGCTGCCCAGGGCCCTCAGGTATCTGCGTGATCAAGCTTCTCTGCGTCGGACTCCTGCTTTCCTCGGCCGCTTTCGGCATGGGGCCCAAACCGGTTCCGGCAGCGGACCAGGAGATCCGGCTTTTCTCTTCGGAGGCCTCGCCAGCAGGAGCCGATTGGAAGGTCGTAGTTCGTGGCCGGATTTTCGAACCGGAGAGAGACAGCACGAAAAGAAAGCTGCTGATCAAAGGTTTTGCCGAAGCCCTCAAGTTCACCGAAGAGGAAGAACGCTCCCCTCTTCTTTTTGAACGAGGAATCGCGCTCCTTTCCGAGAGCGAAGGAGGCAAATCCGTTCGGCTTCGAGTCGGCACCAAGGATTTGGTTTCAAGCCCGAGCTCCGAGGGTGGTGTGTTTCAGGCGGAAGTTTTGGTTTCCCCCGAGGAAACATCCGGAGGCTTGATCAAAGTATCCACTCTTCCCTCTTCGGCCAATCCGTCGTCGTGGCATAGCTCCGCTCAACTGATTCCTGCCACCGGGGTTTCCGTGATTAGCGACCTTGACGACACGATCAAAATCACCAACGTGCTCGATCGGAAAGAGATGTTGCGAAACACTCTGGTGAGACCATTTCAGGCGGCGCCGGGCATGGTCGAACTCTATCGCACCTGGAAGCAAGCGAAGGGCGAGTCCATCGCGTTCCATCTGGTTTCTGCGGGCCCCTGCCAGCTGCAGGCCTTGCTGGAGGAGTTTCTCGGCGGCGCCGGCTTCCCGAGATTCTCGTTCCACTGCCGCTCAGTGCCGATCTCCCTGGGCTCCCTCAGTGAGATCTCAGGCGATCCGGTTGCCTTCAAGACCCCGGTGATCACCGACATTCTTTCCCGCTGGCCGCAGCGTAAGTTTGTACTTGTAGGCGACAGCGGGGAAAAGGATCCGGAAATTTACGCCGACATTCAGAGACGCTTTCCGCTTCAGGTGGCGTGGGTCTTTATCCGCAATGTGACCAACGAGGCGGCCGACGACGCAAGATTCAAGGCGCTTTATCCGGACCAGACAAAATTCCGCCTCTTTACGGAGCCCGCCAGCTTACCGTCTCTTTGAATCTATTTTAGCTGAACCAAAACTCCGGCATGGTCAGATATCCAAATTCCCTTGAGTGGGCTATCCAAGACCACCTTCGCCACTGCTTTCACGCCGCCCCAGCCAAAGGCCCAGTCGATGGTTTTCGAGGGGATGTCTTTGCCGTAGATCTGGCGAATCGGATTAAATGCACCGACAGTTGGCTTTTTCTCTGCCAGCAAAGAGACGAAACCGGTTTCCTGAAGGTGCCGAATCTCCGCTGAATCAGCGTCCGCATTGAAATCTCCCGCCACAACCCAGCGATCACACTCAGGGGATTTTGCCGCAATCCATTTTTGCACCCACTCTGCTTCCTTCACGCGCACTTCGCTCGTCTGATAGCTGAGGTGGAGATGAAGCACTCCGAGACATTTACCTCCGGAAAAGTTTTTCCAGATTGCCCCCTGAACCTTACGCTCCACTCCGCCGGGAAATGAAAACCCATCGGTGTAGGTAGCGTCGGGTTTCTTGCGAGATCCCAGCCAGTAACCATAGGAGGCGCCGTCTTTTCCGGTCATTTCGTGAACGTAAAAGGCATAGGGATAGAGCTTTCGAAATCCTGCCACATCCGTGCTCTCGGTGCTGGTGGCGGAATCAGCGCGTGCTTCCTGGAGCACGACCACATCAGGCCTCTCCTTCAAAATCCAGCCACTAAGTGCTTTCATTCGGGTGGCGCGAAAGTTCGGCTCCCACTCCCCCTGCAGCTGATCAAACACATTCAGGTTAAGGATTTTCGCCGCAAAGGACGGGGTCGGAAAAAGACAAACCAAAAGGAAAAGAATTGCTTTCATGCTGCAAGGAGATAGTCGGCGGGTTACATTCCGTCAATGCGAGGTTTTTCAGCTTTGCGTTGGGGCATCCTGATCGGACTCCCCCTCCTGGTTTTTCCCTGGGGCGACTCGGTGCGCGAACCCAAGCTGTTCGCAATGATCGGGCTAGCTCCACTGGCAGCCTACTGCCTCATGGTTCGGAACATTAGGATCAAATGGCCGGTTTCGGCCCTCCTCTTTGCTGCCGCAGCAACACTGAACGGAATATTTCTCGCTCCGTCACTGGTGCCAATCCTGGCGCTCTGGTGCGGGCTCATTCTGTCCCTCGCAGGAGCGCGCGCGGTACTGGACCATCCCCGTCAAACTCGAGTCCTTTTCGAAGGAGTCACCTGGTTCCTGCTCGTCTTTTCAATGCTCCAGAAACTCGATTGGGACCCCATTTTTCAACACAATGATCCATTCCTTTTGAGAATTCCCACAGGCTTCATGGGGCAACACACTCTCCATGCCGCATTCATGGCTTGTTGTGCCTGTATGCATCTGGCAAACCGGAGACCGGCGCCGCTTCTAGCAGCACTCGTCACCTTGCACTTAGCCCAATCCACTATGGCCATGGTGGGGCTGGGAGCGGCGGGATGTTTTTGGATTTGGCTTCACCCGGGATGGCGCAAGCGACTTGTGGGCGGGTTGACTGTCGGGGCAGTGTTGCTGGTGATTCTGATTTGGATAAAGGGAGTCCCCGAGTCGCTCCATCACAGCGGGCGACTTGAAGTGTGGAGAAAAACCGCCGAGCTGGCCTGGGAAAAGCCGATCTTTGGTCACGGCTTTCACTCGTTTTCGGAGATCTTTCCGAAAGTGTATGTCTCCCGCACCAACCATTTCTGGCAGCAGTCTCACAACGAAATTCTGCAGATTTTCTTTGAGCTGGGTGCGGTGGGAGTGTTGTTTCTGAGTTTGATGCTCGCCCAATTTTGGGACGGGCTGCATCAGCTCACAAAGAGGGACGCCCCCCTCGCAGAGCCAGAAACCCCCTGGGCTCTTGTTGGAATCTGCTTAATCGTGAACGCCCTGGGAAGTTTTCCCTGGCACATGCCCCCTCTTGCGGTTTTGGGCACGATGGCTTTTTTTATAATCACCCTGCGAAAAAAGCCCCTCCAGCCAGTGCTGCAATAAGAACTCGGATTGAGATACAGTGGTCTCATGAAGCGCACCGTTCTGACTCTCTTTTTGGTTTCATTTGGCGCTCACGCCTTGGCCCCCGAAGCCAAGGCGCCCAAAATATCTCTTACAAAGCTACAAACCAGCTATAGAGACGCCACCACTCTGCGAGCCGACTTTGTGCAGGAGGTTTTTCAGGCCACATTGGCGCGAACGAAAACCTCCACCGGAGAAATCTGCCTCAAAAAGCCGAATCTGTTCCGCTGGGAGGTGAGGGAGCCAGAAGCCAGCCTCACCGTGAGCGACGGCAAAAAACTTCACTACTTCACTCCCAACGCAGGAGCCAAGGGAAAGGGGCAAGTAATAGTGCGCCCCTCTCGGGACCTCACTCGGCAGCCCCTGTTTCAAATCCTCACGGGCACCACAGCACTTCAGGAGGAATTCCGGGTCTCGAAGACAGAGCGCATCGACGGAATCGTGGCCGGGGAATCTGAAACACGACTAACCCTTCAGCCGAAAAAACCGACCCATTGGCAAGAAGTGGACGAGATTGCCCTCACGGTTAACCCTAAGTACTTGATTTCAGAGATAAATATTTTGCACTCGTCGGGAAACAAGACCCGAATCCGCTTGCAAAATCAAACCCTTGGCTCTAAATTGTCGCCCAAATTGTTCCACTTTTCTGCGCCGCAGGGTGCGGAAGTTATTCAAAACTAGGGAATCTCCATGCCATCTTTCGACGTAGTGTCGCAGGTGAACCTGCAAGAAGTAGATAACGCCGTGAATCAGGCGATCAAAGAAGTTCAAGGCCGTTACGACCTCAAGAACACCAAAACCACCATCGAGTGGAAGGCCAAAGAGAAAGAGATCGCTCTCGTAACCGATGATGAGTATCGCGTGCAGCTTGTGACCGACATCATCCAGAGCAAGCTCATCAAGCGCGGCATCGACATAAAAAATCTCGACTACGGAAAAGTGGAATCAGCTGGCGGCATGCTAAAAAAGCAGACCATCAAGCTAAAAGAGGGCATCGACAAGGATGCGGCCAAGAAAATCACCTCGATCATCAAGGACTCGAAGCTCAAGGTGCAAAGCCAGGTAATGGACGAACAGGTGCGCGTTACCGCAAAGAGCATCGACGATCTCCAAAGTGTGATTCACCTTCTTCGCGCCAACGATGTGGGCGTTGGACTTCAGTTCACGAACATGCGGAACTGATTCATGACTCCGACCGCAAACAAAAAAGAGAAACTCCCGGAAGGCGTTAAGGCCAATTCGGTTCATTTCGTTTCTCTCGGTTGCCCCAAAAACCTCGTAGACAGCCAAGTAATGCTTGGACTCCTGAAGAGCAATCGCTTCGAAATCACCGAAGATCCCTCAGCGGCAGAAACTGTTATCGTTAACACCTGCAGTTTTATTGATTCGGCGAAGCAAGAATCCATCAACACGATCCTCGAAATGGCGGCGCTCAAGGAGACCGGATCCCTCAAATACCTGGTCGTGAGCGGCTGCATGCCTCAGCGGTATGCAAAGGATCTCGAAAAAGAGATGCCCGAGGTAGATCTCTTTATCGGCACCGGTGAATATCACCGCGTGGTGGAGCTGCTCCAAAAGAAAGCGCTCGGAAAGCTCCGCCAAAAAACTTTCGTGGACGTTCCGAAATACATTCACACCGCTGAAACCCCACGCATCAACACCGGCCTGCGCTTTTCCGCATTTCTCAAGATCTCGGAAGGTTGCGTAAGAAACTGTTCCTTCTGCATCATTCCCAAGCTTCGCGGCCATGAAGTTCGCTCCCGTTCAATTGCCTCCCTAGTGGAGGAAGCCAATCGCCTGGCCCAAGAAGGGGTGAAGGAACTTAACCTGGTAGCGCAAGACCTCACCCACTACGGCATAGAGAATGATTTCCGGGAAAACTTGGCCATGCTCCTTCGAGCCCTGGTGAAGGTAGACGGTATCCGCTGGATTCGCCTCCACTATGCCTATCCCGACAACTTCACCGACGAAGTGATCGACCTCATGGCGAAAGAATCCAAAATTCTGAAGTATGTGGACATGCCACTCCAGCATGGCGACGACCAAGTGCTGAAATTGATGAATCGTAGGATCACTCGCGATCAGATCTACACACTCGTAAAAAAGATGCGCGAACGCATTCCTGGCCTCGTCTTTCGCACGAACATTATCGTGGGCCACCCCGGGGAAACCGACGAGAGCTACCAGAATGTGAAGAAAATGCTCGAAGAGCTGCGCCTCGAGCGCGTGGGAGTCTTCAAGTACTCCTTAGAAGAAGAGACGCCGAGCTATCGCCTGGCCGCGAAAATCGGGCAGATACCGGAAGAGACGATCCAGCGTCGGTTCAATGAGCTCATGGAAATTCAGCAGAAGATTTCCCTCGAGAACAACCAGAGACTCCTAGGAAAGCGGCTGGAAGTGGCGGTCGAGGGACTTAGCGACGAAAGCGACCTCCTCCTTCAGGGCCGCTGGTATGGCCAGGCCCAGGAAATCGACGGGGTTGTTTTGATCAACGATGGAATGGCTTCGCCGGGTGACTTCGTAACCGTTGAAATCACCGAAGCGCTTCCCTATGATCTGGTAGGCGGTATTGTTCCGCCGATTCAGTAGGGCGGAAATGGCGGACCTATCCATCTTTAAATTTTCGGAACCAGGCGCCCCACTCACTCGCGACCCGTCGGTGAGAGAGTACTTGCAAACCTACCAGCTGCCGATTCCGCCTCAGGTTCGCTACGGACATGTGCGCTTTCCCAGCCCCCAGGAGAACTATCGTGTAGGGCTCTTCGGGCAGGCATGGGCTCCGGAGCACAGTGTAGGCACAGTGGTGCTTCTCCATGGACTTTCGGAACACTCGGGCAACTACGGACAATTGATTCAAGATTTTTGTGCCGCCCATTTGAGCGTGGCCACTTTGGATCTTCGTGGGCATGGCCTTTCGGAAGGCCCCCGCGGTCACACCGACACTCCGGAGTGTTATGCGGAAGACGTGGAGCAGTTTCTCCGCGTAGTGTTGCCGACCCTCAATCCGAACCGACCGCTTTTCCTGTTTGGCCACAGCATGGGCGGCCTGATCGCGCTCCATCTCTTGCTCAGGAATAATATCGCCACTCAACCAAAGGCGATTGCTCTCACGAGCCCCTTCCTGGGATTTCCGGAGATTAAAGGACCGCAGAAAATTCTTTCGGCACTGGCTCCTCTGGTCAATTTCATCGCGCCCTCCCTGGCCATTAGTCACGGAATCGCCGACGAGAGCCTCACCCACGACAAGGCCTACCTTGCCCGAAGGGCAGAGGACCCTCTCGTGAGCATCAAAGTTTCCCCACGCTGGCTGCTCAGCACCAGAAAACTGATGGAAGAAATTCAGTCCCGGGCAGGGGAATTTGCAGAACTTTGCCCGGCCTACATGCTTCTCGCGAGTGATGAACGAGTAGTGAATCTAGAGGCGGCTCGATCTTTCGGAACAAGAGCATTTTCGGGACGCCAACACAGAATTGCCGAGTTTCCTGGGTTTCGCCATGAACTGGAAAAGGAACCCAAGATTCGGTCCCGCATCGTGGGCGAAGTCACGAGCTGGTTCCTCAGCCACATCCCCTACGGAACACGGTAAAAACGAACCTCGTCGTGATCGACTTCTTTACCGTTAGCATCGGATAAAACCGTGGTCTCCACGAGCTGGCCGCCATCCTCTCGAATGTAGCCGCCCATAGTGAGAATCGTGGAGTCGCCCCGATCCTCATAAACTCCCCACTTCTTCACGAGGTTGCCCTGCCATTCGAAGGCCTCATCGAGCGCTTCCCAGTCGGCCTCAAACTGTCGACGAATTTTTCCGTCGAAAATCAGCTGGCGCGTCCACTCCAATCCATTTTTCAACCGATAGTGAAACAACGCGCTTTCACATTCCTTTTGTTCTACCTGGAGCTCCGTGACCTCTCCCGAGATCTCCGACTCCCAGCGCCCGGACCAGTCGGCGCAATCATTGGCTTGAGCCAAGCTTCCTATAAGCATCAAAACCCCAAAGAAGATTTTCATTTCGCCCTTTCTCCTTCCGGAAGATTTCTCCAGCTCTTGCCCTCGCGAGCTCCACGGGCCTTCTGCAGGTCCGTAACGGCCCGAGAATGGGCTCGGAAGTCGGAGGTGAACACGTGAGTGCCGTCGTTGCGACTCACGAAAAACAGGAACTCACTCTCGGCCGGAGAAAGTACGGCCTGAATGGAATTTTCACCCGGGCTCGCGATCGGGCCAGGCGGCAGACCGGGGATCATGTAGGTATTGAAATCGGTGTGGGTCTGGAGGTCTCGGCGCCGAATGTTTCCGTCGAAGACTCCGTCTCGGTCCCAAACTCCGTAAATCACTGTGGGATCGGTCTGAAGACGCATCCGCTTGCGCATTCGATTCACAAACACGCTGGCAATAAGGGGGCGCTCCACGGCGGCGCCTGTTTCCTTTTCAACGATACTTGCAAGGGTCACCACTTGGTGCGGAGTAAGGCCCAGCTCCTTCACTACTGCCGATGCCTCCACCGCGGGCCTCAACCTCCCCCACACCTCTCGAAACCTCGCCACCATCATTTGGGCGATTTCCACCTCGGAGAAAACCCGCTGAATCAAATAGGTATCGGGAAAGATATAGCCCTCGATACTGCGGGCACCCTCTCCAGTGGGAACTCGAGCCAAAACCTCCGGAGCACGGGCCGCCGCCAGAAAATCCGTTTTTTTCCCAAGCCCACGGTCTTCTAATGCCTGAGCGATTTGAAAGATATTATGACCTTCAGGGACCGTGAACTTGTGCTCGATCGGCTTCCCCTCCGAGAGGGCAGTAATGGCGGCCGGTATCGACATGTTTCGACGCAACTCAAATTCGCCCCGCTGCAACCGCTTTCTGGCACCGAAGAGGTTCAGATACCACCGGAGGGCGCGTGCATCCCGAACCACGCCCTGATCCACCAGCCGAGGAGCGATCTGTAGGAAGTTTTCCCCTTTTTGAACCACCACGACCAATGGTTCACCCGCCACCTCAAAATAACCAAAGAACCAGGCGGCGCCCCCCAGGGATCCAAGCCCCAGAGCAACGATCAAAGCCAAAAAAAAGCCGAGTTTTTTCATCCTGCAAGAACCCGTGTAAACCCCTGAAATTACAGAGCTTGGAGTAGGATAGCAGGGCCCGTTACCACCTCGCAACCCATTCTCGAATTGACTCAGCTAACGCATGGTGTTACATTACGCACCGACTCGGACTGCCCCGCCTCACGAAAGGAAGAGTCTTTTGATGGAAAATTTCAACTTCAAGGTTGGCGACAACGCTGTTTACCCTTCGCATGGCGTTGGCGTGATCAAACGAATTGAAGAAAAGCTGATTTCTGGAAAGAAAAAGAGCTTCTACGTGCTCCAGGTGATCGAGAACGGGATGACCATTATGGTTCCCACCGATAACACCGCTGGCGTGGGTCTCCGAGCCCTGATTTCGAACAACGAAGTGACGGAAGTGCTTTCGATTCTCCGCAACAAAAAGGTGAAAATCGACCGCACCACCTGGAACCGCCGTTATCGCGAGTACATGGAAAAGATTAAGACCGGCTCCACGAAGGAAATCGCGGAAGTTCTTCGTAACCTCTATCTGCTCAAGAACTCCAAAGACCTCTCCTTTGGGGAAAAGAAGATGTTCGACACGGCCAAAAACCTCCTGGTGAAGGAGATTTCGATGTCGAGCAGCGTTAGTGAAGCCGAGGCTGAAGCCGAGCTCACCAAGGCCCTTGGCAGCGCCTGACATTCTCAAGTAGAGTCCATGGTTTATGGACGCCCAGAAAATCATTAACACACCTGCCGGACCACGACCCGGTGAAGTGAGGGTTCGCTTTGCCCCCTCCCCCACCGGCTACCTTCACGTGGGCGGCGCCCGCACTCACCTTTTCAATTGGCTCTATGCCCGAGCTGCCAAAGGAACGCTGATTCTTCGCGTGGAAGACACCGACACCGTGCGCTCCACCCGCGAATCCGAGCGGATGGTGATT
Organism: uncultured Bdellovibrionales bacterium; assembly: GCA_964551325.1. GTDB lineage: Bacteria > Bdellovibrionota > UBA1018 > CAIPTA01 > CAIPTA01 > CAZKBU01. The sequence goes on from CAZKBU010000001.1 coordinate 92,614, forward strand.
CACGATCTCCATGCGATTGGCTTAGACCCCGATGAGGGTCCCGAACAGGGTGGTCCCTGCGCCCCCTATCGTCAGAGCGAACGCCAGGAAGTTTTCAAGGCCGCGGCCTTTAAGCTTCTCGATCTTGGAAAGGCCTATCGATGCTTCTGCACCGAAGAGGACCTCGACAAGAAGGCTCAGGCGGCCAAAGCCGCTAATAAACCCCCACACTACGATGGAACCTGCACCCAGCTATCCCGCGCGGAAAGTGATCGCCGGGCCGCGGCCGGAGAGTTGTTCGCCATTCGAATGACGGCTCCGTTCCGGGACTACACCTGCCATGACCTTTTGCGTGGCGATGTGACGTTCAAGGCAGGCATGGTGGGAGATTTCATCGTGCTTCGTTCCAACGGCATGCCCGTCTACAACTTCTCTGTGGTGGTAGACGACTATTTGATGGGCATTTCCCACATTATCCGAGGAGAAGATCACCTTTCCAATACTGTGCGCCAAGTGATGATCTATGAGGCTTTCGGCTGGAAGATGCCTCAGTTCGCCCACATTTCGATGATCCTCGGCACCGACAAACGCAAGCTCTCGAAGCGAGAGGGAGCCAGCTCCGTGACCGACTATCTCAAAAACGGGTATCTACCGGAGGCGTTGGTAAACTTCCTGGCCCTCCTCGGCTGGTCGCCTTCGGACTCAAAAGAAATTCGCCCGATCGAAGAAATTATCGCCGACTTCCAGTTGGAGCGCCTAAGCAAGAGCCCCGCCGTTTTCGACGACGAAAAGCTCGCCTGGATGAACGGCGAATACATTCGCGCCATGGACATCAAGGAACTCGCCAAGCGAATCAAACCCTTCGTAAAGGAGGCCGGCTTCGATCCCGACGCCCACGGAGAGGAATGGTTCCTGAATGTATTGGGATCGATCCGTAACGGGTTCCGCACGCTGAAGGACGTTGGTCCGGCCATCGAGATCTATTATGCGGATCGCTTCGGCTTTGAGTCGGATGCTCGCGAGATGTTGGCCTCCGACGAAGCCAAAAAAGTGGTGCGCTCCTTCCGGGAAGAGGTGGAGAAGGCTGGCGGAGTTAAAGACGAAGCCGCCCTCTCTGCCATTCAAAACATCGTGAAAGAGAAAACCGGCGTGAAGGGAAAGAACCTTTTCATGCCCATGCGGGCTTCCGTAACGGGAAAACTCCATGGTCCAGAACTGAAGATTGTGCTGCCCCTTCTGGGCTCTAAAGAAACGCTAAGGAGAATCGACGCCAGCCTTGCCCTGTAGCGACCTATGAAGAAGCTCATCCAAGGAATCATGGACTTCAGAAGCAAGCTTACGCCGGAGCGCCAGGATACTTTTGCGCGGCTCGCGCTCGGCCAATCTCCCGATGCGCTTTTTATCGGTTGCTCCGATAGTCGTGTGGCGGTGAACGTCTTCGCATCGACGGATCCCGGAGACCTGTTCGTGGTTCGCAACGTGGGCAATATGGTGCCTCCCTGCGGAATCGACGGCCAGTCCTCAGCGGATGAGTCCGAAGCAGCCGCCATCGAGTTTGCTCTTCAAAATCTCGGCGTAAGGCACATTATCATCTGTGGTCATTCCGAGTGCGGGGCGATGCAGGCGCTTTCTGCTGGGCGAGAAAACGTGAAGATGAAAAATCTCCGCGCCTGGTTGCGCCACGGAGAAAAGGCCCTGGGCGACCTCACCCGACTTCCCGGATTCGCCGCAAGCCTTACTCAGCACAATCGGCTTTCGCAGTTCAATGTGCTCCGGCAGATGCATCATCTAAAGACCTACCCCATCGTGCGCTCACGATTGGAAGCAGGCAGCTTGATGATCCATGGCTGGTGGTTCGACCTCGCTAAGGCTGAGGTTTATGCCTGGGAAGAGGATCTCAACGAATTCGTCAGCTTCGACGACACCGAAGGAAAGCGAATCCTGGAACGTTTGGGTCACGGCGCCCGGTGAAGACTTCTAGTCGAGGTTACACTTTCCTTCACACTGGGGAGTGAGCTCGCATTTTCTCTTCCCCAATTCTTTTTTGAGCAGTTCTCCGGTCTCCTCGCGAGTTTTTCCGCTAGCTCGTACCATCTCATACCCGCCCTCATCGGCTTTAGTCGGGCACTTACATTCGCAGGAGTTTGGGGCGGCATGAGCACCTGTCGACAAGCACAATAGGAACAAAAGTCTTAGCGTCATGATCTCATTTTGCCCAACATCTTGGGCGATGCCCATAAAAAAGCCGCCCCCCAAGACCTTGGAGGACGGCTCGTAATGCAAAAAGGCGAACTTACTTGTCGCTCTTCATGTCCACAAGCTTCTCGGCAAAACCGTCGAGGCCGGAGAAGAACATCTGGAGATCCTTGAGGGATTCCTCGTCGAGAGCCAGAAGTTTCTCGAGCATTTCTTTTAAGCCCTGCTGATCACCCTGAAATCCTTTGTAGCCGGGATTGCTCACGGCCCAGAGATTCACGGCAGCACCGTTTACGCCCACCGTAAGTTCGATGGCGCCGGAGGTGATCACTTCGTCGTTGGCAGGCTTGTCGGCTGGAAGCTTCGTGAGATCGAGTTTTCCGGCCAGACGAATCGTGATGCTTTCCAGATCGCCGGCTTCGGTGGTCTTCTTGTCGAGCACTTTTGCTTCCACTTCAAGAGCATCGCCGTAACCCTTACCTACGCTCTTGGCAAAATCCGCCACGATGTCTTCCATCGCTGGAGCCAATTCGTTGATGTCCTTCTGGCTCACAAACTTGAGCAGATTTACGCCGATTGAACCCTTGGCGGTGGTGAGAGGCGCGGTTCCATCTCCGTAGTTGTAGGAAACTTCGTCGACCTTCACTTCCAAAACGTTCTCTTTGCCGACCTTGCGGTAAATTCCACCAGCCTTCACGCTGAGTGCGCGCTCGGAGTTGATTTCCACGTTGTCGAACTTCAAATCCGCAATCGTGACGGGGTTATTGAACGGTGCCAAAAGACCCTTCACCGCTTCATTGAGGGCATCCACACCTGCAAAGGCTGGAATTGCGGCCAGCGCCAAAACCAGAGCCAGGGAACGAGCAAACTTCTTCATGTGAGAACCTCCGAGATTCATTTAAGTTGCATCGTGTCTATCGCGGAGCGTTGTGGTCGTCAATTATTGACGAGTCGAACGCACCTTTCTAAGCTGGCTTGAGTGATTACCAGCTTCCAAGGGCGTCAATTGTTGACTGTTTTAGTTCAAATACTGGCTCTTTTCCCGGCCCATGCCCTCGCCATGCCCTCCGTGGGCGACAAGGCGGAATGGGGCGTGAGCCTGAGCCGAGACCGCGCCACCCCTGTAACCGGAGTGGTGACCATGGAAATCATGGGCCGCAACTTAGAAACAGATCGTTGGAAAATCCGTGAAACCCAGAATTTCGGCGAACAACAGGTGATCGAGTACGAGAAGGCCGGGGAAGAAATGATCTACGATTCGGATGTCGCAGATTACCTGAATAATTGTGCGGCCAAGGGCGGAAGGCTGGCCACACTCAAGCAGCCCGCAGGGGAGTTCACCGTGTGCGAACTGCAATCCTTCCGCGGATCCGACTTCTACCGCCACTGGGTCGGCCAAGTGCCATTTGGAATTGTTAAGACTCACATTCACTACGGCGAGGAAAATCTGACCGTCGACTCCGAGCTTCGTCAGTTCGGCTTCGGTCGTTAGAACCGTTTTCCGGATACGACTTTCTACTCTCGCCCGCCGCTTAAACCGCCGAAAAGACAGGGATGGACTTCGTCCCGATTCCAAGAGAGTGGCTTCTGCCCGAGGATAAATCCCCGTGCGACATCTACCTTCACTTCCGAGGGAAGTTCGCGCGCTCGCTCACTGCGGGCGCAGTGATCTCATGGGATTTTGTGGAAAAATCAGTCAGAACTCAGTGGCCGTTTGTTTATGTAAAAAAATCCGACCTTACCGCCTGGCACTCGTTTGCGAGAGCGCGACACGCTATCGCCGCGCCCGACCTGAAGGAAGGGGAGACGGCCACACGCACTGAAACTCTCTACGGAAACAAACGGGCCGAATATGTGAGCTTCATGAAGAAGGCCATAATTCTGCGGCAACAAGGCGATCCCCGCCTCGACGTGGCCGTACAAAACGCGGCGCAAACCATTCAACGTGTGATCCAAAATCCGATCCTCGACTGGTATTTCAATCAGTTCCACGAGCCACCGGATCTCTTCTACCACTCGGCACGGGTCACTTTTCTAACGGCGATCTACTGCTCTCTCCATCCGCTTCTCGATCAGAAAAACATCGAGCTTCTCATATTTTCCTCAGTGATCCACGAGCTCAGCGGCGATCCCACGCAAGCCTTAAACAAAGTGGTTTCCCAGGCAACTGTGGACCAACTCGAAAAAGGAAAACACCCAGTGCCGGCTGATGTGATGAAGCTCGTGAAAATGCACGATGAGTTAGTGTCTGGTAAAGGATTCCCCAACAATCTCTCGGGAGACTCTATCCCCGTGAGCATCCGAGTCTTCTCCCTTGTGCATCACTTCGAGCATTACAGAGTGAAGCAATCCGGCACGAGGCGAGCCCGCCTGGAAGCCGTTAAGAAAGCGATGGAGGCACGAAAGCAGGATTTCGACTCCGCTCTATGGCCTGAGTTCTGGAAGTTTGTCGAAACCGATGTGGAGGTAATGGCTTGAGCCTCGTGGATTCCTTGAAGCCAGACTTCCTCGACTTTCACCTCCTCCTGGAAGAAGGTTTGGGAACTTTTCTCAGCAAGATTCCACACGAACTCGTAGACAGTTTTGGAAGCAAAATCTCCATCGCCCACGAAGCAGACATCAGCACTGACTGGATCCCCTTGCACCCCTGGGGTCGTCAAGAACTCCTCCAGCTACGCACCAGCGAGGCGATGAGAAATATCCTTCCAGATGTGGTGCGTGCGGCGATTGAGGGTGCTGCAGGTCGCCTAGAAATCAAGCTCCTCGCCGAAAGAGAGCTTCTCATGGCGCGAGATATTTCTGCTGCAACCGATCCGGCACTTGCCCATCTCCCGATCGGGGAACGAATCCCGATCCTCCTGAGACGGCTTCAGTCTCACCTCCCCGTAGAGTCTGCCAGTGTTTTCGGCCTGCCCGACGGATTCACCCTGGAGGGCGTGGCCGGAGTAGATCGAGGTACCGGTGAAAAAATCGTGGGCGGAAACTGGAAGATCGATTTACTTGCGGCGGCAGGCGTGGCCGCCAGCACGAAAAAAGCCTATTGGTGCGATGATCCAAAATCCGACCCGAACATTCCTGCCAAAGGCACCCCTCCCCGCAACTTAGTTTGTTATCCGCTTCTCCATGGCGAGCATCTGGTGGGAGTGTTGAATTTGGTGAATCGGATGGGTGCTCCATTTTCAACCCAAGATGAGAAAATCGTTGCGCCCTTTGCCCGCGCCACCGCCCTACTTATGCGGAACTACTATTTGGCACTGCAACTCCAACTTTCTGCGAGAACCACGGACCACCTCGGAAAGTATCTCTCCAAGAAAGTGGCAAAGAGCGTGAAGGGTCAGTCGGAGCTGGAGCTCGGAGGAGCCGAAAAGAAAGTAGTGGTTCTGTTTGCCGATATTCGTTCGTTTACTACGATCACCGAAGGAATCGATGCTCCCACTCTCGTGAACTTGCTTAACTTCTTCTATGAGAAAATGACGGCGGTGATCGAGAAACATGAGGGAACCGTGGATAAGATCGTGGGCGACATGCTGATGGCTGTCTGGAACATACCTAATGATCAGCCAAACCCCGAGCTTCTCGCGATGAAAGCTGCGCTAGACATGCAAAAAGAAATGGCTAAAAGTGTGCAGGCCGAGTGGGCCCGGCACGGAATCGCAAAGGTGATGATGGGAGTGGGCGTGAATGCCGGGATGGCAGTGGCCGGCAATCTCGGATCGTCGCGCTTCATGAACTACACGGTTGTGGGCGACACCATCAACACTGCCCAGAGAATCCAAAGCAAAGCCGGCGGCGGCGAGGTTTGGATGGCGGAGAGCATCTATGCGATGGTTGCCGGTCAGATTGAACGTCCGATTCGCAAAGAAGTGGACATTAAGATGAAGGGCAAAGAACAGACGATCAACGCCTACGTCTACAAACCACTCGACTATTCCCGCTACTAACCCCTTACACGGTAGCGGATCCCGTTAGTCGGGATTCCTGCCGCCTTCAGCAATCACGAAGCAATACCGAGAAGTAGGTATGCGTCTTCGGATAGCAAGGCAGATATTTTTCGGACTAACGGCTCTCGCGTTCGCGGGCAGCTGCTCCCACTTGCCTGTAGAGGAAGGAAACTTCTTCGTACATCGCTGGAACCAAGGCTCCACGGCGGAGCCCCGCCCGATGTTCAGCGCCACGGCCAACGACTCCGAGGCTCGAAGCTTCCTGAACTCCGGTGAAATTCAGGGGAAACGTCCTTTGTATGCCGGATGCTTCCTGGTGGTTTACAAGCCAGAGGGACGAGCTCCCGCCTCGCGCGACAGTTTGCTCGCTCGCGGATCTCACAAAGTTTGCATGGAATAAAAAAAGCGCCGCCCCCTTGGGAGGCAGCGCTTTGCGCTTCTGCGCGTTCTTCAGTCGTTGAAGTCCCGATCCGACTCCAGCACCTTCATCATTCGCTCGTGTTCCTCGCCTTTCAGCATGAGGAGAGCGTTTTCGTAGGCGTCCACGGTGTAGTCGATACTCTTGAGGCCATCCACGGTGAGGCGGAAGTGATGAGCACCTGAAGCGATTTTGGAGAACTCCAGGAATCCGCCCTCCGCAATCGCTCCGTGGGCCAGCTGATACTCGCCAATGCCAATACCGAGCGTCCCTTCCACGAGGCGTTCCATAGGACGGGCACCGTACTTCTCGCTCCGTCCGAACCGAGCCACATAGTCGTAAGTGGCTTGGTCGGCCTTCGCCTTCCATCCGTAGAACTCCCCGAGGCGCTTGATCTTCTTGTCGATCATCGTGCGTGACAACTGGGCAAATTCCGCGTCACTGAACGGCTTGAAGATGCTGATTGCGTCGTAACGGTTGAGGAAGCTCTGGCGGAACGACTTCTCCAAATCCTTCATCACCATGTTACGAAGATCAGGATGATCCTTGTGCTGGAGGATCGTGTCTGAGCCAGCGTTTGTCGTCATCATGATGAAGGCGCCACGGGCAAAGAGCGGGCGCTGGCGGGAGTCGTAGAACACGCCCTCGTCCATCATAAAGTAGAGCTGATCCAACACCTCAATCGAGGCCTTGTCGATCTCCTCGAAGAGGTACATCGCGTAGGGAGTGTTGGTGAGGTGGCCCGACAACACTTCCTGGAACGCCGCGAAGCTCGACGGGTCCTTGTAGGAAGTCATATCGAGAGTGATCAGGCGCATGCCCATGAACTCAGCCACCTTCTTGGCGATGTAGCTCTTTCCCGTGCCGGTGGGGCCGGTGAAGAGAATCGTGCCGACCGGCTTATCGTCGGTGCGGCCAGCCACATAGCCGTTCTTCGCTAGGCGCACCACATCTTTTTTGCCTTCCGCCACGCCCACCACGTCACCGTCGAGCTTGGCCTTCAGGTCGCGAACCACCGAGTAGTCGCGATCCACGAGCCATTGGGGAACCTGCGCCACGCCGAGAACGGCCTTCCGCACATCCTCGTGCTTGAAGGTGTAGGGCTCCACGCGCTTGCCGAGAACCTTGGTGATCTTAAAGCCCGCAAGATTCGTCACATTGTCGCTCTTGAACACCAGACGAAGCTTGCTGGTGGGATAGTAGGTGGTTACGAACGCGCCCTTGTTTCCCGAGAACTTGTCGAGAAGCACGTTGGTGTTGGCGTTGTAAACCTCGAGATAATCGTAGTTTTCTTCCGTAAGGAAGCTCTCAAAGCTCAGCGCTAGAAACTGAACATCGGGATTGGAAACTTCCCAGCTGAGGTTGGAGCTGTTGTCGTAGGGGTGTTTCGTCTCAATGAGCTGCTCGAACTCCACGGGCTTAGCCGTTTTAGCGGGCACTTCCCGAATCATCTGATTCAGCACCGACATGGTGCGGTCCGGCTCCTGACGGTTCGGCTGATAGAACTCGATGGTCTTCACCAGATAATCAAGTTCTTTGGCCGGCAGCGTGAGGTGCGGGAAGGCCGAAGCCAGATAGGCGGCCACCAGCATCTTCACCTGCGGCTGATCCACGGGGGGGAGAACGATCTTGTCGGAGAAGCTTTCCAGCACATAGCTGTGCTTGGAGCGCACGATGTCGTTGTACTCATACTTATCGGAGTACCCTACGGTGCGGAAGCGGCCGGAGGTGAAGTTGGCCACATACTCGCGCTCAATTCCCGTGTCGTCGTTGGAGTGAGAGCCGATTCCGATCAGAGAACCGACGGAGCGCAGGTAGAGCACCACGCTTTTCTTGTCTGACGGCTCCAAAATATTGTCTTCCCAATACTTATCGACGTCGCCCACGTAGCGGTGGCCGCTCTCGATCTTCGAAACGTTAATGTCTACGTGCCACATTCCGGCCGGGCACTTCGACACCGGGCGATTGGCCAATCGTGCGAACACATATTGATAGGCCAACGAGCTCTCGCCCACGAGCAACACGGAGCGGTTCGTGTCGTTGCCGCAGATCACATCTTCTACGCGATCCACGACCGCATCGAAGGCGTCTACGTTTCGCATTACCTGAGCCAGAGTCTTCCAAGCGGTGTGGACCGGAGCTTGCGGGCTTCCGGGGCCGATGATGAAGCCGCTCTGCTGAAGTTTGGAAAGATCAGGGGCCGGTTCCGCCGCAAGAGTGGGAGACGTCCAGACCAAAACGCCGAATAAGGCGATAGACAACAAACGTTGAAACACGGGAAACCCTCCTTGTTACTAAAGTCTCAGCCTTTGAGACCGAACAAGTTGAGCATTGCAACTCGGAAGGCGGTGGTCAAGAAGTCCTGTACACTTCTTATGGCCGTTACTGTGCCCACGCCTCGGATGCTTTTGCGACGGTTGAGGATCGGCCGCCGGGAGAGCTCAAACATGAAGAATTTGACTGTGCCATTGTAGAAAAAATCGAACCAGAGCCGGTGGAGTGCAAACGATACAAATCCATCGCGCACAAATGTGACCAGGCTTTGGCTTAGCATCGAGTTCACCATTCCAAAGCTCAGGAAAAAGAGAAATCGATTCGCGCCGCGGCGAATAAAATAGACTGGCCCGCCCACCAGGGAGGCGAAGAAGGTCATAAAGATGTTGATTAGCGACTGTCTGTGGATCGTGGTGGCGCCCGATTCAGTCTGCACGAAGAAATTGTGCTCATGCTCCCCGGTAACTACGGGCCAGAGAAATCGCGCACCGGCTTCGGAGGAGATCGTGATCGAGGTGTTGACCACGGTGAGCATCATGATGCTGGCTCGGTGAGTAACCCAGTAGTTACTCCACGCCGCGATGGGAGCAAGGAGCGGCGCGCGCACCTGTAGTAGCAAACTCAGGATCAGAAACGCCCAAAAACGACCAACCGCAGCAACAGCTCGCACCGGACCAATCTTCCTTGATTAGTTGTTGAACCAATCCTGATCGTATCCTGAAAAACCACGCTCCTGGCAGAGTAAACATTACTCGGTTTACACGGAAAGAGGTGATCGCGGGAACCGCGTTATCTCTTACCCGCCTCTTCCTTCTTCTTCCAGAGGTAATAATCGTAGTTTCCTTCGTAGATACGCAGGTGATGTTTATCGAGTTCGAAAACCCGCGTAGCCACCGAGCGAAGGAAGTGACGATCGTGGCTCACGATAGCTACCGTGCCCTGGAAGTTTTTGATCGCCTCAAGGAGAACTTCGCGAGAGCCGATGTCCAGGTGGTTGGTGGGCTCGTCGAGAATCAGGAAGTTGTTCGGCTGGGTGAGAAGCGTGGCCAGAACCACGCGGCTCTTTTCCCCCCCGCTCAATACGGAGATTTTCTTTTCCACCTCATCGCCGGAGAACTTGAAGGCGCCCAAAAGATTCCTGACCACCCCAAGCGACGCGTTGGGCATGCGATCATGCACTTCTTGCTCCAGAGTGTGATGGGGATGCAGAACGTCCATGGAGCTTTGGCTGAAATATCCCGTGCGAGTCGAAGGCCCGATCTGAAGAGTTCCGCTCGTGGGTTCGGTTTCTCCCACTAAAATTTTCAGAAGCGTGGATTTTCCGGCGCCGTTAACACCTACTACAGCCACCTTGTCTAACCGGCGGATCAGGGCGGTCGCTCCCTCGAACACGAGCTTTTCCTGGCCCTCCGGGGTGCGCCAGATTTTCCTAAGGTCCTTGAAGCTCACTACGTCGTCGCCTCCGCGCGGCGGAACAGGGAACTCGAACTTCATGAATTTCTCGTCGGGAGGAAGCTCGATACGGTCGATTTTCTCCAACTTCTTCACCCGGCTTTGCACCTGGGCCGCATGCGACGCACGGGCGGCAAACCGAGCGATGAACTCTTCCTCCTTGGCAAGCATGTCTTGCTGGCGGGAGTGGGCGGCCCGGAGCTGTTCGCGCCGAATCTCACGCTCTCTTTCATAGAAGTCGTAGTTCCCAGAATAGGAAGTGATGGTGCGGTGATTCACCTCCACGATTCTTGTCACGAGGCGGTTCATGAACTCGCGATCGTGGGACGTCATCACGAGGGTGCCCTTATAGTTGGCCAACCATTCTTCCAGCCAAAGAATGGACTCCATGTCGAGGTGGTTCGTGGGCTCGTCCATCAGGAGCACGTCGGGGTTTTGGATGAGCACCTTCGCCAGGGCGATTCGCATTTTCCAGCCGCCGGAGAAATGCTCCGTCATCCGGTCCTGGCCGGCGGCGTCGATGCCGAGACCCGTGAGAACCTCTCTGGCCCTAGAATCCAGATCGTATCCACCGAGGCGCTCAAACTCCGTTTGCACCTCGCCGTATTCCTCGAGGAGCTTTTGCATTTCATCGTCTTCGAGAGGCTCTTCGGCGCTCTTTTCTAACCGATACTCCAGATCCTTCAATCGAGAAGTGAGACGGGGCAGATCACCGGCGGCACTCTTCACCTCGTCGAGCACCGTGCGCCCGCGCATTTCGGCCACATTCTGGGAGAAGTGAGCCACGTGGAGCTTGTCGCTCACGTTCACGATTCCGCCGTCGACGCCCTCTTCCTTCAAAATCACCCGAAAGAGCGTGGACTTTCCGGCTCCGTTCGGCCCCACGAGACCGATGCGATCTCCTGGGTTGATTTGAACGCTCGCGTCCTTGAAGAGAATCTTCGGACCATACTGTTTGGTGATGTTGGACAGAGATATCACTGTAGCGCCCGCCAATGGGTTTCAAACCAATTCAAAAGTTCCGTTCGTCCCCGAGAATCGATCGTGGCCTCTTCGAGCCGGGCGCGGATGCGCGGCCAGGCCGACAGAAACTCCAGGCGCATCGGATCCCGAGCGAAGGCATCCTCGCCGATCCAAGTCTTCAACGTGGCGGCATTTTCGGGAGCGCCACCGGAGAATCCGTAGAAAGTTCCTCCCGCCGCCTGAGATAAATCGAAGTCGTAGGGAATTAAATAGATACGCCTATCGTCTGTCTTCGGCACGAGCGGGATCACGTTGTGATCCTCCTCCACCAGATAGTCGATGTTGTTGAGAAGACGGTTCGTGAACTCCATCCGAGTCATTGCTACCGAATCATAGGAGTAGTCCCAGGGGCGAAGCGAACCGTCGGGCTGCTTTAGAAAACGTTCGAACGTGCGCTTTTCCTGATTCCAGCGATGCACCAAATCTTCCCGAACCCGCATGCCGCAACGCCTGGCCAGGTCTTTCTCCGACTCGCGCAAGAAAGCCGGCGCTTCCAGATAGAGGCTGCCATCGGGCTGCTTCAATCGCAGCTGAACCAGCCGAGTGGCGAGGTGAGGCCCAGGAAGTTCCTCTGTGACTTTGTAAATGGCGAGCTCCTTCATGAGATCGCGCGTGGCCTGTTCGACCCACTCCGCATCCTTATGGCAAACGGTGGTGAGACGGAGTTTCTGTTTTCCCCACTCCGAGCTGGCCGGAAGTTCCACCGAAATCGGTCGCACCGAGCACTCTTCGAAACGAAACTTTCCCCGGGCCTTCACCTGCACCGAATACTCTCGGTCTCCCACTCGCATTTTTCCCGGAGAGCTGGCGCGGGCCTTTTCATGAAGCTCTATCGAGCGATCATTGATCTGTGAAAAATCCGCCTGCACTTCCCACACTTCCGCACGATTATGAAAAAGAGCCGGATCGGCGCGACCGCACTCCGACGCCACGGCCAGACACGGCCCGAATCCAACAACGAGTAAAAAGATGCTGCGCATTAGGCCGAAGGGTTTACCCTAAAACGGCCCGGAAAGTCACCTACGGATGGCCAAGCGAAGATCGGCGATCAAGTCCTCGGAACTCTCCAACCCCACGGAAACACGGATCATTCCCTCGGTGATTCCAGCCCGATCCAGATCTTCGGGGGTCATATCCGAATGGGTCATACTCCGGGGGTGCTCGATGAGTGACTCAGTACCGCCCAGGGAAACGGCCAAATGGAAGATCTTCAGACGATCCAGGGCCTGGTAGGCCCGCTCCCGGGAACCCTTTTTTAGCTCAAAGGTGAACATCGAGCCGGGTCCCAGGCATTGCTTGCGATAGATTCGGTATTGCTCCGCCTGCTTCGGGCCCAGGAGACCTGGATAGTTCACACGGGCAACCTCGGGCCACCGGCTCACGGCCGCCGCCACTTTCATGGCCTTCTCCGCCTGGCGCTGCATCCTCACCCAAAGCGTCTCGATGGAGCGGGTGAGAAGCCAAGCCGTGTCGGGCGCGGGAGTAGATCCTAGAATCGTGCGGAAGTCGCGGATTTTGGAATTCAGATCGGCACGGGACGTAAGCGCCACACCCGCAATGATGTCGCTATGACCACCGAGAAACTTTGTGGCCGAGTAGAGCACCACGTCGGCCCCCCAAGCGAAAGGCTGCTGGAAGACCGGGCCCATAAACGTGTTATCGACCGCCACGAGCACATCTTTGCCGCAATATTTTCGAGCGAGCTTCGCGCAGGATCCGATGTCGGAAAGCTTCATCGTGGGATTCGAGGGCGTTTCCAAATACAGCATGTGAAAGGGCCCTTCGCTTCGAAGGGTCTCTTCCACGGCGCGAAGATCCGACGTGTCGACCGGAACCGCCTCGATCCCGAATCGATTTTTGCAAAACTCACGAAAGAAGAGATAGGTGCCGCCGTAGACCGGATCAGAATAGAGAATCTTCCCACCCTGGGGAACCAGCGCAAGGACGCTCGTGGAAATGGCGCTCATCCCAGAAGGAAAAAGCAGGGCATGGTGAGCCCCGCGCTCGGCGGCTACAAGTTTGTCTTCCACGATTTCCACAGAGGGGTTGTTTAGTCGGGAGTAAATGAGCCCCGGATCCTGTCCGTCATCCCCAGGAAGGTGGTAGGCGCGCTGAAAAAATTTCTCGCCGTCTTTTGCACGGGGAAATTCGAATGTGGAGGTTCGAAAGAGAGGTGGCTTTACTGAGAACTCGGATAACCGGGATCGATACCCAGCCAAGATCACCGAACTCGCTGGATGGAGATGGCGAAGGGGGTCTTTGTATTCGTGCGTGGTCTTCTTTTTCTTTTTCATTGAACCCTCCCGATGCTTTTCAGCCAATCCAACGTTTCATGGATCGCTCGATCAATCGACTTCGGCTTCCACCCGAGTTCGCGCTGTGCTTTTCCGGAATCTACGTAGAGGTACCAGGTGCAAACCTGGCGCACGAGCTCAGGGGTGATGTGAAGATGCACTCCGCACTTCTGCAACAGTCGAATCGCACCAGCAGCCACCCCCATCAAGGAGAGCGGCAAATAAATCGACGGTGACTTTCTACCGATGATCGCATTGGTGCGCCGGATGAGCTCCGCAAACGAGAGGTTCTCCGCACCGAGGAGATAGCGTTCGCCCGTGCGCCCTTTCTTCCAGGCAAGAAGATGCCCGTCCACCACATCATTTACGTCCACAAAATTGATACCGCCGTGGACGAGGAATCGCGGATTGAACTTGTAGATCAGGCCCGGATAGGTTTGTTCGTAACGGCGCGTGTCGCCCGGCCCCATCAGTGACCCAGGATTGAGAATCACGGCGTCGAGGCCTCCGGCCACTCCCTTTCGTACCTCTTCCTCTGCCTCCCACTTGGTGGTGAAGTAAGCCATTTGGAGGGAATGGGCATTGAACGGTGTGGTTTCGTCCATCAAACGATTCTGGTCGTAGTTGATCCCGATGGCCGCTGTGGAGCTCGTGTGGATAAATCTTCCAACCCCGGCTCTGCGCGCCGCATCCACCGCATGGCGAGTACCCACCACATTGGTGGAACGCATCAAAGCGTCCTTCTCCGGGTTGTAGGAGATCAATCCTGCCGTGTGGAACACAGCATCGCACCCGTCGAATGCTCTAACGAGGCTCTCTGGTTCGCTGAGATCACCCCTAACGAGTTCAGTGCCGGGAATTCCGGGGTCTTTTCCCCGGGTAAGAAGCCGCACCGTGTGGCCCTGGGCCAATAGCGCGTGCGCCAGTTTTTGGCCAAGAAACCCCGCCCCTCCCGTGATCACTGTGCGCATGCTAGAAAGATACCATGGTGAACGACATCAGCACTCTCGATTTCGCAGCCTTCGACACCGAAACAACGGGGCTTTATCCGGCATCGGAAGCGTTGGTGGAAATCGGGGCTGTTCGCTTCAACCTGCTCACAGGTGCGACCGAACATTTTCAAACGCTGGTTAATCCAGGTAAGCCGATTCCGCCGCAGGCCACCTACGTACACGGCATCACCGACGACATGGTGTTTGAAGCGCCGAGTGCTCGAGAAGCACTTCCCCATTTTTTTCAATTCATCGAAGGCGCCATTCCGGTAGCGCATAACGCCGGATTCGACCTCGGGTTTCTTTCGCTTCACGGGCTTCGCAATGGGGTTAGTCTTCCGACCATGCCCGTGCTCGACACGCTGATGTTTTCCCGGCGTGTGCTCACGCACTTGCCAAGCCATAAGCTCGAAGCTCTGGTGAGGGAAATCAACGTTCCGGAAAACACGTTTCACCGCGCCCTCGCCGATGCCCGAAGTTGTATGGAAGTTTTCCGGCACCTGGTGGGAAAGAGCTGTGGAGTTAATGCATCCTGGGACGAACTGCGCGACCGTCATGGAAGGCTTTTCGCTTTTGAAGACGGCTCAAAAACTCTTACCGACGCGGACCTCGATGATCGGTTCGGTCTACTCGTGAAAGCTCTCGAAGGCCGCCGTTCGGTGTGGATTCAATACGAAGGAAGCTACGGGCCCCGCGAGGTGACGCCGCACCTTCTCTACGCCCGTGCTGGTAATCAATATTTGGAAGCGACCTGCCACTTGGACGGCATGAAGAAAAGCTTCCGACTCGACCGAATTCGGAAGGTGATGCAGCCATGAAAGCTCTCGTTCTTGAGGTAAATCGAAACAATTGGTCGACCACAAAAGGCTACCGCGTTGCGGATGTTGAAGCGCCGCGAATAGACGAGCGTGCCTCTCCCTCCGATGCTCGAAGCGTGATTCTTGAGCCGATCTTTGCCGGGGTTTGCGGCACCGACCGCGGGATCTGGTACCGAAAGGCCTTCAAGGAAGGAATACTCTCCCACCTCGAGAAAGACGGGCGCTCCCACTATGTGATGGGACACGAGATGTTGGCGCGAATCGTGGAAGTCGGCAGCGAAGTAAAACGCGGCGGTAAGTTTCATGTGGGCCAACTCGTAAGCGCGGAAAGTCACATTTACTGCGGCGAGTGCCCGATGTGTCGCGCTGGCGACGAGCACGTTTGCATCAACGAGCGAATCATCGGGGTCACATGGGACGGCGTGTTTGCCGAACGAGTTAAGCTCCCCGCCAATGTTTTGTGGCCCACAGTAATCGACAAAATTCGCCCTGAAGTGGCGGCGGTGCAAGAGCCGTTCGGCAATGCCGTGCATGTGTGTACACCGTCGATTCCGGGGCAAACCGTGGCAAACGCGGAAATGCGCGGAAAAACCGTGGCGATTTTCGGCTGCGGCACGATCGGGCTTCTCGCAATCCTTGTGGCCCGAGCCCTGGGCGCCCGCAAGATCGTTGGCATTGAACCCAATCCTCGCAATCAGGAGCGCGCCAGAGCCTTGGGCGCCGATCTCGTAATCCCTCCCGGAGATAATGCGGCATCGGAAGTGCGAAGCTTTTGCGACGGTGTAGGCGCCGACTATGCGCTGGAGATGAGCGGATTCCCGTCGAGTTTAGTTTCAGCTCTGGATGGATCCCGCCGCGGTGGTCACATCGTGCTCTTCGGCCTTTCCGGTGGGGACCTCACGATCCCCCGATTTGAGGAGGTCGTGACCGCTGGCAAACATATCCACGCAATCGTGGGGCGCCGGGTTTTCGCCACATGGGAGATCACTCGCGCGCTTCTGGAAGACCGCCGCAATGGCATCCAGGACCAGATCTGGAAACACATTCTCGACGAAGGAAAGGGCTCGATCCTTCCTCTTTCGGAATTCACCCCGGAACGTTTTGAGAAAAATCTCAACGAGTTCCCGAAGACTCTTGTGTCGATCAACGCACTCTAGTGAGCCGGTGTCGGATAGGATTTTCTAGATGAGCAGAAAGTGGATCTACTTTTTAGCCGCCGCCTGTGGTGCCGTACCCGCGGCAATCTGGATGTTCCTTGGAATCATGGAGTCAACGAGCTCCACGGCAGCCGTGGGGTTTTTATTCCTTCCTGTGGCCGGCGGCATCGGTGCCTTGATTGGGATGTTTTTCGCATTCTCGGGTTTTTCGATTCTGGACCTTTCCCGAGGCCAAAAAGACGGCGTCGCTTGGCGGCTCACAGTAGTGGCCGGAGTTGCGGCCCTCACCATGGTGGTATCTTGGCG
This sequence comes from uncultured Bdellovibrionales bacterium, assembly GCA_964551325.1. GTDB lineage: Bacteria > Bdellovibrionota > UBA1018 > CAIPTA01 > CAIPTA01 > CAZKBU01. The sequence goes on from CAZKBU010000001.1 coordinate 109,464, forward strand.
ATGGCGCACGGAATCGGAGTGGCTTGCCGTAGCGGAAAGTGCGGCTTCGTCGAAAAAGGCTCTTTTCGAAGTGAACTCCCGCAAAGCCTGGCTTAAGGAACACAAAATCACCGAGGCGCTCGCAAAAAACAAAAACTCCCCCACCGAAGTCCTGGAAGACCTGGCTCGAAAAGAGGATCCGATGCTGCTTTGGTTGGTTGGGGAAAACCCGGCCACGCCGTCGAGTCTGGTGGATGAAATCGCCTCCGGTCCTGTGCACTACTCCAGCATGGGCGGAGTGGCAAAAAATCCGCTTCTCAAGCGGGAAGCAATGGAGCGGTTCGTAAAAATTGGACGCGGAGACTTCGCGTCTGACGTGGAATATCGCCTCTGGCAAACTTTCGTGCTCGCCAATCTTGTGAGACGACCTGACCTTCCCAAGGAGCTCTACAACGCCATAGCTTCCTCTCGAGATCCGGAATATTTTTTGATCCACGCCCTGATACAAAGCCCTCACGCGGGATGCGAACTACTTCGCAAGTTTACCGGTCATGAGAATCCGGCGATGCAAAACATGGTGGGGCAAGAGATGAAGAAGCGTGGCTGTTAGCTCCATCTCACGGGCAAGCTAGTACCTTTTTATCTGCAACACCACAGCACCAAACACCAGCATCAGGGCCCCGGCGATCTGCGGAAGCGTTAAGGATTGATCGAGGAAAATCCAATTCACTGCCACGGCGAATACGGGGAAGAATAGTTCGAAAATGCATACCAGCTTTGCCGGGAGTCGCTTTACTCCGAGATAGTAGAGCCACATAGCCAGTCCGCCCGAAAACAGAGCGAGCCCCGCAACTCGCGCGTAATCTGCACTTTCTGGAAGAACGAGGGCCGCGCCCTTGGGCACCAGGAGAAGCAAAGTCGCAAATCCAACGCAGAATCGCCCCGCCGCCATCGAAACTGGTGAAAAACCGTCGAGACTGAGTTTCCGTGCGTAGACTGCGCTGGCGCCCCAGCCGAGAATCGACACGAACGTGAATCCGTAGCCGCGAACAGCTGCTTGATCTAGCAGGGCGTAGGGATTTTCCCTTGCCACCAGCCAGAACTTTTCCACGTCTTCCGCCGCCACGAGAACGCCTCCCGCCAAGCACAAAGAGGCCCATAGCAAAAAACGCGGCCCCACCGGCTCTCGAAGCACCAATCGGGCAAGCACTATCGCCACCACGGGTTGAAGCTTCTGCAAGAGAATCACCAGTGATGGATTGAGATGGGCGAAAGCCGCCGTGAAGGAGGCCGTGGCCAAAGCGCTCCCTCCAGCGCCGATCACTAGAAACGAGAATATTCGCGATGGAGTTAAACGCCGGATCGAAGGCAGCCCGCGGAGAAGGAGAGGAAAACACAGGAACGCGAGCACCGAATGCTCCAGAAATACTATCACAAGGGGGTCGATTCCTTTTTGGGAAAGCGGGAACCGAATCAGTGTGTCGAGCGCCCAAAGGGAGCTGGCAAAAATAATGAAGATCACAGATTCATTCTCCTACCACGAGAACGATCACTTTTTCCCCCTGAGCGTGAATGCTTTCAGCACGGGGTCACTTTCCAAGGTAAATTCCAACACTGCGCGGGCCTCGGGAACTTTGACCACGAGTGAGCGGCCACTCTTGGTTCCCAGCCTTGCTGCTTTGAGTTTCTTCTCCGCTGCGCGCAGATTCTTTTTGCCGATCAACTTTTCCAATGCCCGCAAGTGAGGGGCCTTCGCGAGCGGCACCAGATATCTCACGCTTGTAACTACACCGTTCTTGGCATCAATCCCGAGACCGGGGATCTTCTTGGCCCACTCACGGGCCAGTGATTCCGGAGCGTTCTCCAGAGAGAAAGGCAATTTTCCCTTTGGCACCAGACTTTCCAGCTTCTGCCGAAGCGGGTGCGCGCCGGCAAGCGCCGGCACAAGCGAAATCACTGTAATCAGGAGCCAATGCTTCATAGGCAACTTGTCGGGATCATGGGAGTCGAGATTAAGAAAAGGAAGGGCTCTACACGGAAGAGCTGACCGACTCCCGCCTGCAACTCCAGCTAAAAGCCCCCACTTGCCAGACAAGAAGAAGGAGAAGCACGCCCGACGACGTAATTGGGAAGTCGTAGGCGAATACCTCCTTTTGGCTGCCAGCCAACTCACCATGAGTTTTCCATGGCGAAAACTTGAGGCCCAGACTCAGCATCTTAGTGCCTCCGCCAGGACGGATCTCCTCCCGCTGGAGGGGCCTAATGTTCACCTGAAACATCGTAAGAATCAGAAGGAGCGTAGTAACTGCGATGCTGGAGAAGAACGTGCGTCTGGCAGCAACGGCAGTGATCATCGCCTCACGCTCGTCGCGATCTTTTACTTTTAGAAGTCTTCGCAGAAAGTTTTCGCGAAAATCTGCCGAACTCACTAGCGCAATTCCAAGGTATAGCGCGCTCAGCATCCAAAGGCCGAAGGCCAAGCCCCACGCACCATTAAGCCAATCGGCCCACGCCTCGGTAGCGGCAAGATCTTGGAGTTTCGTATTTACTTTCGTAAACACCAGAGCTGCGGTCACCGGAAGGGCCGCCAGGAAATATACGATCACGATTCTATGGACGCGGTTCATTGCTTTCTCCTTCAACGAAAAATATGGATTGAATGTCGGATTGAAAATAGCGCGCCAAGCGAAACGCGAGTTCAAGCGAGGGATTATAGTTGCCCTTCTCGATCGCGATGATGGTGGCGCGGGTGACCCCCACTGCCTGAGCCAGCTCCTCTTGAGTGAGCCGTTTCTCGGCCCTAAATACATGGAGCCGACTACCGATGGAGAGCTTGGGGTTCGTGGAAGTGGTCATAGGGTATAAGTAAACTCTACAGTCCATTTTGTAAAGTAAATTATACAAAATGAAAGATAAACAGTGCATTTGGCTTGGCTACCCCACCCAAAACCGGGCAAAGGCTCCCGCCCACACCCCCTACTCTTGGGCGCACCACTTGGGATAGAAGAAGCCTATGTACGGAAAATTCCAAAGCTTTCTCCAATCCAAACTCCGCGAAATCGACGAGGCCGGTCTCTACAAGCGGGAACGCCTCATCCAAGGCCCTCAGGGCAGTCATATCCAGGTGAAAAACCAGGACGTGCTGAATTTCTGCGCGAACAACTATCTCGGACTCTCGTCCCATCCCGATCTGGTGAAGGCCGCCCACGAAGGCCTGGAAAAATTTGGCTACGGAATGTCGAGCGTACGCTTTATCTGCGGCACCCAGACGATTCATAAAACGCTCGAAGACAGCCTTTCAAAATTTCTCGGCACACAAGACACGATTCTTTTCTCGAGCTGCTTCGACGCTAACGGCGGTGTTTTTGAAGCCCTGCTCTCGGAAGAAGACGCCATCATCTCCGATGAGCTCAACCACGCCTCGATTATCGACGGAATTCGCCTTTGCAAAGCCCAGCGCTATCGCTACAAAAATCGCGACCTAACCGACCTCGAAGAAAAACTGAAAGAAGCACAGGCCCAGCGCTTCCGCCTCGTGGTTACCGATGGCACCTTCAGCATGGACGGCACGGTAGCGCCCCTGGATAAAATCTGTGATCTCGCGGAAAAATACGACGCACTCGTGATGATCGACGATTCCCATGCGTCGGGATTCATGGGACCCAATGGACGCGGCACCCATGAGCTCTTCAACGTGATGGACCGGATCGACATCATCACCTCCACGCTCGGAAAGGCCCTCGGCGGTTCCGCTGGAGGATTCGTGAGCGGACACCAGGAGATCATCGACTTACTCCGCCAACGGGCACGACCCTACCTTTTCTCCAACACCCTCACGCCACCTGTCGTGAACGCTTCCGTGAGAGCCCTGGAACTTGTGAGTGATCCCAAAGTGGGCGGGAAACTCCGCGAACAGCTCTGGAAAAACACCCGACGCTTCCGCGAAGCAATGAAAGCCACCGGTTTCACCGTTAAAGATGGAAATCATCCTGTGGTTCCCGTGATGCTCGGCGAAGCCACATTGGCCCAGAAAATGGCCGCCGACCTTCTTGAAGAGGGAATCTATGTGATCGGCTTCTTCTTCCCCGTGGTGCCAAAAGGCCAAGCCCGAATCCGGGTGCAACTCTCTGCGGCTCATTCCGACTCCGATGTAGATAAGGCCGTGAGTGCATTCACCCGAGTGGGAAAGAAACTCGGAGTGATCGGTTGAGCGCGATTCACCGGCGACTTCTCGCCTGGTACACAAAACACGCCCGCGATCTGCCTTGGCGCGAGAGCAGCGACCCTTACCGGGTGTGGCTGAGCGAGATCATGCTCCAGCAAACGCGCGTGGAAGCCGTGATTCCGTATTACAAAAAATTTCTCTCCCATTATCCGACCGTGGATGATCTGGCTGCGGCCCCGCAGGAAAAGATCCTCAATCTTTGGGCTGGCCTCGGCTACTACTCTCGCGCCCGCAATCTGCACGCCGCAGCCCAAAAGGTAGCGGAGAATCATGGGGGCAGATTCCCCAACACCTACGCCCCCCTCCGTGAGCTTCCCGGTGTGGGACATTACACGGCCTCGGCCGTGGCGAGCATCTCCGGGAAAGCCGCCCTTGCGGCCGTTGACGGAAATCTAGAACGAGTAATTTCACGCCTTCTGTCGCTAAGGAAAAATCCAAAGAAGGAAGGAAAGCAGGAGGTAGCCGAATTCGCCCACGATCTCGTGCAGCTCGGCAACGCCGGCGCGATAAATCAGGCATTTATGGATCTGGCTTCGAGCATTTGTTTGCCGAAGAACCCTCGCTGCGATGTGTGCCCCCTGAAATCTGAGTGCTCGGCCCAGAAGGCAGGAGTTCAAAATGAACTTCCCATCAAGGCGCCAAAAGCCGAAAAGATTCACCTTCGTGGCGAGGGAGCCCTACTAACGGTGCGAGGAGAAATTCTTCTCGCCCGCCGACCTAAGGGCAGCTGGCTTGAGGGAATGCTCGATATTCCCTGGTGGACGGAACCCGGACCAAAACTTCCGTGGCACTCCGAACGCGAACACCGACAGGTGCGCTACATCACCAAACATAGAATCGACTTTGTGGTGAAGAGCTACGCCCTTCCACGGAAGCCCGGTAATCTGGAGAAAGTCCTGGGCAGTTGTGGCGAAAAATTTGAATGGGTAAAGACAGAAGATCTCGTGGGAATCCAACTTCCCCGCCCCACGGAGCGCGCTCTCGCGGAGATTCTGCGATGAAACTGATGAGCTGGAACGTGAACGGCGTGAGAGCGGCCCAAAAAAGTGGCTTTCTCGATTGGTTCAGAAAAGCAGACGCCGATGTGATCGCACTTCAGGAGGTAAAGGCCCTACCAGATCAACTGGACCCGGAACTGATCTCTCCCCGAGGCTATCGCTCCATCTGGCACCCAGCGGAAAAGCCCGGCTATAGCGGAGTGGCGGTTTATACGCGGGTGGAGCCAACCCAAGTCACCGAAGGCCTTGGCATTCCCGAATTTGATCGTGAGGGCCGAGTGTTACAGCTGGAGTTTCCCGCCTTCGTGTTGATCAATGCCTACTTTCCCAACAGTCAACGCGACCACGCTCGGCTTCCCTTCAAACTCGCATTTTGCGACTCCATGCTTAAGCACTGCGAGAAACTCGGAAAGAAGGGAAAGAGCGTGGTGGTGTGCGGCGACTTCAATATCGCCCACGAAGAGATCGACCTAAAGAACCCGAAGAGCAACAAGGATAACGCCGGATTTCTGCCTGAGGAGCGGGCCTGGATGACGAAATTTCTCGCCGCCGGCCATTCCGACGTGTTTCGGGAGAAAAATCCTGGCCCAGGCCATTACACCTGGTGGAGTTATCGCCCCGGAGTGAGGGAAAAGAACGTTGGCTGGCGCCTCGACTATCACATCGTAAATCGCGACTTGGCGGATCGGGTGAAGCGGAGCTGGCACGAGCCATCAGTAAGAGGCTCGGATCACTGCCCAGTGGGTCTGGAAATCAAAGACTGATCAGGAATCGGTTCGAGTGCCCGTGATCCACTGAGGATCCTGCACGAGCTGGTGGTTCACCTTCGCCACCATCGAGGAATAGCGGTCGTCCCATGTGGCCATGCGGGAGCGCTTAAGAAACTCATTTCCATTCACTACAGTGAGATACGGGAGAATGGCGGTGGCTACATCTTTGATGGAATTTACTCTCACACCTTCAGCTTCAAGGCTCGTGATCGGGCAACCTACGATCCCGCAAGGCTGAATCAGACTGAATCCACCCACCACCTGCTGGGTCACGTTCAGGGAGAATCCGTGAAAAACCATTCCGTCTTTTACGGTGATGCCCAAGGAGCCAAGCTTACCCTTACGAGTCCAAATCCCGGGTTGATCGGCGCGGGTCTCCACACTCTTTACTCCTAGCACGGCGCAAGCGTGAGCCAGCCCCATGAGAAGCTCTTCCGAAAAACGCTTTACCGCGCGAGGATCCGCATACACGTCGCGGAGATTCACAATTGGAAATCCGACAAGCTGGCCGGGTCCGTGCCAAGTAGCTTTGCCTCCGCGGTCGGTAGAGATCAATCGAACAGATCGCTCTTCAAGAAAGTCGCGGCTCACGAGCACATCGTTGGCTTCTTCCGCGTTGCGACCAAGTGTGATGGTTTCCGGGCACTCGAAAGCAAGCAGGCCGTGAAACCCTTCGGAATTCAAAACCCCCTGAAGGCGAAGCGCGTCTTCGTAGGAGTATCCGGAGCGAAACTGAAAAAAAGCTTCCTTCAAACTGTTCCCCTCAAATCTGATCCGAAAGACTCTGCTTACCTTCTACGGGAGCCTCTTCCCTGTAGTAGTTAGAACTCAAATATCTTTCGAGCAAGAATCCACCTACGGCCTTGCACAGGGCCAATAATGGCAACGCCAGCAAGACACCCAAGAAACCTAACAGCTCTCCTCCGGCCAGCAAAGCCAGAATAATTGCCAGCGCGCCGATTCCCATGCTGCGCCCCACAATCTTTGGCGTAAGAAACGTGGTGTCGATCAGGTTGGCCACGAGGAAGGCGCCGAGAATCGAAATACACACTGCTAGAGAGCCACCGCCCAGCAAAGCCACCGAGACCGTGATTAAGAGAGAAATAAGCGCCCCTACTACGGGCACTAGATTCATGAATCCGGAGAAAATCCCCATGAGCAGACCGAGCTCGAGTCCCATACCTGTGAAAACCACACTGTAATAGGTGGCCAACACCATACACACCAAAAACTGGCCACGAATCAGGCTGCCGAGAAGCATGGAAATTCTCTGCGCAATTTCCCGTACGTCGGAAAGATAACGGCGCGGCACCAGGTTCATGAGTTTTTCGTTAAGACGGTAGTAGTCCTTCAGAAAATAGAAAGTGAGGATCGGAATCAAGCTGAGGGTGATCAACACATTGAGGGCCCTCATTGTTCCCGAAGCGAGGTCGCCCAGAAACCCCATCGCGGGCGCACTCGCGAGCCGCGGAAGAAGGCCGAGCACCCAGCCCTGCCACTGCGAAAAGGCGTCATAACCGAGATATTGCACCGAGAGCGGCGCGAACTTTTCACTGATCATCGCCAAAATTCCCGGGACTCGGTGAAAAAACTCCTCGAGCTGCCCCGCCACACGCGGAACCATTAAGACAAGGAAGGCGCCGAGCAAAACAAACACGCCCACGAGAATCGTGATGATCGGTCCGATGCGCCCGAAACCTCGCCGTTCCGCTCGCTTCACGATCGGATTCAGCAAGAAAGCCAAAAAGTAGCTTACGAAAACGGGAATCCAGATGCTGCGAAAAGCCCAGAGGCTCACCACAAAAACCAGCAGCGCACCGATGAACAACCGCTTTTCCAGCGGAGAAAATTCCTTACCCGTTGAAACTTGTCTCATTCTTCACTCCTAATAGAGCTGAACTTGGTCGCCTTCGTTGAAATTCCCGCCGGAATGGATTCGTGAAATACATCCGTCCTCACCGAAAAATTCCACCACCTCAAGAGTTCCCTTCAAATCGCCCTGCGATCTGCCGAGAAAGAGTCCGGTATCGGGATCAAAAATGTCCTGACCCACACTCGCCACCTTCAAGATATCGCCCACGGCCAGTCCGGTGGCCCGGCCTGCGTTCACATACACCTTGTTGCCGGAAATGCGGGCAATTTTCCCGAGCCACTGAATACGATCGATCTCCTTGTTGATCTGCGGAAGCGCCTTCCTCACGGCATCATCGATGGCCGCCGTCACGATTTCGTTCCGTGACTCCTCGGAGTCCTCGGAGTTTCCGCCAAAGAGATTCAAGGTACCTGATTCCGCTGTGCCGGCTCCCTGCCCCAGCGCGACTTCTTTGCCCGTGGCCACGTCGACCAGGCGGATTTCCAAAGACACTGCCGCCACGGCGGAGCTAGGGCGTAGCACGCCCACGTTATCGTCTTTCCGGCGAACCACAATCTTGTGGATCCTTCCGAGCACGATCATGGAAACGCCCCATTTCTTTCCGTTGTCGGCGGCGTGCTGAACATTGAGCCGTTCGGCATCGAGGTAAAAATCTTGGCTCCGAAGTGAAATATCTCGTTCGTCGACCAGGTTCACTCGATTCTGCTCAAGAAGAATCTCCCGGAGGATATTCTTTCCGCTAACTTCAAAGCGTCCTTTGATCGGGGTGTCGTTCCAAAATGGCAACACCACGGTTCGCTTGCGAAGTCCGGTGAATTTTTGAGCCGTCTCCATCACTTTTTGACGCTCACGGTCTGATTGGGTTCTTGGAACCTGATCCACCTCTCGCCGAAATCCCGGAGACCGGGCGCAACCAAAGGCCGCCATAAAACACAAAACCCAGGTCAGTTTTTTCATTGGGAAACACCCCCGTTGTCCACAGCCTTTGCCGTGAGTCGGACCAGCACCAGGCCAGCCGCCCCTACTTCGGCGGCATCGCCTCGCGCCACTTCCAAATCGAATTCATCCCAAGACTGCGATTTCAGCTTCGACTCCAGCTGCCGGATCTGCAGCCGAGTGCGCACGGTAAAGTTCGCAGCACCACCTTTAGCGGAACGCTCTACCACGCCGTCCACCTCCGGTAGTTTCACGAGAAAACCGCGGAATTTTTCCAGCATCACAGGGCCCGAAGGATTCACGAGGCGAACCACCAGCGATTCATCAACTTTCTGGGCTGGGGCAGCCAACGCGCCTCCTCTGGAGAAAAGTGCCAGCAAAACTTGGTTTGCCCCGTCGAGCAGGGCGCGGCTCCACTCCTGCTGAGCGGTCTCCTTCCTCTGGCGCGGCAAGGCCACTGGGGCGCTAAAGCGGCCGAGAATGCGACCACCCTTGAGTTGAATAAGAGTTCCGCGCATTTCCCATCCGCCCTTTTCCGTGTCCTCATCGGGACCCACGGAGATACCCAATCCCACTTCTGCTTCCGCACGCTGGGTATAAAATCGAATCACTTCCGGCGAAGCCACATCGTCGCCCACCGCACGCGTTTCGTCGCTGGCTTCCGGTTCTCTCACCATCTCAAATCCTCGGCGGCCCATCCGCTCTCTCAAGAGCTTCTCCAGCGATTGGTAATATCCCTCCGCTTTCATCTGCTCGAGGATAGAGACCTTCGCCCCTCGCACTACCACCACTGCCTTTGCCGAACTCGGGTCAAGCCCCAGGGATTCAGGTGTGAAGGCAAGGAGACTTTGCACGGGCGCGAGATCAACGGTGGCGGAAATCCCCACGGATCCTCCCCCTTCGGAGCCGTCGGTGACTTTGTATTGCCCCACCAGCTGGGAATAAGCCGGCACGATCTCCTCTTCCAACACCGCTTTCGTGAGCCGCTCGGAGCGGATACTCTTCTTCACGGCGGCCCGAACGGCCGCCACCATTGCGTCGTTGAGATCTCGTCCCGCAGAATTCACGGTTATCGTTGCTGGCGTGGCCGCCCACACGGCGGTCGCAGCCAACATCATTCCGACCACACAGGATTTAATGAAACCCGAGCACGTCACGGCCAAAAATCTCCTTCACACCCTGCACAAAATTATAGTCGGCGGCGAACTTCAAGTCATCGGGCATCCGATAACGGGCAAGAATCCCATCCTTTAGCGTGTATTCGATGACTCCGCTGCACTCACCACGGTTCTTCTTCACCAGTCCCATCAGCTCTTCCAGCTGTTGTCGGGAAGTTTTTTCCGGGTCCAGGTGAAACACGACCACACGAACCTTCTTCATTTTATCCGCGGCGATCGACTCGAGCGGCTCCACCTTCGAGGCCAGCATCTTGGCCGTGGATCCATCGCCCTCGAGCTGCCCCTGAATCTGCACCACGGCACCGACTTTCATGAAGTCTTTGAACTTCTCCCAGGTTTTCGGAAAGCAAACCACCTCGATCTTTCCACCAAAGTCTTCCAAAGTGGCGAACGCCATCCGGTCGCCCTTCTTTGTGGTGATTTCACGCTGCTGAGTAACGATCCCGCCGATGGTGGGTTCCTTGGCGGCAGCTGCCTTCTTTGCCTTCCAATCGGATGGGTCCGGTTTTTTGGGAAGTTTTCCTGCGGCATTCATTTCGTGAACGGTAGGAATCGTCCACGTGACGCATTGGCGCAGCACGGGCTTGAAAGGGTCGAGCGGATGACCGCTCACATAAAATCCCATCAGCTCTCGTTCCGCCTCGAGCTTCTGCATGTGAGAGTAATCGGCCAGCACTTGTAGCTCAGGCTCTGGAGCCATAAGCACCGGTCCATCGCTCGCACTGAAAAGCCCGGCGAACAGACCGCCCTCGTCGACCTGATTCGCGGCAGACTGCTTCTGCGCCCACTGCATCACGCTCTCAATGCTTGCGATTAGCGACGGCCGGTTCACCTGCCGCTTGCCCGTGTAAAGGGCGTCGAACGCTCCAGAGCGAATCAGCGACTCCAGTGTTTTCTTGTTCGCTTTCTTCGAGGCCATTCTGCGACAGAAATCGGGGAAAGTTTTGAACGGGCCGTTCTTTTCCCGCTCCTCAAGAATCGCTGCCACCGCGCTCTCGCCAAGACCCTTGATCGCCTCGAGGCCGAAGCGAATGCTTTCCACCCCGCCCTCGATCACCACGTTGAAATGCCGCCCGCTCTGGTTCACGTCGGGACCTAACACGGCCACGCCGTGATCTTTAGCATCACCGATGTATTTCGACAGCCTGTCGGTGTCGCTCATCTCCGTGGTGAGGAGACCTGCATAGAACTGGGCAGGATAATGCGCCTTCAGATAAGCGGTTTGATAGGAAACATAGGCATAGGCGGTAGCGTGGCTTTTGTTGAAACCGTAGCCCGAAAACTTCTCCATTAAATCGAAGATCTCGTTGGCCTTCGCGGCGGTCACGCCCTGAGCGAGCGCGCCCTTGGTGAAACGCTCTTTTTGCGCGGCCATCTCTTCCGGTTTCTTCTTGCCCATGGCTCTACGAAGAAGATCCGCTTCTCCCAAGGAGTATCCAGCCAGCACCCGGGCCGCCCGCATCACCTGCTCCTGGTAGATGAAGACTCCGAGAGACTCCTTCAACACGTCCTCTAGCTGCGGGAGCATGTATTCGATTTTTACGCGCCCATGCTTTCGGTTGATAAAGTCGTCCACCATTCCGCTCTCGAGCGGACCGGGGCGATAAAGGGCGTTGATCCAAGTGAGTTCTTCAAGGTTAGCTGGACCTAGTTTTTTACAGAGGTCCATCATTCCGGAAGATTCCACCTGAAACACGCCGTTAGTGTCACCTTTGGCGATCAGGGCGTAGGCTGCGGGGTCGTCTACGCCGGTGTCCTCTATACGGAAAGTTCCCTCACGGCCCTCTTGCCGCCATTTCAGATTCACCATGTCCACGGCTTTCTGAATGTGGGTGAGCGTCTTAAGGCCCAAAAAGTCGAACTTCACCAGTCCCACTTTTTCGGCGGCGTCCTTATCGTATTGCACCACCACAGCGCCTTCATCATCGGCAAGCAGTGGTGCGTAGTTCACGAGCGGTTTGTCGGTGATAATCACGCCCCCGGCATGCTTTCCAAAGCTACGGGTAAGTCCCTCCAACTTGATTGCGTGGCGGAAGAGCGCGTCTACAGTGGGGTTAACCGAACGAATCTCAGCAAACTTCGGCTCCATGGCGAGAGCTTCGTCGAGAGTGATGCCGAGCTTCTCCGGAACCAGTTTCGCGATCTGATCCACTTCACCGTAGGGCATTCCGAGCACTCGGCCCACATCGCGAATACAGGCCTTGGTTTGCAGCCGACCGAAAGTGATGATTTGCGACACCTGATCGCGCCCGTATCGATTTCTCACGTACTCGATCACTTCACCGCGACGATCCTGGCAGAAGTCCACGTCGAAGTCGGGCATGGAGATACGCTCGGGATTGATGAACCGCTCGAAGAGAAGGTTGTAGGGCAGCGGATCGATATCGATGATCTGAAGCGCCCAGGCCACGATTGATCCGGCTCCGGAGCCCCGGCCAGGACCCACCGGAATTCCCTGATCTTTTGCCCATCGAATGAAGTCGGAAACGATGAGGAAGTAACCGGAAAATCCGGTTTTCTGAATCATCGCCACTTCGTCTTCCAGGCGTTCTTCATAGCGCCGCTTCCACTCGGCCCAATCCGGCTTTTCAAGATTCTTTGCAAAGCTTAGCTGACGAAATCGCCATTCGAGTCCACGCCGAGACTCCACGGCCAAAAATTCCTCGGCGCTGCGAGCCGTCTCCCCGTCAGGAATCTGAAACTGAGGCAGATAATAAATGGGACGACCCTTGTCGTCGGTAAACTTGAAGGAAACATTGCAGCGCTCGGCCACTTCAAGCGTATTGGTCAACGCCTCCGGTGCCCAGGCAAACTGTTCCTCCATCGTGGGCTGATCCTTGAGCCAGAATTCGGTGCACAAGGAACGCTTCTTTTCGTCGGAGAGCGTGCGGCCCAGCTGGGTAAGGACGAACACTTCATGAGAAAGCGCGTCGTCCTTCTCCAGATAGTGAACGTCGCTCGTGGCCACGTATTTCACTCCAGCCTTCTTGCAGCGGCCAACCACCCACTCGTTTACACGAGACTGCTCCGCCAGATTGTTTTCCTGAATCTCCCCGTAGAGCCGATCGCCGAAGGTGCTGTGCAGCCAAGCAAACTCACGCTCCGCAAGATCCTCTCGTCCCTGGAGGAGGTGGTAGCCGATTTCACCCTTCATTCCCCCGGTCAGCGCGATCAAGCCACCATTAAGCTCTTCTACCCAGGCCTTTTTCACGAGGGGACGAGCTGCCTTGTTTTCCAGATAGGCGCGGGAGACCAGTTGACGAAGATTGTGAAATCCGGCGTTGTCCATGGCCAGGAGAACCAGCCGCGTCCAAGGGAAGCGGGTTCCCTCGGGGGCGCCTTCCAGCTGGAGGTAGATATCGCACCCGAAGATCGGCTTGATCTTGTTCTTCTTGGCCGTGTCGAGGAAATCAATCGTTCCGGCAAGCACGCCGTGATCCGTCATGGCCACAGCCGTCATTCCGCGCTCGGCGCACTTCTTCATCAGATCTTCGATCCGAACGGTGCTTTCAAGCGGGGAATATTCGGTGTGGACGTGGAGATGAACGAACCCGCTCATGTCACTCCCATTCGATCGTGGCAGGCGGCTTGGTGGAAATGTCGTAGACCACGCGGTTTACGCCGGTCACCTCGTTCACAATGCGATTGGAAATCTTCGCGAGTAGATCTGGCGGAAACCGATACCAATCCGCAGTCATCCCATCCGAAGATGTCACAGCTCGAAGCGCAATCGGGCTCTGATAAGTGCGCCCGTCACCCATTACTCCCACCGTAGAGATCGGAAGGAGAATCGCTCCGGCCTGCCAAATTTCTCCGTAGAGACCGCTCTTGCGGAGCTCGTCGCGAAAAATCTTATCCGCAACGCGAAGGACCTTAAGCCGCTCTTCCGTAACTTCGCCCAAGCAACGAACCGCCAGTCCGGGGCCAGGGAAGGGGTGCCGTCCAAGAATATCGGGAGACACACCCAGCTTCGCTCCCATCTTCCTCACTTCGTCTTTGAACAACTCGCGAAGCGGCTCGATGAGCTTCAACTTCATGTTCTCGGGAAGACCGCCCACATTGTGATGGCTCTTGATCGTGGCGCTAAAGCCGCCCCGCCCGGGAGGCGGCATACTTTCGATCACGTCGGGGTAGAGCGTTCCCTGGACCAACCACGAAATCTCGTCGTGACTGTGCTCGCGGGCGAGACGCTCGCTTTCGCGCTGAAACACGTCGATAAACGCCTTCCCGATGATTTTCCGCTTCGCCTCCGGATCAGTCACTCCCTTGAGGCCGCCGAGAAACTCAGCGCGAGCATCCACCATCGTGACGCGAAGACCGGAATCCCGGAAGGAATGCATCACTTCCTGGCTCTCGTTCTCGCGTTGGAGACCGCTGTCGATGTAGAGGCAATGCAAACGCCCGGGAATGGCCCGCTCCACCAGAGTGGCGGCCACGGTGCTATCGACACCACCGGAAAGAGCGCAAATGGCATGAGCTTTGGGCCCCACCAGGGCTGCGATTTCTTTCGCCTTGTGGTCCGCGAAATCGCCCAAGTTCCACTCACCAGTACCGCCACACTCTTGCAGGAAGTTTCGGAAAATCTCGAGCCCTCGGTCGGTGTGAGCCACTTCCGGATGAAACTGAACAGCAAAAAGTTTTTTTGATCGGTTCTCCATCGCCGCCATGGATCCCGACTCCGAACGAGCCACTTCTGTGAATCCGTTAGGTACCTTCCGAACCTCATCACCGTGACTCATCCAAGTCTTGGCATGATGAGACGGGAATCCGCGAAAGAGTGGCGAATCCTTCACGATCACATCCACCAATGTGAAGCCATACTCCCTGGTGGCGGCCGGCTCCACGGCCCCGCCGAGATTCTGTGCCAGCCACTGCATTCCGTAACAAATTCCGAGGACCGGAATCCCCAAATCCACCACGCGCCGATCGGTTTGCGGTGATCCCGGATCGAACACAGAGTGCGGTCCACCGGAAAGAATCAAACCGGTAGCTCCGAACTTTTGAATTTCTGCAAAAGGAGCGTTGGCCGGAAGAATCTCGGTGTAGGTGCCGAGCTCACGGATTCGCCGCGCGATTAGTTGAGTAAATTGACTTCCAAAATCAAGAATGAGGACTTTATGCACCTGAGATTCTTAGCACAAAGTCAGGGAGCGGGCGCCGCGTTATCCTGGGGAATTTGCCCCGCGTCAACCTCGGAAGGATTGCCACCAAAGGGCAGCGACACCTGAATATCATCGCCCGATCCCATGCGCCCATCGGGACCCGCCGTGGTTATGGAAAATTCACCGGCCTGGAACGTTACGTCATAGGGATTTCCCCATGGATCCACCGGCGCCCCCTGAAGCTCCAGGGCTCGCCACAAATCTTCTTTTCGCGGGGGCATCTTGTTTTCGTAGATCGCCAACAGGGCGCGCGCGATACGGCGAATGTCCTCTTTTGCTTGCTCGGTTTTCACCGCTGCGGCCAAGTCTTTACGCAAATCTATCGCGACGAAAACTCCGATTGCGATCATGGCCAACGCCACCAGCACACCGATCCATGCGCCACGGGAAAACTTCAGGGAAAAACTCAAAGAAAGAGCTCCGGGCGCTCCACCAACTTCTGCCAGATCATGGAGTCGAACTGACCGCGTTTAATCTTCAGCAGGCCCGCACCGTCGCGCGCCACGATTCTGGCGCTCATTCCGGTGGCATAGCCGAAACAGTCGTCGGGTTCGATGGTTGTGTCAGTGGCGTCGTCGCCGGTGTCCACATGGAGAACTCCGGAGTAGACCACATAGAAGTTCTCGCCGGATTCATCGTGAATCACTTCGTCGCCAGGAGCGAGAAGATCAAAATTGAACTCGGAGATAAGGTCGGCTTGCTCCTTGGGCGTAAGGCGGGAAAAAAGCGGGTGTCGGCGGAAAAAACTCGAGAGCCGGATCATCTGCTTCACTCGCTCGGAAGAGCCCATGGTGTGAACCACTTTTTCGAAGCCTGCCTTCTTCAGACTGAGCGCGTGGCACCCGTCGGAACTGATGATCGAAGCTGTGCGAGGCACATCGTCGAGAAGCGCGATCTCACCGAACGCATCCCCTTCCCCCAGTTCATTGACGATATGCTCTTTTCCGTTCGAATCACGGAACGCCGCTTTTGCGTGACCACGGATCAATACGAAAAACTCATCGCCAATTTCGCCCTGACGCACCAAGTGCTCGCCGGCCTTGAACTTCACGAGCTGCATTTCATTGAACAGCGCCAGCCGCTCATCGTCCTTGAGTGCCGCGAAGAGCGGTACCTTCTCGAGCGCGGCCATCTGATCCTCGAAATCGATATCATCGGAGGCGGCCACGGGAATCGGAGCGAAGGACTTCTTGCTTCGCTTTTCCAGCACGCCCTTGATCAGCATCACGATCACCGCCACGATCGGCAGGAGCGCGAACAAGGCGAATGCGGCGGAAACGGCCATCCCACCCACCCAAACAGTGGTGTTCTCCGGCTTCATCAAATCATACATGGCCTTCTGAGAGAGCAGGTCCCAGTAGGAACGCCCGAGGTCGAGATACACCAGATACCAGATGATGGAGACAAGCAAAGCAACGCCTCCCGTTTTTGGAATCCCGGGAATCCTCTGAAGGAGAATGTCTTTGGCTTCGTTCACTGCCGAACCTTTGGTGCTGAATCGATTCAGCAGCACATCAAGAACTTCCGCGCCGTCGCTTTTGAGCAAAGGGCATAGACCGGCCAACACCGCCGCCACCGAGCCACCGAACATCACCCAGATCGTGGGGAGAGATATCTTCCCTGCAAGATGCAGGGGCACGAAGAGGCCGCAAAATGCGAGCGGTGCCGCGATTCCAGTGAGAGCCATTAGAAGACGTCCGCGAACTCCCAACAACCAGGCGGCGCTAGCCTCAGTGTGAAAATGAACCACGGGGCCGAACATGGAAAATCGAAGCGCATCGATATCGCGCCCCGCCCCCTTCACGAAGGCCGCCCTCACCACGGCTCGCCAGCTCAACGAAAGAGAGAGGAAAACGTAGGTTCCGATGAAAATCAGGGAGTAGCTCATTCCCGACAGAGCCGCCTCATCGGCGGTGTGGAGCGGAAAAAACACAAGACAGAGACCGGCCAATAAAGAAATGAATATAAAAACTCCGGCGTGGCCCAAGCCGGAGAGAACGCGAGCGAGAACTCCTCCCAGCGTGGCCGCCATGGAGTCGAGGGCATCGAAGCGGATTTTCTCTTTGCTCACTTCGAGTTCCATCGTCCCTGTGTTGCTCCGGATCCGAGGATCGAGCGACGGCACATCCACGAGCCCGATCTTCTTGAGCTTCGCGATCGCGGAAAGACAGCTTTTAATATGATCCTTTTTCGCTATTC
Organism: uncultured Bdellovibrionales bacterium; assembly: GCA_964551325.1. Taxonomy (GTDB): domain Bacteria; phylum Bdellovibrionota; class UBA1018; order CAIPTA01; family CAIPTA01; genus CAZKBU01. The sequence continues at coordinate 126,784 of CAZKBU010000001.1, forward strand.
CAACCGAAGGCATCAGCAGTCCAAGAAAGGACTCCGATGGGTTCTCCTCCATGTAGCGATAGGCCAGAAATTCGGGTTCCGAAAGAAGGGCTACGTGTCCGGTTTGGGGATTACGAACGGCAATGCGTTCGTCGTCGTAGGCCCCGGCTTCTATTTTTTTAAACTGCATCCCTGCTTCTCAGGGTTCGGTCAGGAACCCATCCAATAGTTCGGAGCTTCTTTCGTGATATCCACGCCATGCGGGTGGCTCTCTCTTAAACCCGCCGAAGAAATTCTCACGAACCGGGCCATTTCTCGCAGCTCCTCCAGATCCCTGGCGCCCACGTAGCCCATTCCGCTGCGGAGACCGCCAGTAAGCTGGTGAATCACCGCCGAGACCGTGCCCCGGTAGGGCACTCTTCCTTCGATTCCTTCTGGTACTAGTTTCGCGTCATCCATGCCGCTCTGTCCATAGCGGTCTTTGGATCCCTGCTTCATGGCGCTGATAGATCCCATTCCGCGGTAAACTTTGTAGCTCCGCCCTTGATACAACACCAACTCTCCCGGCGACTCGTCGGTTCCCGCAAGCAAGCTGCCGATCATCACGCAGGAAGCTCCTCCGGCCAGCGCCTTCACCAGATCTCCCGAGTATTTGATGCCTCCGTCGGCAATCACGGGAATACCGTGCTTGCTGGCCACCTCTACGGCATCCATAACCGCAGAAAGCTGGGCCACGCCCACGCCGGCCACCACGCGGGTGGTACAGATCGATCCGGGACCGATTCCCACCTTCACGGCGTCGGCGCCATGATCGATCAAAGCCAAGGTACCGTCCTGAGTGGCCACGTTGCCTCCCACGATATCGACCTTGCTTCCGAATTTGCCCTTCAGGCGCTTCACCAGATCAAGAATCCCCTTGGAGTGGCCGTGTGCACTGTCGACGAAAAGGGCATCCACCCCCGCCTCCACGAGTGCCGCCGCCCGGTCCATGACCTCGGGAGCCACACCCACGGCAGCGCCCACCACCAGGCGCCCGAACGCATCCTTGTTGGAGTTCGGATACTTCATGCTCTTTTCGATGTCCTTGATCGTGATCAGGCCGCGGAGAAGGCCCTGCTTATCGACCACAAGGAGCTTCTCGATCCGATGCTTATGAAGAAGTTTTTTTGCGTCGTCGCGATTCGTGCCCTCAGGACAGGTCACGAGCTCTTTGCTCGTCATCACCTGGCTCACGGGTTGATTTTCATTTTCGAGAAAGCGTACGTCGCGGTTCGTGATGATCCCCACGAGCGGGCCATGCATCGTGCCGTCTTTCGTGACCGGAACGCCGGAGATCTTGTACATCGCCATCAACTTGAGCGCTTCCTTCACGGGCTGCTCCGGAGCCACAGTGATCGGGTCACGGATCATGCCGCTCTCGCTCTTCTTCACGCGGCTTACCTCGAGGGCCTGGTCCTCGATTTTCATATTTTTGTGGATTACTCCGAGTCCGCCTTCCTGAGCCAGGGAGATGGCTGTAGCGGACTCCGTGACCGTATCCATCGCCGACGACAACACCGGGATATTGAGCTTAATTCGTTGGGTGAGACGAGTGCGAAGGTGCGTTTGATTCGGCAGCACATCGCTCGGCCCCGGAAGCAGGAGCACATCGTCGAAGGTCAAAGTTTCACGGAAATTTTGATGGGGAATTTTCGGCGAATTCATGCCCCACGCTAGCATAACTCGGGGCATCAAATCCAGTGTTTACATGCGGTTGCAGGTGAGAAGCCCGCAACCGGCGCGGCAAAGCCCCATCCTATCGCGCACTTCTTCCGCCTCGGCGCTTAGTAAAATCGAGGCCAGGGAGCGGTCACGGACATTACCCAGGCCGCGCCCGTCCGTTACCACCTGCTTCATCGAAAAACAGAGCTGGACCTCGCCCGTAACCCCGACCACCACATTGCGCCAAGCTGAGGCGCAAACCGGGCGCGTGGATTGATGAGGATTCCGAAAATAATCTCCCATCGCCTGTATTTCGGCTTGGGAAGCACGCAAAACCGGATACCTCTCCCGCAGACGAAGCAGCTCCACTTGAACCTGCTCGGCTTCGTTGGCGGGAAAGGTCTTCTCAAAGTGAACGTCTCGCTCTCCCTGAAGAGCAAAGGTGGGATTGAGCGGCTGAAAAATCACTTCCTTCACCCCGATTTCAGTGGCCAGCTTGAGGTGTGCCTCTGCGTGCCTCCAGGTAGCTCCTGAAAGAATCGAGTGAAAGACAACATGCCGATCTCGGCTCACCAGTGCTCTCGCCGCCGCGATCACTTCACGAAATACCCCGGGCACCCCCCGGTGAAAATCGTGCAGCTCCTCAGGCCCGTCAAGGGAGAGGGCGGTTACGTCGGGACCGTCCTTCGCGTAGCGATCCAAGGAAAGATTTCGAAAAGAGGTCCCGTTCGACGTAAGCACCGTTTTCAGCCCCACCTCACGGGCCACACCGCAAAGGGAAAACACCTCATCGACCCGGGCCAAAGACTCTCCACCGGAAAACGCGAGCGCGGCTCCGGGCCGGGCAAACGTGCCGAACTCCCGCACCACCTGGGCGCGTTCAGCGGTAGATAGAGCGCCCTCAGGATCCTTCCCGCGCCAAATGTGACAATGCTTGCAGCGAAGATTGCACTCGACCGTATTTTCAAGAAAGAGAATTTCGGGAGCGTAGGAGCGAGGCTCGGTCACTTCAAAACCTGAAAATCCGTTTTGTAGGAGTTGGCGTAACCAACATAGTCGACCCATCGATCGTCGATCAAATCCTTGCGCTCCTGCGGAGTGAGTTCACGAACCGGCTTTGCGGGAGAGCCCATGATGAGCCAACCCGCCGGATATTTCTTCCCGGGAGGGCATAGCGCGCCCGCGGCCACCACTGATCCTGGCCCCACTTCCACATCATCGAGAAGGATGGCGCCCATGCCGATCAGGCAATCGTCGCCGACCGTGCATCCGTGGAGCAGAGCTTTGTGACCCACGCTCACCCGAGCCCCGATCGTCAAAGGCGAGCGACCACGGGTAACGTGCAGAACAGTGGCGTCCTGAATGTTCGTGTTGTCGCCGATCTTGATCCAGTGAACGTCGCCCCGAACCACGCATCCAAACCAGATGTTTACGTTTTCACCCAGAGTTACGTCGCCGATCACGTCGGCGGAATCGGCGATCCACGCTGAGGCGGGAATCTTGGGCTTTATCCCCTTGTAAGCGGCGATCATAAAAGCGCAGGCTCCCCAGCGATCCCGAATGCGTTGGTAGCCGTAATCTTAACGGGTAAAAACTTTCCTTCCAGCTCGCTCGGGGTGCGAACGCCGTTAGGAAGCGAGAAGTTCACGCTTCGCCAGCCGGCTGTTCGACCGGTGGCGCGGGTGGCGTCGGTCTTAGACGGTCCTTCTACGAGAACTTCGAAGGCGCGGCCCTCCATCGACTTGTGCTTTTCCCTCTGAATCTCCGCCTGAACGTAGTTGAGACGAGCCAGGCGATCCTTCTTCACCTCTTCCGGAACGGTGTCGCCGTATTTCAAGGCGGCGGTGCCGGGGCGGGGCGAATACGAATAAGCGAACACGAAGTCGTAGCGAAGTCGGCGCATCAAATCGAGCGTGGCCTCGAACTCTTCCTCGGTTTCACCGGGAAATCCCACGATGAGGTCGGTGGAAATCGTGACGTCAGGAACCGCCTCACGCAGCGCCTCAAGGCGCCCCACATAGGTTTCAATCGGAACATAGCGCTTCATGCGCTTCAGAATGCGGGGAGAGCCCGCCTGCACAGGAAGATGCACCTGCGGCATCAAGCGTGAGAGATCGCGATGGCAGGCGATCATTTCCTCGTCGAAATCCTTCGGATGCGAAGTGGTGTAGCGCAATCGTCGCAGGCCGCGAGGCTTAGCGGATCGACCCGTGGGATCAGTTACTCCTCGGGCATCGAGATCATCGGCCATCGCTTGAATGGCTCGAAGGAGAAGAGGAAAGGTCTGGCCCGTCTTCTCACCGCCGAGGCTTTTTCCGTAGGAATTCACGTTCTGACCAAGAAGCGTGATCTCCACCACTCCACCGAGCAGAAGCCTCTTCACGTCTTGCACGATCTCGTCGAGTTTCCGGCTCTTTTCCCGCCCACGGGTAAAGGGCACGATGCAGTAGGTGCAGAAGTTATCGCAGCCCTTCATGATGTTCACAAAGGCTTGGTTTTTTCCGGGAAGCGCCTTCGTTTCGATGGAGTAGTCGTTCGACGGATCGAATCCTGCCTGCAACACCTTTTTTTCGCCGCTTTCCACCCGATAGATGACCTCGGGAAGCTGGTCGATCGAGTCGGTGCCGAGAACAAAATCGAGGTGAGGGGCGCCCTGAAAAACTTCTTCCTTGTCTTGCTGAGCCACGCATCCGGTGAAGCCGATGATCACTTCGCCGTTTTTCTTGGTTCCGTTCCGCTTGAGCGTGCCCATCGCTGAGTAGGCCTTTTGCTCGCTCTTATCGCGCACGGAACAGGTATTGAAAAGCACGAGATCCGCATCTTCCATGGCGGGAGCTTCGGCATAGCCCGTATCCGCCAGAAGAGCCGCCATACGATCCGAGTCGTGAACGTTCATCTGGCAGCCGAAAGTCTTAATGAAATATTTTTTGCCCTGCCCGGGCTTCGTCTGAATTTCCACAGTGGGGCTCTTATAACCGAACCCACCTCCCGGAGCCACACCCCCATTCCCGGCGTGAAACTATCGAAATAACTGGGTTTTGTGCTATCGCCCGGGCCGCCACCCCGTACGAGCGCGATCCATAAGCTCATCGGCGGTGGAGCCTTCGTCGGGTCCCGTTACAGCGGCCCACATGAATCGAAATCCGGGCAGGCTCAGTCCGAGACTCTCCACCAACCGCTCCGCCACACGGGAGGCACTCGCAGAGTCGCAATCATCCATCAGGACCGTGATCTCGCCCGTTTCTTCGATGAAGAAAATGCTATCGCTCGATCGGAAAAGAAGTTTCCGGATGGCTCGAACGACTTCGCCGGGATCTCTCCCTTCGGAAAACGCCCCGGGCTCGGGACGAAGAATCAAAAGGGACACACGCGAAAGGGCTCCGATCGCAGTGAAGAGCCGATTGGCCAGAACGATATTGAGCTCATCACCACGGGAAAGCATCGGCAGAGCCAGATGGAATTTCCAACCTTTTCCTGCGGTGGCCATGTCGGCCCAGATGAATCCCTCGTGGGCCAAAAGAATTTCTTTGGCCAAAGCCAGCTCCACGCCCAAGCCTTCCCTTTCCCGGGTGAGCGCGTCGCGCCAGGGAGTAAACGGCTCGAACAACTCTTCAAAATGGGATGGGCTCTCGCCCACGGGCGGCAGCTGGCTCTGCACGCTGACCACCAAATACATTCCAGTTTTCTTTCCCCAAGCGGGCTCCGAAAACTCCGGCGGAAGACTGGCTACTGGCGCCAGTTCGAGCTTCACCTGAATCTCACTCGGGTCACCGCCAATCGGCGAAGCGGAAAATTTTGCGGCGTTGAGCACGAGAGAGTCGATCACGTGGGTCAGGCGGAGCAGGTCGCCGCAAACATGGGGGAGATCGTCTTCGATCTCCAGATCCAAGGTAAAGCCCTGGACGGCAAGTTTCGGGCGGAGCTTTTCAATCTGCAGGCGAAGAAAGTTCGCCAGATCCAGTTCACTCAAACGCACACGAAGGGTTCCCGCATCCACACGGGAAATTTCCATCAGGTTCCGCACCGTGCGCTGAAGCCGCTCGGCGTTTCTTCGAATCATTTGGAGATACTCATCGTCGGCCGGAAGACGTTCCGACAAAGCCACGGCTGCGTTCAATATGGAAGAAATCGGAGTGTTCAGCTCGTGGCTCACCACGCTGAGGAGGTTGCTGCGGAACTTTCCTACGTCGTCGGATTGTTTACCCTTCCGGGGCCCTTTCCCCATTAAACCTCCCGCACGGTGCCACGGATGATCCATCCGTCACCGGTTGGGTCGTCAACAAGGTGCTGAGGATTCTCCAAAAGTTCTTCGTTCACTTCGTCCACAACAAATGCCACCGGAGCGCTAACCTCCATAGTGGAATTCGCGCCGGAAACCTCCGCCACCCAATCCCCCTCCACAAACTCATCGCCCGGCTCGGAGAAATCGATCGACTCCACAGTGCCCAAATCCTGAAGTCCTGCGTCGGTAACACCAAGGGAGATCTGTGCCCCCTCCCTGAGGAACCAAAGCAAACCAGAGGCATATTCGTGAGGTTTGGAGCTCACTTTTTACGCTTCCCTTTTTTCGACTTCGGCTCGAGCGAGATCTCGGCATTGATGCGGAGGTTGTAGCCGGAAGCCAGATCGTCCACGATCCGGCCCAGGTTGACTTGGGAAAAAGCGCGCGCCACCTCGCGAGCGATCGCTACGGTGATCCCCTGGCGCAGCTTGTCGACGTTGCCTTGGAGCGCATGGGCCACATCGGAGCCGCCCAAATTCACTTTCTTCAAAACGTCGCCGAAGATCTCGGGAGTGTTGATACCCAGTTTGTTTCGCGACATTTACTTGTCCTTTTTCTTGGACGACTTTTCGCCCTTCGCACTTTTTTTCATCCGCTTCTGGGCCTGGCCCTCAAAGCCTTTCAGCATCGTTGGAAGCTGAGTCCCCACGAGCATGTTCACAATGGTTTTTGGCACGAGAAGAGGAAAACCAACGCTCAGAGTGTAAGTGGCCTCCACCTGATCATCGCCGAGCGGCTTGAGAGCCCAAGATCCCTCGATGCTCTTGAAAAAGTCGCCCTCGATCTTGGACCACTTCACGCTCTTCATCGGAACTTCTTCGGTAAGAATCACGTAAATGATCTTCTTCCCAAGCATATCGAGTTCATATTGAACCTTGGCCTTATTGCCTTTTCGCTCGAGCACAGTGATTTTCTGAGCCCCTTCCACGAACTTGGGATAACTCTCGTAATCGATGATTACGTCCCACAGGGACTCTAGGGAACAATCCATCACTTCCGTGCGCTTTGCGTCTGCCATTTTCCTCTCCTTGGTGGCGCTTCCTGCCCCGATCAGTATTTCGGTTTCTTCTCGAAGTGATGCTCGGCACGGATGTGTCGAACCGTGCCACTTTCCGAGCGCATCACGATCGAATGTGTTTCCGCGCCTTGGCCGGTGAACTTCACGCCCTGGAGAAAGTTCCCCGTCGTAACTCCGGTTGCGACAAACATCACGTTACCGCGAGCCATCTCCTCGATGCTGAAAATCTTATGGGGGTCCTTGATGCCCATCTTGCGCGCACGCGCCTCTTCCTCGGGATTCCGGAATTTGAGTCGCCCTTGAATATTTCCCCCAGTGCATCGGATGGCGGCGGCGGAAATCACCCCTTCCGGAGCTCCGCCGGAACCCATCAACACATCCACGCCGGTGTTGGGGAGGCACGCGGAGATCGCGGCGCTTACGTCGCCGTCACCGATCAACCAGATCCGGGCGCCAGTGGCACGAACTTCCTTAATCAACTCTTCGTGGCGTGGACGGTCAAGTACCACAACCGTAAGATTTTCGATGTCCGTCTTCTTGGCGCGCGCGATCGCTTTCAGATTTTCCGTGGGCGTGCGCGAAAGATCGATGGCATCGGCAGCGTCGGGACCGACGGCGATTTTCTCCATGTAGGTATCCGGCGCGTGAAGAAAGTTTCCCTCTTCGGCCACCGCAATCACGCTGATAGAATTGGGACCACCGTGAGCGCAGATCGTGGTGCCCTCAAGAGGATCTAGGGCCAGATCCAGTCGAGCGCCCCCACCCTTTCCCACTTCTTCCCCGATATAAAGCATGGGAGCTTCGTCGCGCTCCCCTTCACCGATCACCACACGACCGGAAAAATCGATCGTGTTGAACATCTTCCGCATGGCCGAAACGGCTGCCTGATCGGCGGCATGGTTATCGCCACGCCCCATCCAGCGCGCACTCTCGATAGCGGCGATCTCGGTTACTCTCACAAACTCCAATGCGTAGTTTCTATCCATCTCAAACGTTCCTTAACTGTTCTTTCAAAAATTTCTGCAAACGGAAATCGAGCACTTCGGCGTTCTCCAACACATCGCTGGCCAGCTGAAGCATATCGGCGTCCCGTTTCGCGTCATAGACCACTCGTAATGCCTGATCTTCCATGGGTTCCAGAGACCCGGTGGCTACGCCTTGTCCATTCTGCCATTCCCATACCCGCTCGCCGACTGCAAGCAGAGCCTTCTCGAGGCCACCACGCTTATCGAACCAGAGGTAAAGATCGGAAGCACCGTCGCCGTGATACCAGGCGGAAACACCCTGAGTGCGGCTCTGATGAAGCAATCCCTGGGGCACCGGCTTCAAACTCTTCGCCACTCGAATCGGCTCGATGCAACGCTCAATTCTTGTCTTCGAACGATCATCAAGGTTCTCGAATACGAATCCCGCGGCCCAAGCACTCGCCCGCACCACTTTTGCACGCGCGCGGAACGGCTCACCGCCAAGCTTCAGCTCGAGATTGTATTCAAACCCCACAGGAAACAGCAGCGCCTCGCCGTGCTCGAGAAGAGTGATGCCGATGCCTTTGGTGGAGATGTCGCGAATGCCGAACACCCGTTCACCGTCTTCAAAAAACAACTTCACCTTTTCCCGAGGAAGCGGGTAGCGAGGGACGAGACGCTGTTGTTCGATTGTTCTTTCCATCCAGGATTTCCTTCGGAAAAAATGTATCAGAAAACCCCCGTGAGGTGTACGATTTCCCAGTAATGTTGGTGACATTGGCGAGCTTGCTGCTCTTGATCATTTTCTCCGAGTTATCGGCGGAAAACTTCAAACGATTGGCGCCTCTTCTAGAGGCCCGCGACGACCGCTTACGCAGGTCTGAGGAGCCCGTGGGCGCGGCCGACACGCTTCTCGCCGGAGGCTGGGGAAAACTTGGCGCGCTATCCTGGACAATCGGCACAACCATTCCCTTTCTTGTATTCTCCCTTGCCTGCCACCTGTTTCTTCCCCGCGGGGAAATTGCCGACAATCTCGTGATCGGGTCTGCCGTAGGCAACAATGTGATCGCACTCAGCCTGGTGTTTGGACTGGCGATGATGCGCGGCTCTCTCACTTTTTTCCGAATCCGTTCCCTTACAAGCCCGGTCTTCCTACTCCTGGCGGCGATGGCGTTCACGTTCACGGCCCTGAATCTCCGCATCACTCCGGGCGAAGGCGCGATTCTTCTCCTTCTCACCGCTGCCTACGGCTTCTATTTCCGAAGTTTCTCCACCGAGTGGAAACATTTTGAACGGGATCATCCGGTAACAGCCCTCCTCGACTCCGACGACGGCGCTCTTCCCGTGGTCGCGATCATCTGCCTGGCGATCGGTTTCTTCGTGCTGGCACTGATCACGGCGTGGCCCTTTGTGAGGACACTCCACCAACTCGTGGAATCGAATGGCGTGGCCCCGTCGAAACTGGCCGTTCACGGCGTGGCTCTTGCTCTCAGCCTGCCGTGGCTGGTGCGCGCGGTGCTCTCACTTCGAGGCACTCCCGCTCAGCGCACGCGCACACTATCGAGCATTTCTCACGCATGCCTGTTGATGATACTTTTTCTCCCCGGCTTGAACGCGCTTCTTCACACTAGAGAGCTGCGGCCCGCTTTCGTGAGTCTTCATCTGCCGGTGCTACTCCTGATCACGGGAATTTATGTGGCTTCGCTCCTCATTGAAAAGGAAAAGGGCGGATTTTTGCCGGCGTTTCTCTTGGTGTTCTATGCCGTTTACACAGGGGTGGGGTTATTTCTATGAGTGAAACTCCGAGTCAGCAACCGCCGATAGACGCGCTCACTTTCGATACGCCACCGAACCGTCTCACCCTGCTGCGAATTCTAGCGGTGCCAGCCGTGGTGGGACTTCTTGCATTTCCGGGGTTTCATAACCAGGTTGCAGCGGCGGTGATTTTTTCCCTAGCGGCCATCACCGACTTTTTCGACGGCTGGCTCGCCCGCACCTACAACGCCGTAACCATCTACGGAAAACTACTCGACCCCTTAGCGGACAAATTCATTGTCGTGGGGACGCTGATCATGCTTCAGCACCTGGACCGAGTGCACCCCTTCGTGGTGATCGTGCTGATCTGCCGTGAACTCGGCATCACTTCGCTGCGTGCGCTCGCAAGCGCCGAAGGCGTGATTATCGCCGCCGGGTCCGGTGGCAAGTGGAAAGCAGCCCTGCAGATGGTGGGGGTCCCGTTTCTTATCATTCACGAAACCCTTTGGGGTGTGGTGCCCTGCTACTGGATCGGCACCGGCCTTCTGTACGTATCCGTGTTTCTGTCACTTACGAGCGCCTTCACCTACGCCTCGGGCTTCTTCCAAGAGCTCCGGAGCAAAAGAAAGAAAAAGGCGTAACTGCCGCGCCGCACAAGGCCCCCTGCCGGGAAGAAAGCTTGACGGGAAAGCCCCCCGCCGATAGATATCAGTTTCCGCATTTTCGTTGCGGGATTAGCTCAGTTGGCTAGAGCGCGTCCTTGCCAAGGACGAGGTCGCCAGTTCGAATCTGGTATCCCGCTCCAACACAAACCCGACGAGGTCGTAAGGCTTCGGCGGGTTTTGTATTTTAGAAATCTGCGCCTACTCCGGCATTCCCCATGGCGACTCCACCGGAGGCGCCTTTCCCTCGGGTGCCTCCGGATACCAGCAAACCGGCCGGCAGGCTCCTTGCGCGCAGAATTTGGCGTCGAGAAACGTATCAAGCCGGCACTGATCGGAAGGGTAACCCACGGGCACAACCCGAGGTTTCGACTTGTCGCGCTCACGCGGCGAAACCGGCACATACTTTCGAAAGCTCCAGCGCTGGAAGAACCGGGAAAAATCGAGGTAGGCCTCCACTTCCCGGGCACAATCTTCGTCGTCGGGAGCGGCTTTTCTCACGCGGCACACCTGACGCGACTCGAGACTCATTCGTCCTCCGGGAACTCTGATCATCATGCGAGGAAAGCAATGACGGGCGGCCCAGTAGTCGGACTGGCCCTCTACGGAACTCCACTCCGCGCCCACGATTCGTTGCTGGGGGGCGCCGCCGAGAAGATGCCCGAACTCGTGGCAGATGGTGAGCAGGAGAGCGTCTTGGGTCATGCCCGGAGCCCGAATCATTCCACCCCAAAGATGGATCTGGAATTCCTTCCCCTCAAGCTGGCTGCCAGCGCCGAACCAAGGACTCTCCCAACGAGCCCGCCAACGCAGGGAATATCCCAAGCGCTTAACCTCCGGACCAAACTCATCCTCGAACTCTCGCAACATCTGATTCAAATCTTGTTCGGTGAGGCCGGAGTCGGGCTTTTTTCCCACGGGATGATGGAACACCTCATCGCCGATCGCGGGCGCGCTGAAGAGCACTGCTAGAAGCAAAAATCTTAGCATTCGTGTTCACTTCTCGGTGTTTTTGAGCCCCAGCATTACACCTCGCCACACGGCACCGGGCGACCTCACACCTGTGTTTTTCATGCCTTAAACCGGGGTCCATGGCCGCCCGAAAAAATCTTTCATTTCCATGCCTTGCCAACATCGGGGATCGTACCTACCTTCTTCCCACTAACAAACCATCAACGGGAGATCTCAATGACTCGTATTCTGACACTCGCTCTTGCCCTCTTGGCTTCCACGGCTTTTGCCGCCAATGAAAAATTTCAAGTTAAGACCGCCGACAGCGCCGTAAACTGGCTCGGTAAGAAAGTTACCGGTCAACACAGCGGCTCGCTCGCCCTCAAAAATGGCAGCCTCGAAATGAAGGGCGACACCCTCGTGGGAGGAACCTTCACCGTAGATATGACTTCGTTGAAAGTGATCGACATCACCGATGCCACCGACAACGCGAAGCTCACGGGCCACCTGAAGAGCGACGACTTTTTCTCTGTGGAGAAAAACAAGGAAAGCTCCTTCAAGATCACCAAAGTGGAAGCCGGCAAAGATAAGGGCACCGTAACCGTAACCGGAGATCTTACGATCAAAGGCGCAACTCACCCGGTTTCGTTCCCTGCGGAAGTGACCAAAAAGGGTAGCGCCGTGGAAGCTAAGGCCAGCTTCAAGGTGGACCGCACCAAGTATGGAATCCGCTACGGATCGCCCTCTTTCTTTAACAACCTGGGCAACAAGGCCATCGACAACGAGTTCCAGGTGGACCTAAAGTTGGTAGCCGGAAAGTAAGCGGTTTTCGCCTACTCCAGCCGCCCTCGAAGGGAGACCTTCGGGGGCTTTTTTATTGAAATTATTGATGTTTTTTACACTCCATCATTGTTGATTGATTTGGTCGTAAATGATATGTTGCGCCTCGCCATATTGGAGGCCTCATGCACCGGATCCGGACGATCCAAAATCTAATCCCTCCTTTTCCCACCCTGCGCCTTTGGGCTTGGGGGTTTGCTGCCGTTCTTGGCGTTCACAACGTGCAGCTCGCCCCGCCCGAAGCGGGGGATCACTGGAAGAAAATTCACCTTCCGCTTTCCTTGCTCGTGGCTCGTGCCGACTCCTGCCTGGACTCGCAAGCACAGTTCAACGGCTGCATAGACGCCCTCCACTCGCTTCAGCAGTGGAAACAGCTCGGAAACCTGCCGGGTATTCCCGCTCTCCACTACGGAAAAACGAAGCGCCTAAAGGCGAATCCCTTCCCGTCGCTGTTTTCTCAGTTTCAGCGAGCCGCGATGGAGAGAGTGCCGCTGGAAGAACACGCCGAAATCACGGCGCATGCCCTGAATGCGTGGACCCAGCGCCTCGACCCTCACGCTCGTCTGGAACCGAACACCTTCGGTACGCTCGAACTTCTTTCGCAAAACGAGCCCCGCAGCACCGGGCTCGGTATTCAGATTCATCATCGTGACAACCGCATCGTACAGGTGCTCGGGAATTCCCCTGCGGCACGAGCCGGCCTCCGCGTGGGCGATAAACTGACGGAGATAAACGGGACCGCAATGGATCGATTGGATCCTCATGAGCGCCGCGGTTTTCTCCAGGGAGCCCAGGAAGACTTTCTCGTGAGCGTGGTTCGCTCCGGTCGAAAACTCCAGTTCCGCGTAACGGGACGCCCGGTTTGGCTGTCGAACGTGGAGTATGCCCTGGAAAGCGCGCGCGGTCGCAAGCGCAGCGTGATCACAGTGCACTCTCTCAAGCCCGCAGGCGTGTGCCAAGAAGTGGCGCGCCTCGTGTTGAAGGCGGAACGCCGGGGCGTGGATCATTTGATTCTCGATCTGCGCGGAAATCCGGGAGGACGCGTGGAAGAAGCCCGTTGCTTGGCCGGAATATTCCTTGGCCCCGAGGTGCGAGTGGCCACCGTGAGGCGGACCGCGCTTCCCCATGGATTAATGCCCGTTACGCCGGCGCGTGAACTGGGCGCACCGATCGAGCACCTCTACACTGACCGCGGAAAAATAACGGATCTCCCGATCGACATCCTGGTGAACGGCCTTACCGCCAGCTCCGCGGAAATTTTCTCCGCCGCGCTCCAGGAACATGGGCGCGCACGAGTGCTGGGAGAAAGAACCTTCGGCAAAGGCACCATGCAGACGGTGTTCCACCCCTGGGACAGGGAAGACCTGCACCTGCATTTAACCACTCACCTGGTGTTCACGCCCTTGGGTCGGGCACTTCAAACCGAGGGTGTGAGCCCGGATGTGGTCGTGGCTCGAAACTAGGAGCCCCTGCTTTGTGTGGCGGCCTTCGTCCATGTCAATTTCCCACACCTATAGGTTGAGTCGAACTTCAGCGAACAGGCAATTAACTGGAGACTGGCCCCAAGAGTTTTGGGGAAGGGCAGATTTTTGGCCAACGAGCCCTCCCTCCACTCAACCTATAGGTGTGGGAAAACCACACGTGAGGACCTCTCCCACCCTTGAAGTCCGACAAAACCTAAGGGAAAGTAGCCTCCACTAATCTCCGGAGGTTTTATGCTCCCCATTAATCTTGAAGGTAAACTCGCTCTCGTGGCCGGCGTGGCCGACGATCAGGGTTTCGGCTGGGCCATCGCTAAAGCACTCAAGCAGGCGGGCGCACGGGTGATCATCACCACCTGGCCACCGGCCCTCAACATCCTTCGCATGAGCCTCGAGCGCGGAAAGCTCGACACAAAACTTCCCAACGGCGCGGAGCTCACTTTCGAAAAAATCTATCCGCTCGACGCGATGTTCGACGAAATGGACCAGGTTCCGGAAGATATTCGCACGAACAAGCGCTACCAGGATCTGGGCGACTACACGATTCGCGGCCTTCGCGACGCGATGGAACGGGATTTCGGCGTAAACAAACTCGACATCGTGGTTCACTCCCTGGCCAACGGCCCCGAAGTGCAGAAGGCTCTCATCGACACTTCCCGCGCCGGCTATCTGGCCGCCAACTCCGCGAGCGCCTATTCCTACGTGAGCATGGTGCGCCACCTTTCGCCGATCATGCGCAAGGGCGGCTCGTTCCTCGCGATGTCCTACATGGCGGCGGAAAAAGTGATTCCCGGCTACGGCGGCGGAATGAGCTCGGCAAAGGCCGCTCTGGAAAGCGACACCCGCGTGCTCGCCTTCGAGGCCGGACGTCGCCATGGCCATCGAGTAAATGTGATCAGCGCCGGCCCACTTGCCTCTCGTGCCGCCAAAGCGATCGGCATGATTCAAAACATGATCACCTACTGCGAACAGAACGCGCCCCTGCAGGATCAGTTAACGGCCGAGGACGTGGGCGGAACGGCGGCGTTCTTGTCGTCGGATCTGGCCAAAGGAATTACCGGCACGGTGATGTATGTGGACAAAGGAATGCACGCCATGGGGATGGCCGTACCCCCCGGTTACACGGAAAATACATCCCTATAAAGCCATGAAATCATGGGGCTTTGCGACTCAAGGCCCCTCCCGCTTCTACCGATAAGAGATCAACCACTAACGGAGGATTTCATGTCCAAGAAGCACAAATTCGACCTCACCCATCTCGTGCGAGCCGGATGCCTGAAAGAGGGCGAAACGCTCTATTTCCTGAGCGACCCGAAGTTTACCTGCACCGTGCACAAGATGCCGAACCACGAGTATAAAGTGGAATACAAGAAGGAGATCCTCACGGTGCATGCCGTGGCTCAGAAATTCCTCGGCACCGAACCGCCGGATCATGCGAGCCGTTGGCTCCGCACCGGTGGCGGAAAAACGCTGTATGAACTCTGGCAGGCCGACCTTGAGGGTGAACAAGCCGCTTGATCGAATCGCGTGAACCATTTCGTGGCCCCTCCCACCGGGCATCTCGTTGGGCTGGGGCCATCGCTATTCTGATACTCGGGTCGATCGCCGGAGTGCGCTGGGCAGGCGATAACTTCTATGACCTCCCGAGAAACCCTCCCGTTGCAGACATCCGAGCTCCGGTGGTGGTGGTATTGGCCGGCGGAAAGTTTCGCATCGACGCTGCCCTAGATCTATTTGCCAGCGGAGTGGGTCGGGAACTCTTCGTGGTGGGGGCGGGCCCCAAAATTCAACTCCCGCTGCTGTTGAAAAACTCTGATCCCGCC
Source organism: uncultured Bdellovibrionales bacterium (assembly GCA_964551325.1). Taxonomy (GTDB): domain Bacteria; phylum Bdellovibrionota; class UBA1018; order CAIPTA01; family CAIPTA01; genus CAZKBU01. The sequence continues at coordinate 142,241 of CAZKBU010000001.1, forward strand.
GTGGTGGCCCGAATCTCACCAGACCGCCTCAACCACATCCGGGTTGAAAATGAATCCACCAACACGATTGAAAACGCCCAGGTGGTAGAGCGCTACTTAAGGCTCAATCCCGATGTTCATGAACTCGTTCTTGTGACGAGCGGTTATCACATGCGACGCTCCGTTTTTGTCATTCAACAATTCGCCTCAAGGCCAATTCGAGTGGTGCCGTGGATTCCCGAAAACGAATCAATTGGACGCGGCAACTGGTGGCAGTCGCAACTCGGAATTCGGATAACAGCTGAAGAACTCCTCAAGTATCTGTTTGCGAGCTTCACTATCCCTAGACTGAAAAACCAACACTAAAAATCCATCGTGCGGCGCGCCAGTCGTGGATTGCACGCCAACAGCTGCTACAATCCAGTCTGCCCTATGCGAAAAATTTTCTCGCCCCAACAAAAGCTTTTGGCTGTACTTCTCCGATCAGATGAATGGCCACGCGGCCTAAATTTCCTTACCGAACCAGACGACGCCATCCAGGTTGGAACCTGGTTTTATCAAGCAGAAACAAACCTAGCCGACCACTCCCACCGCACCTTGCCGAGAGCAACAAAGACCACTCAGGAAGGCGTCTTCGTGGTGGACGGCGCCATGGAGGCTCGGATCTACGACAACAACCGTGATCATGTGGAAACTTTGGTTTTGGAAAAAGGCGATCTACTGATTTTGATAGATGGGGGGCATGGGTATCGCATTCTCGCTAATGAAACTCGGGTGCTGGAGTTTAAAAATGGCCCTTATTTTTCTCGCGAAACCGACAAGGAACTGTATTCATGAGTGACCGGGGCCTCCCGCAGTACGACGGTCGCCTCTCCGCGCCAGCCCAAGATGGAGCCGTAGACTATCTCCGATCCGGCGGTTGGGGCACGGAGTTTCAGGTAACTAAACTCTTCGAAGAAGAGTTGGCAAAAGCTGTGGACGCACGCCACGCCGTCGCCACCAGCAGTGGTTCGTCGGCCCTTGCCACCGCTTTGCTTTCTATTGGAATTAGGGTCGGCGACGAGGTAATTGTTCCCAATTTAACAATGGCGGCCACCGCTCAAGCTGTCCAGCTGCTCGGGGCGGTTCCCGTTCTTGCAGATGTGGAACCGCAATCTCTCACCTTATGCCCGGAGCGAGTTCGTGAAAAAATAACTCCAAGAACCAGAGCAATTATTCATGTGTCGCTCAATGGCAGGGCAGGGAAAATCTACGAGCTATTGAATCTTTGCAAAGACAAAAACCTGCCTTTGATTGAGGACGCAGCCCAGGCGCTTACATCTTCCGCAAAGGGAAAAGCACTCGGCACTATCGGACATTGCGGAATCTACTCCTTCAGTAGCCCTAAAATAATAACCACCGGGCAAGGCGGAATGCTCGTAACAAACAATTCCGCCACGGCAGAAAAGGCTCGTTGGATAAAGAACTTTGGCCGACCAGAATCCGGATCTGATTCTTATGAAGTTTTTGGATTTAATTTCAAGTTTAACGACGTACTCGCCGCGCTTGGCCGGGCGCAAATCGAGGAACTTGGTGAGCGCGCCCGATTCAAAAAGAGCCTCTGGAAGCTATATTCGTCCTTGCTCTGTAATATTCCAGAAATTCATATGATACCGGGAAATGATCCTGATTGGGTGCCTTGGTTCATTGAAATCCACTGCTCCGACCGAGAAAACTTGAAGAATTTTCTTTCCGAGCGCGGAATCGGCACGCGACAAATGTACCCGGCACTCCATAGCCAGCCAGCCTTTGCTGAGCATGGAATTTTTCCAGTCTCATCTGCTGCTGCGCAGGATGCTCTGTGGCTCCCTTCAAGTTTCGATCTCAAGAGTGCCGATGTTGAACGCGTATCGAATGCAATTGCCAGTTTCTTCCATAGGATAATTTGATGCGGCTCCATTTAGGTTGTGGAAAGAGAAATTTTCCTGGCTTTGTAAACGTAGATATCGCCAGCTGGCCTCACGTTCAACATGTAGGAAAAATGCAGGACCTATCGTTCGCAGACAATGAGACCGCGGATCTCATCTACTGTAGTCATGGATTTCAATACCTCGACAGGGACGAGGCCGCAGGCGTGCTGATCGAATGGCGACGAGTGCTGCGCCCGGGCGGCATATTACGATTAGCCGTTCCAGATTTTGAAGCTATCTGCCAGCTCTACTTGGAAAGAAGAAGTATTCAGGAAGTGTTAGGGCCGGTTTTTGGGAAAATTCCTGGCCCCGATGGTTTTTTATATCACCGAACCGCTTGGGATTTCGATTCGCTAAAGAAGCGGCTTCTTGACTCTAATTTTTCCTGCCCGCGCCGCTGGGATTGGCGCACGATAGATCACGGAATATTCGATGATCACTCACAGGCATATTTCCCACACATGGACAAAGAAAACGGCAGACCTATGAGCCTCAACATGGAAGCCACCAAGGCGTGAGAGAACTTTCGATTATCATCCCGGCACTCAATGAGGCGCAATGCCTACCCACGGTCGTGGCGGAGTTGCGATCCGTCCTCAACATGGAAGTTCATGAAATTATTGTTGTCGATGGAAACTCTAGTGACGAGACCTGCATGGTCGCACAGAACTTAGGGTGCAAGGTGCTCGTACAAAACAGCACGGGCTATGGCGCCGCCGTCACAGAGGGACTTGCCCATGCCAAGGGTGATCTGGTTACATTTTTCGATGCAGATGGATCCTACGACCCACGGTACCTTCTTGAGGCCATAGAACTACTTCGAGCTGATGGCCTCGACGCTGTTTTCTGCACCAGATATGGTCCCAATTCTGAATCCCTGGACGACACTTGGATTCGTCGAGCCGGAAACGCTTTTTTCTCCCATGCCATGCGATATCTTTTCGACGTAAAGCTCTCAGATGCGCTCCACTTATACGTGGTCGTGAAAACCTCCGTCGCTCGATCTGCGCTTCCGAAGTCGATAGGATTCGAGTGGTGCATGGAATTCCCCGTTAGAATTCATCGACAAGGATATCGTTATACCGAAATCGACAGCATTGAACGCCGCCGAATCGCTGGTGAATCAAAGGTGCGTGCTATTGCCGACGGACTACGAATCGCGCGCTGGATGATCGGAGCTTGGCGCCGGTGAGAATCTTTCAGCCATTACCAATTTCCACTCTAGGAGTATTGATCGTTTCATTTTGGATAATCCTGGGCCAGGGTTCCTGGCATCCTTGGAGTCTTTGGTACCTCTGCACCCTAAGCGTCATTTTCGTATTTTCAATGAAAACAGCACGTCCTTCTCGTCCTAAAAGCCTTTTTTTTTGGTTTGGGCTGGTGGTGATAACTGGACTGTCGGGTTGGCTGCGGTTCAAAGATCTGGGAACAATTCCTATTTGGAGTGATGAAGACGACCACGTGGGGCGACTCCTAAGAAACGGGGACACGTTTCTACTGAGCATTGACTGGGCCCAGCAACCGCCTATTTTTTACTATCTCACTGCCCTATCCATGAAACTGCAGGGCTATTCACTTTTTGCGATCCGATTGCCCTCTGCCATACTCGGCACGTTAGCGATACCCCTAATGTCCTCCACATGCTTTCGCTTTTCCAAGAACATTTTTCTGTCTATGGGTCTGGGCCTCTACTTGGCCACTCACCCTGCCCTCATTGGCTATTCTCAGGAAGCCAAACCCTACTCCGCAGGCATCTTCTTTTTTGCGATATTTCTTCAAACTCTTGCCCGCTGGCTAACGCGCACGGACCCAAAAGGCAGATCCATCCAATTGGGGGCAGCCTCTGCGCTGTTCCTCTTTTCGATCGGACTTCAACCTCCGCTACTTTTGGCATCGATTTATGGAGGCCTCGCGCTCACATTCTGGGCATCTGGAAATCGCAATAGGTCCTCTGAGTTGCTTCGAGTTGGCCTAGCGGCTTGCGCTCTCTATACCCCTCTCCTGATTCTTCTGTTTGTGCGGAATCCTTGGTTTGTTCAATATTTCGGATATTCCCAGTTTCCGGAAGGTAGCTTTCCTCAAGATATCCTCGGCGATTTTATTGGGCTGCTCGGATCTTTTCGCGCTCCTCTACTGGCAGGAGTTACATTTTCTGTACTTGTGGCCTGGCAGAAATTCGACAAACTGAAGCCCAGGCTTTGCTGCTCTGTCGGCCTCACATTTGGAGTGGTCCTATTTCCGATTGTCTATACTTCAGCGTTCTTATCATTTGTACGCTGGTCATCGGCAGAGAGATATATTCTCCTATTCCTGCCCCTCGCAGCACTTGCTTCTACTACCGCTGCAGCGGAAATGGCGCGGTGTTTTTTTGAGCCGCGATCTCGCTTCATATTCCTATTAGGAATTTTTCTCTGTTTTCTTGGTCTAGCAAGAGACGGCTTCATAACGCCGCCACATAAGCCTTCAGAAAATAAATGGCATGCCCTCTATCAGTTCCTCAAAAAAGAAAATCCCAGTCAGGCTATCGCTCTCGTGCTCAATGCAAATGAACCAACCAGCCCAACTCTCAACGGATTCATTGGCCTCGATTACCCACCCGGCCGAGAAATTGCCGCGCAACTTCAGATCACCTCACGCTGGGACGCAGAAGAGAAAAAAAAGGATCAAGCGCGCCTAATCATCGATTCAATCTTTGACGGAGTAAACTACGAGACTATTTATCTACTTAGCCCTCGCCGTGAAAATGGAAACTCTAATCGTCAGCTTCCTCTAAATGAAATTTCCACTTATCATCGAGTATTTTCTGAAGGAGTCGAGTTTTGGAGCGCCGACCTGTTTAAAATTTCTACAAAGGGGAATTTTCACTTGGCCGTGAAGAATATTTTCCTCCACTTAAACCGCTCAATTTCAAATGAGCGCGTTAAGGAGTCTATCTGGGAGGTTTTGGTCGCCGTTTACCTTCATGAAAAAGACTGTAAGAGCTCCGGCAGAATGCTCGAATTGATCGAGAGCTCTCGCCGTAAATTCTTAAATTGGCGGGAAGGAAACTGGAATTATCTGACTCGTCGCCACGAAGCTACGTGCAAAAAATGAAATGGGGCCACCCGACCCTTGTCGGATGACCCCTTACACTCAAGGAAGCGATTTCTATCTCGCCATCAGAATCTGACGAGCCTCGTTTCGGCCTCTATCGAACACGAAGGTTCGAAGGAGAAGATCCATTCTCACGATATCGAACTGCAGCACGGGCTTCAGTACCTTTACGGCCTCCAGGCGCTTCTCGTCGTAGATGAAAAGCTGAAGGATGGCTCCCGCCTGCTCCATCGACACCGCCTTATTGCCCCAGTAGCGCTGGAACTGTTGAAGCGTGTCGAACTTACCTTGGTCAAACGGCGATCGGTTCATCTCCGTAATCAAGGCATCGAACTCCGCCTTGCTCAGCTGGTTGCCACCGTAACCGGGAGGCTGATGAGGAGGCATCGGTGGCCGATTGTCGCCGGGACCACCCGGGTATCCAGGACCGCCCGGCCGACCATCTCCCGGGCGACCGTCGCCCGGTCCTCCGAATCCCCGCTCTTCCACCGTCACTCCCACCATCGCGATGGTGAAGTTACCCCTGGTGCGAATTTCCAATCCTCTCATTTCGCGCCTTCCGTCGAGATTCAAAGGCACCTGAATCGACTCGAGCTGCGTGCCCACTCTCCGTTGAGCCACGGCCTGGCCTTCGGCCACCACCTCAAGTTGGCCCATTCCCCTTTCGGTGGAAGCAACCACGATCAGGGAGTTCACCTTCATGCCGCGCATCCGCCATAGGTTGAGCTGATCCATCACGTTGATAGCCTGCATTCCCACAAGCTTCTGTTTCTGGTTGTTCGCAATCAGCTCTTCGTCGGCCATCGCCACACCCGGCACCAAAACGGCCAGAGCAAGAGTTGTACGGATCATTTCCTTCATTTTGAAAGCAGTCACGGCGTCCCCCTTTTTAAGGATCAAAAAGCCTGCGTGGCCTTTTCCCGAAGATTCATTTCTTGTGGGAGCCGCCGTCCTGGCGGTTACAAACATGGCATCGCAAACGGAGTGCCAACTTTTTGGGGGTGATTTTTCGAAAAATCGGAGGATCGGTGTCAGGTTGGACCCGACGTGATGGCACCGGCAGGAAAAAATTACGCGAAAAAGTGCCTTAGCTGCGTTGTCGCTCCACGCTAAGGATTCCTTCCCGAGCCTCAAGGCTGGAAATTACCTTATTGAGTTGGTCAACGCCGGTGACCATGATCTCAAACACACAAACCGCCTTCTTATCCTTCAGGGTACGCACAGTGGCCTGGGAAATGTTCACGCCCTGGGCCGAGATCGTTTGGGTCATGGAGGCCAGCATGCCTGGTGTGTCGTCGCAAAACACCCGCACCTTCACGGTGCGCTTCGTGGAAGACTTCACCTCTTCCGACTTCACACCGTGGCTCCAGGCCACATCCACCTTTCGAGCACTGTCGGAGTCGAGGGCCTTCCGGCAGGCCGCATGGTGCACGGTTACCCCCCTTCCGCGGGTTACGAACCCCACGATCGGATCGCCGGGAATCGGGTGGCAGCAACGGGCGAAGCGGATGAGGACGTCGCCCATCCCCCCCACCATCACCGTATTGCGGCTCTCGCTCTTGCGCATCGCCGTGGAAAGGAACTTCTGGAGCATTCCAGGATCGCGCCGCTCCTCCGGCTTCTCCACCGTCTGCGGCATCGCCTCGTTGCTCACGTCGCGAGCCGTTATGCGGCCGTAGCCCACGCCTACGGCGATTTCCTCATAGTTCCGGAAACCTAGCTTTCGGATCGCCTCCGCCATACGCGGGGTGTTCTGTTCCTTGGAAAGCGTGGTGCCCAAGCGCCGGAACTCGCGCTCCAGAATCTCATCCCCCAGTTGCTTGGCCCGCGTGCGCTCCACCTGCTTGAGATAGGCCCTGATCTTCGAAATGGCCCGGGAAGTGCGCGCGAGCTTAAGCCAGTCTCGGCTGGGGTTTTGGTTCGGTGCCGTCAGGATCTCCACCACGTCGCCACTCTTCAGCTTATACTTCAACGGCACGATCTTTCCGTTCACCTTCGCGCCTGTGCAGCGGTGGCCCACGTCGGTGTGCACTTGATACGCAAAATCGAGCGGGCCCGAACCGGAAGGAAATTCCCGCACTTCCCCCTTCGGCGTGAACACATACACATCGCCCGCATAGAGATCGAGCTTCACGCTTTCCAAAAACTCGGTGGGGTCCTGGAGGCTCTTTTGTGAATCCAAGAGGCGGCTCAACCACTCCATCTTGCTTTGATTGGATACGTCGGCACGGCCTTCCTTGTATTTCCAGTGGGCGGCGATGCCGCTCTGGGCGATGTTGTGCATCTCGAGCGTCCGAATCTGTATCTCCATCCGCTCGCCGTAAGGACCAAACACCGTGGTGTGAAGCGACTGATAATTGTTCGGCTTCGGCATGGCGATGTAGTCTTTGAACCGCCCCGGAATCGGCTTGAATACGGCGTGAATCACGCCGAGCGCCTTGTAGCACTCGGTGATGTTGTCCACGATAATCCGGAACGCCACGATGTCGTGAATGTCTTCGAAGTTCACGTTCCGGGACTCCATCTTCTTAAAGATGGAAAAGAAATGCTTTGGACGACCGGTGACCTGAGCAGTTACACCGTATTCCTTCAGGTTTTCCTTGATGAGGTTGATGATCTCATCGATGTAGTTCTCTCGCTCGCTCTTCTTCTTCGACACCTGCTGGGCGAGCTTGTAATACATCTCCGACTTCAGGTGCTTCAAACAAAGATCTTCCAGCTCGGCCTTCACCCAGTGGATACCGAGGCGATTCGCCAACGGCGCGTAAATGTCGAGCGTTTCCTGGGCGATCACCCGCCGCTTCCGCTCGGGAAGCGCATCCAAGGTGCGCATGTTGTGAAGCCGGTCCGCAAGCTTCACGAGAATCACGCGCAGGTCTTTCGCCATGGCCACGACCATCTTGCGGAAGTTCTCGGCCTGCTTCTCTTCGCTCGTGCGGAAGGTGATCCGGGAAATTTTTGTCACACCGTCCACAAGCTCGGCCACCGAAGGGCCGAACTTCGCCTTCAATTCGTCGAGCGTCACGCAAGTGTCTTCCACCGTGTCGTGAAGAAGGCCCGTGATGATAGAGTCGAGATCCAGGTGAAGCTCGGCGAGAATCGTGGCCACTCCAATCGGGTGCACGATGTAGGGCTCACCGCTCGAGCGCTTCTGATCGCCGTGTTTGGCGGCCGCAAACTCGCAGGCGTCGCGAAGGAGCGCCATGTTCACGTCGGGATAATAGGCCTGGAGCTTCACCTCGAGTCCGTGAAACGCTTCCTTTACCTGCGGGTCAGCGAACAAGGCCAACCTCCCGCTCCAGCAAATCACAAAGCTCCCGGAAACTTTCCTGCAAATCATGGTTCACGATCCGGGCATCGAAACCGGGAGCGTGACTGATCTCTTCCCGTGCGGCCGCCAGCCGCGCCTGAAGCTTTTCTTCGCTTTCCGTACCTCGGCTTCTCAGGCGATTCTCCAACTCCTCAAGACTGGGAGGAAGAATGAAAATTCCGAGCGTACGATCCGGAAACTTCCGCTTCAAGCTCTCCACGCCTTGCACGTCGATATCCAGAATGACCACTTTTCCACGGGCCACACAGTCTTCCAGAAAACGCTTCGATGTTCCGTAGTAGGCACCGTGAACCTTGGCCCACTCCACCAAATCTCCTGCGTCGATCCGTTTCTGGAATTCGCTTTCGCTCACAAAGTGGTAGGCCACGCCGTTTTGCTCTGAACCACGAGGCGCGCGGGTGGTGTAGGAAATGGAAAGCATGGTGGACGGGTAACGGGAAAGAATCATTTCGCAAAGGGTGGTCTTGCCCCCTCCGCTCGGTGCCGCGAGTGCCACAAAATCGCGCTTATGCGTGCTCATTCGAGATTCTGCACCTGTTCTCTAATTCGCTCTAGGATGAGTTTCATCTCCACCACAGCGGAGCTGATATCGGAGTGATCACTCTTTGATCCGAGCGTGTTCACTTCGCGCCCCATTTCCTGCCCGAGAAACTCCAGACGCTTTCCCAGCGCTCCCCCGGCAGACACGGCCTTTCTCGCCGCCTCGATGTGAGACTGAAGACGTTCCATTTCCTCCGAAACATCCGACCGCTGGAGAAGAAAAAGAATTTCCTGGGCCAACCGCTGCGGGTCCACGGCCACCTTCACGGTGGAATACTCGGTCACACGGCTTTCCAGCTTCTTTCGCAATGTCTCATTGGCTTCGTCACGAAAAGAAAGCACGTTCCCCCGGTGTGCGTCCAGGCGGTCGATCTCCTCGCCGATATGGCGAAGCAAACGGGCTCCCTCCGCCTCTCGGGCTCCGATCATCTCATGAGCGGCACGCTCCAACGCCTGAAGGAACAATGCTCCGAGCGACTCTTCGCGCCCCACGAGCGCGGCCTCCGGCTCCACTAACACACCCGGAAAACGAAGCACGGCGCTGGCGGTGAGTCCGTCGTCGAGCCCCAGATTGCGGGCCAGCTCCCGACTCACCTGCGCATACAAACCGGCCAGCTCGCGATCCACCAGACCGTCGGATTTTTTGTGAAGTGCCTCCACCTGAACCATCACTTCTACGGTGCCGCGGGAAAGCTGGCGCTGAAGAAACTCCCGGGCGGCCGACTCCTGCTGCAAAAGCACTCGCGGGAGCTTCATGCGCAGATCAAGAAACCTGCCGTTCACCGACCGCAGTTCCGCCACCACGCGAAGATTCCCCTCTTCGGCGATTCCCCGGCCGAAACCTGTCATCGAGCATGCGGATTGTCTGATTTGCTTTGCCAAGGGCCGTTGCCTCAACGTCCCACTGGGTTGGAGGTAAGGTGTTCCACTCCGAGTTTTCGGAACCGCTCCAAGCGATCTCGCGCGAGTTCAGGCCCCGTCACCGCCGAAAGTTCCTTGAGGTGCTTCGATATACATTTTCCCAGCATCGAGGCCGCTTCTTGGTGGTTTCGGTGTGCTCCACCCTTCGGCTCCTGGGCGATATCATCGATCACTCCGAGTTTTTTCACCTCCGGAGCGCTCAACTTAAGCACCTTCGCCGCTTGTTCCGCCTGAGTGCTGTCGCTCCACAGAATCGAGGCGCAGCTTTCGGGCGAGATCACCGAATAAATCGAAAATTCCTGCATGATCACTCGATTCGCCACGGCCACGGCCAAGGCCCCGCCCGATCCACCTTCTCCGATCACCGCGGCGATCACCGGAACTTCCAGCCCAAACATCCGCATGATGCTGTCGGCGATGGCCTCGCTCTGCCCGCGTTCTTCGGCGTCGATACCAGGATAGGCTCCGGGAGTGTCCACGAGCGTGATTACCGGGATCTGAAATCGCGACGCCATCTCCATCAAGCGAATCGCCTTTCGGTAACCCTCCGGCCGGGCCATACCGAAATTGCAGCGCATCTTCTCTTTCGTTCCGCGCCCCTTCTGCTGACCGATCACCATCACCGGCTGGCCCTCAAACCGGGCCAGGCCACCCATGATCGCCGCATCGTCGCTGAACTTGCGATCGCCATGCAGCTCCTGAAAATCGGGAAAGAGAAATCCCAGGTAGTCGGCGGCGTAAGGACGCATCGGATGACGCGAAAGCTGTACCCGCTGCCAGGGAGTGAGGTTGGTGTAGACCTCGTGAATCAGGGAGTCGAGTTTGGATTGCAGGGCGTGGATTTCCGCTGAGAAATCCATTTTCTCCTGCACACTCATTTCCTTCAGATCGAGGATTTTTTTCTCAAGCGCCGTGATCGGGCGCTCAAACTCAAAATATGCGTCCATAATGTGGTGAGATTAGCAATTTGGACCTCAGGGCGCTACCCCGGGCTCCTCTGAAGCAGCGGCGGGTGCTCTTGCCGGTTCCGCCAATTCCCGCTCTCGAAGCAGGGTGGCCGCCAAAAGCTTCTTTCCCCGGGCTGATTGCGGAAACAGAAGCCGAGCAAAGATGTCACTGATCAGCCGCTGATGCAGTGCGTCCCGATCCGTAATGCAAGTCCCTACCCGGCGAAGACTCAAGCCCTCCAGTCCCATGGCCCTCTGGCATCGGCTCACAAATTCGCAGGCCTCGCGCACTTCCTGGTCTGCCTCGGTGGAAACCTTCACTTGGCGAAGATAGGGCAACAGCCCCTCCTGGATGGCGGCCTGTTCACGATTCGGCTGCAGCAGCACCACGGGGTCCTCACCTTCTGCCCTGCCGGCCCTTCTGCCGATGGCCGTGTTGTGACAGCGAAACGTCACCGGACCCTCCAAGAAGCTGCCCGGAGCATCCAGCGTGGAGTTTAGTTCGTGCACTAAAAGCGCTTTGCACACGCGCCGCCGCTCGGGCGTGGCTTGGACCGCTTCCAGTTTCACGCCGTAACAAACTTCGTAGCGATAGAGAGTGCGATCAAAATCCTCTTCCTGCAGCGACGCAATGGTGCGCCCGCCCAGACTCTTGCGACCGCCCTTGGGAGCTCGGGCCGGTTCCACCAGAAGAAGAAAAAGCAAAACGGAGAGCACCAGTGTGCCCAAACCGCTCCACACTATGCGGAACGCTCGGCGCATCGGCTCTCCCTCAGTTTAACGATACCAACCGGCCACGCGGCCGTTTTCGAAAATCACCACGCGCTCGCCACCACCCAGGGTAACCCTTGAACGGTAGGTCCAACGCTCATGCCCGTCTGTGCCGCGACCGGCGCTTTCCCGCATCGACGGCTCACCCCAGCTCTGGAGCACCTGTCCGCGAGTCATGCCGATCACCACATCGCGACTTTGAATTGCGCGCGAATGACGAGTTCTCGAAGCGGCGGGCCGTCGTCCATACGACGACTCATCGCCGTCCATGCTCTTCGCAACGGAAGAACCACGGTCGTAACCATCGTCTTCTTCTTCGGAATCTGCCCCCACGGAATAACCGCGATCGTAGTCGGCAGACGATGTTTCATCGGAACCCATATCGAAGAGCGATGCGCACCCCGAAAGTCCTCCCACCAGCAGCCAAGCCAATACGCTGTAACGGATAAAAAGATTCATGATCAGGCCCTCCCTGTGCCTCGGTGACTCATCGGAGAGAGCTACAAGAATATTTACCGACTATTTCGTTTCTGGTTACAATGGGGAAGATGCAAAAACTGCAGGAAATCAAAGCCAAATTCACATCGGCGATGGCCCCGCTTCGAGAGAAGGTTCTTGGCAATCCGAAAATCAAGGCCCTTGCGGAAAAGTGGGCCGCCCAGAAAACCAGAGCCCCCAATCCCGACAATCTGATTTTGGTCCTCAAGAACGGCACCTGGGGGCAACGGCTGCGTGTGGTGGTGATCTTCCTTTTCCTCGGCGGGTTCGCGGTTGGGTTCTGGTGGACCACCAACCTGATCGTGAAACGCTTTCAAAAAAGCGGATCACACCGAGTGGACTCCTCGGCCTACCAGAGCGAGCTGGAAGCCCTAAACGAGAAGATCCGCTCGAACGCTGCGGTTTTGAACATCGGATCGATCACTTTTAACACCTTCTCACTCGACGGCCGCGCCTTGAACGGAACCGTGGACGTTTGGGCGCGCTTCAGCGATCCTGAGACCGCCGGCTGGGCCAACAGCGAAAACGTGAGAGTTCTCGATGCCGCCATTGCCGGCTTGCAAGACTTGGTGCCCGCGCGAATCAGCCTCCTCAATGAACAAGGAAAAGACACTGCGAAGCTGAGAATTCAAGAGCGGATGCAGAAGGTGCTCCCCAAGGGAAAAGTGGAAGAGATCTACTTCCACAACCTCACGGCGCAATAGGCCGCTGCAGTCCGTAACGCTCCATCTTCTGATACAGCGTGGACCGGGCGATACCGAGCTGTTTTGCAGTATGGGCTCGGCTCCAGGCGTTTCGGTCCAGTGACTCCAAGATCCATCGCCGCTCAAGATCTTCCAGCTTTAAGCCATGATCCGTGCCGATGGCTTCCGACGATAGTTGAAAACGCCCGAGCTCGAGGTGCTCGGGGCCGATCACCTGCGAAACATCCAGCCGCGCGTTGGTGGCCGCATTTTCCACCGCCGTACGCAGCTCTCTCACGTTTCCTGGCCAGGAGTGCCCCAGCACTTTCGACATCGCTGTGTCGCTCCACTCGAGGCCCTTTTGCGTCGCAAAACGCTTGGCCAATGCCGCAAGATCCGCGTGACGAGTGCGTAACGGCGGAAGGTGCACCGTAAAGCCGGCGATTCGCCAGAAGAGGTCGCCACGGAATCGCCCCTCGTCGACGTGACGTTCGATGGGCTGGCTCGTGGCCGCCACGAGCCGGAAACTGGAAGTTTCCACTTTATCGGACCCTAGGGCGCGAACCTCTCCGCTTTCCAGCACACGAAGCAATTTCACCTGAGCCTCCAGAGGCAAATCAGCCACCTCGTCGAGAAAGAGAGTGCCGTTGTGAGCGGCTCGCACTGCACCCCTGCGCGCTCCCTGCGCTCCGGTGAACGCGCCCTTGGTGTGGCCGAAAAGCTCGCTCTCCGCCAGAGAGCCTCCGGCGAGAGCGGCGTTGTAGGGCACGAACTCTCCGGCGCGCGCGCTCCACTGATGCACCAGTTTGGCCACCTCCTCCTTGCCGGTACCCGTTTCACCAAGAATCAAAACGGGAGCCCCGGTCGACGCCACCACACGCAGACGTCGAAGAAGCTCCCGCATTCCCTCATCGGCCACGATCATGCCGCCCAAGTCTTGAGATTCCACTTCGTCGTCCATTCGCAAACGAGATCGCCCGAAGGTGAGGGTTCCCTTCACAGGAATAAAGGCGCGCTTCACTTTCACTCCGTTGAGAAATACGCCGTTCTTCGACCCGAGATCCTCCACCTCAAAGCCATCGCCTTCTTGCGCGAGGCGGATTCGGGCGTGACGAGCAGAGGCGAACGGGTCGTCGAGACGAATGTCGCATTGAGGGTCGGTGCCCAACAAATATTCCACCTTCCAGAGTTTGATTTTTCTCGAGCGCCCCGCGTAAGGCGAGAATCTCACCTCCATGCCGGGTTGCAGGCGCTGGGTCTTTTCTGAAATCGGGGAACGAAGCCACTCGGTGGATTGCATGGAGACTCCTTTTTTGGGTTTGTGGGCCGGGTTCTTTGTGTAGAACCAGGAAGAGCAATGTAGATGCCAACTTGACTTGCCCTATCTCAACCCCGATCATCGTTCCCATGCCGGCGAAGATTCTTCACATCGCAGCATCGATCTACCTGCTCGCCGCTCTCGGGCGAGTTCTGCACTGGAAGCGCCCAGGGATACGGTTCCAGAGCTGGCTTTCGGTAGCGGAAAAACTGGCTTACATCGTGTTTACGGGCGGACTGGTAGTCTACATCCAGAGTCTCGACGTAGCCTCCACCGGCGAGCTCCTGGAAGAGTCGAAGTGGCCCGTGAGCTGGCTGTTGCTCGCATGGAGTATCGGTACCGCCCATCTGGTTTCGGAACTGGCCCATGGAAACCGATTCACCGCCGCCTTCGCCAATACCTGGATCGCGGTTTCGCTCTTGGTTCCGTCGCCCCTTCGGTCATCCAGTCTGTCGCGAATGTTCACCCACGAGCTCGAGTGGCTCAGCTTCCACCGCCTCTGTTTCATGCTGGCCTACGCCTTTTGTCTGCTGGCGCTGCCGCTAGTGGTGGAAACCCTCTGGCGAGGAGGAACCGGCAAAGGCAGTCTGGATTCTGATCCGATCCTTCCACAAGTGGACCGCCTCAGCTTTCGCCTCATTCTCTGGGCACTACCGCTTCTCACGGTGGGCTTCCTTGTGGAGGCGCTCCTCATGCTGGAACGGCGGGAGTTCCCCTCACCCGCTCAAATCTGGACGGAGCGAAAAGAAATGTTCCTCGCCCTGGCCACCTGGTTTACCTGCGGAGTCTATCTTCACATGCGGCTCTTTCACGGCTGGAAGGCCCGGCGTTCGGCGGTGTTTTTTATCACCTGCCTCGTTTTCGTGCTCGCCGGCCATCTCAGCAAGGACTTCATCCAGTTTTCTGCGGCGCTCCGTTGATTTCGAATCTCCGGGGGTGGTAATCGTTTCGCCAGATTCGCAAGTGGCCCTTTGGCGGAATTGGTAGACGCACAGGTTTCAAAAACCTGCGCCTTCACGGGCATCCGAGTTCGATTCTCGGAGGGGCCACCATATAAGACCGAATACGGAATACGGTATGCAGTATACGGTATTCGGGTTGGGGCGAAGTCATTCCACCACCAACCGTGGAGAGACTAATCTAGGAGCCCATCAGGCCAGTCTCCCTCAAAAATGTCGTGGCATTAGCGATCCCGCCCAGAAGTTCAACAGCGGCCAGTATATAACCCATTGTTTTTAATGACGTTATTCCAGGCCCAGGCCTTGCATTTCCCTCCTCAGGAGAACTCCGCCATGAAGACCCTTGCCACCCTAGTACTCGTTGCCTTCCTTGCCCTGATCCCCGCGGCCCATGCCGGCGAGCAGTGGATTAGCTACTCAGAAGAGGCCAAGGAAGCCGAAGGAGTTACGCTGTTTAAGAACGTGCTGGTCTGGACGGGCGACAATATCGCCCACCGAATCGCCGCTCAGGATTCGGAAGAAGGCAGCCCCGACCTGAATCGCGTGTGCCGCGAACTCGGAAAAAAAGAATATGTTTACTCTTCGTTGGTTACGGTTCCGGTAGCAGCCCTGGTGAAATCGGAGTCCACAAAGATGAGTCTTCTATCCTTCGTGTTCGGTCGCACGGCCAACAGCGATATTCCTGCCGTGAATCACCTAGCCTGCAAATAAGTCGCTCCATCGAGCGCGCTAAGCGCTATTTCTCTAAAGCGCTGAAGCCCGTGGCACAGTAGCCGGGAAGATGCGCAAAGGCGCGGTCGTGGCAGATTTTCATTCCCCGCTCCACGGCGGCGTTGAATCCGGCCTTACCCTTCCGAATCGGAATCTTCTCCCGCAGCACCTTCGCCCAGTAGAACTCGGCGAACGGAATGTCGGTTTTTTTAAAACACCCTTTTTGACGAAGAGTCCAGGCGAGGCTTCTATAGGGGTCGTCCCTCAGCTGGCCGATGCGACCGGGAAGATCGTCGGGAACGTCGATTTTTCGGTAACACTCGTCGTATTGCCAGCACCACTTTTTGGTTTTCATCGCGGACCAAAATTGTGTGGGCGACAGGTGCGACAAGTCTTCTACGATCTCCGCTCGCATCCGCTTGTGTCCTTCCATGTGAAAGGCCGTGGCGGCGTGATGACGGTCGATGATGAAAAGCTCTCCCTCCGGCCCGATCACGAGTTCAGCGGTATTGTCTTTCCAAAAGGCCTTGAACTCTTTTCCTTCACCACCGGTTTCGCGAAGAATTTCCCGTTTCGCGTCCACGTCCACCATGCCGACCTGACTCTGGGTGGGGCGGAGGTCCGATATCTTCACGCGACACTTCACGCCCTTTTCCAGATCCACGTCTTCACACTTGGGCAACGCCCAACCTACGGAACTAAAGCTCAGGAAAATGGCGAAAAAAATCCTCACACTCGCTCATCGGCAAATGCGGTCCCGAAGGTTACAAATACGCTACCTGATAGCGCTATTTTCCGCGCCGAAGGGAATCGCCCAGCTCGTTACGGTCGCCGTCCTGCCGGGGAAAGTGCACACGGAAGGAATGCCCGATTTTTTCGATCACCGTTAGAAGCGCTTCGAGGGCGTTTCCGTCTCGAAATCCCTGGGCCAGGAGATCGGCCTCTTCCTTCCAAAAGGCCTCGCCAACTTTCTGGTGGATGCCTTTGTCGCCCAGGATCTCCACCCGCCGTTCAAACACGCTCATGAACACGAGAACCCCCGTGCGACGCTCGGTCTCCATCAATCCATGGCGAATAAAATTGGCGAGAGCGGTTTCAGAGACCTCAGCCGCCATGCGCTTTTTTGTTACCAAAAGACGCTGCACGCTCGGCACCAACTGCACCATCACGGCGCCGAACAATGCGCCGGCAAACTGAAGAAGAAAGACGTACTCCAAGGGAAACCACGGGTGACGACGCGTAATCAACCACGCAGCCGCCGAGCCCAGAAACACGCCGAAAGCCGCGCCGATCCAGTAGGTGTAGGTGTAGGCCGAGCTTCTCTCCATCACCACGGGCACCAACTCGCCGCTGGATCCCGCTTCGGCGCTCTCCACGGCCGCTTCGATCTTTTTTGTCCCGGCATCGCTTAGTAAAATTTTAAACTGATTCATCTGTTCCCTCACCAATCCGACGAGGCGCCACCGCCTCCAAAACCGCCGCCGCCGCCGCCCCAGCCGCCGGATCCTCCAAAGCCTCCAAAACCACCACCGCCCCAGCCACCACCGTGGTGATGCCAACCGCCTCTACGCATCACTCGCGCCGGAGACACCACACCGAGCAGACGAAGCACAAACAACAGGGCCTGAAATCCGAGCACCACCACCGCCAACACGAGCCAGACCCAGAGCGGAAGCCCCTCGATCCGGGTTTGCAACAGCGGCTCGTGAGCGGCTTCCACCAACTCACCCTGAACGCCGGCCTTCTCCGCCACGCGGGCCACGGCGGCGGTGATCCCCTCGGCGTAACGCCCGTCGCGGAAACGCGGGCGCACTTCTTCGTCGAGGACCCGGCGAGAAAATGCGTCGGTGATGTCGCCCTCAAGGCCGTAGCCCACCTCGAAGCGCATCTTTCGCTCCTTGGGAGCGATCAAGAAAAGAAGGCCCTTGTCGGTTTTTTTTCGACCAAGCCCCCATTTCTCCGCCACGGCCAGGGAAAAGTCGGCGACTTCGCGACCTTGCAGGCTCTTCGCCACATAAACGGCAATCTCCACGCCCGACTGCGCTTTGATTTCCCGCAGCCAGGAGTTAATGCGCTCGGCATCTCCGCTGGAAAGAAGTCCCACTTCGTCGGTCACCGGGGCCATGGCGGCGGGAATCTCCAAATTGGAGTCCCAGGCCCACGCAGCCCCGCCGATCAGCGATGCGATGGCAAAAGCGAGAACGCGGATCAGAACTGCACCTTCGGCGCGCCAGCTTTCGCTTCAGCCTGAGCGGTAAAAGATTCCCGGGCTTCGAGCTTCAGAAGATATTTCGCCGTGAGGTTCGTGGGGAAGAAACGGACCTGCTTATTGTATTCGGCCACATTTTCGATGTAGCGCTTGCGAGCTACGCCAATCCGGTTTTCCGTGCCTTCCAGCTGCGCCTGAAGGTCGCGGAAGTTTTCGTTGGCCTTTAGCTGGGGATACTGTTCCACCACCACCATCAAACGCGACAACGCGCTCGACAGGCCAGCCTGAGCTTGTTCAAATTTCTTGAAGTCCGCGGCGCTGGAAAGCTTGGAAGCGTCGATTTTGGTTTGTGTGGCCTCAGCTCGAGCCTTCACCACCGCCTCAAGAGCCTCCTTCTCGTGCTTGGCGTAGCCCTTCACGGTGTTTACCAGATTGGGAATGAGGTCGTAGCGACGCTGATACTGGTTCTCCACCTCAGCCCAGGAGGCCTTCACGTCCTCATCTAAGCCCTGAAGCGAGTTGTAGCCGCAGCCCTGAAGACCAGCCCCGGCCAAAACCAAAAACGTCACGAGGCCGAGTTTGCGAATCATGCTTTTCATCGATTTTCTCCTTGTTGCCCACCAATATAAGCACGGTTTTCGACCGCGCCAGCCCCGGCGTACCGATTTTCCAGTTTGACTTGCCGCGCCCTTCCTCCCATAACAGCGCAATGGCCGAGCTCCTCGAACTCCAAATCCACGACCTTTCCCGCAGCGGCCCGGGCGTGGCCCGAGATTCGCAGGGCCGGATCATATTCGTGCCGTTTACCGCGCCCGGCGACAGGGTGCGGGTAGAGATTGTGGAAGAGGCAAAGCGCTATGCGGAAGCCCGCCTGGTGGAGCTGCTGGAGCCAAGCCCCCAGCGGGCGACGCCTCCCTGCCCGGAGTTCTCCCGTTGCGGCGGCTGCGAGTGGCAACATGTTCCCTACGATCTACAGTGGCGCACGAAGCTGTCGGGGATTCAGCACGCCCTAGACCGGGTAGGAGTTAAGAATCCAGGCCCGCTCGACGAAATCCCCGCCACACAAATCTGGAACTATCGAAACCGCATGCAGTTTCGCGGCGAAGGCAACACTTTCGGCCTCCTCGAGCGGCGCTCGAAGCGAGTGGTGAATTTGGAAAAATGCTGGATCGCGCGGGAAGAAATCAATGCGGAGCTTCCACGCCTCCGCGCCGAAGGCGCAAAACGTGATCGGGAGTTTAAGGTTGAAGTAGAAGTTCTGCCCGACGGCTCCGTTAAGGAGTGGTGGAATCGCGGGCATGCGGCCGGAGGATTTCGGCAAATTCACGACGAACAGAACTTACGCCTCCAAAATTGGGTGGCAGAGAATTTGGATTCGGGAGGCGAGCTGCTCGACCTCTACGGCGGCAGCGGCAATCTCTCGCTGGGTATCGCGTCCCGTTTTTCCCGCGTGGACTGCGTGGATGTGGGGGTTCCGCGGGAACGCCCTCCGGAAGCGCCCGCTCACTATCACTATCATCGGTCGCCCGTGGGGCCGTGGATCCAGCGCAGCCAGGGCGGCCCCGTACAGGTGATTCTTGATCCGCCGAGAGAAGGAATGGGGTCCGACTGGTTCCGAATCGTGGAGGCTCTCAAAAAAAGGCAGGCCACACGGCTTCTTGCCGTGGGTTGCGACGCCTCCGCCTGGGCCGGTGATGTGCAAAGGCTCCATCGCCATGGCTGGCGCCTCGTGAAGGCCGGAGCAATCGATCTTTTCCCGCAAACTCATCACATCGAGGCACTTGCCGTCCTTCAACGCGACGCGTGAGCACTTGCCTTCCCGTTCCCGCCATGAAAAAAAGGGGGTCCCACTCATCTACGCGCGGTCGTGGCGGAATTGGTAGACGCGCACGGTTCAGGGCCGTGTGTCGCAAGATGTGAGAGTTCGAGTCTCTCCGACCGCACCAAAATAAAATCTTAGTGCCCGCAGGGCACGAGTTCCACGTGCTCGCCGCACTCAAACGCCGGGCATTTACGCGCCAGCGCGATTGCTTCATCCTCAGAAGAGACTTCAATCTGAAAGTATCCTGTCACCATGTCTTTGGTTTCAGGATTTACGAGACCGCCAGAATCATCAACGCCAGTGAACCGAAACGATCGCTCGCCACAACCGTCGCCGCCCTTTAGGTGACCACTCTTTCCCAACTCCCGTGCAAACTCTCCGAACCGGGCCACAGCTTCATTTCGGCGCGCTTCCGGTAGCAAATTCCACGCGGCAAAGCTGCCCCTTACAAGAATAAGATACGTCTTCATCTTGAACTCTATCGCCCTCTTACGTGAGCCGAACCCTCTTCCACGTTCGTAGCGGCATTACGCATCTTGAGATTGAAGGAGAAAGCAGGAGCATCGAACTGCTCGAGCTTGTCGAGGTCGCGGCCAAGGAGCCAGAGGCGATTCGCTGCCACGCGCTCGTAGGCCATGCGAATCGTGCCAAGGGTGCCGTCTTTTGCGAGCGGAAGCTGAAACTCCATCACTCCGGCCTCACCGTTGCAGGTACCGTTCACGGCGATGTCGCCCTTGAAGGGAATCTCGCTGCCGCCGCCGCTCTCCACGGTCATGGTGCCGGTGAGCTTTCCGTTCCTGCAGTCAAGCTCCATCGTGCCGCTGAATCCGCCGTGAGGAATGCCCGGGCGATAACCGCGATGCAAGTTGATGGAAATTTCCCACTTCCCGTTCACATCCCGGTTCGGCACGAGGTGGTTGCGATCATCGAAGGAGAACGTGCGGGCTGGAGCCGGAAGCTCAGAGGCGAAGGCCACTTCGCTGTCGATCGTGGCGATCGGGCCGTAGGCCTTCACGAGTGCTCCGTTGGTAAGTTTGCCTTTCACTTTCACGCGGGCGTCCTGAGCGAGCACACCGGGAATGTAGAGAAGCTGGGCTGGGATGCTCTCGGCGGACTCTTCTCTCCAGCCGCGGGTTTCCGCGTTGTAATAAATGGAGGGAACTTTCTGGCCGAAATCAAACTCCAGCTCCACAGCGGAGTCGCGTCCCACTGTGCGCGCCCACTCACGGGAGTCGCGTCCCGATGCCGCTTGATAAATGATGTCCTGCTTCTTGAGCTCAAACACCGTAATGGTCGCCAAGTCGGGGAGGTACTTGGAAATGTCACCGTCGGTGAGGCGCCAGTTCCCGTAGCGTCGGAGCCCGGTGAAGGGGCCCTGGGAGTCGGCGAGCTTCACACTAAGATCGTATTCATACTCGGATCCACCGGTGCCGGTGAGATCCATCACGGGAAGCACATAGGAGCCGTCGGCGGCCACGTTCACTTCTTTCGAAACCGAACCGCAGCTTTTGCGCCAACCAAGGAGATCGCGCTTCGAGCACTTGAAGAGCGCACTCACCTGAAACTGGCTCGACGGATAGTCGGTGTGGTTCACCAACTTTCCCCGGATCTCCGGAATTTCATTCGGGCCGTTACAACCAGCTAGAGCAAGAACTACAAGAACCAACATGCGCTTCATTACAAAATCCTCCCAGATTTTGAGGTTTTAATGCGTCGCACCATAACCCTGGCGCCCCCACCTTTCAATCCCCATTTTTGGAATTCGGCGTTAGACTAAAACCGATGAAACCATTTGGAATTCTTGCGATTTTATTAGTCGTTGGGTGTGGCACACTCCTTTGGTTCAACCGTGGACTCCTGGGACAACGGGTTCCCCCCTGTCTGGAAATCGCGGATCCATTTCACCACCGCTACATCCCGGGCTGCTCCGGAATTTTTCGCGCCAAGGGCGCTCCACCAGTGGAGTATCGAATCAACTCCTTGGGAATGCGCGAACGGGAACTCTCTTCGCTGCCTGAAAAAAGGCAACGTCTTCTCCTGATCGGCGACTCTTCCGTGGAAGGCCACGGCGTGGCCTGGGAAGATACGCTGTCTCAACAGCTGGAGCGCCGTTTGCCGGGCTGGACTGTGATCAACGGGGGAATCCGTTCCAGTGGCCCGATTCTGCAACGCCTTCGGTTTGAGCGCCTGATGAATGAGGTGAAGCCCAGCGCAGTGATTTGGTACTTCACCGAAAACGACTTTCAAGAGGACCGTTTGCACATGGCCATCGGCCGAAGCCCGGACCGCGACGGAATCCCCACCGAGTTCTCCACAGAAGACTTTGCGGGTACCGCTCCATCGGGATCAGGCCTGCTCCGGCTGCCCCCTCTGTCGTGGGTCATGGATCTGATGCGACTCCAAACCTACGACCACAATGTTCGAACGCTTCTGGAAAAAGTACCGGCAGAATCCGTGCCCACCTGCCAGGCGCTCAGCCAAGTGGTTTCACGCGCGCAAAACGCCAAAGTACCGCTCCGATTCGCATTGATTCCGCTCGGCCCCGAAAACAAAACACCCTACTGGGAACTCGGATTCTCTCGCCTGGCGGACTGCCCGCAGGTGAAGGGCCAGTGGCTCGATCTGCGGCCCCACTTGAATGCGTCAGAGTCTTTTATCCCGGGCGACACGCATCCCGGTCCGGCCGGAGTGAACCGAATGGCGGAAGAAACGATTCGTCGCTGGGGCGGCGAACTCTTTGATCAGCGAAAGTCGGCCACTAAGAAATAGCGATCCCAGGATCGTTCTGAACCGATTTGAATCGTAACGGGCATCGCCACACGCCCGTCTTCCATCAGGAACATGGGATTTTCCCCCTCTTCCCGGCGCACCAGATAAACTTTCCACACGCCCTGGGTCCAAGCATAGCGAGCGCGGTAGGTGGGCTCGCCATCAAGCACCGCCTTTTGGTCCGTCACCCACTGCTTGTAGAAATCCGTATTGAACTCCAGTTTCAGCTCGGAACGTGGCTCTTCAAACACCACTTTGGAGCCGCGAAAACGATCTCGCACCCGTAAATCAAGCTCCTCACGATCGCTCGGTGTTCCGATGTGTTTAGCGCAGGCCCACCAGTTGCCCGCCTTATAAACGCAGGTGAAACCATCACTCTGTAGTGCTTCGAGTTTCTTTTTCCCCTCTTCGCTGAGGTCGTTCACCACCTCATTCCGCTGCACCGACTCCACTCGATAGGTGCCCGCGAACCGGAACTCCCCCACAACGGGCTCAGGCGGCTTCACAGCACTCTGGGCGATCAAAGGGAAAAAGCTCAAAAACAAAGCTAGGATTCTCATCGGCACCCCCGTTATTTATTACGATCTAAACACAACGGAAGACCACGTGAAACTGCGAATTCTCTATCAAGACCCGTTCATTGCGGTAGTAGACAAGCCGGCGGGATTTCACGTGCACCCCCCGCAAGACGGGCACTATATCCACCCGCGGTGGAGCTGTGTCCACACGTTGCGCAAGCAACTTGATCGGGAAGTGCACCCGATTCACCGCCTAGATCGCGCCACTTCCGGAGTGCTGCTCTTCTCCTTCACCTCCGAACACGCCCGTATCCTGAAGGAGGGGTGGGCCGCCGATGCCCACAAGAGGTATCTCTGCCTCGTGCGCGGATGGCTTCCCGAAGGCGAAATTGACCGTCCACTCAGCGCGCCGAACGGCACCGAGAAGCCGGCGCTTACCCGATTCAGCGTGATCAATGCTCGAGAGTTTTCGATCCCGAACAAACACCACCCCACTTCGCGATACTCACTCGTTTGGGCAGAGCCGAAGACGGGCAGATGGCACCAGATTCGCCGCCACCTCGCGGGTTCGAGCCATCCGATCATAGGCGACAAGTCGCACGGCGACTCTTCTCACAATCGTATTTTCCGCGAAACCCTGGGACTTCCGCATATGTACCTACGCGCCCACTCGCTCTCCATTGTTCATCCGAAAACCGGCGACCGTATGACATTCCGAGCCCCGTTCACAGGCCCCTGGCACGCGCTCTTTGATTGGTTTGGAACTTGCCCGCTCGACAGCTGTATCCGCACGCGCTCTAAATCCCGCCGCCCGACAGCATCTTCTCCAGAGCGGTGATCACTTTTCTGAAATTTCCCTGGGAATATTCGTTTTTCCGAACCGCCACGAAGTCGCCCAGCTGAAATTTTTCACCGCGCTCCAACATAAACTGCACCAGATCGTGGGCCACGATAAAGACCGCCGAAAGTGGGGCGATGTAGTTATTGGTGAGGCCGCGGGGAAATCCGGCGCCACCCGGTCTTTCATGGTGCTGAAGCACGATTGCGTCCACGTCCGCCGGAATCTCTTCGAAAGAACGCACCAGGTCGGCGGCCTTCCCTGGATGAAGATGATAAGCTTTCACCTGATCCGCCGGAAACTCTCCCGACTTTTCTTTAAGCTCGGCCAATGTGTTGATCTTCGCGAGCTCGCTATTCTGGAGAGCCATGTCGTGCATCATCGCGGCGATCACGAGTTTTGAAAATGTGGCCTCGCTCGCCCACTCCATCTCTTTTGCAATACAGCATCCCACGTGAGCCAGCACGGTGCTGTGCCTGGAGAGATAGTCTCCTTTAGACTTAAGTCCCTCCAGGAGATCCTGCAATCGGGGATTTCGCCCCACGGAACGAAGAGTGACGGCCACCTGCGCCTTCGCCACCTCTTGAATCTCCTTGGTGAAGCCGATTTGGTGAATCATCTCGTGGATCGCCTCGTAGGCCACTTCCGACGTCTCCTGAAGCTCCGCCGGGGTCGCGCTCGGACGCGCCACCAGATCCATCAGCTCTCTGCGGAAGTTTGTCACGAACTCATCCATTTGAGTTCGGCGGAGATACATGTATTCCACTTTTTTCGTCTCGTAGTACCGTTGCATGTCTTCCTGCGTGAACTTCATCCCCGCCTGGAAAAGCTTCACGAATTTGTTTTTCGACAGACGAATGTAAATGTCGCTATGAAGCGGAATCGCTTTGATGAGAAGAGAAGTGCGAATCGGACAGTAGTCCGCGTCGCCGTCGGCCACCACGGCCTTCTCTGCGGAAGACCGCAGAACCTTCACCACTCCCTCGACCACCTCGCCCAGCGGCACACTGCCGAGCACCGTGGCCCCAGGCACTCGAGCCGGATCCGGAGCGGCTTTCTCATGCACAAACACCACGGCAATGGGGTGTTTCCTCGTTTTCAGCTGACCAAACAGAACTCCATCGGCCGGCTCGGCCGGAAGCACGGCAATGTCGAAGACTTCCGCGTTCTCCGAAATCTTGTTCGCCGCATCTTCTGAGTCGGCCGCGGCCAAAATTTCATAAGCTTGCTTGTGGGCGTCATCTTTCCGAAGCGCGCTAGCGGCGTCTTCTTCGGTATCCACCTCGCGTAGCCTCACGCTCATCTGGGAGGTGAGCTGAAAGCCCAGCAGCTCGCGGATGTCTTTGTTGGGAAGAAAAAGAAGAACCCTCATGCAGGGTTGATTCTAACCCGCCTTAGCGGGCGAGCGAGTGGAAAAATGGCAGTTTCGACGCGCCGAGTTTCGGTGCCGCAGGAGGCGCCGCCATCCCCGCTAACTGACTGGACGTATTGCGCAATCTCTTGTTTAGCTCCTGCGATAGCCCCCATAGGAACTTCACGGAAAGCTCCGGGTTCTTCCGGAGCAGTGTAAAAAGTGCGTCCCTGGGAAACGCGAGGAGGTTGGTGTCTTGAGTGGCAACGATCGAGGCGGAACGCGGGCTAATGTCGAGCATGGCCATTTCACCGAATGAATCTCCCACACCCAATGCTGCGAGACGCTTGCCCGCCTTCTGCACCTCCACAGCGCCCTTCACCACGAGCATCATCTCGCTTCCCTCGTCGCCCTCCTTGCACACGGTTTGTCCCGCCTTCACTTTAAATATTTCCGCAACCGCCAGCACCTGAAGCACTTCCTGGTAGGTGAGGAATTCGAAGACCGCCACCTTTCCAGTGAGCTTCGCCTTCACATCAGCGGCCGGTTCCTCGGCAGCAACACGCACTGGCGGCGTGGCCATCGCCAGAGTGAAGTTGTCCTTGGCGCCCGTGTTTCGCACGGCTTTCACCAGCGCCTCCACGGCGAGATTCTCCGACGGGCTGTCGACCACGCTGTTTTCAAGCGTGGCGTCGCCGAGAGGAAACCAGACTCCATCCGTGCAGCAGAAAATTCGATCCCCCGGCTGAAGCTCCACCTCCAAAACATCCGCTTTCACATTCGGCTGAAATCCCACAACCCGCGTGAGCCGTTTGGCGAGCTGTGCCTGATCTCCTTCAATTTTTCCGAGACGCTTCTGGTGGGCGAGCTGTGTGTGATCGTCGGTGATCTGGTGCAGTTCGCCTGCACGCAGAAGATACACTCGTCCATTTCCCACATGAGCGAGGCTCAGCCACCGTTGGTTGAAAGAAAAAATGTCTAACGTAGAGCACATCCCCTTCTTCGTGGGATCCTTGGATGCCGCTCCGTGAATACGCGTGGACGCCTCGGTAACGATCTTTTCGAGAAGCACGGAAATCTCTCGGGCCGACTCCCTGTCGGACTGGGCGCGTGCCCGATCCCACACACCCTTGTTCGCCGCCACCACCGCTTTGGCCGCATCGAGGGCCAAGCCAGCAGCAACGGCACCGAGGCCGTTGCCCCCCACACCGTCGGCCATCACATAAAGCGAGGCCTGGTCGTCGCCTAACCAGGCGTCCTCATTGACCTTTTGAGTGCCCGGATCGCAATGCGCCACCGAGAAAGTTGCCATGGATCTATTGTCCGACTGAACAACTCAGAGCGGCAAGATTTTTCTTTCTCTCTCTTGCCCCAGAACGGGCTGGTGCTAGATTCCCCTCTCTCTGGGAGGGGAATTCATGATCAGACCTATCATTTTTGTCGCCTTGCTTCTTGCCACGGTTGGATGCTCTTCGAAGAAGAACCCTCCACTGGTCAGTAACCTTCAGGTGCAGGCGAATCCACAGGCACCCCACGTGGTGAAAGATCGTGACTTTCCTCAGCCCGTTGTAGCGGAGCTCACTTTTTCCAAGCGGGCTTTTGCCAATCAAGAGTGGCTCTACGGGGTATCGATCCAAAAGGCCCGTTTCGCCAACGGCGGGGAAGACGCTGAGATGCCCGCGATTAACTTCTCGTGGCGGCCCACTCAGTTTCAGGTGGTGAACAGTCAGCTCCAGCTCCTCGAAGACCGCACACATCTTGCGGAGAGCGACATTAACTTTCCGAGCCGCCTCCTCCACTCCCTTCCGGTGGTTCGCAACGAGGGAGATCAGCTTACCGTTCGAATCGAGCAGGCATCGCCGGTGCTTCAGGTGTTCATGATGGGCAACGACGCACCTGCCCCGCGGGCCTCCTGGGTTCGTTCCGCTAAGTTTGTGGCGGAGAACAATCTCCTCATGATGGAAACCAGCGTGGAGTTCGCCGATGGCTCCCTCGCTGAATTTCTTGAGGTTCTTTACCCGCGCTCCGCATTTGTTCCGAAGGACGCCCAACCTCTCTTCAGCTCCG
Source organism: uncultured Bdellovibrionales bacterium (assembly GCA_964551325.1). GTDB lineage: Bacteria > Bdellovibrionota > UBA1018 > CAIPTA01 > CAIPTA01 > CAZKBU01. The sequence goes on from CAZKBU010000001.1 coordinate 169,515, forward strand.
CAGACCTGGAAGATCTGGCCGGACGTTTTCGATTCCTTGGATCCACCAAAATCTGGCGAAACATCGAAGGAAAGGGCCGCATTCAAGCGGAAGCCGCTGAACGCTTTCACTTCGACCCGAAGTCCTCGGAGCCGATTCAGTGGTGGGTTTCCCGCAATGTGGACGAACGCTATATACAGGACATTAGCAACGGTCTCGAGGCCTGGAACCGCTACTCCCAGTCACACTGGGGCAAGGACATCGTGAAGTTCGCCGGCAAGCTTCCGGAAGGCGTTGTAATCGGCGACCCACGCTACAACGTGATCGTTTGGGATAACGTGGGCGAAGCCGGTGCCGCCTACGAATCTCAGGCAAGCGACCCGATCACCGGCATCCAAAGCCACTCCCTCATCTACCTCCCCTACTCTTGGATTAACTACGGTCGTGATTTTTGGAAAAACGCTGAACACGCCGAGCGAGAGACAAACACGCGCGTTGCTCGTGCGAAAAAAATTCTTAAGAAGCTGCGCTTTGCGGGACGGCCGGCGACCACTCGCTGCCTCGAGAATCCAGCAAACCTGGTTTCGATCACTGCTCGGGAAAACCCTGAGGAGTTCGGACGGGGTCTCCTCAAGGCCGTAGCGTTCCATGAGGTGGGCCACGCGCTCGGGCTCGCCCACAACTTCAAAGGATCTCTCTCATTGGATCCGGATGCGGAGAACCCGGTATTTTCTTCGTCGATCATGGACTACAACCAGCTCAACGTGGAGCGCGGATCATTCTTCCGCCTCGACACTTGGGACGGGCCACTGCTCGAATACGATCGACAGATTCTCTCTGCCCTCTACAACGGCGGGAAGGACATCAAGGGCTCTGATCCGATCGTGCCTGCCTGCAACGACGAAGAGGCCGACGACCGCGAGGGCGGTGTGGATCCGCTTTGCGTGCGCTACGATGTGGGTCGCGACCCAAGCGTGCGTTTTCTTCGCGGGATCGACCTGATTACGAATCCCGAAGCAAAGGCCGGCACAACCGAGAGCCTGTCGAAGGCAATCCGGCGTATCGCTCGCACCCTTACGGACGGAAGTGATATTTCCACGAAAGAAAAGGCCGACGAAGCCCTGCAAACTCTCGTGGCTCAGATCAAAGGTACGTCTTCGATCTACATTTCTTCCAGTGCATCCAGCCTGGCCTACATTGGATCCCAAGCAGTGCTCATGGCCTATGTGGTTCGCGGCGGAGCGCTGGCCGATGGATGGAATGAGTCTGAGATGCGAAATCGCGTGGTGGAAGGACTCATGAAGATGTCGGCCTGGGAAGCCATCCCGGTGGAAGCCGACCTTGAAGCGCTTGCCAAGAGCGCACAAGCATGGCTGCTCACCACTCCTTATTTCGAGACGCTCGACACCCAAGCCAAGGCCGACCTCGCCGCGGAATGGACCAAGGCAATTCTCGGAACCAAATCCGCCATGGAAGACTCCCAGCTTCCCCGGGCCCGGGCCCGTATCATCAGCGCGCTCCAGTGGTTTCCGAAGGCTCCCTTCCACTTTTCCCGCTCGGACGCGTCTACTGTGGATCTGGAGAAAATCGCTCTCGATCTGTTAGAAAAGGGTCTCACCACGCCAGTTAAGGGAAAGGCCCGCCCCAGTTCGGAGCGCACCTCCTACGCCCAAACCCTGGTGGGTTTCCCGGAAGACGTAGGCGGAGCCGCAAAAGGCCGCGTGCGATTAAAGCTCGACGAAGAAATTCTAGCCTCAAGCGATGCCTCGAAGCGTGCTGAACTGCGGAAACTCAAGGCTCTGTTGAAATGAGTCTGCCGTTCAGGGCTCTCAAGCTCCTTTTTGGTGACTTCCGCCTCTTAGTGCTGGCGTTTTTCCCCGGCACATTCACCTTTCTCGCGAGCACCGCTCTCACGTGGTGGATCTGGAGCTTGTGGTTGAATCCTCTCTCCTGGTGGCTGGAGATCCCGGGATCGCTCGCCGTTTTCTTCCTGTCGTGGCTCTTCCTCGGCAATATCGCACTCGTGCCCGTGGAAGACGCGATTGTGGATCGGATCCAGAAAATCGAACTCGGCACCGTGAAGTGGCCCGCCCCGAGCTTCTCCCCGGCGAGACTCGGCAGAGAGCTGTTATTTTCTCTCGGCGTAGCGTTTGTTGGCGTTCTCGTTTTGGTTCTCGGCTGGATTCCGGGAGTCGGCGCGATTACGTTCATCTTCGCCTCGCTGCTAACGTCTTACTCTTTTCTGGCCACGCCCTATGCGCGCATCACGGGATCTGCCGGTGAACGGATCAAAGAATTTGGGAAAGACATCCCAACCAATCTCATCCTCGGCCTTTTTCTCAACGTTCTGCTTTTCGTGCCGCTCGTAAACGTGTTTCTGCTCGGCTATGCCCTGATCCTCAGCACCTTGGTGTTTATTCGCCGTCGCAAAGAAACAAACTCACCCACTTAACCCGAGTGAGCTGGCCCAAGCATTCACGTCGGGGACCAGTTCGGAAAACGAACGCAGGATAAAATAGACGTTTTGAAATTCTCCGATTTCATAGTCGAAACGTCCTTCCCAGGGAAGCGGGCATGTCCTTGCGGCCTCCAAGGACCAGGGCACGATGAGATCACGATGCGTCTGAACATGAGCTATCTCGGGCTCGAATGAGCTGATGAGAGCTCCCCAGAATCGAACCTCACCGTCTGCGTGAATGAGTCCACGCTCTCCAAGGTGCCAGATCACCCGCTCCACTTCACGAAACAGAAGAGCGTCGTCTCGATCCGACGCTGCCACTCCGATCCGCCCCAGAACTTCAAGGAACCGAGCGATGCTCGGCTCCAGCAGCAAAGGTAAATGCTGCATGTCGTGCAACACATCGATCCAGCGGAACGTAAAAATCTCCTGCGGCCCACGGATGAACTGGGTGGCCGGAAGCATCCGATGAGCCGCAAGGTCAAAATAAGAGGTATTAGGAATAAGCCCATCTACCTCCACGAGTCCCCAGCCCGCCTCATTCTTCAAAGTCTGATGAATCAAACCGAAATTCGGTTTGTGCGCGCGATCCACGCCGAGCTTCCGAATTCCTTCCAACACTAGGGGGTGACCATGCCGGCGCAAAAGACCGGCATGATGATCGAACCCGGCCGCCCAAACGCGGAGCTCGTCAGGCCCCCAGCCCACGTGGGAAAACTTTCCCTCGCTGGAGTGGTCAGGGATGCATGTTTTTCCATGCTGCGCCAATGCGTACATGGTCTCAAACTACAGGCCAGCTCGAATTTTATCCAGTCACGTGGCACCATGAAGACGATGAAAGCAGCTTTGCTCCTCTTGAGTATGTTCCTCGCTGGATGCCGATCAGATCGCCGCCCCAATGTGCTGGTGATCTCCCTCGACACCCTGCGAGCGCAGAGCGTTTCCGCCTACGGTTACAGCCGTCAAACCACTCCCGCCATAGATCGGGTGGCCCAGTTTGGAGCGCTGGCGGAAAACTTTTTTGCACAGTCCCACTACACACTTCCCAGCCACGCCACGATTCTCACCGGCGCGCCCTCCGGGGTTCATGGGGTGGATCTCGCTGTGCAAGGACAGAGCCTGCACCTCTCGCCCAAGATAAAGACTCTTGCGGAGTTATTTGAAGCGGAAGGCTATGAAACGGCGTGGTTCGCCAACTACCAGGACCCTCATCTTCCTTTCACGGCAGGAATCGGTCGTGGCTTCGGTCGATATTTTCCGTTTGGAATCGATACTCCCCGAGGAATGGACGAGTTTCTGCGCTGGGAGAAGGAAGAGAAGAAAAAGCCATTTTTCGCATTCCTACATTCAAAGACGCCCAACTTTCCGGCTGCCATTGGCACGATGGACGGAAAAGGTCGATTCGCAAGCACCAGCTACCGAGGGAAAATCCCTGTAACTATGGAAAAGTTTCAGAGCCTGCTCGCGGCCAAATCAAAGGTCTATGAGTCCGATGTTCGCTATTACCAGGACTGGCTGAGTCCCGGGAGTCCCGTTCCACAAGAGCTTTTAGTGAGTACCGTGGGCCTGTCCTGGCCGGTTTTTTTCTGGTCTTCCGTCGACAGAAAGAGCCCACAAGAACTTACCCACATGACCGACCTTTACGACGATGCGGTCACTCGTGCCGACGCGGCCGTGGGCGGCGTGATTCGAGCTCTGAAGCAATCAGGCCGACTGGAGAACACCTGGATATTCATCCTGTCCGATCACGGGGAAGAGCTCGGAGAAGAAGGACGATTCGGTCACAAAACGCTTCATATTCGGGTGGCGAAAGTTCCGTTCGTGGTGCTGCCACCGGAAAGCGCCGGCATTCGAAGGGGGGTTCGCATCACGAGAGCCGCATCTACGGTCGATCTCGCGCCCACCGTGCTCGACGCCGCAAATCTGAAATTCGAGGCCCCCTATCTGATCGGACGTTCACTCCTCCCGGAAATGAGAGAGATCGCTTCTGACCGCCCTGATCAAGCCGTCTCTACGATCCTTACAGACGGAACATGGGCGCTGAACTCTTGGGCGGTGAGAACTTCGGAGTGGGCCGTGCTTCGCCTGCCCGGGAAAAATCCCGCTTTGTTTGACCGGAAAAATGACCCGCTGGAGAAAATCGACGTCTCCCGGAAAAATCCTGAAAAGCTCCTAGAGCTCACACGAGCCTTTGAAGACTGGAATTTCCGAGTCAATTCTGTGCGCCAGAATCTCTAGATGAGAGTGCGCCGAAACTAAAAGCCAATACTTTGGCAAGCTCTCTGTTTGCCTCGGCACTCGGGTGGCCGTCACCAGGAATTGTCCACGCACCGGGCTCACGAGCCACAAACGGCAACGCCTCTTCCAGGGTAACCACCCCCAATCCCTCGCTCCGCGCCTCAGTCACGAAAGCATCGGTTACTTTGTTTCGCGGCCACCACACCATCACACGAAGTCGCGCGTGATGCCGTTTTTCCATTATTTCAGCCAACGCCTTCACCATCTTCACTTCACGAAAAATGTCCCCCGAGGAAGGCTGGGACACCCCTCCTCTCCATCCCTGCCGAGCCGACCAGGCCGTTCGGCAAATCGAAAGAAATTTGCAGCTGCGAAGGCCTCGCTCCAGCCAATCTCCGCGATTCACCTCCACAAACTGAATATTTCCCGCCGAATCGGTTTCATATCGGGGAAACTTCAAATGCCTGCGCCCGGCCGCTCGCTCTATATGCTCTGGAATCCACAAGAGAACAGCCCCCGCAATTTTTCTTCCCTGAAATAGCGGCACCTCTCGCTGCAATTCGAAAAAACGCAGCCAATGGCTGGTAGCCCAACCAGGTACACCAAGAGGAAGAGTTCGAAGCCCTCTCACTGGCTTCAAAGCACGAGCTGCTGTTTGCTCGACGCCCAGTCCTTCGCCGAAAACGAAGCTATCTCCTAGCAGCAGCAAATCCCTATTTCCCTTGGGCGTGGGGATGTCTCTAAAGCCATGAGAATTAATTCGATACTCCACTCGATAGACGGTTGACCCCCGATGCGAAAGCGCGGCCTCCCCCTCGAAATACGGTCGCAGACCGTATCCCAGCTCTGCATCGTCGACATAGATGTTGTCGAGTTTGGTAGAGGCCTTGCCCCAATACACGCGCAGTTGCTCCGCAGACATGAGCTCCCAACCGAACGGCTTAAGATTCACGGATTCGCCCTCTGGAATTCCGTGCATAGCTCGCACACGCCGACCCACCCAAAACTCCCGGGCCCTCAAAATCCCTTCGCCAGAGAGAGCGGTGAGCAGCAAGATGGCCAAAACGGATTTCGCTGGAGCGGGTACGGGCATCTTTAATACAACTTGTATTCGAGCAAGCGGCATTCCAGCGCGCCGTTGAACAAGGGAATTCGCCGCGTAGCCTTCAGACCCACATGCTTGGCGAGTTCCAGGTTTCCGGTGAATACGTAAGCGCGCCAGCCTTGAAACCGCTGTTTGAAGAGGTCTCCCATCTCTTTATAGAGAGGAGCCAAATCCTCCACCTCACCGAGCCGTTCGCCATAGGGAGGGTTCACAATGATCACGCCGGGCTCCGAGGTCGGCTTCTGGATCGCCGAAAACTCCTGCTTCATGAACAAAATTTCCCGAGGGGAAAACCCTGCATAGCGCGCATTCTCTTGGGCCGCCAGCAGAGCTCGCCCTCCCCGGTCGGCTCCAAACAGGAGGCCCTCACTAACCGGATTGCGGGCAGCTTTCGCTTCGCTCCAGAGTTTGTCCCAGAGCTCCTTATGGAAGTCTGGCCAGCGCTGAAATGGATACCTCCGCCTTAGAAGTCCCGGGGCCACGTTTCCTGCCTTAAGCCCCGCTTCGATCGGCAAAGTTCCAGATCCGCACATGGGATCGAAGAACGGCTCTCTACCGTTCCAGCCGGAAAGCTCAATCAGTCCTGCCGCTAGAGTTTCCTTCAGTGGAGCAAATGCTCCGTCCAGGCGATACCCCCGTTCATGGAGGCTACCACCCGAAGTATCGAGATTGATCGTACACTCGCCGTCGCGCACATAAGCCACCACAGGAAGATCAGGATCTTCCACGTCCACATCGGGCCTGGCCCCCCCGCTCTTTTCGCGCATGCGATCAACGATGGCGTCTTTAATTCGCAACTTGGCGTAATGAGAGTGGTTCAGTTGCGGGTTCGGTCGCCCGCCGATGGTGCACTCCACAGAAAACGTATTGGCTGTTCGAAAAAAGGTTTCCCACTTAAACGAATAGAACCCCCGATAGAGATCATCTGGGGTGCGAGCGGGAAAGGCGCGCAAAACCTGCAGCACTCGATTCGAGGTTCGACTCCAAAGGTTGGTTCGATACATCACCTCTTGCGAGCCCTCTACCGCTACCCCGCCGGGAACCGGTTCCGCCCTGGTGGCGCCAAACGAAAGAATTTCCGCAGCGGTTACCGCTTCCAACCCGCGGGCACAGGTCACGAAATAACGGCTCACCGCCGCCGTCCTTCCATGGCACGCACTTCCTTCTCCAGCCGTCGTGCGGTCTCGAGACATCCTTCATGAGTCGCTGGGAGGTCAGACAAATCCACAGGCCTTCCAAAAACCACACGAAGCTTAACTCCCCAACGCGGAGCTCGTGCGCCCTTGGGGAGAATGTCCCAGGCTCCCGCGATATAAACAGGAACCGCCTTCACTTTACTCTGACCGGCCAAGAGCTGCCCCACGCCGGGCCTGAACTCCTGGATCTGCCCCGTGGGTGAACGAGTGCCCTCTGGAAAAATCACGAGAGACCCCCCCTCCTGGAGCACCTCTCGGCAGAGACGCATGCTTTCGTCGATACGTGCCCGGCGATCAAACGGAAGTGCATTGATCAGAAGTCGCGCACCGAGGGCCTTCCAGCTTTTGTTGAAAAAATAGTCTTTCGCCGCTACGGCAAAAGTGTGGTGCACGTCGCGCCCAGGAATCGCGGCCATAATCGCCAGAGTGTCAAAGTGACTGGCGTGATTAGGCGTGAACACAAAGGGCCCGCCTTCGAGAATGTTTTCCCTGCCTTCCACATCCAAAGAGTAGTGGATTTTCAAGGCCGCACGCAGAAACACGTTAAGGAAACGGCGAGGAAATGCGAGCAGGAGATTAAAGTTGTCGCGCGGGGAGAACTCCACGAACTTCACTGGACGCGAGGCCTGTTTCGGTCCCGCTCCCAGTGATTTGCGAAGCGCCTCCACCAGCGTCTCCACGGTCGTTACGGACGCGAATTCAATCGGCTCGATTTGAGCGTCAAAACGCTTCTCCACGTTACAGATCAACTCCACGAACGTGAGCGAGTCGAGGCCGATGTCTTGCACCAAAGCATCGGAAAGGCGCACCTGGTCCATCGGAATGCGCCGAATCACCTGAATCGCGTCGGCCACGGCCTTTTCGAGTTTATCATTGAGATCAAGACCCGCACCTGCTGCTTTCTTCGAGCGTGCTTCACCGGCACGCGCTTCTGCGTCGATAAGCAGCTTTCTCACCTCGTGTTTCTTCACCTTCCGAGTAATGGTCTTGGGAAGTTCCGTGAACCAAACTTCCACGCGCTGCGGATTTTTATAATCGCTTAACGCCCGGCACGACTCCATCGCCACGCGCTGGGCCTGCCTGGCGAGATCGGCCTCACCAAGGCCAGCAGGGAATTTCGAACGGTCCGGCACCACCACCAGAACCACCCGCTCGCCGCCGCCGTCTTCTTTCAGGCCGAAGACCGTTGCCTCCAGAAACTTTCCGGTCTGCAACACAACGCTTTCCACTTCTTCCGGGTAAACATTCTTTCCGGCTGCAGTGACGATAATGTCTTTCATCCGGCCCGTGATCCGAATCACACCCCGAAAATCCATCACCGCAAGATCGCCCGTGCGAAACCATCCATCTTGGAAAACACCTTTGTTGTGTTCGGGATTCAAATACCCGCGAAACACACTTGGCCCTTTGGCCCAAATCTCGCCCTCCACACCAGACGGAAGACGCTCGCCTTTCTCACTGAAAATCCCTATCTCCACATGTTGGAGCGCCCGCCCCACTGAATCAGCCTCCGCCTCTTCTGGCGAAGGCGCCGTAAGCACCGGTGAAGTTTCGGTTAGCCCGTAGCCTTGCAGCACTCGAATTCCCAGCCCCTCGAAAAAGCTGAAGGTCTCCGGCTGCAAACGGGACCCGCCGGAAACGAAAAAGCGAACCCGCCCGCCGAATGCCCGATGCACGAAAAAAAAGAGTACTTTTCCCAGCGCAGGAAACGCCTTCACCAGATTCATGAAAACACCGAAGAGCTTCCCCACAGGCCTGGGAAGCGCCGCGAATTTGGTTTGGAGCCCGCGGGAGATGATCTCAAACAACAGCGGCACCGCGATCAGAAACGTTGCCCTCGAGTCCTTCAGGGCCTTCACCAAGTCGTCGGCTTTTAGGCTCTTCACATAGGTTACTCGGGCGCCGGCCAACATCGGCACGAGCCACCCGGTAGTAAACTCAAACATGTGGGAAAGCGGCAACACCCCCACCAGATGATCTTTTTCCGTCACGGTCACGAGATCCCGCACATCACCGGCATTCACGAGAATATTTTCGTGAGTGAGGGGCACAGCCTTGGGCGTACCCGTTGTTCCACTTGTGAAAATCAAAACCGCATCGTCGGCAGGATTACCAATGCGTATCTCCGCCGGAATCTGGCCGTTGATCCAAAGCGCAAGCGGATCGGGCTGCTGGAGGTCCCAAACCAAGTGAGGCCCGGCACCGATTTTCACGAGCTCTTGAGTGGAGGTGGCGCGCACAGAGTAAATCGCGAATTTTGGTTTCGCTTCTCGCGCCACGTTCTGCACTTCCGCCGCGGTGGCCACGTAGGCCACCGGCACCAGGGTTGCGCCAAGGTTAAAGGTGGCGAGGGCCGCAATCGTCCACTCAGGGCCGTTTTCCGAAGCAATCAACACCCGATCGCCAGGGCCCACGCCCTTTGAAGCGAGAAAACTGGAGAATCGAAGCGATTGATCCCGGTATTGACCCCACGTGAGAGCCCGATATCCGTCGCCCACTTCGTTTTGAAGTCGCAGGGCAGGGCCCTCGGCCCGCATGGCGCAAAGTTCAAGAACGGTGGCGGAAACTGTTTTATGCATGGCTCCATGAGTACCCGATGGAACCGGGCGCTGTAAAGCGCCGGCACCGTGTGGAACTCGTGGATTTTATTCAGCAGATTGGTTTTTGGGGAAGGCGCTATCCGAAGAACCATCAGCCCCAGCGGGCGCACGCTTCTCTTGGCGAGAGGAAGAATCCACGCTCGGGTCCTGCTCATCGGCCAGAGACTCGGGGCGCTCGGTGTAGCGCTTAAATCCGTCGTCTATCAACTCGCCCCATTTTTCGGCCTCCCAGCGCCAAAGCTCATACTCGCCGCCCTGTTGAAGGGAAAAATAGAGCCTTCGAATTTTAGCGGCGGTCTGCGACGGGAGAAAAACACCCGCGTCGGTGGCAGCCTCGCCGCCCATGATGGCCATGCCGCCGAACCCCATCGTAAAAAGAGAGATCAACCCAAAAACGGCAATTCGCCCCGTCGACAATTCGCCCTTGTCGGCGATTCGCTTGAAATCCTCGGCAGTGATCGTGTGTCTGAGAGTGCAAACTCCAGCAGCGTCACACCGATCAAATTCGATTTTCTCCCGTCCTTCGCTGTTCCTAAGCCGACGCGCCTTAATCACAACCTTGCCGTCTTCCTTGGCTTGAATGCTGGTCTTCTCCACCACTTTCCAGTCTTCGCCAGAGGCGGCAAACGCCGGAGCGAAAACATTCAGGGACAGGGCGAAAGTCATTACAAGAGGGATAATTTTCTTCATTCCATCTAAACTGCAAGCACCAAGCCATGATTACATTAGTAAATTCATGCACTTGCGCCGACGGGCGGGACCCAAACTGATCATCTTTTGGACCCCCTGTCGGTCCGGTTTACACTCTTCTCCATGAGGGAATTTCGCGGATTTTCACTGAACCTATGGGACTTAACTCGCTCCCATCTGAATACTCTTCGCCATGCGGGGAGAACTCGTTTGCCTTGGGACGGACCGAACTTCCCCGAACGCCCATCGGAAAAACACCACTCTACTCATGAGATGCTTCAAGCAGTTCCCGAGAGCTTATGGCCGGTCATGAATCCGCTACGAATACTCGATGCCGGATGCCACGACTTCTCCCGCGGCCGGGCGATCCATGAGTTTTTTCTAAACCAAAATCCTATTATCACCGGGATTGATGCGGACCCTCATTATTTGGGTAAAGTAGCCAAGCAAGTAGCCGCCCAGATTCCGCACTCCACTTACCTAAGGGAAGACTTCTTTCAGTGGCTACCCCCTGACACCTTTCCTCTCGTCACGGCATTCTTTCCCTTCGTGTCCCCCCACCCGGCCTTGGCTTGGGGACTGCCACACCATTGGGGCGACCCTCACCGCTGGGTTCGTTCCCTGGAACGATGTTTAGCTCCGGGGGGCGCGGTATTTTCGTCTCACCAGGGTGAGTGGGAGGAGCTGGAATTTGCGGATGCAATACAAAACTCGTCGCTCCAAACTGTTTTCCGGAAGGAATTGCCGAGCCGCGCCACAGACTGCCTCCACCCCATTAGGATCGGCCTCCATATCCATCGCGCCACATGATACGATTCGTGCGTTATGGAAAAAGAACTCTCCGAATTAGTGGAAACCCCCCAACTCTCTCCCTTGGAGACGATGCGCCACTCGGCCGCACACATTATGGCGCACGCGATCACTCGTTTGTATCCGGGCTCGCAGTTCGGCGTCGGCCCTCACATCGAGCATGGATTTTATTACGACGTTCTTTTTCCTGAGCACGTAACGGAGGAGATTCTTCCTAAGATCGAAGCGGAAATGAAAAAGATCATCAAGGAGGGAAAGCCCTTCTCGCGCAAGGTACTCTCCCGCTCCGAAGCCGTGGATTTTTTCGAAAAACAGGGACAGAACTTCAAACTCGAAATCATCAGCGACCTGAACCTGCAAAAGGTAAGCATCTACGAAGAAGGCAATTTCACCGACATGTGCACGGGCCCTCACGTTTCGTCGGCTCGCGAAGTGAAGGCGTTCAAGCTTACCCACATGGCGGGCGCCTACTGGCGGGGCAACGAAAAGAACCCGATGCTCACGCGCATCTACGGCCTTTGCTTCAACACCGACAAAGAGATCGAAGAACATCTTCATTTGCTGGAAGAGGCGAAGAAACGCGACCACCGTAAGCTCGGCAAGGAACTGGAGCTTTTCAGCTTTCATCCGGAAGCCCCGGCCATGCCGTTTTTCCACGCCAAGGGCACGGTTGTTTACAACCAGCTCGCGAACCTCATGCGCCGGCTCTACAACAAATACGGCTATCACGAGGTGATCACCCCGCAGGTGCTCGACGTGGACCTCTGGCACAAGAGCGGGCACTACGCCAACTACCGAGAAAACATGTATTTCTCCAAGCAGGACGAGCGGGACGTGGCGGTGAAGCCGATGAACTGCCCGTGCCACGCGCTGATTTTCTCCACCAAACAACACAGCTACCGGGAACTTCCCTATCGTATGGCCGACTTCGGGCGCCTCCACCGCTATGAACGCTCCGGTGTAACGGGCGGTCTCACGCGTGTGCGCAGCTTCTGCCAGGACGACGCCCACATCTTCTGCACCGACGATCAGGTGGGCGATGAGGTGTCCGCCGTGATCCAGATGATTCGCGAGGTTTACGACGTGTTCGGATTTCCGGAGCCGCTCGTGTACTTCTCCACGCGGCCCGCTCAAAGTGTGGGCACCGACGAGATGTGGCAGAAGGCGGAAGCGATGGTGGAAAAGGCCCTGCGCGACAACAACCTCGCCTTTAAGGTGAATGCGGGCGACGGCGCCTTCTACGGCCCCAAAATCGACTTCAATATTAAGGACGCCCTCGGTCGCTACTTCCAACTCTCCACGATTCAACTCGACTATTCGCTCCCCGACAGGATGGGGCTGGAATACGTGGGCCCCAACAATGACCGTCTGCGTCCCGTGATGGTGCATCGGGCGGTGCTGGGCTCTCTTGAGCGCTTCATCGGAATCCTCATCGAGCATTGCGCCGGCGCGTTCCCCTTCTGGGTGGCGCCGGTTCAGGCTCGCCTCGTGCCGATCAACGATGGGCACGTGGCGTTTTGCAAAAACTTCGCGGATCGCCTCAAGGCCCACGGACTTCGTGTGGAAGTGGACGACTCGAACGCCTCGATGGGCGCCAAAACCCGCGACGCCCAGACGCAAAAAATCCCCTACATGTTAGCCGTAGGGGATCGCGAGATGCAGGCGGGCACGTTCAGCGTGCGCAAGTACGGTGAAAAACAAAGCGTCACGATGAGCGCGGCCGAGGTCGAAGGCCTCTTCCAGAAGCTCAACGACCCGTTGAAGAAGTAGCGTTACTTTACCTGGCACTTCAGCGTGCTGTAGTAGTCGCCGGCTCCGCAGCCGCTGCTGCCCTTCACTCGGGCGAATCCCGCCTTGAACCCGGCATCCTTGTAGAGCACCACGGTGGTCCACTGGCAGCCGTCGCCGTCGCTTGTGAGCTCGAGATCGCCCTTTGCGGTGCGCGTGATTCCGTAGTTTTCATTGAGCATCAGCACCGAGTGTTTCGGCACGTGCTTTACGGGCATTCCGTACTCTTCGCGAGTGGCGCGTCCGTCGTCGTCGTAGCTCGACGAATAGCCGATCTTTCCCTTCAGCAGGTTTTTCACTGAGAACTCGATCTTGGTCGGGCGATTGCCCCGATCGATCACCTGAGTGGTTTCACATTTAAAGGCGGTGTTTTCACCGGCCGCCGAAGCACTCGTAGCCGCCAAAACAAAAATCCACGCGAGTTTCGTCATAAATCCCTCCAAAGCGTTCTTGGAGCCGGACGTATCCCGAATATTGCCGTGCGTCAATGACCCTTGATGACCCGCAGAATCGGCTCAACGCCCAGGCGCTTCGCCCAACGGTCCGTAAACGCCGAGAATCCCTCAAGAAGAACAACTAACGTGGGAAAAACGAAAGCTGTGAGCAGGGACCCGATCGTAAGGCCCCATCCCAGCGCCAGGCAGATCTGCGCCACGAACCCGTCGTAACCACCGATACCGTAGGCGGTTGGCATCAGTCCGAGAATCGTAGTTACCGAGGTAAGGATAATCGGGCGAAGGCGCACTCCCGCGGCCTTCAAGGCGGCTTCCTGGGGCGACAGTCCTTCTCTCCTCATCGTGTTGAAAAAGTCGAGATACACGATCGCATTGTTCACGATCACTCCCGCCAACGCGATCATTCCCAACATGGCCATAAAACTCAACGGGCGGCCGTGAATTGTGAGAGCCCAGACCACGCCGGTGAATCCCATCGGAATCGAGACCATCACCAAGAAGGGCTGCAGAAAACTTTTGAACGTGATCACGAGAATGGCGAAAATCGTGAGCGCTGCCACGGCAAAGGCGCGCGCCAGCGAAGCCATGCTTTCTTTCGTGTCCGCGTCTTCGCCCCCGAACTCGATCTTGTAGTCGGGAAAATCCTTCTCGATCTCTGGCACCACCTTACGGAACGCTCCGTTCGCCTTGATCGCCGTGGACTTTTCCAAATCCACTTGAGCGCTGACGTTCATCTTCCGTTTGAACTTTTCATGCTGAATCAGGAGCCGAGAGGCCTGCTCCTCAAAGCTCGCGATACGATCGAGCGGAATCAACTGGCCTCGGCTGTTTCCGATATGAATCTGTCCGAGCTGATTCTCCGACTCCGCACGGCGTTCCTTCACTTGCACCCGTATATCGATCTCTTCATCCAGCGTGCGGGAGCTCGTGGCCACGATCCCGGCAAATGCGGCTCTCACGGTCTGGGCGATCTCGCCCACCGTGAGGCCTACGGCTGCGGCCTTCACCGCGTCGGGCACAATTCGTACCTCGACCTTTCCTGCCACCTCGGAATCTTCGATATCCTGAACTCCGGTCACCTTCGCCAGCTCCTCCTTCACCCGAACGGCCACCTTCTTCAGCACGGCAAAATCCTCGCCGTAGATATTGAGTGAAACCGGACGCCCTTGCGGCGGACCACCTTTCGCCACCTCGAAGACGATCTTCTGCGCCCCCTGCGGCTTCGGCGTGCCGTCCCGCAGTTCGGTCACAATCTCGTTTACCGAGCGCTTCCGCTTCGCCTCGGGCGTGAGATTCACGCGGATCTGGGCGTAGTGCGACGCGCGCTTCGTCAGCGGATCGTTCGGATCGTTCTGCTGTAGCCCGATCTGAGCGGTGAAATCCTGGAGCTCCTCTTTGGGCAGCTTCGCAATATACGGCTCCACCTGCTTCACGAACGCCTCCATTTCCTGAAGCGAGGCGCCGGGTTCACCGTCGATGCGCACGAAGAAGGAGTAAATTCCGTCAGGCGGGAAGAGAATGAACTTCATCCGCGACGCCACGCCGCCCGACACAACCAGAACCGCCACAAAGGCGCCGATCGTGACCTTCTTGTGATCAAGGGTCCAGGCGATCCAACCGATGTAACGGGCCTTCAGCCGGTCATACCAATGCTCTTTCCTCTCTTCATCCGCCAGCTGTTGAATTCCCCTCGCGCCCACGAAGGAAAGCATGTGTCCGGGTGCGATTGTGAACGCCTCAAAAACGGAGTAGGCCAAAGGCAGGATCACCATCACGGGGATCTGAAAAATAAACTTTCCGAAAATCCCCGTCATGAAGAGCATGGGCGCAAACGCCATCACCGTGGTGAGCACCGAGGCTAAAACCGGCGCCACCATTTCCGCGGTCCCGTTGAGAATAGCCTCCTCCACTGGCTCGCCGCCCTCCACCCTCCGGTAGATGTTTTCCACCACCACGATGGCGTCGTCCACGAGCATCCCGCACACGATGATCAAGCCGATCAAGCTGATGAGGTTGATGGAGAGCCCGAGCCACCCGATGGTCGCGATCGACGCCATCATCGCGAACACCACGCCTCCAGCGACCACCACGGCCACCCGAACCGGGAAGAAAAACTTGAGAACCAGCAAAATCAGGAAAATTCCCGCGGCCAAGTTTCCGCCCAAAATGGAAATTCTGTTCTCGAGGTAATCGGTAAACTTATTCACCAAACGGAAGTCAACGCCGGGAGGAACCTTCGGCTTCAGCTCATCCATCCGTTTCTTCACGGCCTCAACGACCTTCAGTGCGTCGGCGTTCTCTTTCTTGATGATCACCAGGCTGAACGATCTCTCTCCGTTGGTGCGATACAGCACGCTCGGCTTTTCCAAGCCAAGGGACACGTCAGCCACGTCACCTACGCGCACCCCATAACCCGACGAATTCGAGCGGATCACCGTGCGGCGCACGGCCTCCGGATCCACGAGCTCGCCGTCGGTTTTCACGGTTTTTTCCCGCCCGTTGGGGAGAAGAATATCCCCGCCCGGAAGCTGCACGTTCTGGGATCGAAGCGCGGCGATCACCTGCGACAGGGAAACGTCATGAGAGCGAAGCTTATCTTCCTTCACGCTCACCATGAGTTCCTTCTTCTGCCATACGTTCTTCGTCACCGACGCCACCCCTGGCACGAAGGCGAGATCGTCGGCGACCTTTTTGGCCACATCCCTCACTGTCAGTGGGTCTACTTTGTCGGAGGCTACGGTCAGCTCCACCACGGGTGTCTGCCCCGACTCGAGCGCCTTCACCACCGGGCGTTCGGCCTCCTCCGGGTAATCCTCGATACGATCAATCGCCCGCTGCAAATCCGTGTTGGTTTTGTCCGGATCACGGGCGTCCGGGTCGAGCTGAATCGTCACCACCGCACGTCCCTCGGTGGCATTGGAGATCACCTTCTTTAGGCCGTCCACTTCGCGAACCGCCTGCTCGATGGGATTGATCAAAAGGCGCTCCACCTGCTCCGGAGAGGCCCCGGGAAGTGCCGCGATCACCAGCGTGGTGTCGAAATCCACTTTGGGAAAAAGGTCCTTCCGAATCGTGAACACCGACCACAGCCCCACAAGAAGGAGCAGGAAATAGAGCATGTTTCCAAAGAGGTGCTGGGTGAAGAAGAACCGGATTAAACCCTTCAAAGGAACCTCCGCATAAATGAGCACAGGGTTCCGTTTGAATACACGCTTTTAACCGTCAACAGAAGGCGAAACCCCGCTGAATTTTCGGGATTCGGGATATACTGAAGGGAACCCCGTCTTTCGGGACCAGGGCCTTGTTCAAATGATGAAAAGCGGACGCATAGTTTACGATCCTTTATACGGCTTCATCCGGCTCACCGAGATTGAGTACCGCATCATCCACACCCCGTTTTACCAGCGCCTCCGCTGGATCAAGCAGCTGGGGTTCTCCAACTACATTTTCCCCGGCGCCGAACATAATCGCTTCGCCCATGCCCTCGGCGTCATGCACATGGCCGACCAGATCGTCCGCGCCATTGGCCGAGCCGTTCCCGACGAGCAGCTCCACGACGTTCGCGCTCAAGACAAGGAGTCGCTTTTCCATAAAAAAATGCGTCTCGCGGCATTGCTCCACGACATCGGCACCTTCCCGTTCTCCCACACCTGCGAAGGCGCCTACATCGAGCACGGCGACAGCTCCTTCAAAGCAGCGGACCGGGGAAAGCCTCTCCCCAACAATCATGAGCACCTCGGCGCGTATATTCTCAAAAACACCAACTACGACCGCGGCATTACGCAAATTCTCGAAGAGGCGGGCATCGACCCGGTAGAGCTTTCCCACTACGTTAAAGGCGATACCCACGACGTACTCGGCAATCAGATTCTCCACTCCGACGTGGACTGCGACCGCATGGACTACCTCATGCGCGACGCCCATTACACCGGCCTCAAGTACGGGCAGTTCGACCGAGAGTTTATTCTTTACCATCTTACGACCTTCGACACCGGCGACGGACGCCCAGGGCTCGCCATCAAAGAAAATGCTCTGCACACCGTCGAGGACTTTCTCATCGCAAGGTTCGGCTGGTACTCACAGGTGATTCGAAACTCCGGCGGCGCCAAGTACGACATTCTCGCGGAAACAATAACCAAGCATTTTCTTGAGAAAAAACTGATCTACCAGTTCCAGGATTTGCTCGGAATGGTGGAGAAGGAGCCCGATCGCTTCTTCGGGTTCAACGACTTTTACTTCATGAACCTCGTGCACCAAACGCATCTGTCCGGCGAGGTGAAGAGCCCGAAAATTCGCGAAATGATGGAGATGCTTCTGTTCCGAAAGAGCCCAATCGAAGTGCAGATGCCTCCGTTCGAGCACAAGCTTCTCGGCCGCGACGAGGAAGGCATCCGCAAGCGAGAATCCCTCGTGAAAAAGATCAACGAAACGGTCGCGCTTTGGGAAGCCACGATCCAGGAACACGGCGACGGTACCGAGTGGATCCTCCACGATATTCCCAAAAGCGACATCGTATTTTCGAAGCCCGTGTCCGACATCGTCAAAAAACGCAACGGCGACAATCTCCTCCAAGAACGAGATCCCGTGAAGGTCATGGATCGGCAAGGGAACGTGGCGCTCCTCGTAGACCGGGAGAACTCGATCATGCGAATTCTCGCCAATGTGAGCAACTTCATCCCAGTGGTTTACATGAACCCCAAAGCCCACGCGTTGCTTCGAAAAGCCGGCCTAATCAAGGAATGATCAATACAAGCAGTTGATTCGGGCGTAGTCGTTCGGCATGAGAAATCGCCGGATTTGCCCCACGTCGAGGGCCGGATACATCACTGCTTCCTCATACTCAATCGGAGCCGAGGCACAGGACGCGGCTCCGGTGATGTCGGTCCCCGTCCCCGGATTGCAGCTATGAAGAAGTCCCACCACATGACCGAGCTCGTGAAGAACCAGGCTCTCCATGTCCACCGAGTCCCGCCCGGGCACGTTCCAGGCGTCGAAGTTCAATAGAACGGCGGCACCGGAAATTCGCCCGCTGGTCACGATCCAGTCGGTCACGCCCTGAATGCCGTCGATAAGGAGTTTCTCCTGCGTGCCGCAACTTTCACGACGGTTGATCCCGTCACCGTAGCCTCGAATTTTCCAAATTCCGACGGCGTCGGTAACCAGCGACGTGTAAGCCGCCATCGAACAACTCGACACTGCTCCGCTCGGAATGTCTCTTCCGCCGGTAACGCCCGTTCCGTCGTCAACGACCCGCAGCAGCTCTCGTCCGCCCTTCAAGCGATACCAGGCGTTCCAGGTCTCCACCGCGCTTTTGATCTGCGTGACCACCCGCCCGCCGTCGGTGATGTAAAAGTCCTTATCGATCACGATCGGAACCGGAACAGAGCCCCAGCTTCCGTAAAGACTTCCCGTGCCCTGATCGGCCGCCAGCCGACACTCGGTGTAATTGGTAGTAATTCCGAAGCGATTGTTGAAACGCGACGGCCCGCCGCCGTAACAGCCGACCAAAATTCCCGCGATCAGAACGAGAAAGATAGTTCTCAAGTAGCCCACCTTGGCCATACGCCCCTCCGATCCTTGGAGTGGCACTTTCTTCTTTTATTGTGAGGGGTTCTGGATCATTGGTCAAACGGAACCCCTACCCGGAATCGGTGTTTTAGACCCGTTTTCCTTGCCTCCCTCCCCCCAGAGTGTTATCACCCCACCAAAGCTTCTCGACCGAGGGCCATTTCAGGGGCCCATTTTTTTTGCCCGTAGTTCAACAGTTGGCGGCCCCTGAGATCGATGCTCTCGATTCGTAAGGTATGGATTTGGAAGCCAAAAACTCCGCCAGCTCGCTGGTGGGCCGCATCGAAATGTTGCTCGCTCCTCAGGTGAAGAACCTGGGTTTCGACTTATTGGATCTGGAATACCAGTCCCAAAGTCCGGCGGGAGCTCCGGTGCTTAGGCTTTTCATCGAACGACCCGACGGCGCACCGATTACGTTTGAGGACTGCGCTGCCGTGGACCGAGGGCTGGATCCGGTGCTGGAAGGCGCCGAATTCGATCAGGTGTTGCCTCAGGGTTTCACACTCGAAGTGTCCAGCCCTGGAGTGGACCGCCCGTTGAAACGGCCCGCTGATTTCGAGAGATTCCGAGGAAGCCGCGTGCGGCTGCACACCTTTCGCCCCCTGAAGGCGGAAGAAATGCAAAACGACCGCTACTTCCGACACCACGAGAAGCAGAAGAATTTTTTTGGCGCGATTTTGGGATTCCGAGATGGCGCCGTGGAAATTGAAGCCGACGGAGAGGCTTTCCGCGTACCGATGGACCTGATTTCAAAGGCAAACCTGGACGTGGCGGCTCAACTGGCGGACGAACTGGAACCGAAAAAGAAGAAGAGGAAGTGACGCTTATGGCATTTACCGAACTCACCCGTGTGATCGACGCTCTCGGCAAGGACCGCGGCATTGGCCGCGAAGTTGTGATTGAAGCCCTCGAACAGGCGATGCTGATGGCCGCCCGAAAGAAACTGGGCCCGACCGCTGAACTTGAAGCCCACTGGAACGAAGAACTCGGCGAAGTGGAGATTTTTCAATTTAAGAAGGTCGTAGAGAACGACGACAAAATCGCCGACGACGATCGCGAGATCGCGCTGGAAGAGGCCCGCAAGCTCGACGAAGAAGCAAAGCTCGGCGACGAACTCGGTATTCGCATGGAAGGCGTGACCTTCGGCCGTATCGACGCCCAAACGGCCCGTCAGATTATCCTTCAGAAGGTTCGCGATGCGGAACGCGACATCATCTACAAAGAGTTCATCGGCCGTAAGGGCCAGATCATCAGCGGAATCGCCCGCCGCTTGGAGCGCGGAAACCTGATGGTGGACCTGGGTCGCACGGAAGCCGTGCTTCCCCGCAGCGGAATCATTCCTACCGAGAGCTACAAGCCGGGCGACCGAGTACAGGCTCTCCTTCAGGAAGTCGGCGAAAGCACCCGCGGCCCGCAACTCGTGCTGTCCCGCACTTCGCCCCAGTACCTGATCAAGCTCTTCGAGATGGAAGTGCCGGAGGTCTCCGAGGCCGTAGTGGAAATCCGTCTCTGCGTCCGTGAGCCAGGGGAGCGCGCAAAAATCGCCGTCTACTCCAACGACCGCGACGTGGATCCAGTGGGCGCCTGCGTGGGCATGCGCGGAATTCGTGTGCAAAACGTGGTGCAAGAACTCCGTGGCGAGAAGATCGATATTATTCCCTGGAACGAGGACGTAACGGTATTCATCCGCAGCGCACTCGCCCCGGCGGAGATCTCCATGGTGCGTGTGATTCCTGCTACCCACACCCTGGAAATCGTGGTGGAAGACGACCAACTCTCCCTGGCTATCGGCCGTAAGGGACAAAACGTTCGCCTCGCCTCTCAGCTTGTTGGTTGGAAGGTCGACATTCTCTCGAAGAGCAAGCTCGAGACCCGCACCAAGGCTGCTATCGCCAACCTCAAGAACATCGAAGGCCTCAATGATACTTTGGCCCAGTCGATTTATCAGTGTGGCTTCCTGAACGTGCTGGACCTTTCCAAGCAACCTGTGGAAACCTTGGCTCGCATCCCGGGCTTCGACAACGAAGGGGCTGCCACCGAGCTGAAGCGGAAGGCTGAAGTCACTGTGCAAAAAATTGGAATCGAAGCTGCCTCCGGCAGACTTCCTGAGCCCGTACCAGCCCCCGCACCCGCGATGGCCACTGCGAGTTCAGCTTCTGACACCGGGGAGAACGGTTGATGTTCTGATTCTTCGGAACCCATCACCATGAGAGGTAACGATAGATGACGGAACAAGGCCAAGAGTTGAAGGTTTACGAACTGGCGAAAGAGCTCGGATTTGAGCCCCTCGCCCTTCTCGACAAGCTTAAGCAGAACGGTATCGAGGTAAAGAGCCACATGAGCAGCCTGGCGGCTGAGCAGGTGCAGCTATTCCGCGATGCACTCCGAAAAGAAAAGGAAGCGGCATCGGCCACCTCCAAGCCGAAGACCGCCGTAAAGCGCTCTGCCGGTGCTGCCGCGAAAGCGACCGGCGCTACCGCCACTAAAAAAGTGGCGGCCAAGAAAGAGGCCGAGCCCCCTGCTACAGTTAAAACTGACGAGCCCGCTCCTGCGGCTCCTAAGAAGAAGGTTGTTCGCGCCGCTACGCCGGCCGCACCGTCTTCCGAAGCATCGCCTGACGGATCAAAGCGTCGGGTGATTAAGCGCCGCACCGGCGCCGAAGGCGCCGAGGACGAAGGCGTTGCTCCTGGACACACTCATCAAGAGACCCAGCAATTCGCCGATGAGCGCCACGAAGCAGTGGAACAGACTGAAACCTTCTACGAAACTTCCGCGCCACAAGAAATGGCGTCCGCGGATGTTTCCGAACACACACCAGTTGAGGTTGTCCGCGTTCCCGAGCCGGATCCGCTGGATCCAAAAGTTTCTGGACTAGGTACCAAAGTTATATTCCGCACGCCCGGCGCTCGTGTTGTTGAAAAAGACGAGCTGATGGACGAGTTCGTGGGCCGTCGCCTCAAAATCGTGAAGCAGGCAACGCCGGAAGAACAGGCGCGCCTCCGTCAGGAACAGCAGGCTGGACGCCCCACCTACCGCACTCCGGGAGCCCCCGCCCCGGGCACTACCACGCCCGGCGCACGCAAGCCCTTTGCTCCCCGCGCTCCTGGCGCCCCAGCCAGCCCTGAAACCGATATGTTCCAGCCCTACACCTCCGTGGTGAAGGAAGAGGAAGGTCGCAAAAAAGGTGGCACCGCCACGGCGAAACAGATTGAGGATGTGAGGATCAGCGATTTCCGTAAACGGGAACTCGTGTTCCAGCCCAAGAAGCGAAAGCTGACCCCTGGTAAAATGGTGAAAAAAACGGAGATCACCACTCCCGCTGCCCACAAGCGGAAGATCCGAATTGAAGAAAAAGTCATCGTCAGCGAATTCGCCCAGCGCATGGGAGAAAAGGTCAACACCATCATTCAGAAGCTCATGGCTCTGGGCGTGATGGCTGGAACCAACCAAACCATCGACTTCGACACAGCGGCAGTAATCGCCGGTGAATTCGGCTTCGAGGTAGAAAACGTAGCCTTCCAAGAAAAAGACGCTCTCTTAGTGGAAGACTCCACCGACAGTCTCAAGCCTCGTCCTCCGATCGTGACGGTCATGGGCCACGTTGACCACGGAAAGACTTCCCTCCTCGATTCGATTCGCAACGAAAAAGTCGCGGAAGGCGAAGCCGGAGGAATTACCCAGCACATCGGTGCTTACTCGGTCACCGTAGATGGAAAACCGATCACGTTCTTGGATACCCCCGGTCACGCCGCTTTCGCCAATATGCGCGCTCGCGGTGCAAACGTTACCGACATCGTGGTGCTCGTAGTGGCGGCCGATGACAGTATTATGCCGCAGACCATTGAAGCGATTCAGCATGCCACTGCCGCTAAAGTACCGATCGTGGTTGCTGCCAACAAGATCGACAAGCCCTCAGCCAACCTTGAGAAGATTAAAAAGGATCTCTCTCAACACAATCTGCTCGTGGAAGAATGGGGCGGAGAGGTTCCTCTCGTTCCCGTGAGCGCCATCAAAAAAACCGGCATTAGCGACCTGTTGGCAACCATCAGCGTTCAGGCCGAAGTGCTCGAATTGAAGGCAAATCCGAATCGCACCGCCGAAGGCGTAGTGCTCGAAGCCCGCATGGAAAAGGGTCGAGGCGTGGTAACCGACGTTCTTGTACGCCATGGAACGCTGAGATCAGGCGATTCTGTGGTGGTGGGTACGGCCTGGGGCCGAGTGCGCGCCATGATGAACGATCGTGGCCAGCAGGTAAAAGAGGTGCTTCCCGGATATCCCGTGGAAATCATCGGCCTCAACGAGGTGCCCGCGGCCGGAGATCAGTTTCACGTGACCAAGGATGAGTCGACCGCAAAGGAAGTGGCGGAGAATCGTCGCAAAAAGATTCTAGAGCAGAAGGCTGCGGACCTGGCGCCCAAGCCAATGACTCTCGATGATCTGATGGCCAAGATCCCCTCCACCACCGTGAAGACCCTCAATCTCTTGGTGAAAGCCGATGTGTACGGCTCGGCCGAGGCCATTAAAGAGTCGATCGAGAAAATCGATAGCGACAAGGTGAAGGCGAAAGTGATCCAGTGCGGAGTCGGCATCATCACCGAAAACGATGTGTTGCTGGCCAAAGCCGCCAACGCAATTATCCTTGGCTTCAACGCAAAGCCCGACTCCAAGGCTCGCGACACAGGAAAGCGCGAACAAATAGACATCCGTCACTACTCGATCATCTATGAACTTCTCGATGGCGTGAAAGAAGCCATGGAAAGCCTTCTTGAGCCGATCCGTAAGGAAAACTACTTGGGTCGCGCGGAAGTTAAGCAGGTGTTCACCGTTTCGAAACTCGGAACAGTGGCCGGCTCGATGGTCACCGACGGCAAGATCGCACGTAACGCTTTCGCCAAGGTGAAGCGCGGCAAGGACGTGTTGTTTGAAGGCAAGGTTGTTTCGCTCAAGCGATTCAAAGACGATGCTTCCGAAACAATCAAGGGCCAGGAGTGCGGTATCGGAGTGGAAAGCTTCGATGACTATCTGCCAGGCGACGTGATTGAAGCCTTCCACGTGGAACTCGTGAAGCAAACGCTCTAAGGAGTCCATATGCAGGCAATGAGCCGCAGAACACGCCAGGTGGCATCGGCCATTCGAGTAGAATTGGCCGACATCACTCGCCGGGAAATTCACGATCCCCGGATCGAAGCGGTAGGGTTCATTACCATTTCCGAAGTGCAACTTTCACAGGACCATCGTGACTGTCTCGTGTGGGTGGCCTTTATGGGCAAGGATGAGAAGCAGAAAGATGTGCAAGATGCCCTTTCTGCCCTCAACGCATCGGCCGGATATATCCACAAACTTTTGGTGAAGCGGATTCCTGTGAAGGTCTTGCCTCGTCTCCGGTTTAAGTTTGATCGCGGATTCGATCGAGCGGCAGAGATCGATCTCGCGTTCCGAAAGATCGACGGACGCGGCGATCCTCAAAAGCCCGAGTCCGACGAAGACGAATGAACCCACGGAAATCCGGGCTACTCCTCATCGACAAGCCTGCGGGAATTTCCTCGGCAGCTGTAGTGGCCAAGGTCCGAAAAAAACATGGAATCGACAAGATCGGACACGGCGGAACCCTAGACCCATTTGCGTCCGGGCTGCTAGTTCTCCTGGTCGGCGAGGGAACCAAGATTGCCCGCTTCCTGTTGGAAGGCGGAAAGGTCTACGAGGCTGAAGCCTGCACCCTCTTTGAAACCGACACGGAAGACCGCACGGGTCAGCGCCTGTCGCCCAACGACTCTCCTGCGATTTCATCGCAAGAACTAAGAGCCACGCTGTCTCGTTTTCTAGGCAGCATCAGCCAAATACCACCGAGATTCTCCGCCCTAAAAAAGGACGGCGTTCCGTTTTACGAGCGAGCCCGGCGCGGGGAAACGCTAGAACCCGCACCCCGTCAGGTCGAAATCCACTCGTTAGAGATCCTCGCTGCCACGCCGTCCAGCTTCCGGTTCCGTGTGAGCTGCGGCGGAGGCACCTACATCCGAAGCCTGGCTCGTGATTGGGCACGGGCCGCCGGAGGCGTAGCCCATCTCGCGGAGCTACGGCGACTGGAATCCAATCAATTCCGCGTCACAGAGGCACTTTCCTTGGACGCCGCACTGGAAGCCCCACTACTCCCGCTTGTTTCGATCGAAGATGCTCTCCGCCATCTGCCCCAAATCCACTCAAACCCCGACTTAACGGAGAAGGTCAGGCGCGGCCATCCTGCCGCTTGCCCGGCCTTGAAGGCTCTTTGGACGGGCTCTCGTGGCTATGCACTGGTTCGAAACGAACAGGGACCGGTGGCGGTCGTGAATTTTCCTCCGGAAAGCCCCGAAGTATCGCTCGAGAGAGTCTTTGACCCAGCCGCGCTATGAAATAGAATTTCCCCATGACGTTTCGGCGATGCCAGCGAGGTCAGACTTCGATCTTCATGGCGCTGTTTATATCTTCGCTGATCATGCTCTTCGCCTTCACGGTGAACGTTGGCATGCTCGTGCACGCGAAGATCAACCTGCAGAATGCGGCGGATGCGGCCGCCTATGCGGGAGCTGCCGTACAAGCCCGCCAGCTCACCAGCGTGGCCTATCTCAACTACGAGATCCGTCGTGCCGTAAAAGAGTTTTCCTATCTTTTCGCCGTGAAGGGGAGCCAAGCCCTATCCTGCTTTCCGCAAGAACCAGTAGGACAAAGTGTCGATAGCCGTTGTTATCAGGGGCACCCTCGCTTCAACTTCGCCATCTGGGATCCACGGAACTCCCCAGCAGACAATGAAAATCAGGATGAATTTTACATCCCCACGATGTGCATGGTCTACGCGCCAGAAAACAACTACTGCCAGAAAAAGGCAGTAGCCGGAGTACCTCAGTTTCAAGGCGGCGGCTCTTTCGGTGTAGCCGATCCGATCATCGCGGAAGTGATCAGCGCCACTAACATCATCATCGGGCGTAAAACCAATGACTGCGAAATGCGCACTAGTTTCAATCGACAGATCGTAGCCTGGTGGCTTTTCAGTCTCAAACCCACGGTCGATCAACTCAGCTTCGGAGCGCTGAACCCGAATGAGCGCGACTACCCCTTCGACGTGGGAGGCATCGACGGATTGGGAATTCTGCCTCGATTGGCCCTGCTGCGCGCACGCATCGACCGCCTGGAAGACTCCCTGAACTTGAACCTCGCCAATGAGGGGCTCGGTTCTAGTATTACGGCGGCCACGATCGACTCGATCAAGGATCCCAATCGTACCGATTATTTTGAACGCCCCATTCAAGCGTATCTGAGCGCGAAAAATAACCTTCCTGAGGTAGGCGCCGATAACGGTATCTTCTCTAACGTGGAAATGGTGGAGCTGATCCCCAATTCCTCACCCTTTCCCCAAAACACCAAGCTCAAGAACCCCTCGGTCCTCACCCGATTCAACGACATTACCCATGCCATCACTATTGCGAACGCGCTCTTTGTGGGAAATGCGCCGGCGGGCGGTAGTTGCGAACAACACCGCGAAGCACGAAACGTGCAAAGCTTTCTCTTCGGAGTCGCCAAAGATCCGGCGGTGCCCACCTACTACGCCGTAAAACTGAAGGCGGATGCCCGTCTGTTGTTTTCGCCTTTCCCTGCCCGAGGGGGAACGATTTCCATTTCGGCCTACTCCGCAGCCAAACCCTTCGGAAGCAGAATCGGTCCGGACCTGAACCGCGACCCGCGGCGCTTGATGGTAGTCCCTGGCGCGCTAGTTAGAAACGACCCCATCACAACCCTCTCTCAGGTTTTTCCCAATCTCCTCGTGGCCGCCACAGACACAGATGTGGCCGCCACCGGCTTTACGGCCCGCGACCATTTGCAATACCTCTGGACCGCCTCTTTCGTTTTAGGAAGATCGAAGGGTTATCGCCTCGCCGGAGCCTATGCGCCCTGGGAAATCGGCTTCTACACGCCTCCCGCCAACTATATCGACGACACAGGCAACGACCTGAGTCAGTTCCCGAAGAACCCCAGCTATGGAAATCCGGCGCTGGAGAACAAATTTCTTCTGGAAGCGTCTGCTATCCCCGCGGGGGCGACCGATAATAGCATCACCTTCATCCGAAATCGGGTGCAGGAAATGCTCTCAGGAACGTTTAACGACACCATCGAGGGCGATGACAGGTTTATGACTCTGAATAAGCACCTCTTTTCCGAAGAATCCTTTGCCGAGCTGCTCGGCTTCCTCCAAACCAACTACTTCGACCGAAACCACCCCATCCCTGACCCCCTCCTGCGCGACGACCCCAATCTTCGGGCCTATGCTGAACAAGTAGGATCCAAATTTACCGTTACCGCCCTCCCAACGGCTACAAAAAGTCAGCTAACCTCCTGGAATAACAGGAAATCTACCGCCGACACCGACTCTCAGGGCGAACGAGCCCCCGATATCGGACGGAGCGGCTATTCTGTGCGATTTGTGAGCTTTTCCTCCCTCAGGGCAGGTGGACGCGGCTCAACGGACCCCCTCGTGAGCGAGAACTGGGAAGACCCTTTTTCCAGGGTAGACGTATCGGGGTCGGACTCCACCTTTGCAGAAGACCTCCCCAAGCTGAAACACTAGCGATTTCTTGCCGTTCGGGCTATTCCGATGTAAACCGCTCTGGTTAGGGTGGCTGGTTCCACCCCCAATGTTTTTTGTTTCAGGAGATGTCATGACTAAGAAGAAAAAGACCGCCAAGAAAGCGAAAACCACCAAGAAGACGGCAAAAAAAGCCGCGAAGAAAACCGCTAAAAAAGCGACCAAGAAAGCTGCCCCGAAAAAGGCCGCGAAGAAAACCGCTAAAAAAGCGACCAAGAAAGCTGCCCCAAAAAAGGCTGCGAAGAAAGCTGCTCCGAAAGCTGCCAAGCTGAAGAAAGCTGCTGCTGCCGCTGTGGCCACTGCTTCGATCTTCCGCGCGGAAGAGACCTATGCTGAGAAGGCGCGCCCTCAAGCTGGACTCGGCGAAGAAGCCGCCAACGAGGAAGAGTCTGAAACGGAAAGCTGGGAAGAGCTGAGCGAAAAAGAAGAGCAGGACGAGGAAGATCCTTGGGCCTCCTCGAAGTTCGACGACGAGGAGTAATCAGTCATGGCAAATATTAAGTCTGCAGAAAAACGCGCACGGCAAATCGCTAAGCGTCGTGAAATCAACAAGGCCAACCGTTCTGCGGCGAAAACCGCAGCCGTGAAGGCCCTTGAAACGATCAAGACCGACGCAAAGGGCTCGCTGAAGGCAATTGCCGACGCTACCTCTGTGTTAGCGAAGACGGCCCACTCCGGATCTATTCCGAAGCGCCGCGCGGCCCGCAAAGTTTCTCGCCTTTTCCAGGCGAGAAATAAGGCCTTGAACGCGTAATTACTAAGATATCTTTCTGAAACAGAGAACGGGGTGGTGAAAACCATCCCGTTTTTTTTTAGCCCCTACACAGGTCCATCACCAACCGATCCAAAACCTGCCGAGCAGGCTCCCGTGTGCTTTTCAGGGTAAGGTCCGCGCCCACCACATGCCCCAGGCAGCCAGCTACCCGCCAGGCCCCGAAGCGCTTGGCCGCGGCGGAAAGTTTGCGGAACTGCATGGGGTGCATTCGAAGACGCTGAGAAATCTCCTCCTCCGAATGACCCTCGGCCCGCAAAGCGAGAATTCGCAACATCCAGTGATACTGCTTGGAGAGCAAACCCAGGATCTGGAGGGGCTCTTCTCCGGGAACCAAGCGCTCGATTAAATCGAGGGCTGATCTCAGGTCTCCCCCCAGAACGGAATCCACCAGGGGGAAAACACTTTCCCCTTTCGATCTCACACCCACCGCATTCACATGCTCTTCCGAAATGGCCGCTGCGACACCGGCAAATAGCGCCGCCTTTTCAACGGTCTGCGCCACGTCGAAAAGGGAGGTTCCACACCACTCCACCACGAGTGCGCGCGCCTCGGCTTTGATTTCCTTTCCTGATTTCTTGGCAAAATAAGTGACCCACTGCCCGATTTCGCCTTCTTTCAGTGATTCAAATTTAATCACTCCCACTCGGGGGCTCTTCCCCATGGCTTGAACGTGACGCGTCCGCGCATCGGCTTTTACCGAAAGGAATACCACCACGTTTTCCTCATCGGGCTCGGAGTAGATGGCAGCCAATTGTTCCCACTTTTTTGCAGAAATCAGATCGGCAGAGCGAACCAACACCAGCTTCCGCTCTCGCTGCCAGAGGGAAAGACTCTTGAGGGAATCTACCAGCGCGGAAGGATCTAATTCATCGCCATGATGAACCTCAACCTCAGAAAACCGCGCCCGCAAAGCACCCAAGAAATCCGCTGCTCGAAACTGGTCCTCACCCCAACAAAAGTAGACGGGACGCAGTGTTCCCTTAGCCACCTCTTCCCTCGCCTTTTTCTCTTCGAGCTGGGCCATCAGAAAATATCGATCATGCGTTGATAAGCGCCGGCCATGAGCTGGCCCGCAAGAAACTGGTAGGCAATTCGCTGCTCGCTGTCGTTTACAAGTCCCACCGTGGCTCCTGCGTCGCCCGTCTGCGTGGCGCCCGGATAAACCTTGCTGCCTGATGCGAGGTAACTGAAAATCGCCCGTCCGGAAACTTCTTCCAACATGATTTCACAAGCGATCGAAGCACTGAACTCCGAGGCCACCTGAAGCGTCTTTGCCCCCTGTTGCACTGACCGGGTGGAGGAAACAGAAGAGTCCGCCGATTGTACGGTTCCACGCAGAATCGCATCGGCCTCTGACTTAGAATTCACGATTTGAAACGCCCGGCCCTTTTCTAGCTCTCGAAGCATGGCGGTGGCGAAAAGCTGCTCAATCCCAGGCCGATAGCTAAGATTGCGAAAGCTCTCGACGTAGATCTTTTGAACTCCCAGTTCGTGCAATGGATTTCTCCGCCCCTGTAGCTGATAGCCACAAGACGCCAGGAGTATTGCGCACAGCGCAATTGTTAGTCCTTGGATTGCCTTCCTCATCCCCTATCCCTTACTACAGACCTATGAAGGATCCCAAACGCCCCCCACGGAAAGACCCCGCCCGCCTCGGCGACATCCTGGGCCCCCTTCTAAAACAGCGCCTGGGCTCCGAGGACTTTGCTGCCGAACACGAAATCGGACGCCTCTGGGGAAGGGTGGTTGGATCGGAAGTTGCGCGCCACGCCCGTCCTGGAACGTTTCGGCGCGGGAGCCTCACCGTGGAAGTAGACCAACCGGCTTGGGCCACCGAGTTACAGTTCCAGGCTCCGCGAATTTTAGATCGGATCAATCAGGCGGCAGGAAAGTCCCTGATTTCGGAGATTCGTTTTCGGGTGATCAGAAATTTTAACCGTTGAGGCCCCAGGGCCGACACACAAGACCCAAGGGCGGCTTTGGCACAAACCGAGTGCTCTTTCGCGGCATGATGAGTCCGCGCTTTGCCACGTCGCGAACCTGATCGGCGCGCGCCGGCGGAAGAAAAAATCCCACCTGTGCCTGGTCCAGGGCCAATTGCTCCAGAGCCAAACGATCATCCGGCACAGGAATCGAAGTCACACCTGGAATCAACTTCAACACTTCTTCGTCGAGGCGATAGACCGGCAGAGAAGCTAGCGCGATAGGCGCCTCGATTCTTCCGCCGAACTCCACCTGCCAGAGGCGGTTGCCGTGAGCATGAACCATCAGGCAATAAAGCTTCGTAGAGCCCAGGTCCTGAAGGGCACGACGCACCTCGTGTGGCCCATATCCAGGCAGCTCCCTTACCTTGCACCCGTGCGCCACCAAATCGGAGTGAACCGCATCTTGGAGTATCCACTTCTGGCAGTGAACAATCCGATGAATCGGAAGAATGGAAATATCCTCCTCCAGCATGGAGTTCACGCAAACCAGAATCTGACCGTCGCCGAGACCATGCCGAGCATTGGCCCGCGCTCCGGCCAAGCGATGGTGCCCGTCGAGAAGATACAACTCGCGATTTCGAAACAGATCCGCCAACGCCTGCACGTCGCGAGGGGCGGAAATCGCCCACAACGACACTCTCGACTGAGCCGTGTCGGTGAAGTCGATCAAAGGATCGCTGCTCGCTACCATTCCGGGCAAAATTCTCCGAAGCGCTGCGCCCGCTTCGTCGTCACAGCCACAAAACACGGGGGCGATATCGGCCTCACAGCTCTCCGTAGCTTGGCGTGCTCGCTCCACTCCTTCGGGAATCACGTTCTCGTGAGTGAGAATACGGCCACCGTCCACATGGGCCGCCCCCAGGAGCGCCCAGCGAACGCGTTTCGCGCCGGAATCAAAAAACTCCTGACGTAACACGTGAAATCCGCGGTGATCTTCCATCACTAGCTCTCCCGCGGAAATCCAGGCTTGCCAGATCTGAGAGCGCTGTTCCTGCGAGCCCACAAGAACGTTGCGAAAAGACAGTGTGGCGTCGGCTCCGCCCCAAAGATTCTCTGCAGTGTCGAGATCCGAAACGGCAAGACGGCCGATTTGAGCCCGATTGCGTTCGGAATAGAGAAGTCCTTGATAGGGCATCAAGGCATACATTCAGATTTCTCCAAAGGGCAGGAACGCTCGATACGGATCACGATAAAGAAACTGGTGCTCGCCCAAGCGACTGAGAACACCCAGGGCCGACGGCTCGAAAGGATCTAATTCCAACGCCTTTTCCGCATACTGCTTAGCATCGCCATCGCGCTTGGAAGCCGCCAAAGCTTCCGCCATGTGACCCATCACATCGGCTCGTGAATTCAATTTTGAAACCGACGTCTCCAGGGGCTTCAGCGCTTCGCTTGCCTTCCCGCTCTTAAAGAGCGCCCGCCCCAAGAGAAAGTTCATCGCCGGATCGCGGGAGGACTCACTTACGGCGGAGAGCACATCAGCAGCATCCTGGAAACGACCTTCCTTCCATTTAAGATAAGCCATTACTTTCGACACCACAGTGCCGCCGCCGCCCGCTCTGGCAGCCGTGTCGAGAATTTGCGTTGCATCGGAGCTGCGCCCCTCGATTCCGGCCAACATCGCAAGAGTGGCCATCACCACCGCGGAAGGCTTTTTGGTTTCGCTGGAAGAGAGGCCGTGCACCTCCCGGATCTGCAGAGCCACCCAGGAATAGACACCGTCAGGACTCAAACGCTGCGGCTCCCCCGCCACCACATCAGCATCCAACTCAGGAAGAAAATCGATGAAGGCTCGAAAATTTTCTTCTGCAGCAGCAAGCTGTCTTCGACGCAACTTATGCAAGCCGAGAAAAAGGTGGGTCTTCACAGGTTCCGCTCCCATGGAAAGAGCTTTCTGTAGATGTGCTTCCACGGCTGTGTCGCCGGGAGT
This sequence comes from uncultured Bdellovibrionales bacterium, assembly GCA_964551325.1. GTDB lineage: Bacteria > Bdellovibrionota > UBA1018 > CAIPTA01 > CAIPTA01 > CAZKBU01. Next base: position 201,706 of record CAZKBU010000001.1, read on the forward strand.
GCGAATGTCGGCCATCCAACCCCTCAGAAAACTGGCACCAGGGGCATCACCCTGCTTCTCCACCTCATCGATGGCGCGCGCGGCGTTGTCGAGACTCTGTACGGTGAGCAGCGCTACGGATAGATTCCACTTCGCCATCAAAAGATGACTTTCTTCAGAAACCGATGCGAAAACGCCCACCGCGGCCGCAGGATCCTTTTGCATCAGATACTTTCCCCGAAGCAAATCGAGAAACGCCGCGGTTTTCGGATTTTTTGTGGCAGCTCGTGCCTGATCGAGCGACGCCATGGCACCGTCGAGATCGAAACGAAAGCGGCGCTTGATCATGGCTCGAACCAAGAGTGCTTCCACCGAGCCTTTTTTCTTAGCTTCCAACTGCGCGAGCGCCCGATCGGCCTGCTCTACATCATTAGCTAGAAATGCATTCAACACTCGCTTATCCAGCGGCAGTGCCGCCAGCGGATCTTTTCCCTTCGGCGCCACGGGCTCTTCTTCGCTTTTTGCGGGAGCTGCAGTTGGAGCGGGAACCGATTCGTTGTTGCCCATTAGGAGAAACGCCAACACCGCCAAAACGGCAACTGCGCCACCTACCGCCATCAAAATCTTCTTTTTGCTACCCTCTGGCGGCGGAGCGGCTGTTTCTTGGGTAATCTCCTCGCCTTCCACTTGGGCAAACCCTCCCAATCGCGCTGCTGGCGATGCCGTGGGTTTTTGCTTTGGCGGCGCCGGGGTGGCGGTTGCCCCCGTGGCCCTCTCCGGCGGCAAATCTGAAGGGTCTACAGCTGGCACAGGCGTGGCGCCAGTTACGGTACCGCGAGAACTCTCCACAAGAGTTTTTGTAACGGCTCCGGTAAGGGTCCCCGTTCCTGCTTGGATTCGGCGCGTATCGGTAAGTGTGGCGTCGGGGAAGAACCGTTCCAATTCCACTCTTTCGTCTACATAAAACCAATAGGAGTTTGCCTTACAAAGTTCGGTCTTTCCCTTCAGCTGCCCCTTCTTCAAGAGCTGGAGCACTTCGCGGGCGGAGTAAGGCCCACGAACCACGTTCGTGTTGTCGCGAATCAGCCACTCTGGTTCTTTACTCATCTCAGCCATGAGTTATCACCCGAGGCACTCGCGCCTGAATCCCCGTAAGAATTTCATAAGGAATCGTCTCCGCCCACTTCGCCATTTCTTCGGCGGTAATTCGATCACGGCCGTCGGCACCCAAAAGAACAGCGCGGCTTTCCGCGCTAACCTGAGGCACGCGACTCACGTCGACAGCGGTCAAATCCATGCTCACGGCGCCGATCACCGGACAGCGCTTGCCATGAATCAGCACTTGGGCCCGGTTGGAAAAAAGCCGCCGATAACCATCGGCATAGCCCACACCTAGAACAGCCATTTTCATTTTCTTTTTCGCTCGGTAAAGCGGCCCGTAACCAACGCGCGCACCTTTTTCCAACGCGCGCACCTGATAAACCTGCGCAGTCCAACGAGCCACTGGCTCCATTTGAGCGTCTCCGAGTCCATAGAGATGCAATCCCACTCGGCTCAAGTTTCCGCTCGAAAAACAGTGATTTTTTAATCCTGGTGAGTTTTCCATATGAACCCAGGAAAGCTTAACCCCGGCGAGGCCGAATTCCTCTACGAGTTCAGCGAATCCTCTCGCTTGTGCGCGTGTAAAGCCAGATTTCGGATGCTCGGCAGCCGCGAAGTGGCTCATTAATCCTTCCGCTCGCAAGTGGCGAGATGCCTTGATGATTCGCAAAACTTCAGACACTTCACCGGTATCGAGTCCAAGCCGATTCATTCCGGTGTTGAACTTCAGGTGCACAGGCAGGGGTCTCTTTTGGCGCTCCACTTCTCGCGCCAAATCCGCGAGCACCTCTAAACTGGAAACCACAGGAACCAATCCCACTGTGTGGAGGCACCTCACAAGGTCCGCATCCGCGTGCTGGATGCCCGACATCACGTAGACACGACGGCGAATCCGAGCGCGTCTCAGCTCGATTCCTTCCTCCACGTTGGCCACACCAAAGCCGTGGAGCCCGCAGCCTGATCCTAATCGCTCGAGAGTTTTTGCCACATCCACCGCACCGTGGCCGTAGGCGTCGCTCTTAAGAACCACGAGCAGCTCGGAGCGCCCGGCGCGCTTTCTAAGTTTCTGAAAATTACGCGCGAGCTTCGGGGCGCAGACTTCCAGCTTTGTCTGCCGCACCTGCCACGCCCTTCCCGCGATTTGCATCGCTAAATTGTAACAATTGCGCCCGGGTCTCGCAAAACCACGCCGCCGTGTGCGCTAAACCGCGGAGGAACTCCAACTCGCCGCGCAACTCACCCTGAGCCATCATTTGCGGCTCCAAAAACACCGCCAGCACTCCTCGCTCCCGATGGCCCGCTTCCAAAGGAATCCATTGAATGTCGTAGGCCGGCGATGGGAGATGCTTCCCGCGAAGCGCATCCCATTTCTTGAACGCTTCCGTGTGAAGCAGCGTGGCCACGTTGCGGAAGTTTCCAATATACAATCTGGCATCGAGCAAAAAGGCCTTGGCGTTAGGCGCCAGCCCCTCTAAACCCGCACCCTGTTCCGGAACCAAGGAAAAGGTTGTGGGAGAAAACCGGTAATAAATCACCGGCATCCCCAGCATTTTTTGGGACGCTACGTGCACCAAACCCGCCACGAGTTCCTTCGGAGTCGCGCCTCCCTTGGCTTTTTCGAGCAGCTCCTCCATACACATCACTCGCCATTCCGTATCTTGAAGCGCAGTCTGCGTGTCGTGAACCGTTTTCTCCAGGTCTCGAACTTCATCGTCTCTCTGATTGGCGTACCTCAGGGCTTCTTCCGCCTTCTGACGATTCTCCTCGAGGTAGTCGAGGAGATCGTCGTCGAGCCGTGAGGGATCAAACTGGTAGCGCTCTCTCGTCTTCTTTCCATGGCGACGCAGGGCCAATCCAAGAACGAGCGCACCAATCACCAGAAGCGCAAGGCCCACATGAAACGGAACTTCCAGAGTAGAGTCCTTGGCCACCGACGCTGCCCACTCGGAACCGACCACGAGGCGGTATCTCGGCACCACAGTCCACGATCCCAAAACTTCCCGACCATCAAGGCCTCGGTAAGTGGACGACAGCACGCGCTGCTCACCGGCGGCAAGCATTCCGATGCCAGATGCCACTGACTTCAGATTAGAGCCCTGCACGCCCAGATGCCGTCCCTGCGTGTGATAGATCATCTCTCCCGAGGGCAATGCCACCCAGTTTCTCACCATCTCCCCTTCATCCACGGACTGAAAGAAGGGCGTCATTTCAAAGGCAGCCACCCAGGTTTCGCCCTGATGAGTGCCCCGAACAAGGAGCATGCGGCGGCTCTCGGCTCCATGGAGCGCGAACACCTGGTGAGAATCCTTATGTGACTCAACGGCGGTCAACAGCTCCGCATCCAGGGCGAAGTTTACAGCCTTGATTCGAGATTTCCCCCAAAGCACCAATCGGGGCGCCCCTCGCTGCACCATCACGGTATCGAGGCCGGAATCTTTTCGAGAATGGCGAATGATGGCATCCACGGCCCGCTGATCGGCGTCCTCCACGAGCTTTTCCACTCGTTTGGAGAGGCTCTGAGAGTTGCGCAGCAACACCTCAGTGATGCGTGCCTCGGCGGGATCCCGAGATTGATGCGCCGCAAGCACCAAATAGAGGCCAGCGGCCAGAAATCCAAGGGCTGCAAGGATACGAACAAATCGCACGGCTATTCCTCCCGTAGACCTATTCCACTCCAACGCCCCCTATTATACAAGGGCGCCATGCACTGCGACGCCCTTGTGATCGGCAGCGGCCTGGCCGGCCTCAATTTTGCCCTGGAGTTCGCTGAGCGAAATCCACGAGCGCGAGTGATCGTGGCCACCAAAGCTCGTATCAACGACGGCGCCACCGCCTGGGCTCAAGGTGGAATAGCAGCGGTTCTTTCTGAGAACGACTCACCCGACCTCCATATCGCCGACACCCTTCGCACAGGAGGAGGACTCTCAGATCCCCAGATCGTGGAAGTGTGCGTGAAGGAAGGTCCGGCGCGAATCAACGATCTGGTGAAGCGCGGAGTTCGTTTCGATCGAGAGCAAGCGTCGGGAGAATTCGAGTACCACCAAGAGGGGGGCCATTCGCGACGTCGGGTGCTTCATGTGGCCGACGCAACCGGACGCGCCATCGTGGACGCTTTGGTGGAACGCGTGCGCCAAAACCCTCAAATCGCGGTTCTTGAACAAACCACGGCAGTAGACCTCGTGTCGGATCACAAACTCCAGCGACAGCGGTCCGTAGTGGGAGCCATCTGTCTGGGCGCCTACCTCCTCGACAATCAATCGCATCGGGTGTTTCCCGTGAACGCGCGGGTCACATTCCTCGCCACCGGTGGAGCAGGAAAGGTTTACAAATACACCTCTAACCCCGACACCAACAACGGCGACGGGATTGCCATGGCCTGGCGTCTCGGAGCCCGAGTGGCCAACATGGAGTTCATTCAATTTCACCCCACTTGCCTTTTCCATCCGCGCGCGAAGAGTCATCTTTTGTCGGAAGCTCTGCGCGGCGAGGGCGCGATACTACTCAATCATCGCGGCGAGCGATTCATGGAGCGCTACCATCCGGAAAAGGAACTGGCTCCGCGCGATGTAGTAGCCCTCTCCATCGATAAAGAGATGAAACGCACGGGCGACGAATGCGTGTTTCTCGATATTTCCCATCGTGGCGCCGAATTCGTGAAGTCTCACTTTCCGTTCAACTATGAAACCTGTCTTCGCTTCGGCATCGACATTTCCAAAGGTCCAGCTCCCGTGGTTCCAGCCGCCCACTACACTTGCGGTGGCGTGAAAGTCGACGAGCGCGCTCGCACCGGCATTCAAGGGCTCTGGGTGGGAGGCGAAGCGGCGCACACGGGGCTTCATGGCGCCAATCGCCTCGCGTCGAACTCCTTGCTCGAAGCGGCAGTTTTCTCGTGGCGAGCGGCCGAAGACGCGTCTCGATATCTTCGCGAACACAAAGGGGCGTCACTGGACATTCCACCCTGGAACACAGGTTTTGCAAAAGAAGAGCAGGAAGAGGTGATCATTTCCCACAACTGGGACGAGATCAGAACCTTGATGTGGAACTACGTCGGTATCGTGCGATCCAATCGGCGCTTGGAGTTCGCGGCCCGGCGTATCGCCAACCTGAAGCAGGAGATTCACCAGGCCTACTGGGAGAGAAAGCTAAGTCGTCCGATGGTGGAACTCCGCAACTTGGTTACAGTCGCCGATCTCATTGTGGCGGCTGCCCAAGCACGTAAGGAGAGCCGAGGTCTTCACCAGAACATCGACTACCCCGAAACCGACGACGCGCTATTTCGACACGAAACGCTCCTCTGATTCTCCGAGGGAATGAGGCTGGATCGGCCACGAATCCATAGCCACTTCGCGGAGAGGCGCGAGTAGTCCGCGCGCAGAAACAGCACCCACCCGCCAGTTCAGTGCCACGGTTTTTCCAAGGGGCGCCATCATTTCCTCGCCCTCACTGGCCCAAAAAACACCCGCCACCTCAGCGCCCCCAAAGGCCTCCGAAGAACAACCGCTTCGAGGTTCATGGGGGTGGCCTGCGTTCTTCATGTCGATCGTGTAGCGCCGATAGGCTTTCACCCTTCTCGCCGATGCGCCAGAGATACCTGTCTCAAAGGCACGGGCCGGGCCCGCGCCCCGGGAATAGACCCAGAACCTCGCCTTTTGACCGGGCTCAACACGCAGCAGATTTCGAGCTTCCGAGGGAAGAGCGCGGAGCGACGAGCCAGCCATCGCCGGAACAATGCGAAACTCTGCAGACTCCGTCCAGGGCGGAAGATCTTGACTCGCTACGGAGAAATCACAGGGCATTTGGGTAAGTCGATGCTCACGGCGCGGCCAGAGAAACCCGCCGGCCGAAGTGGACGACCATTCGACCCCCAAGGAATGGGCGGTAGGGTTAGTCCACTCCCACGCTCCGGAGAAATGCCATGTTCCTTGAGAGGAGGCCAATTGGCGAGGCGCCCGATGTTCGTTTACGGGAGCGGGGCGAAGGGGAGCTTCCTCGGAAAGCTGCAAAAATCCGATGCGAAGAGCGCGATCGCCTAACATGACCTCAGGATTGACCGTGGAAATCCGCTCGGCGATCCGAATCCTCCCTACCCTGCCCTCCACGAATGCCTCTCTAGGAACACTTCCCAGAGCTACCACAGGGGCTTCAAGGGTGTAGCCCTCTCCTTTCACCAACACTCGGCGATCCACCTGAGTCACGGACCCGTCGGGCTCGCGCCACTGAATCGTGACCTGGCCAAAGTCAGTGGACACCTGCCTACCGGAAGCGACCCCGTGGGGCTCTGGCTTCTGCTCCGGACTGCAGCCACAAAGGTGAAGCGTTGCGAGTAGTAAAATGATCGCGGAATATTTCATGGAAAGGCCTCCTGATCAGGATCGCCTGTCAAAATCCGTTCCCAAGGCAGATGACTTCCTTAGTGCATTTAGGAGAAAGGGCGGTTCAGATTCGCAACCGAAGGAATCGATCAACGCCCGGGCAAAAGCGCCTCGCGTACGATCTCTGTCGTGAGCACCTGGGGAAGAATCTGGGGCTCACGAGCTCCCTTCGCCCACACCACATACAGCGGCACCCCGGCACGACCGAACTCGGCCAGGGCGCGGGTGATGCGTGGATCTTCGTTGGTCCAATCTCCGCGCAGCAATGCCACTTTTTCTCTCTCAAAGAGATCTTTCACTTCCGGCGATTCGAGGACCAACCTTTCGTTCACCTTACAAGTGAGGCACCACTCCGCCGTGAAGTCGATCAACACGGGCCGACCCGCTTTTCGCTCCAACTCCACAGCTTCGGGCGAATAGTCTAGCCACTGATTCTGATGCTGCCCCGACTGACGAGGCTGTTCCCGGGATCCCACCAGCGGCACCGCAAAGGCAGTGCCGAAGTAGAGCACGATCAAACCCACGTGCCAGAAGCTGAACCAGGCTCGGGACGTGCGGCGAAGGGCAAAAAACAGAAACGCTGCCAACGTCGTTGCCACTACGATTCCCGACGCTCCTCCGCGTTTCTGCACTTCATAGATCCAGAGCAACCACACAACCGTGCCCAGAAGCGGAACGGCGAGTGCCTCTTTCAGATGATTCATCCACGTTCCCGGCTTGGGTAAAAGTCGGAGAAATTCCGGAAAGGCCGATACGAAGAGATAGGGCGACGCGAGTCCAAGTCCCAACGACGTGAAAATCAGTAACGTCTCCCAACCCGGACGCAACAACGCCGCCCCCACCGCTGTGCCCATGAAAGGAGCGGAACAAGGCGTGGACACCACTACCGCTAGCACTCCCGTGAAGAAAGAACCCCAAACGCCTTCCTTTTCCGTGAGCTTTTGTCCTACCCCCACCCAGGCGCCGCCTAACTCAAAGAGCCCCATAAGATTGAGCGCCATCAGAAAGAACAACACAGCCAAACCCATCACAAACCACGGCTGCTGGAGCTGGAACCCCCAGCCAAGTTCCCGTCCCCCCGCTTTCACCACAAGAAGAATCGCCGCTAGGACCCAGAACGAAGCCAAGATTCCGCCCGTGTACGCCACCGCGTGGGAACGGATAAGATCGCGGTGAGCCCCCGACCCTTTCACCAACGACATCAACTTGATGCCCAAAACAGGAAACACACAGGGCATCAGATTCAGAATCACTCCACCGAGAAAGGCCAACACCAAAAGCAGCAACGTGCCGGGCCCTTGATCGAGAAGCGCCAGAGGGGCCACCTTCTCTTGAATTTCGAGCGGCCAAGTTTTTCCCTCCGAGTGAATCAACAGCACTCCGGCCAGCTGATCCATCGCTCCTTCGGTATATTTTTGCAGCCGAAGCCAGGAGCCTCTGCCCGTGTGCCCCATTACCGCGGGCTCGGCGGCGCGAATTTTCTCCTGCTCGGCGGGGAAAAAATCGGCGGCCACTCCAGCGGGAATATCAAAAGTGCGCGACAGCTCCTCCAGGTGAATCACCATTTCTTCGTTGGTCTGGGTCACTTTCACCAGCCCTGGCGCCACTGCCCGGGGAATCTGGCTGCGCGCGAGATCAAAGGCCTTTTTCCACACAGGATTCGGCGCCATCGCACTAGAACTCACCGGCAACACCAATTCCACGGCCTGGCGTTCCGGCACACATTCTTTTTCACAAACCAGCCACGCCGCCTCACCCACGGCCTTCAGTTGGGAACCCCGGAAGTTCCGCGGCACGCGCACTCGAAAGGGAAGTAGAACCTCTCCCTCATAGCCATAGTTCACTAACGGAGGGATCGAGAACTTCTTGGGATAGGGCCAAAGAAACTCACTGGCCACAGCACCCTTCGACCACTGCAGCTCCACTCGTGTGGGACGTCCCGTATCCCCAGGATTTTTCCAATACACGTGCCACCCGGGCGTGATGCGGAGATAGAGGCCCACCAAAACTTCGGACCCGGCGGATATGGTCTGGGTTTCCGCCACCAGTTCCGCCTGCACCAGGTTTTTAGCGGAAACGGAAAAGGGCACCAGAATTAGGAGAAGCAGCCAGCGAATCATCGGCCCCATGTTACTCACTTCCGGGTCGCATCCGGAAAAAATTGCAGGGCCATCCCGACACTAGATTCCCGTTTTCATAGGAGATTGGCCTCCCGTTGTCTAAATTTATAAATGATTTCAAAATGTTACGCATAGCCCTCATCAAGAAACCCATGGCCCGCCGATTGCACTGGTGCTCCATGCCATGGCCCTCAATCCATTCAAACGAAAGCCAGCCGCTGAAACCGCGCTCAAACCAAGCGCGGTTTCCCCACTGCTCCTCCAACACGCCGTATCCGGCACCGCCATCGCTCTTCATCAAGTTTTTCTCGGCTCCACCATTCAAAATCTGAACGCCACGATCGAACGAGGCTCTTGGGTGCTCCTGAAAGGTCCCCACGAATTCGCAAAGGCATTGTTTTGTGATCTCTGCTTTCGCTTTATCAAGCCGGAGTCGGGAGAGGTGAGTCCGTCGATGGGCGGAAATGAAGTCAGTTTTCTGGGACGTTCCAATTCTACCTACGGCGCCTCGCTTCTCGATCACCTCACCTGCGCAACTCCGGAGAACCCGAGGGAACTGATGGAGCTCGTGGTTCGCACGGTCTTTGGTCCCACGCTTCAGGGTTTGCTTCACCCAGATTCGCCCCTCAAGCTAAAGAACGAGGAACTTCTCGTGGACATGGATCTCTCCGAGCGCGATTACCTCGAAATCGCCGAGGCGAATTTCCTTCTTCAGAGGCGTCCAGCGGTGGTGATGGATACCACGAGTGATTTTTATCAGGCGGCCCTGGAACAGGGATTCCGCCATTCGAAACTTTTTTTAGAGTCGGGAAAAACAATTTTCTGGATACTGAACGACCAGTCGGCAATTCCCAGCAGCGCAGCCGTTTGGGATAACCAACCCCATGTGCCGAAACTCAGCCTTTACTTCGGTCACGAATCTCGCGCAGGTCACATAAACTGAAGAATCGAATGCCACGATCCTCGATTGCCTCGCGAGCACCTTCGAGCCGATCCACCACGGTGATTAGGCTCGTGGGCTTGAACCCCGCTTCCTGAAGCTTTTCAGCTGCCTTAATCGAGGAGCCGCCGGTTGTGACCACGTCTTCCAACACAAGAAGATCCGCTCCGGCCGGATAGGTTTTGGCCCCTTCCACCCAGGCTAAAGTGCCATGGTCTTTCGGCTGTTTGCGCACGATAAATGCCGGCATGGAAAGTCCTTTAGAGTGTCCGGCCAAGCTCACGGCAGTGGCGAGTGGATCGGCGCCCAGGGTCATTCCACCCACCGCGAAAGGGTGAAGTCCTTCGCGCAAAATCACATCCACCGCCAAAAGACCAATGAGGTGCGCGCCCTCCGGATGAAGCGCGGTTTCCTTTACGTCGAGATAGAACGTGCTCTTTTTTCCGGAGGCTAGTGTGAAATCACCTTCCCGGTAGCTTCTCTCCCGGATGATTTGGAGGAGGCGCGTTTTGCTGCGGGTTCTTTCTTCTTGCGAAAGCGGACGTGGATCCATCGGGACATTTCCTCAAAAGCGAGGTGTCGGCTCTTCTCGTTGAGCACCTCGTGATAGAAGCTCAGGAACTTTCTTATCTTCACCCGGCCCTTTTGGGCAATGGCGAGTTTGCGGGCAAACCGTTCACCAGCCACGGAGTCGACCACCCGATCGCGTCCGGCGACCATATACAGCACCGGGCAGGATATCGTGCGGAGCCATTCCGGCGATTCGCGCAAAACCTTCTTGAGGCCCACATACCATGAGATCGTGACCCATCCGTGCACCAGCGGGTCGGCCAGATAATCTTTCTCCACCTGCGGATCGTGAGAGAGATGCTTCGTGCTCACCAGGTTTGGAATCTGTAGTCCGCGCAAGGGAGGCGGAACCTGAAGAAGCATCGCCTCCCGCAGCGGCCCCGTGCCGTGCTCCACCGGACTCAACAAGGGCGAAGTCACGATCAGGCCCGTGATCTCCGTATGAAAGCCGTGGTATCGACGGGTGCCCAAAAATCCGAGCGAGATCAGTCCGCCCATGCTGTGACCGAGTATGAAACAAGGACGACCGCGCGTAAGAGCGCCACTTGTTTCCAAGTGTTGCACCCAGCGCTCCAGATCACGGAAGTATTGATGGAAATCGTCCACATGACCCCGCACGCCGCGAGATCGGCCGTGACCACGGAGGTCGATCTGATGCACGTCGAGGCCTTCGCCGTGGGCCCACTGCCTCACGTGATCGTAGCGCCCCATGTGTTCGCCCAGCCCGTGAACCACGAGAATCGCACCACGACTCCCGGGAACCGGATGGCTCTCGCAATAGAGAAGCGTGTCGTCGGCGCCCTGGATGATCATCCGGCAATGAACTTTTCGATGGCCGACCGGGATTCTGTCGGGAGGTTTGTGAATCGGAAGCTGAATCCACGACCGTCTTCCAAAACGCGAATCACTTCACCCTCGCAGGTGAACGCGGGAAGCGACCCGCCGGGCATCACATTCAACCGAAGAACGGTTCCCACGGGGCCTGGCGCCACCTGATCGGTAAGAAGCTGCATGCCTCCCACACTAATGTCACGACAAACGGCCTCGCCAACCTCTTTGCCGTCGGTGAGAAGAATCTTTGCTTCAAAAGGTTTGCGCGGAGCTGAACGCTTGTCAGCAGGAGCGGCCGACGCCTTCTCTTGCGGAACGTGACTGGACCACTGGGGAATCGCCTGAGCGGGCTCCCAGTCTTTCATGCCCTTTTTCCACATATAGGTGCGTGCCGCGATTCGTCCGGCCTTCAAGTGACCGACCACTTCGGCGTCGGAAATCGGGCCCACATAATTCTGCTCCCCTTCGAGCTGCACATACCACTTCCGCAGGTCTTCCTGCTGCTGCGGCGAAAGCGGAGGCGGCGCGCTCTGGGTGGTTTTCTGAATCTCGGCGATCAACGAGGCGGAGGGCTCTTGAGGAAGGAGACTTTTGAAATCGATCACATCGTAGAGTCGGGTCCAACCCGAAAAACCCTCTTTCCAAAGGGGCGACGCGAAATTCAGTTCGCCCGACTTCAAATTCTCCACAATCTCCGCAGCGGAAAGGGGGCCACGAGGCTTACCCTGAGCCACGGTATACCAGCGCAGGGTTTTGTCCTTCATTAGGAGGGCGAGCGTGTTTTCCATATCCAACAATTATGCAGCCGAGGGAATTTTCCAGCAACTTCCATGGGTTTTACATGTGTCGAGTTTCTTTACACTTTTTCCTCCGAACCACTAGCCGGGGGCGGGCCCGCCCAACCCGGGAAACCCCCTGGAATTGCCTGGGTTTTCGGGCTTTTTTCCATCCCCTTCCGACACTGGCACTCAGCTTGCTTTTTGAACCAGTAGCCCAAGGAGTGTCCGTATGATGAAGCACATCCCAGCCCTGTTTATTGCCGCTGCAACCGTGGCCCTTTTCGGGTGCGGCAAGGCTCAGTTTGAAAAACAGGAATTCGCCGCCACGGCCGTAGCCAGCCAATATACGAAGCCGAAAATCGACATTCTGATCGCTCAGGACAACTCGCCTTCGATGACCCAGCCAGTGGCTACCGTAAAAACTCAGCTTGATTCGTTCCTGAACGGAATGGACTCTCGCTGGGACTTCCACTTCACCGTGGTACCGCTCCAGAAAGTTTACCCTCTCGCTTCTAAATATATCGTGGCCCAGAACTGCTCTGATATTCGCACCCAGTACTGTATCCCAGCGTCCAATAAGGCTACGTTCAACAATACGCCGAGCGGAACTGAGTATGGCTGGATCAATACCATCGACCAGGGCACGGGAAATTTCGACGAGGGCTTCAAGAACCTGAAAGCCAATCTTCAGCACGCCGATATGGTGAACACCGGATTTCTACGCCCAGACGCGGCCCTGGCCGTAATCGTGCTCTCCAACGGTGAAGATGTTTCGAACATGGTGTATCCGCAAGATTGGATGGATCGCGGCGACGGTGTGATGGTGCCGAACTTCAACTCCGCGAACGCCGTGAGCTCGTTCAACGACTTCCGCGACACCGTAAGCTCCCTCAAGGGCGGCCTCGGCATGGCCCGCTTCTACGGTGTGGTGGCGCGAAACAACTACTCGAACTGCTACGGTGGCCCCACCTGGCAGGGCACTCGCTATATGAACATGGCCAACGCTCTGTCGGGCAATCACTACGAGCTCTGCAACGGCGAGCTGAGCACCGTGCTTTCAAACATCAAGTATCAGCTCGACGCGCTTGTGGAGGCCTATCGCTTCAACTATGTGGTGATCGACGGTGACCCCGTGGAAAGCTCGATCGTGGTGAAGAAAAACGGCGCCACGGTGCCGAAGAGCACCTCGAACGGTTGGAGCTTCGTGGGCTACAAAAGCAATCAGCCCATCAGCTATTACCCGCAGCTTTCGAACTTTAAGAGCGGCTACATGATCAAGATGAACGGTACAGCCGAATACAGCGGCACTGACGTGATCAACGTGACGTTCCAGAAAAAATAACGATTCCCCCCTGACCCTTGGCTGTAGAGGCCTGCTCCCCCGCGGACGCAGGCTTCTTTTTTTATGGGTAGGATTTCCAAAAAGTCCCGAGTTCTTCCATTCCAGGGCACCAACCGGGCCGCTTCGAATCCCGCGCCAGCCGATCCACGAGATCTGTGACCACCATGTAGGTGAGCCCCCAGAGCACATCGCCGGAGTCGAAGCGAATCCCCGGAAGCTTCATTTTCACGTCACCGCGCGGCCACACATGATCCACATGCCGATCGGGATCCACCAGATGTTTCGCCGGAACCCAAAGAAACTCTTCCACCTCTGCCGGATCGAGCTTCAATAGCGGCGGCACCTTCGCGTGAAACACATAGGGCCGCAGGAAGAACGGCAGCAGGCCGCCGCTCTTCCTCGCCTGCACGTCGTGGAGTCGAGCAAGAGCACCGTCGGCCAGGAGCTCAATCCCAACCTCTTCGCGCGTTTCTCTCACTGCCGTGTGAACGTCGGAAAGATCCTCCGGGTCCCTTTTTCCACCGGGAAAGGCTATCTGCCCGCTCCACGGATCGAGCGGGTGATGAGCCCGGCGGATAAAACCGAGATGAGGCTCTCCATGAATTCCAGTTACGACAACGCTCACGCAGGCCCAGCTCGGAAGCTGATCGGCCAGGGAACGCGAGGGAATACGTTCCAGCGCCCGCTTCAGGTCTTCGGCGCGCATCGGCCGCTCATGCGCTCTGGGTGCGTTTCTGGGCGTTCAGATTTCGGAACCGCTGGCGAAGAGAAAGATACGGAAAGTGTTTATGCCACATTTCCATATTTATGACGGCGATCTTTTCCTCAGCACTCGCCATGCGAACTTCCTTGGAAATCCCCGCCTTCACCATGTCCTCGAAATTGGCCCAGTCGAAGGGGAACTTCGCGTTTGTTGCGGCCGCCACCTTCTGGAAAACCTCTTCCACATTACAGGTAAATTCCGGCTGAGCGGCATCCGAAGGAAGATTTCCGTACTCGTGCATGGCCTCCATGATCACCATGCATTTTTCGGTAATGGGAAGAGCCTTATCGTCAGGCTTCGCGCTTTCCTCATGGAGCCAGAAGATATACTTTTCGATCCGCTCCATATTGAGGATGTAGACGTCTACATGATCCTTCTGCTTATCGATCCGCACAAGGCCAGCCTCCTGCATCACTTCCAAAAAGGTGGTGACCTTGGAAAGATGAATGTTGGCGATATGCCCGCCGAAGAGTTGAATCCATCCAGCCTTGCATTTCAAAGATCCATCGGGTTGCCGTTCGGAATAGCGAAGGCCTGCCATTAAAACCGCAGAACAAAGCTTGAGCTGTTCACCGTTGGAAAGAAACTCGTGCACCTTGGTGGTGCGTCCCTCTTCATCTTTCGAGTAAACCGTGGAGGCGCTTTCCAGCTCTTTCACTCGGTTGTTAGTGGAGCGAAGACGCTTCACCAGCGTTTGCACCAAGCTCTTCATCCAACTGGGCTGGGTATTAATAAATTCTTCGAATTTTCCCCGGGGAATCTCGATGATGTCGCATGGCTGGAGAGCCTCCACAGAGGCCGAACGCGGCTGATTGTCTAGAAAGGAGAGCTCACCCACCACTTCGCCGGAGTGAACCACGCCAAGCTCGATGTAGCCCGTACCTTTTTTCTTGAAGAGCCGAAGAGTGCCGCTCTGCACCCAATACATGGAATTCGAGCTGTCGCCCTCCTTCACGAGAACGTCGCCCTTCTTCATGTGTCGAATATGAACCATAAACCTTCCCTGGCCGCGATCACCGAGGCCCCGAAAGGCCTCAGAACTTCATTTCGGGCACATCGCCTTCGATGATCAGCGGCGCTTCGGTAGCCTTGCGGATTTCATCCACACTCACACCGGGCGCGCGCTCCACCAGCCGGAAGCCCTTGTTCGTCACAAGTTCCAGCACTGCGAGCTCCGTAACCACCGTACCCACACAGTTCACGCCGGTGAGAGGAAGCGAACATTCATTGCGAATCTTCGACTGCCCGTCCTTCGACACGTGCTGCATAGCGATGATCACCTTACGGGATCCGGCCACCAAATCCATGGCGCCACCCATGCCCTTCACCATTTTACCGGGGATCATCCAGTTGGCCAAGGCGCCACGAACATCCACTTCCATCGCTCCGAGCACGCAGAGATCAAGATGCCCGCCGCGAATCATCGCAAAGGAATCACCGCTCGAAAAATAGCTGGAACCAGGTATTTCCGTGATGGTTTGTTTTCCGGCATTAATGAGATCGGCGTCCACTTCATCGTCCGTGGGAAACGGGCCAATACCCAACATGCCGTTTTCACTCTGAAGCACTACGTTCATCCCCTTCGGCACGTAGTTGGCCACTAGCGTGGGAATACCAATTCCGAGGTTCACGAAGTATCCGTCTTTGAGTTCGCGGGCGATTCTTGCTGCGATTTGTTCTCTTGAAAGTGCCATGGCTACTTCCTCACCGTGCGCTGCTCGATGCGCTTCTCAAACGAACCCTTCACTAAACGATCCACATACACGGCGGGCGTGTGAATGGAGTCAGGATCGAGTTCACCGTTTTCCACAATCTCTTCCACTTCGGCGATCACAATCTTCCCGGCGGTAGCCATCACGGGATTGAAATTACGGGCCGTCTTCCGATAGACCAAGTTCCCCATTTTGTCGGCCTTCCAGGCTTTCACGAAAGCAAAGTCGCCGGTGATGGCCTGCTCCAGCACATACTCGCGCCCACTGAACGTGCGCACTTCCTTGCCCTTCGCAACCAAGGTGCCCACGCCTGTGGGGGTGAAGAACGCGGGAATTCCGGCGCCGCCAGCTCGCACTCGTTCCGCCAGTGTGCCCTGGGGGTTGAGCTCCACTTCCATTTCACCCGAGAGCAGGAGCTTTTCGAAGGTGGCATTCTCTCCCACGTAACTCGAGATCATCTTCTTCACCTGCTTCCTAGGAAAGAGAAGGCCGATGCCGTAGTTGTCTACGCCCGCGTTGTTCGACACGCAGGTGAGATTCTTGGTTCCGCGCTCCACGAGCGCCTTGATGAGATTTTCGGGGATACCGCAAAGTCCGAATCCGCCGAGAAGAATGGTCGCGCCGTCCTTCACGTCGAAGGTGGCCTCCATCGCGTTTGCGTAGATCTTGCAAGCCATAAACCGCTCCTGAAAATGAGGGATCGAAAGGGAGTCTACGACTGTCGTTTGCCCTTTTCAACACCCTGATGGGCCCGTAGGTGGTTCATCATCAGCTCTTTAATTTTTGTCTGATACTTCTCGCCCCGCAGAGCACAGTGGCGCTGAAACGTCTTCAGCAGCGGCTCGGGAACCTTGAGGCTGATAAGCTTGGAGCGGGACTTAACGGTCGTACCCTGAAGAAGACGAAAACCATCCAGGAACCTGGCGATTTCAAGTGGCGACATTTCCCGGCACTGCGCGAGGTATTCGTCGGAGAAATACTGTACCGGTCTCATTTTTTTAACGTCTCCAATGCTCGAATATCTTCCAAGTCCTGAGGGCGGGCACTCTCCCGCTTCATCGCGATCAGGGAGTCCACGGTAAGCACATTCACCGAATGTCGCCCCAATTGCACTCGCACAGCCTTCAATTGCTTTAGATCATGGGTGATCACCACGTCCACGATCTCGGTGGGCTCGCTGGGATTGTAAAAGCTCCAAGCCACAAGGTTGCGATTCTTGCGATACTCCTCCCGGAAGTCGAATACTTGCTCTGCCCCCACGGGCAGACGGGGCACAAGGCCGATTTTCTTCAGAGCACGTTCAGCAGCAATAAAGTCGGATTTTGTGAGGCGAATCACAAGATCCACGTCCACCGTACCGCGAACGGCGCCGTGCAGCGCCACAGCGAAGCCCCCGGCCACGGCGTATTGCACTTTGGCGCCCTGAAGCGCTCCCGTCACTCGAAGAAGAAACATGGTATATACCAGTATATACCATTGCTATCACCAATACAAACGCCCGTCCCGGGCTGGGGCGGGCGTTGAATCCGCAGGCCTCGCTCCTCTATAGACGCTCCACGATCATCGCAATGCCTTCGCCGCCGCCGATGCAGAGGGAAGCCATGCCGCACTTGAGGCCGCGGGCTTCGAGCGCGTGAAGCAGAGTCACGAGAATTCGGGTACCACTGGCGCCGATCGGGTGGCCGAGGGAAATCGCACCGCCGTTTACGTTGAGCTTACTCTCGGGAATTTCCACTCCACGAGCGGCCGCGAGAGCCACTACCGCAAACGCCTCGTTCACCTCAAAAAGATCGATGTCACTCACGCTGAGCTTTGCCTTCTGAAGCGCCTTCTTCATGGCCTCCACGGGCGCGGTGGTGAACCACTCAGGAGCCTGGGCATGAATCGCGCAGCTCAAAATCCGCCCCATCGGCTTCAACCCATGCGATTTAGCGAAATCCGCACTTGCCAAAACCATCGCGGCGGCACCGTCATTGATCGTGGAGGCGTTGGCGGCGGTGATCGTGCCGTCCTTCTCAAACGCGGGACGCAGAGCTCCCATTTTTGCGAAGTCGGCTTTACCAGGACCTTCGTCGGTATCCACGGTTACATCGCCCTTCTTACCAGGCACCACCACTGGTGCGATTTCCTTGGTGAACGCACCGCTTTTCTGAGCGGCTTGGGCTCGTTCAAAACTCTGCTTCGCGAAACGATCCTGGTCTTCGCGGGTGAACTTGAACTCCTTCACGCATTTCTCCGCCGCATTACCCATGTGGAAGTTGTGATAAGGATCCCAGAGCCCGTCGGAGATCATGGAGTCGAGGATCTTCTTTTCTCCCATGCGGTAGCCATTGCGCACATCGACCAGCAAATGCGGCGAAGCACTCATGTTTTCCATACCGCCCGCCACCACACACTGGCTCTCACCGGTGAGGATCGCGTTTCGCGCGAAGTTCACGGACTGCATTCCGCTGCCGCACACCTTGTGAATCGTGGTGGCGCCGGCGCTCTGCGGAATTCCCGCATAAATCATCGCCTGACGAGCCGGGGCCTGACCCTGGCCGGCCATGAGCACGTTGCCCATGATCACCTGATCCACCTGGTCGCCCTTCACGCCTGAACGCTCCAAGGCAGCACGAATCGCTACCGCACCAAGACGCGGCGCAGGCACCCCCGCAAGACTCCCCATGAAACTGCCGAGCGGCGTGCGCGCGGCGGAAAGGATCACTACATCGTTCGTATTCATGGAAAACCCCCTTGAAAATTCGTTCGAAAGATTCATCTCTTGGGGTACGTTTTCTGTCAAATCGAAAGGGACATTGGCCATGACTTATCGCACAGCATTAGCCCTCATTTTTCTCTATGTGTGCACTCCCGCACTCGCCGGCACGCCGCCGCTCGGAACAGTCAACATTCCAGCCCTCGTGGAAAAGGTCGACAAAGGGGTGGTCAACATACGTGCTCTCCAACTGGTGCGGCAGAGCACGGGAATCGCCCCCCCCGGATTCGAAGAATGGTATCAGCTCTACGGAATTCCCACTGAGAGGATCGCCAAACAGCCGTCGCTCGGCTCCGGCTTCGTGATCAACTCCGACGGAGTGATCCTCACGAACCATCACGTGATCCGCAATGCGGCGGAGATCGAGGTGTTTTTCAACGATGCCGCAAAATCGAAAATCCGCGCCAAGATCGTGGGCTCCGATCCCAAAACGGATCTGGCGGTGCTGCGAGTGAAGCCAGGCCCTTATCTTGCTCCCCTTGAGCTCGGTAATTCCGACTCGCTGAAAGTAGGCGAAACCGTGGTGGCGATCGGAAACCCGTTCGGCCTGAGTCACACCGTAACGGCCGGAATCATCTCGGCAAAAAACCGGGTAATAGGTCAGGGCGCCTACGACAACTTTCTCCAAACCGACGCCAGCATCAACTTCGGCAACTCCGGCGGCCCCCTGTTCAACGCGGAAGGCGAGGTAATCGGCATCAACACGGCGATCAGCGCCCAGGGACAAGGTCTCGGCTTCGCGATTCCGGTCAATCAGGCCAAGCGTCTGCTTCCGGATCTTCTCCAGTTCGGACGCGTACGCCGCGGTTGGATGGGCGCATGGCTCGTGACCACGCCCTATGGTCTCGGCGTAAACGATGTGGTGGTGAACTCTCCCGCCCATAAGGCAGGAATTCGCGCCGGCGATTTCATCGTTGGCGTGGAAGACGATGAGGTGGAAGAACTGGAAGCTGCCGAGCGCGTGCTTGGCTCCAAGAAACCGGGCGAAGAGGTGCAGGTACAGATTCGCCGCGAGACGAAGCTTCTTCGACGAATGCAGAAACTCCGCCTCAAGCTGATCGAGGAACCTCAGGGCGCAAACTTGCCGAAAGGCACAATCTAAGATGACAGAGCCCATGAAGCGCACGGTTCTTTGCTTCGTGATGTGCCTCAAGTCGAACCGCCTGCTGATGATCCACAAAAAACGAGGCCAGGGGGCCGGAAAGTGGAACGTGCCAGGAGGAAAACTGCGCGACGGAGAATCCCCAGAAGCCGCCGCCGCCCGCGAAACACAGGAAGAAACGGGGATTATTCCCGGACGCCTTCACCTCACGGGACAACTCGAGTTTCGCTTTCCCGAAGGCGGAAGCTGGCCCAGCGACTGCACGGTGTTCGTGACTCACTCCTGGAAGGGTACGCTCGTGCCAGAGTCTGATGAATGCTCGGCCCAGTGGGTATCGTTTGAAAAAATCCCCTGGGACAAGATGTGGGATTCCGACCGCCTCTGGGCCCCGCTCGTATTCACGGGCGAGCCTTTTCATCGACGCTATACCTTCGATGCGAAGGACCGTTTGCTGAGCGAGGACCGACTGGAGTAGCACTCTCGCCCCGGCCTTTCCCGACAAACTCCGTTTTTCTCACCCCATTCCGTGTAACTCGGGCATTCCCCGCTAAAGCACTAGGGAATTTTGACCGATCTGTTTGGCATGAGAAATGCCGCCCAGAAACGGCCGGTCTACGAAGCCGTTACCGAGCAGCTCCGCCGGATCCAGCCTGTGCAGGCTCCTGCGGACATTTACTCCACCTTCGACCGCATCAACGGATCTCATCCGTGGAAGCAGGCCGTGCCTAACGGTTGGGTGGAATACGAGGCGCGCATCCTTCGCAAGTCCCGCGTTGCTTACTTCAATTTTGCCCTCGCAAAGGAAATGGGTCTCATCGCGAAAGAGCATCCGGAACGCCTCACAAAGAAACTCGAACAGAAGCTGATTGAGACTTTTTCCCTGCGGATCATCAACGAATACGACGCAATCAATAACGTGAAGATCCCACGGCGCGACGTGAAACCGTGCAAATACATGGCCACCCGTTATCTCCAACTTCAGCACGACTGCCGCCAGGGCACCACCTCCGGCGACGGCCGCAGCATGTGGAACGGCTGCTTCGAGGGCAACGGCGCAGTGTGGGACATCTCCAGTTGCGGCACGGGCGTGACCCGTCTCGCGCCCGGACTGGTGGAAGAGCGCCGGGCCATCAGATCGGGGGATCCGCGCGTGAGCTACGGCTCCGGCCTTGCCGACGTGGACGAAGGCATCTCCGCCGCAATTCTCAGCGAATCGTTCCACGCCCGCGGCATTCTCACCGAACGCACTCTCCTCGTGGTGGAAGGCCCTCAAAAGGGCTCCAGCGTTAACGTGCGCGCGGCGAAGAACCTCATCCGCCCGTCGCACCTGTTTCTTCACTACCGCCAAGGCAACTGGGCACAGCTCAAGGCCGGCCTCGACCACTTCATCGCTCGTGAGATTAATAACGGCAATTGGCGCGGATCCACGAGTGAGGAAAAAGTCTACGACGAGTTCCTCCGCCAGGTAGCGGAAAACTACGCAAAATTCGCCGCCGTGCTCGAAGACGAATACATCTTCTGCTGGCTCGAATGGGACGGCGACAACATGCTCACCATGGGCGGAATCATCGACTACGGATCAATCCGCCAGCTCGGGCTCTGCCACCACCACTATCGCTACGACGACGTTCAGCAGTTCTCCACCAACCTGAAGGAGCAGAGAAAAAAGGCGCGATACCTGGTTCACACCTTCGCCCAGCTCATTCATTACGTGAAGACCGGTCGGCGCCGCGGACGCAAAGCGTTCTCCCAATCTGAGGCTCTCCGCCGCTTCGATGAGTCCTTCAGCCTCCACCGCGACGAGCTCTTCCTCCAGCGCATGGGCTTGAATTCCGATCAGCGCACGCTGCTCATCCGCTCCCAACGCCCCCTGGTGGAAAAGTTCGTGAAAGCCTATGTGTGGTTTGAGGGAAAGGAGAGCGGCAAAGGAATGCGCAACACTCCCGACGGCAAGAATTGGCCCGTAGCCTACGACACACACGCCCTCCTTCGGGAACTGCCGAAAAAACTTCTTTCCACTAACGACGCCGCCGTGTCCACCGAGGACTTCCTTGCTCTCATGAAAACAGACTTCTCGAGCAAGGCACACCTCCGGGAAACTCCAGAGACTAAACGCCGGGTGGAAGAGTTCCTTTCTGCCTATCACGCGATCGTGGATCACTTCACCCCGCGCGACGGAAGCCCTCGCAAAGTTTTAGTGGAAATGATCATGCGTGCGGGACTATCCAACCGCCAAGATCTGGTTACCGGCGACGGTATCATCACCGTGGTGGATGAGCTTCTCCGGCAGCGCTCCCGCCTCCGTAAAGACGAATTCATCCGTCTTGTGGATTCCTATGTGGACTTCCAGTGCGGTCGACCCAACGCAACTCTCCGTGGACCACTCAAGCGCCTACACCAGAAGCTGGTGAAGATGACGCGAGACCTGAAACACTCGATTTAACGACTCAACCTATAGGTGTGGGAAATCGACAAGAAGCGCCCAGCGCTCAAATTTTCCAGCGGTCCGGATGTGCCGCCGCGCATTCCGGCGTAGCCAAAGCCGCCGCATAAATCGCGGCGCAACGAGGGAACTGGGCCTTGTCCACGCCGAAGCGGTCCGTGTTGTAAACCTGGGGAATCAAACACAGGTCGGCCAATGTTGGTTCATCGCCCACGCAAAACCGCCCACCGCGCGCCTCCGGCGGCAACGCCGACAAAAGGCGTTCCACCACTCCCAATCCCCGCTCCACCCAGTGTTTCGCCCAAACCATCTGCGCGGCCTGATCGCCGGAAACCATGCGAAGCACGTCGAGATTATGTAAAGGCTGGATACCGGAATTCACCGTCTCCGCTACCTGCCGGGTCAGCGCCCGCAGGGCGGCGTCTCCCGCGAAGAACGAAGGCTTCGGTCGCGTCTCTTCGAGATACTCCAAAATCGCCATGCTCTCGCCGAGCACTACGCCATCGATTTCCAAAGTGGGAACGTAACGAGATGGATTCGCGCGAGCATACCCGTCGCTCTTCTCCGCTCCGTCGAGCAGATTCACCGCCACGCTTTCCCACTTAATGCCCTTGAGATTCAACGCCCATCGCACGCGCCACGACGCACTCGAACGCCAGTAATGATGAAGAACTGTCTTACCTTTGGGTAACATCGCCGCTACGCTTCGAGCGCTTCTTCGTCCGTTTCGGCGACTCTTCCTGTGAAGCCACCGAGCGTTCGCCCGCTTTTTTCACCGACGCCGCGCCCACGAAATACTTCAGGCGCTGCCCCGGATGAATCCGCGACTTTCGCAGGCCATTGATCTTCTTCAGCGTGCGGGCGGAAACTCCGAGCGCGCGCGAGATGGAGTCCAGATTGTCGCCTTTTCTCACCACATAAATCTCGTAACCCTCACCCGCGGACGTTGTGCCGGAATCACTGGCAAAGGTACGTGATACTCGAGCCACGTTCATCGGCTTGAGTTTCGAGATCGCCACGCGGTTCTCCTCAAACGCATTGAAGGCCGTTTGCGGCACATAGATGTCGACAAGGCCGCCCTTCACCGGCGGAGTTACACCGCGCAAGAGATCCTGGTTCCACTGCTTGAGCGAATCCAAAGAAACTCCCGTGACCTTGGCCAGATCCTGAAGCCGAAGCCCCGACGGAACACTCACCATCGTGTAGGCGCCCCATTTGTCATCTGCGGGCTTCTCGATTTTGAAACCATACTTCTCCGGATTCCGCCCCACGATCTGAGCGGCAATGAACTTCGGCACATAGTTCATTGTTTCCCGCGGAAGCGTCTTTCGTTCCGCGAGAATCCAGAAGTCGCGGGTCTTTCCTCGCATAATCGAACGCACGATTCGGTGCTCGCCCGCGTTGTAGGCGGCGAGCGCAAGATACCAGTTCTGGAAAATGTTATTGAGGTCCTTGAGATAGGTCGCAGCGGCTTCCGTGCTCTTGATCCAGTTTCGGCGCTCGTCTTGCCACGGATCAGCGGCCAATCCGTAGTTCTTTCCCGTACCTTTCATGAACTGCCACACACCCACGGCCTTGGCCCGGCTTTTGGCATGAGTCACGAACCCACTCTCGATCATGGCGAGATAGAAGAGCTCGGCGGGCACGTCGTTGTCCTTCAGGATCTGTTCGATGTGAGACTTCAGCTCGCTGCCTCGCTCGAGGTAACGCTGAGTAAGGTCGCGCTCCTTTACCGTGAAAAAATGAATCCACTTGGCCACGTTCCGGTTCAGCTCGAGAGGGATGTGCTCGGGAGTGTCGTCCATATCGGCCAACACCTTCGCGGCTTCGCCCACGATTTGGTCGATCTTATCTACTTTCTCGAGGTTGTCGGCCTCAGGCGGAGAATCCGGCATGGCGGAAGCTTCCGTGGTGCCGTTGGCGCCAGGCAACTCGCGGTTCTCTACCTGCGCCGCGTCCAAAGCCATTTGCTGATAGGCGGGCTGTAGTCCAGCTGGATCCCGGCCCGTCGTGGGCTGGTTGGCGCAACCGCTCAAAAGAAGGAGCAGCGCGGCCAAAAGGTTATAACGTCCTGTCATTCGGCCTCCTGAAACGTGCCTCTTAGATTGTCTGATCGAATCCAGGAAGAATAAAGGAAAAACAGGGAGATTGCCTGTCACGCCGCAATACGAAAATCCGACTCAACCTCTGGAATCGCAACGGAATTTTCTCGTTTTGGCCCCAGAAATTTAAGTAAGTCATACGCCACCGACTGAGCGAATTCTTTCTCTCGGTTCCCCATCGGCTGGGTGCTTGCGTGGAGATCAAAAAAACCAACCACGCCGAGAATCTCCCCATCACGCATCACCGGCGCACCCACGTAGCGTTCCATCCCATACCGGAAGCTCGCTACGTGGTTTCGCCAAGAATTCAAACTCGAATTGTCGACTACCAGCGGCCCGCTCCGTTCCAACACCTTTCCACAAAAAATCAACCACGGATCCAGCCGTTGGCCCAGGTGAAATGGGGCACGCGCCCCCGGAACCGTGTGAAGCATCACCACGCCCTCCACCACGAGGGAGTTTTCAAATTCTTTTCGCATGTAGGTGGCACCCGCCATTCCCAGCTCCCGGGCGGCGTCTTGAAGCAACGACTCTAGGGATGTGGGCTGAACGCGAACAATGGCACCCTTCGTCTTTGTCTTCCCTTGAGAAAACACCAAACCCACCAGCAGCATCGAGCCCGCAAATCCCAAAATTGTGACCATGCCTACTGATCGGCCGCCCAATCAAAAATCTAAATACGAGTGAAAATTCTGTCCGTCTGTGCGAACTGACTGTATTGCTCTGGGGCCCCATGACGAACTCTTTTCATCCGGTAATTCAGCTGCCACCCAACTACGAAGTCTTCGACTTCACCCAGGGCTACGACCCGAACCGCCCGCTTCAGTCGCCCTTCGGGATCGGTCGCTACAACGAAGTTCGGGCCGGCATGTATAACCAACCGATTTTTGAAGGCGTGAGGAACATTCACGTGGGCATCGACATCGGCGCTCCCGTGAACACACCGATCCACGCGTTTGCCGACGGCACCGTGTTCCTCTTCGGAAACAATCCAGCCCCGGGCGACTACGGCTTCACCCTCATCACCCAACATGAAATTCAGGGACGACCGATCTGGGCCCTGCACGGTCACCTTTCTGCCCGCTCCGTGGAAAGAAAGTTATCCGGACAAAAACTGAGCCGCGGCGAAGTGATCGCCTGGATCGGCGACCGCCATGAAAACGGCGGCTGGAATCCGCATCTGCATTTTCAACTAAGCTGGGAAAAGCCGGAGGTCTGCGACATGCCGGGCGTGGTCAGCGCACGCGATCGAGATGCCTCGCTGTTAAAGTATCCCGACCCGCGCCTGGTGTTAGGTCCGTTGTACTGAGATTTCTCAGCTGCGTTGCAGTTCGTAGTCGATCACATCGCACATGCGATCCACCGAGAAGCGAATCTGCACGCGCTTCCCTTCGGGGCTCACAAACTCCCCGTCGTAAATTTCGATCTGCCCGCTCGACAGAAGACGAATCGTGCGCGTCCAAGTC
The DNA here is from genome assembly GCA_964551325.1 of uncultured Bdellovibrionales bacterium. Lineage (GTDB taxonomy): Bacteria > Bdellovibrionota > UBA1018 > CAIPTA01 > CAIPTA01 > CAZKBU01. The sequence goes on from CAZKBU010000001.1 coordinate 227,086, forward strand.
TTATCCACCGTCACGGCATCAACCTGAAGCTCTTCCGCCACGATTTGAATCACCTGAGACTCGATTTCCACTTGGCACTGATCAGCCCGCGCCACTCCCGTCGTAACGAGTGCCGCCATTCCCAAAGCCACAAAAAAACTCTTCATCGCGAACTCCCTTAATTTGGCGTGCCCGATACGAATCGAACGTACGACCTTCAGCTTCGGAGGCTGACGCTCTATCCAACTGAGCTACGGGCACATCCTCGTAGTGAGCCTTCCCTTACCACCCACCCCTGCCCCGGGGCAAATTCCCTATGGTTTTCAGGCGTTGGCCTGGGCTAGCCTCTATCTATGAAGATACTTTTCCTTCTCTCTGTAATCACCCTCTCCGCCTGCTCTACCGTGATCAAAACCCCGATCACCCGCTTCGAATCGCCTGAGGTAGTAGGAGACACCCTCGGAGCCCAGTTCCACGGCGGCTGGCAAGGCGTGGCTGAAACTACCATCGCGGAAGACTGGGTCTATCGCCCGGCCAACGTGAACACTCCCCGCATCGAATCAGGCTATCGCCCCGTGTTCGGCGCCGGCCTCGGATTCTTCCAGTTTCTCGAACTCCAGCTACGGGCGCCGTCGTTCCTGCAGGCCAAGTTTCAGGTGCTCGGTGATCCGGCAAAAAAAGCTAAGGCGGGAAACTTCTCTTTCGCTTGGACGGCGGGCTACGGATCTTCCCGTGAAAGCTCCAGTTCTCAGACCTTATTCACCAACGAAAGCCGCGCCATCGATCTCAAGGAGCAAATCTACGACGCCTCCGCCATCCTTGGCTGGCGCGCGGCCGACGACTTTCTCCTCTACTCATCCGTGTTCGGCAATTGGAATCGCATCACCGGCTATCAAGTGATCAACGGCAACAACAACGGCTTCGATGCCTGGCATCGCACTCGTGGCGTGAACCTCGGCGTAGAGGCACGAGCTAAAAATCTTTTTCTGCGCGCCGAAGGTGGCGCCGCTGAAGTGAAGCTGAATCAGAGCCGATCCACCGAAGCCACCGGAGGGGTGCTGGTGGGGGCTTGGTTGTAGGAGGCGGATATTGAGAGTTAGCTGCTTCGCGCTTGTCTTAACTTCCGGCCAGTGAAGTCCGTTTTCAGTAAAGTTAAATGGGATCTTTAAGCACCCTGGAGTTAACCATGGACATTAATTTCATAACGTAAAATACAAATTATTTCATAAGCATTAACGGCAAAATTTGCGCCAACGATCTCAAATGCTATAATTATTTCGTGAGTGAAACGATCAGCATATACAACAAGAACGCGGGGCATTTTTCCGACACCTATGAGGGGACTCGACCCACGCGAATTCATGACCTAATTCGTGCCTTTTTCTATTTGGGCAGGAAAACCCTCGATGTCGGCTGTGGGTCGGGGCGAGACGTCAGCTTCTTATGTAAGAACCAGTTTAACGCCGAGGGCGTCGATGCGTCTCAGGGCATGATCGCCGAGGCGAAACGGCGGCATCCTGAGTGTGTATTTTCTTTGAGCTCGCTGCCTGAACTTAAAGAGATCGGATCCGAGACATTCGATAATCTTTTGGCAAATGCCGTGCTCATGCACCTGCCTGAGGCGGAAATTGTAAAGGGCCTCATGGCCATGCTTCGAGTCCTGAAGAACAACGGTCGCGCCATCATTTCGTTTCGAGGGCCATCTAATCATGCAGAAGACCGTGGGCGCAGATTCACTTATCTTTCTGGAAGCCAGGTTGCCGAACTCTTGGAGTCGCTAGGAGCCACAGTCCTCCTTGTCGACCAGAATGTGTCAGATGAAAAACACTGGCACACCGTAGTTGCCGAAAAGAAATCAGTTCAAAAACAGGACGGTATCGCTCGGATTCAGAACGTCATCACGAATGACAGTAAAACAGCCACCTATAAACTAGCACTCTTGCGCTCACTATGTGATCTTGCCCGCAGCGAATGTCACACAGTGGTATGGAACCCAGAGCTCGATTTCGTTATCGTGCCGCTGGAACGACTCGCTCTCTCCTGGCTGCGATATTACTGGGCTCCGATTAGGGAAAACGTAAGGCAGACCACCTCCAACGACTTGGCATTCTCCAGCGAAGTTCGCGAACTCATGAAACCAGGAAGTGGGTTCGCAAACCCAAGAGACGTCATCCTGAATTATGAATCAGCGAAGCCGAATCCGATCGCTGTAGCAGCAATTAAGAAAATTGCCGCAACAATTAACAATCAGCCTGTTCGTTACGCCAAAGGCGGCGATACTCCGCTTTTCGGTGACAGGAACTCCTACACAATTCATCTTGATGAAAACTCATGGAAGCTACAGTGGTTTCAACTCAAGGGAATCAAGGTTCCTGCCGCCATATGGCGGGATATTCGCCTTTTTCATCACTGGATTGAGAAGAGCCTAATTGTCGAATGGATCGAGCTGACCACTGACCGCCTAGATCGCCGCGCTAATGCCGCCCAAGTGTTTGATATGCTCTACAACGTTGACTATGAGGACAACCGGTCAACTAGCCATGCTCGTAAACTCCTTTCTGGACAAAAGCTCTTTTGCGTTTGGAGTGGCAAGAAACTAAATTCAAAAACTTTTCATGTCGACCACGCAATCCCCTATGCACTATGGAGAAACAACGACTGGTGGAATCTTTTACCCGCTTCGCCTGAAGTTAACTCCGAAAAGAAAATGCTCCTCCCTCACCCAGACGAAATTAATAGGGCGGCAGATCGAATTATGGAGTATTGGGAAATTTACAGGAACGAGTTTGGATCCCAGTTTGATCGGCAAATGCTTCGCTCCCTTGGTTGTCTGCCAACGGACTCGGTGCTTCAATCAGCCATAGATCAACTCGTATTGACCACAACCCAACTCCACCACTCACGCGGCATTCCGTATTTCATGCGTCGACCCGCCTAGATGTGGCCGCCCAACGAGTCCACCGACACAAAACTTAACCTAAAGGTGTGGGAAATCGACAAGAGGAGCCTCTTACCTTCCGCAACAGACGGCCGGAATCACTCGGCCCCTCCCGGGCCTCGCCCTTCGGGCGTCGCTTCGCTCCGTGCAAATCGGCCATCCTTGCCGATTTGTCGAACCGAGTCGGGTCTTTCCGGATCCCATCCACTCCAAATTAAAAAGCCCCCTAAAAGGGGTCTTTTTAATTTGGTGCCGAGGGCCGGAATCGAACCGGCACGCCCTTGTGGGGCCCAGGATTTTAAGTCCTGTGCGTCTACCAATTTCGCCACCCCGGCACATATCGGGATACCTGGAAGCAATATAGCAAATGCCTCCGCCGCGCTGAAAAACAAAAAGCCCCCGGATTTCTCCGGAGGCTCTTTGTATCAGAACACCGAAAATTACTTAACGGCCTTCTTGAACTCCATTCCAGGACGGAACTTAGGAGTGTTGGAAGCAGCGATCTTGATCGTTGCGCCGGTCTGAGGGTTGCGACCCATACGAGCCTTGCGCTTCGCCTTGTAGAAGCTGCCGAAGCCAACAAGCGTTACCACATCGCCCTTCTTCACGGACTTCTTGATGATCTCAAGGGTGCCGTTAAGAATTTCTTCAGCCTTCGCCTTGGAAATTTCGTTTTCTTTTGCGAGTTGGTCAACGATTTGAGCCTTGTTCATTAGTATTCTCCTAGTTTTCGTTTTCAGAAAACCTCCGGTCGCCCGAAGATCCCTGTGTTTCAATGAATCCACGGTAAGCAGTAGAAAAATCTCCGTCAAGAATTTTTAAAAAATTTCTGATCCAGTCCCGCGGCGCCGCTTCCGGCGCGAGCCACCACGGAGTTCTATCCACAAACTTTTCCACAGGAAGCAGGGCTCTGGGGATTTCTCTGCCTCTACTGCGGCAAAAATTGCACCCGCCGCATTTCGACTCGGTGACCCCAAAATGCGCCGCCAACGCGGATTTCCGGCACCCGTGATGCAGCAAAAGGTCCACAAGCCGCATCCCGGCCGGTCGGTGTGCTATGTGACGAAAGCGAAGCAGATCACTTCGATTCCAAAGCAAAACGTGATGAGCCTCTTCCCCGCTCCGGCCTGCCCTTCCCGCTTCCTGCCAAAGACTCTCCACACTCCACGGCAATCCCCAATGAATCACAAGGTCCACATCGCCGCGGTCCATGCCCATTCCAAACGCAGAAGTGGCCACCATGATGTTTAAATGGCCCCCGCTGAACCCCCGCACCCGTGCGCGCCGAAGATCCGCAGGCAGGCCCGCATGAAAGGCCCCCACGGAAAATCCTAAACTCCCTAAAGACGACGAAATGTCTTCCGTAGCTTGGCGGCTCGGGCAGTAAACGATCGCACCTCTCCTCACGCGCCCGAGCAGACCCGTGAGGGCCAGCCACCGCTCCGCGTCCTCCTCACAGGCCACGAGCCAGCTGCCGAGACGCTCTCGACCTAGCGGCAAACTCACCACTTCCACCGGAATGCGCCATTCCGCTAAAACGTTTCGCGCCTTCGCCACGGGCATGGTGGCTGTAAACGCCGCCACGCGCGCTCCGAGTTCAACCAGAGATCTCACCGCCGCCCCCAACTCACCATAGGCCGGACGAAACCCCTTCCACTCCTCCACGCAGTGAAACTCATCGAGAGCCACCAGGTCCGGGGCCCGGCGGGTGAGCCAAAATCCTTGCTCGTGCCACGCGGTTAATCTCTCCGGAGCTACGTAGAGAATCTTCCAGTCATCATGGTCGATTCTCCTCAGCGTCTCTCGCTCCTCGGAAGCACACATGCCTGAATGCAGGCAGATTACTCCCGCCTCCCGGTCTCGCCACGCCCCCACCTGATCTTCCATCAGCGCCACAAGCGGGGAGACCACCAGCACTCTCCAGCCCAGATGCAGGGCGGGCCACTGGTAACAAAGACTTTTTCCATAGCCCGTGGGAAGAAGCGCAAAAACATTTTTCCGCCGCTGCAGCTGAGCAACGACCTCGGCTTGTGCTGGTTTGAGAGCAAACGTCACTTAGGCCTGATTGCAAAATGTCGGCCCCGCCTTAACGGCGCAAACAATCGAAACTTTGTGAAAAAGAATCAGCCCGTCTGCATTTCGGACTCTTCCGAGGGAAGTTCGTCCACTTTCTTGGGGCTCCTGAGATAGAAAAATACGCCCGACAGATTCACAAGAATCGAAATCGTCACATACAACGTAAACACTTCAGCGCCATGCACCGAGCCCGCCAGAGCAAACAAGGCCTTAAATGCCATGTGCCCCACCCCAAGACCCGCTGGCGCAACGGGGATCGCCGTAGTGATCAACCCGAGCGGCACCAAAAGGAAATACTGATAAAAATCCAGCTGGGTCTCACCGAGCGCTTGGGCGCAAAAAACCACCGCCGTAACCACGGAAATATGCGTAAAAACCGAAAGCAAAAGTGCCTGAAACAGCACTTCTGGGCACTTTCGGTAGGTCATAAAGGCATCGTAGCCCTTGAGGAACGTGCCGCCCGCGGGCACCTTGCGAAGCACCTCTAAGGCTCTCCTAAGCGCGGCGAACGGGCCCCACATGGAAAGCATCACGTAGCCGAAAAATCCGGCCACTCCCGCGGCCAAAGCGAGAATCATCATCGCCACATGATGCAGTTGCTCATTCTCCATTGCCTGGGACCAACGAAGCATCAACGGCACGAATGCTACCGTGACCAAACCGAAAACACCCATGGCCCGGTCGAGAAGAATTGCGGTCAGCACCGGCGTCTTCTCGAACTTCTTGTTCTCCGAAATCACATACCAAGCCTTGATGATGTCGCCGCTCACGGCGCCCGGCATGGTGGTGTTAAAAAAGCATCCAATCAGCGTGTAACGCATGAGTCCGCTGAATTCGAACACGATTCCCTGCCCCTTCAGCAGCAGCCGCCATCGATACATCGCTATGAACAGCGCGAGCACCAGAAGCGCCAGCACCGAGAGCATCACTTTCCCTTGCACGAAACCGGTCTTCACCACCGACAAGTCGAGGCGGCCGCTCCACACCATCCAGCCGATGATGAAGAACGAAAGCCCGAACTTGAGCACAAGCTTTCCCCACTTTAGTGCCCGATCCTTCACTTGCGCCCCCAGATCACGGAGAGAAATCCTCGAAACATTTTTTCCGCGATTCCGCGATCGTAAACTTTCGTGCCCACGTCTCGATTCAGAATCATGGCATCGGGAACTCTCGCCTTCCGCCGATCCAGACCCGCGTTCCCTTCCGTTAAGCTCCGCTCCGCATGGAACTGCACGCCCCACATCGGAGCGTCCTGAAACTCAAACGCCTGCACCTCACAACGGTCGCTACGGCCCAAATGCAGGGCCCGTGACGGCACCCGATACACCTCGTCGGAGTGAAACTGGAATGTATGAAATTTCTCCGGAAGGCCGCCGAAAACCGGGCTCTTCCGAGCCGCTGGCAACATCTCCACTTCGGCCCAGCCGAACTCGTCGAGCTTAGAGGCACCAGTGGAATCGTCGCCCCCGAACACACGAGCCATCAGCTGCTCGCCGTAACAGATTCCCAGAGTGGGGATCTTTTCCCCGTGCAAGGCTCGCAGGAAATCCATTTCCTTTTCGATCCAAGGTGCATTTTCAAAAATTCTCGTTTTGGAACCGGAAATCACCACGCCGTCCCACGAACGAGGACTCAGGGGCAACGCCGAATCGGGGCCGCGCAAACTCTCCACGATCACAGACCCGAAGTCACGTCCGGCGCTCTCCAAGTATTCGCGAATCTCCGCGCACCCGTAAGGAGGATCAATGTTGTTGTCGACGATCAGAAGGCGCTTCAAACCGGAGCTCCACGTATTTCATGAAAATGGAATGAGCAGCGTTCAGGCTTATCACGAGCCCCGGAAGCCCATCAAGGAAGCCCAGTTTCCAAACCCAAGTTTCGAGGAATTTGAAAATCGGCTTCAAAAATATTTTCCCGAGCGTGCCTCGCTCTCCCCGCTCCCGGGCCACCTTCGCTCCAAGACGAGAAAACTTCACGTTCGTGATCACTTGCTCGCCCACGTTCCGAAACGTGTAGTGCAGGAGGTCTGCGCGAAATCGGCGCACGGGCCCATTTACGTGCCAAGCCTCATGGACGGCGGGCTCCGTCCAACGGGAATGCCCCCGGTTGGCCAATCGAACCAACGCGTTCGGATACCAGCCTCCGTGAAGGATCCACCGTCCGAGATACCAGGTCTTTCGCGGAATTTCGGCCCCCCAGTGCTGCACCCCATCAACGTTGCCGTTCGCGGTGAGGAAAGCCTCCACCTCGGCCCGCAGCTCCGGAGTAGCTTCCTCGTCGGCGTCCACGCTGAGGATCCAGTCGTGGCGCGCCTCCTGGTTTCCATAGTTCTTTTGTTGACCGTAACCGCTCCAGGGATGCTCCAACACCCTCGCCCCCAAAGAGGACGCTATTTCGCGGGTTCGATCCGTCGACCCCGCATCCACCACAAGCACTTCGTCCGCCCAGGACAGACTTCTCAAACATCGCGCGATATTGGCCTCTTCGTTGAGGGTAATCACCAGGGCTGTGAGGGGTTTACGGCTCTGCATGGAGCCAGTATAACGAAACTTCCCGCAAGGAGAGGTTTTTTATGCGCATCGCCGTAGTTGGTACTGGATACGTCGGACTCGTGGCCGGCACTTGTTTTGCCGAGACGGGCAACACCGTCACCTGCGTCGACATCGATCCCGCCAAGGTCGCCAAACTTCAACGAGGAGAACCCACGATCTTTGAGCCAGGCCTCGAAGAAATGATGGTGAAGAACCAAGACGAAAAGCGGCTCTTCTTTACTACGAACCTGAAAGAAGCGGTGGAGAAGTGCGAAGTGGTGTTTCTTGCAGTCGGCACGCCATCGTCCGTAGACGGATCTGCCGACCTCACGGCCGTGCTTAAGGTGGCGGAAGATATCGGCACCCACATGAACGGCACGAAGATCATCGTGAACAAGAGCACCGTTCCGGTGGGCACCGCACGAAAAGTTCGCGAGAAAGTGGCGTCCAAGACCAAACACACGTTCCATGTAGTATCGAATCCGGAGTTCCTCAAAGAGGGTTCCGCCATCGACGACTTCCTTAAACCCGACCGCGTGGTAATCGGCACCGACAGCGACGACGCCTGGAACGTGATGAAGGAGCTCTATGATCCCTTCGTTCGACAAGGGAACCCCATCATCCGAATGTCGAATCTCTCGGCGGAAATGACGAAGTACGCCGCTAACGCCATGCTCGCCACCAAAATTTCCTTCATCAATGAAGTGGCTCTTCTCTGCGACCGCGTGGGCGCCGACGTGGAAAGTGTTCGCGCCGGAATCACCAGCGATGTGCGAATCGGAAAACACTTCCTGTATCCCGGACCGGGCTACGGCGGTTCCTGTTTTCCGAAAGACGTGAAAGCCCTTCTGAAAACCGGTCAGGAAGCCGGCCTGCCGATGCACGTGATCCACGCCGCCGAGAAGGCCAACGAGAACCAGAAAATGTTCCTCGGCCAGAAGATCGAAAAGCATTTTGGCGGAGCCCTGAAGGGAAAGACGATCGCCGTGTGGGGCCTGGCGTTCAAACCCAACACCGACGACATGCGCGAAGCACCGTCGATTTCCCTCGTGCAGCACCTAGTGAAGAGCGGCGCTCGAGTGCAGGCATTCGATCCGATCGCCCACGAAACGGCGCCGAAGGCGTTCGCCGAGGCGGGCATCGCAAAGGATCCCGTGACTTTCTCGGAGTCGGCCTACAAGGCCCTGGAAGGGGCCGACGCGCTCGCGTTGGTCACCGAGTGGAACGAGTTCCGCACGCCCGATTTCGACGAAATGAAACGCCTGCTGAAGACCCCCGTACTTTTCGACGGCCGCAACCTCTGGAAGCCCGATAGCGTGAAGGCCCGCGGCTTCACCTACTACGGAGTGGGCCGGAGCTGACGCTTGCGGATCCTTCACGTATTATCCCAGACCCAGCCTACCGGAGCGGAAACCTACGCTCTCTCCCTGGCAGAGCGCCAAATCGCCGCCGGCCACCAGGTGTGGGTCGTCTCCGACAAGCTCCACTTCCCCACCCAAGCGGTTTATCTTCCGCTTCCTGTGCACAATCGCCGGTACCTGCAACGGCTTCGCAACATTAAAGCTCTACGCGCTCTCGTTAAACGCGAAAAAATTGATGTCGTGCACGCCCACTCCCGCGCGGCGAGCTGGGTGAGCTATTATTCCTGCCTGGGGCGCACCACGGCCTACGTCTCGACCGTCCATGGCAGACAACACCTTCATTCGTCCGTCAAGCTCCACGACATTTACGGAGATCGCGTAATCGCCATTTGCGAGAACCTTCGCACCCACCTCGCGGAAGAAGTGGCCATGGATCCGGCCAAGGTCCACATGATTCCCAACGGGGTGGACTTCGCCGAGATCGATGCGGTCCGAAAGCGAGTGCCGCTCCCCTCGGGGGATCGATTCCGAGTGGCGATCGCAGGTCGCACCACCGGCCCGAAAGGCGAGCGTACGGGAGAGCTGCTTCAACACGTAATCTCCCGCCTTCTGGATAAATTCCCCCAGATCGACTTTGAGGTCTTCGGTGGCGAGATTTCCCATCTCCCCGGTACCGCGCAAAAGAAACTGGACGAGCTAAAGGCGAAGTACCCCCGTCGGGTGACGGCTCGAGGTTTTTTAGGGGGACAGGAATTCTACGAAGCCCTCGCGCAACAGCACCTGGTGTTCGGCTCCGGACGTGTGGCGATGTACGCGGCCCGCCTAGGGGCCACCACGGTCGCCATCGGCGAAAGCGGAGCTCCGGGCCTTCTCCGTCCTGCGAACCTTGCCCAGTCGTGGTGCTCTAACTTCGGCGATATTTCCACTCACAAAAATCCAGCTGCACCATCATGGGAAGAACTCTACGAACAGGTGGTGCGGTTTATCTCCAAAGCCGAGCCGGCCCCGAACCTGTCTCAGGAAATGGAGGCTCGCTACCAACTTCAGCGAATTTCCGACTGCGTCGAACGCCAATACCATGCCGCAATCGCGCGACGCCGTCATCCGGCCCATATTCCCGTGCTGATGTACCACAAAGTGGTACCCGCTCCGATTCCCACGAAGCACCGCACTTTCGTAACCACTGCAGTTTTCGAAAGCCATTTGGAATTTTTCCGAAAGCAGAACCTTACGCCGATCACCTTCCAGCAATACAACGCGTTCCGCTCCGGCGCTCGCCCTTGGAGCGAGTTTCCAGAAAAGCCGATTTTTCTCACCTTCGACGATGCCTATCGCAACAATCTGGAAAACGCGCTCCCGCTGTTGAAGCGGTTCGGATTTCCAGCCACGATTTTCGCCCTTGGCGACACACAGGCTCGAACCAACTTCTGGGACGCATCTCAAGGCGAACCCGAAGAGGCGCTCATGACCCCCGAAGAACTCCTCGAGATGCAAAAATCCGGCATCGAGATCGGAGCTCATTCTCTCTCTCATCGCCATCTCACCCGACTCGACGACGCCGAAGCCCGCCGGGAAATTCTCCATTCCAAGCAAGCGCTAGAAACCCTCTTGGGCCGAAGCGTGATTTCATTCGCTTACCCCTACGGCTCCTGGGACCGAAAAATTCGCGACATGACAGAAGAGGCGGGTTTTTTATTCGCCGTGTGCACCGACTCTGGCGGCCTCCACCTAGAGGAAGACTCGCTCACGATTTTCCGCGTATCGATTTTTCCCGACGACGGCCCGGCCCAGCTTCGGAAAAAAACTTCCTCCTGGTACCGCCGCTACTACCGCCTGAAGCGCGGAAAGTGAGAGCTACTTTTGAGGCTTATCGCCGGCCAATAGATTTACTACCGTGCCTGGAGCGGCCCGATCATCAGTGGTTATGTCCGCCGCCACTCCCTGAATCCGACATAGATCGAGCTGGTCCCTCTTACAGAACCAGAACTGAGTAAGTAGGCGATATTTTTTCCCTGCCACAAGGCTGGGCATCTCCAGCGGACCACGACCAAAATCTTTCGTGAGATACTGCTTTACCGACTTATGATCGGGCAGCTCGAAAACCTCCACCACACTCTCACTCTTAGGATTCCAAACAGCATCCGAAGCAAGAAGAACATTTACCTTCCAGACCATCCCGGGCTTCACCACCTGCTCGGAGAGCCGCATCAATTCAGGCGCACGCCCGCCCCCCGTAAACTGAGATCGCGTTTTCAGGAGAATGAAAGAGAGCAAGAGACCGATCACAAGGCCCGTGGCAAAATTCCGATACTTCATTACTTCTTTTCCATGCGCATGCTCGCCACGCGCATCATCGCTTCCACGACGATCTTCTTCGACATCTTGCTTTGGCCCACGGCCCGATCTTCAAAGATGATGGGAAATTCCGTGATTTTGAATCCCTTTTGAAACGCACGCCACTTCAGCTCGATCTGAAAAGCATAGCCTTCACTCCGGAGGGTGCTGATATCGACCTTCTCCAGCACCTGTCGGCGCCAGGCATTAAAACCGCCGGTCATGTCTTTCACGGCTAGACCAAGAAGATTTCGCGCATACACCGAGCCGCCGCGGCTGATCAGCTTTCTTACGAGCCCCCAGTTCTTCACTCCGCCGCCGTTCACATAGCGGGAGCCGATCACCACATCGTACTCTTTCAGAAGACGCCAAAATTCCGGCAAATACTGTGGGTTGTGGGAGAAGTCCGCATCCATTTCCAGAATCGCGTCGAACCCCTCTTTAAGGCCCCACGCAAAACCTGCCACGTAGGCCTTTCCTAAGCCGGCCTTTTCCTGACGATGCAGAACATGAATTCGTGGCTCTTTTTTGGAAAGCTCTTCGGCCAACTGACCCGTGCCATCGGGCGAGTTATCGTCGACCACCAAGACACTCACAAGGCTCACTCCACTTTGGTGAGCCTTGGCATCCGCCACTTGAAAGATTTGCTCCATCAAGGGGCGAAGGTTTTCGATTTCGTTGTAAGTCGGAACGACGATTAGAAATTTCAACTCAGCTGCTCGCTCCCGAGACTTCCGTTAAAACGGAATCTCGTCTTCCGTGAAAGAAGAATCCGAAGCGGCGGCAGGAGCAGGCATATCACCGCCCATGTCCATGGAAGCGTCGCGATCAGCCGTGGGACGTCCGCCCACAAATTGGATCGTAGCTGCCACTACTTCCGTGGTGTAGCGCTTGTTGCCGTCCTTATCGTCCCAAGAGCGGGTCTGGAGGCGGCCTTCCACATACACTTCACGGCCCTTGGTGAGGTACTTTTCGGCGAACTCAGCGAGCTTGCCCCAAACCACCACACGGTGCCATTCCGTCTTCTTCTGCTTTTGACCGTTTTTGTCGTTCCACACTTCGTCGGTGGCGAGATTGAAGTTGGCCACGGCACTGCCATTGCCCGTATAACGAACCTCAGGATTCGCGCCCAAACGACCGATCAAAAGAACCTTGTTCACAGACATGTTGCCCCCTCTTTCGGGGCAACTTACGGGCCGGGCCGAGGGCTGTCAAGCCGCGCAGATTGCTGGCTCGGCGCAGCGGAAGGGGTCTGCTTGCCCACATCCTTCGGATTTGTGGTGTAGTTCTTCAGTTTCACACCGGAATACCAATTTTCTTTTTCAATTTTTGTCTGCCAGTGCTTGCGCATTGCTTCACGAGCCCGCTCCACATCCGACTTGTAAAGGAAGGGATCAAAGCCACAGCCCTCACACACCAAAGACACTCGCTTGCGCATCCGGTGGATCAGCTCAAACCCCATCCAAATGGGAAAGTAAAAGACAACGGCGCGAAGGCCGAATACGGGCCAGCCGAGAATCATGATTGCCGCTGTAGCCAGCGAAAACGCCGCGTGATGGCGCCAACCCACCTTTCGATCGAGCTTGGTGCTCTTATGGTCTTTGCAAATAGGGCAGAAGAAATGAATCTTGCCCTCGCGGTAGTGAATCGAGCCGTTCTTGGTGACCATCCTGGCCTCCCTCCGATCTAATCATTGTACCCCATAGACCTTTGTCACAAAACGCGGACCGGCCCCTCCGAGGTTCCCTCGGGAGGCGGCTTAAGGTGGGTAGAAGTAGCGGATATTAAAGATGTGATGTGGGAAGTGTGTGGCGCTTGGTACAAACGTGCTGCTATCGCCTCACACTAATCTTAATTGCGAGGCCCGTGCCAAGTAGTATGAGCCATCTGAAACCAGTCATAATTCCTATGATTTCAATGGGTTATTAATTTTCCGGCGCCCGGCACCATGGCACTGGTTGCATAGTGACCCCACCGGAACCGTGTAATTATTGACGGATTTTTATCGCAGTGCGCCAAAATACTCTCCCCGGGATCCTTTCCCGTGAGAATTCTCCCCTTCTCCGATCAATCCGTTTAGACTCTTCATCTGATTCCAAAGTTTTTTAGGAGGTTTTGTGGTCCAGTTTTTCCGCCGTCTCTCGTTGCCCTCAACTCTGTTCGTGCTCACCCTTGCCCTGGGAGCCGGTTGCTCTGAAAAGGCCAGCTCGGAATCCGTAGTAAAATTCGTAAAGAAAGACGGTGGCGCCCCCGGCGTGCTCGCCAAATGGAACGGGAAAGACATCACTTCGGAAGACCTGGAAAAAATTTCTCCTGACGTTTTCGAAGCCCGCATGGCCCACTTCGAGGCCCAGAAAGCAGCCATCGAACAATTCGTTCAACAGGCGGTGCTAGAGGATCTCGCTGCCAAGGCGAAGCTCTCTCTGGAAGAGTTCATGGAAAAAGAAGCCGAGAAGGCGAAGAAATCCATCAGCGACAAGGACGTAGCGGCCTTCTTGAAGGAGAGAAACGTCAACGATCCCTCCAAGGTTCCGGAAAACGTGCGTGGCCAGATCAAGGGCATGCTCCACATTCAAAAGCTCGTAGCCGCCTCGGCCAAAAAATCCCCGGTGGAACTCTACGCCAAACGCCCGCGCTCTTCCGGCGTAGCCATCAAGCACGACGGTGAAGCCTTCGCTGGCGGCAAAGACGCCAAAGTAGTGGTCACGGAATTCTCCGATTTCCAGTGCCCCTACTGCAGTCGCGCAGCGGAAACGGTTGGACAATTGAAGAAGCATTTCGGCAACAAGATCAAGGTCGTATTCAAACACCTGCCTCTCCCGATGCACCCGGAAGCCCGGCCGGCCTCCGAGGCGTCGATGTGTGTTTTCGAACAGAGCCCTGATAAGTTCTGGAAGTTCCACGACGAGCTCTTCGCCAACCAGCAGAAGATGAAGGAAGACGACATCAAGGCCTACGCCAAAAAGTCCGGCGCCGACATGGCGAAGTTCGAAGAGTGCTTTACTTCAAAGAAATATGCCGAACACGTTAAGGCCTCAGAAGCCGAAGCGCGCAAACTTCGCGTAAATGCCACTCCCACGTTCTTCGTGAACGGAATGCAGATCCGTAATCCTTCGTTCGACAACCTCAAGGAAATGATCGACGAAGAACTCTCCCACTGAGGCTAATCCGTGCGTAGAGCCAAAATTATTTGCACACTGGGACCGGCCACTTCCACTCTGGAGCGCATCCAAGACCTGATGCGCCGGGGGATGGACGTGGCCCGCCTCAACTGCAGCCATGGCTCTCACGCCGACCTCAAGAAACTCATCGATAATGTTCGCCAGGCAAGCAAGGACCAACATAGGCCCGTGGCGATTCTTCTCGATCTTCAAGGCCCGAAGATCCGCATCGGCAAGTTTCCCGACGGCCCCGTGGAAGTGAAAACGGGCGACAAGATCACTATCACTACGGTCGAAACCGAACCGTGCACGGCCACTCGCCTCTCCACCACCTACCAGGAACTTCCCAAAGACGTTCGCTCAGGAGATCGAATTCTCCTCGACGACGGCAATGTGGAGTTACGCGTCCTCAACGTGAATGGAAACGAAGTGGAAACCGAAGTGGTGTTCGGTGGTCGACTATCCAATCATAAAGGGATGAATCTTCCGGGAGTGAGAACATCCATTCCCAGTCTCACGGAGAAAGACCGCAAAGATCTCATTTTTGGACTGGAACACGACGTCGACTATGTCGCTCTTTCGTTCGTGCGCGAACCGTCCGATGTGCGGGACGTGCAGCAACTGATTCACACTCGCCTGAAGAACACTCCGGTGATCGCAAAAATCGAGAAGCCCGAGGCCGTTCGTAACATTGATGACATCATTGCCGTTGCTGATGGTGTGATGATCGCCCGAGGCGACATGGCCGTAGAAATTTCTCCGCAGATGGTTCCCAGCGTTCAGAAGAAAATCGTACACAAATGTAATGTGGCCGGTGTCCCCGTGATCATCGCCACTCAGATGCTAGAAAGTATGATCGAACACGCCCGCCCCACACGAGCGGAGGCGTCCGACGTGGCAAACGCCGTGTTCGACGGAGCCGATGCCGTGATGCTCTCCGGAGAAACTGCCGGCGGCAAACACCCGATTCAAACCGTTCAGATCATGACCGACATCGTGAAACAGGCCGAACACGACCGGGAAACTCTCAACGTAAGAAAGCCAGAACAACCGCCGATTATCAGTGTGGCCGACGCTATCGAGCACTCCGCCTCAGAAGTCGCCCTCCATTCGGGCGCGCGAGCGATCGTTTGTATTACCAACTCCGGTCAGGCGGCGATTGCCCTTTCAAAGTTCCGCCCCCGGGTTCCAATTTTCGCGATCACCGATCGACCCGAGGTTTTACAACGACTTGCCTTGATCTGGGGGGTTAAGGGAGTGCTGGTACCAGAGCTCAACCCCGAACAGGACGTTCTCGCCATGACAGAGAAGTCCGTGGCCACCTGGTGGAACACCTATCTTGTGCCCGCGATTCGTCCCATTCGTAAAGGCGACATCCTCGTGATTACCTACGGGTTTCCCACCATGGCTCGCGCCAAGACCAACTCGATTGTGGTCCATGTGGTGAAAGAAAATCACGCCACCCCCAACACAAAGCGTTAACCGCTCCGCATCAAGTTTGCCCCGCCCCGCCCAGCCTGATAGACCAAGCGATCTATGGAGATCGTGGCTCTCGAGCGCCTTCCGCGCACCCCCATGTGGGACCAATACAAAGAAGTGAAGCGCGAGGCGCTCCAAAGCCTGCTCTTCTACCGCATGGGAGACTTCTACGAACTTTTTCTCGACGACGCGATCGAGGCCTCCCGCATTCTAGGCATTACCCTCACCGCTCGCGCCAAAGACGAAGCCAATCCCGTCCCCATGTGTGGCGTACCCTTTCACTCGGCCACCCGGCACATCAACCGTCTCTTGCAAGCCGGAAAACGAGTGGCGATCTGCGAACAAACCAGCGATCCAGCCACCACGAAAGGAATCGTTAAGAGAGAGATTGTGCGCGTCGTGAGTCCTGGCATTGTGCTCGATCAAGACGAAATCGAAGGAGGACGCCAAAACTTTCTCGTGTCTCTTTCCCCTTATTCCGAGCCCCCTGGGGCCGGGGCATTTTGTGCCCTCGATTCCTCCACGGGTGAAAATTATTTTGGTCGCTGGGACAGCCTTGATGAACTTCAGGCGGAACTCGCCATCATCCAGCCCCGTGAAATCCTGATCAGGGAATCGTTCTTTGGAAGCGCGGAGTGGAATCGAATCGTTTCCAGCGTGGGGGAGGAGTACTTCCCTTGCATCACACCAGTCCCCGACTTTCATTTCGACTCAGGAACCGCCCACGAAACCCTGTGCCGCCAGTTCGGCGTGATCAACCTGGAGGGCTTCGGTCTATCTGCGTCTTCACTGGAATTGGGTGCCATCGGAGCGGCCTGGCGCCTGCTTCGCGACACCCAGAAACTCGGCACCCTCGAACACATTCTCCCCCCTCAGCCCTGGAACCGGGCCGGGGTACTGCAACTTTGCGAGAGCACCATTGAACATCTCGATGTGTTTCCTAAGCCTTCACAGCCCGCCCACGACAGCTTGTTCTTTCATATGGACCGCACCTCTACCGCCATGGGTGCGCGGCAGCTACGCCTTATGCTCGCCCGTCCCCTGTCACAACGAGAACAAATCCTTCAGCGGCAGCACGCAGTAAAGAACCTGGTAGATCACCCCACGCTTCGTCAGCGCCTTAAGGAATGCTTTTCTCATGTGCGTGACCTCGAGCGCCTGCTCTCGAAGGTCGGCCTGCGCACCGCCAATCCGCGTGATCTAAAAGCCTTGGAAGAGGTGTTTGCCCACCTCCCCAACTTGAAGTCCTCCCTGCAAACCCATGCGGCAGCCCCTCTTCTGCAAGACATCGAGGGACGAATCGAGGCATTTGGAGATCTTCATTCCTGGCTCTCCCTTCGCCTGCGCGACGAGGTTCCCGCCATCACCCGTGAAGGCGGAATTTTCCGCTCTGGCTGGCACACTGACCTCGATGAACTGATCACTCTCACCGACGATGGAAAAGACTTCCTCGTTCAACTGGAACAACGGGAGCGCGAGGCCTCAGGCATCGAGTCCTTGAAGGTTAAGTTCAACAAGGTCTTCGGCTATTACATAGAAGTCACCAAAACCCACCTCGCCAAGGTGCCCCCTCACTATGTGCGCAAGCAAACCACGGTGGGCGGCGAGCGCTTCATTACCGACGAGCTCAAAAAATTCGAAGATAAAATCCTGCGCGCCGAAGACCGCCGGGTGGCGCTGGAAGAAGCCCTTTTTGAAGAAGCTCTGAAACTCATTGGATCTAGAAGCCAAGAGATTCTCTCCACCGCTCGGCAACTGGCCCTGCTCGACGCCCTCTGCTCGCTGGCCTTTGCAGCAACAGAAAACGGCTGGACATCTCCCGAAATCACCTCCGACTTCTCCTTGGAAATTGAAGGCGGGCGTCACCCAGCCCTGGAAAATCTCGTAGGACGCGACAAATTCATCCCAAACGACACCGCATTTTCCCCTGATCGCTTCCTTTTTCTCCTTACCGGCCCCAACATGGCTGGAAAATCCACCTACATGCGCCAGGTGGCACTTATTTCCCTGATGGCCCATGTGGGCTCCTTCGTGCCAGCTCGAAAGGCCCGCATCGGCGTAATCGACCGCATCGCCACTAGGGTCGGCGCATCCGACAGAATCGGCCGTGGCCAGTCTACGTTCATGGTTGAAATGAATGAGATGGCTCGCATTCTGCGCCAAAGCACACAAAGAAGCCTTCTCGTGATTGATGAAATCGGTCGAGGCACCAGCACCTGGGACGGGATGGCTCTCGCCTGGGCAATTCTGGAAGACATTCATTCGCGTCTCCAGTGCCGCACCCTTTTCGCCACGCACTACCACGAGCTCACGGCACTGGAAGGACAGCTCGCCGGCGTGAAGAATCTTTGTGTGGCAGTGGAACGACGAAAGGATCAGGTGCTTTTCCTCCACGAGGTCCGACACGGAAAGGCCGACGGCTCCTACGGAGTAGAGGTCGCCCTTCTCGCGGGTCTTCCCCGAACCATCGTGGATCGCTCGCGAGTGATTTTAGAGCGCCTGGAAAAATCATCAGGGCCCGCGGAAAGAAAGGCCTCTTCCCCTCAGCTCAGTTTTTTCGATTCTGCGCCGCGAGTAGAAAAGATCGAAGTTCCAATCGTGCCGGAACACTTGAAGTCACTGGAAGCGGAGCTGCGCAACGTGGACTTGGATCAATTATCGGCGTGGAACGCCCTTCTCAAGGTCAAGAACTGGAAGGAACGTCTTCCCCGCCAGGGACTGGACTCGTAGATCCATTCACAAAACCCCGCAGAGCGCGCCACGCGCTCTCGGCCTCACGAGTGTCTTTCCAGAAAAACACCTGCGCCAAAAATCTGCGAAACAGCCTTCTCCAATGCACCACCGCATACCAAATCACAAAACTCACCAGGGCATAGCTCACCCATCCGGAAAAGAAAGTCAGTCCCGAAAGGCCGGGAAGCACAAAGCCAGTCCACACCTTGAATTGCAAAGCATAAATGGGAGGCAATACAAATGGCGCCGTCATGAAACGAAAACTCATCACTTCCGTCTCATCCGAAGCGACAAATCCCACCACAGACTTCAGCAGATACTCTGGAATCGTATTGTTCAGGATATCCCATGCCACCAACGGCAGGCCGAGCAACAAGACCACCAAGCGCCACAGAATCTGCCCCGGCGTAAACGTAACGAAGCGTGCACGATGCCCCCATGCCGCAAGAGGTACACCCGCCTCTTTAGAGGCCGCCTGAAGCGCTAGTAACCGCGCTGTCACGCCGGAGAAAAATGTTCCGTCGGCCCGCGCAAGTGCCTGCGAGAAAGTGAACTTGTTCTCCACCACTCCTACCACCTGAAGTTTCTTGGCCACTGCAAGCTCTTCCTCGGTTTCAAAGTGGGGGAAAACCGATTTCATTTCCTTGGTCAAATCCTTCATTAAGGCTTGCACGGCGGCCGCATAATCTCGCTCAAAAATCTCGCGATAATCGGCCACTCGAATTGGTGTTCCGTAGCGAATCCAAAGCCCCGAAGCCACTCGGGGCCGACTCCCATATTCCAATCCGACAGGGAAAATTCTGAGGCCAAGACGAAAATCCGAGGCCTCCTCAGCGGAAAGCGCCAGCTTTGCAACACCAGCCTTCAATGGCTCCACAAGCCCCGGCCTCACGATACTCACACCCTCAGGATAAATTCCGATGCCCCAACCTTGTTGCAGGGCCGCTATCGCCGTCTTAAACGAAGATCGATTCTGCGCGCTTCGCCCATCGCTGGAATTCATGTCCTGGGGCCTCACTACAGGCAACCCGCCACAAAACTCAAAGAACCCGCGAGCTGGCCACACGAAAAGCGTATGTTTCCCTAGAAACTTCGGCGGCGAATGGGCCTCGAATCCTCCCGGCACTACGTCGCAAAAGTAGTTATGGTGAGAGCAAGCCCAGATGTAGGGACCATCCATATTTGGCTTGTTTTCCCTTCGCACCGGCCAGTAAGGCAAATAGGCGAAGAAAAAGAAAAAAATACTTCGAATCAACGGATAAAAAATCCGTTGTGCAATGGATGCGGACTCAGGAAGACGACAACGAACTGGCACGAGCGTCCTTTATCTTGAGCTGCACGTTGTTGGCGTTTCGGAAGGTGTTGATCTGAGGCACAAAAGCCACATCCACGCTCCCCTTCACCAAATCGTCGATACGATCCACTGAATTGAACCAAACGCCTTCGATTTCCCCATGGTCCGCAGTCAAAGACAATTTCAGGTGCTTTTCCTTCATCACCCGATGGCTCCTCACCTCATATCCCTTTAGCGCGAGCACTGGCTCCGAATTCCCGATGCCGAAAGGCGCTAATCGATCCATGGCTCGCACATGGGCGGCCGCCAAGTCGCCCGCTCCAGTGATTTCCGCGTCTAGACTAAGCTCCCGCTCCAAAATCCCTCCCGGCATCTCCCTCACTTGCGCGGAGACGGCACCATCAAACCGTTCTCGAAACGAATCGAGATTTTCGCGACGAATGGAAAGCCCCGCCGCCATCTTGTGTCCGCCAAACCCTTCAAGCAAGTCACGGCACTCCTCAAGAGCAGCAAGCACGTCCACTTTACCTGCCGAACGTACCGATCCTTTTCCCAATCCTGAGTGGGTCTGGAACGTAATCATCACTGTGGGACGAAAGTGTTTTTCTACCACTTTGCTCGCCACGATCCCGATCACACCCTCGTGCCAATCATCTCCCGCCAACACAAATGTGAGCTTGTTGTCTTGATGATTAGCCGCCTGACTCAAGGCCGATTCAGTCACCTCAGTCTGCAGATCCTTACGATCTTGGTTCATACCATCCAACTTCGCAGCAAGATCTCGTGCTGTTTCCGGATCGTCGGTGCTCAACAGCTCAAGCGCAAAATTTGCCGAGTCTAGTCGCCCCGATGCGTTGATCCTGGGGCCGATCAGAAATCCGATGTGGTAAGGACTCACTTCAGAAGGATTTACCTCGGCGGCACGAAGAAGCTCCGCCAAACCTAAGGTGGGGGCTTTGCGAAGCTTTTCCAAACCGAACACCACCAACACTCGGTTCTCTTCCACGAGAGGTACCATGTCGGCCACAGTGGCCACAGCCACTAGATCGAGAAGTTTTCGAAGATCCGGTTCCTGACGGCCTTCAAAGAAGTCGATATCACGAAGCATCGATCTCACCGCCAAAGCAAGATAGAACGCTACTCCAGCCCCGCAAAGTGAGCGAATGGGCCCCTCGTGATCCAACCGCTTGTGATCCAAAACTGCATAGGCATCCGGAAGAGTTTCTTTGGGTTCATGGTGATCACAAATCACCACATCCATGCCTAATTCATTGGCACGAGCCACTTCCTTCACGCTCGTTATGCCGCAATCTACGGTGATGAGAAGCTGAATCCCGCGCTCCGCAAGACTTTCCACCGCAGCTGAGTTCAGGCCATATCCCTCAGTCTGTCGATCTGGTTGATATACCGCTGGCTCCACACCCAGAGAGCGAAAGAACCGACGCAGAAGAGCGGCACCCACGGTACCGTCCACGTCGTAGTCCCCATAAATTGCGATGGATTCCTTCTGAACAATCGCCTCAGCCACTCGCTCGGCGGCTCGGTCCATATCAACTAGAGAAAAAGGATCCGGGAGATCTTTCAATGAAGGATCCAAAAACCTTTTGGCAGCCTCTAATGAACGGTCCTGCCAAGCTCGCATCCGATGGCGCATTACTCGCGCCACCCAAAGCGGAAGACCTAAATACGACGCCAACTCATCGGCGCTCACCGGCACCAAATCAGAAGGGTCCTCGCGCTCTTTCCAATTCAAAACCGGCCTCAGACGAGCGGCTGGTCGCCCTTAAGCACCGAAGCCACTTGGGTCTTCAAGATCTTAATGCGCACATTGCTGTCGACTTCCAAGGTCACAACCTTATCCGTCACACCATGCACTTTTCCGATGATTCCGCTTTGGGTAATCACTTCCTCACCTTTTTGCAGCTTCGAAACCATCGACTCATGTTCCTTCATCTTCTTCTGCTGCGGGCGAATCATGAGGAAATAGAAAACCACGAACATCAATGCAAACGGCAGCAGCATCGAGACCATACTCGGTTGAGGGGGCATGGCTGCAGCAGCCTGCGTGGCAGCGGTAGTGGCGGTATCGGCGTAAGCAGTAGTAAAAATCATGGCTTTTCCTCTGGTGTTTCGTTGGAGCGAAACTTTTTATAGAACGCGGCTCGGAATTCTTCAAATCGAGATTCCTGAATCGCCTCACGCACTTGACGCATCAAGTTAATATAGAAGTGCAGGTTATGAATGGTGTTTAGCCGCAAACCAAGAATTTCCCCGCTTTGGTAAAGATGGCGAAGGTAGGCGCGGCTGTGGTGGGTGCAGGTATAACAGGCACACTCCGGGTCTGGCGGCGCCCGATCCTTCAAGAATCGGGAGTGCTTGATATTGAATTTTCCCACGCTAGTGAAAAGCGTGCCGTTTCTAGCGTTCCGCGTCGGCATCACACAATCAAAAATATCAACGCCTCTCGCCACAGCTTCCACCAGATCTTCTGGAGTTCCCACCCCCATCAGATACCGAACCTTATTTTCCGGCAGGAGGGGAACCTGCACATCGAGCATCTCCAGCATCATTGCTTGAGGCTCACCCACACTGAGTCCACCAATCGCCCAGCCTTCGAAATCGATGTCCTTCATCTGCTCCCAGTGAGCTCGTCGCAGATCGGCATACATTCCGCCCTGAAGAATGCCAAATAGGCCCTGGTGTTCCTTCAGTTTGTAGTCACGACACCGACGCGCCCAACGGGTGGTACGCTCCATGGCTCGCATGGTCTCTTCCTTGGTGGCCGGGTGCTTCACGCACTCGTCGAAACACATCACCACATCGCTGCCCAGCGATCGCTGGATTTCCATCGACTTTTCGGGGGTAAAGAGGTGCCGACTTCCGTCAAGATGACTTGCGAATTCCACCCCGTCTTCCGAGATTTTTCGCAACTCAGACAGACTCATTACCTGAAACCCCCCGCTGTCGGTGAGAATGGGCTGATCCCAGTTCATGAACCCGTGGAGCCCACCCAGCTCCTCAATTAGCCTGTGACCCGGTCGCATATAGAGATGGTAGGCGTTTCCCAAAATCATTCCCGCGCCCATAGCTTTCAGCTCATGGGCGCTCACGCTCTTCACAGTGGCCGCGGTGCCCACGGGCATAAACATCGGCGTCGGAAATGAGCCGTGTTGGGTATGCAATTTTCCTAGCCGCGCATTCCCGTCACACTTTTCATACTCAAACCACACGTTCTTCATCGTCGCACCCTCAAACCACCAGCATCGAATCTCCATAGGAGAAAAACCTGTACTTCTCCCGAATGGCATCATGATAGGCGTCCATAAGTAACTCCCGCCCCACAAAAGCCGAAAGCATCACGATCAAACTCGACTTCGGTTGATGGAAGTTTGTCACCATCGCATCAACCCAATGAAAATCAGATCCCGGCCGCAAAAAAAGATCGGTAGTTCGCTTCATTCCGCGGGCAGCGCTTTCCAGGGTTCTCACTGAGGTCGTGCCAACGGCCACCACACGCCTGTCCTCTCGCCGCGCACTCTCACATGCCAAAACCAAATCCGGAGAGATCTCAAATCGCTCCCGATGCATGCTGTGAGCCTCCACATCATCCGTTTTAATCGGAAGAAATGTTCCGAGCCCAACATGTAACGTCACATGGTCGATGCAGACACCGCGAGCTCGAATCCTCTCTAGAATTTGAGGCGTGAAATGCAGACCAGCCGTGGGAGCAGCCACACTTCCCGGATGTTTCGCATAAATCGTCTGATACCGTTCCACGTCTGATCCCACCGGCTCCCGACGAATATAAGGGGGCAAGGGAACCCGGCCCCATGTCTCCATGATTGCATCCATCGACACCGTGGCTTGGCTGAAGTCGACCGTCCAAATCATCGGATCGTCGGTAGGCCCAACAATTCTTGCCACCACCCCGTCTCCGACACGAAACTCCACGCCTTCCTTTCGCGCGGCCGTCAACTTCACCAAGCATTCAAAAAAACCGGGCGTCAACGAGGGCCTCAGCACAAAGGCTTCCACTGTTCCGCCCGTGTCTGTCCTCTTCCCAACAAGCCTCGCCTTCACCACCTTCGATTCATTAAAAATGAGTATGTCTCGATTACTCAAGAATTCAGGAATTTCCTGGAACATGCGGTGCTGCCAGCGGCCCGCCTTCCGGTCCAGCACCAACATCCGCGACGCGGAACGGTCCGCCAACGGCTCAGATGCAATGAGCTCCGCGGGCAAGTCGTAGTCGAAATCGGTAAGTTTCAATTTTTATCTCTGAAAATTTTCAGGAGCGGCTCCGAAAGGAAATCAGCCATAACGCGAACGCCCCGCTCATTCCAATGCGCATCCCGATCAAAAAATAGCGCCTCACGATCGGACCGACCCTGGATATAGTCCACGGAACTAATCAGGGGAACTCCTAATTTTTTCGCCACCCTCTCAAAAACCTTCACGCTCTTCACATCCATAGAACAATTCCATGACCAATCCTTCGTGGTTGCATGCTCAAACAATCTCACGAACGAAATTCCCGCGGGGGCATCGGGATATTTCTTCAAGAACTGCCCCGGAAGGTACATGTGAATGGCCACTGTGCCACCATCTGCTCTTACGTCCCTCACGGTTTGAGCCACGTTTCTGGCCATCAGCTCATAGGGTTTCCAACAATGGCCAAGCCCCTCTTCATGCAGCATCTTGCGGTCCACCAATGCCTCGCCAGATTCCACCCAGCGGTTCATAACAGGAATCGTTCGAGCCCTCCTCCAGTGCTGCGCCAATAGATTCACTTCCTGGTGAATAAAACGCACCAACGCGCTCCTATCCGAATAGATCACCGAATACGTAAACGGCGGGAAAACTTCGCGAGGAGGAAACGCTACGGCTCCCGATTCACTCCAATCGGCCAAGGCATGAAAGTAGGCCTCGTCGCCAAGGTCAGTGAAGTCCAGGTTCAGCAGCACCAAATGGGGGCGCAGGGGCCGCAACACCTTTCGGTAAAATAGGTTCTGAAGGCCAGGAGAGGTGCCCAAAACCCCCCCATTCACGAACTGGACCTCGCGCAGCCCTGCCTTTCTCCAACGCGCTTCCAGAAGGGTGGCCAAGGTCTCTTCATTCGACACTCCAAACCCTTCGGCATAAGAATCCCCGAGGAGCACAACCTTTCGAGCGCTTGGCTTGATCTCCCCCATCCTCAACCCAATGGAGTTCGTGGAATACTCAGCCGACCGATCTGTCTTTAAAGCGGAACCTTTGACGGTAACCTTACAGTTAGGCTGAAACCGATGATTAACTACGGGATCTCCAGTTACGCACGGGTAGGGCGCTGGCTGCGCCTTTAGAAAGCCCTTCCAACGGAGAAACCCCTCGAATCCTGCAGAAACAAGGACCAGCATCACCATCCCCACAAAGGAGGCTTTTGCGCAGATTTTGCTCAGCTGATACCATTTTTCCATGATCGACCTCGGACCATTATCCCCGCTCCTGAATGATCCCTCAATAACTGAAATCATGGTGAACGCTCCGGACATGATTTTCATCGAGCGATCGGGAAGAATTGAGGAAGCTCAGGTTCAATTCCCCGACGACAACGCCGTAATCACCCTGATTGGCCGCTTGGCTCGGGAGTGCGGCAGAGAGATAGGTCCTGATTCTCCCTATTTCGACGGCTATTTGGCCGATGGATCCCGAATCAACGCTGTTATTCCCCCGATGGCAATGTCACACCCAGCCCTGACCATACGAAAGCTCGCCGGCAACAACCTTGCTCTCATCGATCTTATCGAGTCTGGATCGATTTCGAATAAAGGAGCCTACCTTCTGCATGCCGCTGTTCAGGCTCGTCTCAACATCCTCATTTGTGGGGGCACAGGCTCAGGAAAGACCACTCTTCTTAACGTGGCCGCGAGTCTCATTCCTCAAGGAGAAAGAATCATTACCATTGAGGACGTAGCAGAACTTCAAATCGACAGCCCAAACTGGGTCCGCCTAGAAGCCGTGAGGCGCCCGGGCGGAAAAGGCGTCACCACTCGCGAGTGTCTTGTAAACGCCCTTCGCATGCGCCCAGATCGAATTATCGTGGGCGAATGCCGAAAAGACGAAACGTTCGAGATGCTTCAGGCCATGAACACAGGTCACGAAGGCTCTATGACGACCCTTCACGCGAACAGTTCACGAGACTGCTTTTCCCGAATCGAGAGCCTGGTAGCGACTTCTGATATCGACTTTCCTATCTCTGCACTCCGGAAGCAAATTGCATCCGCCCTAGACCTAGTAATCAACATCAAGCGTCTGCGCGACGGCAAGCGCGTAGTTCAAGAGATAGTGGAGGTCACTGGGATGGAGCAGGGAACAGTAACCACCCAAACCCTTCTTACCAGAGACAAAGGTCCCGGCGGAAAGTCCGCCCCAACTCCAGCAGAACTGACTGCCACTGGCCTGGCTCCGATGCTGATGGAAAAATTTGCCGGTGCGGGCATTCAATTCCCACCGAACTTCTTCGATCCGAACTCAAAAATTACCTACCGGCCGGAGTAATACCACCCAATCGGTTGAGACAACGATGGTAGCGATTCAGAAGCTCCCATTCGATCATGCCGCGGGAACTTCCATCGGCCCACTCCTTGTGAAAGGAGAGATCACCTAGGTTTCTCTGCGTGAGTCCAAAGTTAATGCCTTGCTTGGAGAGCCGCACTGCGGTTTCCGAGTAAAATTTAGCAAGCGCAATTGGACTTCCGGCAAGCCCACTCACTCTCTCAAGAACAAGACGCCCAAGCTCACGCTTCAGGAAAAAAATAGATTCAGCCTTAACCCTGTTCTGTATTTCCAGCGCGATCGGCGCGAGTGATGAGTCCCATTCTGATTTTCCGGATCTGAGAATCGCGACCTCTTCCGAAAAAAACCGGACCGCGACATCTGTAGACCTGGGCTTATTCCTCGAAGCATACTCAGTAGAAAGAATAATCCCGTGATAAACACCCTGAATCTCTGCGCCCTGTTCAAGGATGTTCACCCACTTCGCTACAGCCTCTCCCCCCCGCGGGGCTTCGCCAAACACCTGCTCCAGCATTTCTCGCGCCAACCAGGTATGAAACTTCTTCTTTTGCTCTGGCGAGACGGCAGCCAATGCTCCCCTCGAACCCAAAACACTTGAGCCCTCCGAAACAGCGGGGCTGCTTCCCTTTGTGCAACCAGATAAGGCCATAAAAGCAAAAAGGATCGACCGTATAGCTACAGTCGATCCCTTCTTAGAAAAACCAGAGACACTGATCACTGAGACTAGCTTCCTCGGCTTCCGAAACTCTTCATGGAAGCGGAGCCGCCTGCCTTTTTCTGTGCCTTCTTGGCGGGAGACTTCTCTCCCTTAGACGCCTTGGGCGAGGCCTTCTTGGCTTCTTTTTCTTTGGCCTTACGGTCCGCAGATTCTTTCTTTTTCTCGTCCTTCGACTTCTGAGCCGGAAGAACGTAGTCCACGAACTCAATCATCGCCATGGGAGCAGCATCGCCAAGACGGGTTTGAGCCGTCTTCAAAATGCGAATGTAACCGCCGTTGCGCTCCTTAAAACGAGATGCAATTTGCCCAAAAAGCTTCTCAACAGCCGCATCGCTGCGAAGAAACGCAAAGGCCGCGCGTCGCTGAGCCAAAGTTCCTGCCTTGCCCTTGGTCACGAGCCGCTCAACAATTCTGCGAAGCTCCTTTGCCTTGGGAAGAGTGGTGGAAATTCTTTCGTGCTCAATCAGAGAAGTCGCCATGTTAGCAAACATAGCCATCCGATGAGGGGTCTTTCGTCCGAGTTTTCTATAACCTGCGCCGTGATACATAAAATCTCCTTAAAGGCCGAGGACCGGATTACTCCTGGTCGTCCTCTTCCTCCTCAACTCCAGCAGCAGGGGCCACAGGAGCTCCCACAGCAGAGGCAGCCGGAGGAACGAAGCCGTCTAGCTTCATACCCAGGTGAAGACCCATGCTGGAGAGAATCTCTTTAATTTCGTTAAGCGACTTGCGACCAAAGTTCTTGGTGCGAAGCATTTCTGCCTCCGTCTTTTGCACCAACTCATAGATGAACTTGATGTTGGCGTTCTGGAGACAATTTGCGCTTCTAACAGAAAGCTCCAGCTCATCCACGGTGCGGTACAAATTCGGGTTAAACGTGTCAGAACGACCAGCTACTTCCTCAGGAAGGGGTTCTTCTTCCTCTTGGAAATTCAAGAACACAGTCATTTGGTCACGAATAATCTTGGAGCTAAGAGCCACAGCGTCTTCAGGACGAACCGAGCCATCCGTCCACACTTCAAGCTGAAGCTTGTCGTAGTCAGTGCGCTGCCCGACGCGGGCATTGGTAACAGTGTAGTTCACTTTTCTCACGGGGGAGAAAATCGAATCAACTGCGATCCAGCCAATTGGAAGATCCTCGTTCTTGTTCTGATCGGCAGGAACATAACCACGTCCGGCTTTTACAAGAAACTCTGCCTTGAACTTTCCTTCCTTGCCCAGGGTGCAGATCTTGTGCTCAGGATTCAACACTTCAACAAGTCCGCCAGTGCTGATGTCTTTCCCGGTAACCACACCCTCACCCTCTTTATCCAAGGTGATCGTGAAGTGGTTCGCAGTGGTGAGAGACTTGAGACGAAGCTCCTTAATGTTAAGAATAACTTCCGTCACGTCTTCCACAACGTCAGCCATAGTAGTGAACTCATGGGGAACGTTATGAATTCGTACGGCAGCAACTGCCGTACCCTGAAGCGAGCTCAAGAGCACCCGACGAAGAGAATTGCCGAGAGTGGTTCCAAAGCCGCGCTCCAGCGGACGGGCCACGAACTTGGCATACGTGCCAGAGGCGCTTCCGGGGTCCACTTCCATGGCCTTCGGCTTAATCAGATCTCTCCAGTTCATTTCCTTATTTGGAATCATCTAGCTTGCTCCCTGAGTTCAAATAGCGTTCGAAAAATTCAGTAATTACTTAGAGTACAATTCCACCACCATGCGCTCTTCCACAGGCGCGGTGATGTCGTCGCGAGTCGGCAGATCCTTAATCGTCGCCTTAACGGCCGCACGATCCATATCAATCCACTGCGGAGCATCCTTCGTCTTAGCAGACTCAAGGTTTGCGAGGATGGACGTAACCTTCTGGCTCTTTTCAGCCAAAGTTACGATGTCGCCCTTTTTCACCGTGAAGGAAGGGATGTTAACATTCTTTCCGTTCACGAGAACGTGCCCTTGGGTTACCAACAAGCGCGCCTGAGTGCGGCTAGATCCAACGCCCATACGATAGGCAACGTTGTCGAGTCGTCGCTCCAGAAGGCTAAGGAGATTCACACCCGTAACTCCCTTGGCGCGCTCGGCGCGATCAAAGATGCTGCGGAACTGCTTTTCCACCAAACCATACATTCTCTTCAGCTTTTGCTTTTCACGAAGCTGAAGAGCGTATTCAGAAAATTTCACTCGACCGTGGCCGTGCTGACCGGGAGGATATGCTCTGCGCTCAAACGCGCATTTCTCAGTCATGCAACGATCGCCTTTGAGAAACAGCTTCTGGTTCTCGCGGCGGCAAAGTCTACAAACGGGACCTGTATAACGTGCCATCTTACATCAACCTCATTAAACTCTACGGCGCTTCGGCGGGCGGCAACCGTTGTGGGGAATCGGGGTGGTGTCCTTAACTTGGGTAATTCGCAGTCCGCCCGCGGCAATCGCTCGCAGGGCCGACTCACGACCGGCACCAGGACCTTTAACTTCTACGGTCACGGTGCGAAGGCCGTGCTCTACTGCCTTTCGAACAGCATCTTCCGCAGCCACCTGAGCGGCAAACGGGGTGTTCTTCCTGCTTCCGCGGAACCCCTTTGCTCCGGCGCTCGACCAGGAAATCACTCCGCCGTTCGCATCTGCCACGGAAACGATCGTGTTATTGAAAGTGGCCGTCACGTAAACGATTCCGTTGGAAACGTTTCGCTTGCCCTTCTTGACCTTTTTAGCTGCGCCCTCTGCAGGCGCTGCTGCTGCGGTCTCTTCTTGCGTTTTTACTTCTTCAGTCATTGCTTTTGTCCAGTTGAGTTAAATTACTTCATCGCCTTCACGGATTTTTTACCCGCGATAGCAACTGCAGGACCCTTACGAGTTCTGGCGTTGGTGTGAGTGCGCTGGCCGCGAACGGGCAACCCCTTACGATGGCGAATTCCTCGGTAACAGCCGAGATCCATCAGGCGCTTGATGTTGAGGTTGATCTCACGACGGAGATCGCCTTCCACCTTAAAAGACTTCTCGAGAATTTCACGAATCTTAGCGACCTCTACTTCGGTAACCTCGTCGCTATTCTTTCCGGGGCCAATTCCGGCCTCCTTAAGAATCTTGCGAGAAGAAACCAAACCCACGCCATAGATGGCGGTGAGCGCATATTCCATGCGCTTGTTTCTAGGAAGATCTACACCTGCAATACGTGCCATTTATGCCCCCTTAACCCTGACGCTGCTTGTGGCGAGAGTTCGAGGAGCAAATCACTCGCACCACACCCTTACGACGCACAACCTTGCACTTGTCACAAATTTTTTTGACTGATGCTCGAACTTTCATTTCCAAATTCCTCTGCGTTCCTAAAACAAAAACTATTTTGCCCGGTAAGTGATCCGCCCCCGCGTGAGATCATAGGGAGACAGCTCAACGTTTACCTTATCGCCGGGCAGGATCTTGATGTAATGCATCCGCATCTTGCCCGAAACGTGCGCCAAAATTCGATGTCCGTTGGGCAGCCTTACCCTAAACATCGCGTTTGGCAGCGGTTCCTCAACAATTCCTTCGACCTGAATCGCTTCTTCCTTGGTGGACATCCGGAATTCTTAAACTTTCCGCCGCTGCATTGGCGCAAAAACAACCACAAATTGAAAAATTCGTAGCACACCCATATACCCCGGACGATCAACCTGTTTCAATTGGTTTTTTGGGCTCATTTTGACCGCCCAACTGCATTCAAAATCCGCATAAACACCTCATCTTCACGCCCTTCCGCATTAATCTCCACAAGCACGCCGCGGGCCTGATAATAGGCCTCCACGGGGGCGGTAGAGGCTCGAAAGGTAGCCAACCTGTGCTTGATCACCTCAGGACTATCATCTTTCCGACGAATCAAGCCCCCGCCACATACATCACACACGTCCTTAACCCGCGGTGGCTTATTCACTTCATGAAAGCTTGCCCCACAACCCGAGCAAACTAACCGTCCCGACAGGCGGGCGGTAAGTTCTTCTTCGTTCACTCGAAAGCTTAAAACCCGACCCATCTTAAGTGCCTGATTTTCAAGAACTTTATCAAGGGCCTCTGCTTGGGCTACTGTCCTGGGAAATCCATCCAACATGAATCCCTTGGCACAATCACTCTGACCAATACGCTCTTCGATTAGGGCAATCATTAGATCGTCGGGAACCAAATTCCCCTGGGACATAAACCCGTCGGCACGGCGCCCCAGCGGGCTACCCGCTTTAATAGCCTCTCTCAGCATGTCTCCGGTCGATAATTGGGGGATCCCCAGCTTCTGGATCAGGGATTTTGCCTGGGTTCCCTTTCCAGAGCCAGGGGGGCCAAAGAGGGCCAGAATCATCACGCCTCTTTTCTTCCCTTAAACCGCATATTACCCATGAAGCTATCGTAATGTCGGCTCATCAGATGACTCTCAATTTGAGCAATGGTGTCCATCGCAACACCCACCAAGATCAAAACGCTGGTGCCGCCGATATAAAATGGAATCTTGAGGTTATTGCCAAGAACCGTCGGCAAGACGCAGATGGCAGAAAGATAAACGGCTCCGCCAAGAGTGAGGCGAGTAAGCACAAAGTCGATGTATTCTGCAGTTTTGGGGCCGGGACGAATACCAGGAACAAAAGCGCCATACTTCTGAAGGTTTTCTGCGATGTCTTGGGTTTTGAAAGTAACGGCCGTATAGAAAAAACAGAAAAACACGATCAGTCCCACAAAAATCACGTCGTGAATTACCCCTGAACGAAGCATATCCACTACCTTCTGCATTGCCGGGTGCGGAACCATCATCGCAATGGTGGCCGGCAACATAATGAGGGAGGACGCAAAAATTGGAGGAATCACACCAGATGTATTGATCTTCAGCGGCAAGTGAGTGCTTTGCCCACCGTAAAGCTTCCGCCCCACTACACGTTTGGCGTACTGAATCGGAATTCTTCGGTGGCCTCGCTCCATAAAAATAATCACGAAGAAAACGCCAAAGATAATCGCGGCCAAAATCACGAGCTTGAAGAAAGAAAGCTCACCAGCCTTAAGAAGGCTCCATGCGTTGGCGATGCCCGGAGGAATCGAGGCCGCAATTCCCGCAAAAATGATAAGGGAAATACCATTTCCTATTCCACGCTCGGTGATTTGTTCACCAAGCCACATGAGGAACATCGTTCCACCCAAAAGGGTCACCATTGTTAAAAGCCGAAACGACATGCCCGGCTCAAGCACAACCTGAGGGTTCTGCATGCTTTCAAGCGTAACAGCGATCCCATAGCCCTGAACCAAACACAAAATCGCCGTCGCGTAGCGAGTAAATTGGTTGATTTTCTTTTGCCCCTGCTCACCTTCTTTTTGAATTTGATGAAGCTGAGGAGAAACCACGGTAAGCAGCTGAAAGATAATGGATGCGGAAATGTAGGGCATCACGCCAAGCGCGAGAACAGAGAACCGCTCCAGCGCTCCACCCGTAAACATGTTGAACCACCCGAAGATGGTCCCCTGTTGCTTAGCAAAAAAGCTAGCGAGCGCTTCAGAGTTAATGCCTGGTGTAGGAATATGCACACCAACCCGATAGGCCACGAGTGCCAAAAGGGAAAATACGATGCGCTTACGAAGTTCCGGAATCTTAAAAAGACCTTCAGCCCCGGACATTCACCACCTCGAGTTTTCCACCGGCTTTTTCAATCTTGGCCTTCGCAGTGGCACTGGCTCCATGAGCCTTCACCGACACGGCCTTCTTGATCTCGCCCACACCAAGGATCTTCAGAAGCTTCTCGGTGCCACGCACAACACCGGCTTCCCGAAGAGCCTCGAGGGAAATCTCCTTGAGGTTGAGCTTGTCGAGAGTCGAAAGATTAACAACGGCAAACTCTTTGGTAGTGAAATTATGAAATCCACGCTTTGGAATCCGGCGGTACAAAGGGGTCTGACCACCTTCATATCCGATACGGCGACCGCCGCCCTTACGAGCGAGCAAACCTTTGTGACCCTTTCCGGAGGTGTCACCCTTTCCGCTTCCCACGCCACGACCAAGACGCTTCGAATTTTGCGTAGCGCCCTTAGCGCCCCTAAGCTCCGAAAGACGAATCATTGTTTGCTCCTTACTCTTCCTTAACTACTTCTACGAGGTGCAACACCTTCTTAATCATTCCGCGCACTGCCGGAACGTTTTGAAGGGTAACCACTTGGTTTAGCCGACGGAGCCCCAGACCGCGGATCGTATCGCGCTGATCCGGAGGGCAGCCAATCGTGCTCTTTTTGTATCGAATTGTGATCGACTTCTTAGCCATATCTACACCCTATCCAATCAAACGATTTCAGAAACCGACTTGCCGCGCAGGCTGGCAATGGTTTCAAAATCACGAAGTTGCTTCAACCCATCCAATGTAGCCTTCACTACGTTGTGGGGGTTGCGGCTACGGAGAGTTTTCGTGCGAATGTTTTGAATGCCTGCTGCCTCAAGAATTCCGCGAACGGTGGCACTAGCAATTACTCCAGTACCTTCTTTTGCGGGTTTCAGAAGGACCTTCCCCGAGCCAAAGCTTCCCAGCGCATCGTGAGGAATGCTGCGAGCATCTGGGGTTACGGGAACCTTGATCATGTTCTTTTTCGCCTGCTTGGCAGCCTTCTTAATTGCTTCGGGAACCTCATTGGCCTTTCCAAGACCAACACCTACTCGCCCCTGCCTATCACCGGTAACCACCAAGGCAGAAAAGCTGAAGCGACGTCCGCCCTTCACCACTTTTGCCACACGGTTGATATAGAGAACCTTTTCTTCGTACTGATTCCCGTCGGTATCTACATTGCTGCGCTTATCTTGATTCAAGGGAACCTCCGATTAGAACTTAAGTCCGCCACTACGGGCGCCATCGGCAAAGGCCTTAACCTTGCCATGATACAAATAGCCATTACGGTCAAAAACAACCGCACCGATCTTAGAAGTGGAGGCCAGTTTTGCCATTGCCTCGCCTAGGGCAGCCACTCCCTCTTTGGTGTTCTTCAGCTTGCCCTTGAACTCCTTAGAGTTCGTGGAAGCAAACGCCAAGGTACGACCAGCGTTATCGTCAATGATTTGAGCATAAAACGCCTTGTTGCTGCGAAACACAGTCAAACGAGGACGCTCTGCCGTACCCTTAACGGAATAACTGATAGCCTTCTTCCGGCGAAGTCTTCGTCTCTCGAAGTCCGGGATTTTCTTACTAACTTTAACGCTCACGGCACATTCTCCTAAAAAACTTACTTACCACCCGACGCGGCGGCCTTACCGGCCTTGCGACGTACAAACTCACCAGAGTACCGAATTCCCTTGCCCTGATAAGGCTCTACCGGCTTCAAGTCTCTAATCTTGGCGGCCACGATCCCAACAAGCTCCTTGTCGGCGCCCGACACAGTAACCTTCGTGTTGGCATCAACCTTCGCTGAAATTCCAACCGGAAGCTGGAACACCACCGGGTGTGAAAAACCCAGCGTCAAATTCAATGCGGTTCCCTGAACGGCCGCACGGTAACCCACGCCGTTGATTTCCAACATTTTACTGAAGCCAGAGTGCACTCCGTGAACACAGTTATTCAAAAGAGTTCTGGCAAGCCCGAACATGGCTGCCGAGCCCTCCACTGCTTCGTCTTTAGCAACCACAATGTGGTCACCATCAACCTTCACAGAAACCCCCTTAGGGAGCGAGCGCTCAAGCTTTCCTTTTGGGCCCTCAAAGAAAACCTTCCCCTCACGGGACTGTACCTTTACGCCCTGAAGAATTTTAATTGGCTGTTTTCCAATGCGCGACATGGTCGTTCTCCTCTTACCAAACCGAGCAGAGCCACTCACCGCCGACGCGAAGCTTTTTAGCTTCTCGACCGGTGATTACGCCCCGCGGAGTGGAGAGAATCACAGTTCCTGCGCCATTCAACACGCGCGGAATCTGATCCACTCCAAGATATTTACGAAGACCGGGCTTGCTCTCGCGGCGAATACCAACGATCGCCTTTTTTCCCGCCTCTGCCTTAAGATAGATACGCAGGTTGTGTTTGTTATCAACACGAACCAGACGAAAGTTCTTAATATAACCCTCGTCCTTCAACACCTTAGCGATGTTCGCCTTAATGCGGGAAGCGGGCGCCTCCACTACATCGAGCTCCATCATATTAGCGTTACGAATTCTCGTGAGAAGATCTGCTACAGGATCGGTAAACATTTCAAAATTCTCCTTACCAGCTAGACTTCGTTACACCCGGAAGCTGACCCACTAAGGCCTGCTTGCGGAAACACATTCTGCAAAGATCAAACTTGCGAAGATAGGCGCGAGGGCGACCGCAAAGTCCACAACGATTCCGTTTACGGACGCTGAACTTCGGCTTCTTTTTGTTCTTTTCGATTTTACACTTCTTAGCCATTCTTCAAATCCTCACTTACGGAAGGGCATTCCGAGTTCAGCCAAAAGCAAGCGGGCCGACTCGTTGTCTTTTGCATTTGTAACGAAGGTGATGCTCATTCCGCGGGCTTTGTCGATCTTATCGAAAGTGATCTCCGGGAAAATTACTTGCTCCTTAAGGCCAAGCGTATAGTTGCCACGGCCGTCGAAGGACTTTGAGCTTACACCGCGAAAGTCACGCACTCGCGGCAATGACACGTTCACTAAACGGTCCATGAACTCGTACATCTTCTTCTTGCGAAGCGTAACTCTAGCCCCTACTGGAATTCCCTTACGAAGCTTGAAGGCAGCGATTGCCTTCTTTGCGCGTGTAAGAACTGGCTTTTGACCCGTAATAACTGCAAGCTCTGCGACCATATTGTCGAGAGTCTTGGGGTTGGCTACCGCATCACGGGAACAGGCATTGACCACGATGTACTCGAGGCGAGGAACCTGCATGGGATTCTTCAGGTTGAGCTTCTTCATAAGAGCCGGCACAACCGTCTTTTGATACTGGGACTTCAGGCGAGCTGGCTTTTTAGCCACAGGAGCATCAGCAGATGCCACTTCGTAAGGAAGTCCGGTAGCGTTCTTGCCTTTTTTGGCACCCGCTCCGGCCTTAGGGGCCGCCTTGGTTTCCTTCTTTTCTGTTTTCTTTTCTTCAGCCATAAATTTTACCAATCTGTTTCAATTAGAGCACTTCCGGCGCCAACGAGATGATCTTCGTGAATCCATGACCACGAAGTTCTCTTGCGATGGGACCAAAAATACGGGTTCCTACGGGTTCCTTTTGAGCGTTAACGAGTACGGCAGCGTTGTCGTCAAACCGAATATAAGAGCCGTCCGGACGACGAACCTCCTTCTTAGTCCTTACGATTACGGCCTTAACAACCTCTCCCTTTTTGATCTTGGAAGCGGTCTCAGCGTCTTTAACCGTAGCGACAATGATGTCGCCGATAGAGGCGTACCTACGCCGAGTTCCACCGAGAACTCGGATCGTTTGAAGAAGGCGTGCGCCAGAGTTATCAGCTACGTCGAGATATGTTTCTTGCTGAATCATGGGTTACCTCAAACTCCCGTGGCCTTGCGAAGGACTTTCTTGAGTGCATAACGCTTGTCCTTGCTCAAAGGTTTGGTTTCCACCACGAGAACCTGATCGCCAATTCCGGCCTCATTATTCTCGTCGTGAGCTTTAATCTTTTTGGTCTTGGTCATGTACTTGCCATACTTTCCATGGCGGAAACGGCGATCGATTCCGATAACGATCGTCTTCTGCATTTTATTGCTAAGAACGATTCCGGTTTCCTCGCGCTTCGGCTTTTGAATGCTGGCTGGTGCTTTTTGCGTTGTCATAGTTCCTTATCAGTTCACGTCACTTGGACGCGGACTTCTCCTTCTGCCCAATCAATGCTTTCACTCGGGTAATTTCCTTACGTACAAGGCCCATCATTGCAGGGCTAGCAAGTTGTCCCGTTTTAAGCTGCATACGAAGCTGAAAAAAATGTTCTTCCAGATCCGCTGCCTTGGCCTTCAATTCCTTTGCGTTAAGGCTCTGAATTTCCTTCTTAAATTTCGAAATCCTGTGCGCCATACTCAAACTCCCTTAGCCGCTTGCTCGGCCTTAGCCACGATCTTCGTTTTCACGGGAAGCTTATAGTTGGCCATTTCCAAGGCTTCAATGGCTTCAGCTCGAGTAACACCGCCGATTTCATAAAGAACTCGACCTGGCTTAATCACACAAACCCAGTCCTCTACGTTTCCTTTACCGCTACCCATTCGCACTTCTGCGGGCTTCTTTGTTCGGGGCTTATCCGGAAAGATCCGAACCCACATGCTTCCACCCTTTTTGGTGTACTTGGAAACAGCAATTCGCGCGGACTCTAGCTGTCTAGCAGTGATATAACCGCACTCCGCGGCCACAAGCCCAAAGTCTCCGTGAAGGATTGCGCCACCACGAAGGGCCTTGCCCCGCATCTTCCCTTTTTGCTGCTTACGCCACTTAACTCTCTTTGGAGCCAACATGACAATCTCCTCTTACTGTGCCTGGGCGGAAGGGTTTTCCTTACCGGCCTTACGTACAGGGGCATCGCCCTTGTAAATCCAAGTCTTCACACCAATCGTCCCGTAGGTGGTGTAGGCCGTGGCCGTTCCAAAATCGATGTCGGCGCGAAGGGTATGGAGAGGAATACTTCCCTCGCTGTAACCCTCGGTTCGGGCGATTTCGGCACCACCAAGGCGACCAGAAACCCGCACCTTCACTCCCCGAACTCCCATCTTAATGGCAGTAGCCAAAGCCTTCTTCATCGCACGACGAAAGGCCACGCGCTTCTCAAGCTGCTGAGCAATAGACTCTGCAACCAAGGTGGCGTCCGTTTCAGCCTTACGAACTTCGAGGATATTCAGAACCAATTCACCCTTGGTAAGCCGCTGGGTTTCAGCGCGGATTTGATCAACTCCGCTACCCTTTTTACCGATGATGAGGCCCGGGCGTGCGCTAAATACGTTTACCTTTACCTTGTTTGCGGCGCGCTCAATTTCAATTTTCGAAATACCGGCCGCGTAAAGCTTCTTCTTCAAAAATGCACGAATCTTAAGATCTTCGTGTAGCAGCTCCGCGTAATTCCGCTTAGCAAACCAACGAGAATCCCAGGTTCGGGTAATTCCAAGGCGAAAACCGATTGGGTTTGTCTTCTGACCCATTGCTTACTTCTCCTCAAGAACCACAGAGATGTGGCTCGTCTTCTTCAAAATTCTCGTACCCGATCCCTTTGCCCGCGCCATGTAGCGCTTGAGCGTAGGCCCCTGGTCAACAACCAACTTCTTGATGAAGAGATTGTCGACATCAATTCGTCCCTTCTGTTCAGCGTTAGCCACCGCGCTCTCCAAAAGAGTCGCGATCGTTTTTGCTACGCGCCGACGAGAACTAAACTTCAAAATGGTCAAAGCCTCGTTGATCGGCTTTCCCTTCACCAAAGAAGTTACAAGACGGATCTTCCGAGGAGTGATTCTTACGTGCCTTACGATAGCTTTAGATTCCATAGTCGATCACCTTACTTAGCAGGAGGCGCCGCTGGCGCTGCCGCGGCCGCTTCCTTCTTGTCGGCCGGAGTGTGTCCAGCAAACGTTCTGGTAGGAGCAAATTCGCCGAACTTGTGCCCAACCATGTTTTCAGTCACGTAAACAGGAATGAACTTCTTCCCGTTGTGAACCGCAAAAGTCATCCCAACCATCTCCGGCAACACCATCGATCGACGCGACCAAGTTTTGATCACCTTCTTATCGTTGGAAGCGCGAGCCTTTTCGACCTTAGCCAACAGGTGGCTATCGACGAACGGACCTTTTTTTAGCGAACGTCCCATTTTCCCCTATCTCCTTATCGACGACGCTTCACGATGAAAGCATCGGTGCGCTTATTGTTACGGGTCTTTAGGCCCTTGGTGTACCAACCCCACGGAGCGCGCGGAAGTCCACCGGAAGCCTTACCTTCACCACCACCCATGGGGTGGTCAACCGGGTTCATGGCCACACCACGAACAGTCGGACGCACGCCCATTTTGCGAGCGCGACCGGCCTTCCCGATCGTCATATTCTCGTGTTCGGTATTTCCGATCTGACCGATAGTGGCTCGACAGTCCGAGTGAACCTTTCGAACCTCACCAGAGGGCATCCGAACCTGGATGTACTCATTTTCTCGACCAAGAATCTGCGCATAAGCGCCAGCAGATCGCACCATCTGGCCGCCTTTACCTGGGCGGATTTCGATATTGTGGATCAACGTACCGACAGGAATCGCCTTCAAGCTCATGGCATTACCAGGCTTGATGTCAGCTTCGTCGCTAGCAATTACAGGGTCGCCCACATTGAGATTGAGCGGCGCCAAAATATAGCGCTTTTCTCCATCAACGTATT
This sequence comes from uncultured Bdellovibrionales bacterium, assembly GCA_964551325.1. Classification (GTDB taxonomy): domain Bacteria; phylum Bdellovibrionota; class UBA1018; order CAIPTA01; family CAIPTA01; genus CAZKBU01. Next base: position 266,522 of record CAZKBU010000001.1, read on the forward strand.
GGAGCAAGGCAATACGGGCCGAACGGTTCGGATCGTACTCGATAGCCGCAACCTTGGCGGGGATGCCGAGCTTGTCGCGCTTAAAGTCGATAACTCTGTAGTGTTGCTTTACTCCCCCACCTTGATGGCGAGTAGTAATGCGACCGTAGTTGTTACGACCTGCTCTCGACTTCTGTGGCTCCAGGAGACTCTTCTCGGGCCGCTTCTTGGTAAGACCAGAGAAGTCGGGGGTCGTGATGTAACGTCTCGAGGGCGTTATTGGGCGATACGTCTTCAGTGCCATTTCGCTTTTCCTTCCCTAATCCTTAAACGCCTTTAAAGAACTCGATCTTTTCACCCTGCTTCAGGGTTACGATCGCTTTCTTCCAGGACGGGCTTTTTCCTTCACCAGTTTTGGTGCGGTAAGTTTTGCCCGGAACCACTACGGTGTTTACGGACTGAACCTTTGCCTTAAAAAATTTCTCTACGGCTTCCTTAATTTGAGGCTTCGTAGAATCCATCGACACTTCAAATGCAACCTGATTCGCCTTTTCCGCCTGCACGGCAGACTTTTCGCTGAGAATCGGGCGCTTAATTACCTTAATCTGAGCAGCCATCGAATTACTCCTCACCCAATCTCTCACCAAGTGCCAATGCGGCCTTCTTGCTGAGGACGAGCCACTCATGGTTGGCCACGTCGTAAACGTTCACACCCTCGGTGCGCAGAAACTTGTGCTTAGCGAGATTGCGCACAGAGAGCTCGATTGCCTTGCTCTTATTGTCCACAATGAGGGCCTTATTGAAGCCGAACTTCTCGTTCAACACGTTTGCCATTTTCTTGGCAGAAGGTTTATCAAACTTGAACTCGTCCACCACAATGAGACGGTCACTCGAGAGCTTATCGCTCAAAACAGAACGAAGAGCTCCTGCGGCCATTTTCTTCGGCACCGTCTGCTCATAGCTTCGTGGCTTAGGGCCGAACGAACTACCACCACCAGGCATGAGTGGAGAACGGATCGAGCCTTGGCGGGCGTTACCGGTTCCCTTCTGCTTGAACGGCTTGCGTCCACCACCGCGAACTTCTGCCTTGGTCTTCACCTTTGCAGTTCCGCGACGACGACCAGCCAGCTGAGCAACAACGACTTGGTGAACCAGAGCGGGTTTTACTTCCGCCTTGAACACGCTGTCGGGCAAATCAACTTCGCCAACTTCTTTCTTATTCAAATCGTAAACAGTTACCTTTGCCATAATTCCTCTTAAGCCTTCTTGGCTTTCTTCTTACGAGCGGGGGTAATACGAACCACGCTATTGCGAACTCCAGGCAACGCTCCTTCAATCAGGAGAAGCTTGGAATCTGCATCGTAGGAAACTACCTTAAGATTCTGGGTAGTCTGATTCACAGCTCCCAAATGCTTGGCCATTTTCTTCCCAGGGAATACTCGTCCTGGATCGGCGCGATTTCCGATGGATCCTGGGCTGCGGTGAGAAACAGAGTGACCATGGGACATCGGCTGACCACCGAAGTTCCAAACTTTCACACTTCCCTGAAAGCCTTTACCCTTCGTTACGCCCTGAACGTCCACAAAGGCCCCATCAGCCAGAAACTCCGGACTCACAACTGATCCAACAGAGATAGCAGAGAGATCCAGCTTGTCGGCCCTAAACTCCTCTACCTTGTAAAAGCTAGCGGAACCCGCCTTCTGAAAGTGACCCTTCTCTGCCTTGTTGGCCCGCTGGGCCTTCTTAGCAGAAAAAGCGAGTTGAAGGCCGTTGTAACCTTCCTTCTCTTTGGTCTTAACTTGGGTCACCACGGTTGGCTCTTCCAAGCTCACAACAGTGACAGGAATGGATTTACCTTCCCCATCAAACACACGAGTCATCCCCGCCTTGCGGCCGAAGAGACATGGAATTGTAACAGTCTTAGTCTCGCTCATAATCGCTCCGAATTAGGACTTGATCTCCACGTCCACACCAGCAGAGAGGTCTAGTTTCATGAGCGAATCAACGGTTTGTTGTGTCGGCTCTAGAATGTCGATCATTCTCTTGTGGGTGCGCACTTCGAACTGCTCACGCGACTTCTTATCGATGTGCGGCGAACGAAGCACGGTATACTTGTTAATCAAGGTAGGAAGTGGAATCGGGCCAGCAACCTTTGCGCCGGTTTGCTTGGCCGTATTCACAATTTCCCACACCGATTGGTCAAGGACCCGGTGGTCAAACGCTTTCAGTTTAATGCGAATTTTCATGTCCATAGTTATTACTCAACAATCTCAGAAACCACGCCGGCGCCCACAGTGCGGCCACCTTCGCGGATAGCGAAACGAAGTTCCTTGTCCATGGCCACAGGGGTGATGAGCTCAACACCGATCGACACGTTGTCGCCAGGCATCACCATCTCCACGTTGGCAGGAAGCTCCACCACACCGGTCACGTCCGTAGTACGGAAGTAGAACTGAGGACGGTAGCCCTTGAAGAACGGGGTATGACGTCCGCCCTCTTCTTTGGAGAGCACGTACACTTCGGCTCGGAACTTCTTGTGCGGCTTAATCGATCCGATGGCGCAGAGCACTTGGCCGCGCTCGATCTCTTCACGCTTCGTGCCGCGAAGGAGAACGCCAAGGTTGTCTCCGGCCTGCCCCTGATCGAGAAGCTTACGGAACATCTCCACGCCCGTCACGATCGTCTTCTGGGTAGGACGAATTCCTACGATCTCGATTTCATCGCCCACCTTCACGATTCCGCGCTCCACGCGGCCCGTTACTACGGTTCCACGACCAGAGATCGTGAACACGTCTTCTACAGGCATAAGGAACGGCTTATCGATGTCACGCTTCGGCTCAGGAATATAAGCATCGCAAGCATCCATCAGCTTCATGATTGCGCCAGATCCGTAGTCGCCCTTGTCGCCCTCAAGCGCCTTAAGAGCAGATCCAACCACTACCGGAATCTTGTCGCCAGGGAACTTATAGGCAGAGAGAAGCTCACGCACTTCCATCTCCACGAGATCGAGAAGTTCTTTATCGTCCACCATGTCGGCCTTGTTCAAGAACACTACGATGGCAGGTACGCCCACCTGACGAGCCAGCAGGATATGCTCGCGGGTCTGTGGCATCGGACCGTCTGCTGCGCTCACCACGAGAATGGCTCCGTCCATCTGAGCAGCACCCGTGATCATGTTCTTCACGTAGTCGGCGTGGCCGGGGCAGTCCACGTGTGCGTAGTGACGCTTCTCCGTCTGATACTCCACGTGTGCCGTGTTGATCGTAATTCCGCGGGCCTTCTCTTCCGGGGAAGAGTCGATCTGGTCGTATGCCTTGAACTCGGCGTTACCCTTCTCTGCAAGCACCTTCGTGATCGCTGCCGTCAACGAAGTCTTACCGTGGTCCACGTGCCCGATCGTTCCAATGTTCACGTGTGGCTTATTACGCTCAAACTTACCTCTTGCCATTTTACTTGCCTCCTAAACAAGCCGCATTTAAGCGGATAAAATCACTCCAAGCCAGTGATCCGATACCGGATCTCTTTTGCCACAGAAGGTGCGACGAGATCATAGCGAGCAAACTCCATCGAGTAGCTCGCGCGACCTTGGCTCTTCGAACGCAATTGCGTCGAATATCCAAACATCTCCTTCAAAGGCACCTCGGCACGGATGACTTGCACTCCGGGCCGGGCGTTCATATTTAAAATTCGTCCACGTCGGCCGTTCAAATCCCCTATAATTTCGCCCATAAACTCATCAGGGGTGACGACCTCACAACTCATAATGGGCTCCAGCAGAACTGGTTTGGCCCGCTCACAAGCGTGCTTAAAAGCTAGAGTAGAGGCGATTTTGAATGCGATTTCCGAAGACTCTGTCTCGCGGAAACCGCCGTCAACCAAGGCTACCTGGACATCCATTACTGAAAATCCAGCAAAAACTCCGGCGTCGAGAGCTTCTATCACACCCTGTTTTACCGATCCAACGAATTTTTCCGGCACCTTTACGGGGCTAGCCCGATTTTCAAACTTGAATCCAGCTCCTCTGGGCAGGGGGGCAATCTCGAGCCGACACTGCGCAAAATGATTCTTTCCAGCCATCTGACGCTCGACAGTTTCTTCCGCAGACGCAGCCTCTGAAATGCTCTCCCGATACGACACCTGGGGGCTCCCCACGTTCGCATCAACCCGGAACTCCCGAAGAAGCCTATCCTTAATGATTTCAAGATGAAGCTCGCCCATCCCTGAAATAAGCATCTGACCCGTGTCTTCATGGTAGGTCACCCGAAAGGTTGGGTCCTCTAAGGCCATGATATCCAAGGATTTTTTCAGCTTATCAGAATCAGCCTGGGTCTTGGGCTCAATTGCCATGGAAATTACCGGCTGAGGGAATTCCATTTTCTCCAATAAAATCGGAGACTTATCGTCGCACAGGGTGTCGCCAGTAGATGTCACACGGAAACCCACGATAGCGGCAATTTCACCCGTTGAAACTCGCTGAACTTCCTCCCTCTTATTGGCGTGCATCAATAGGATTTTCCCAACTCTCTCTCTCTTATCCTTGCCTGGATTGAGGGTGGTCTTTCCTGCTTCGAGGGTGCCGCTATAGACGCGAATGAAGGTGAGAACCCCAGAATAGGAGTCATTAAAAATCTTAAAGGCCAACGCAGAAAATGGCTCATCATCCAAGGGACGCCTAACCAACTCTTTTTCTGACTTTTCGGGATCGTGACCAGAAACTGGCGGCAAATCGGCCGGCGACGGCAGAAAATCCACCACCGCATCAAGCAGGGGTTGCACCCCAACGTTCTTAAAGGAGGCGCCACAAACAACTGGAATAATTTTTGTAGAGATTGTGGCTCTTCGAAGCGCCGAACGAAGATCAGTTTCGGAGATTGGCTTCTCCGAAAGGAAATTCTCCATCAATATATCATCGGTCTCGCACACAGACTCGACCATTTTTTGTCGCCACTCCTCGGCCGAGTCGCGCAGCTCAACAGGTATCTCCGCGGTCTCAAATGCCTCACCAGAATCTCCTCGCCATAGGAGAGCCTTCATTCGCAAAAGATCAACGACACCACGAAAAGAATCCTCCGAGCCAATAGGTATCTGAATCGGAACCGGGTTGTGTTTAAGCTTTTCACGCACCTCAGCGACCACGGCAAAGAAGTCGGAGCCAACTCTGTCCATTTTATTTATATACGCAATTCGCGGAACCTTATACTTGTCGGCCTGGCGCCAAACGGTTTCGCTTTGCGGCTCCACGCCACCCACTGCACAGAAAACTCCGACGGCCCCATCCAATACGCGCAGCGATCGCTCTACTTCGATGGTGAAATCGACGTGCCCAGGGGTATCGATGATGTTGATTCTTTGGTCGCGCCAAAAGCAGGTGGTAGCGGCGGCCGTGATCGTGATTCCACGCTCTTGCTCTTGGGGCATCCAATCCATAACCGCAGTGCCGTCATGAACTTCACCCATACGGTGAACTTTTTTTGTGTAAAAAAGGATTCGCTCCGTGGTCGTGGTTTTTCCAGCGTCGATATGCGCCATGATGCCAATGTTGCGAATACTCTCTAGACGAATCCCTACAGCCATTTCACGGGGATACAGCAAAAACGGGCGGTGGTAAACCGCCCGTTCAAGTAGTGCCTCAGCAATTGGAGGAATTTAGAATCGAAAGTGAGAGAACGCTTTGTTCGCTTCAGCCATGCGGTGAACATCTTCACGACGCTTAATGGCTCCGCCCCGCATCTGGGAAGCATCCATCATTTCATTAGCGAGGCGCTCTTCCATGCTCTTTTCAGTACGAGCACGAGAAAACTCGATCAACCAACGAATGGCAAGGGATTGCCGACGAGAGGGGCGAACTTCCACGGGAACCTGGTAGTTCGCGCCGCCAACACGACGACTCTTAACTTCGACTTGCGGCTTAACGTTCTCAAGAGCCTTCTTGAAAACCTTCAGTGCGTCGTCCTGCATTTTCTCTTGAACGATATCAAAGGCGCCGTAAAGAATTCTCTCGGCCACTGACTTTTTGCCATCGTACATCAAGCTGTTTACAAATTTAGTAACAACCAGATCATGAAAACGCGGATCCGGGAGAACTTCACGCTTACCAGTAGATTTCTTACGTCCCACAAAAACTCCTAAATATTACGACGACTTCGCCGGGCGCTTGGCGCCGTACTTCGAACGACTCTGCTTGCGATTTGCCACGCCCTGGGCATCGAGAGACCCTCGAACCGTGTGGTAGCGCACACCAGGAAGATCCTTCACACGACCACCCCGGATCAATACGATCGAGTGCTCCTGAAGATTGTGTCCGATTCCCGGAATGTAGCTAGAAACTTCCATCCCGTTGGTAAGGCGCACGCGGCACACTTTACGCAAAGCAGAGTTGGGCTTCTTGGGGGTTGTGGTGTAGACGCGAGTACAAACTCCACGCTTTTGTGGGCAGGCCTTCAGAGCCGGCGAAGCGGTACGACTCTTCTGAATCGCACGTCCATTTTTAACCAATTGACTAATAGTAGGCATTCGTCTTTCTATCCTATTGTTTTAACGGGCCTGCAAGACCTGCTTCTATAGCAGGCCTCGCAGAATCCGGTCAAGAGCCTCAAGCCCCCGCCCCACTCCTTAAAGGAGTGCGGATGGGTGCTCTGCTCCCGTTGTGTCTTTTTCGAGGTCGTCTTCCGCGTCAAGCACGTCAGAATCCACCTCAATTTCAAGGCCTTTATAACGAGCCAGTCCGCTTCCAGCAGGAATCAGACGGCCCATGATTACGTTTTCCTTCAGACCTCTGAGCTGGTCGGTCTTACCCGCCAGAGCCGCCTCGGTAAGCACCTTGGTGGTCTCCTGGAAGGACGAGGCAGAGATGAAGCTGTTGGTAGAAAGCGAAGCTTTCGTAATACCCAGCAACACGGCCTCAGAGACAGGGGGGCGCCCGCCCTCAGACAGTACCCGAGCAGACTCTTCGTTAAGAGTCTTACGATCCACGACTTCACCAGAGATGAAAGTGGAGTCGCCGACATCCACAATCTTCACCTTGCGCAACATCTGTCGAACAATCACCTCGATGTGCTTGTCGTTAATTTTAACACCCTGGAGGCGGTAAACCTCTTGGATCTGGTCCACGAGGTATCTGGCCAGCGCTGCGTCGCCCTTAACGCGAAGAATGTCGTGAGGATTGATGGGTCCATCCATCAACGCTTCTCCGGCGCGAACGTAGTCTCCTTCGTTCACCACCAAGTGGCGCCCTTTGGGCACCAGATACTCAGAAGCAGACTTTCCGGTGCTCGCTTCCGGGGTAACGAGGATTTTTCTCTTCCCTTTGGTGTCCTTACCAAAGGAAACCGTACCGTCGATTTCAGAAATAATGGCCGAATCCTTAGGTTTGCGAGCTTCAAAGAGCTCGGCAACACGAGGCAGACCACCTGTGATGTCGGTTGTTTTAGAGGTCTCACGCGAAATCTTCGCAACAACGTCACCAGAGTGAACTTCGTCGCCAATTTGCACCGAAACCACGGCGCCCACAGGAAGCAGATAGACTGCCTTACGAGCGGTGCCTGGAATCGCGATCGCGTCTCCGTTCTTGTCCGTGATGATGATCTTAGGACGCTTGTCAGTGGCCTTAGACTCGGTAATCACTCGGTGAGAAAGTCCGGTCACGGGGTCGTGCTGGTCTTGAGACGTAACGCCGTCCTCAAGATCCTCGAACTTAACCGTACCAGACGCTTCGGTCAGAATCGGCACAGAATACGGGTCCCACTCAGCCATACGCTGGGCCACTGCTACGGAGTCCCCTTCCTTAACAAGAAGCTTTGCTCCGTAAACGATCGGGAATTTCTCGATCTCCCGACCTTCCGCGTTTACAACGCCGATCTCACCCTGACGGTTCATCACCGTGAATCCACCACCGCGGTTCTTCACGACAACCACGTTATGGAACTTCACTACACCCTTGGCTTTCGCCTCAAGGGTAGCCTGCTCAACGCGACGGCTTGCAGTGCCTCCCACGTGGAACGTACGCATAGTGAGCTGAGTTCCAGGTTCACCGATCGATTGAGCGCCGATCACACCGATGGCTTCACCCATGTTTACGAGCTTTCCACGGCTCAGATCCCGGCCATAGCAGAGAGCACAACAACCGGTCTTAGCCTCACAGGTAAGAGCAGAACGAATCTTTACTCGGTCGATTCCGGCCTTCTCAAGGTCGACAACGATTGACTCAGTTATTTCCTCGCCAGACTCGACAAGTACTTTTCCGTTAATCGGATCAAGAACCTCTTCGAGAACAACACGACCGAGAATACGGTCGCCCAACTTCTCGATGATTTCTCCTGCTTCAATCAGGGCGCTTACCCACATTCCTTCTCTCGTTCCACAATCACGCTCAGTGATCACCATGTCCTGAGACACGTCGACGAGGCGCCTGGTGAGGTATCCGGAGTTAGCGGTCTTGAGGGCCGTATCTGCCAATCCCTTACGAGCTCCGTGAGTGGAGATGAAGTACTGAAGTACGCTGAGACCCTCGCGGAAGTTTGCGGTGATCGGCGTTTCAATAATTTCACCAGATGGTTTCGCCATCAATCCGCGCATACCGCAGAGCTGACGAATCTGAGCGCTGGATCCCCTCGCACCCGAGTCGGCCATCATGTGTACCGGGTTGAAGCTTGGCACCTCCACCTTTTTTCCATCTTCAGAAGTGATGGTTTCAGTGGAAATTTTCTTCATCAACTCGCCCACAATGGACTCAGAAGTCTGTGCCCAGATGTCGATAACCTTGTTGTAGCGTTCACCGTCGGTGATGAGTCCTTCAATGTACTGATTCTCAATCTCGTGGACCTGCTTGTAAGCATGGTCGAGAAGAGGCTGCTTCTTCTCTGGAATCAACATGTCGTGGATACTGATCGAAGTTCCTGCGCGGGTCGCGCGCTTAAACCCGAGGTACATCAGCGAATCGGCGAGAAGGACGGTTTCCTTATTGGTCGCCAAGCGGAAGCTCTTGTCGATTAGGTCAGCAAGAGCCTTTTTACCCATGTTTTGGTTATACACAGGGAACGGAATAGCTTCCGGAACGATTTCGGAGAGCATTACGCGGCCCACGGTGGTCGAAAACAACTCGTCGCGGATTCGACACTTAATACGAGCGTGAATATCCACCTCACCAACCGAGTGCGCATAGCTCACTTCCATCGGGTTAGAGAACACACGGCCATCGCCCAAGCAGAAAGGGCGCTCACGAGTAAGATCGTAAAGCCCCAACACGATGTCCTGAGACGGAACCACGATCGGCTTTCCGTTTGCCGGAGAAAGGATGTTGTTCGTGGACATCATGAGTACGCGCGCTTCGATCTGGGCTTCCAGAGAAAGCGGAACGTGAACGGCCATCTGGTCTCCGTCGAAGTCGGCGTTAAACGCCGCGCATACGAGCGGATGCAGCTGAATTGCCTTACCCTCAATCAGAATCGGTTCGAACGCCTGGATCCCGAGGCGGTGAAGCGTGGGAGCACGGTTCAAGAGAACCGGGTGTTCCTTCACGATCTCTTCGAGAATATCCCAAACCTCGGGACGCTCTCTTTCCACCATTTTCTTGGCGCTCTTAATCGTGGTTACGTAACCGTATTCGTGAAGCTTGTTGTATACGAACGGCTTGAAGAGCTCGAGCGCCATTCGCTTGGGCAAGCCGCACTGGTGAAGCTTCAACTCAGGACCCACAACAATCACGGAGCGGCCAGAATAGTCTACGCGCTTACCAAGAAGGTTCTGACGGAAGCGACCCTGCTTTCCCTTAAGCATGTCGGAGAGAGAACGAAGCGGACGCTTGTTGGGGCCCGTAAAGGTCTTCCCGCGTCGGCCGTTGTCGAATAGCGCATCCACAGACTCCTGGAGCATCCGCTTTTCGTTACGAATGATGATATCCGGTGCATTGAGCTCCATGAGACGCTTCAATCGATTGTTACGATTGATCACACGACGGTAAAGATCGTTAAGGTCGGAAGTCGCAAACCGTCCACCCTCAAGTGGAACAAGAGGACGCAGCTCCGGCGGAATCACCGGAATACACTCCAACATCATCCATTCCGGACGGTTATTGGACTGCTTGAGTGCCTCAAACACCTTGAGGCGCTTTACCAACTTGGTGCGAACGGCCTCGGAAAGATTTCCTTTCAGCTCCTTTCGAAGCTGACGAGCGAGAAGCTCAACATCGGTCTTCTTGAGAAGCTCGATGATGGACTCACCGCCCATATCGGCGCGGAACGTCTTCCCTTCAGCAACCAACTCGCTGTACTTCTCTTCACTAATGATGGACTTTTCCAACAGGCCAGAGTCGCCCGCTTCCACAACGATATAAGCCTCACAGTAAAGCACTCGCTCAATTTCCTTGAGCGTGAGGTCCATAACGGCCGCAATGCGGCTCGGAAGAGATCTGAGGAACCAGATGTGCGCCACTGGAGTGGCGAGCTCGATGTGGCCAAGTCGTTCGCGGCGAACTTTCGACTGAGTGACCTCAACTCCGCACTTTTCGCAGATCACTCCACGATACTTCATTCGCTTATACTTGCCGCAAAGACACTCATAATCCTTGATCGGCCCGAAGATTTTGGCGCAGAAAAGACCGTCTCGCTCGGGCTTGAATGTGCGGTAGTTAATCGTCTCCGGCTTCTTCACTTCACCAAAGGACCACTTCCGGATCATCTCCGGACTCGCGATCGAAATCTTTACCGAAGTAAAGCTAAGTGGATCTTTCGGCTTGTCGAAAAAGTTCAACAGATCTTTCACGGTTACCTCTGTCTATCTAACAGTTAAAAACTCAAATCTAACTAGAGGGCCGAGGCTTACGCCTCGGGCGCCTCAACCAATTCAACGTTAAGACCAAGAGATTGAAGCTCCTTGGTAAGAACGTTGAAGGATTCCGGGAGGCCCGGCTCAAGAAGCGGGTCACCCTTCACAATTGCTTCATACATGCGGTTACGGCCTGTGACGTCGTCGGACTTAACAGTGAGCATTTCTTGAAGCGTATAGGCTGCGCCGTATGCTTCAAGGGCCCACACTTCCATCTCTCCGAGACGCTGGCCGCCAAGCTGAGCCTTACCGCCCAGGGGCTGCTGCGTAACAAGAGAGTACGGACCAATGCTTCGTGCGTGAATCTTTTCGTCCACCAAGTGGTGAAGTTTCAGCATGTACATCACGCCCACGGTCACGTCCTGAGCGAAAATCTCGCCAGTCTGGCCATCATAGAGAGTGAAGCGGTTGTCTTCCGGATGCTGTGCAATCTTGAGGAGGTCCTTAATATCCTGCTCATTTGCACTGTCGAACACCGGAGTTGCGACGCGGATACCGTCGCCCACAGAGGCGGCGATACGACGGAGCTCATCTTCCGAGGCAGAAGTTAAGTACTTGTCCACTTCTGGGCTCGAGTAGATCTGCTTCAACAGCTTACGAAGGTTGTCGGCTCCCCAGTTCTTTTCCAGCGCCTCTTGGACCCGCTTTCCTACACCCCAGCATGCTCCACCAAGCATCAACTCGAGAAGCTGACCGATGTTCATACGGCTAGGAACGCCGAGCGGGTTGAGAACCATGTCGACGGGGGTTCCGTCGGCAAGGAAAGGCATGTCTTCTACTGGAACAATCTTGGAGACAACGCCCTTGTTACCGTGGCGACCCGCCATCTTATCCCCTACCTGGATCTTTCTCTTGATGGCAAGAGTGACCTTCACCATCTTAATTACGCCAGGGGCAAGTTCATCACCACGCTTGAGACGCTCGGAGCGCTCCTTAAAGACGTTCCGCACCAGATCTACCTGCTGCTTCGACTTTTGCATGATTTCAGTAAGCTGATCTTCAAGAGACTGTTTCAGCGGGATGAACCCGATGAGCTCAAACTGAATCTTACGAAGTTTCTCTAGAGTGATCTCTTCACCCTTTTCGAGGAGAGTTTCCGATCCGTCCTCAGAAAGAAGCTTGCCTGTGGTCTTTTCCCCTTTCAGAAGGGATGCGACCGCCTCAATCGCGGAGAACCGGATAGAATCCAATTCAACCTTCTCGTCGCGGCGCAAGCTAGCAACCTGCTGCTCCACGATTTGCTGAGTCCGCTCATCCGGATCAGTTCCTTCGCGAGCGAAAACCTGGGCCCCGATTACAGTACCCATAATTCCCGTAGGAACACGGAGAGAGGTGTCGCGAACATCGCCGGCTTTTTCGCCGAAGATTGCTCGAAGAAGTTTTTCCTCAGGAGAGAGCTGGGTCTCGCCTTTCGGAGTAACCTTACCAACGAGAATGTCGCCGGGCTTAACTTCGGCTCCAATTCTCACGATGCCCGAGGAGTCGAGATCTTTGAGGGCCTCTTCGCCTACGTTTGGAATGTCGCGGGTAATTTCTTCCTTACCGAGCTTGGTATCACGGGCAACACACTCAAACTCTTGAATGTGAATCGACGTAAACACATCGTTAGCAATGAGGTTTTCGTTAAGAAGAATCGAGTCCTCAAAGTTGTAGCCGTTCCAAGGCATGAAGGCGACGACCACATTCTGGCCGAGCGCCAACTCCCCAGCTTGAGTAGCCGGTCCGTCGGCAATGATATCGCCCTTCTTCACTTTGTCACCAACGTGAACGAGCGGGGCCTGATTCCAGCAGGTGTCGGTGTTGGAGCGCTGATACTTAATCAGAGAATAAATATCGAGATCTGAATCGTAAGGACGCTTCGGATCCTTCTTCGCGCTAGCTGAGCGCTTCACAACAATTCTCGCACCATCGACCTTGATCACCTCACCGTCCGCCAAAGCGGTTACGGTGGTACCAGAGTCCTTCGCTACGATGCGTTCCACACCGGTTCCCACGAATGGAGAACTGCTGCGGATAAGCGGCACAGCCTGCCGCTGCATGTTTGAACCCATGAGAGCGCGGTTAGCGTCGTCATGCTCGAGAAACGGGATCAAAGAGGCCGCCACAGAAACCATCTGGTCGGGGGCGACGTCCATGAGCTCAAGTTCGTCGGGGTTAACCATTGCAAACTCGCCCTTACGACGAGCGGGAACGAATTCACCTTCCTCAAACTTGCGCTTTACCAAGGCCTTCATATTGGCCTGGGCGATCACCTTGTTTTCCTCTTCAGTGGCGGAGAAGTACTTAACTTCGTCCATAACCTTCTTGTTGTTCACAAGACGATAGGGCGTCTCAATGAAACCGTACTCGTTTACCCGCGCATAAGACGAGAGCGAGGCAATAAGGCCGATGTTCGGTCCTTCAGGGGTCTCAATCGGACAGATCCGGCCGTAGTGGGTCGTGTGTACGTCGCGAACCTCGAAGCCTGCACGCTCACGAGTAAGACCGCCGGGGCCAAGCGCGGAAAGACGACGCTTGTGGGTGATCTCAGAAAGCGGGTTCGTTTGATCCATGAACTGGGAAAGCTGGGAGGATCCGAAGAACTCCTTAACAACCGCGCTCACGGGCTTTTGATTGATCAAGTCGTGGGGCATCAGGGTTTCGATTTCCTGAAGCGCCATGCGCTCCTTAATGGCGCGCTCCATACGAACCAGACCGATGCGATACTGGTTCTCAAGAAGTTCGCCCACCGCACGCACGCGGCGGTTACCGAGGTGGTCGATGTCGTCGATCACGCCCACGCCATTGTTGAGGTCGCAGAGATACTTCATCGTCTCTACGATATCTTCTTTGGTGAGCGTGGTTTTATCGGACGGCACGTTAAGGTGCGGGAACTTGTAGTTCAGCTTCAAACGGCCCACGTTCGAAAGATCGTAGCGGTCCGGGTTGAAGAACATATTTTCAAAGAGTTCCTTGGCTGCCTCGATCGTCGGAGGATCACCAGGTCGCATACGACGGTAGATCTCAATAAGAGCCTCTTCCATCGAGCCAATCTTGTCGGCCACGAGAGTATCGCGAATAAACGTTCCCACGGTAATTGGGTCCGTGAATAGAACCTTTAGATCCTTGAGCTGCTTGGAAAGCTTCTTGACCGCATCAGTCGTGAGCTCGGTGTTCGCTTCCACGATCACTTCGCCCGTCTTAGAATCTACGTGATCTTCAGCGACGATCTTCCCGTTGAGATACTCAAAAGGTACGTCCATCTTCTTAAGACCGGACTCCTTCAGCTTCTCAATAACAGCCTTGGTAATTTTCCGATTCTTCTTAACAAGAACTTCACCGCTCTTCGGGTGAAGGATGTCCTCATCAGCACGCTGTCCGAGCAGAATGTCGTAATCAAGTTTGCGAGAGGCCGATTCCTTATCAAGGGTATAAGTCTCGATCTTGTAGAACGACTTGAGCACTTCCTCTACTGAAAGCCCAAGGGAACGCAGGATAAGGGTGGCATGAAACTTTCGCTTGCGATCGATGCGGGCCCAAAGAATGTCTTTGTGGTCGAATTCGAAGTCGAGCCAAGATCCACGATGAGGAATAACTCGAGCACTGTAGAGCAGCTTTCCGCTGGAGTGGGTCTTCCCGTAGTCGTGGTCAAAAATTACGCCAGGGCTGCGATGAAGTTGGGACACGATTACGCGTTCCGTTCCATTAATAATGAAGGAGCCGGAGTCGGTCATGAGCGGGATTTCGCCCATATAGACTTCTTGCTCTTTAATGTCGCGAATGTTGCGGTTACCAGTAGCCTCTTCAACATCAAACACGATCAGGCGAACGGTAATCTTAAGCGGAGCGGAATAGGTCATGCCGCGCTGGCGGCACTCCCGCACGTCGTACTTAGGCGCCTCGAGTGAATAAGACTCGAATTCCAAGGTGGCAGTTTTGTTAAAATCTTCAATCGGAAAAACCGAGCTGAAGGCGGATTGTAGTCCGAAAACCTTCCGCTTGGCCGGCTCCACTTCCATTTGAAGGAACTGCTCATAGCTCTTTTTCTGGAGCTCGATGAGATCGGGGATATCTACAAGACGCTCGGTCTTTGCGTAGTTTTTCCGTACCTGTTTGTTAGCCGTAAAAAGAGACGCCATGCTCAACCCTTGTCAAAAATTTAGAAAACAATTGAATCCAGACAAAACGGCGATGCCCGACCTACGGATTCGTAGGTCGGGACTCAATCACTTCGATGAAGCGAGTAGAAAAAGTCGCATCTTACTTGATGTCGACCTTCGCACCCACAGCTTCAAGCTTCTTCTTCATCTCTTCAGCGTCTTTCTTAGCAACGCCGTCCTTCACGGTCTTGGGAGCGCCTTCCACTAGGTCCTTGGCTTCTTTCAAGCCGAGGCCAGTAATGGCTCGCACTTCCTTAATGACTTCGATTTTCTTGTCGCCAGAAGCCGAGAGCACCACGGTGAACTCAGTCTTCTCTTCAGCGGCGGCGGCAGCGCCAGCGCCTGCTCCGGCTCCACCCATGAAGGCCACGGGGGCAGCAGCGGACACACCGAACTTCTCTTCCAACGCCTTAACGAGGGAAGAAAGCTCGAGCACAGTCATTTTTTCAACAGCAGAGATGATATCGTCTTTGGTCATAGCGGTAGACATTTTGGGGTCCTCCTAAATTAGTTCTGTTATCGAATCGTTTCTTAGCCCTGGCTCTTTTTGTCAGAAACAGCGCGAAGCACCTGCACAAAGTCTCTGGGCACAGCATGGAGCACAGAAACAAAGTTGCGGATAGGTCCGTTCATCACGCTCAGCAACTGACCAATCAGCTGTTCCCGGCTGGGGAGACTTGCCAACTGCTTGATCTGAGCTTCGTTTACGGACTGGTCGCCCAGGAACCCCTGCTTTACAGAGAGAGCCTCCACCTTTTTGGTGAAATCCTGGAGAACCTTCGCCATTTCCACAGCATCTTGGAGCGCGAAGAAAGTCACCGTTGGTCCGGCCAGGTTTTCCACGGCCTTTTCCTTCGGTGTGCCCTTCAATGCGATCCGCACAAGATTGTTCTTGGTTACCTTCACCGCCACACCCTTTGCTCGCATCTGAGCGCGGAGCGTGTTCATTTGCTCGGCCGTAACTCCGCGGTAATCCGCGAATGCCACAGCTTGGGCCTTGGTGAAGTTCTCTTTGATCCAACCGAGGGATTCGTTCTTTTGCTGCTTATTCATTTATCCCTCCTTACTCTTTAGCTTTGCCCGCATCGGAAGCATCAACTTGGATGCCCGGGCCCATGGTTGTAGAAATAGTCACTTTGCGTACGTAAACACCCTTTGAAGTGGGCGGCTTAAGACGCATTAGGGTCGAGAAAAACGTATCGAAATTGTCTTTCAGCTTCTGGGGGCCAAAGCTTCGCTTTCCAATCAAGCAGTGCACAATTCCCGCCTTGTCGGTACGAAACTCAACCTTACCGGCCTTCTGCTCTCGAACCGCTTTGGCGATGTCGGGGGTTACGGTGCCCAATTTCGGGTTTGGCATCAATCCACGAGGACCAAGGATCTTGGCCACCTTAGAAATCGCCACCATCATATCGGGGGTTGCAACGGCCTTGTCGAAATCCAACCAGCCTTCGTTGATCTTTTGAACAAGGTCATCAGAACCCACGAAGTCAGCACCGGCCGACTCTGCCTCTTTCGCCTTTTCACCCTTAGCAAATGCGATCACGCGAGTTGCCTTACCCACTCCATGGGGCATCACAACTGCGGCACGAACCTGCTGATCGGATTGCTTGGCATCAACGCCAAGGCGAACCGAAACGTCTACGCTCTCGTCGAACTTGGCAAAGCCAACTTCAGTGGCAAGCTTGAGAGCTTGGTCGAGCGAATACTTTTGCTCTTTATTGATTTTGGACGAGGCAGCGCGGAATTTCTTTCCGTGATTGCCCTTGTCCTTCTTGATTTTACTCACTTATTTTCCTCCTGTGGTTCATGCGGCTCCCGAAAGAACCTCCCACATTTTTTACCAAGGGTTATTAGCCCTCGACAGTAACACCCATGCTCCGAGCAGATCCCTCGATGGTTCTCATCGCGGCCTCTACACTCGCAGCGGTCAAATCCTTCATCTTAAGCTTGGCGATTTCCTCGACCTGCTTCTTGGTTACCTTGCCCACTTTGGTTTTGTTGGGCACTCCGGATCCGGATTCGATCTTGGCGGCCTTCTTAAGGAGCACAGATGCCGGGGGGGTTTTGGTAATAAAGGTGAAGGATCGATCGGAGTACACAGAGATGATCACCGGAATGATCATGCCCTGGGCGTCCTTCGTGGCGGCATTGAACGCCTTACAGAACTCCATGATGTTAACGCCACGCTGGCCGAGGGCCGGTCCCACAGGGGGCGCTGGGTTGGCTTGTCCGCCTGGAATTTGAAGCTTAATTTGTCCTGTTAGTTGCTTAGCCATAACTCTCTCCGGATTGTTCCGAAATTATTTAAACCTTCTCTACCTGAATGAAGTCGAGCTCCACCGGGGTAGATCGACCAAAAATGCTCACGAGAACGCGGACCTTGCCCTTGTCGCCGTTCACATCTTCGATCACGCCATTGAAATTGTTGAAAGGACCGTCGATCACGCGCACGGTCTCGCCTTCCTTAAAGGATGCTTTCGGCTTCGGACGTGCCCCGCCCTCAGAAATCCGATTCGTCATCTTCAAAATTTCGCTCTCCGGCACCGGAACCGGATTGTGCTTGTCGCCCACAAATCCGGAAATCTTCGGAGTGTTCTTCACGATGTGCCAAGACTCTTCATTTAAGAGCATGCGCACCAGAATGTAGCCCGGGAAAAACTTGCGCTTGGTGGTCTTCTTCTGACCCTTTACGAGCTCAACCACAGTCTCTTCAGGAACGACCACCTCGGACACGAGGTGTGCCTTTTTCATCGAGCGAACTCGCTCTTCCAAAGAGAGCTTGGCCTTGTACTCCATTCCGGAGTGGGCGTTTACTACGTACCATTTATGGTCAGGATGAGCAGCAGCAGGCGCCACGGCACCCGCATCAACGGAAGACTCTTCTTCCATCACTGAGCTCTTCACTTCGTTCTCACCTTCAAACACGGGAGAATCCTCCAAAAAATCAAATCACCAAGCCAAGCAGAAGCATCCAAACCGCATCTACCAGCCAAAGCAAAATCCCTGCGATAACCACCGCCACAAGCACTGCAATCGTGGCCTTTGTGGTCTCGTTCTGCGTGGGCCAAGAGACTTTTCCCAACTCAGCCACCACTTCGCCCATGAAGGTGTTAGCGGCGCTGCTGTTATAAAGGCCCACAAAAACAAGAAGTCCGCTCGCCGCGCCCACACCAAGAAGAATCTTGTCTAGTGAGTGAACTCGGCCCTCAATATCCAAGAGGACAGAAAACTTGTTTGCAATCACGACCACGAGAAAAGCGACAAGCAAAGCTGTCGCCACGTAGCTCAAGTTGACCCACTTCTGATTGTTTTCCATAAATTCTGCCGTAAACCGCCGTACGCGACTTCCCAAAATTGAGAAATTATGCGCCAATGCTGCTCTTGGAACCCCCCTTTAGACACCATTTGCAGGGAAGAATCCAGTGAAAAATCCGGCCACTTCGCGAGCCGACGAAGGTTGGCAGGCCAGGAGGGACTCGAACCCACAACAAGCGGATTTGGAATCCGCTGCTCTACCAATTGGAGCTACTGGCCTGTTGAATCTTTTGTAAAAAGAGGGCGCCGGACAAGTCCGACCCCCTCTTCAATAATCCAAGATATTGATATTACTCAACAATCTCAGAAACCACGCCGGCGCCCACAGTGCGGCCACCTTCGCGGATAGCGAAACGAAGTTCCTTGTCCATGGCCACAGGGGTGATGAGCTCAACACCGATCGACACGTTGTCGCCAGGCATCACCATCTCCACGTTGGCAGGAAGCTCCACCACACCGGTCACGTCCGTAGTACGGAAGTAGAACTGAGGACGGTAGCCCTTGAAGAACGGGGTATGACGTCCGCCCTCTTCTTTGGAGAGCACGTACACTTCGGCTCGGAACTTCTTGTGCGGCTTAATCGATCCGATGGCGCAGAGCACTTGGCCGCGCTCGATCTCTTCACGCTTCGTGCCGCGAAGGAGAACGCCAAGGTTGTCTCCGGCCTGCCCCTGATCGAGAAGCTTACGGAACATCTCCACGCCCGTCACGATCGTCTTCTGGGTAGGACGAATTCCTACGATCTCGATTTCATCGCCCACCTTCACGATTCCGCGCTCCACGCGGCCCGTTACTACGGTTCCACGACCAGAGATCGTGAACACGTCTTCTACAGGCATAAGGAACGGCTTATCGATGTCACGCTTCGGCTCAGGAATATAAGCATCGCAAGCATCCATCAGCTTCATGATTGCGCCAGATCCGTAGTCGCCCTTGTCGCCCTCAAGCGCCTTAAGAGCAGATCCAACCACTACCGGAATCTTGTCGCCAGGGAACTTATAGGCAGAGAGAAGCTCACGCACTTCCATCTCCACGAGATCGAGAAGTTCTTTATCGTCCACCATGTCGGCCTTGTTCAAGAACACTACGATGGCAGGTACGCCCACCTGACGAGCCAGCAGGATATGCTCGCGGGTCTGTGGCATCGGACCGTCTGCTGCGCTCACCACGAGAATGGCTCCGTCCATCTGAGCAGCACCCGTGATCATGTTCTTCACGTAGTCGGCGTGGCCGGGGCAGTCCACGTGTGCGTAGTGACGCTTCTCCGTCTGATACTCCACGTGTGCCGTGTTGATCGTAATTCCGCGGGCCTTCTCTTCCGGGGAAGAGTCGATCTGGTCGTATGCCTTGAACTCGGCGTTACCCTTCTCTGCAAGCACCTTCGTGATCGCTGCCGTCAACGAAGTCTTACCGTGGTCCACGTGCCCGATCGTTCCAATGTTCACGTGTGGCTTATTACGCTCAAACTTACCTCTTGCCATTTCCTTCTTCTCCTAGAGTTAAACGTTCAAAAAATTTCAAAAAATGGAGCTCACAACGGGATTCGAACCCATGACCTCTTCCTTACCAAGGAAGTGCTCTACCGACTGAGCTATGTGAGCCCGAAAGCTCTCTTCGTTCAACAAAAATTTGGAGCGGGAGACGGGTCTCGAACCCGCAACCCTCAGCTTGGAAGGCTGATACTCTAGCCAATTGAGCTACTCCCGCCCACTCACAAATTCTCCGTCTGCAAACACTTGGTGGAGAGAGAAGGATTCGAACCTTCGAAGGCATACGCCGCCAGATTTACAGTCTGGTCCCTTTGGCCGCTTGGGTATCTCTCCATATATCGGTCTCTCCCAGTTGGAGCCGGTAGAGGGAGTCGAACCCCCGACCTGCTGTTTACAAAACAGCTGCTCTAGCCAACTGAGCTATACCGGCACATGAACCCACCGGAACATGCTCGCAAACAGAGCTGTGAATATAATTAGGGGGGAGAAAAAAGCAAAGAATTTCGGGGAACTTACTCGTCCTCGTTGCGCGCCGAGCCATTCCCATCTTGCCGCTCACACACCAGGGCAAGGGCTACCGCGGTCGCAACGGCGGCATTCAGAGACTTAAGTGCACCTCTGGCAGGAAGACTAAGCGTGTAATCACAGGTTTTTGCTGTGAGATCGCGGATTCCCTTCTCCTCATTGCCCACCACCAGCACCAAAGGAACATCGAGCCGAGCCGTTTCGAGGGTTTCGGTGGCGTGCTCGGAGAGCCCAACCGTCCAAAACCCCGCCTCTTTCGCCTCCTCGATGGCTCTCGCAAGATTTGTAACCTTTGCTACCGGCACGTGAGCCAATCCACCGCTAGCAATTTTGATCGCCACGGGAGTGATCGGTGAGGAGCGATGCTCGGGTAGCACCACGCCAGCAACGTCGAAAAATGCAGAGGACCGAAGAATGGATCCTACGTTTTGAGGATCGGTAACCTCGTCGAGAAAAAGAACGATTGGATGAGGAGATCGCTCGAGTGCTCGAGCCAAAAGATCCGAAAGCGTTGCATATTCAAACTCGGGAACCTGCGCGAACACTCCCTGGGCCCCCTCCAGGTCGTCGAGGTGCCCCCCCACCCTCCGAAACTCCTGCTCAAATTTTTGCCGCTCCTTTTGGGAATACTCCTTCAGCGACACGCGATGCTTCTGGGCCAGTCGACGCAAAGATCCCGATCGATCGGAGTCGCTGCGTTGAAGAAGGTGGATTGCGAGAACTTTCTTCCCCGCAGAAAGCATCGACTCAATGGCATGAAACCCGATCAAGATCACAAGTGAAGTTCCTCAAGTATCGCCATGGTAGCCGCGCGCGGGTCCTTTGCCTGGGTGATGGGGCGCCCGACCACTATATAAGAGGCCCCGGCGTGTTTTGCCTGAAGGGGCGTGAGGGTGCGCTTCTGATCGTCGCGGGAAATCTGCGCTGATGCGGGTCGTATGCCCGGCACCATGGTGACAAAATCCGGTCCGCACACCGTCCGCAGAGCTTTTGCCTCCTGAGCAGAACAAACCACGCCATGCAGTCCCCAAATCTGCGACTGCTGAGCGAGCGCCACGACCTGCTGCTCCACGGTGCGCGTAACCCCCACAGACTTAAGCACAAAATCGTTGATGCTCGTGAGAACCGTAACCCCAAGAAGCTTCGTGGGAGATCCCGAATCCTTAAGACTTGCGAGGGCCCTAAGACACATCTCTTCCCCGCCGGAGAGATGGAGATTCGTGAAGCGAGCGCCAAGGCGCGACACGGCACGTACGGAAGCCTCCACAGTATTGGGAATGTCGTGAAATTTCAGGTCGAGAAAAACGTCAGCGCCATCATCAACGAGTTCACGAACAAAATCGGGGCCAGCCGCACAGAATAACTCGAGCCCGACTTTGATTCCCGCCCCCGTGCCCTTGAGCTGGGAGGCCATGGCGCGCGCCTCAGCACGCCCAGGAAAATCGAGTGCGACGTAAAGGCCGGTTCCCAATTAGTAGGCCCTCGCAAAAAGCACTCGCTGAGTAGAGGGACTTCCGGTCTTCACGCACTTCCCATCTTCCTTCGGATTATCGAGCGGGATGCAACGAATGGTCGCCTTGGTTTCGTCTTTGATGGCTTTTTCGGTCGCAGACGTGCCGTCCCAGTGAGCACGAACAAACCCGCCTTTTTCATCGAGGACCTTTTTAAAGTCATCCCAGTTGTCGACATCAGTAATGAGCGAGTCGCGGAAATTTTTTGCCCGCTGAAAAAGGTTCTCTTGGATCTCGAGAAGAAGATCCACCGCCACATGAGGAACGTCGGTGAGATTCACCGCCTGCTTTGCGCCCGTATCGCGTCGACAGACCATCGCTTGCCCCTTGGCGATGTCTTTCGGACCCAACTCCACGCGCACAGGAACACCCTGGAGCTCCCATTCGGCGAACTTCCAGCCCACGGATTTGGTGTCGTCGGTGTCGATAATCACGCTCATCGGCCCACCCAAGTTGGCCTTCTGAGTGGGGTAGGCCTTCAATGCGTCCGCCATGAGCTTCGCCTTCGAAAAAACGAGCTCCTTTTCTTCCGGCGTCTTCGCGATAGGAATAATCACTACATGATAAGGAGCAAGACGGGGGGGAACAATCAGGCCCTTGTCATCGGAGTGGGTCATGATCAACCCGCCCACAAGACGAGTGGAAACCCCCCAACTGGTTTGCCAAACGTGGGCGAGCCCGCCCTCTCGAGTTTGAAACTGGGTCCCGAAGGCTTTGGCGAAGTTCTGGCCCAGGTTGTGAGACGTTCCTGCTTGAAGCGCCTTCCCGTCCTGCATCAACGCCTCGATGGAGTAGGTGCGGAGCGCGCCCGCAAAGCGTTCATTGTCGGTCTTGCGGCCACAGATAACCGGCATCGCCATCCATTCCTCAGCAAACTCTCGGTAAACAGCGAGCATTTTCAGGGTTTCTTCCTCGGCCTCCGCCTCTGTTTCATGACAGGTGTGTCCCTCTTGCCATAGAAACTCGGTGGTTCGGAGAAACGGGCGAGTGCGCATTTCCCATCGCACTACGTTAGCCCACTGGTTAACCAACATCGGTAGGTCTCGATAGCTTTGAATCCACTTCGCAAACATCGAATTGATGATCGTTTCGGAAGTGGGGCGAACCACAAGCGGCTCCTCAAGCTTCTCTCCACCCGCATGAGTCACGATGGCCAGCTCCGGAGAGAATCCCTCAACGTGCTGGGCCTCCTTCTTGAGAAAGCTCTCGGGAATAAACATCGGGAAATAGCAGTTCTGGTGCCCCGTGTCCTTGAACATCTTGTCGAGCACACGCTGAATCTTTTCCCAAATCGAGTAACCATTGGGACGAATCACCATGCATCCGCGAACCGGAGAGTAATCTGCCAGCTTCGCGTTCTGGATAATGTCGAGATACCACTGGGAGAAGTCTTTAGAGCGGGAGGTAATCTTTTCTGCCATGGGGTGCCTCAGGTTTCGTCAGCGTCGCTGATTTTAAATGTCTTTATCTTGCGATGCAAATGGGCGCGCTCGATGTCGAGAGCTTGTGCTGTACGGGAAACGTTCCAATCGTTTTCTTTCAGTTTCCGAACAATGAATTCCTTTTCGAAGAGCGCCTTAGCCTCCTTGAGGCCGGTGGAACCGGAAATCTGCGGCATGGGCTCCTCCGCAGGAGCCTGGGACGCGACAGAGTCTAAAATCTCCGCAGGTAAATCCTCCGGTGCGATCTCTTCGTTCCGGGCCATAATCGAAAGCCGCTCCACCAGGTTCTTGAGCTCACGAATATTTCCCGGCCAGGTATAGTCTTTGAGAATCTGGAGAGTGTCGCCGGACAGGCGCTTGGGAGACTTTCCCGCTTCACGAGCGAACACCTCAAAGTAATACTTGAGCAGCTCGGGGACATCATCGCGTCGATCCCTCAAAGGGGGGGCCACCACAGGGATCACATTCAGTCGGTAATAGAGATCTTCCCGAAACTGGTTGTTCTTAATGGCATCTGGAAGGCTCTTGTTGGTGGCAGCAAGCACGCGTACGTCGACCTGAATCGTTTGGCGCCCCCCCACCCGTTCGAAGGCTTGCTCCTGAAGAATGCGGAGCACTTTAGCCTGAGTCTTCAAACTCATGTCGGCAATTTCATCGAGAAAGATCGTGCCGCCGTTGGCTAGATCGAACTTTCCTTTTTTCTGAGCCACTGCGCCGGTGAAAGCGCCTTTTTCATGGCCGAACAGCTCGCTCTCAATCAGTTCCTCAGGGATCGCAGCGCAGTTCACGGCCACAAAAGCCTCCGCAGCGCGCTTGCTTCCCGCATGAATCGCTCTCGCGATTAGCTCCTTACCGGTGCCGTTCTCGCCGGTTATGAGAATCCAGGAGTTTAGGGGGGCCACGGTGGCGATCTGCTCGCGCAGCTGCATGATCTTCGCCGAAGATCCGATCATTCGCGGAACCTTGGCCATCTCCGATCGGAGCATACGATTCTCAGAATCAAGCTCGGAAAACTTGATGGCGTTCCGTAAAGTGACGAGAAGTTTTTCTAAAGAGAGCGGCTTTTCGATGAAGTCGTAGGCGCCGAGTTTCGTGGCCTTTACGGCGGTCTCAATATTTCCGTGACCGCTCATTATCACCACGAGTTGTTCGGGCATCATGGAACGAATTCGCCTTAGCGTTTCCATGCCGTCGATACCTGGCATCCAAACATCGAGGAGAACTGCATCGAACTGTCCATTGGCCACGAGACCGAGGCCCTCTTCTCCGGATCCGGCGGTGGAAACATCGAAACCCTCATCCCCGAGCACTCCCGCAAGGGAGGTTCGAATGGATGCTTCATCATCGATGACAAGGATCTTACGAGCCATGCACCACCTCTACCGTTTTTTGCACGGGCAGCTCAACCGTGAAATGCGTATTGAACCCGTCTTTCGGCGAGGATGCGGCCCGAATGTAGCCATCGTGATCGCTTACGATCCTCTTCGCGATCGCCAACCCGAGTCCCGTACCCTCCTTTTTGGTGGAAAAGTAGGGCTCAAAGAGCATCGGCATAACTTCTTCGGGTATGCCCGGACCGGTATCGCTCACTTCGAGCATTACCTGACCAGATTCAGGCCTGAAGACCGTGGTGATGCGCACCCGTTTCTCCGATTGGTCCCCCATGGCCGCTACCGCGTTCTCGCAAAGGTTGAGAACCACTCGCTTGATCTGTTCCCGATCAAAAGAAAACACGGGCACTTCGGAGTCCGGGGCAAAGTCGATACTAATGTTCGGGTGCCCTTGGCGGTAAAGCCCCACCACTTCGGCGATTGCCTGGTTTAGGTCGTTGGGGACCGGATTTGCTGCTGGAAAGCGGGCAAACTGAGAGAATTCATTCACCATGTCCTTCAGCTCATCCACCTGACGAATGATGGTGTCGGTACACTCGCGGAACACTTCGTTGTCGTCGAGTCGATCCAGGTATCGCCGCTGCAGTCGCTGCGCGGAAAGCTTGATCGGCGTGAGAGGGTTCTTAATTTCGTGAGCAATTCTTCGAGCCACCTCTCTCCAGGCCATCTCTCGCTGCGCCTTAATGAGATGGGTAATGTCGTCGAGCACAAGAACCAGACCGATATATCGTTCCGTGTCGTCGTAGAGCGGTGTAATGGTCACCAAGAGAGAGAGCGGCCGCCCATCGGGTGTCGCAAGGTTCAGATATTTGAAAATCGTCTCCTTGCCGCCAGCAACCAAAACCTGATCGATGCTCGACTGAAGCTCCGACCAAGCCCCCACCAAAAGAAGCGAGAGCTTTCTTCCAATCACCGCATCGGCCTGGAGCCCCAGAATACTCGCCGCCGACTTGTTGAGCGTGGTGATAGTGCCGTCGAAAGCCACCGAACAAACGCCCGCACTCACGTTGGATAGAATAGAATCTAGATACTTCCGCTTTTCGTTTAGTTCGTCGTTGGTGGTTCGCAAAGCCCGATAGGCGGTTTCGAGGCGATCTCGGTTTTCCTTGAGGTCGCCCGTCATTTCGTTAAAGGCGCGGCTCACTTTTCCGATCTCGTCGGCACCCGCAGCCGGAATGGCCACATCCAAGTTACCCGCCCCCACTTGCTCCACTGCGTGAGCCAATCGTTCCAGCGGCACAGTGAGTTCCCGAGCCAGATAAAGGCCCACCCAGATCGCCACGAAAATGATCAGCAAGGTGATGAGAACGAGAATGGAGAAATAGATCGTCTTGATGGGATACTTGAGCGGATTCACCTCGCGAAGGTCGGCGAAGGTAGAGCTAATTTCGTCGACCTTGCTCACCAAGCTGAGAGGAAGGTGGTAACTCACCGCCAAAGCACCAACCACCTTGCGACTGGCTTTAGACTCACGAAGGGGAATTACCGCACGCAAAACATCGCCGGTACCCACATGCTGCACAAGAGAAACGGTTTGCCCCGACAAGGCCTCCTGAACCGTGGCGATTGGAAGCCGAGGGAAAAGATCGCCACCCAGCTCCTCCTTCGCCACGAACACCCGTGGGTCGAGCGGGTGCCAATAAACCTCCACTGCATCGAGAGCGTAGTTTCCGCGGTACACAGACAGCTCCCAGGGGACGCGCTTACGATCTCCCTGTTGCCCCAAATTCAACCGAAGAAGCATTTCGTCGCTGATCCGCTCCGCAAAGTGCTGGGCCGTGCGCTGGGCATTCTTATAATAGGAGTCGGTAATTTCCAGGGAGGCCTGCAGGGTGTTCCCCACTTTTACGGAGAACCACTTGTCGAAGCTCGAGTTGATATAAAGCGAGGAGATAAAAAAGAGGGTCATCGTGGGAATCACGGAAAGGCTTAGAAAGGCCGCCACGAGCTTTGCCTTGAGCTGGGACCCGAGAAGCCCCCGGCGGCGTTCCAAAAAAAGCTTCGAAAGATTCCGGAAAATCAGGAACACCAGAACCAGAAGAAGAATCAGGTTCAGGTTCACAATACCGAAGAAAAATATGGAGTTAACGAACGGCAGGGTGCTGGAAGCCTTGGACAGCTTTAGGGCAAGGTTGGTGAAAAAGACGATCACCACCAGCACCCCCAGCATGGTGGCCAGCTCCTTCCTACGCTTCGACTTTTCTGCGCTCTCCAATGGCACGGCGCTCCACCATACCCCTCCCCCGAAACGCACTCAAGTTGACAGGGGGAGTCGGGCCCTTTTATAAACAGGTTACTGTTTTTAGAGTCTCATCCCAGCTTAATTTTCGCAGCTGTACAGATTGTTTCCCCGCACTCCAAGGTTATTGGAGCCGGTATTTTTTGAGGTGAGATATGCCTTCTGAACTAGTTATTAATGCCACCCTTCCCGAAATCCGCGTCGCGCTGATCGAGGACGGTGAGATTTCCGACCTTTCCTTCGAATACGAAAAGAACAAAAGCATCGTAGGCAACGTCTATAAAGGACGGGTGGTACGAGTGCTGCCCGGTATGCAGGCGGCTTTCGTGGATATTGGCCTCGAAAGAGCGGCGTTCCTCTACGCTGGCGACATTGTATATGAAGAAGAAGGTGGGGACGACGAAGACGACCACCGCTCCCATGACCGCGAAGAGCCACAAGAATCGGCTCCAGAGCAGGAGCCTGCGGCCGTCGGCGAGGACGACAGCGCCGGAGGCGTGGAGTACGACGCCGCCGAAATGCTGGCGGAACGAAATTTAGGGGACTTGGAAGAGCAAAACGGACAGTCCCCAGAACCCCAGGAAGGCGAACCAGCCGAGGCCGGCGATCAAGAAGCGGCAGAGCAGGAAGAGGAGCGCCCGATGGGACAGGGCCCCGCCCCGGACCATCGCCGAGGTCGACGCGATCATCGCCGAGGTCGGCGCGACCGCAGACCCCGCCGACGCCTTCAAATTCAGGAGCTCGTAAAAGAAGGCCAGGACGTGGTTGTACAGGTGGCGAAGGAGCCCATGGGCACCAAGGGCGCCCGCCTTACCTGCCACATTTCTCTCCCCGGCCGTCACGTGGTGCTGATGCCAACGGTGGACCATGTGGGCGTGAGTCGTAAGATCGAATCCAGCGAAGAGCGCCGTCGATTGCGCGCCATCGTGGATCGCCTTCGCCCCCCTGGCGTGGGAATCATCGTGAGAACGGTAGCCGCCGAGCAGACAGACGAGCAGCTCACCAACGAAATCAACTATCTCTTGAGCACATGGGCGACGATCAAAAAGAAGTCTGACTCCGATAAAGCCCCGGCGCTCCTATACGAAGATCTCAATGTGGTACTGAAGACAGTTCGCGACTTTTTCACCGACGACATCTACCGTCTCGCGGTGGATTCCCCCCGCGTTCACTCTTACATCGTGGAGTTCACACAGCAGTTTGCCCCTCACCTTACCAATCGGGTGGTGCGATACACCGGCAAAGATCCGATCTTCGACGCTTACGGAATCGAAACCGAGATCGCCCGCGCCTTAAACCGCAAGGTTTGGCTGAAGAGCGGCGGTTATTTGATTATCGATCAAACCGAGGCGCTTACGGTGATCGACGTGAACACCGGAAAGTTTATCGGCAAGAAAAATCTTGAAGAGACGATTTTCAAAACCAACATGGAAGCGGTTCGCGAAGTGGCCTATCAGCTCCGCCTTCGCAATGCGGGGGGAATCATCATCATCGACTTGATCGATATGGAGAAAAGCGCCCACCGTGAAAAGGTGTACCGTGCCCTGGAAGACTCTTTGAAGAAGGATAAAGCCAAAACGAATATCCTTCGCATCTCCGAGCTCGGCCTGATTCAGATGACAAGAAAGCGCACGCGCGAGTCGCTGAATCATGTGCTTTGTGAGCCCTGCCCATATTGTCATGGAAAGGGATTCACGAAGAACCTGCGCTCTGTTTGTTTCGGCATTTTCCGCGAACTGGAACGAACCGCACTGGAAGGCGGCTGCGTGGGCGCCCATGTGATCGCACATCCGGAAGTGGTGGATACCCTTTTCCAAGACGAGCGCGATACGCTGGATCGGATTGAAGAGCGCTTCAGCATGAAGGTCTCGATTAAGGGCGATCAGTCGCTTCACATCGAAGACTTTAAGGTGGAAGGCGAGCGCCTCAGCTTGAGCCGAAAACCTCTCGGCGGCGACCCTGCATCCGTGAATTAGTCGCTAAAAGCGAAACTGATAAACGGGAGACCACACCGTTTCTACGCCACCAGCCTCCAGCACGGAGGCTGGGCGGGAAGGCAGAGTGGCAGAACGAGGCTCTGCACGAGCTACGAGATATTGCGTGGGTTGCTCGCGCAAAAGACGGGCTTCGTCTTCGGGCGCCTCAGCACTCTGCATTCCTGCCATGGCCGTGATGAACACACCCGCCACGGCGCCGATCGCCGCACCATAGAACACGTTCCGCACATGTTCTGAGGGAATATTATAGAAAGGGAGAGTTGAGGCCCCTAACACCGCCCCTGCCGCGGTGGAAACGCCCACGGTTAGGATCGCGTCGCCAACCGTCATCGCACGAGCCCGAGGTGGGGCAAGAAAAGCGAGTAACAATACGAGGGCGAGACCTTTTTTCATTAGGGTATGTAGTTCTTCAGACGGGAAATCAAACTTTCACAACCGGAGCCACGCACTTCGGCTCGATCCTTCTGATAGGCGCGAGTGGATTTGTTCCAAAACTGAAGCTCAGCCTCACACGATACGCTGGCTGGGACACGGCCCTCTTTCATACGGCCCACGCTGAAAGTCATCGGATTCTCCGCCTGGCCCTCGGCCGCGAAGGAAAACAGATCACTGTCACCCACGTTGGTCTGAACCATACGGTAAGTATTGCCGCCCAAATTCATAAAGAACTGGTTGCTACCCGACGCGTACTGGAACGACCACTGCTTGTGAGCAACAAGAACCTCCCGATTCTTGTTGCTCGCAACGGTGCGGGAGCTGGTTTCGGACGCGATGCGACCGAAATCTTCTTCCACTTCGTTAAGCCAAGTTATGTCGCCACTCTTGGAAGAAGCAGGCTCGCGTCCATCGTAACGATAGATACGCTTCTCCATTTCTTCCGCTTTTGTGTCGCCGTTGTTATCGACAGATACCGGCTTGCGCTCCGCTCCAGCGCAACCAGTGATGATGAGTGCACTCAGAACGAATGCCCCCGCTGTGATCATTTTTTGGTACTTCCTGTACTCCATGACCGACCTCCTAAGAAAAGTATAGCACGGTACCGGAAGCCCACAAGCGCTGGTTACCGGGGGGCAAACCAGAGACAACCCTCTATATATTCAAAGGTTTTTTTGATACCCGGATAACACTATGGCGAAACTTACAGGGCCCCTCCCCCCCCTTTTTCTGGCCTCTCAGAGCCCTCGGCGCAAGGACCTCCTAACGGGGCTTGGACTACACTTCAGCGTGTATGTGCCTCAGGTGGAGGAACTGGTGGCGCCGAAAAAGCGCGGCGTACGCTCCCCGGAAACAATTGTGAAACAGATCGCAGATCAAAAGGTGCGACACGCAGTTGCCGAGCTGCGCGGCCGAGGAGAGGGGCGTGCCATTGTAATTGCGGCAGACACCCTGGTGTTCCAAGGAGCGCATGTGCTGGGAAAACCCCACTCGCGAGAAGCGGCCCGAACCATGCTGACGCGTTTGGCGGGAAGAGAGCACACGGTGGCCACCGCAGTACATCTTGTGCACTACGAAGGCGGGAAGGAGCGTCACGCAAAAAAAGTTGTTAAGACGAAAGTACGCTTCTCGAAACTCACGCCGCGTTTTATCGAGTGGTATCTCGACACGCCGGAGCCATGGGACAAGGCCGGCTCCTACGCCGCCCAAGGTATTGCCGCATCTTTTCTCCTGGCGATGAAAGGCTCCTACTCCAACGTGGTGGGACTACCCCTGCCTGAAACCTTGACCGCACTGGAAAGTCTTACTGGGCGCCCTTGGCAGGAGTACTCTAGGAGCAATCCTTAATATGTCTTCCGCCCGAGAGGCCGAACTCCAAGAAAATCTAACTCGCGTTAAAGAGCGCATCTCCCTGGCGACTAAAACATCGGGGCGAACCGCCGGCTCCGTAAAACTGGTGGCAGTGTCTAAGACAAAGCCATGGACTGATGTAATAACCCTCCTTTCCGCGGGCCAGCTCTCCTTCGGAGAGAACTATGTGCAAGAGGCTGTGGAAAAAATTGAACTCGTAGCCAAAGCGCAGGCCTCTGAAACGGCAGCCGAGTGGCACTTCATAGGAACCCTTCAGTCGAACAAAGCGAAGTTTTTACCGGGCCGTTTTTCACTCTTTCATGGACTCCACTCGGAGAGTTTGGCTGAAAAAATTCATAAGGCCTGCGAGGCCCAAAACACGGCCTTAGATTGTTTAGTGGAAGTGAACGTAGACGGAGAATCCTCAAAAGGAGGAATTGCACCAAATGCCGTGGCCAGTTTATTGGAAAAATGCGCACGATGGAACAAGGTGCGTATCCGCGGATTGATGTGCATTCCAATGGCCATCGGGAGCGACCCTCGGCGTTCTTTCTCTGCCCTTCGTGAACTGAGAGACCGATTGAATCTCGCAGGAGCATACCCCGAATCGCTTCGCGAGCTTTCCATGGGAATGACCTCCGACTTCGAGGCGGCGATCTCCGAAGGATCCACGATAGTGCGGGTGGGGACGGCGATTTTCGGCGCCAGGGAGAGTCGGTGAACGGCTATCCTTTCATCCAAGCCCATCCGATGGGCGTTGTGCTTACCCTTCATGTGCAGCCCCGCTCTTCACGGAGCGCCGTTGTGGGACTACACGGCGAGGCCTTGAAAGTATCCGTGCAGCAACCGCCCGTAGACGGGGCCGCCAATGATGCTATCTGCGAGCTGCTGGCTGAATTTTTTCACCTCTCAAAAAGAGATGTTGAGATTCTTTCGGGTGAAGCCGGTCGCCACAAACGGGTTGTCTTAAGGGGCGTGACCGCCGCCCAGGCCGAAGTCGCCCTAAGGAGCGTGGTGAAGTGAAGCCGCAAAAAATTCCTGTGTTGTGGGAGGATGAAGACTTTCTGGTGGCCGATAAGCCCGCGGGTGTGTTGTCGCAGCCCGACAAGAGCGGCGACGCCGACTTGGCTGCCTTGCTGCGCGGGTCAAATTCCTTTCTTGCCCCCGTACACCGCCTCGATCGGAATACCTCGGGATGCTTGCTTCTCGCCAAAAACTCCGAGGCAGCGGCTCGTGCGAGCCGCCTCCTGCGCGACGGCCACATGAAGAGAGAATATCTCGCCGTAGTGAAAGGAAATCCAGGCGAAGCCGGCACCGTGGATGCCCCCCTCCGGAAAGATGAAAACACCAATCAAAGCTCCGTGGATGAAGAAAGCGGAGCTGATGCGATCACTCACTTCGAAAGAGTGAAGAAGATGAACGCCACTTGTGTGCTGCGCCTGAGGCTGGAGCAAGGGCGCTCCCACCAGATTCGCGCACACATGGCTCATCTACGATGCCCCCTACTCGGCGATCGAAAGTATGGGAAGAAGCCCTGGAGTGAAATTTTTCATCGCCCGGCACTTCACGCTCAGTTTTTGGAGTTCCCTCACCCCAAAAGCGGTGAACCGATTCGAGTGGAAGCCCCCCTGCCGGTGGATTTGGTCGACTTAATCCGAAAATTGGGCGGCTGATCCCTCTGATTTTTTCAGCCGGTCCAGGAGACCGCGCAGTTCGCCTCCCAGTGGCGCACTCAACTCCACTGGTTTCTCCGTAAATGGATGACGAAAGGCGAGGAGTCGCGCGTGAAGCGGCATCCGCGAAAGCGCCAGGTCGGGAAAGGTAGCGCTCTTCCAATCCGTAAGTCCATATTGTTGGTCCACGAGAAGCGGGTGCCCCAAGGTTCGCAGATGTACGCGGATTTGGTGAAGACGTCCGGTTCGAGGGCGCGCCTCCACCCATGCCACATCGCCATATACACCCTTCACGAGAAAGTCGGTTTCCGCAGGCTTTCCCTTGTTCAAATCCACCAGCGCACGGCCGCGACCGCGTTTTCCTTCCGCACGAGAAAGGGGAACATCACATCGACACCAGCCCCAACTCGGCACACCGGCCACAAACGCCCAGTATGTTTTGTCCATCTCTCGACCTTCGAACATTTTAGATAGCGCTCGATGGGCTTCTTCGTGCTTAGCGAATAAAACAACGCCACTCGTGTCGCGATCAAGGCGATGCACGGGGTAGAGGTCCCGCCCAGAGGAATCTGCCTTGTGTCCCGCCGAGCGCAGGTGCTCACCCAGAGCATGAAGCAGGATTTCTTTCTCAATGCCAAAGCGATCTGCCACCACCAGCTCGCCGGCCCCTTTGTGAACGGCAACTAGATGCTCGTCTTCAAATAAAATTCTTTTTGGATCGAACGGCACGGTCGTCGCCTTCCTCGTCGTCAAATTCGGTTTCCGGGTCTTGTGGCACCTTCACACGATCGAGTCGCAGTTCCATTGAAAATGCGTCCTCACCATCGGGATATCCATTTTTACGGGTGTGGACCACCACAAACCCCAGGCTTTGGTAGAGCTTGATAGCTGGGTCGTTACCCTTGCGCACTTCGAGCGCCACCGAAACCGCGTGATTTCGCATCGCGAAGTTCACGACGTCGCGAATAATTTTCTTTGCGTAGCCCTGGCGACGACACTGGCGCTCCACTCCAAGCGTTTGAATATGGACTTGATCGCCGGGGAGAGAGAAAACGACATAAGCGTGAACCGATTCGTCGGTTTCGTCGTCAGTCAGGACCCAAAAGTGGCTGAATTTCTTGGAAAGCTCGGCCTGAAATGCGGCCTTCGACCACGGCGGGCGATTGGAATAGCCCTCAATCTTCTCTACCTGCTGAAGATCGTCTTCGCTAGCCGGGCGCGTGCTTACGTTAAACCGCTTCATAGTCTATTCCAGGTAGAGCTTCACTGGATGCTTGAGACGAGCCTCACGAAACCAAGTGGCACGCTCGCCCAAGTTCTCTACTTCAAGAAAACGGTCGACAAGAAGACGCTTCTCCAGCTCCCTTACCAATTGCCCCTCCCCTTCGCGGGGCCGGGCACTGGTGTTCCAAGCTCGACCATAGCTTTTCCCTAGTGAAAGCCAGTCTTTTTTACATTCCGGCTTTGCGAGGATTCGTTCTACGGCACGGGAGAGGCTCCCTCCGGAATTCATTTTCTTTCCGCGCGCTTCCAAAACGAGAAGCTCTTCTTCTACATAGCGATCGAGAAGCTCACGAGTGTGTAGATTCTTTTTGGGAGTTCCTTCGCGAAGCTTCGCGCAAGACATAACATCGTGGACATCCCGATAACGATTCAAATCCTGTAACGTAATTGCCTCATGCCCCACGCGTGCGACCAAAGCGTCGAGCAAAACGGCTCCGGGCGGGGCCGCGGCCGCCGAATGAGATAGAAACAAAAAAATCGCGAGCAGCGCTCCATGGCTCATTCCCGAATTATGGCACGGGCCTGGGCACCAGCGAAATTCGCAAAACTCCGGAGGGCGGCACGATCCCCTCGCCAGCTACAACCGGAACCCCGTCTGAGGCTAGGCCCACAAACGTGATTCGGTCGCCTTTCGACACGGAAAAGGGAATGGCACCTCCCGTCCAAGCTGCCTTTTGTGGAGCTTGGCCTGAAAATCGGCTCCACTCCACCTCCCACTGCGTAACCAATGCCAGTACCGTCGGTTCAACTTGAGACCCATCCAACTCCACTGAGAGCGCGGCGGACTCGGCGCCAGCTCCACATCCCCAAAACCCCAGGCAAACGTAGAGCGCCCCCAGGACCTGCCAGATTTTCATCATCATCTTTTCTCCTTTTTCCGTGTGAATCTTCGCAACCCGAAGAAGCAAATGCGGGGCCATTGCCGCGAATTTCGGTGATAAACTGGGAGGGATAAATCCCGGGAGAATTCGATGAGCGACACAGAGCTTCAGGAACAGGTGAAATCCAAAGGCCACGCAATCCGCGAGGTGATTCAGGAAGCGGAGAAAGTGGTCGTGGGTCAGCGCGGAATGCTTGAGCGAATAATGATGGGCTTTCTATGTGACGGCCACATTCTGCTCGAGGGCCTGCCGGGGCTCGCAAAGACTCTTGCGGTGAAAACAGTTGCCAACATCATGGACCTCTCGTTTAACCGAATTCAGTTCACTCCCGACCTCCTTCCCTCTGATCTTGTTGGTTCCATGATTTATAATCAGAAAACGGGAGAGTTTTCCGCGAAGCATGGCCCCGTGTTCGCCAATATCGTGCTGGCAGATGAAATCAATCGCGCGCCCGCGAAAGTGCAGAGCGCCTTGCTGGAATCCATGGCTGAACATCAGGTTACGATCGGCGAGCAGACGTTTCCTTTGCCCGATCCGTTCATTGTTTTGGCAACACAGAATCCGATTGAACAGGAAGGAACCTATAGCCTTCCTGAAGCCCAACTTGACCGCTTCATGTTCAAAGTGAAGGTGCATTACCCGAATCAGGCGGAAGAAAAATTGATTCTTGATCGTATGAGTGGACTGGAGTCGCCAAAGACCTCCAAAAAAGTGCTGCCCAGGACCCTTTCCGAAGCGCGAGCTCTCACGTCGAAAATTTATATCGATGAAAAGGTGAAAGACTACATTTTAAACATCGTGTTCACGTCGCGATTCCCGGAAAAAAAGGGGCTCACGGATCTTAAAAACTGGATCCAAGTGGGGGGGTCGCCCCGCGCGACCATCTTTTTAGCAAAGGCTTCCCGAGGGATTGCGCTGCTCCAGGGCCGGACCTACGTTACGCCCGACGACGTGAAAGCGGTTTGCTACGATGTGCTTCGCCATCGCCTGGTGCTGAGCTACGAAGCAGAAGCTAACGATGTTACTCCCGAGGCCGTGATCCGGAAAATTCTCGATGTGGTGGAAGTTCCGTAAAAAAGAAGGCCCTTCGCAAGAAGTGGACTCCGCAGAACTCCGGGAATCCGGCCGTGCGCCGCTTTCCGAAATCACGCGCCAAGTGAAACGGGTCGAGGTCGTCACCAAGCGAAAGAGCCAAACACAGCTGTCGGGTGACTATAAAAGTCGATTCCGAGGCCAGGGAGTGCAGTTCGCCGACTTCCGTCCCTATCAATACGGAGACGATGTTCGGCACATCGACTGGCGAACCAGCGCACGGCAGCAGCACGCAGTGGTGAAAACGTTTGAGGAGGAGCGTGAACTCAACGTGGTGATCGCGCTAGATGTGAGTCCCAGCTCGGGGTTCGGCACCCAAGGGAGATCGAAGCGAGAGGCCCTCTGCTTGGCGGTAGCGGCAGTGGCATTTTCCGCCATCGCCAACAATGATCGTGTGGGGCTTGTTTTATTTTCTGATCGGGTGGAACGATTCGTGCCACCTCGTAAGGGCAAGAAACACGTGCTTAGAATTATCGACGAGCTGCTGGCACACAAACCAAGGGGCAAGGGCACGAACTTCACCCCCGCACTCGAACTACTGGCCACGGCCGTGCGCGGAAATTCCGTGGTGCTACTGGCCAGCGACTTCTTTTCGCAGATAGACCGGAGAAAGATCAGACAGATCGCCCGTCGTCACGACCTCATCGCACTTCATGTGAGAGATCCACGCGATTTGGAGTTTCCAGCGATCGGCCTAGTGCAGCTCGAGGACCCTGAGACGGGAGAACAACTCGTGGTTGACACATCCAGCACGGAAGTGCGCAAGCACCTTACTGACGGGCAAAAGAAGCATCTCGCGAAAGTACTCGATCTATTCCGCACCTCGGGCATCGCAGTTGCCCCCATCACCACGGCTGGAAATCCCGTGGATGAAATCGCGGAATTCTTTCACTCACGCAGAGCGCGAGGTCGGAGATGAGCATTTCCGCCAAGAGCCAGGTCAGCCCCCCCAAGAACGCCGCACCGGGAATGATCACCAAGGTAGAAGTGGTAACTTCCGCTCCGGTACCAGAGGGCCTTAGCTGGAAAATTACCGGGGCGCACCAGGGAATGGCGGTAGCAGAATCGCTTGTGTTAGGGGTTCCAAAGTTTACGGGAAATGACGGAGGCCTTGCTAAGTTTGAGATGGAAGCGATGATCGCCGGATCCGGCGATGCAAAGCTTGGAGCATTTCAAATTGTCTCAGACGACGGATCGGTGGTTATCGATGTGGCGGGGACTAGCCTTGGCACGGTGAGCTCCATCCTCGCCAAAGAAGAGGCCCCCTTGTGGACGCTTCCCCCCCTCGACTTCGGGGGGGTCAACTGGTGGCTTCTCGGCCCGCTGGTTCTGGTGTTCATTTCTGCTGCAGCCTGGGGAG
The DNA here is from genome assembly GCA_964551325.1 of uncultured Bdellovibrionales bacterium. GTDB lineage: Bacteria > Bdellovibrionota > UBA1018 > CAIPTA01 > CAIPTA01 > CAZKBU01. Next base: position 303,449 of record CAZKBU010000001.1, read on the forward strand.
CACGCGCCGCATGGATCCGCTGGCTACGCAAAGATCCATCCACCTTGAACCCACGCGATAAAGCCCTGCTTCGGCTTTCTCAAGCGGTCTCACTGGCAAAAGGGGACCGCCTGGAGCCCGAAGCAGGAAGACGCATCGGCTTCGAGGTTACCGGCCTCGTAAGAGAATATGCCTCGGCTCGATTTGGTCTTGAGGCACTGGAATCTACCGATCACGAATTCCTTCGGCAACTTGAGCAACAACAATCAGTGGGAGAGGCGCACAAGCGACAACTCCGATCGATCTTTGAAAATTTTGACGTTGTAAAATATGGCAACGCCCCCCTTGATGCGAAGCGGTTGCCTGACATCACTCGCTCCGTAAGAGAGTTTCTCAATGCCACATGGATCGAGGAGCCCAAAAAGTGAGGTTAAAGGATCCCCAATTTCTTTTACTCGCCATCGCCGCCGCTTCGGCGATTTGGTGGTTTGCCCGTCGAGGAGGGGGGAACCGTCGCCTACTCTACCCCCTCTCCCTCCGCGGCTTTGAGCTACCGGAACGGAGCCAATTACTCCGCAAGTATCTTCCACCCGCGATTCGCACAGTGGCGTTTACACTACTCGCAATTGCGCTGGCACGTCCCCAGACAAGCACATCCCAGGTGCAACGAAATGCCGAAGGCATCGACATCATGATTGCGATGGATGTGAGTAAGAGCATGCTCATCGAGGACACCGACGAAGGGAATCGCCTTGAGGCCGCACGCGGCACAGTTAAGAAATTCATACAGGGCCGCACCGATGATCGAATCGGATTTTTAATGTTCTCGGGAGAGAGCATCACGCTGGCTCCACCCACTCTCGACTACGAGACCGTTATGCGAGCCGTTGATATGGCCACTACCGATCAACTTAAAGACGGCACGGCCATTGGTGACGCCATTGCCAATTCCGTAAATCGCCTGAAGGACGGTCGAGCCAAATCAAAAGTGATCATTTTAATAACCGATGGCGATAACAACATGGGGTCAGTTGCCCCCCTCACCGCGGGCGGAATAGCCGAGGGATACAATATCAAGGTCTACGCCGTAGCTCTCGGCAGAGACGGAACAGTGAACTTGCCCATGGAACAAGACACCGTTTTCGGCCGCCGCAAGGTGATGCAGCGGGTAACCAGCACAATCAATCCCGAGCTGCTAATGAGAATTTCCGACGAGACTGGCGGGAAGTTTTTTCGCGCCGAAGACGAGACATCACTTCGAAAGGTGTTTCGTGAGATCGATCAAATGGAGCGAACCAAAGTTCAGAAGAAGGAGAGAATTCGCTGGAGTGAACACTTTCAGGCCTTCCTGATACCAGCATTACTGTTTTTACTGGCGGATTTTGTATTGGCTCGGACTTTTTTGCGGCTGTTACCGAACTAAAGGAAAATAATGAACGAGTTCCACTTCCAAAACCCTGGAGCCCTCCTCGCACTCGTGGCGGTGCCCGGGCTTTGGATCGTGGCGAGTCTCAGCACAAAATGGGCTAATTCGAGGATCGGACGATTTGCTCATCCAGACAGTCTCCGCTCGCTACTCCGCGGCGGCGGCAGCAGCGGTATGGCCCGCCAGCTGTTCTTTGCTATCGGGATCTCACTTGCCGTCTTGGCCTGGGCGCGCCCACAAGGTAACCCCGTGGACGAGGTAAACGAAACCGCCGGTCTCGACCTGATGGTCTTGTTGGATGTTTCGAAAAGCATGGATGCAGAGGATGTTTTTCCGAGTCGCTTAAAAAAGGCAAAAAAGTCCATCGTATCCCTCATGGACCGCATGAGCGGTGACCGAATCGGAATCCTGGCCTTTGCTGGATCGGCCGTATTGGTAAGCCCTCTCACCAGCGACTACGAGGCGGTCAAAACATTTTTAGACTCCGTCGATACAAGCTTGATCGAGAATCAGGGCACCGACCTCGAGCAAGCAGTAGATGCGTCGTTGAAAGCAATGGCTCGGGGTGGTGTCAATCAGCGTAGCGGCAGTGAATCCTCCAGCGTCTTCGTGGTGATGAGCGACGGAGAGACTCATACCGAGAAGGTAGACAAAGCCGCAAATCAAGCCAAAGAAGCTTCCACGAAAGTATTTTCGATCGCCTTCGGAACGGAAAAGGGCGCACCGATTCCGGTTAGGGATCAAAACGGTGAGCTCCGCGGTTACAAGCGCAGCGAAAGTGGCGAATCAGTTGTGACAAAAGTGGAAACTTCCGCACTGCGCACGCTTGCCGAAATCACCGGAGGGGCGTTTTATCACTCCACGGTGGAGGAAGGAGAAATTGCCGATATTCTTCGCCGCACCGACGGACTCAATCGAAGCCTGAAGACCGAGAAAAAGGTTCGCGTCTATGAAGAGTATTTTCAAATCCCCCTAGGCGTCGCATCTCTATTTCTCCTCTTTTCGATCTGGCCCGGAGTCTGGATGCCTCGACGGGCCAGGGAAAAGCTTTGGCCAGTTGCGGTGCTGATGATCATTCTTCCTTCAGTTGGCCTCGCAGCTCCCTGGGATTCGTCGGAAAAGAAAAGAAACTCTCAGGCCAAGGCACTTTTGGAATCGGGCAAGGCCGACGAGGCCCGAAAGATCTTTGAAGAACTTCAAGTAGACCATCCTGAATCACCGGAAGTTGCCAATAACCTGGGCCTGGCTCTTGCGCTCGAGGGGAAGGGTGAAGATGCGCGCCGACATTTCAGCGCCGATCATCTTCAGCGCTCAGCTCAAGGGTGGAAAGGTCGCTGGAATCATGCAGGAAGTTTTGCCCGAGAACAAAAGACTCCAGCTGCTCTGGCTGAATTCTCGCGCCTGGTAAGGGATCTTTCGGCTATCGAATCCCGCACAAAGGAAGAGGACGCGGCACTTCAGCAGGCCAAAAAAAATCTTGAGCACCTTGCTCGCCAGAACCAAGAACAGCAAAAAAAGCAGCAGCAGGGCGGCTCAGGCTCCGACGGAGAAAAGGGTCAAAATAAAAAACAAGATCAGCAAAACGGCGATCAAGACTCTAAGAAAGATCCCAGTAAGGATGAAAAATCTTCCGAGGGTAAATCCGACGACGAAAAAAAGGACGGGAAAAACGAGAATACTCCGCCCCAGAACATGCCGCGAGAAGGATCTGGGAAGAAGCCCTTCAAAGAAAGAGAGGACCTCTCCGAACAAGATGCCCAAAGAATGCTGGAAACGCTCCGCAATCAAGAGGGAAAACTTCAGCGGAAGTTCTTAAAAAAGAAAGGCGAGAATAGTAAAGTGAGGGACCATGGCAAGGATTGGTAACCTCCTTACTGCTTTTCTCATTTTGTTTCCGCTTTTAGCGATGGCGGCCGAACCAAAGGTGGTCGTAGTTGTTCAACCCAACCCAGTGGCGCTGGACGACAGCCTCCAAATGCGTGTGGAGGTGATTGCGGAGGGCGGAGGCGAAGTTCTGCCTCCGTCATTTGATGCCCCCGAGTTCACCTTAGTGGGCAAAGGCTCTTCGAGCTCCTATTCAACGGTGCTGGAGGGGGGCACAATTCAGACACGCCAGCGTAAGCTCTACACCTATGTGCTCGCCCCGAAGCGTGCCGGCGTTCACAAGATCACGAACATTTCCGTGACTGTGGGAGGTCAACAGGTTTCTTCCCACGATATCGCCGTTAAGGTGATCCCCTCCTCAGCTGGTGGCGGCCGGTCTTCCTCCGACGAAGAAGCGACTAACCCTGCGGCTCCCGGCCAATTCCAAGGGTCGCAGGATGGATCACATCCCGAAACGCTAAATAGCGATTTTACAGTCTATCTCCGGCTGTCGAAACAGCAGGTCTATGCCGGTGAACCGGTAGTCGCCGAATACTTCATTTACAGCCCAGGCGGAATCCAACAGATCGACATCAAAAAGTGGCCCACATTCAACGGTTTTTGGAAGGAAGACCTGGATATCCCGTCTCGTTACGAATGGGAGCCCGTCTACGTAAACGGTCGCCGAATGCTCAGAGTGCTCGTGGGTAAATTTGCTCTATATCCCATCAAACCTGGAAAAATTAAGGTCGACCAGCTCCTCATCACGGCAAAGTATGTCGACCGAGCCCGGGCATTTGAAGAGAACGATCCCTTTGGATTGCCTCAGATTTTTGGCAACGTCCGCGTGGGCACTCACGCCAGCAAGTCCGAAACCATCGAGGTGATGCCCCTTCCGGATTCGGGGCGTCCTGAGGGATTTTCCGGTGCAGTCGGGCAGTTCCGCGTTGGTTTATCGTCAGATAAGAAGCAAGTTCCCGCCAACTCTCCCGTTAACTTCGAGCTCTCAATCGAAGGAACGGGAAATTTTCACGCCATTGAGGCTCCAAAATTAGGATTTCCGAAAGATTTTGAACTCTATGAATCGAAGGCCAATTTCCAGCTCGGCACTCCGATCGGAGTGGCCCGCCGACTCGAGAATCGGAAAGTCTTTACTTATCTCGTGCTGCCGCGGAAAGAAGGGAGCTTCACGATCCCTTCGCTAAAGTTTTCATGGTTTGACGTGGGCACCAAGTCCTACAAGACGGCTTCCACGGATTCCCTGTCACTTGAGGTCACTGCCGATCAGGGCGGCGGCGGCGGTGCGAATAACAACTATATTGCTGACGCACCAGCGGCCACTGAGCCAAAGGCAAAAACCCTCGAATTTCGCTTCCTGAAGCCTGCGGGTAGCTTGAGTGATCCCGTTTGGCAGAAGTATGCGCTGTTGCTTCTGATAGCGGCGAACCTTGTTATCGGGGCCCTGCTTCTAACGAAAAAAATATCCCTTCGCGTCTGGGTGGATAAGCTTTCACGGTCACCTCGGAGGCGACTCGCCGTGCTCCTGGCTGAGGCCAAGAAGTCTGACGAAAAGGAACACTACGCAGCAATCGAGCGCTGTTTGTACGGCGCTCTCGATGTTCTCCTTGGCCGCACGGCACTCGGAATGACTCGCGATGAGATTGCCGACGCATGGAGGGAGCGCGGCCTGCCCGCTCCGCTGTTGCACAAATTTCAGTCTCTCTTCGATTCCGCAGATCGAGAGCGATTCGCCGGCGACTCCACGGCCAGACTCAATCCAAGTGTGCTAAAGAAGAATCTTAATGCTCTAAGGGACGCAATCGAAGAATCGATTCGACTGGTGAAATGAGACAGTTCATTGGCCCTCGCGCAAAATTACTTGGCTGGATCACCCTTCCGCTATTGGTGGCAGACCAACTTTCAAAACTCTGGGCGCGGGGCTGGCTGCGCGAGCATGGGCCGTTTTCCTGGGGCGGCGGATCGGTTCGTCTCGTTTATCACGAGAACACCGGCGCCTTTCTGAGCCTGGGCGCAGATCTCCCGGAGGGAGCCCGAAGCATCGTATTTTCTTTGGGTGTGGGGATTCTTGTGGCGGGACTGGTGGTTTTTTATCTGCGGCAGCGTCAGTTGCATCGCCTGGGCGACTGGGCCTTTTGCCTGATGATCGCCGGAGGCGTGGGGAATTTAATCGATCGAATCTGGAAGTCGAGCGTAACGGATTTCGTAGTGCTTGGAGTCGGCCCACTGCAGACCGGGGTCTTTAACGTCGCCGACATGGCCATATCGGCCGGGGCGATTTTGATGGTCCTGGCGCCGCAAAAAAGGGCATCTCCGTAGAAGCCAAAAAAATTAGCCGCAACTTAACATATTGATATTACGTACTTTTTCATTTCCCACCCTCAAACTGCTTGTCTACCAACAAAATATCAATAACTCACATTATAGAGTTTAGAGTCTATTACATGTAAAATAGAAACATGAATGTGCGCGAATCTATTGAACACTTTCATTTATGCTTCAGCCGACGCTTGGCCGCCAAGATCGACCCCCGCCTCTTCGCCCTAAAAGGGGGCTGCAACCTTCGCTTCTATTTTCACTCCTATCGGTACTCGGAAGACATAGACTTCGATGCAAAAACCGTCGCAGTGCCTACTCTCAAAAAGGGGGTGGAAAATATCCTGTCCGATAAAACTTTCGAAATTCTGCTCCGACATAAAAACATTGAAATCGTGGGCTGGTCGTCGGCGAAACAAACGGAAACAACCCAACGTTGGAAGGTTACACTGCGACATGGTTCTCTCGGCATCCCCACAAAGATCGAGTTTTCTCGGAGAAACGCCGATTTCCGTGGAGCGGCGATGGAACCGGTAGACCCCACACTGGTTACCTTCCACCAAACACAACCGATCGTGCTTCAACACTATCTTCCGCCAGCCGCAACCATACAGAAGATCTCCGCCCTGATTAATCGCTCCGAAACGCAAGCACGGGATGTCGTGGACTTAAAAATACTAAAAGACATTCTGCCGCAAGATCACCGAGTATCTCTCACGGAAGTCGACAAACGCCGCGCACTCGAAGTCCTCTCTGGAGTATCGTTCGAGGACTTTCTCTCTCAGGTTTGGCCCTACCTGTTAGATGAGTTTCAGGAACCATATAAAAATGAAAGGCTCTGGAGGGATCTACACCACGAGGTGTTTGAGTTCATCGAAAGCCTGCCGGAGATGTCGTGAAAAACGTCAGATTTCTCCATGAGTTAAAAAAGATAGGCCTCCTGTTCTTTGAGACAAGAGAGGCAGCCGGGATCACGAACACGTCGATTCATGCAGCAGGAAAACACCTGGAATCATTAAGGGCGGCCAGCTTAGTTCACAAATTACGAAGAGGACTTTGGGTGATGGCCGAGCCCGCCCCGGATCCACTCATGGTGGCGGAAGCTCTCGTCGCCCCCGCAGAGAGCTATATCTCTTTGCACTCCGCCCTATTCTTCCACGGAATGATCGAGCAAATACCAACTAGAATATACGCCGTAACGTCCGGGCGCACGTCGGTAGTGAAAACATATTCGGGCACCTACTCCTTTCACCACTGCACCCCCGAATTCTTCTTTGGATATGAATACCTGAAACCTCTCTTAAAGGTGGCAACTCCGGAAAAAGCGCTCGTGGACTACTTATACTTTTCGCCGTCCAAGCAGCGACAGTTTTCAAAACTTCCTGAGCTCAGTATTCCCGGAAAATTTTCGTGGAAAAAGGCGAATGCCCATTGCGACTCAATCCCGTCGTCACGCACCCGATCCTTCGTGCGATCAAAGCTCTCCCAAATAAGAGCCTTTCAGAAAAAATAATAAGATCACCCTCTATAAAATCCGGAAATCGCCTCCACCACCCGCTCCACCTGAGACGGCTCCAGCTCAGGGAACATGGGCAATGAAAGCACTTCCTTTTCCAGCGACTCACAAACCGGAAGATCTCCCGACTTAAACTCAGCAAAAGCTTTCTGTTGGTGCATGGCCAATGGATAGTAGATCTCGGTGCCGATTTTCTGGTCGGAAAGATGCTGGCGAAGAGCGTCTCGGTTTTTCGCTCGGACCGTGTATTGATTCCAAACATTACGGCGGTTAGGTAGCGCCACAGGCAAACGCAGATACTCATCCAACCCGGCCGCCCTAAAGAGCTTCGTATAGAGTTCTGCGTGCCGCGTGCGTGAGTCTTCATAACCACGCAAGTGACGAAGTTTCACCCTCAATATCGCGGCCTGAATGGAGTCTAAACGCGAATTCACGCCAACAAATTCGTGGTAGTAGCGAACCTTAGACCCATGAACGCGAAGCATTCGAAGGGATTCGGCGTCGTCGGCTGTGAGGCAAGCCATCATTCCGGCGTCGCCCATCGCTCCAAGATTCTTGGTTGGGTAGAAACTGTAGGCAGTGAAATCTCCCCAAAGACCGGTTTGTTTGCCTTCGAGACTGGCACCCATGCTCTGGCACGCGTCCTCAATCACTCCCACGCGGTGTCCGGGCCTACTCGCTTCCCGCGAAAGACGAAGAATGGAGTGCATATCTGCCATCTGTCCAAAAAGGTGCACGGGAATGATCGCCTTGGTTTTAGCGCTCATTTTGCGGCCGGCGTCCTTAGGGCACATGTTGTAGCTATCATCGCTGTCGACAAAAACTGGCCGCGCCCCCAGCCGAGCAATGCTTCCGGCGGTAGCGTAGAAAGTGAAACTAGGGCAAAGCACTTCATCTCCGGGGCCCACACCCAATGCCATCAGAGGAAGCAACAATCCATCGGTGCCGGAGGCACATCCAATCGCGAAATTCACACCCGTATAGGCCTTGAACTCTTCTTCAAACTTCGTAACTTCCGGGCCGAGAATAAAGGCGCCGCTGGAAACCACTCCCGCAATGGCTTCGTCAATTTCCTTACGAAGCGCCTGGTTTTGTTGGGCCACATTGATCAAAGGAATCGGTTGCATCATGGGGAAGGTATAGCATGGGGACCCTTCTGCCGGGAGACCGGGGGGGAGGAAGGTTGCGCGATTGGGGCGGAGTGCCATAGGATGCCAACAGTGAAGATTTCGATCGCCCTTTGCACCTATAACAGCGCCCGTTGGCTTCCTGTGCTCCTGGAAAGCCTGAAACGGCAACGCCGGCAACCCGACGAACTCGTGGTTTGCGACGACGGCTCTTCCGACAACACGCTGGAAGTTCTCCGTGCCTTTTCCGCCCATGTAGAATGGCCGGTTCGAATCGAACAAAATGACAGAAACCTCGGCTACACTAAGAATTTTGAAAAGGCGATCGGACTTTGCTCGGGCGACGCCATCTTCCTCTGTGATCACGACGATCGATGGCATGAGCAAAAGATCGAAAAAATGGCTAACGCCCTGGCCGAAGAGCCGACGATTGGACTGATCTTCTGTGATGCAGAACTCGTGGACAAGGACCTGAAGCCCTTAGGAGTGCGCGCCTGGGACCGTACGGAATTCAACAACGGGGACCGCGCCGCTTTTGAAAGAAACGACACTCTCTCGGTTCTTTTGAGAAAAATGGTGTCGCCGGGAATGACCATGGCGTTTCGGTCCCGTTATCGACACTGGATCCTCCCAGTTCCCAAGGAGTGGGTGCATGACGGATGGATTCTTTTTTTGGTAGCCGCGATGTCGAAGGTCAAAGCCCTGCCCGAAGCACTCGTGGACTATCGCATTCACGGCGAACAGAACATCGGCATGGCGCCTTCCCGCTGGCTGGCTCTCGCCCAGAGAGCTCACCGGATGCTCGGCCGATCTCTTTCTAGAAATTCTGCCGTCGCCAGGGAGATGGCACTGCTGGAGGAGCGGCTCCTGGAGATTTCCGCCAATCGAGGAATTCATCCTGGCTTTGTGGAGGGGGTGCGCGCGCGAAAGGAACACTTTTCCCGGCGCGGAAAACTTCCACGCCTCGCCCCGCTTCGACTCTTCACGGTGGCTCGCGAATTGGCCGATGGCAACTACCAACGTTTCGAGAACGGAGTGGTAAGCGCACTGAAAGATTTAATTAGCCGAAAATGAATCGGGCCTCTTTCGAGCACGAATTAGATACTGGAAATCGAAAAACTCGGAAAACAACCCGAACGTAATCGCATTAAGCATTCGGGTTTTCGATCCGGGATCGCGACCGGTGCTGGAAATTTCTTCCACCTCGAAGCCCGCTCGCTCGAAAAGCTCCACCACAGACTTCCGGGTAAAAAATCGCAAATGAGTGGAATCAAGTGTTCCCGACTCCACATAGCGAAATTCACCCGAAAAAAATAACGGGAAGAGCGTTCGAAAATGCCGAACATTCGGAATACTGGCCAGCACCACACCATCGGCGGTCAGCCACTGTCGCGCCTCTCTCAAAATCGCCCACGGATCCACGAGGTGTTCAAGCACGTCGAAAAACAGAACCGCATCAAAGTGGGCTCTGGGAATCTCTTTTCGGAGCGCGGGATCTTCAATGCTTCCCACTAAAACTTTCTGCAGCTTTCCTTGAGCTACCCTTGCTGCCGACTCCACCATCTCCAGGCCCCACACTTCGGCCACCTGAAATCGCTCTTTCAAAATCGATCCGGTGACTCCCGCTCCGCACCCGACATCAAGAACGCGTCCGGGCCCTCTTTTCCAGAGGCGCAGCGCATCGCTTCGATCCGCTTCGAAGTAACCTTCGCTTTTTGCGCTCATTTTCCGAACCTTTCTGAATAAGCGTGAATCTGCTCCCGAGTGAGCGAAGCCGCCCGCTCGGGGGCGACGCTCACGGCGCGATACCAATCCGCCGTCCACTTACATGCCTCTCGAAACTGCATTCGGGGGTGCCAGCCCAATGCCTTGGTTGCCTTCTCAATGGCGAGCCCAAGTGTTTCCGCTTCTTTCTTTGAGTCAGCGAAACCGCCGTGGGTGGAATGAGTCACAAAATCAGCTCCAGGCCACTCCAACGAGAGCGCTCGAACCAGTTCGAGAACCGAGTGACTCCCTTCCCCGCCAGGGCCGATATTGAAGGCTTCTCCATGAAAGCGCTCCGGATGCCCGAGCAACTTCTGACCTAAAAGCAGATAGGCGCCCACGGGCTCGAGCACATGCTGCCAGGGCCGGGTATGTTCTGGGTTACGCAAGGTTACCGACTTTCCTGCAGTCCATGCTCGGGCACAATCGGCCACAATCCGATCCTCGGCCCAATCTCCTCCACCGATCACATTCCCCGCGCGCACAGACGCCACGCCCAAACGGCGACCAGGTGCTTGAAGAAAGGACTTCGCCCAAGTGTGAAAAAGAATCTCTGCGCAGGCCTTCGAGGCGGAATACGGATCGTCGCCGCCAAGAGGGTCGCTCTCCCGGAAAGCGAATCCCTCACCATGATTGCGGTAAACTTTATCAGTGGTCACAACCACGCACGCGTGCACCGAGCGGGTGTTGCGAATGCATTCGAGCACGTTCATGGTGCCCAAGGCGTTCGTCTCCACCGTAAAGATGGGGTCACTATAGGAGGCGCGAACCAGGGGTTGAGCCGCTAAGTGAAAAACCACCTCCGGCTGAAAAAGCCGAAACAATTCAGCCAAGGCGGTGCGATCTCTTACGTCGCCCCGGACATCTCTCATTCTTTGCTTTAACCCGATCAGTTCAAAGGCTGAGGGCTCGGTGGGCACCGATAATGAAAATCCCGCCACTTCTGCGCCTAAATCTAAGAGCCACTCGGAAAGCCATGCGCCCTTGAACCCGGTGTGGCCCGTAACCAAAACTCGCTTGCCTCTGTATTCTTCGCGGAACATGGATCTCTTCTATCACGCGCCCCAATAGCGCATCCAGAGTGCCTTTAAAGCCACCCCCTGCATCCAGACAAACCCCAAAGCCATCACCCATCGCGCCGGATATTCTCCTCGCAGAGGCAAAGATCCAAGCGAAGGAACTGCAAGTATCACCAAGGGGAGAACCGGTAGAAAATAGCGGCCAGACACCCCCTCCACCCAGGACACACCAATAGGAGTGAACGATAGATATTGGGTAAGTATCACCAAAAAGGAGAACGCAAGCGCAACAAGAAGCCAAACTCTACGCTTGGAAAATGGAATAGAATCGCTCCCCCAGCCAAAAATCGTGTAGAGGAGAATTATGATTCCCCAGGGAAACGCGTTTCTTACCGGCACATCGAGCCAGCCAAGTATCCCCACTCCGCTGCTAATCCAGTATTTCCATTTGTCGGAGATGGTGCTGAAAATCGCGATCAAAGCATCCATCGGGTGAGACAAAGTCCAAGACAACTGCTCCGGCGCGCTCACTCCCGGGCGAAAGGGGCTGTATAGATCCCGCGTCAGCAACGTCCAGATCAGATTGGGCAGAATTGCCGCCAAGCTGAACAGAGCGAGCTTACGCCAACGCCCAGGAGCCACCCAAATCTGCGGCAGGAACACAAACGGGATCAAAAAAAAGATCAGTTTCGATGCGGAAAAAAAGGCCGCAAGACCCAAAATCACCCCGAACGGGGCTTGCCCCGCCAACACCATCGCGCTCGCAAGGCCGGAGAGCGCAATCAAAAGCGCATCTGAGCTGGGGGAGCTGAAAACCGCCAACGCCATCGGTGTGGTGAGACACAAGAATATCGTCCACCAGGCCCGCTTACTTTCCCTCACGATCCAAAGCGCGAAACCTAATACCAATAAGGAGAAAAACCAGTTGAAGAACCGGGTCACATAGAGACCTTGCAACAGATTGAGTTTTGCCTGTCGCGCCACTGCAATGCCGAGAAGCTGCGGGAGATACGGCGCCGGGGAATACAAGGCCATGTGGTTGAAGGAAAAAAACTCGGGGGACGAGGAAGTTTCGTAGAAGCGAGGAGACGCCTCACCGGCCAGTTTCAGCTCTTCCCGGGAAACCCTCACGTGACCCTGAAACGGAACATGGGAAAGAAGGCCCAGGGTTTTCACCCAACCAGCGGGAAAGTGTGCACCGGTTCCGGCCGGGGTTTTCTCCGCGATCCAATCTCCGCGGGAAAGTTGAAGAATGCGTGCGTAGTGAGCTGGCTCATCGGGATGCTGAAAAGGCGGAGTGATCACCAACTGCGCCAATGAAAATACCGCCGCCAGCCCGACCAGGATCCAGCGATAGCCCATCAGTCCTTCCAGGTTTTCCAGGGGGCGCGTCCCGCACCCCAAAGCTCTTCCAGATATTGGCGATCACGGAGAGTGTCCATCGGCTGCCAAAAACCTTCGTGCTGAAACGCCATGAGCTGGCCGTCGGTGGCGAGCCTTCGCATGGGATCCTGCTCCAGCACGCTGGAGTCGCTGGAAAGATAACTCAAAACCCCCGGTTCCATCACCATGAACCCGCCGTTGATCCACCCCGAATCCGTGGATAGCTTTTCCCGAAAATCACTCACTCGCCCGCTGGAAATCTCCAACCCGCCAAAACGAGCGGGCGGCTTCACGGCCGTGATCGTGCAAAGCTTTCCATGGGAGCGGTGAAACGAAAGAAGCTTTTGAAAGTCCACGTTCGCCACGCCGTCGCCATAGGTGAAAAAGAATGTTCCGCCAGGCTTTAAAAACTTTTCCAAACGGTGAAGACGGCCCCCGGTCATTGAGTCTCGCCCGGTGTCGATCACGCGTACCTTCCAGTCGATGACCCGTGATTTTTGAAGGTGGGTAACGCGCCCCGAAGATAGATCCACCTCAAAATCGGAGTTGAGGGAGGAATAGTTCAAAAAGAAGTTCTTAATATGGTCTGCCATGTGTCCGGCAGCCAGAGTGAATTGGTTGAACCCCTGCGAGGCATAGCCGCTCATGATGTGCCAAAGGATCGGCCACTCCCCGATGGTTACCATTGGCTTTGGACGAACCGCGGTTTCCTCCGCCAAACGAGTTCCTCTTCCGCCACAAAGAATCACGGTCTGTATCGACATAGCGCCTATGTTATCCAACAGACGAGATGGAGGCAATGCATCATGGAAAGGCGGCCGCCCGTGGGTTAGGGTCACATCCATGACCAATGGATGTATTCAGGGAGTTGTAGTCACCCCTAAACGGAAGATCGTCGATGATCGGGGCGCGATCTTTCATATGCTCCGATGCAGCGACCCCGAGTTTCAGAGATTTGGTGAAATTTATTTCAGTAAGGTTCACCCGGGAGTGGTGAAGGCTTGGCACCATCACTCGAAGATGGTGCTGAATTATTATCTCGTGGTCGGGTCGGTGCAGCTCGGTCTTTGGGACGGGCGAAAAGACTCCCCCACCTACGGCAAGTCGCAAACCGTTTTTCTCGACGAACAAACTCCACAGCTGGTTACGGTACCCGTGGGGGTATGGAACGGATTCAAAGGCCTGGGGCCCACCAGTTCGATCCTCGCCAATTGCGCGACAGAGGCCCACGATCCAGAAGAGATTTCACGAGCCCCGTGGAACGATCCCCGGTTCCAATACGACTGGGCTACTCGCAACGGCTAAGGAACAATGGCCCCCATTCTCTCCGTTTACCTGTTTCTATTGGCCGTTTTTAACAAACGCTTTGTGTACCTGCATCTGAACGTCGGCCCCGTTCCTTTGTATCTTACGGAAATTATACTCGGCATCCTCCTCGCGTGGGCATTGTTTCGCCGCCGGGCGCCCTGGCAGGAGTTTTTCCGCCCGGCGCCGCTGTTTCTGGGCGCTTACTTGATTTGGGGCAGTGTGCGGCTCGGCATCGGCCTTTGGGAAAAAACCGCTCTGGAGAACGGTATTACCCAGACCCTAAAAGACTTCGCCCTCGTGTTTCAGGCACTCTGGTTTTTCGTGCCCTTTCTATTCGAGCGGTCGACTTTGCGAAAAATATTCGTGGCACCGTTAGTGGGCGCCTCCTTTGCTCAGGTGCTCGGGTGGCTCGGGTTCATCCTCATGGGTTCGTTCAATGAGAAACATACCTTTCTCATGGGATTTCCTGTGGGCAATGAACTAGCACTTTCTCTTTATATGCTTTCTCCCCTTCTAGTGGGATGGAAATGGTCTGTGGCCCTGTGGTTCCCGTTCGGTCACCTTTGGCTCACGCAGTTCGTGCTCTACATGAAAAGAATCTGGGTGTTCGGCTGTTTGGCGTTTTCAGCCCCATGCCTCTGGGGAGCGCGCCGAGGCACTGGAATTGGCGCTCGCAGCTTCGGCGCCCTAATGGGTGCCACCCTGCTCTCTGTAGTGATTGCCGCCGGAGTGCTCGAGCTCGTTAAAGGACGGGATCTACCTCCGTATCCGTTTCCCGGCAGATCCAATCTCACCGCCCGTTACACCGCACCCACTATCCTCCAACCACTGCTTCGTGCCATCGAGTGGGCCATCCCTTATACCGATCCCGTGGAATCAACCGTATCGACAACGCGCGTTTTATTTAAAGGAGACTACCAAGAAGATTCTTCTGGAAACGTTTCACTCATCGCCTTCCGAATGCATCTTTGGAGACAGGCGTTATTTAATTGGACAACCAGCCCCATAATCGGCCCGGGATTTGGGCCACGAATGTTTTCCACGCAACTCAACGGAAAACCTGCCGAAGTAAATGGGGCATGGATCTCGGGGCCCCACAACAGCTTCCTCGCCGTACTTCATCGCACCGGCCTCATCGGTCTAGGACTCATATCTGTTAGTCTTTTTCTCTGCATTTGGCCGTTTGTGATTCGACCCCGCCGTCTTCAAGACCCCTGGAGCGCGTTCCTGATAGCCGGAGCCGCCAGCGCCTTATTGTTCGCAACCTTCAATGTGTGCTTGGAAAATCCGCAAGGCGCCGTTCTGTTTTGGCTTTTGCTCGGAGCCTTGGCGAGAGCAGGTCAGAGTTCGCCCACCACTGCCTCAAGTTGATCCAGCATATAGGCGATTCTACGGTCCTCAATCTGGGGATGCACTCCAACCCAAAACGTGCGCCGCATAATTTCATCTGTGTTCTTAAGGTCGCCAACCACACGACGGCCCACATGGAGATAGGCCGGCTGGCGAACCAGGTTCCCCGCAAATAGAAGGCGGGTGCCAACCCTGCGCTCTTCAAGTTTTGGAAGAATCCTCTCTCGATCAATCCCCGGCGCCACATGCATAGGAAAGCCGAACCAACTCGGGCGCGTTCCCGGCGTGGGCTCTACCGGAATCAAACGATTCCGCAGCACCGAAGAGCCGGCAATACCGCTTCTTAGCTTGTTCCAATTGGCGCGGCGGGCCTCTACGAAACGGTCCAGCTTTCCTAGTTGGGACACACCTAACGCCGCCTGCATATCGGTGGCCTTCAAATTGTAGCCGATGTTTGAATAAACATACTTGTGGTCATACCCAGACGGAAGTTCACCCAAGGTCCAACCGAATCTTTTGCCGCAGGTGTTGTCTTTTCCTGGCTCACACCAACAGTCGCGCCCCCAATCACGCATACTTTCGGCCACCTTTCTCAAACGTCCGTCGCGAGCCACTACCGCGCCACCCTCTCCCATCGTAATGTGGTGAGCCGGATAGAAGCTAAGTGTGGCGTAGTCGGAAAACGACCCTACTCTGCGCGAACCTGATGCTCCTTCAATTTCAGCCCCAAGCGCATCGCAGCAGTCTTCGATAAACCACAGTCCCTCTTTGGCGCACCAGTCGGCCACCAAATCGGCACGAAAAGGATTTCCGAGGGTATGGGCAATCATCACCGCACGGGTGCGCTCCGATTTTGCTTCCTGAATTTTTTCTAAGGTGGCTTCCAAAGTGGAAAATTCTACGTCGACAAATACCGGTACCAATCCCCATTGAACGATTGGATTCACCGTGGTCGGGAATCCCGCCGCAACGGTGATCACCTCGTCTCCGGGGCGTAACCGCGTGCGGCCAAATTTTTCCATTGTGTTTGCGCACAAAGAACTCAAGGCGAGAAGATTGGCGGAAGATCCGGAGTTAACAAGAAGCGCCTTTCCGGCTCGCCCCAAATGCGGAGGCAACTTCTCTTCGAAATCCCGGGCGAATCGGCCGGCCGTAAGCCAAAGATCCAAGGAAGCGTCGAGTAAGTGGGTAAGATCATCAGTGTCGAGCCACTTTCCCGATGGAGGAATATAGGTTTTTCCCGGCTCAAAATGGTCTCTCGCTATTCCATGAGTTTCCTGGAACCATTCGCGGGCCATTTCTAATATACGTTCACGACTCACTCAAACATCTCCCGGTAATAACGAGCAAATCCGCTCTCCACTTTTCCGCCCAACATCAAGTTCTGATGAGCCCATTCTACATATTGTTCCGGCGAAGGCCGAGGCCCCGCGAGCGCGGAGCGAATCTCTTCTCGGGTCATATTGGCCGGAGGCAGCTGCCCTCGGGGATACCATCGCACGAGAAACCATCCGATCCCCATCAACAACAGAACTGAAATCGCACACTGGGCCCACTTTTCACACATCTGGAATCGAGACGAGACCCGGCGAACGAAATGGCCCGCAGTGAGAGCCGCCACGAATGCTCCCATCGCCACCGATCCAATCCACTGCCGTGGAAGAATCCAGTAGTTTCCTCGCACGCTACTCCAGATCAACACTGCGCCGGTAAGGATGGTCACGAGCCAAAGAAAAGCGAATTTCCGGATCAAAGCTCGCTCACCCAGCGCCACGGCCCCGAGAAATAAGGAAACGGTCCCGACCACGATCGGGATCGCCGCCGGCGCAAAGAGATGACCCAAATATATGCGCGCCAAACTCCTGTCTCTCCCCACCCATTCGAACGGATCAATGTTCGAGGGCATGGTGAGAGAGTTAAACCAAGAAAATCTACCCACGAAATAAAGGAGCATCCCGCTCAGAATGCCGAAAATCCAAAACTCTTTGGCACGTGCATCACGAGCGACGGCAGCTCGCCAGTGAGGAAAAATCACAAAACCAGCGCTCACGAAAGCGGCTGCGTATAGGGCAAAGTAGGGATGAGAAAGTATCCCCAGCCCCGCAAATAAACTCAGGGCGACCCAGCCCTTCTTTTCCGTGTGGCGGTTCCACGCCCACAGAAAACCAACTGCCGTTGCCTGGAGCAAAATATAAGGGCGCGCCTCACGACTTAAATCCAGATTCAGGGGATGGATCAACATCAGAACCCAAAACACACAGACAGCGACGGCTCCTCCTCCCCATTGGCGCAGGAGACGCCCGCCAAAATAGAAAACCGACACAAACGCTACGGCCGAAGGCAATCGCAACAACATGTAATGGGCACCGCCCAAATCAAGAAACAGGCGATTCAAAATGAAGTAAATCCCTGTTTGACCGAAGTTCACTCCGTGCAAAGACTTTTCAATCGCCCCCATGGCCTCCGTCCAATTGGGGTAGGCCGCAAAAGCGAACCCTAAAAACTCATCGATCCAGATTTTTCGAGGGGCCGTTGCCACTAGAAGGGCGAGCAAAACGCCGGTAACATCCAAAAACGAAGATCTTATGCGGCGCAGCGCGCTTCCGGTTTCCATTGTGAACGGGTATTCTCCATTACTTCCGAAGGATATGCCATGACCAGTTCAAGCTCCACAGCACAGCGTCTTAAGGCCGTTCAGCCGACAAATAGCGAGGATTCATTTGGGCTCTCTTATTTGAAGGGTGATCTCGCAAGTGAAAAAGAGTGCCGAGCCTGGTTGGCGGAGGAAATCCAATTTCATAACGCCGCCGCCACCCTCACGCATTCCGGCACTATTCCGGATTTCAGCTCCTACGATGAAAAGTATCACCGCTACAATGAGGAGTTCGGCCTGGGCAACCTCCTTATGAACGGCGGAAAGGTTCTTGATTTTGGCTGCGCCGACGGTCGTGGGCTCACCCGATTTCCACGCACATTTCATTACTACGGAGCCGATGTTTCTTCTGAGCTCTTGCAGCTTGCCCAACATGAATGGCCGAAGGGAGAGTTCGCGGAGATTCCCGGAACCGGTCATGTACCTTGGGAAGACGAAACTTTTGACGGAGTGGTTTGCCTCGGAGTTTTGCATCATGTGCCCAGAGTGGGGCGCACGCTAGCAGAACTTTCTCGCGTTCTCCGGCCTGGCGGCTGGTTATTTGTAAGAGAGCCTGTGACCGACATGACTCGACTCAGCGGCTCGCGTGTCGGCCTTTCTCCGCGGGAGCGCGGAATTCCTCCTACTTATTTTTCAGAAACAGCCCCCAAAGCAAACCTGCACCTCGTGAGCACTCGCCTCGCAGGACTGGGCGGGTTGAATCAATTGAAACGGGCTGCGCGAAGCAAGGCTCTTGAAGTCGCCTTCCATAAACTTGACGTCGCCCTCTGTGGGCTGCACGACCCGGCACAAATTCGATATCATCGCACGCGGTTGTGGCAAAAGTTTGCCCCCACCTTCGCGTTTTATTTGTTCCGAAAAACAACCAACTAAGCGGCCGAGTTAATTACAGCGCTGAAGTCGGAAGCTCCTCGTCCAGGCGCCATCCCAAATTTTTTCAACCACGGAACATCCCGATGGAACGCTCGCCTTCCCAGGTAAAATGCATAAGGCTTGATCGAAAAATATTACCTTCCCGGTTGCCGACTCTTCAGGTTTCATTCGCTGCACCTTCGGAAGTCTCCCCCCGCGGTGATCGAAGAATCTCTGCATTGAAAGTGACCCCTCTTCGCAAGGCATCCAAATTTCCTGAACACCGGAGGCCTTCCAGGTTTCAGCGGCCGTTACCGCCCTGCCGAGGTCGCTCAGTCGAGTGAAATTAGCCCAAGAGCGATAAACGGTGACCGTGAGCGACAGCAGAATGAATCCGCCGATCAGGAGGGGCTCCCATTTTCCCGGAAGAATCTTTTGTGCCACCTGCACGGAAAGCGCTGCAAAAAATGGCATTGCAGCGATTTGGATGTAGCCCTGAATGCCCCAGGGCCCCATTATCACCACGAACGCGGCCACTCCAATGAGCGGCAACAACACTTCCGGTCGAAGCCAAACATTTCTCCCATCGACCAGAAAAAATCCGGTCGCGACTGCCATCGGAATCAAAAGATAGGCGCCGGCGAAAGAGCGAAGGTTGGGAAAAATGTCGGAATAAGAATAGCGCGACGTGTAGCCGCCATGAGACGAAATCCAGCCGAAAAAACCCAAAAGTAAAACCAGCACAAGGAACCAAACTCCCGCCTCAACCCAGGCGCCCCGGTTGCGGGCCCGTAGTGGCTCCCACTTCACGGCCACAAATCCTGCAACGGCAACGCAATAGTGAATGAAGTACGAGGCCTTCACACTGGCGCCAAGCCCCACGACAAGAGCAAAAAGCGACCAAAAGAGCGGGCTAGAAATGCGATCACGATTCCAAGCGAGCCATAGAGTGGTCGCACCCACGGGCAAAAGCATTTTTTCCTGAAGCGAAGGGTGAAGGAAGAGATCATGACCGTAGAAGAAAGCGCCATTGGCCAATAAGAGAAGCGGCAAAGGTATCTTCAAAATTCCGCTCAATACCCGCGCCCAGAGATAGATACCGCCAAATGCGATCAGCGCATTCCAAACAAAGGTAAGCCAGGGCGCTCCGAGATTCATGCCTGGCCAGTAGACCAACCAAGCCATCAGCGGATAGGTCGGGCGAAACATTCCCCAGGCCAAATCTCCTTTTCCATAGGTTATTGCGAAGGAGGCAAGCCCCTCATTCAAAGCGCGCGGGATGAGCCAATGCACATTAGACGCATCGTCCATCAGGCCCCAAAATGGACGGAGCACAAGGATGAACCCGAGAATGATTACGGGAAGAGCCCACGCAGTCCAACGCATCCAGCGAAGATGGCGGCCAGAGCTCATAGCCGCCAAATCGAAAAGCCTGCGTCGCGGACGGACTTCGGCGAAAAGGCCGCCTTCACGTCCATGAACGGCGCTCCGGGGCCGCATTTTCTTGCCATTTCAGTGAGGTCCAAAGACAAAATGTTCTTATGAGAAACCGCTGCCACCACCGCAGAAAACTTAGGGACAGATTTCCAGTCCACAAGCTCCACTCCATACTCATGACGAGCCTCTTCCGCATCGGCGATCGGGTCCCAGACATAAACTTTCGCGCCAAAGGCCTCCAACTCGCGGATGATGTCGATCACCTTCGAATTTCGAAGGTCGGGGCAGTTTTCCTTAAATGTAATTCCCGCCACCAACACAGGCGCACCGGCCACATGGCGCCCCGCGGAGGAAAGCATTTTCACGGTTTCTCTTGCCACGAACGCGCCCATTCCGTCGTTGATCCTTCTTCCGGCAAGTATCACCTGGGGATGATAACCAACCATTTCCGCTTTGTGGGTGAGGTAGTAGGGGTCCACACCGATGCAATGCCCGCCCACTAGGCCCGGCCGAAAGGGAAGAAAGTTCCACTTCGTTCCGGCCGCGGCGAGCACATCCGAGGTATCGATTCCCAGCCTGTGAAAAATCAGTGAAAGCTCGTTCATCAGAGCGATATTCAGATCTCTCTGGGTGTTCTCGATAACCTTTGCGGCCTCGGCCACCTTGATGCTTGCGGCCTTATACACTCCCACTTCCACCACCTGGCTATACAACCAAGCCACCCGTTCCGTGGTCTTCTCGTCCATTCCAGAAACCACTTTCACGATTCGCTCCAGTGTGTGCTCTTTGTCGCCAGGATTGATTCGCTCGGGTGAATACCCAATAAAAAAATCCTTTCCGCACTTCATGCCGGAATGCTTCTCCAGAATAGGAACGCAGAATTCCTCCGTAAGTCCCGGATACACCGTGGACTCGAAGATCACGATCGCGCCCTTCTTTAGATTCTTTCCGGCTGCAATCGATGCGCTTTCCACGGGAAAAAGGTCGGGCCTCTTGGCGGTATCAATAGGGGTGGGAACCGCCACCACGATGAAGTCCGCTGACTTCAGGCACTCCGGATTGGAGTGATAGGAAATGTTCTTGGCGGCAGAAAATTTTTCGTTTCCCATCTCTCCGGTGGGATCGAACCCTTTTTTGTAGGCCGCTACTTTTTTCTCCGACAGATCGAATCCAATGGTGGGCATCACGCGGCCAAAGGCCAGCGCCAACGGCAATCCCACATAACCAAGTCCCAAGACCGCTACAGTTTCTTCACTTTTCATGTGCTAGAGGTTAGCACGAGGCCTTGCCCTCACGCACCAAGTCACCAGAAGAAGCAGCCAAAGAATTATCGTCCCGATCGATAAAGCTTGCCCCCATCTTGCCACTACGGGATCGAATACAAATTCCAATGTACCGGCCCCTGCTGGCACCCTCACTCCTTGAAACACGTCTTTGACGCGAAACACCGGCAAAATTTCACTCCCATTCCAAACCGCCTTCCATCCCGGGTAGTAGGTTTCTTTTCTTTCCACCACGCCACCGTGTAACGAACTCACCTGGAAGGCCATGTGGTTAGGGCGTTCCCCTAGGTATTTCACGCTCCCCCCATCGGGCAGCGCAAATACGGCTCGCTCCTCCACTCCACTCACTCGATAAATCGCCAGTCGACCGCGATGCACCAGAGAGAATCCCGGCTCGCGTAGGGCGGGCTCTGGATTGGTCACCACAAACCCCACCCCCAATCGAGCCAAGGACTTTGCGTCCTTCGAGTCGAACGGCAGGTCGTAGATTACTCGAGGCCGCAACCCCTCAAAGCCCTCTAGAGTGGCGTATTCGTATACGGCATTCGCGTTCTCCGGGAGAATCAACCGACTACCTTGGGGACCGTGAAAATTATTGATGTGCACGCGGTAGCGATTTTGCGGATTCACCTCTCTCAGCACTTGCACAAGTTCATTGTCGGGATAAATCAGCGCCTTGTCGTGAAATCCGTGCCAAGCGCGAATTCCCCACGCTGCCTGAAGAAACACCACAACAATGGTGGCGGGCACCTTCCAACGGGCGGATCGTCCGAGAATCAGGGCGGCAATCATGGCCAGCGTAAACGGAATCAAGAATCCAGCGCTGTTCAAACTCCAGTGATCAAGCGCCGCGGCGCCACGACCCAACATCCATTCCGGGTTTCTCGCCCCAATCACTGATTGGCTTATCCTTGCAGTCACATATTCGTTAATGCTGGCCTCCAACAGGCCCGGCCTCGCCCATCGCACCACCCGCACCAAGCCACATGAAAGAAACACCAGCAAGAGGGCCGCCGCCACCCAGGTGGCCGTTCGAGCCACTATTCGCACCCACCACTCGTCGCCATCAAGAATATTGCTGAGAACAAGGCCGGCAGCCCAAGCAGCACCGAACACAAAGACCGCGAGAAAGCGAAAATAGAAGAACCGATCAAGCGGCGTAAGCCAGGGCACAATGAATCCGAGCAGCGCCAAGAAAATCGCGGCGAGAAGAGCCGATCCGCTTCGTCTCCACCCAATACACCCCGCCACAAACAGTATCGCCGTGGAGGTGCCGGCAAATGGATTGAAGTCCTGAAGATGCGAACGAATCAATTTGGAGAGATCTAAGGCTCGCACCGATCCAAGGATTTCCGGAAAAAACATCGAAAACATCGCGGGAAGAGTCAGTGCCCTCTCGAGAAGATTCTTTCCAAAGACATTTCCGCCCATTCGGCTCTCGCCCTTGGCCATATCCCACCAGAGGTATTCCAACTGGGGCAACCAGGAAACGCCGGACATCAAAAAGGCGAAGAAGAACGTCGCAACCAATCCTGCGACCAAACCAAGATACTCCCGCCTTTCTCGCTCGCGAAAACAGAAAAATAACGCCAAAGATCCCATCGCCAACACGATCGCGGCGCTCGACTGAAGAAATCCGTCAAGAAACGAGAGGGCGAGAAAAAACGGTACGCCCAAGGCCCAAATGTTTTTTCGGCGCACCAGCCATAAATACAAGCATCCCGCCACGAACGGCACCCACGAAAATGGGGCGTGGAGCCACCAGCGCAGAATAAGGCCGGTGAAAATTCCGGCAAACATATAGGCAAGAGCCGCGAACAAACCTGCGGTCCTCCGCGCGCCGGAGACGCGAACAAGCCAATACATTCCCATTCCAGCGACCCAAACAGAGATCAGCAATCGCCACTGGTAGGCTTCCGCCACAGGAAAAATCAGATGCAGCCACTTCCACGGCGAAAAGTGGGATGCATAAGTGTTTGCGTAAAGAGGAATGCCCCCGAAGATTTCCGATATCCAGCGAGGCGACCAAAGATTCTCTGAGGCCATCTTCTCGTAAAGGTAATAGAACTTGAGAATGTCTTCGTCGAAATGGTTGTGGGGATGAAACGGACCGCCGTCTAACGCGAAGGGCTTATAGAGGCTGTTCCAAAGATCAACAGGCAGAAAAGTGAGGCCCGAAAAAACCGGCGCCCACGCCAATCCCACCGCCAATCCCAAAACGATCCCCACCGTAAGGGCCTCAAGAATTCGGGCTCTGTTGCTTTTTATTTCTACCACGAGATTGTAACCTCAGGCCTGCGTGTTTCGGATCGATCAAGCCTTTTCACTAGCCCTACTCTCTACGGCAAGCTCTGCCGGTGTCACCATACTTCTCCTCTTTTATATCCATGATAAGGCCTGGTCCGCAGAATTTCTGCGTCTGTATTCGGTAATTGGCCTGTCGGCAGGCTGGATTAACTCACTGCTCTACTACTGGTCCCCGCGAAAGCCGATCCTTCAGCGGCGGGCTGCCTCCATCGCGGCACTAACTGCGGCGCTGGCGATCGTAGCCACTCTCTATTGGCTGCTTTTTGACCATGTGCTTTCGGGATGGCAAATTGGCTTCACTTTGGTCTCCCTCACCCCGGTTGCCTGGGCCTCTGCTTTTGGACTGGAATTTTTTGAGGGGAACTATCCGTGGCCCTATCAGCGCAACGTTGTTTTCAACGCTGCCATTGGTCTGGGGGTGATTGTGGCATTCGGCGCCGCCAATTCTGAGGCCGCACTTTATGGATTCTCCACGCTCCTGGGGGCGCCCGTTCTTGGATGGGCTCTACTTGGAAAACGCCGCCGAGTTTCCACTCACACACATGCCTCATCTTGGGCTCAATCGCTGATCAACCCCGCCGTGCCCCTGCTAGAGCGAAACGTTTGGGATCAATTGGTGGCATCCCGCCTTGGTTCGGCCGACTTTGCTCTTTGGATCTATGGCCTGGGACGAGCCGTGGCCTTTTCCGGCTCACTAGCTCAGTCCTATTTTTCCGGAACCAACAACGCAACGTCTCCGAAAAGAGCGGCACTGGCCGAAAGAGCTTCGATTTGGATTTCTGCGGCCCTGGCGCTCGCCTGTGGCTCAGCGGCATTTTTTAGTCCCGTGGGCGGAGTGCTTTTGGGCCAAGTGACCGCTTGGACACTCGCCGCCTTCCTCGCTGCACGGTACCTGAAAACGTCGGAATCCTATTTTACGTTCGTGGCCCTAGGAGCCTTGGAGCTGATAGCTCGAGCCGCTGTATTTCGATTCTCCCAAAGTTTGGAATTCTACGGAACTCTTGTGGCGGCGATTTCCGCGACCGTGCTAATCGCGAGCTTTATACTCTCCCGCCGCTCCACGCCGGCTACTGAGGAATCATCGATCGGAGCTGCAGCCCCAAAAGCTTGATCCAGCGCGACCCGCGCAAGGCAGGGGCGATACGGCGAGTAAGTCGAATTCGCTCAGACAAGGAACCTCCTTGCCGAACACCAATGAGAAAATTAAATTCATCCTCCGTGATTCCCGTGTGGGAGAAAAATCGGAGAAATGCGGTGTAGCTATTCTTGAGTTGAACCTTTCGATTCTGCATGGACACGCCACCAGGATGAATTCGGTAATACAAAAGTGGTGCCGGATAGTTTTCTAAAACACGCCCCTGGGAAAGTAACCGCAGCCAAAGTTCGTAGTCTTCGCAGTGAAGCATCTGGTCGTCGTAATAAAGATCACCCCCCACTCTCTCCCTTCGGATCATCACGGTTGGATGAATCAGCGGAGTGGGTACCCAGGACCAATAGGCAAGATCCTCCCCTTGAGGCTTTGATATCACTCCGCCGTG
This sequence comes from uncultured Bdellovibrionales bacterium, assembly GCA_964551325.1. Lineage (GTDB taxonomy): Bacteria > Bdellovibrionota > UBA1018 > CAIPTA01 > CAIPTA01 > CAZKBU01. The sequence continues at coordinate 328,588 of CAZKBU010000001.1, forward strand.
TCGCCCTCGCTCATCGATACGAATGGCCCAAGACCCCAGCACATCGATCTCGGGTCTCTCTCTCATCCAACTGAGCTGTCGCTCGATGCGCTGAGGAAAGCAGATGTCATCAGCGTCCATTCGCATCAAAAATGGTCTTCGTGCCTCCTGTATGCCCCGATTCAGCGTCTTTATGAGGCGAAGATTCGATGGATTTTGCAGAAGACGAATCCGCGGGTCCGAAAAGGACTTCACAATTTCAGCCGAATCGTCGGTGGACCCGTCGTCTATGGCGAGCACCTCGAAATCGGACCAAGTCTGTCTCAATAGGCTGTCCAGGCACTCCCGGAGGTAACGGGAGGCATTGTGAATAGGGAGAATCACTGACACCATAGAATCACAGTAGCACATCGAGTAGAGTCGATCATCCATGCATCCGGAAGTGTATTCCTCCATTCTAGTGATCGAGCCGTCGCCGATAGCGGGCCCTGTTCGGATCGGAACACGTCTTCAGCAACAGCTTGCGAACGCCCCCCGCTCCCTGGTGGTCGGCCCTGATTCGCTCCGCCCCTATGTCGACGTAGACCGGCATGGATTTCGTTCCTGGGAGCGTATTCGCAGATGCCCAGACGCTTCGGAAACCGAAACTCTCTTTCGTTTTAACAGCAGCGTTGTGACAGCCTGCAATGCAGTCGCTAAAAACTGGGGTACGTTTCTCTCCTTTGGATTCATGGCCCCACACTCAGAGGATTTGCCCTACCTTACAGCCGGAATTCGAGGCGAACTGCAAGATCTCCCCCCGCGGTGTCCTGTCCATTTTTTCGAACCCACGGGAAGCCTGCACACTATCGTTGCTCTTGAGAGCGCCCGACTCATGGGATTTTCGATCCATCAGCGCTGGGGATTACCAACCGAGCTACTGTCTTATGTTCGAAACTCGGCCAAAAAACTTCGAGTCCTAGCGGACGCAATTCGAAACGGAATTTCCCTGGCCGCAATTCCTCTCCAACCGGCCAAGGACGACAAAAAACGCAATCCCCCGCCAACTGTATTATTGTTTTTTCTCCGCCGCCGCCTGCTCGCCTATTGGGAAAACGTGACTCCATTTCTAGCGCCGTCTCTTCAGCCGCTGCTTGTCTCGAGCGAGGGAGACTTGTCTCTTTTCAGTTATGCGACCCCTCTTTCAAAGCTCGCGCTCCTGGTGAAAGGATTGGGGATCACCCTCCTCGGCTGGCCGAAAGTTTCCCGGCAAGTGCGCGAGTCCAGCGAGATGTTTTCCGGAGTTCCCGTTGGGCGGGCAACGATAGCCTCGGTCAGGTCCATTTGGTTCAGTCGCGGGTGTCTATTGCCGATGATTGCTGCTTGCGCCGAACGAATGCACGAGCGAGACGCCCCCGTGTTGGGCGCCTCTTTAGAGCCCACCGAAACGAGTAAAGTTTTGGAGCACTCCTTTCGGTCACGAGGAAAGCCCTGGGTCACTTACATGCCCATCGACGACGGCATTCCTCTCACCCGATCCCTGTGGAGCGCTCACCTGAGAGGAACGAATGTGGCCGCAGTAAATCAAAGCGTTGCCACGTTGTTAAACGGGCACATGGTGGGAAATACGCTTTTCCTTTCCTCAGACCTTTCGCCGAACAGAGACAAATTAAAAAGTCGCATTGGTGCGAAACTAGGTATTTCGGAAAATCGAAAGTGGGTGCTTTTGCTGTCCCGCCACATTTCCCCCGACCTCACCGTTCAAGAGAAAGAGCGCCTCTATCGCTGGGCACGCGCCGGAGCCGACATTCTCGACGGAGAGTTGATCGCGAAATGCCACCCTCATGAATCGGCCCAACGGACAAGAACAGAAGCAAAGCGCTGGGACTCCGAGCCATCGGCTTGTGTGGGCGATAACGATATTCCCCTGCGCGATCTCTGTGCGGCAGCCGACTTGGTTGTTTCTCTGCCCTCTTCCTCGGCCCCTATGGAGGCCCTCGCGGTGGGCACCCCCGTTGTGATCGTAGATTGGCCTGAGATCAGCCACGGTCTAGCCCGCCCACCAGAAGGCGTGGTCATGAACAATTCGTTCGTGGAGTCCGGTGCTTGCAGAGCAGTTTCATCAGCCGAAGAAATGGCCGCTCTTGCTCGATCGCTCCTAAAGGGCGCGGCACCCGAAAAAAACCCCGCCTCGATCTCATTCTGGGAACGATTCAACGGCCCAGCCGATGGGCAGGCACCTCAGCGCATGGCCAACTATCTCATTCAAACTTGGAAGAAATCTCTTTGAAAATGCGACGGTGCTCGTTCACGAATTTTTCATTCGAAAAATGCTCATCCACCCAACGCCATCCACTCTCTCCGGGGCTCAACTTTAGCACTTGCTCCATTCCGCCAAGAAGATCGACCTCACCCGGATAGTGGTAAGCGTCCCATTCGTTCTTTACGCCCAGCAAAACACCCATTTTCTCCGGCACCAGCTCAGGCATCGCCCCTGAACGCAGCCCCAAGACCGCGCACCCAGATGCAAGCGCTTCCAGAGGCACCGTGGGACTGGCGTCTTTATCCTGAAGATGAATCAAAGCTCTTGCCGAACGAAACAAAGCGGGAGCCTCAGTGCGATCAAAGAACTTCACCCGCTTTACCGCGTCCGACAAGCCAAGCTCCAAAATCCAGCGGTTAATGTCATCTTCTCCGCCATCCCATCGCATCGGACCAGCCACACACATAGTCCAAGGCTTTCCGGATTTCCGTGCGGCAGACAGAACCTCAAGCGGCTTTCTCACACGTTCCGGTTGCGCCACCGACCCGGCCAACAAAAAGTCCGTATTAGGGAACCCGGGCCGGAATAACTTTGTGTCAACAGGATTGTAAACTCGAGCCCTGCGCCCACCGAAGCAGCCCACCCACTTTTCACTCGCCAACTCGCAAAACTTGCTTTGAAAAATAACTAGATCGGCCAAGTCAAATAGCTTCTTATTTCTTTGATTGATGCGAACTCTTTCTACATCGCTTGCCCAAGCTGGAAAGGCGACTCCGTTTTGATTGAGAACCACCGGAATCCCCTGCTTCTTCGCTGCCCGCGCCCAGCCCACCGCGCCCCGCGGAAGCGCGCTCGAAACCAAATATAGAAGGCTCGCTCCTCTATCGCCGTGGTGAGGGAATGCCCCCCGGAGAACGGTGAGCTTTAACGCCCCCCCGGACCCTTCGCTTCCCCTCGGACACATTCCCGCAAATTCGATCGAAAAATCGGGGCCCTTTCGAAGCGTTCTCGATGCCCGACACTCCGTCAATTTATCGAGCAAATCACGAAGGAGGCTCACACTCTCCTCGCACTACAAACAATTTCCCCCAGCGAATTGAATCCGCACCAGTCGACTCGATAACCTGCCTGCTCGAGTTCGTCAGAAAGCATCTTACGAGTGTATTCTCGTCGGTGGGTCGGGTCCGTCAGCCAAGGCAACCCCAGATGCTGCAGCATCTGGGAATACCAATGCTCCTGGCTGGGTACACAGATTAAAACTCTGGGTGCACCCACCTGACGCAACAATGTCGGCACGTCGTCGATATGCTCCAAGATGTGAGAAAAAATAGCGACCGTGCAACCACGAGCCAATTGGGCTGCTTCAGCTGAAAACAGATCCAGATGATGAAATTCAACATTTGGTACTAAAAATTTCTTCCTCGCCACAGCCACGGCGTTTCCGTCCTGATCAACGCCCACACCACGCTTAATTTTCCCTGATACGTCATGAAGCATCCGTCCGCTTCCACAGGCAATGTCGACGACCACGTCGGTCGGCCCTAGATTTTCCAGGAAAAATTCGGAACGAAAATTAAACACGTTCTTAGGGTGAAGGCCGTCGAAATATCGAATCGCCAAAGAGTGCAAAACCCGCTCATGAACCCGATCATGAGTCCAGAGATAGGCCCGCAGTATCATCCCTAAAACGGCTTTCACTTCCTGGCCTCCAAAAAATAACCCGTGGTAATTTCCGTTCGCGCCACGAGACGCCCGTCGAGCCACAGGAGAAAGCCCGGAAGCACGCGGCGAAGAAAAATCCGGATCACGCGAACCCACCACCGTAATTTTCCACGAGCGCTTACCTGATGGTGGCAATAATACTCGAACAGATCGAGCACCACAGCAACACAGCCCCCCATCGGCCGAATTTCCACGCGAGAGAATCCCGCCCGCTCCAAAAGCTGCTTGAGGCCCGATGGAGTCCAGCGCCGGAAATCATGAGGATCTCCGTGGACGGGAACCAGGAACGGCACGCTTACTACCAGCTTCCCGCCTGGAGCCAACACCCGGCCACACTCTCTCAGCGCCGACTCGGGGGTCTCTAGGTGTTCAAGGACTTCCGTTAGTTTCACGTTCTGGAAGGAGCCATCCGGGAACGGAATTTGATCGGCCATTGCCACCACATCCGGATTGGTGCTCGAGTCCGGATTGAGGAAGGTCCAATCCGATCCCGCTTTAGGACGAAATCGACCTCGAGCCCCTTCCCTCTCTCCACCCACGTCGAGTGTTCTCCCGTCGAACGCGGTGGCAGCCAAAAAGGTATCGAGCCAGTGTCGTCGATAGGTAACCATCTCAGTCCCTTAAAAACATTCCGGGAAAGTACCGGCGGATTCTCAGCTCAAACTCCGCTCGGTGATTCTTCACCACCGTATCCAGCACCAATCCGGTAGCAAAAAAGTTGGCGGATAACACCATCAACCCAGAGGCCAATATCGCCGAAGGAAACTTCGGCACCAAACCGGTGCTCATAAACTCCAAAATCACGGGCAACCCAACCGCGAATCCAGAAAAAAAGCACAACGCCGAAACAATCGTAAAAAATACCAGGGGGCGATAGTCTTTAAAAACCCAAAGAACGGTCTTCATGACTCGAAAACCATCCCTCCAGGTGTTTAGCTTTGACTCGCTTCCCTCGGGCCTCGATCGATAGCCAATCGGGAGCTCCTTTTGCGCGAACCGCTTATCGACGGCGTGAAGAGTCAGTTCTGTCTCTAGCTCGAAACCTTCACTCAAAGCGGGAAAATTCTTAACGAACCTGTACGACATCACCCGATAGCCACTAAGAATGTCGGACAGCCCTGTGCCGAACAGGCGATTGATCAGCCAACGAACGAATTGATTTCCGAAATCGTGAAAGAGCCTGGAGTTCTGCTCCTGATACACCCGGTTGGCGTGACGGTTGCCCACAACGACCTCCGCCTCGCCCTTCAAAACAGGCTCCAGAAGTTTAGGCAGATCCTCCGGCAGATAGGTGTTATCGGCATCACACATTACATAAATGTCAGCATCAACTTCATTGAATGCGCGGCGTACGGCATTGCCTTTTCCGGGCCGCCCCTCAAACAACACTCGACCCCGCAATGCATATTTCTGCAGCATTGATCGAGCCAAGTTGCCGGTATCGTCGCTCGAGCGATTGTCGATCACCACAAACTCCGCGCCTGGCGCGATCTTAGCGAACCCCTCGATCGTTCCCGCAATGGTAAGCGCTTCGTTGTAGGCGGGAAAAATCAACGCCACACGTTTATCGATCATGGGAGCCCTCCACAAATCCGTCGAAATACTTTCGCCAAAGAGGAATTTGAGCGTCGTAGGTGTGATTCTGAGCCTCTACAATCCCAGAGGCCACGATTTTTTCCCGCAGCGATGAGCCGCCGAGCACTCGCTCAGCCTTTTCGGCCACCTCTTCCGGGCTGAATCCGCTGCAAACGAGAGAATTTTGCTCGTCCTTGGCAATGTCGACCGCCTGCCCAACTCTTGTTGTCACCAACGGAACTCCGGAAGCCATCGACTCGAGAATAGCCTTCGGCCCTCCTTCTTCCCGTGAGGTAACCAGATAAAGATCGAGGGCCTGATAAAACTTTCCAATCTCGGAATACTTTTCAAAAAATCGATGGGTATACGGAATTCCCAAGCGCTCCAGATTCTGCTTCACGTAGCCACGAGCCGGCCCGGTGAGAAGCACCCAAAGATTCGAGTGCTTCGCCTTCAAAATTTCCAAACTCCGCACGAGGATATCGGGCCCCTTAACCCCCTTGGGCTCCAGCCCGTCGCCCCAGCCTTGCCCATCCTTCTGAAAACTTCCCACCACCAACGCCGACTCAGGAATTCCCAGCTCTTGTCGAACTCGTGCGTTTGATTCCGGCGTGCGTTTAGAAAACCAATCCGGATTGAGGCCGATGGCGATCCGATGAATTTTTTCGGGAGCAACTCCCGCCTCCAAAGCCAAGGGCAGCATCCCGGAGTAAGAGAGCCTCACTCGATGAATCTTTTGAGAGTTGCGTTTGAGCGCGCCCCAAACCGCCGCAAACGCGGGGTCCTGATCGGGCTTTCCATGAAAATAGTCCACCCCCACGCGATGACGCCCGGAAAAAACCCCGGCTCCCGCCAGAGAAAAGAAGGAGGTGTAGTGAACAGCTTGTGGAACGATCCCGAGCGGGCGCGGACAACTCATGGCCGAAAATTCCAACTTCTCTGCCAATCGAATCATTTCCTTGGCCTCTTCGTCGAGTACCCATCCAGCAGAATCGGAGGCGATCATTAGGGTAGAATAGGGCGCTCGAAGCAGACCCACTCCGTTAGGCCAAACGGACTCCAACCATGGCCGCAAAGCCACCATCAGAGATCCCATCTCCCGCTTCGTTCGCTCTCCACCATGCGCGAAACCATTTCAGAAAATGAAACTTTTGGTTTCCAGCCAAGCTGAGTGGCCGCTTTCTGCGGATTCCCCTGACTCACCTCCAGATCAAGCGGACGAAACAAAGATGGATCGCTCTCCACATGGTCCTGCCAGTTCAAGTTCACGCACCGAAACGTCTCCGCGAGGAAATCCTTCAGTGAGTGCACCTTTCCGGTCGCCAAAACAAAATCTTCCGCCGATTTTTGCTGCAGCATCAGATGCATTCCGTCTACGAATTCGGGGGCCCAACCCCAGTCTCGACGGATATCGATGTTCCCAACACGCAGCTTTTCCTTGGAGCCTCCCGCAATACGACAGGCCGCAGCCACGATCTTCTTCGTCACAAACCGGGCCGGGCGCAATGGTGACTCATGGTTGAACAAAATTCCGGAACAAGAATAGATCCCGTATGCCTCGCGATAGTTGGCTACCTCCCAAAATGCCGTTGATTTGGCTACGGCATAGGGGCTTCGCGGACGAAAGGGCGTGAGTTCGTCGGCAGGAACGGGAGTATTTCCGAAACACTCGCTGGAACATGCGTTGTAAATACGGGTCGGGGCCCCCACGAACCGAATCGCCTCCAACAAATTGAGGGTGCCGAGGGCGACACTTTCCAAGGTTTCCACCGGCTGCTCAAAAGAGAGTCCAACCGAGCTTTGTCCCGCCAGATTGTAAACCTCATCGGGACGCTCGGAGCTCAGGCACTGAAACACACTGCGAAAATCCGTGAGGACCATCGACTTCACACGCACATCGCGAGCCACACCAAGGCGCTCCAAGTTCGAAAAGCTTGCCACCTGGGCATCACGGGATGTGCCCACAACGTCGTACCCAAGCTTTAGCAACTTTTTTGCTAAGAGCGAGCCGTCCTGCCCGGAAATTCCACAAATGAGCGCCTTCTTGGCCATTGCCCTACCCCCTCTGTCGGATCGGATATCGAAGAAGGACCGACTTCCAACGCCGATCCCGGTCGATCCGCACGAACTCCACCGACTTAAAGTGCTTTAACAACATCGTGAACACGGCCTCATCCGATGTCCAGTGCACGGCCTCAAAAACTCCGCCCTCCTGAAGGGCGATGTCGTAGTAGGCGTAACCATCGTCCTTGAGCACTCGAGCGTGCTCGCCGAACATCCGGTGAAGATCAAACGAATGGTCTACGGCGTTGGAATAAATGAGATCCAGAGATCCGGCGGACTCCTGAATATTCATGAAATCGCCTTCCCGCACGTAGGGATTCGCCGGCCCAGGGTTCAAATCGATGCCCCAAGCATCTTCAAAGCCCAATTCGCGTATTACCTGCACCTCAGTTCCCTGCCGAGCGCCACAACAGAGTATCTTTGCCTTGGCAGGCAGCAGCTCGGGGAGACACTTGAAGCGGTCAAAAAACTGAAGACGATACTTCACCGTGGTGCGCGTATCAAAACCACCGCTAAGGCGAATGATCTCGTCCCACTTCGACTTCTGATGCTCTACGTACTCTTCGTATGACGAGTAATCTCTATACTTGAATCCATCGGCTCCGGTTTGCTGCTGCCAACCTTCCTTGCCGAAGTGTTTGTTACGCACAGAACTCTTGTCCCGCTCATGATTGTAAGCCTCGTCGCGATGCTTCTTTAGTTCGCGGCGATATCCGATCCCACCGGGAACAACCACCTCAAGAACCGTGTTTACCCAAAAATTGAAGCTCATATTTCCCGTCCCTTCCACCATTTCAGCAGGCTAAAAACACCCAGCAATCCAAACCCGATGTAAATCGGATCAAAAGAAATTCGATACTCATACACATGCACATGCATCGACAGTGCCGCCACCACATTGGTGGCAAACGCCAAAACGGCAACCAAAAGCCATGCGCGCTCCCTATTTTCGTAAAAGCATCCAAGAAAAATTCCAATTACTCCCAAAAAAACCCACACGGCGAGAGGCACCCACCAACGGGCAATAAAATTCAAAACCGTTCCCCAGGCAACGGCCCCGCTCCGAATCGGCATCTCAGCCATTTTCTCAAACGCAGAGGCAAACTTCTCTCCCACTTCCCGACGCAACTTGGGACCGGTCTCCATGTCTTTCGCTACGGCTTGGGCCACGGCCATATCCCATGGCACCCACTGATCTCCACCGCGCCAGTAACTCATGTGACCCTTGTGGGTGTGGACGAGCACGCCGTTCGAAAGGGGCACGGGAAGTTTCAAGTTTCCAAAAAACGTCCATCCCAGAGTGCCAGCCACGCCGCTCAGATATTGCCAGGGATGCCGAACCAAAGCCTCCCATGCGGCATCTCGCACAAGTCCATACTGACCGGGCCCTAAACTTCGCCTTAAGGCCTGTGCTATCTCAAAATAGTGAACACCATCGAATGCCGATTCCTTTGAGTGCGCGAGACCGGACTCACGCAAAATCACTGCCAACTTCTGTGAAGCGGACCCGTTCTCTTCGTGCACTAATTTGTCGGTCGACAACAGCCGCCCCGCGGGCACCAAGGCCGCTCCCCCCGGAACCATCGTGAATTCCCCGTGGAGAACTTGATTGCGAATCATCCAGCCACCCAGCAACGGCGCAGCTCCCAGAATAAAACAAATAACTCCCAAGATCCGGGCCTTAGTGCCAATCCCCGTCAACACCAAGGGAAGAAGCCCCACAAGAAAAAATATCCCGGGCCGGGTTAGTCCGTGAATTCCACAGGAAATTCCCAAGAGAACCCATCGGCCGTGAACTTGCGGTGCCTCCGACGCGCGAAGCGCCAGCCAAAGCACCAGGAGGGAAATCACCGCCATCGGCGGATCGTTGGAGATCACGTGAAAAAGTGATCCCCAGCTCATTCCGATACCAAGCACAACGAGCAGAGCCAACGCGAAGGGGCGCCCCCAGCGATTTCCGATTCGCCACAAAATCCAAACCGTCCCAGCGAAGAGAAGTGCCATAAACACCTCACCCGCCACGGGCCCCAGCACATTCACCACAAGCGCCGAAAAAATCGCCGGCACTGGGGTGCGGAACATGCTCGTAAATGGATCTTCAGGCGTCCGCGAAAACATTTCTTCAAAGAAGTAGAGATAGGTGTATCCATCGCGACCCGAGCGGAGCGGCCACGCTACCGCCTGCAAAAGCCAGTAGGCTAGAGCGGCACCGGGCACGACCATCCACTCCCGCAGCTTCATGCCGTCCATTCCCTGGACCGAGCCATTACGCGAAAGTAGCCCCGAATAGTGCGAAGCACTTTCATCTTGCTCTTGCCCTTACGAAGCGAGGTATCGAGCCGCATCGGAACTTCGGTAATGGTGGCCCCTCGCAGGCAAATCTTTTTCAGGAGTTCAATCATGCACTCGAAGCCCGGGCTCTCTAGAATTTCAGGACCCCATCGCTTCTGAAGATCCAGGACCACTTGCCCGCGGTAAGCTCGAAAGAAAGAACTCATGGTGTGAATGCCATGAATTCCCACCACGAACTTCACGAGTCCGTTGGCCACATGGCTGAGAAAGGTACGGTGGAAAGACGTGTTCACGATTCCCCCACCCCACGCATAGGGAGAGGCCAGCGCCACGTCCACACCTTCACGCTCCATCCGAGCCAGCATGGTTGAAAGCGTAGGGCCACGGGAGGTGTTGTCGCCCTCCATGGTTACCACGATGTCGCCCGGAGAAAGCCGTCCGCTCAGCCAGGAAAATCCGCTGCCGAAAGCCGCACCCGGTCCGCGGTTCTCCGAATGAGTGACCACATCCAGAAGCAATCCGGCTTCCTGGGCGAGCCGCTTAGCGGTCTCAGCCGTGCCGTCTGTGGAACCATCGTCGATCAGACAAAAATGAAAGCCCGGAGCCTCCCCCGCGAGGACACTCCAGGCTTTCACTAGCTCCGGCATGTTGGGCGCCTCATTCAATACAGGCGCGATTACAAAGACTTTCGACATGGGCTCAGCGCCCCCGGCGGCGCACTTCTGCGATGGTTTGCCGAATACCGTCTTCCAAAGTCACCTTCGGAGAGTAGCCAAAAAGTTCTTTGGCCTTGGAGATATCGGGGCGACGGCGAAGAATGTCTTTGTAGGTGCCGAAGAGCTCTTTCATGGGAACATACTTGATCTTGAGCGGCTTTCCCGTGTCGGCCAAACGATGAATCATCTTCGCGGTGTCGATCACGCTTACTTCCTCGGTGTTACCGAGGTTGATGATCTCACCAATTGCCTTATCGCTCCGCATGGCGGCCACGGTTCCATCGACCAAATCCGTTACGAATCCCATCGAGCGGGTTTGCGATCCGTCACCGTGCACGATCACTTCTTCGTCGTTGAGAATCGCGTGAATAAAGATCGGCACATGTCCGCCGCTCCACTTGAAACTCGAGCGCGGGCTGAAGCCGCCAAAGAACCGTACGCAAACCATCGGAACGCCATAGTCTTTGTAGTAGGCGAAGGCGAGCTGCTCGCCGTAAAGCTTCGATACCGCATAGCTCCAGCGCTTGATCATGCTGGGACCGATCAAGAGATCTCCGTCCTCGCGATAAGGGAGGTCGGGAGAGATTCCGTAAACGTCGGAGGTGGACGCAAATAAAACTTTGCAGCCCCACATCTTGGCCACTTCGAAAACGTTTTCCGTGCCCTTCACGTTCACGCTGAGCGTGGGCATCGCGGGCTCGGCCTCACCGATTTTTTTCACAGCAGCCAGGTGCGCGATCCAGTCGATGTCTTTGCCGAGAATTTTGAGGGTTTCAAAATCGAGCACGTTCACTCGATAGAATTTGAAACGCGGATCATCGAGACGATGGGAGATGTTCTCCATCTTTCCGTAGGTCATGTCGTCGATGCCAACGACTTCGTAGCCCCCCATGTCGAGAAGTTTGTCGAGCATGTGGGAACCGATCATGCCGGCAACGCCGGTGATCAGGACTTTTTGTGTTCGCATGATTTGAGCCTTTCCCGAATCAGGAAAACCGCTCCTCCAGGATCGCCACGATTTTTTCTGCTGCGGCGCCGCTACCAAAAGGCGTTCCGGGGGGCGGAAGTTCAGTGTTCTCCAGTTGTTGGGTCGCTTTTACTACATCCCCAGGCTCAACTCCTACGACCAAATTCCAGCCCGCCTCCACCGTTTCCACCCATTCGGTTTCGGTGCGGAGAGTGACGCAAGGGACCCCCAAGAAAAAAGCCTCTTTCTGAAGTCCACCAGAATCGGTTAGCACCACCTTAGCGCACCGAGTCATCTCCAGCATGTCGAGGTATCCCAAGGGCTCGACCAGTTTCACCGTCTCCGGAACCTTTATTTTGAATTCCTGCAACTTCCCCCGAGTGCGTGGGTGCAGGGGCAAGATCACCGTTCCGCCAATTCCCCCCAAGGCTTGCATCGCTTTTTGGAGGTTTTCGGAAACATCCGTGTTGTAGGGACGGTGGAGGGTCGCCAGATAGAAGCCCTTATCCGCGACCCCTAGACGCTGCAATACCGCGGACTTCTTCTGGGCCAGTCCGCCATGGAACAACACGGCGTCGAGCATCGTATCGCCCACAAGATGCACGCCCTTGGTCACGCCCTCGCTCGCCAAGTGACGAACGGCTGTTTTTGTGGGGCAGAAAAGGAGGTCGGAACAATGGTCCACCAGGACTCGATTGTGCTCCTCCGGCATGGTGCGATTAAAGCTTCTGAGGCCAGCCTCCACATGGGCCACCGGAATTCCCAGCTTGATGGCAGCCAAAGCGCCGGCAAGGGTGGAGTTAGTGTCGCCATAAACCAAAAGCGCATCGGGTCGATTGGCAAGCAATTCTCGCTCGATACCTTCCAGCATCTCCGCGGTTTGTTTCCCGTGGGAACCGGATCCCACGTGGAGATTCACGTCCGGTGGACGAATTTCCAGCTCGCGAAAAAAAATTCCCGACATGCTTTCGTCGTAATGCTGTCCGGTGTGCAAAAGAATTTCCTGATGACCGCAAGCCGCCAACGCCTTACTCACGGGCGAGGCCTTAATGAACTGCGGGCGGGCTCCCACAATCGTGGTGATCTTCATGCTCGCAGCGCCTTTCTTAATGCATCACTCACACGTTCCACCACAGCACGGGTCATGCCCGGCCCCATCGGAAGGCTTAGTACCTCAGCGGCCGCTCTCTCACATTCCGGCAAGCTTCCATACTTCCCCCGATAAACCGGCAACTGATGAATCGGGACAGGGTAATAAACCATCGACTCCACGCCCGCCTTCGAAAGCGCTTCCTTCACGAAGTCACGTTTGCCTCCACTCACTCTCACGGTGAACTGATGAAAGACGTGACCGTCCGCCAAGGCGGGCAGCCGAACCCCCGCCCCCTCACCGAGAAACTCATGGTACCAAGCGGCCACCTGCCGGCGCTGCCGATTCCATTCATCGACTTGAGAAAGCTTTACCGACAATACGGCCGCCTGAATCGTATCGAGCCGGGAGTTGTAGCCTATCTCTTCGTTAAAATACTTCTTCAAACTCCCATGGGTACGTAGCGCACGAAAACGACTGGCCAGCCCCTCGTCGTTAGTAAGAATCATTCCTCCGTCGCCCACACCGCCTAAATTTTTCGACGGAAAAAAGGAAAGAGCGCCGCATGCTCCGATCGTTCCCGTGAGCCGGGAGGATAAACCCGGATCAACCGCACCAAAACTCTGGGCGCAGTCTTCCACTACCGCCACCCTCGCCCGCTCCGCTGTCGCCATCAAATCCCTCATGGCAGCGCTTCGGCCGAACAAATGCACCGGAATAATTGCCTTGGTGCGCGAGGTTAGTGCCCGCTCAACCGCCGACGAGCTAAGGTTGAAAGACTCAGGTTCGATATCCACCAGCACGGGTGCCGCGCCCACCGATGAAATGGCCTCTGCGGTGGCGAAAAATGAAAAACCCGAAGTGATCACCTCGTCGCCCGGGCCAACGCCGAGAGCTCGAAGCGCGATCACGAGTGCATCGGTGCCGGAGTTCACGCCCACGGCGTGTTTGACGCCAAAGTACTCACAAATCTCGCTTTCGAATCGAGCCACCTGCGGCCCCATAATGAAGGCGCCGGAGGCGAGCACCTCCAGCACGGCTCGATCTATTTTTTCCTTGATCGGAAGGTACTGGGCACTCAGATCGAGAACAGGAATCTTTTCCAAAACATTGTCCTTAGGATTTCGGCTTTCGGGAAACAATCCCTTGCGAGTCTTTCACGTAGAGATCGCCCCGCGAGTCCGTGGCCCGGCCCTGAGAATCAAAATCCAGAGTGTCGCCAAAGGCACTCATCCAACCCACCACACGAGCAGGGATCCCTGCGACCATGGCAAACGGCGGCACATCTTTAGTCACTACTGCACCCGCCGCCACGAATGCACCTTCGTGCAAGGTGACGCCACAGACGATAGTGGCATTTGCGCCGATGCTGGCGCCTCGTTTCACGAGAGTGGTGGCATAGTGCTCAGAGGTGTTCCGCGGAAACTCGCATCGCGGCGTCTTTACGTTCGTGAACACGCAGCTCGGGCCGCAAAAAACATAATCTTCCAACACTACGCCCTCGTAGAGCGACACGTTGTTCTGAATTTTCACGAAATTGCCGACCTGCACACGAGGGGCCACGAACACGTTTTGCCCCAGCACGCAGGATTTCCCCAGCTGAGCCCCGGCGCTCACGTGGCAGAAGTGCCAAATCTTGGTGTCATCGCCCACCTGAGCGCCCTGATCCACGATCGCAGTTTGATGAGCAAAGAAACTCATAATTGCCTAGAGCGACGCTCCCCTCACAAATGGATGAGCGGAGGCCGAAGGGGCCTCAACCGGAGCATTTCGAATTCCGTGAACCAATTCAATCGACGGGCGCGCGTCAGCCACACCGTGACCCTGGCCCGCCATGATCCGGCGATAGACTTCGGTGTGAAGATCCGTGAACCCCTCCGAAAACTCCGCCTCTTCCCCGTCGATTTGAATCGAGCGAAACGTTCGCTTGCCGGCACCGCGGGCCGCGGCGGGAATATTTCGCTCATCGATAGAAAGGAACCAACGAACGTCCGCATTTTCCAGCTCAAGATAACCGGCCGTGGTGGTGGGAGAGGAAGCATGAACAACACTCTTCCGCACGCCTCCAAAAACCCAAATCAGCATGTCGAAGAAGTGCACGCCGATGTTAGTCGCGAGGCCCCCGGAACGCTCCACGTCTCCCTTCCAGCTGGTGAGATACCAGCTTCCGCGACTCGTGATGTAGGTGAGCTCCACCGAATGGCGCTTTCCGCCCTTTTTGTAAAACTTTTCCCGTATCGCCTGAATGGCCGGATGAGCCCTCAACTGCAGGATCGTATAGACCCTTCGGCCATACTCTTTTTCCAGATCCGCCAGGGCATCGAGATTCCAGGGATTGAGCACCAAAGGTTTCTCGCAAATGGCGTCGGCGTCGATGCGAAGAGCGGCGCGAATGTGGGCGTCGTGGAGATAGTTGGGAGAACACACCGACATCCAACGAATGCGGTTCTCATCGCCCTGGCGACGAAGCTTTTCCAGATGACGATCAAATCTCTCGAACTCGGTGAAATATCTCGCGTTGGGAAAGTAGCTGTCGAGGATGCCCACGGCGTCGTGGGGATCCAAAGCAGCCACCACATCGCCGCCCACATCGCGGATAGCTCGCAAATGGCGCGGCGCAATATACCCGGCCACTCCTGTGATCGCAAAGTTGATCATCCCATCGTCCTCAAAGGAGGTTAGTTACCCCTGCCGCTCCTGAAATGTCTACCATTCCCGAGCTAAAACGCCGAACTCCACGATGTCGAGGTACTTCCCATTTTTGAAAATCGCCTCACGCCGACGCCCCTCTTCTTTCATTTTCAGGTGCTTCGCTAGGCCGATCATCCCGTCATTATCTTGATTCGTGCCGCAGTAAATTCGATGCAGGTTCAGGTTGCGAAACCCATGGTCCACGAGGAGCGTGCCGGCCTCTTTCGAGTATCCCTTGCCCCAATGGGCCTTCTCGCCAAAAAGAATGGCAAATTCAGCCGTCCGATCGACCCAGCTGATGGATTGAAGAGAGATGTTGCCGATATGAACGCCCCCCTCTTTGAGCTCCACGGCCAAAACCAGCTCGGAGCTACTGCCGCTAACCCTCTCACAATACTTTACGAGATCGCTTTGCGTTCGAGGGAACCTCCCGTGGGAGTTATAGCGACACACTTCAGGATCATTGAGCCACCGAAGCCAGTTGCCCGAGGCGTCCTCCGCCCGAAGCGGCCGGAGAATCAGGTTTTTTCCGATCAAAAACGGTGACTTCATCTGCATATTCTTAAACCCTCCCGGCTAGCCAGCTCCTCAAACTTACTGGCTTTCCCATGGAGAGCAAAGCCTCAACATGCTATTAGCTAAAGAGGACGAATTTTGACTCGAAGCATTATTAAAGTTAGGTCGGCTGAACTCGGAGACGCGGATTTTTTGTTCCGCCTCCGCACGGACCCCGTCACATCCGCACAGTTACTTCAGCCCCCCCCGGAGTCCCTCTCCAAGCACAAAGAGTGGTTGGACCGCAAACTTTCGGATCGAGGCTTCTTATTCCTGATCGCCATGGTGGGCCCAAGTTCGGTCGGATACTTCCGTCTCGACTCCTCCGGCGACATCAGCATTTGCGTAGCCCCGGAATTTCGGGGCCAGGGATACGCCCACGAAATCATTCTTGCCGGCATCGCAGAGGCCGCTCGTCTACAGCCGAATTTAAAGGAAGTATTCGCCGTCATCCGATCCAACAACGTGGGGTCGTTGAAAAGTTTCGAACGCGCGGGGTTTGAGTTCGTGCGCTCCGCAAGCGCTCCCGAAGGGGGAGAAATCCGTAACTTTCGATTTCCCATTTCAAACTACGCAGTCGCTTGCTCGAAGCTTTGGATAGACGACTTGCCGCAAAACATCGCGGCCAAGCTCGGCGCGCGAATCGTACTATTTCAAAATAAAGAAGATCTGAGCCTTGAGCGCTTGAAGAGCATCAAACCAAAGGCCATTTTCTTTCCCCACTGGTCTTTTCTAATCCCTGCAGAGGTTTTTGAAAGTTACCCGTGCGTGATGTTCCACATGACGGATCTTCCCTGGGGACGTGGCGGCAGTCCGCTGCAAAACCTGATTCAAATGGGGCTCAGGGAAACGGTGATTTCGTGTTTTCTTTGCACCGCCGGGCTCGATACCGGGCCCATATTCTTCAAGCGCCCACTCGTCTTGGGCGGTTCCGCTCAGGAGATTTTTGTCAGGGCCTCGCACATCATTTCCGATATGATCGTCGACTTTGTGAGGCTAAACCCAACTGCAACACCCCAGCCGGAAACAACGGAGACCGTAACTTTCCGCCGAAGAAAACCGGAGGAGTCGAATCTGGCCTCGCAAACGCCCCCCACTCTTCCCGGCGTCTACGACTTCATACGCATGCTGGATGCGGACGGATACCCCCGGGCCTTTTTACAGCTGGGAGATTATCGATTGGAATTCATGAACGCCGAACTCGACGGAAACTCGGTCATTTCAACTGTGAGGATAGTGAAATATGAGTAAGAATGTGTTGGTAATTGCGGCCCACCCCGATGATGAGATTCTCGGCTGCGGTGGAACGATGGCCAAGCTTGCCCAGCAGGGCCACAATGTCTTTGTGGTGATCGCTGCGGAAGGCATCATGAGCCGATCGGTATCCGGTCAGCAGATGAAGGAGATGGAGCACCTCCATCAAATCTGTAAAAAAACCAATCTGGCGCTGGGAGTGAAGGAAGTTGAGTTCCTGCGTTTCCCCGACAATCGAATGGACTCGGTCGACTTTCTCGACGTCACCAAAATGCTCGAGTACTGCGCCGCCCGCTACAAACCGAACATCATTTTCTCCCATCACATCAACGATCTGAACATTGACCATCGAATCTGCCACCTGGCCACCCTCACGGCCGGTCGCCCCCTTCCGGGATCCGATGTTGAACAGATCTATTTCTATGAAGTGCCTTCCGCGTCGGATTGGATTTTTTCCGGCAGCTCAAGGGTTGGATTTGTGCCCAATCATTTCGTGGACATTCATGAGCAGCTCCAGCTCAAGCTCGATGCGCTCGCGAAATACGAAACCGAGATGCGTCCGTTTCCCCATGCCAGATCCATCAAAGCCTGCGAACATCTGGCCCGCTGGCGCGGCGCCATGGTCGGAGTTGAGGCCGCCGAAGCATTCGAGGTAGGTCGCACACTTTACCGATAGGAACTGGACCTAACCATGAAAAAGCTTCGGGTAGCGATCATAGGTTGTGGCGACATCGCCGGAGGCTACGATGAACGCGCCCCGGGAGAGTCCGTCTGGACCCATGCGAAAGCCTACAGAACCCGCAACGACTTAGAGATCGTGACCGCGTGGGATCCAAATCCATCCCGACTTGCAGCCTTCTGCAGCCACTGGGGCGTGACGTCTCCCGCAAAATCACCAGACACGCTACTCAAAGATTTTTCTCCCGATGTGGTAAGCATCTGCTCCCCCAATGAAACTCACCCGGATTGGCTGACGAAGTGTTTGGCCCACTCCTCTGTTCGCGGAATCCTCTGTGAAAAGCCCCTCGCGCTCGACCACCAAACCGCCGAATCTCTTGGGCGCGCCGTTAGCGCCTCGGGAAAAACCGTTGCGGTTAACTACCTAAGAAGGTGGGACCAGAATTTTGCAAATCTCATTCGGGATTTTAAATCCGGTCATCTTGGGCGGGCGATTTCCGGGCGAGTGCTCTACACCAAGGGTGTTTTTCACAACGCCTCCCACGCCATCAATCTGCTGGAAGCTCTCTTCGGCCAGGCAGATCGGGCCCAGGTCATTTCGGAAACTTCAGTTCCCGGCCGAGATGTTCTGGCTGATTTTTTCTTGGAATTCTCCGGTGGGGTCAGGGTTTGGTTCGAGGGACTGAATCACGAAAACTTCAACCACTTCGAGATCGAAATTCTTACCAACCAGGCGAGAATTCGGTCCCCCGGCGGCGGCGCAATTGAGATTCAAAGTCGTGCCACCTCTGCCCTTCAAGAGGGTGTTTCGGTTCTCGGCCCGGCCTCCGTGCACCCCTCCACGATTGGGTTTGCCATGAAAGCCGTGGCAGATAACTTGATCGAAGCCGTGACCTCGGGAAAGGCGCTCCAAATGCCCTTTGATCAAGCCGTCACCACCACTAAGACTTGTGACATGATTCGACATGAAGCAGAAAGGAACCGGAGATGAGCAAGCTGGCACTCCTCGGAGGCGCTCCTGTAAGGACAAAACTTTTTTCCGCCTACAATACCATCGGCACCGAAGAGAAGGCTGCCGTAATGAAGGTTTTGGATACGGGAAATCTTTCTCAGTTTCTCGGCGCCTGGCATGAGGACTTTTTTGGAGGCCCCACCGTTCGTGCATTTGAAAGCGCCTGGGGTTCCGCATTCCACGCAAAGCATGTGGTTTCGGTCAACTCCAACACGTCGGGCCTGATCGCAGCTATCGGCGCCGTAGGCGTGAGCGCTGGCGACGAAGTGATTGTATCTCCCTACACCATGTCGGCCTCGGCCATCGCCCCCCTCATGTATGGAGCCGTGCCGGTGTTTGCCGACATCGACGAAGACACCTTCTGCATAACCCCAGCGGCCTTTGAGCGCGCCATCACCCCAAGAACAAAGGCCCTTCTGATCGTTCATATTTTCGGGCAGTCCGCCCACATGGACGAGATTATGAAGATCGCTCGCAAACACGGCATTAAAGTTATTGAAGACGCCGCCCAGGCGCCCCTTGCCACCTATAACGGAAAGATGGTGGGAACCTTGGGCGACGTGGGTGTGTTCAGCCTCAACTATCACAAACATATTCACACGGGTGAAGGCGGAATGGTCACCACCAACGACCCGGAGATTGCCGAGCGAGTGCAATTAATCCGCAATCACGGCGAAAACATCGTGGGCCCCAAGGGGGTAAAGAACGACTTTAACACTCACGGATACAACTTCCGGTTACCGGAAATTGAGGCGGCGATTGGAATTGAGCAGCTGAAGAAACTGCCGCGCCTGTTGGCGGAACGAATTGAGATAGCCAACGACTTCTCCAAGCGACTCGAACAGTTTCCTGCCATTCGAGCCCCAAAGGTGCATCCCGGGAACAAACACGTTTACTACGTGCACGCCTGCCGCTTTGACGCAAATAAGGCCGGGTTTCACCGCAATACTTTCGTGGCTGCGCTGAAAGCGGAGATTCCCTCCTCCCATCTGCGAGAAACAACCCCGCTCGTGGGCGCGGGATACACCCGCCCGCTTTATCTTCTTCCCGTGTTTCAGAAGAAGCTCACCTCATGCTCCTTCGCATGCCCTCGATACGAGGGGGAAGCCAAATATGAGCTGGGTCTTTGCCCTACGGCGGAAAAAATGCACTTCGAAGAGGTTTTCACCCACGAGTTTATCCGCCCGTCGATGTCGAAGAGCGACGTGAACGACGTATTGAACGCCTTCGAGAAAATTCTGAGTCATGGCGATGAACTTCTTCAGTGGGAGAGAGCCAACAAAAAATGAAAGTTCTCGGCGTGGTGCATGACCCCGGGGGCGCCTCGGCACTTTCCCCTGTAATGAGAAAACTTTGCGCGCACGAGACCACGACGCTTCTCGCGGGAGCCTTCGCCACGGAAAAGCTGGGGGATCTGTCGCCTGAGCCGATCCCCTCCAGCGTTGACGCGAGCTTTTGCTTTGAATTTTTTGAAAAGGCGCACCCCCAGGCACTCATCTCCGGAACCAGCTGGAACTCCAATGTGGAGCAGATGTTTCGAAACCACGCCGCATCGCAAGGAATCCCAAGCGTCACAATGATCGATTACTGGGCCAACTATGCTCCCCGCTGGCAGGGGGCAAGTTATTCCATCGGCGGCCTGGCCGACACGGTTTGCGTGATCGATGAAGCCATGCGGCTCGAACTGGTTGCGGAAGGCTTTCCGGAAAGCAAGATCGAAGTCACGGGACACCCGATGCTGGAGCAGATCTCACTAAGGCCTCGCCCACCCGCAGTTTCCGATCAGTACCTTTTCCTGTCGGAGCCGAATCGCGATGGCACCCTGCCCTCGGTGGAGAACCACCCCCTGAAGCTCATTGCCTCTGCCATCCCCGCCGGATCTACGCTTTGGTTTAAGAAACACCCCAAAGAGAAGCTCCCAGAAAACATCGAGGAATTCTTGAGCGCATCTTGCGGAGGGCGCGTGGAGGTAAAACTTTTCACCCATCAACCAGACCTCTCTCAGTTTACCTGCATTTTTGGATTCCGAACCATGGGACTATTTGAGAGTCGGTGCGCAGGAATTCCGGCCGTGTCGATTCACACGAACAGCCTTAGTGGTGCTTTGGGGGCGGCGATGAAATCCCACGGAATCATTCGGCCCTCGATCTTGAATTTAGACGGTTTAAAAGCCGCGATAAGTGCGGCTCAGGCGGCAATCGCGCCCGGCTCTATCCATCTTGGCGCCACAGACAAAGTGCTCTCGATTTTGCGATCCGTTACCGCCTAAGCGGAACCATCATATCGGCAACGATCCACACAGTGCCCTTTTGGAGGTCCTTGACCTGACTTGGATCGGGCTCCCACGCTGCTTCCTTCTGAATGTCGGCCAGAGACGCTCGCCGAACGGTGCCGATTATTTTTTGTCTCTGCCCACAAGCCAAAGACTTCAAATCTCTGAGTTGCACGTTCCGCGTAAAAACCACTGGGATTTCATTGTTAAAAACCCCGCCACTTTCGATGATGATCGCTCGCCCATCCAAGATTCGAATGATCTCGCCGGAGATCGTGATCCGCTTATCAAGCAGCTTGTCGAGCTTATAAAACAGAACCTCAACATCTTCGACCGGCTCTCCGGGACGATTGCTGCCCGTTCCCTCTAAATATCCCGTTGCGCCATGAGCAACGGAAAAACTGGTCACAAAAAACACCAATACGAACGAAAGCCCGAATCTCATTGGCGCCCCCCAACCGATGCTTCTCCACAAGTCTCGGGAACGCAGTCCGTGGGCCAGTCCACGCTTCCAGACAAGACATGAATCTCGTCGGCGATCAACCACTTGCCCGGCCCCGCCATCAAGTCCGGTCTCAGCATGTAAAACATGTTCCAGTCCGGGAGGCTGGCACGCAGCATTTCGAGAGGCCCCCGCCGCGCCACTCCGGAAACCCGTATTTTTGTGCCACGAGAAAACTCTTTCCACTGGCCGACCGGAAACTCCGTGAGGGAGACCAGAACGATCTTGTTGGCAAAGAAGCCTCCGCTCTTGACCATCAAGGATCGGGAATCCAAAACGTCTTTCACTTGAGCTTCAAGCGAAACTCTTTTGTTAACGAGCTGATCAAATCTGCCAAGAAGGTTCTCTACAGTTTTAACCGGTGTCACATTTCCGGGGTCCACAGGAGGAAACTTGGGAGCATCCACCGGTGATTCCGACTGTACGGCCCGTTGCGCTGCCGGCTTTCCAGAATCACCGGATTTTCCACACGACACCACCGGCACGGAGCCCAATACGGCACAAACAACGGCCACCAGAAATTTCATCGGTGACCATCCACATAGCCACGATTCAAGAGCTCATAGCCTCCAGAATCCTTTTCCGGAGCTCTACTGGGTGTGATCTGAAATACGCAGGAGTCGGTTTTTTTCAGTTTCACAGAATCGACGCCCAGATCGTTGGCGTGATTCATAACCGAATCAAGCAGTTCCCAATCCCCGTTGATCCGCTTTTTCCAAATCTTTGGATCGCGGAATTTGTTAACCATCTTATGAAAATCATCAGAGGTGATTCCGAGCCACTGGGTGAACATAGGCAGATCCTTGGGAATCACATTCTGATACTTCCGCACGAGATCGATACCTTCTTCACGGGTAAGGCGACCCCAACGAATTTCGCGAGAGGCGTGGTCGGTAACCTTTCCGTACCCCCACTTCGCCAGCTTAATGTAGTCGTGAATCCCGCTATAGTGCTGGCAGTCCACGTCGTTATAGGTATCGAAGGTCCGCTGCTGCGCGCCCGTCTCGTAACCGTATTTCTCGATCATCAGCTCGTGCTGCTTTTTTGAATCCCACGGAATGTAGTTTCCGAGATAGACGCCTCGAACCCCGGTCTTTTCGATTTCCTTGTCGTGGGGGTAGAGGAACGGAATGATATCGTCCTCGCGAAGATCCGGGCTCATGGCAAGGAGATCTTCCGCCTCCACGCCCATCAGATCGTGCTCTTTGCGGTACTTTCTCGTCATTTCCACTTCGTCCACGTGGGAATACATTCCAACCTGGTCGAGCCCCTGGTGAGCGCCCCAAACGATCAAGGGAATCTTGTGCCTCACGGCAACCTGCACGGGGTAAGCCGTTCGCCCGGCTAACACATGCCAATACATGCTTCCCATGTGCTTCAGGCTGGCACGAGTAACGTTCTTCACCTTCGCTGGATCCACGATCGACTCCACAGCATCGCAGTTGAAGCGAATTTTCAAATAGGCGAGGTTTCTGTGCCCCCGGTTCGTGTTCCAATGCTTGTTGTAGGAAACGAGAAGCGGGTTAAACCCCAATACGTTTTTCACAATGTGAACGATAAAGTAACTGTCCCGGGCACCGCTCACGGGAATGATACAGTCGTAGTTCTTTCCCGAATTGTTTTTGTAAGACTTAAGCAGGTCTTTAAGGCGAGAAAAACGGGCGTCCCAGTCTAAAGAAAATTTTTCTTCGTGAACTCGGCAACCACTGCAAACCCCATCGTTGTCGAGGGTGATCTTCAGCGGATGGTTCTCGGGATAGAGACAGCGCTTGCAGTACCTCATATGACCTCTTTCTCGTGGAACTCATACAAGAGCTCCTTCAGGCGATGATCGTCCTTACGAGCAATTCGCCCCGAGGGCATGAAGCCGGACTCCTCATAGGTGCAATGAGAGTCGAGCCGAATAGCCAAATCCGATCGTCGCTTCAGCAGGCTTTTTAAAATCGTTACGCTGTGCTCCTGATATTGAAAGAAGTTCGCTGCCGCCACCGCAGAAACGTTCTTGATCAACATTGCCTCGGCAAAATGATCGGGGTGATTGGCACCACCGCAAATAGTCAGAGGCACTCGCATTTTCGCAGCGGCCGCCTTCACTAAAGCGAGGTCGTATCCGCGCTTGGAGCCGTCTTCGTCCACGGAGTTAAGAAAAATCTCACCGGCACCGTTCTTCTGCGCGCGGGCCACTTCTTCCACTACATCCGAACCCGGAACCACGCTCTTCTTGGTATAGTCGTAGACTCGGTGAGCCCCCGAGGAGTCTTTCTTGGCATCGAAACACACGATCATGCATTGTTCGCCCAGAAGGCGCGCACCTTCCGTTACGAGAGCCGGGTTCTCGCGATAGGCCGCATTGATCATTACCTTGTCGGCGCCGGCCTGAATGGCGCGAACCATCGCCTCAGGAGTCTGAATCCCGCCACCGTAGGACATGGGAACCAAGCACTGCTTCGACAGGAGCGCGATCATCTCGAAGTCAATTGATCCGCGCTTTGTGGCATCCATGTCGATGATCGCAATCTCGTCGGCGCCCCACTGGTTCAAAAAATCCACGGCGATTTCCGGGCGACCAATCGGCAGGTATCGGGAGAACCCAAAGCTTTGAACGGCGATCCCCTCTCGAATCAAAACTACCGGCACTATTCGTTTCTTAAGCACGACCGCCCCCTCTTGCCACGAAGTTGAGGAATCCGCGCATCAACTTCAACCCGGCTGACTGGCTCTTTTCGGGATGAAACTGCATGCCCACAACATTGTCCTTTTGCACCACAGCCGCTACGGCATTTCCGTAATGAGTGGTCGCCACGAGATACTCCGGAGCTACGGCAAAATGGTAGGAGTGGTCGAAATAGAAATTGGTCTCGGGTTTCACAAGAGAAAACAGCGGCGAATCGCCCACGCAGGAAACACTATTCCAGCCCACATGAGGAACTTGAAGCGTTCCGCCCTTCGAGTCGATGAGTTTTACTGTTCCGGAAACCCATCCAAGCCCTTTGTGGCTTCCCAGTTCCTCGGACGAATCGGCGAACAACTGCATTCCAAGGCAAATGCCAAGGATAGGCTTCTTTCTCACTCGAACCTGCTCGTCCAAACACTCTACCAGGGCGCGCTTCTTCAAATTATCCATCGCCACACCGAACGCCCCTACTCCCGGAAGCACAAGGCCCTCGGAGTGGGATAGTTCTGCTGGATCGGAAGAAATAACCGCATCCGCACCGAGTCGCGTGAGAGCATTTTGAACGCTCTGAACGTTACCCATACCGTAGTCAATTACGCAGATTCGCGACCCCTTACTTGATTTCATACTTCGGAACCCACTTGTGGCGAGACACTTCCTTAAAAAGATCCTTGTTGATAAATTTTTCGGCGATCTCCCAGAACTCGTCTCTCGAGATCTCCAAATAACTACAGAACTGCTCAAGATAGAAGTCGGCACACTGCCCGTCGAACCGCTTTACCGCCTCCACTCCCTCTTGGCGGCTCATGCGGCCGAAACGAATAGCTGAGCCAATTTCCTGAGTGGCCTTGCCAAAGCCGTACTTGAGATACTTCAACATCTGGTTGGCGATTACCAAGTCCATATCTAAAGCCACATAGGGATAAATTCCGCCCATGTTCTCCGGGACCGCATCACGACCCTCACGAATCTTGAGTCCGTGCTCCAGCCCTACCTTCGCATTCGTGTGATCGTTGAAGTCGGGCATAAAGTAACCGAGAAACACAATTTTCGTGTTCGCTCGATCCATCTCTGCCTCAGAGGGATAAAAATACCAATAGAACATTTCATCTGGGATGTTCCCCGGGCTGAACTGATGTGGGTCTCCACCGCGCAACGTATATAGGTTGCGCATTTTATTCCCATCGAAATCCAAAGATCCAACGTTGTTGCCCCATGCTAGTCCAGGATTTTCACCAAGAAGAATGAGCGGGATATTATAAGCAAGGGCCGCAATAGGAAGAGACCCAAACAGTGCAAGCTCGCTGGCATTTACAAGATTTCCAAATGTTTTAAAGCAGTGAAGAGACATTGCCTTGGAAATGCCCGGGGCTGGCGCCACCGTTATCGTATCGAATCCGAGAGATATTAAGTTGGCGAGGTTATCGACGCCTCTGTCGGTAATCTGTTCTGGAGGATAAACACAACTCACCAACAAAGGCTTAAGGCCGATTTCTCTCGCAAAGAGAGCCTGTCGAGTACTGTCCTTTCCGCCACTCACCCCAATGATGCAGTCGTATCCCGAAACGTTGCGGCTTTTTGCCCACGCAACAATTTCAGATAGCTTTCGATTCCGCTCGTCCCAATCAATGACTTCAGCAGCCTTGTCGGATGTGTTACGACAAGCCTGGCAAACGCCCTCGCTATCAAATTGGGTTGTGGGTCGAGTACTTGTCTCGACGCACCGTTTACACCAGCGAATTTCCATAGGTTCCTCTTCGCCCGAGGATATAGCACAAATACCTGCAATTTTAGCGTTTGTTGCGCCCAGAGCCATGGCCTGCCGCGCAGCATAAAATTCAATTGCAACCACACGGACTATTGGACAATCGGAGAGATTACGGGCAGCTTCATATCACCTAAATGAAAGTCTGCTTCGTCTACGACCGCCTCATTTACAGCAAGTGGTTTAGTCCATTGATTGACGAAGCACTGGCCCGCGGCCATGAAGTTACGTGCTTCCTAAACCATACCGACGTTAGTCAGACCACCAAATGGTACGAATTTCCAGATCCACAAAAACTTCCTGCACTCAGGAATGGGGCCCCAAGGCTCGAGCTGTTCAAAACGGCGGACGAATTGAGGCAGCTACTCTCCAATGAGGGTCCATGTGTTGTCTTCTCGATGCGCCCCCCCAAGCTCACGCCCCCCCCTAAACAGATCTGGGCACACCTTATTACCAGCTTCTTCGATTCGCTCATCGGAATGCCTCCTGAGGAGTTAAATCGTTTCGACATCATTCTCTGCAACACCGCATTCTGGAAGGACGAGTGCCTTCGATACTATTCTCGAACCGGTCGCTTGAGCGAATACTCCCCACTATGGGCCGAAATTCAACGAAAGATTTTTGTTACCGGCTCGAGTCAGTACGATCACTTTTCCCTATGCGACAAGGCCGCCACCAGAAAAAAATTAGGGATTCCAGAGAACAAACGGGTAGTGACAGTCTACGCATTTGATACGTCGGCGACATTTTGGTCGCAAAGGATATTTCATGTTCCTTATCTTTGGGAAAGATTGATTTGGGTTGCGTTACTCCCGTTTAGCTATCCCTACATTTTCAGTTCAATTGGAAAAGAAAAATTTTTTTGCCGCCTTTTGAAATCTATCAAAGATCGGCCGAAGTTGTTTCACAAAGCCATTAGCGACCACTCAGAACGCGACGTTCTGCGTCGCCTCAAACGATTCTGTGACGAGAATGGTTTCTTCCTATTAATGAAGTATCGGAAGAAGGCGCCCCCAAGGGGGTTTCAGGCGGGGTTTGCAGATCTTACAATCTACGAAGATACTGATTACTACCCGTATTCTTCCGCGCAGATTGTTTCCCTATCCGACCTCCAAGTCGCGTTCTATTCATCATCCGTTGCCGAATGTGCGTTTGCAGGCACTCCAGTGATTAGCCTTTATCCGGCAGACGATCACGACTTCTTTGAAGATAACTATGAACTTCTTTACCGAGTTGGAGCGAAATCCCTCGCCGATGGAGAACGAGAGACCTACTACAACAATCGCGCCGGTGGGGTCTTTAACTACCCGGGTGTGGTTCACGGAATGAAAATTCAGGAATTCTGCAACGCAGATAACGAAACCCTTCTTAAGAAAATGCAGGTCGACTCGCTCGCCCGCGAGTCGTATCTAAAAAAATTCATACAGGAGAAGAGTGGGCCAAGATCCGCAGCAATCCTCTCGGTGGCCGAGGAGGCCCTTGCAAAGTCAGGTCCTCCGGTTAGTCCATAACTGGTACTTCAGCTCAGCCAAACGCCAGTCAACCTCGTTATCAATGTCCTGGACTTCGAGTTCTGAGACTTCCATGCCGCTAGTGCCTACGGGAAACATCGAGTGTTCACGCTGAAACACTGGCACACGCCCAAAGTAAAACTGCCCCGCATCGTGAAACCGGGGCTCCAGGTCTTGAGATCGGGTGGTGAGATGCTCCGGATGAACCATTTTCACAAACCCACCCTCCATCCGAAAGGCGCGTTGTACCGGAAATCCGAACCGAACTATCGGGACTACGGCATTTGTTCCGTCCGCCAACAGCTCAAAGGCTGACCTCAACTTCTCCGCCGTAACGAAAGGGGCTGTCGGATATACGCAGCAAAACACATCGAACAAGCTACCCTCATCCTTAAGCCGATCCAACACCTCTTTGATTACATCTGCCGTAGTGGAGTGATCATCTGAATTTCTCTGAGATCGCATAAATGGAACACTCGCACCCACAACCATGCCAGAATTAGCGATCTCTTCATCATCCGTCGAAAGCACTACATTCGAGAATACGCCAGACTCTATCGCCGCACGAATGGAGTAATGGAGAATCGGTGCACCCAAAAAATTTCTTATGTTCTTCCTGGGAATACGCTTACTCCCCCCTCGTGCGGGAATAATACAAACGGCCCTCACGACGGCCCCCCGCCCACATGATCCCACGATAACGGAGTTCCCTTCGCCAAGTCCCTCGCCGCAACCATTCCCAGAACCACCTGGAGAAATTTGGGGGCTAACCCAGTGCCCGGACGGACCACCCGCAGGTTTTCAGCCGTAAATGTCTCGCCCCGACGAATGTCTCTGGAAACAAACACGGATCTTCGAAACTGAATGGACTTTGTCTCAGCCCCCCTTGCCCCATATGCAACCTTCCCCAGTGACAGCCAGGCTCGCTCCGACTCTACGATAAGTGCCGAGAGTTCTTCCGGCTCCATGGAGAACGCCGAGTCCACTCCGCCGTCTGCTCTACTAAGGGTGAAGTGCTTCTCAATTACTGTTGCCCCCAGCGCAACAGACGCCACCGAAACACCTATGCCCATGGTGTGGTCAGAAAGCCCCACCTGTGTGTCAAATAGATCTCTCATGTGAGGAATAGTGAGGATGTTTGTGTTCTCTGGGGTTGCAGGGTAGGTGCTTGTGCATTTCAAAAGAATCAGGTTGTTGTTTCCCTCGGCACGAAAAGCAGACACGGCATCATGGAGCTCTGCCACAGTTGCCATTCCTGTGGAAATAATTGTCGGCTTTCCTGTTTTAGCCACACGACGAATCAGGGGAATGTGGACATTCTCAAATGATGCGATCTTATAAAGAGGAACATTTAGTGACTCCAAAAAATCCACCGCCGTTTCATCAAACGGGGTGCTGAAGCAAATCAGCCCCAACTCTGCTGCTCGCTTCATGATTGGGGCATGCCACTCCCACGGGGTGTAAGCTTCTTTATACAAATCGTGCAAATTCTTTCCCGACCAAAGACTATTGGGATCTTTGATAAGGAAATCACCACCTCGGATATCGAGGGTGAGAGTGTCGGCCGTGTAAGTTTGAAGTTTGAGCGCGTGAGCCCCCGCTCGCGCTGCCGCCTCAGTAATTTTTATGGCTCGCTCCAGCGAATGATTGTGGTTTCCAGACATTTCTGCAATCACAAATGGGCGATGCCCCGGGCCGATTTCAAATGAACCGACTTTAATCGATGAATTCATCGAATATTCCTCTTTTCCTGTTCGGCCATTCGACAGCGTCTTCCATAGTCTACCAGCAATGACACCGGAAGATCCCAGCCCCACTTGTCGAGTAGGCCCCGATGCTTCTCCATGTCCCGCTTTCGATGAAACGAGCCGCCCTTCGCCTGAGGGATTGCCCTCAATTTTCCTTCTCGAATCAATGGCCATGAATCACAGAACAAATTCATCAGACCAGACTGGAGCGTTTCATACGTTGTCTTCAGTGTCTCACCATCGACGAACCTCACCTCCGTCTGCGCAAGAAGAAGTCCGGTGTCTACTCCGGCGTCCATCAAATGAATTGAGTACCCCTTCGGAGTATCGTCAAAAAAACTCCAAAAATTCGGATCGGCACCCCGGTTCCACGGAAGAAGAGACCCGTGCAAATTGATCGCTCGATCAGGAAATAGCTTCAAAACATCGGGCTTGAGAATGTGGCGATAGCGGTAGCTGACGACAAAATCACAACCAATCTCATCTACCAAAGAGCTCGACAAGGCATCGCCTAGGACCTCTACCTGATCACCGGTCTCGCGGAGAGCAGACTCCAACGATGGGTCGCCCGGCCCTAATAGAAGGACTTTCATTCGTTTGCCTCAAGCTTCATAGCACTCAAGACTCTGTGTATCCCATCACCGTCAACCGTTTCCATGGCGATTTTAGACATCGATGCGAGCATTTGCGGATTTGAGATTGCAGTGCTTAAAGCCTCCCGAACCACCGATACAGTCACCCGCTCTGCCGCCCCCACATAGATCTGCGCACCAAGACGCGCAGCATCACGAGTCATTTGCTCTTGGTTTTCCGCTATGGTGACCACTAAAGAAGGAAGGCCCAAGCAGCACCGCTCCCAAGTCGTGGTCCCTCCCGCCCCCAACGCCAGATCTGCGTCCGCCATTTCCTTGGCCATGTGGGAGATGTTTTCTCCGTAACGAAAACGTCCCTTAAATGCACGTTCGAGGAGTTCGCGAATTTCCATCTTTCGTGGATTCCCCGCTCCAACCACAACAGAGAGGTTCATGGCTGAATAGGTGGGATGGTTCAGCGCATTCAGTGCCTTTAAGGTTTCGCCGGATGGATCGACTCCGCCAAAGAAAACTAGAATCCGGTTGATATCAACATATCGCCGCACGAGCGCCGATCGAACTACGCGAAACTCATCACGAAGCAGAGAAAACTTTGGCCCCAAGAGAAGTCGGCATTGATCAGAAACGAAAGATGAATATCTTTCGGCAGCAGCTACATAATAGTTTTGATCCAATAGTATTTCCGTTCTGTGCTCTCGATCTGCAATATCGTCTAAGGCAAATAGCCTCCCGGCAACTGGCCGAACTGCATCCTCCCACTCACGATCGAGACCATAGTGATCTACAACCACCCAATCCCAGGAAGAGCCCAATGCAAGTACCCGATCCGCGTCTTCTTTTTGGGAAGCTCCCAACCAAGCTGAGTGTCGCAGACGCGCGCCAGGTGCCGTAGTCCCCGCCGGAAACTCGTGTACAAGAAATCCTGCGTCTCGCACCAATGCAAACAAATGGCCCGAATGGGCTCGAGAGGCGAACTCCACTTGCCATCCACGCTGCCGCATCGCTCGCGCCAGCGTGAGGCATCTCATCACGTGTCCGGATCCGATCTGCAGGGAAGCATCGGCCCGAAACAGAACCTTCATTTTACCGCTTCCAGCACACTCGCGATCACGTAGTCCTGCTCACTGTCTGTAAGAGCGGGATACATCGGCAAGCTGATGCACTCCTGATAGTAGCGCTCAGCCACCGGCATGGCTCCCGCCTTCCAGCCGAATCGCTTGTAGTAGGGCATGAGATGAACGGGAATGTAGTGAACCTGAGCGTAGATTCCTTTTTCTCGAATATTCTCAAAAACTCGTTTGCGTTCCGGCACTCGCACCACAAAAAGATGCCACGCGTGCTCGAGACCGGGCGGCACCGACTGCATCTTGATCTTGGTGCCGGCAAATGCCTTTTGATATTTCTTCGCTATTTCATTCCTTCGAGCCAGCCCAGTATCGGCGGCCGCCAACTGCGAGCGCCCCAGCGCCGCCTGCATATCGGTGATGCGGTAATTGAAGCCCAATTCGGCCATCTCGTAGAACCAGGGGCCGTGATTTTCTTCCATCTCAGCCGGATCACGACGAATGCCGTGGGTGCGAAGAAGGCGCAGTTTTCGCGCCACTTCTGCATCGTTGGTGGTAATCATCCCGCCTTCGCCGCAAGCAATGTGCTTGACTGGATGAAAGGAGAAAATCGCCATATCGGCGTGCCGGCAATCGCCAGACCTAAACTTTCGGCCGTGCCATTCGTAGGTCGCTCCGGGAGCATGGCAGGCGTCTTCAATTACGAACAGGCCGAACTGGTCCGCCAGCTGACGAAGCTCCCCCAAATTCACCGGAAGGCCGGCAAAGTCTACCGGAATCACTCCGGCCCAAGTACCTTTGGGCTGGCTCTCCAACTTCGCCTTCAACGCCCTCAGATCAAGCAGGTGAGTGTGAGGATCGACGTCACAGAAATCGACCTCACCGCCGCAGTAACGAACGCAATTGGCGGAGGCAGCGAATGTGATCGGGGTTGTGATGACTCTTTTCCCCGGGCCCACTCCTGCTGCCATTGCTGCGAGATGGAGGGCCGCTGTGCCGTTGGCCACAGCTACGGCGTGAGCCACGCCGATATAGGCGGCAAAAGCCTTTTCGAAGGCTTCGATTTCGGGGCCCTGGGTGAGAAAATCGGAACGCAGCGCTTTTACTACCGCTTCAATATCCCGGTCCGTAATTGTCTGCCTACCGTAGGGAATTGACTTCATCGTCAAGAGTTGAATCCAGGATCCACGTGCTTACGAACCTGGGCCCTGATCTGTTCCACGGTGAGAAACTCGGCATTGGTTCCGGAGTTGTATTTAAATCCGGGAGCCACGCGCTTGCCCTGAAAGTGCTTCAAGTACTCTTCCTCGTCCCAAAGCTGCACCGACGGCTTGATCACGAAATGACGCTCAAACTCAAACGTGCTGAAGGAATCCATTTCCGTGATCATTTCTTCATGCAGTTTTTCGCCGGGCCGGATTCCGATCACTTCCGTGCGCGCCTCGGGCGCCACGGCCTTCGCCACGTCCATGATTCTGTAGGAGGGAATCTTCGGCACAATGATCTCGCCGCCCCAAGCTTTCTCGATCGCGTAGAGCACAAGGTCCACGCCCTCTTCCAGGGAGATATTGAAACGGGTCATCTCCGGGTGGGTAATCGGAATCACCCCGCTCTTTCGCTTTTGCATGAAGAACGGAATCACAGAACCGCGGCTTCCGATCACGTTTCCGTAACGAACTACCGAAAAAGTAAGACTTCGGTGATCGCCCACCAACGCGTTAGACGCGACAAACAGCTTGTCGGAGCAAAGTTTGGTGGCGCCGTAGAGATTGATCGGAGCAGCCGCCTTGTCGGTGGAAAGAGCCACCACCTTGTGAACATTGTTGGCCAACGCCGCGGCGATCACGTTTTCAGCACCGAGAATGTTCGTCTTGATGCATTCCATCGGATTGTATTCCGCCGCTGGGACTTGCTTCAAAGCGGCGGCATGCACCACTACATCAACTTCTTCGAAAGCCAACTTCAGGCGATCACGGTCACGAACGTCGCCGATAAAAAAGCGAATCTGGGGGAACTTTTCCCGTGGAAATTTCTGCGACATTTCGAACTGCTTGAGCTCGTCGCGAGAAAATACGATTACCTTCTTAACGTCGGGAAATTTAGTGAGAATCGTCTCAATGAACTTCTGCCCGAACGACCCGGTTCCGCCGGTGACAAGAACTGTTTTATTGCGCAGCATGGTTTTTGCCTCTTCCAAGGGTTCTTCGTACACCCTCGGGGGGGCCAATTCAATCTTTGCTCGGACCAAAATGCTGCGGGGCAGCTATTGGTTCAGGCCCTGTAACTGGGCCATTCGCTGGAATTGGCCCGGCCGCGAAACCAGCTCCGTAAAGCTGCCTTGCTCCACAAGACGGCCCTCTGAAAACACAAAAATCTTGTCGCAGTTACGGATCGTACTAAGGCGATGGGCGATCATTACGATGGTTGCCCGCCCCCGAGCCGTATCCACCGACTCCTGGATTAGCTTTTCGCTTTCGCTATCAAGGGCGCTCGTGGCTTCGTCGAGGAAAAGAACGGCAGGCTCTTTGTAGAATTCCCGAGCGATGGCAAGACGTTGGCGTTGACCTCCGGAAACACGGAGCCCGCGGTCACCGATTTCGGTTTGGATTCCATCGCTCATTCCGAAAACGAAATCGCAGTTGGCCCTCCGAAGCGCATCGCTCACCCGAGTCTCTCCGTCGCCTTTCTGCTTCCACTGCCAAAGGGAGACATTGTTGGCCACCGTATCGTCGAACATCACGCCCTCCTGGGTCACATAACCAACCCGAGTGCGGAAAGAGTCCAAATCCAACTGGCGCAACGGAGCTCCGCCGAACTGAATCTCGCCCTTCTGTGGCGAAAGAAGACCGGTGAGAAGGTCTACCATCGTAGACTTCCCGCTTCCGCTCTCCCCCACAAACGCCACCGTGGTTCGCGCAGGAATTTCAAAACTCACATCGCGTATCGCCTGCCGATCTCCGTAGGAATAGGAAACTCCTTTCACAGAAAACGCGGGCTCCAGCCGGCTCGCGGTAGCGCCGCCGGTTCGTCGCGCGCCATCGCCCAGCTCACGGAACACCTCCTGCAATCGATCCACCCCTGCCGAATAGGTGTTGAGCGCCTGCCAGGTACCTTGAGCGATCGTGGACTCCCGCATCACCCGATAAAGGAACATCATCGCCACAAAAAGCGTGGAGAGATCCCCACCAAAAATCTCCACATGGGCCCACACCGTAGCCCCCAAGAAGGCCACGATAATAGTTTCACTGCTCGCCGGCAGCACCGCCGCGAGCAGCCCCATCCGCGAGCCATGGGAGGCCATAGCCACCACCTCATCGCCTACTTTTCCTCGCAACGGCCCCTCCGACCGAGTGGAGAAAAGATACTTAAACGACTGCAACATTTGAATGATCAGCGAGGTAACTTTCGATTCTGCATCGGAAAGCGCATGGCTGCTTTCACGAATTTTTCGATTCACCTTTCGAAAAATCAACGCCACTCCCACTCCGAAAAACATAGAGAGAAGCGTAAATCTCCATTCCAGCCGGAAAGAGAGGGTGAGATAGGTGAGAATGGCTACGGTTTTGGGAATAAGAGCGGAAAGCTGGTAGTAGGCGGTCTGCGCTCGAGCCACTTCCTTGGTTGAGTTGTGGGTAAACCAACCAGTATTCCTGCCGAGGTACTTCGTGTAATCCATGGCCATCATCGCGTCGACCACGTGGGCCGTGAGCTTACGCGTGAGTTCCATATAGAGCCGAAAGTGGTAGGAATTGGAAACAAGGATCATCCCTCCTCGAATCGCGAACACCGACACCATGGCCACAATGATCCAACCATTTGTTCCCGGCAGTCCAATGCTGGAAAGAAACTCCCGAATCCGCTCCACGATCGGAGAAACCTCCCCTGATCGGCGCGCTAAGTCTTGAAGAAATGAAATGAAAACCGCAACTCCGAACCCCTCTGTGAGAGTGGTCACGAGAGAAAGTAAGCCGAGAAGAAAAATGCGGTGCCCCACATAGCGGTGAAAGAACCAGTAATAGGAAATGATCCGCCTCATTTTTTTGCCACCAGAAGTTGAATGTCGCCCAAATCCAAAGGAATGGAAATGTCCTTAATCAAAGGGAACGGACGCACTAAAGCGTCTAATCCGAGGGCCCCCATATAGGCCTCAAGGGGGCGGCTGTATCCAACATGCCCTTGGTAGGCCACCTGGAGGCCCAATCCCTCAACGGCTTTTCTCAAGGCGCTGGCCGAGGGGTAGTGAACGTGGGTCGGTGGATGCACCTGACGCCACCTCTTACCTCGAAGCCGTGCCACCAGGGATCCGGAATCCACCGTGGTTACCGCGAGGAGCCCGCCCTTGGGAAGGCGATCGGCCCACGCTCTAAAAACTTCGACAGGCTTCTCGAGATGCTCCCACACGTCCCATGCCACCACGCAGTTTGGCGCAAACGGCGGGCCGCTCGAATCGCCGCCGCCCACCAAGGAAAATCGTGGGCCTATTTTTTTCTTGGCAGCCGTGATCGCGTCGTCGGAAACATCCATACCCCAAACCTGAGAATATCCCCGTTCAAGCAGCCATTCCACAAAGTGGCCGTAGGCACATCCCAATTCCAAGATCGCGGGATTCTGCGGCAAGAAAGGCGCAACGGCACTCCAAACACTGGGGAAATTGCGCCAGTGGGAATCTCGATGGCCTTCGTAGTCCTTGTATTCTCCGTCGAAGAAATAATCGCGTGAATAGAGTTTTCGTGGATCAATCTTTCCCTCGGAGTCGAAGGAAAAACTGCCGCACTCTTCACAGGTGAAAATTCCCAAATCAGGCCAGCGATCGAGCCACGCTGGAGTGCTGTGGCCACAGCTGTGGCATACTCCCTTCATAACGTAGCCCCCTTTAATCGCTTCAAAATCCCCACTAAAGCTACTGCTCCCATGAGTTGCAGAGCAACCATTGCGGGCGCTCCAAAGACAAGACTGCTGGAATAAACGAGAAGCTGCGGAGCCATTAGGGCGCCCCAAAGCAACAGCGGGAGAATCAATTTAAATCGCAAAACAAATACACCCCAAACGAGGAGCATTAAAATTGCCACCC
The DNA here is from genome assembly GCA_964551325.1 of uncultured Bdellovibrionales bacterium. Taxonomy (GTDB): domain Bacteria; phylum Bdellovibrionota; class UBA1018; order CAIPTA01; family CAIPTA01; genus CAZKBU01. Next base: position 364,625 of record CAZKBU010000001.1, read on the forward strand.
GGAATGCCTCGCTCCAAGTATCACGCATCACGGTATCGGAAACACGAATGTCCCAGCGCCAAGAGTCCCACTGGAAAGAATTCCAAAAACGCAGCCCGATCAATACCGGAGTTCGCACGAAGTGCTTACCTGATATCCGAAGAAATTCAGCCCGAAGAACCGCTTCGTATTCCTTACTGAACTCCGGTGTGCCGGGGTGATTTGCCTTCACAAAGTTATAGGCCTGCCAGTCATTCCATCCCGGGAACCACTGCCACCCTGGCTCCGATACGACGCCCGTCCACACTGGATGAATTCGCGAATCCTTGTCTACCCATCCCCCAAACTCCATCAAGCCAACAAATGCCGAGTGCCAAACCGGATGGTTGTGCTTGAAGGTTTTTTTATAAGCGCCAAAAAAAACCACAAACACACCAATGACCACGAGAAGATTTCTAATCCTCTTCCGATCCCACCCGTGGCGAACTCCAGCCGCCGCGAGAATCGCGGGGAAGACCAGCCAGGAATTTGAACGAAAATACGCACAGAGAATAATCCCCAAAACCCCAAGCGCCGCCTTCCATAGACATGGCTCCACCCTCGTTAAATTCCGATAAACGAATAAACTGCTCGCCGCCGCGTAGAGAGGAAAGAGGTAAACGTCACCAGATTTTCCCACAGCCAAGACCGAGGGCGAGAGAACCAGCAACGCAGTTAGTATGCCCGCCTCGCCCCTCCCCCAAATCCACATCACCTCACGAATCAAGAGCGCTAGAGCGCTAAACAGGAAAATATTGATAATCCAAAAGAACGACTTGGGAGTGGCCGTCTGAGAGGGAACCCCGATCATATCGGGCTCAAGGAGGTAAGACACCACACAGAGATAAGACAGCCCACCGTCGTCGAACCCTTCGGGCGGATCCTGGTGCACTTTAGTTGGGTCTGGAGATGGTTTTCCGAGAAAGCGGGCCGCACGGTACTCAGCACCATCGCAGGAATGAAAAACCCTCTGTCCCAATGAAACCTCAGGAGCCCCTGGAGCACGCCCAATTCCTGTCGCCAGGGCCAGAAGCAGTGCGCCAAAGAAGGCCGCACCTCTTAAAGAGGATGGAATGAGGTTACGCGCTTGCGAAAGAATTTGGGCCCACATACATATTCGGGAATGCCGGAACTATCGATAGTCTTACCCGTTTGTAATGAAGAATCCAATCTTCCCGAGGTTTACCGGCGCCTAGTGGCTGAAGTGGAGCCACTGGGTCACTCCTTCGAGCTAATATTTGTGGACGATGGCAGCAAAGACGCATCGGCCACCGTGCTCGAGTCCCTTCACCGCAAAGATCCGCGGGTAAAATTCATTTCTTTCTCCCGAAACTTTGGCCACCAAATGGCCCTCACGGCCGGTCTTGAGGCCGCCAAGGGAAATGCGGTGATAACCATGGATTCAGATCTTCAACATCCGGTTACTCTGATCCCGAAAATGCTGGAGGAATGGCGGGCCGGTTCGGAAGTGGTGCTGATGGTGCGCGAGAGCACCGCCGACGCCACAGTTTTCAAGCGACTGTCCAGCTCCTGCTTCTATCGCCTGTTTAACTGGCTTTCCGATTTGGATTTGGAACCGGGTGCCGCCGATTTTCGTCTCCTCGACCGACGAGCGCTAGACTCTCTCAATTCCATTCAAGAACGGGTGCGGTTTCTTCGGGGCCTCACCGCATGGATCGGATTCCGTACGGCCAAAATTTCTTATTCCGCTCAGAAGCGAGAAAACGGATCCACCAAGTATTCGTTTTCCAAGATGGTGCGGTTTCTTCGGGGCCTCACCGCATGGATCGGATTCCGTACGGCCAAAATTTCTTATTCCGCTCAGAAGCGAGAAAACGGATCCACCAAGTATTCGTTTTCCAAGATGGTGCGGTTTGCGGCCGACGGTGTGACCAGCTTTTCCACTCGACCCCTAAAGATGGTGGGCGCCCTCGGGCTTATCGTTACTTTCTTTGGAACCATTTATGGGTTCTGGGTGGTGTGGGCGTCTTTGTTTACGGATCGGGTAGTCCCAGGCTGGGCCTCCACCGTGCTTCTCGCTCTCATGATGGGCGGGGTTCAGCTCATGAGTATCGGCGTCTTGGGAATCTACCTGGGGCGCATCTATGAGGAAGTAAAAGGCCGCCCCCTCTACATCGTCTCTAAAAGGATCGGATTTTGAGTCGCACTCTGCGCGCGCTTTGGCTTCCGGGGGCACTGCTCATTGCCCTGTCGCCGTGGATTTTTTTCGACTTTGATATGGGCGATCTCGGCTGGAACGCGCTTGCTGCAAGGCTGATGGCGTTCCCCTCTTCGTCTCCCATGGTCCCAGTATGGTTTGAGGTATCTCCCATTTGGTTTAGTGCCTGGGTGGGCTCCTTATGGTGGAAAGTCCTTGGTCCCGATGCCACCCTCCTGGAACTTCGCTGGGGATGGGTGCTTTGGAATGTCGCTATCGCCACGTTTGCCGCGCAGATTTTCCGACGACGCTGGAGCTCCCACGTAACGACCGCCGTGTTTTTGGGAGCGATCGTAGCCTGCTCGGGAGCCGACATGTTCACTCTCGCCTATAACAATATCGCTCCCGCGTTAGGCGCATTGGGATTCTTGTTTCTCGCCATTGGCGACCCGACTCGAATTACAACCGCCATAACTGGCGCCTTTTTCCTCTCTCTGGCGATTCTCGGAAGGTTCTCGGCACTTCCTTTTTTAGGGGTGGGCATGGGCGTTTGGTGGATTCTACGACCCAATCGAAGGCAGAACGCGCTCGGATTGGCGACAGGAGGGTTCTTTTCGTTGCTCCTTTCGGCGGCAATCATACTGATGTCTGATCAATGGGACTCGTCGATCGCGGGAGTATCTAGTTTTTTTCAAGGCGTAGGAAGCGGAACGAACGCTCGTTACTCCCTCACTCGCATTTTCGGCACCTTTGCTGGTCACAGCGCAAAACTACTCTTTGGCGCGGGAATGTTTTTTTCTCTGGAGTGGGCTTTAGAGAAAAAGCTGAAGACCGCCCTCCTAGTAATGATCCCAGGCTTCTTCGCCCTAGGACTATGGAAGTATGGCTCCCTCCTCGCAATTCTCCTCGGCGGCGCTTTAGCTGTTTTGGGCCGAGAGGTTTTTCGGTCGTGGAAAAGCCCAAACAGAAACCAAGTGACATTGGAATTTGTTTTCGCGGCCACCATGCTCGTGGCATTCACCTTCGGAACCCATTTGGAAGGCCTGCAGAATCATAAGTTCAGCGCCCTCTTTGTGGTGCCACTGGCGTTTCTTGTCTCCCACAAGCCGTCGCGCCTGCTGCTGGTGGCGGGGGCTGTTTCCCTCTTTCTTTGCACTCGATTGCTTTGGCCCGCCTATCCCTATTTGGAGGCCCCAGTAACTTGGCAACGCTCCGAAATTGAAACGCCGTTTTTAAGGGGTGTCATGACCCATCACACGAAAGCCGAAGCGGTGGGCTCGTTAGTGAAGGAACTTCAAAGGAGAAATGTAAAAGTCGACGAAAGCCTTTTCGCCTATTCAGGAACGTCGCCCTTTTATCCCATTTCCACCATTCATTTGATTCTGGGAACAAGGCCATGGCTCAACGATCCTGCACCGTCGGAGTATTCCGTGAATCGCTGGCCCCGGGTGTTTCGGCTGCTTCAGACAGCCGAGCAAAATGGAAGTTTTCCGCGATTCGTAGTGCGACAAAACGTGATGCTGCCTCGGCTTGAGCCGTCGCCTCGTCTCCTCTTCACGAGCCCCCCCTCCAGCGCGAACACCCCATTGGCCGACTTTGCCTGGGCCACTGGTGAGATCATTCATCCCGCCACCGACCTAGATGGTTACTTTCGAAAAAACGGCTGGCGCCCAACCTGGCATAACGGGGTATTTTCGATTCTTGAAAAAAACTAACCGAGCGGCTTCTGCCAGAGCCCGATCACGGAACTTCCCAGGGGCATTCTGGGCAAGAGCATCCGCTCCATTTTCGCCACCCACTTCAACACCTGATTCACCCAGGGCGACGGTGGTTTGAACCCCACCTCCATGGCCTTCTCGTCGGTGCCGAGGAACGGCATAATCAACTTTCTGACGAAGAGAAGCGGAACAAAGAACAGCCCCCAGTAACGGCAATCCACTTCGATGAGGGATCTCCCTTTTCTTATCTCCATAAGGAGACGGAAAACCGTATAACGGCGATAATGTCCGCCCACTCGGTCGAACTCCGAATACAGCCACTGAAGCGCGGGCACGTTGACCAGCAAATGACCGCCCGGCTTCAAGTGAGCCAAGGCTGCATCCAGAAACGGGCCAGGCTGCTCGATGTGCTCCAACACGTCCATAAGACAAACCACGTCGTAGGCGCCCAACATCTCAGAATTGGGCCGAAACACGTCGTATTGAAAAACCTTTCCACGACCCGACCCGGAACTCTTCTGAATACCTTTGGCGTTTACGTCGACACCCTCAACGGTCCAGGCCGTCCCCTGCTCGAGTTGGCGACCGAAAGTTCCTGCACCACATCCAACGTCTAAAACACGGAGCGGTTGCTCAACGGAAAGATCTCGAACCAACTCCAAGGCGATCTGAGTGCGGCTATAGAACCAAAAGTGATCCGCTTCCGCCATTTCATACCATTCTGCTGGAAACTCCTGCGCGCCGCTCACCTCAAACTCCCCCCGAAGCCTTCAACTTGAGAAACCCTTCTGCGGGCGAAACAAAATCCACGCCCAGTCTCTCTCGCGATAATTTCGATGAAAGGGAGCTGTCGGGCATCAGTAACATCGCCTTACGTCGATCCCCGAGGGTGGATGGCTTCAAGCGGGACACGTCCAAACCAAACGCGTGGGCGAACAAGGAGAAAAAGTCGTGCCGGGAAACTGACTGGCGCCCCACCGTGTGGAAAATTCCCGTTAGGTCGCGATTACAAATCTCCTCCAGCATTTCGCCTAAGTTATCCACCCAGGTGGGGGTGTTTTTCACGTCGAGAAAACACTCCACCTCGCGTCCCTCTTGGATTTCCCTGGCCAGCCACTTTAAAAGCGGGGAGTTCTTTCCATACACCCCAGCGGCCCGGCAAATGGCGAGGTTTCCGGTCTCCTCCATCGCATAGAGCTCACCGCGAAATTTGGATCGACCGTAAACGAGTTCCGGCGACGGAATATCCATTTCCGTATACCCGCCTCGCTGCGAATCAAACACTAGATCCGTAGAGAGATAAATCAGCTTTGCGCCCACAGCTTTCGCGGCCTTCGCCACGTTTCTGGTCGCCACCGCGTTCACACGGTCCGCGCCATCTGGGTTTGCCTCACACCACTTTACGTCCTTCGTGCCCGCACAGTGAATAATCACCTCGGGGCGCAGCTTCTGTATCACCGCTCGTGCGGCGGACTCGTCGCTCAAATCAGTTTTTTCGAAAGGAAGGTCGGAGTCTCCGGCGCGAACATCGGTAAGCACGACCGAGTGTCTAAAGCGAAAGAACCGCGCAAGGTTCCCACCCACAAATCCTGAGCTACCCGTTATCAATATTCTGGCCATGTCCTACTCTATCCTCTTTGCATAATCGGCCGCCACCAACCGCCGCTCGAGCCAAATCACCAACGCCGTAAATAGGTAGCGAGCCCCCATGCGGGCAATGCGAAGGTTAGAAACTTTGCTCCTCGATCCGTACCACGCGTTCGGCACAACGACCCACCGATAGCCTCGGGCGATCGTCTTCAAGCAAAGCTCGATCGTAATGTTGAAATGAACCGAAAACATGGGCGTGATGCCCTGAATGGTTTCCCGGGAATACAATTTAAAGGCATTTGTGAAATCTTGATAAGGAGCCCAAAACAAAACGGAAAGAAACCAGTTCGCGAGCCGATTTACGAACAGCTTGTTACCAGGGTAGTCCACCACTTTCCCGCCTTCGGAAAACCGGGTACCAAAAACTGCGTCGGCGCCTTTTTGAAAGGCACGGAAATACTCCACGAGCGCCTTGGGGTCGTCGGACCCATCCGCCATCATCAACACCACGCAGTCGCCTCGAAATTCTCGCAGACCAAGAGCAACGGCCCGCCCGAAACCGTGGCTTTCCCGGGTGTTCTCCACCATACGCACGGGTAAACCCTGAGAAACCAGCTTGTCGACGGCGGCGCGCGATTCGGGATCACCTTCGGGACCCACGTCGTTTACCACGAGGCCTTCCCACCGAATCCCCGCCCCGGACAGCGATTTTGCGATGTCGAGAATTGTGGGAACAAGGCGCGCCCCTTCGTTTTTCGCCGGGATCAAGATGGAACAAATGGCCGAGCTTCTATCTTTCACGGCAACAGCACCTTCAAATAGCGGGAGGCCACTTCGTTCATGCTCAAGTAGGAAATCTTATTGCGAAGTGAAACCCAATTCTTCGCAGCCTCGTCTAACGCTCTCGGAAGATCTTCGGGGCGGTCAAATCCCACGCCACCATTTCCGACTAACTCCGGGTGCCCGCCGGAGCGACGGAACACAGCCGGCAACCCGCAGGCAAGCGCCTCCACCAATGCATTGGAGCAGGGATCGTCCTCACTGGCGGCAAGATAGAGGTCTTGGGTGCGAAGAAACTCTCCCAGGTCCTTGGTTCCCATGGGAGGAATCAACCGAGCATTTTGAAAACTTGCCTTTGTGCGACCAACGAAGGTGAGCTCAAACCGACTTCGATCAATGTTTCGATCCAGCCATTCGAACGTGGCCGCGCCCTTTTTCGGATTGTCGCTCCATGCGGTCCCTACAACTTTAATTTTTCCGACGGGAGACTGCCTCTCCGGGCGGTGAAAAAAGCGCGGATCAACGCTGTTGGGAATTACCACTGGATCATGAAACTTTAATCCCATGGCCTGCTGACGATCCAAGCTGTATTGGCTTTGGAAAATGGTTGCATGCGCCACTTCTTGGTTAATGGCAGAGATCTTCTCGTCCACCGACTGATCTTGCGCTCCCCGATAAACGGAAATCGGCCCGTCTACCCGGTGAACCACGCGCACGTTCCTGCTCCGGAGATCTCTCACCTTTTCGAAATCAAAATTGAAGGAATTGATCAAAACCGCCCGCGTAGGCTTTCCCACTCGATTCTTGGAAACCTCCACCCCCATCCGACGCAGTTCATGCACCAATGCGAGGAGAAACTGATTTCCTCCACCGTAGGGAGGTTTCTGAAACTGGTGCACGACGGCGACCTCACCCCCCCGTAGCCAGGAGAGCGCCCGTCGATCCCAAGAATTAGCGTCGGCGCGTAGAGTCATAATGGTGGCCAAAGGCCTGACTTACCTCACATCGAGTATCTCACCAAGCTTTTGAGCCGTAACCCGGCAAAATTTGGTATCCATATTTCATGCGGCGCAGAATTCTCATCATCCACAACCGGTATCGCGTTCCCGGCGGCGAGGACAAAGCGGTGGACCGAGAGATCGCCCTCCTTCGTCACGCAGGACACGAGGTGGAGCTGCTGGAGGACAGGAGCTCCGAGCACCTTTCTCCCCTAGAGCAAGCGGCAACGGCCCTTCGTCTGGCCAACAACCCTAAGGCGAACCATCGGGTAGGAACGGCCTTAGATAGTTTCAAGCCCACCGTTGTGCATGTCCACAACACCTTTCCTCACTTCAGTCCCAGCATTTTTGCAACAATTCGAGCCAAAGGCATTCCCTCCGTAGTTACGCTGCACAACTTCAGGATTCTTTGCGCCAACGGTCTTCTTCTTCGCGACGGCCAGCCCTGCGAGAAGTGCGTAACCGGATCGCCTTGGTGGGGCGCGATTCACGGCTGCTATCGCGAATCTCAGCTCTTGTCGCTCCCCATGAGCCACATGATCGCCACGCACCATGAACGCGGCACCTGGCGGAACGATGTAACGGAGTTCGTAGTACTGTCGGAGTTTTCTCGTGCCCTGTTTCAGAAGGCAGGGCTATCACGCCTAAACATCAAGCCGAATTTTGCCATCGACAGGGGCTGGGCCAAGGAAACATCTTCGGGCCACGCACTTTGGGTGGGGCGCCTGAGCGAGGAGAAGGGCTTATCCACGCTCCTGCGGGCCTGGGAAAAAGTGGAATTCCCCCTCCGAATCATCGGCGATGGCCCGCTAAGGGACAAAGTGGAGCGCCTACCAAGTCACGTAACGTGGTTGGGGTCCCGACCTGAGGAAGAGGTGCAAAAAGAGATGCGGGAGGCTCGGTTTCTGGTTGTTTCTTCGGAGTGTTACGAAAACTTTCCCTTGGTGATCGCGGAGGCCTACTCTTCCGGAACTCCCGTGCTCGCTTCGGCCATCGGGAGTCTTCGGGAGTTAATCGTTCCAGAACAGACTGGACTTCACTTTAGTCCAGGCGATCCTGCCGATCTTGCCACAAAAGCGCGCCTCTTGTTCGCCTCGGCTCCGACCATGCGCCTCCAGTCGAGATCAAAATGGGAGCTGCAGTTCAGCGAGGGCGTGAATTTGAAGCTATTGGAAAGCATTTACGACAAGGCGCTCGGCAACGCTCAACGGTCTTGAAAAATTTCCTGGAGATCGGGATATATTTTTTCCTTCCCCAACGTATCCAAGTGAATCATCCCCTTGAGAACCAGGCAGTTGTATTTCGGGTCAATGTGACGGGCTGCCTTTTCAGGAACTTTTCCGGAAAAAGAAAGAAAACCGTCGGGAGTTCCGTGCCGCCGTAAGGCCGAACGAATCAAATCTTCCGAACGATCCATCAAATCCTTACGCCCCAAGATCTCACCCACTCGTCGAAAAGAGATTGATACATCGATTTGGTTGTCGAGATGGCAGAGATCAGAGCTCTCGTCGACCGGGATAAGTCCATCCGCGTTCCTTCTGCTCCAGAGCTGGTCCAGAATTTTTTCAGCTCGTGGAAGAAGTTCGGCGCCTCGCTTCGTGAACATAAAGTAGTCGCAGATGAAATCCACAAAAATGAAGGCCGACGACGTGGCTGAAACTCCGTGACGGCTGGAATCCGGCCAAACCTCACTCCAAACCTTTCCTGATTCACGATCCAAAAACCATCGATCCACGCCTTGTATCCACCGGTCCAGATGGGCCAGCCAACTCTCATCTCCAGTAGCTCGATAAAATTCTAGGAGCGAAAATGCCGGAGTGGAGTTGGACTTCATCATCTGCGCGTAATTGCCGGGAGTAGTAAACCACCGCCAATGAAGGGCCAATGTCTCCCTTGCGCTCCCGCCACAACCCCACTGCGGTGGCACCACCGTGAAGGATTTTCCCCTTACTCCGATTGCAGAAAGTCCCTGGCTCCAGGCGCCACGAACAGGGCTGAGAAAAGTCCGATAGGGAAACAACCCGTTACGCATGAACCACTCGCGCTCAGCCATGAGCCTCATCGCATTCTGAGCCTGCAGAAAGAAATCGGGGAATTCGTGGCGCATGGCCACGGCTGCCTCTAAAATCCCCGCCGACCATGGCTCCTCCGTGCCGATCGGCTTCTTCTGTGCCAAGTTCCACGCGGAATAGAGCGCCCCCGACGGGGCAAACATATTCTGGCTCACAAACTCCACGCTCTTACGTAGTAATTGCAGCGAAGTTTTGTCGCCCGTGGTTCGGTGGATATGCCAAAGGCCGCGAAACCACTCGTCGACGTGGCTTGAATGAATGTGGCCCCCCTCGGAACAGACATCCAAAAAGCCAAGGTTGTATTTCTGCAGTAGCGCTACCTGCTGCAATAGAAACTCTTGCTCTCCGTAATGGAGGAAAAACGGAACCACATCGTCGAAATTGTCGAAGATCGTGCGTGAAGTGATTGGCCACCTTCGCGCCATGAGGCCATCGGGGCGAACAAAGCGATTTTTGATGAGCCGGATCAGTTCCTGGGGACTTAAAAAGGAATCAGCACCGGTAATAGTCACGGTACCACTCCACGAAACGCGCCACCCCGTCCTCAACGGAAGTAGCCGGCCGGAAACCTACGTCGCGCTCCAAATCCGCCACATCCGCAAAAGTGTTAACGACATCTCCCGGCTGAAGCGGCAAATATTCCTTGCGAGCAGCCTTTCCAATCGACTGTTCCAACGCCGCAACAAAACGCTCCAACTCCACCGGCTCACTGTTGCCGATATTGTAGAGCTTCCACGGAGCCGAACTCGAGGCGGGGTCCGGACACTCAGGGTTCCACTCACGCCCCGGCTTTGGCGTTCGATCAGCCACGGCAACCACACCGCGCACGATATCGTCCACGTAAGTGAAGTCCCGCTTCATTTTTCCTTGATTGAACATTTTTATCGGTTGGCCGTCCAAAATCGCCTTTGCGAATAGGAACGGCGCCATATCGGGCCGCCCCCAGGGACCATACACCGTAAAAAATCTCAGGCAGGTGATCGGGAGACCAAAGAGATGAGAATAGGAGTGAGCCATAAGCTCACCAGACTTCTTGGTTGCCGCATAAAGGGATGCCGGATGATCTGCGCCGTGATGCACCGAAAAAGGCATCCTCTGATTCAAGCCATAGACCGACGAAGACGATGCAAAAACCAGATGGGAGGTCTTCACCCGTCGGCAACCCTCAAGAACATTCAGGGTGCCGGTGACGTTGCTCGCTGTGTATAGCTCAGGTCGTTCCAGGGAATACCGAACCCCCGCTTGAGCAGCCAGGTGAATCACGTAAGGAAACTCTTCCTGAAACAGCTTCTCCATCGCACTGCGATCGGAAATATCCGCCTCCACAAGGCGAAATCCCTTTTCAGAGACCAGGCGCGCCACTCGCGCCCGCTTAAGGGCCGGGTCATAGTAGGGATTAAAATTGTCGACGCCCACGACCTGATCGCCCCTGTGGAGGAGAGCGCGGGCTACATGATACCCGATGAATCCCGCAGCTCCTGTGACAAGGATCTTTTTCAACTTTCCCCCATCGCTCACTTGCGATTCGTAAGCCACCAATCGATGGTGCGCCTCAATCCGCTTTCGAAGCTGGTCGTGGAACGAAACCCGAAGCGCTCCGAGGCCCGGGTTACATCGAGCTTTCTACGTGGCTGACCGTTGGGTCGGCTGGCGTCCCACTGAATGGAGCCCTGAAAGCCGGTCTCCTTTTTCACGAGTTGGGCCAGGTCGCGAATGGAAATTTCTTCGGAGGATCCCAGATTCACGGGCTCAGAACTGTTGTAGCCCACGGCTCCCATCACGATTCCTCGCGCAGCGTCTTCCACAAAAAGAAATTCGCGCGTGGGGGATCCATCGCCCCAAAGCGTTACATGGGAAGCGCCCGCTTCTTTTGCTTCCACAAACTTCCGGATCAAGGCAGGGATCACATGGGAGTGCTCAAGATCAAAATTATCCCAAGGACCATAAAGATTCACGGGCAGCAGAAAGAGACCGTTAAGCCCATACTGCTTCCGATAGGAATCCAACATCACCAGTAGCGACTTCTTGGCGATTCCGTAAGGAGCATTCGTGACTTCGGGATACCCGTTCCAAATATCTTCCTCACGAAACGGCACGGGAGTGGAATGAGGATAGGCGCAGATCGTGCCGGCCACGACGAGCTTCTTAACTCCCGCACGACGCGAAGCCTCGATCACATTCAGGCCCATGGAAGCATTGTCGTAGAAAAGCTCCCCGGGATATTTTTGGTTGAACCCGATTCCGCCCACTTTCGCCGCGAGGTGAATCACAAGATCCGCGCCAGCCACTGCTTTCGAAGCTTGATCGAAATTGCGAAGATCGCACTCTCTGCTGCGGGGAACGAAAATGGAACCGCGGGGCGCACCGCCCTTTACGAGCTCCTCGATCACGTGGCGCCCGAGAAAACCGGCGCCCCCCGTGACTACGATCCGCTTCGCGCCCGCAAGATCGAACTTCTGACCGCTCACGGCTTAACTCCGGGAGCATTGGGGGTGAGTCCGTATTTCCGAGGATCGATTCCCGCCAACTCCAGGTCGGCCGTGACCATAATACGCACGAGATCCTTGAATCCCACCTTTGGCTTCCAGTTGAGCTGCTTTCGTGCCTTCTCTGGATTTCCGATCAGCAGATCCACTTCCGTGGGGCGAAGATACTTAGGGTCCATGCGAACATATTCTTCGTAGTTCATCCCCAGCAGGCCAAAAGACTCTTCTAGGAACTCTTTCACCGAGTGCGTTTCACCGGTGGCGATCACGTAGTCGTCGGCCTTGGGTTGCTGAAGCATGAGCCACATCGCTTCCACATAATCCTTCGCAAATCCCCAGTCCCGCTTCGCATCAAGATTTCCCAGGAACACATTTTTCTGCTTTCCCGCCGCTATATTGGCAAGAGCTCTTGTGATTTTTCGAGTCACGAAAGTTTCTCCGCGGCGCGGGCTCTCGTGGTTGAAAAGAATCCCGTTGGAAGCATGAAGATTATAGCCCTCGCGATAGTTCACGGTGATCCAGTAGGCATACACTTTCGCACAGGCATACGGGCTTCGAGGATAGAACGGAGTCTTTTCGTCTTGGGGCACGGCCTGAACGAGGCCGTACATTTCGGAACTCGACGCCTGATAAAATTTCGTGTCGATTCCGCTCTCGAGAATCGCGTCGAGCAGGCGAACCGTGCCGGTGCCGGTAACATCAGCCGTATACTCCGGCATGTCGAAGCTCACGCGCACATGGCTCTGAGCGCCAAGATGGTAAACCTCTTCCGGCTTGATGGTCTTGAGGAGACGATTGAGGTTCGTTGCATCGGAGAGATCTCCGTAGTGCAGGAAAAGCTTCGCGCCGGTTTCGTGGCGATCGCGGTACACATGATCAATGCGATCGGTGTTGAAAGTGCTGGCTCGGCGAATCAGACCGTGCACCTCATAGCCCTTCTCCAGGAGGAATTCCGCGAGATAGCTGCCGTCCTGCCCCGTGATGCCTGTGATGAACGCCTTTTTCATAGATTCCTCTTGTACCAGTCGAGTGAAAGCCGAAGCCCCGTTTCTACATCAAATTCCGGCTCATAACCAAGGGCATGGCGCGCCGCACCAATATCGGCCAGCGAGTGACGAATGTCTCCGTCGCGGAAGTCCCGGTATGCGGGTTTTGCGCCCTTCAGCGCGGGAAAACTGCCCTCCATGCCGGCTCGCAACATTTCGAATAGCCTATTGAGCGTGGTCTGTCGTCCGTAGCTGATGTTGTAAGCACGATTCAAGGCCGCCGGATTGGTAGTGGTGGCCGCGAGAAGATTGGCCTGGACCGAATTTTTTACAAAACAAAAGTCTCTCGATGTTTCTCCGTCACCATTGATCCAGCAAGACTCGCCACTCATCAACGCCTTCACCCACAGAGGAATCACGGCGGCGTAAACGCTGGTTGGGTCCTGCCGCGGTCCGAACACGTTGAAGTACCGGAGCCCGATCGTGTCGATTCCATAGGTTCGTTGAAACAAATCTCCGGTGAGCTCATTTACCCACTTCGTGAGAGCGTAGGGCGAGAGCATCTTTCCCGTCTCCGATTCCACCTTCGGTAATTTCGGATGATCTCCGTAGACCGCGCTCGACGAAGCGTAGACAAAGCGCTTGATCCCAGCCCGCTGGGCTTCGAACATCAAGCACATTGTGCCCTGCACGTTTGCCGTAAAACTGGTGACGGGATCCTCAATGGAACGCGGCACGGAACCAATGGCTCCTTGGTGAGAAATCAGCTCCACCCCTTTTAGGGACTCTCTGCATGCGCCCGGATCTGCCACCGAACCCTTCAAGAAAGTGAACCGCTTCCAGGCCTCGGCCCCCACGTTCTCTTGAATCTGATCGAGGTTCTTTTGAAATCCCGTGGAGAAGTCGTCGAGCCCGCGAACCGTTTGCCCAAGCTGCAATAGCTCTTCCACGATGCTCGACCCGATGAACCCCGCGCATCCGGTCACTAACCAGCTCCGGGGCTTTTGTCTCAGTTCATCCTTTAGCTTTTGATACGCATTCATAAGCGCCCTCTCACACCGCTCCTATTCCGCGAATGGCGGTGCCCACTGTTTTAATGATGATGATGATATCCAGCAGAACCGACTGGTTCTGAATGTAGAATAGATCATACTCGAGATTGGCGTGAATGGCCTCGCCCCGCACAGCGCTGATCTGCCAAACCCCGGTGATGCCGGGCTTCACGGAAAGGCGCTGGCGCTGCTCCTCGTTGTAGGTGGCCACGATGAAGGGCATCTCAGGACGTGGGCCCACAAGACTCATTTCCCCACGAATCACGTTCCACACCTGCGGAAGCTCGTCGAGACTGCTTCGTCGCAACCAGCGGCCAAAGCGCGTGATGCGAGGATCGGACGATTCCTTGGGAGTTACACCATACGGATTGGCCGAAACGTGCATGGATCGAAACTTGAAAAAATCGAACTCGACTCCGTTCTTGCCCACGCGCTTCTGACGAAACAAAACCGGCCCCGGAGAGTCGAGTTTAATAATGATCGCCACGGCTGCGCTGATCGGTAGCGTTGTCAAAAGTAAAAACGCCGCTCCCGTCAAATCCACCAACCGTTTCAAAAAGCGAAAATAAATTGCTGGACGGAAGCTTCTCTCCTGAATCACGGGAATTCCCCCGATGTCGCGAATCTCCAAAGTGTGAAGAAGAGTTCCGTAGGTGGGCGGCACAATAGAAACCGAAGCCCCCAGCTTCCTGCAAGATTCCGCGATTTCCAGATTGCGCTGATAGGAAGCGGTCGGCATCGCCACATACACTTCCTTAACGCCACGCTCACGAATCAACTCCGACAAAGTGTCCATCCCGCCAAGCACTGGGACTTTCTTTCCGCGGCCGATATCTCGAAAGAATATCTCCGAACCCCAAAGCGTGATGTTGTCGTCGAGAAAGCCTTCTACCTGAATTCCCAGCGCCGGAGAGTGAGCAATTCGCTTGAGAAGATGGCGCCCCACCACTCCCGCACCGTAAATCGCCGCCTTCCCGTAACTTCGATTCTTCCAGGCCCATCGAATCGCCCACTGAAGGAACAGGGCCCGCTGCAGAATGAGTATGCCGAGGGAAAATCCCAACGACACGGTGATCATAATGCGGGATAGATCGAGCACGCGAGAGTAGAAGGTGGCCACCAACACACCCAGTGATCCCACGGCCCACGCGAGCAGAAGCTTCTTTGTCTCGACTACGTTGAGAAGGCTTCGCTCACGCTGATAAAGACGAAACGCTTGAAAAGAAACCAGATAGATAAAGCCTGCGCCGGCACCGAGCGCGAGAAACTCCCCTAACGAATACGGCACCGAGCGCAAGTTTTTCGAGAGGTAGAATTGATACCCCAAGAAAAATGCCACGATGACGGCCAAAAAATCGGCCAACCGCTGAAGAAAGTTGAAGAACCCGCCAGAACTCATTTCAAAACCGCATTCGTTGCGAGCCCGCTCTCCTGGACGCGCCAGCGAGGCCTCACAAGTGAAGGCGACCAAAGCCTAGCAGAGCTAGGTTGCGGGAGCCTGAGCGCGGAGAACAAAGCTGGCGCGCACTGAGGCCGGGCGCAGTAGAAGGTGGTTTTGAAATGAGTTCTACTCACGCTCGGCAGATTCGCACAGATAGGAACGGCTGAAAAGCTTCGAGGCCACCACTTGGGCGCAGAGCAGCACAAGATAGGCGGGGTTGTTGAAAAGGTAGCGCCGCCAGAGCCGGCGCGGCTCTTTAGCAAAGCGATAGATCCACTCCAAACCGAGGCTTTGCAGCCATGCCGGCGCCTCGGGAATAACGCCCGGCAAAAGATCAAAGGCGGCGCCCACTCCGAGC
Source organism: uncultured Bdellovibrionales bacterium (assembly GCA_964551325.1). Lineage (GTDB taxonomy): Bacteria > Bdellovibrionota > UBA1018 > CAIPTA01 > CAIPTA01 > CAZKBU01. The sequence continues at coordinate 380,282 of CAZKBU010000001.1, forward strand.
ATCACGGGCCGCAACTTTCCCCGCGCTTCGGCCATCCAACGCTCTTGTTTGGGCGCCCCGAGCCCCACCCAAACCACCTCCGCTCCCGAATCGTTGATCCGGGCCAAAGCCTGAGCCGCTTCTTCGGCGCTCAGCGACCGGAACGGGGGGCTCTCCTTCCCCACAATTTCGATACCCGGATATTGGTCGCGGAGCGTGGCTTCTAGCGCGGCCAACGTGTCGGGCCGAGAACCGTAGAGATAATGCTTCAAGCCCACCACCCGACCGCGATTGCAAATCTCCCGCATTAGCGTGGGACCCCGCACCCGATCTTGCCCATGCCCTTTCGGCCCCAGAAGATTCATCCCCCACACGAGCGGCATTCCGTCGGGCACCGAGAGAAAGGACGCGTTGGTGATCGCCCGATACGAAGGATCAAACCAACCCATCATCGTGGTGTGAACGTTGGACACGCAAACGTATCCCGGCACACCGGCTTTCGCGCGCCGTAGCACGGCACCTATCACCTCATCGAAACGCGCCATCGAATAGGCGGACCCGACTATCTGGATTCTGCGAAAACTCATGATTTGGTTATAGGTTGCCTTTTGGGGGGGCGGCAAGTAGACCGGAAGAAATGAAAGTTTCAGTGGTCATCCCCTGCTACAATGAAAAGCCGACCGTGCGCACCTTGCTCGGTTTGGTGACCACAGCCCCCTACCCGCCCGGGGTCTCAGGGGTAGAAATTCTGGTAGTGGACGACTGCTCCACCGACGGGACTCGCGACATTCTGAGGGGAATCGAATCAAATCCCGCCAAGGAGATCGGACTCCGGACCAACCAGTCGTTCCGCGTCATTCTTCAGGCTCAAAACGGCGGCAAGGGAAAAGCCTTGCGTCGCGGCTTCGCAGAGGCCACGGGCGACATCGTGCTCGTGCAGGACGCTGACCTCGAATACGACCCCGAGGACTATCCGTTCCTTTTGAACCCGATTTTGAAGAATTATGCCGACGTGGTGTTTGGCTCCCGATTCATCGGCATGGAACGGCGGGTTCTCTACTATCTCCACTCCCTGGTAAACAAATTCCTCACTTTCTATTCAAACCTTCTGACCAACATCAATCTCACCGACATGGAAACTTGCTATAAAGTCTTCCGCCGCGACGTGCTCCAGCGCATTACGCTCGTGAGCGATCGCTTTGGTTTTGAGCCGGAGATCACCGCGAAGGTGGCGAAACTGAAGGTTCGCATTTTCGAGGTGGGCATCCGCTACCACGGCCGCACCTACGAAGAAGGAAAGAAGATCACCTGGAAAGACGGTGTGGCGGCCCTGTGGCACATCACCAGATTCAATCTTCTGGATTAGCGGCGCGCCAAGCCGCCTACTTTTTCACCAAAAAATCGCCGATCGCCAGCACGTCGAACTCCGTGCGAAGGAAGCAGTTCACGGCGTGTTCGGGAGTGCAGACGATCGGTTCGTTCTCATTGAACGACGTATTGATCAGAACCGGAACGCCCGTGATCTTTCCGAACTCATTGATGAGGTCCCAGTAACGAGGGTTGACCTCGCGATCCACCGTGTGAACGCGGGCCGTGCCGTCGGCGTGGGTGACGGCGGGAATCTTTCCCTCCATCCCCTTTTTAACGTCGCCGATCAAAATCATATAGGGCGACTCCTGATCCTTCGGGATCTCGAAAAACTCCTGCCACCGCTCCTTGATCACCGACGGCGCAAACGGGCGGAATCCCTCTCGGCGCTTCACTCGGGCGTTTAATCGATCCTTCATTTCCGACCGCGTGGGGTCCACTGTGATGCTGCGATTTCCGAGTGCACGAGGCCCGCACTCCATCCGGCCCTGGAACCAGCCCACGATCTTTCCGTCGGCGATCTCCTTCGCTGTTTCCGCAGCGATATTGGGGGAGCGATGATAGCTCACTCCCTTTTCCTTCAATACGGGCTCAATTTCTTCGTTGGAAAATTCCGGGCCCCAATACACGGAATTGAACTCGAAGCCCCGTGGACGACCAAGCGTCTGATGATAGTGGTAGAGCGCGCTGCCGAACGACGTTCCGGCGTCGTTAGCGATGGGCTGAAAAAAGAAATTCTTGAACTTCGTCTGCCGCACCACTTCGCGATTCATCAGGCAATTGAGAACCACACCGCCCGTCATGCAGAGGTTCGGCATTTGAGTGCGATCATAGAGGTGGTTAGCGAGATGCACGCCCACTTTCTCCACCAGCTTCTGAAGCGCATAGGCAACGTCGTAGTAATGCTGTGTGTATTCACTCTTTGGCTCGCGCTTCGGGCCGAACTTTTCGAAAAACTTTTCACCCAACCACTGACTCTGCCCCTTCACGTGGAAGTTGAAGTAGTCGAGATTCAATTCATACCCACCGTCGGGGGTGAGGCGGACCACATCCTCAAAGGCCTTCACAAAGGTAGGCTTTCCGTAGGCGCTCATCCCCATCACTTTCCACTCGTCGTGGAAGGGACGAAATCCCAGATAATTGGTGAGCGACGCATACAAGTGCCCGATCGAATGGGGCACCTTGATCTCGCGAATTTTCTCAATTTGAGTTCCGCGCCCCACCGACAACATCGTGCTCGTAGATTCCCCGCGACCATCGATCGTGAGAATGGCCGCTTCTTCGAAGGACGACGGATAAAATGCGCTCGCCGCGTGGCAAAGATGATGTTCTACGAAATGAACTTTGGGTTGGGTGGAGAGACCGAATCGAGCCTGGATGTCGCGACCGACGTTCTGCATCGCCATCACACGCTGAGTGAAAGAATAGTCTTCGCCGCCAGAAGGCGCCGTAAGCAGTCCCAAGCTACGCGGGAAAAACTTTGCCACGTGGCTCACATTTCCTGTGATCTCCCTCACCGGCTTCCAGAAAAATGTAAACGCATCCACCTGATCGATCGTGATCCCCGCTTGGTCTAGGCAAAACTGGATGGCCCCCTCGGGAAACTTCGAGGTGTGTTTCTCTCGATTAAAACGCTCTTCCTCGCCAAGCGCGATCAGCTTTCCGTCGCGGAGTAGCGCGGCAGAGGACTCATGGGAATAGCTGGAAAGACCGAGGATATACATAATCGAAATCCCGTTCTATATAGATAGCCATGGCTGCGCAACCACAGACTTGGCAACAAAAGGGCACTGCAATCGGCGCGCTTTATCGTGCGGCGTGTCGTCCGTTTATTCTGAAAACTCTGGCCAGCGAAATATCCCGCACCGCACGCTACTTTGATCGAGTGATTCAGCTCGCTCCCCGGCCCGATGATCAAGGCGAGCTACTCCAAGCTTTAAACCATCCGCGCGCATCGTCTGTGGCACGCGTGGACATTCTTTCATCGCTGACAAACGAGCAAGACGAGCGAACGCTTGTTTTGATAAACGGCAATCTCAATCACCACTACGACATCGAGGGTCTGCTACGCTCGGTGCGAGAGAAATGCTCCCGCTCCACCCGGGTGGGCGTGGTTTTCTATAACTCCTATCTCCGCGGGCTTTATCGTTTTGCGAACCGCGTGGGCCTGCGCACCGCGGAGCTTCCCACCACGTTCTGCACCAATCGCAATCTACAGAACATCGCCGGCTTGGCCGGATTTGAAGTGGTTCGCGCCCGTCCGGCAGTTTATTTCCCGTTCTCCCTGGGCGGCGTTGGCGGGTGGATCAACGGACTACTGGCAGCAACACCAGTTTTGCGTTGGTTCGGATTTGCTGAAGTTCTCATTCTTCGCCCTGTAGCTCCCACGGAAAAATGGCCGTCACTTTCGATTGTAATTCCAGCTCGCAATGAAAAGGGAAACATCGAGAACGCGCTCAAGCGAATTCCCCGGATCGGCGAAGCAAAGATCGAAGTAATTTTTGTGGAAGGCCACTCGTCCGACGGAACCTGGGAAGAGATCCAGCGCGTGGTGGAAGCATGGAAAGATCGCTTCACGCTTCAGGCCCATCGTCAGACCGGAAAGGGAAAGAGCGATGCGGTTCGACTCGGCTTTTCGAAGGCGACCGGCGATCTTCTGACGATTCTCGACGCAGACCTGACCATGCCGCCAGAGCTTCTCCCCCGCTTCTACGACGCCTGGCGCTCCGGCCTCGGCGACTTCATTAACGGCAATCGACTTGTTTATCCGATGGAGGGCGAGGCGATGCGCTTCCTGAACCATCTGGGAAATCTTTTTTTCGCCCGCGCCCTGAGCTTTGTACTTGATACCCCACTCGGCGATTCCCTCTGCGGCACGAAGCTCATGAGCCGTTCCGACTATTCGCGAATGACACAGTGGCGCCGCGACTTCGGCGATTTCGATCCGTTCGGTGACTTCGAGATTATCTTCCCGGCCTGCACGCTGGGCCTCGGCGTTGTGGACATGCCGATCAGATACCTGGCGCGCACCTACGGCTCCACGAACATTCACCGATTCCGTCATGGACTGGTGCTGCTCCGAATGACGCTCGTTGGCTTCTTCCGCATTCGCTGGGGCTCCAGCCCGCGATGATTTCGCCGCGCACTCAGAAAGTTGCCACCGCTCTCGCGGGAACTCTTCTGTTTCTTTTGTTCTGCGTCCGCTATTGGCTTTCGTCCCAGGGAAAAGTTTTCTGGATGGACGAAACGGACGGCCTTCACTACACCCAGGCGTCGAGCTTGTGGGACCTGATCGTAAAAGGCGCTCCCAGCGGACAGGCCAGCAAGAGCCCCCTTCACTACATTCTCGACCGTCTTTGGCTGCTCGCCGCCGGCGACCGCCCGCAACTTTGGTGGGATCTTCGGTTATTTTTTCGGATTCTGCCGGCAACGTATTGGGCTCTGGCATCGGTCACGGCAGGTTGGTTTGTGCTGCGAGAATTGAAAGAGCGAATCCCAGGCCTGTCGTTTTGGCCCGCGCTCGGCATAGCCGCCGGTGCCGCCACCTTTCTGCACAGCCACAGCTTCATGCACATCTACGCCATTGAGTCTCGGGCTTATCCGCTTTGGGCTTCGCTGAGCGTGGTGCACTTTCTGTTGTTTTGGCGCTCGGTTACGGCCGGCCTCTCTCGCCGCGAGTGGTGGGGCTACGGAATTGTTTGCGCCCTGCTTGCCCTCACCACCTATGCCTCTCTGATTCAGATCGGATCAGGGCTTGGGCTATTGGTATTTTCGAAACTGATTCGCAAAGAGCGAGTGGAATGGGCGCAAGCCGTCGCGATAGGCGCGGTCACGGTCTTCCTCATCGGCTACTACCTTCTGAGGATGGACAAGGCGAACTTCTCGCCTCCCACCTGGGAGATGTATTTCGAGTCGGTGAAGGAGCTTCTCGCCAAGAGCTTCCATCACTCCCGATTCACAGGCGTCTATGTAACGGGACCCCTGCTTCTCTTCCTGGTGCCCTGGTGGCGCCGCCACACTCGCGGCGTTGTGGAAACCTGGTGCTTTGTGTGGCTTCACTTGGCCTCTACCTTGATGCTTTTTCTTGCTTCCCGAGCAGCCAACGGAATCTGGGGCAGCCGCTACGTAACTTATCTCATCCCATCCCTCACCTGGTGTTACTTCCTGGGGATCTCGCAGCTTTCGGCCTGGCTCGCTACGCGAAGCCCTCGCCTAAAGATCGCTCATCTCCTGCTCGTTCTTGCGTTGTTTGAAATGGGGACGCGCGCCTGGAAAATCGGGAAGAATGTTCCAGAAGATCTTTCGCGGTTTAGCAAAAGAAACTCCATTAGTCTTACCACCGTGCCAGGATGCGATGAGCGACTCCCCCATGATCCTGAGCCATTTGAGCGCCTCAACAACCTGTGCCGAGGAATTTCCGAATGATTTCCCGAATTCGCCTTGTGCTCCCCACTTATAACGATGGCCCATCGCTGGAAGCTCTCTTGAAGAGAATCGATCTGGTAGCGGAAAAAATGAAGAATGAGGAAATTCACGTCACCGTGGTCAACGATGCATCCACCGAGACCGTGCAACCCAAAGGCGTGTGGTCGCATCTACGCAGCGTAGAAGTGGTGGACCTCGTAGCAAATTTCGGACATCAACGGGCTCTCGCCTGCGGAATGGGTTTAGCTGCCACGAGAAATGACTTCGACGCCCTCATTTTAATGGATGGCGACGGCGAGGATCTTCCGGAAGATATTCCGCTTTTGGTTTCGGCTCATGTTTCGAACCCCCACAAGATTGTGGTCGCCCGCAGGACCAAGCGCTCCGAGGGCCTTAGCTTTCGCCTGAGCTACTTTGTGTACAAGTGGATCTTCCGTCTGGCCACGGGGCGAAAAATCAACTTCGGAAATTTCATGTTGATTCCCGCCGCCATGGCAGACCAGCTCCTGCATTCCCAGCACACAGGGAGCCACATCGCCGCGGCCGTGACCCGCCTCCGCACTCCCATTCACTCTGTTGGCGTGGCCCGAGGACACAGAATCGACGGACGCTCTCAGATGAATTACGTCTCCCTCGTGCTTCACGGGCTCAGCGCCATCAGCGTATTTTCTGAAACCGTTCTTACGCGTGCGCTTCTATTTCTCGGATCGCTCGCCGGACTGGGCGCCTTAGCGATGCTCGTGGTCGCAGGAATTAGGGCTCTAACGGATCTCGCAGTTCCCGGTTGGGCCACCTACGTTTCCCTGGCCCTTCTCGCCCTGATTTTTCAGGCCTTAATGGGCGCCCTGTTTCTTACGTTCCTCAGTCTCGCACTTCGGCAAATTCCAGCGTGGATTCCAGCTCTTCACGCAAACGGAGCCATCAAGGGCCAGCGGCGCCTGAAGTAAGCCAGTACACCACGTATCCGTTCCACTCTTCCCGCTGGAGCCGGGGCAAACGCTTTCGTTCCACTGTTTCCATGTGGCCGTGAAGCGGAGTGCCCACACGAGTGATCCAAAATGGGCGCGTACCCACATTCCAAAAATCTGCAATGCGGTGGGGTGCCGTCTTCACCACCTCGTCGAAAACGATTCTTTGCGGCATCCGGGCAAACACCTGATGAACCCAGTCGTCGTCGGTGTAGAAATGGGTCGAGCCCTGAAACCAGTCACGGGATTTGATTCTTTGCCAAAGCTCTTGATGAGGCGGGCGGTTCCAGTCGCCGAAGCTGCGGATGATTTTCATGGGCAGAAGCGCAACCATTGCCGCCAGCACGAGACCGAGCGCCGTCTTTGCATGAGCCGCCTCCACTTTATCGGCCAATCGTTGCAACGCCATCGCCTGGAGAAAAATCAGAAAGAGATAAGTGGAGCCGATGTAACGATCATCAAGAGGAGTTACGGCGAACATCAGTGTTAATAGATAAATCACGGAGAAATGCCCAAGTAGCCCGGCCACCGCAAACCAAGGCTTTACGCGCCCCCCAATTAGAGGCCACAGCGAGAAAGCGGAAACGGCGGCAAGAAACCAAACACTACCCAAACCCCAGCGTTGGAGCGTGTGTTCAAACGGTGTCCACAACCGATCCCACAGAAAAAACGTGGGCTGATAGTGCCCGGCGTTTTTTCCAGTCATCAGTCGGTTTCGAATCATCCACAGAATTACCGGCGCGATTCCCACGAATCCCGTGAGCACGAGCCGTAGCCCGGCGCCGATCCAGCCACGCTCCTTCGCGAATTTCCACAAAGGGAAAAGAAAAAACACCGCATTGGCCAATCCGTTCCATCGAACCGAGGACACAAGAAAAAGAAGGATCCATGCCGTCCACGCGTCTCTGCGGTTCCAGCCGCGATCCCGCAGGTCGAAACATTTGATAAACACCCCCAACGAAAGCGCGGTGAACAGCGTTTCCGTGAGCAAGGAAGGGAACATGTAGACGTAGGTGGGAAACACACACAAAAAAAGCAGCACCCCAAGACGAACCAGCGCACTCAGGCCAAGCCGAAGCCCCGCCTCCCGCACCATCCAACAGAACAGAATGATCGCTACCGATTGGGCCACCATGGCGCTCGCCATCGAATCGCGAATAAAAAAGTAAAATGCGGCCAAATAAAGGGCGAATCCTGGGGGATAGATCGCATAGATCTCCCGCTCCGGCAGGTAGGAATAGGAAGGCCAGTTAGTCCAGATAAAGAGCGTACCGTGATCCACGAGATTCATCGCGGCGGTGAGATATTGGGCCGAATCCGGAGAGATAATGAAAATGTCTACCCAGCGCGATACGAGAAATGCGCAACCCAGCCCGAATCCCGCGAGCTCCAGAAATTTTTCGTGGCGCTGGAACCACTCCACCAGCCTCTGCCAGCGAACCGCGTAGGAATTCATTCGACCTTGAGAATTTGGATCAAACCATTGAGAAGATGAATCTGGCGGTAACAGTCGAAAACCGCCTCGTGTCGAGTGCCTTCGATTTTCGGTCCCAGCTTCTCCGCTTCCTTGAGAAGTTTGTTGATCTCATTATGACCCTTCACGTTCGCCGCCAACTGCAGGGCGCCGCTGATTTCGTAAACGCGATAATGGCAATCGCCTACCAGCTTGTCATTTTCGTAACGAGCGGGAACGATGTAGCCGTGGTGGGCGAGAAACGGAATGTCGAAAATCCCGGCGTTCCATCCTGCGAAAAAAATATTCGGAGGACGCGAACCGCCATCGGCACAAAACTGAAGAATACGCGCCCTCACCTCGTCCGACGAAAGGCGTGGCTCCTTGTTGCATCGCTCATAGATCTCCTTCATATGATCCTGAGCGAACTTGGTGGTGGGTTTTCTCGACGTCCCCTGAAAAAGACTGAACTCTCGGCCCGCCTCCCACTTTCCGTCCTTGAATTTCATCTCCACCAAAGCGATCTGCAGCACCTCCTCGTGCGCCGGGTCAATTCCGGTGGTCTCGATGTCGAGCATGAACATACTGTTGGGAATCGGAGCTGCCATGGGAATGGTTATAGCGAAGGGTCACAGATTGAGCAAAGCAACCGCGCCAGATATAACCCTTGAATGCCCCAATCGACCGTACCCTTCGAACTTTCCGCCCTGGCCGAGGCCCATAACTACAATGGATGGATCCGCGACCTGGTGATGCCTCACATTGGGCGGCGCATCCTTGAACTCGGGGCCGGGATCGGAAACATGAGCGCTCACCTTCCGGCCCGGGAACTCCTCGTGCTTTCCGAGGCCGACACCTCGCTCCTGAGAATGTTGAAAGAAACGGTGGAAGCCTCTTTTGGAATGGCCGCCGTGAACGACGGGCGAGTGCGCGTGGCCCCCCTCGACCTCGCACACCCAGTGAGCAGCCAACTTCAGGGATGCGACTTCGACACCGTGGTGAGCTTCAATGTTTTTGAACACATCGCCGACGATGTGACCGCGATGAAAGAGGTTGTGGAATTGTTGCGAGCCTCGAAAGCTCCCGGCCCAAAACGAATCCTCACCTTCGTGCCCGCTCACCAGTGGGCCTTCGGCACTCTCGACGAAGTGTTCGGGCACCACCGCCGCTATTCGAAGAAATCGTTTCTTGAGGTTTTGCGGAAGGCCGGGGTGCGGCCGGAAAATGTGAAGTGCGCCCGCTATTTCAACGCAGTAAGCGTGCCGGGCTGGATCGTCACCACGAAAATTCTGCGACGCCGGAAATTTGATCCGGTTCCTTTGAAAACCTTCAACGCGCTGGTGCCCGTGCTGCGCCCGGTAGACAACTTCCTGACCGAAAAATTAGGCCTTCCCCTGGGTCAAAGCCTGTTCGTCGTGGCCACGGTGGAATGAAAAATCCGCTGAATCTCGCTCTGATTCTTCTCTCTCTCGGCACGGTGCTGTTCGTTGCCCTCTTACGCCCCCACGGCTTTCAGTGGGACCTCTTGGTTTTCTATCGCGCGGGGCTTGCGTGGCGCAATGGCCTAAACCCTTACGACTTTCAACAGCTGATCACCGCAGGGCTTATCGATCGTCCCGCTGAATTTCTCACCTTCACTTATCTTCCCTTTCTGGCGGCGGTCTTTGCCCCACTTTCATTCGTATCCTTTTCCGTGGCGGCGGCGCTTTGGATCGCGATCAAAGGTCTGTTTTTCGCCCTCTTCTGGAAATCGGCTACGGTGTTTCATCGATTCGACCGATCATCGACCCTGGATCTTTGCGTGCTAGTGCTCGGTTTCAACTCCGCACTTTTCTCCGATCTACTTTCCGGAAACACTTCGATCATTCTCTGGGCGCTTCTCTGGTGGGCCATTCGGCTAATATGGAGCGAGAAATTCTGGACGAGTGCTTTCTTGATAGGGTGCGCAGCCACTGTGAAGCTGCAACCAATTCTGCTATTGGCACTTCTTATTTTTGTGCCGAAAAAGCCAAAGTGGGGACCCGCCATAGGTGGCGTCACGGCCTTCGTTTTGGTGATCATGGCAAACGCGCTGCTCTGGCCGGAAATGTTCCAGTTGTTCCTGCATGAAGTTCGGCAACGCGCGGCCCTCGAAAGAGGAATTTTAGCTCCTTCCCTTTTCGCACTCTGTTCCGACGCGTTTGACCAATGGAAAAACATCTCCGTAGTGCCAGAAGCTTGGAAACAACTCAGTGGATGGTTTCCCGTAGCTCTATATGCAGTTTTTTCGTTACCCATTGCGGGGCTCACAGTTCATCGCCTCCGCCGGTCTCAGACTTTGGAAACGTCTCCGCACTTGGGTGTGGCGTTAGTCCTCCTCGGTTGGATTTTGTTGGTTCCCCGCCTCAAGTCCTACGACTTCGTCCTTCTGCTTCCGGTGGCAGCCTGGGTTTTGAAAAATTCCGTTGGCACCGCCAGGCACCTTCTCGCTGCTTTGATTCTGATCCCGGTGCTGATCCCTATTGTGCAGGGACCCGTGGAGATTTTTTCGGTAGCCCAGCTCGGAGTGACCAAGAAACTTTTCTATCTCATCTATAGTTACCTCCCCTGGTTTGCCGCCCTTGGCCTTTGGTGGCAGCTCATTCGAGCGGAACGTGATTTCAATAAGTTACCCGGCTAGCGCCTCACCCCTTCCCCCTCCCGAACGCTCAAGTCGGCCAGGTTTAACAGGAGCATTTGCCAAACCCCGTGCCACCGGCCGAGAGATCTACACTGGTCTTATATGCCTGAAATCACGCTGTTTTTTCGTGTGTCAGCCGGATCTACAGGGCCGAAGCGTAAAGATTTTCGACAGTAACAGTGTAAAGCAATTGAGTATTTACAAGGGGTTCGCACCGCGTTAAAACTGGCCCCGCTGTTGCGATACCTCTTTGCAAACAAAGCGGTACGTAAGCAGCAAACAAAGTAAGAAGGACCCAACCCATGAAGAAGATCATCACCGCTGTAATGGTACTCGCTGGAATCTGGTTCGCCGCTAACTACACCGTGAAGGTGGAAATCTCCGCTAACCAAGCGCAGGCAGATTGCGGAGAAGAAAACGGCTGCCGATAAGTTAGGCGGAAATTTTTCCGGTCTTTACTTGGCCGGATAGTTCGAAAAAGAAAAGGTCTCGGGTGCCCACATCGCGCACCGAGGCCTTTTCTCTTTTAAGAAGCTCAAATCTTCCCTTGGCCCCAAAGACGAGTTTCTCTTCCAGCACAAGCACAGATTTTGACTTCTCGCAGAGAGCCTTTTCACATTCCAAAATTCGCGCCACATCTTTAAACCCGGTTTCTCCCGGCGCATCTTCAAAATCCTCGAAGCGCTTTCCAGAAACGGTTTTATAGATGGGATGAATGCCGCCCGCTACGAGGGCTGCCCGAAAATGAATGGGCGCGCCGGATTCCTTTTCAAATTCCACGCCCATCTTTTCCATCGCCTGGAGCGCATCGAGCGCCTTAGTCAACACCTGCGCCGACTCACCGGGGAAAAATCCAAAAAACGAATCACCGCCACTCGAAATGTGCTCACCGCCATGGGCCTTCATCACCCCGGTGGCCGCCTCACACCAGCGAGTGGGAAGTTTTGTGGCGAGGCCTTTTTCGGCGCTCACATCATAGAGCCTGCTCGAAGCTTTCAAATCCACATGAAGCAAAATTCCTTGGAACACGCGCTGCTCTTTAGCCATCGGATCGTGAAAGCGGGAGCCCACCAAAGTTTCTTGCACGAAATCGAATTCGCGATAGTCGCGAAAGATAAAGGCGCCCAAGATGGCAACCAGCAAAAACTGCAGAGGCCGGTGATAAACTGCCTGCAATCCGATCAAACCATTTCCAAGGAGCCCAGTTTGAATCAAATACATTCCGAAAATAAACCCCAACACAACCCCAAATTGCACCGTCCGCTTGGCTCGCAATTCCATCTTGCGGTCACCACCCCGACCCAATGCCAGGCGCTTTACAAATTCTGCTTGTGAAAAGCACGCCAGCGCACCTACAAAATACATGAAAGGCACAAGCCACTTCGCTAACTGAGCGCTCAGGAAAAAGAAATCGCTCCCCTGTGTGGCCGATCGATAGGCCACCGTGAAGGCGATGAGCCCCACACCAAAGACCCAATAAACTGTATCTTTCCTCGCTCGGGCATAAGCAAGACCAAGAACCGCACCCAAAACTCCTTCTGAAAACCTGAGCCCGAGATCCGTGAGGTAGAAATCCGAAATCGACATCGTCCACTTCACCACGCCCCAATGCATGATCTGAATCGCGCACAAGCAAAGCGCAAACAAGCTAAACGCCAGATACTCCGCCCGATCGGGTACGCTCGCCCACAAAAACAAGAACACTGCGAAAACCACCAGACCCGTGATCCCAAAGGCCAAGGGCCGCGCAATCGTGGTGGTCACCCACAAGTTTCTAAAATCCTTCGCACCCTGCTGAGAAAACACTCCAGTGGGATAGGGCGCACCCACCGCCAGCGGCCACGCGGATCCCAAAGTATGCGTAACCTCCACCGCCACGAGCACACCGCTCGCGCGAGCCCAGTCGGCAGGAGTCAAAGCAAAAGAAACAGGAAGGAAATCATTCCCGTCACCAGAACGGCGAATGTCCCCGTTCACGTAAATCCGATAGGTCGCATTGATGTGACCCACCACCACGTCCCAGGCCTCGCCACCAAACGGTCCGCGCCAGCGCGATCCGTCGAGCCAATAGCCCGCCCAGAAGCGTGTGCCCTGGGCGGCACGGGCGCGCATTGTGAAATCCTTATCCGCCAACGAAGCCTTGGCCGTTCGCAGCGGCGAACTCACGGGTGAAGCGTAACAACTCGCGCCACCGCCACACTCCGGTCCGCCATCCCAAACCACCATCCAATCGGCGCGGGGGATCTCCAAAGCCGGCCGCGACGCGAATGCCTCTTCAAAAAACTTTTTGATCGGCGCGGTGAATCCGAGCGCGATCACCGCCACTAAAAAAAACAGCATGGCAAAATCCACCATGCGGCCGCGGCGCACGTATTCCCGCCAGTCCACGCCCTTGGGCCGAGCCAATAGCTCACCGATTCGATAGAGGGGCTCGCGTACAAATCGAAAGAAATTCATGCCTCTTCTCATCGGAATTCCGAGCATCCGACTCAAATCTTGCCTCAATTCTTTCCGAAGAAACCCGACTGATCTACACGGGTCCGTGACCCTCGTGGTATAAACGCGCCATGGCCGCCGACCAACGCTCGATTTACGACCTGATTCGCTCCCGTCGCAGCATCCGCAGCTACGTGCAGGGAAAGCCCATTCCCCCGGAAATGCTCGATCGCGTGCTCGAAGCGGGTCTCTGGGCCGCATCGGGTAAGAATCAGCAGAACTGGCGATTCTTTGTTCTCTCCGGCCGGAAGAGAGACGAATACCTCTCCCTCTCCCAGAAGAGCTGGCTCTCGATCAAAGACAATCTCGAAAAACGCCTCAAGCCGAGTCTCTACAAATTCACGGAGCGTTTCTTTTTCACCATGGGCGATGCACCGGTGGTGGTCATTGCGTTCGCCGATCTCAACGATCAGGACCATCCGCAAACCCAGATGGGGAATGTGTATCTCGCCGTGGACAACATGGTGCTCGCCGCTCAAAGCGAGGGCCTCGGGAGTTGCATTCTTGGAAGTCCGCTGGAGATCGAGAGCGACGTGCGCAAGTTCCTCGGCGTCACCCAGCGGAACTGGAAGCTGATCTGCGGACTCACGGTCGGCTGGCCGAACCATGAGCCACCGACGCCTAGCCGACAGACAGAAGGCCGGATCATTCGCCTCGCGGACTAAGACAAGACCGCGAGCAATACCCGCCACCGTGTATCGGCTCGTCCTACACTTCTCCCTCACCTTGGCATCGGCCGCTTCCGATGAGAAAAAGGGGAGAGGCCGAAGCTCGTGCAACACTCAGAATCAATTCAGCCACGTTATGTGAAGTTCCTGGGCTACGCCCTGCTTAGCTTTCCGGGCACCTACATCCTCGTGCTTGCCACCTTCTACAACCTCAGCCTTTCGAAAATGGCTTGGATGTTTTTCACGTGGCCCTACATCGTGCATTCGCTTTTTGCTCTGGGAACCGGCCTAGCGCTGCTGCACATGAAACCATTTGCCTGGCATCTCTATGTGACCCACTCAGTGTTCGTGCTTTTCGAACAGGTTCATGTCGCCTACCGATATGCGGAGCGCCCGAACGTGGAGATTCCCGTGGCACTGGCCACTCTTACCACCCTGGGACTGCTTTGGTTTCTCCGGCGCGAACTGCGCGTGCCCTACTTCAGCCCGCGAATCGCCTGGTGGGAGAGCGATCCCCGCTACAAAATCAGCGTCCCCACCCAGATGACCAGCGCCGACCACCTCTACCAAGGCGAAATCATGGACGTGAGCGCCTCCGGCTGTTTCATCAAGGTGAAGGCATCGTTCAAGATCGATCAAACCCTGAACGTTAAATTTTCTCTCTTCGACCGTCAGTTTGCCTGTCAGGGCAAAGTGGTTTGGCGCACCGATGGCGGCGTGACCCATCCCAAGGGCATCGGCGTGAAGTTTATGGCCCTGGAAAAACCCGTGGAATCGGATCTGCGCGCCACCGTGAAGAAACTTCGAAACCTCTCGATGAAGTACCGAGAAATGCGCAAGGAAGAGAAAGCGTCCCAGATTGAGCGCAAGGTGGAAGCACTTCTCAATGGCCGCAAGAGCGGTTGAACTATCTCCCCGTCTTCGTTACGATCCTCCTAGATGCAAAAACTCATTCGATTCACCGGGTTTGGCCTCGTTTGCTGTGCGTTGATTCTTTCCGGCTGCGCCGGATCCAAGGCAGCTCGCCAAAAAGAAAAAATGGGAGAAGTTTATCTCTCCAACGGCACTCAGATGCTGATGGAGGGCGACTCCGCCCAGGCGATTACCACGCTCACCATGGCCACAAGGCATCTTCCAAAATCGCACGAAGCCTGGAACAACCTCGGTCTAGCCTTTGCAACGCAACAGGACTGGAAGCGCGCAGAAACGGCCTGGAAGAAGGCGATACAGCTGAATCCTGGTTTCAGTGATGCTCGCGTGAATCTAGGTTCTTTTCACTTACAAAACGGCAAGATTCGCGAAGCCGAAAAAGAGTTCCGGACAGTACTGGAAGATGTGGCCTACTTAAAAATGTTCCAAGTTCGATACAATCTTGGTCTGGTTTATCTGAAAAAAGGAAATACGTTGGGCGCGGAAAACGAATTTATGAGTGCCGCGAGACTCGACCCCACCTACTGCCCCACATGGGCCCAACTCGGCATGCTCCAAAAGAGCAAAGGAGAATACCGTGAGGCGGAAACCTCATTCCGTAATGCAGTGAAGGGCACTTGCTTCTCCGATGTGGCTTCGCACTTCGAAATCGCTTCTTTACACATAAAAATCGGAGACATGGAGAAGGCCCGTTCCAAGTATTTGGAGATCATTCAATTTTTCCCCGACTCTGAGTTTGCCCGGAAGGCGGAGCAAAACCTTGCCCTCATGAATTGAAAGAAAAATGGAACAACCGCACGAGACCCTCGGAAATTATATCAAGAGTGAACGCGTTAAGCGGAGCATCTCCCTAGAGCAGATCTCCTACGCCACTCGCATCAGTATGAAGATGCTCAGAGCCCTGGAAGACGATGACCATGGCTCGCTTCCGGCGCCCGCCTTCGTGCGCGGATACCTCCAGGCCTACGCCAAGTATGTGAGCGTGGACCCTCAGGATCTCATGCTGCGCTACCAGCATCACCTGGCCACAGCTTCCAACGTGAAGCGTTCCGCGCTTCGGTCGCACTACCTGTATGTAAAAGAACGCTACCAAGAAAAACGGCAGCTGCTTTTGATCGTTTCGCTCGTGGGGGCCTTGATCGTCAGCGCCGGAACTTATTTTGTGCTGAAGGGAAAACGCGAACGCCGCAAGGCCGCCGCTCAAGTGGCCGCGCTCACGCCGGCTCCCACGCCAGGTGATGCTGTATCTACCCCGGTGGTGGCGCCCCCCGCCGTGAAAGCAGAGGCCACCAAACCCGTGGAAACCAAGACCGACGGGAAGGCCGAAGTGAAGACCGAGACCAAACAGGCCACGCCACCAGCCCCCACTCCCGCTGCGGAGCCCGACAACACCCCCAAGACCTACAATCTTTCACTCACCGCCACCGAAGACGTTTGGCTGCGCTTTCAGGCCGACACAGGTGAAATCAAAGACTTGATGCTTCGCAAGGAAAAGACCATCTGGGTTCGAGCCCATAAGGTTATCAAGATCTTCTCCGGCAACCTGGGCGCCATTAAGGCCAACTTCAATGGCCAAGAAATGAAGAGCCTGATGACCGCCGATCGCAGCAAAAGCGTTGTGCTGCCTAGCAGCGAAGCCGCCAACCACCCGCTTCCGCTCTTTCCCCCACAAGCGCACGATCCCAAGCCAGAAGAAAAGAAGGACTAACGGCGCGGCGCGCATGCCCCCCCCCAAAGGGCCCTAACTTTTTCTTACACGCCATCAAGACGGCTTGACACCCATTTCTTACACACAGTTATCCACATCTTGTAAGAACTTATCCACACCGCTAACACGCTGAAATCATTGGGGAAATATTTTCTGCGGCGCGCTTGTCCACACTGACCTCCGCAAGTGCCAGGCTTATCCACAAATCCCGTTGATCCACGAGCGGTATTTACACGGCATTGTCAAAGATTTGTCAGGATTCTTGTTTACCCAGAAGCCCCTGGAACGGCGGCCTTTCCGAGGAATTTAAACTTGGTCGATTTATAAACCAGCCCCAATGATCAGCTCAGACCCCTACCGCGACACTCTTCGCAGCATCACCACGCCCACCACAAGCAAAAGCACATTTGCAGCCCACATCGCCAGTGGCGGCGAGACTTTCCCGGCGTCGGCCATGGAGTACCCGGCCTGAAACAAGCCCCAGTAGCCCAGCAACACGAGTAAACAAATGAGGAACGAGTTGGATCGCACCGAACGAGTCTTCACCACGCCAAACGCCACGCCGAGAATGGCAAATAGAACGCACGCCACAGACAGGACGATTCTCTTCCAGTATTCGATTCGATAGTCCTGCAGTTCTTTCGACTCCCACGCCACCAACCCATCTTTAGTCGCCTGCTTTTCTTGATGACGCTTGATCCCCTCCACGAGAGCATTCATGTCCATCGTCTTCGGCTGCTCCACTCCGACTACCTTAGCCGTCTCGATCGGCAGGAAGATGTCGAACTGGGAAAATTCCGTCATCTCATACACTCCGGTACCCTGATTGCCCCTATGGAGAGCGCCGTCGAAGAGGCGCATCACGAGGCCTGGGATACCACGGGTGTCCTGGAAGTTAGGAAGTATGCGCCCAGTCTTGGCCACAACCGTAACAGGCGGAGACTCCTTACTGCGCTCGTCGTATATCAACACGCGCTCCATCGAGCTGTCCTTGGAGTTGACCTTGTCGGCATACAACACGAGATCAAAAAAACCTTCCGTGAAAGTTCCCTCGTGAATCGTGGCGATCGCCTTCGTGTTGGAAATCCGAAAGAGTTCGTAACGAAAGCTTCGCGACCCGAACGGCACGAAATAGGCGTTGGCCGCCATGTTCACCACCATCACCACCACACCGAGCAAAAGCACGGGCACCAGGAGCGAGTTCACCGACATCCCGGCCGCTCGCATCGCCATCACCTCCGCATCGGCCGACAGCCGCCCAAATCCAAGCAACACCGCCAGGAGGAACGCGATCGGAATAATCACCGGCACAAATGTGAGCGAGAGATACCCCATCAGCGACAGGATCGAGAAGCCACTTACGTTGTGAATCACGAAGAAGTCCGCCAAACGGACAACCTGGAACATCAAAAGCACGAACAAAAAGAACGCGGCCGCCCCCAGGAAGGGCCGCGAAACCTCAGACACTATATAGCGATAGATCGTCCACGGGATGGGACGTCCAATCCATTTCGGCAACAATGCTTTAAGCCCTTTAGTAGGCATTCTTATTCACGAATCCTTTTAGAGGAGTGAGGAACAAGATCTTCAGATCAAAGAACAGCGTCCAGTTGCGAATGTAGTAGAGGTCGAACTCGATTCGCTTTTCCAGGCTCGTGTCGCCCCGCCAGCCGTTGATCTGGGCCCAGCCCGTGATCCCCGCCTTCACTTTGTGGCGCAACATGTAGGCCGGAATGTTGTGGCGAAACTTGCCCACGAACTCCGGGCGCTCCGGCCTCGGCCCCACCAGGCTCATGTCGCCCACGAGAACGTTCCAGAACTGCGGCAACTCGTCGAGGCTCGTCGAGCGAAGAAACGACCCGATCGGCGTGCGGCGATCGTCGTTCTTCACGGCCCACACAGCGCCAGTTTCCCTCTCCGCGTCCACCTTCATGGAGCGAAATTTCCACATTTTGAAGGTAGACCCATCCACGCTCATTCGTTCCTGCCCGTAGAAAATCGGGCCACGGCTCGTGAGCTTCACCAAAATCGCCACCGTAAGCAGTAGAGGGGAAAACATCAGTAACGCCAATCCCGCTCCCGCCACATCCAGAGCGCGCTTCAAGGCCCGCCCCCATCCGCTGATCGGAGTCTCGTTCAGGGCAAACACGGGCACGCCGTCGAAGTCTTCCACACTGCAGCCCACTACTATGTAATCGTAGACGTCGGGCACAAGCTGCACGCGCAACATGGTGTCGCCGAGCGACTGAAGCAACTCCTCCTGAAGAGCGGAGTCGCTCCGAGGAAGGGCGATGATCACTTCGTCGAGCCCGGAAATGGCGGCGATCTTTTTGCCCAACTCCCGATAAGGGCCCAACACCGGCGCGGGCAGTGCGGCGTTCGCCTTTCCATCCAAGGTGAAGAACCCCAGCACCCGAATGCCCAGCTCAGGCATCCTTCGCATCCGGTCCACCATCGCCAAGGCGCTTTTTCCGTCGCCCACCAGCACCACGCTCGTAAGAGCTCGTCCGCGTCGCCGAAGGGCACGCAGTCCATTCCGCAGCCCCAGCCGAGTGCCCAGCACCCAAAGTCCCGAGATCACCGCAAAGTAGCCCACCACCACGCGGCTGAAGCGATACTCCGAAAACCCGTTGATGATCGTGCCGAAGATCACAATCGCCACGAGATGGGCTCGTAAGGTGGCGCCCAGCTCGTTGGTGCGGCGCGTAATTTTAGATGAGTTGTAGAGCTGAAACCAAGAGAACGTAGCGACCCAAACTAGGAGCACTGGAATGGTCAAAGTGACGTAGCGCTCGAAGGGGGGGATGCCTTTTGTAACGGGTACAATCTGTGTATAAAAGCGCAGGTAATACGCAAGAATCCAAGCGGCCACGAGACCGATGGCGTCGCTGACCACCAGCAGGCTGCCGAACACTTGGTAATACCGCTTTAACACCTGCTTATTTTAGGTTTTTGGCCCACCAGCCGTCAACGAAAGGACCCAGAATGAAAATCCATGTGAAAGTGAGTGCGTTCGAGGAAACCGATGAGAAGACCCACGTGATCGGCGTGTGGGAAGTACCCGGTAAAAAGGACTCCTTCACCTGTTCCCGCGAGGAATACACGGAAATTTTGGACCGTTTAGCCGCCGACGACGTGTTTAAGGCCAAAAAAGGTTCCCAGTACTTCGTGCGCTCGGTCGACGACTGCTGCCCCCACATCCTTTTCGTGGGCCTCGGCAATCCGGAAAAGGTGACCGGCGAGACCCTCCGCGAGGCCGGCGCCCATGTCGCCCATAAACTCGAAGGAGAAAAACTCTCGGAGGCCGCCCTCAATCTCGACACCTTCGACAACAAAAACCTTCACAAAGATCTCTCCATCGAAAAGATCGCCCACTCCCTCGCTCAGGGCGCGCTCTTTTCCCAATATTCCTTCGATCATTACAAGAGCGGCGACAAGAAGAAGCCAAAGCTCGAAACCATCACCTTCTACGTGGGCGGAAAAAAGGGTGTAGATAAGATTCAAAAGGCCGCGGCCGTGGCCGATGCAGAAAATCGCGCTCTCAAAATCGCCCGCGATCTGTCCAACGAACCTGGCAGCCACCTTTATCCGATGGAGCTCGCCGCTCGCGCCCAAAAGCTGGCGAAAGAATACGGCATCACCTGCAAGATCCTCGACAAAAAGACTCTCGAGAAAGAAAAGATGGGCGCCCTCCTCGGCGTAGGCCAGGGATCCATCAACCCACCCTGCCTGATCGTGCTGGAATACAAGCCGAAGAAAGCTAAGAAGACGATCGCCTTCGTGGGCAAGGCCGTGACCTTCGACTCCGGCGGTATCTCGCTTAAGCCGGGCCAAGGCATGGAAGAAATGAAGCACGACATGAGCGGCGGCGCCGACGTGATCGCAGCCACGCTTCTTGCCGCCGAGCTGAAAGTGGACAACCACATCGTGTGCGTAGTGCCTGCGGCGGAAAACATGCCCGACGGAAACGCCATCGTGCCCTCCACGATCCTCACCACCCGCGCCGGAAAAACGATTGAAGTGCAGAACACCGACGCCGAAGGACGCCTCATCCTCTCCGACGCGATCGACTACGCGCAGGATTATGAGCCCGACGTGCTCATCGACGTGGCCACCCTCACGGGCGCCGTAGTGCTTGCGCTTTCCAGCGTAGCCGCCGGCATCATGGGTAACGACGACGGCGCGATGGCCAAGTGGAAAGCCGCTGCCGCCGAAACCGAAGAGCGCTATGTGGAGCTTCCTATTTTCCCCGAGTACGAGGAAGACATTAAGAGCAAGATCGCCGACATCAAAAACATCGGCGGCGAAAAAGGTGCCGGCTCCCAAAAGGGCGGCGCCTTCCTCAAGGCCTTCATCAAGAAAGACGTGAAGTGGATTCACGTGGATATTGCGGGAACAGCCTGGAGCTCAGGCAAGACCCCTTATCATCCGAAACACGGCGGCACGGGCCACACCGTACGTACGCTTACGCAATTTGCCGCGAACTACTGAGGGTTTTATGGAAAAGATCGTCCGCATTTCCGACATCAGTCAATACGTGGATCAGGTGGTGACCATCCGCGGATGGCTCTACAACCACCGGTCTTCCGGCAAGATCCGGTTTCTCGAAATGCGCGACGGCTCCGCAGGCACGATTCAATGCGTGGTGGCTCAAGGAACCTGCGACGACGAAACCTTCCGCATCACGGGCGAGCTCACCCAAGAAAGCTCTCTCGTCGTTACCGGAAAGGCGAAAGCCCACCCGAAACGCCAGGGCGTGTATGAGCTCGACGTTCACCACGTAAGCCTCGTGAACAAAGCGGAGGTCAACTACCCGATTTCCCACAAAGAGCACGGCGTGGAGTTTCTGATGGAACAGCGCCACCTCTGGCTCCGCACCCCACGACAGGTGGCCGTGATGCGCGTGCGCGCCAGCATCATCAAAGCAATTCGCGACTTCTTCGACAATCGCGGCTTTGTGCTGATGGATGCTCCGATTCTCACTCCCTCGGCCTGCGAAGGCACGAGCACGCTTTTCGAAACGGAGTACTTTGAACAAAAGGCCTTCCTGACCCAGAGCGGGCAGCTCTACGGCGAAGTGGGGGCCATGGCCCTTGGAAAAACCTACGTGTTCGGCCCCACCTTCCGCGCCGAAAAATCCAAGACCCGCAAACACCTCACCGAATTCTGGATGGTGGAGCCGGAAGTGGCTTTCTGGAATATCGACGAAAACATGGACCTCGGCGAGGCCCTCGTGACCTCGATCATGAAAGACGTGCTTTCGCGCAACCGCGCGGAACTCGCAGTGCTCCAGCGCGATGTGGCCAAGCTCGAAGAAATCGCCAAGGGTGGTTTCCCTCGCGTGAGCTACGACGACTGCATCAAGATGCTCAATGAGAACGGCCACCCGTTCCCCTGGGGCGAAGACTTCGGCGCCCCCGAGGAGACTAAGATCGGCGATCTTTTCGGCGGCAAACCCGTTTTCATCCACCGCTTCCCGAAGCAGATCAAAAGCTTCTACTTCAAAGTCGACCCCACCAATCCCAAAGTGGCACTCGGCTGCGACCTCATCGCGCCGGAAGGCTACGGCGAGGTGATCGGCGGCGGAATGCGTGAAGAAGACTACGAGACACTGAAAAAGGCCGTAGTGGAGCACAAGCTGCCGATCGAAGACTACCAGTGGTACCTCGATCTACGCCGCTACGGCAGCGTACCTCACGGCGGCTTCGGCCTCGGCCTGGAGCGCACCGTAAGCTGGGTATGCGGACTCGACCACGTGCGCGAGACGATCGCCTTCCCGCGCATGCTGAACTACCTCCGCCCCTAAAGCGACAATCGCGATGAGCCTCAACATCGTGCTCGTGGAGCCCCAGATCCCGCCCAACACGGGCAACGTGGGACGCCTATCGATCGCCGCCAAGTGTCGCTTACACCTGGTGGAACCTCTCGCATTCGACATTTCCGAAAAGGCCGTGCGCCGCGCCGGTCTCGATTACTGGAAGCACGTGGACCTAACGATCCATAAGAGCTGGAGCGAGTTCCGGTCCTCGCTCCCCACCGACGCACGCCTCTGGTTTTTCACGAAGTTTGCGAAGAAGTCGCTCTATGAAGCGGACTTTCGCGACGGCGACTGGCTGATCTTTGGCCGCGAAACGACGGGCCTTTCCGAGGAAATCCATAAGGGCGAAGACGACTCGCACTTCCTGCGCATCCCGATGCCCGGCAACGACATCGTGCGCAGCCTGAACCTCGCCGGCGCCGTGCACATCGCGCTCTATGAGGCCATGAGGCAGACGGGAGCGGTTCGGTAGAAAGAAGAGGAGGGCGGCACCACCTTAACTCTTTGGTGGAATGCTGCCCTGGGCGCGCGAGAATCATCTTTGACTCGTCACCCCCAAAGCACTGACAATCAAGATCGAAAAGACAAAGGCTTAGGCCTTTGTCTTAGTTGAAAATTCCATCAAATCATCCAGCGCTTTCTTTAGAATGTCTTTACCAGAACTTTTGTGTTGCTCAAAGAAAGAGAAAATTTTCTCCGGGGGCACATTTTCAACTCTTCCCAGCCAGTCGATTACGCCAAAAAATCTCACGGCGGAGGATGTTTTAAACTCGTTAAAAAGTCTTGCAAATAATTCCAGACGCTCTAAGACGGTTCGGTCGGTAAGAGTTGCCGAACCAAATTCAAATTGCTCCAAGCCCTCATCGTCTACAGGACGATAGACATGGTAGACAAAGACATTTCGTCCCGATTCAATGGCTTCAAGTAGGCGCGCCTGAACCCACGGAGCGGAAAACTCAAAGCATGACAATACAGCATCAGCAGCGGCTATGAGTTCACCATTTAAGAGTCTATCGACCCTCTTCGCAGAAACTTTGCTACCAATGAGGAGAACCACTGGACCCCTGGCGGGAACAGACAGTCGCTTCTTGTATAGATCCAACACAAATTTTTCCACCGCTTCTGCTTCGCTCAACGAGCTTTTGTTCAGGGGATTTTTGGGCAAAGACTCTAAGAGTTCTCTTTCAATCTGCGCGAATTCTTGTGGCTTAACATTCCGGATAGTTTCGAAAAGCGCATTTATCTCGGCGCTTGACTCACGCTTCAGCGTGAATATTAGCTCCGAAAGTTCATCCTCAATTTTTTTGATTTCCTTCTTCTTTTCTTCACCTGAAATTGAGCTCGATTTGATTTGCTCAACCAACATGGCGCGATCTTTTTGGAACGACTTAATCAGAATATTGAGTTTTAATCGGTTCTCAGGAGCCAGCCTCGTTTCAATTCGTTCGCCTCGCCTTGCCGCATCTAAGTCTTCATTCATGAGATCCAAAATAGTCCCCTCTATTGTGAGACGCGGCTGCTCTATGGTGGGGTCAGAAGCAGATCGTGACTGCCCCTTTGCATTCTTTCTCAGAACCCCCACGCATGAACGACAAATATGGCCATCTTTCTCAGTTCGCACGCCTCCACAAGTGGGGCACGGGCCCAAACCGCCGACTGGGCTTTTTCCCGTCATTCTATCAAAAACAGCTCTAATTTCTGGTGTAAGCTCAGGTGAAGCGCCTTTCTTCTTTTTCAGACGCCTTACAAAGATCGTCCCAGCAAAAAATATAATTGCGCCTAAAAATGACCAGTTAGGTGCATGATCCCAGTCAACAACAAGACCTCCTATTGCTCCGAATAGAGTTGCACCTAAAATTGCTACGCTCAGGGGGGATCTCATAGAATATCTATCGGCCCTGAACAGGAAGGACTTCAGGGTAGACTAAAAATCACTTTGAGAACTCACCTGCAGGCGTGTTGAGAAAGAACCAACCTGTCAGGATGGAAAACCTGCAAAGAAAGCTCGCGCGCCCTGATTCGCCTCGCGCCCCCTCCCCAGACCCACAAACAAAAACGGCCTTCGGATCGCTCCGAAAGCCGTTTTCTTTTGCCTTCCAGGCTCGAAGATTAACGCTTCGAGAACTGGTAGCGGCGACGTGCGCCCGGACGTCCGGGCTTCTTGCGCTCCACCACGCGGGAGTCGCGGGTAAGGAGGCCTTCCTTCTTCAACACTGCGCGGGTGGCAGGGTCGATGGTTTGGATCGCGCGAGCCAGGGCGTGACGAACAGCGCCGGCCTGACCAGAAGGTCCACCGCCGCGTACGTTCACAAGAATGTCCCAGGTCTTCTCGTTGCTGGTGAGCACGAGAGGCTGCTGCACCACGAGGCGGCTGGTAATGCGGGTGAAGTAGTCCTCGAAAGGACGGCCATTCACCGTAATTACGCCAGTGCCCTTACGCAGGTACACGCGAGCTTGGGAGGTTTTACGCTTACCAATTTCGTGAGTCGTTTGAGCTGCCATATCAGCCAATCACCTTTCCAGATGCGTTGATCTTAACCGCCTTAGGCTCTTGCACCGCATGTGGGTGCTTGTCGCCCGTATAGATCTTGAGCTTCATGATCTGACGGCGAGCCAGGTGGTTCTTGGGAAGCATTCCCTTCACAGCGATGCGGAGAATGTCGCCAGGTTTTTTGGCGAGCATTTCTTTTGCCGTGCGGGTCTTGATGCCGCCCACGAATCCCGTGTGGCGAATGTATACTTTGTCGTCCCACTTCTTGCCCGTGAGCTTCACCTTTTCGGCGTTGATCACGATTACATAGTCGCCGTTGTCGAGATGCGGAGAGTAAGTGGGCTTGTGTTTACCCATGAGGAACATAGCCACTTGCGAGGCCACGCGTCCTACCACTTGATCTTTTGCATCCACAACGAGCCAGCCGCGGGATATTTCTTTTTTCTTCGTAAATTGAGTCGTCATAGTTTTTTGGTTCCTAACTTTTTGCGAGGTTTAGGAGCTCGTGGAGAAGCCCCTAGGTATAGGGGAATTGGCCCGCACGGTCAAGAAAGAATCCCCTGGAATTTCAATTGTTTTGCTGCGGGCGGGGGTTCGCGCCCAATCGGGAAACTCCAGCAATTTCATGTTGTTAGGGAATATTTCCGCTTAAAACGACCCGATGGAAAAGTGAAATCGCACACGGCTCGGATCAAGCACGGTGGTGTCGCCAACCGTTTCAGCGCTTTGCAGCTTCCAGGCGATATCGAGCACCACCGGACCCACAGGGGTGTTGTAGCGGAGGCCCCAGCCCATCGAACTGCGCAGAACAAAGGGACGAATCGCATCTACCGCGAGGTTTCCTGCGTCCAAAAATGCCGCCGCACCAAAGCTGCCCGAAATCGGAATCCGGAGCTCTCCCCGATAATTCACTAGGGTGAGGGAGCCGGAAATCGTCTTTTTGGTCTCCACCTCAATCGCATCCTCGTTGTAGCCGCGAATGGAGCCAATGCCGCCGAGCCGGAACAATTTAATGAAGGGGATCTCGAAGCCCTGCACGTTGGAGCGCTCAAATCCAAAATTGATGGCCCCGGCAAACACCACGTCGCCGAACAAATTGAAGTAGGCGGAATTGAATGTGGTGGTTTTGATGTAACCCACATTTTCCCCCGAACCGAAAAAGCGGGACGCGGTCTCGAATCGATTCGTGGAAAGAACACCCTTGGTTGGATTGTAGCGGTCGTTACGCGAATCCACGATGAAGCCCGGTGTAATGGAGCCGATGAAGACCACTTTTTCATCGTCGCGGGTGTAGGGAAGTTTTACGTCGGAAATTTTCGTTCTTTCATAGCTGTGCTCCACAAATCCGGTGAGATACCTGTGGAGGGGACGCGAAAGTCCCGTCACAATTCGAGCGGTACCCGCATCGAAACTCGTAAATCGCCGCTTCAGAAGATTTACCTGAGACGTCAGCGTCACGGGCCAGTTAGCCAGATACGGTTCCTTCACACCGAAGGAGATGTTGTATTCAGGAAAACTGTAGTCCTCGAGGCGTCGGTTGAAGATCGCGTCGGCAAAAACCGTGCGGTTCCAGCCGCCGAGATTGTTGTAAGCCACTCCCAAAGCCAAGCGAAGGCCCAAGTCGTTTCGATAACCCGGCGCCACTTCGAGCACTCCGGGCTCAGTCTCATCAATGAGAATAATTACGTCCTTCACGGTGGGATCATCGGGCCGATCAATCGGGCGGATGATCACCGAGCTGAAGAGATTGAGTTTGCGAAGATTTCCCTCGGCTTCATCCAGCAGAGGCCTTGTGAGAATATCGCCCGCAGTAAACGGCATTTCCCGCAGCACCACCCTCGCATGAGTTTTTTTGTTACCTCGAACCACCACATCGCCCACGCGGGAGACTGGCCCTTCTTCCACCTGCAAGTTCACCGTGACCGAGCCCTGATCGGCGGAATACACCACCAAAGACTCTGTGCCCTCGTTGAGAATTTTGAAATCCATGTGGCCAAGCGCATCGTAACGCTTTTTCAGCTGCACCAGCCCTTTCTCAAACTCAAAGACATTGAACGGCTCTTCCGTCTTAAGTCCGAGCGCCGTCAGAAGCTCTCCTTCCCCGATCACTTTTGATCCGGAAACCGAGGCCTCTCGCAGGATCGTCTGGACTCCCTCGCTGAAAAGCACCGTGACGCGAGCTTCCGTGTGGTCCTGATTAAAATCGTTTCGAATGAATTCTACTTTTGCTGACAGGAATCCCCGTCCTCGAAGATGATCCGTAAACAACTCTGCCGCCTGAGTGATTCCAGCTTCATGGTAAAAGCCCCTTTGGACGAGACGAGACGCCATTCCTTCAAAGGTCGCTCTGGCCTCTTCCTGAGAAAGAGAAAAAATCCCCTCAATGCGCAAATCCGCGATTCGAATTCTTTGGCCCTCTTCGATCAGAAAGCTGACTTGCCTGATTCCGCGAATCGGGTCCTCTTTTACCGACGACGAGACCTTTACGTTCGGGAATCCGGACGCGCGATAGACATCGAGGATTTTTCGCTTTACGGCGTCGAGGTAGTCTTGCCCCACGGCGATCTCTTTCACTTCGGAGACGAACTGCATGAGTTCCCGGTAGCTGAAAAGTTCATTGCCCCGGAATCCGAAGCGCACTCTTGGGCCATAGTCGATTTTAACAAGCAGGATCACAGATTCGTCGGGCGCCACAGACGGCTCAACCACCGGCTCTTTAGCAAGCACAAACTCTCGGTCGCGCAGCCACTCCCTCACCCGTGTTTTTCCTTCGTCGACTTTCGAGCGCTGAAGGCGATCTCCCGTAGCCACGCCAAACGCGTCTCGTAATTCAGACTCGTATCTTCGGCGTATCACTGGGTCCTCGATTTCCTTCACCGGGGAAATCCGAACCTCTCCCACTACGCTGGCAGCCCCCTCCTCGATGTCGAAGCGAAGATCGCCGTCGGGCCCGACGAACAGGTCCACTTTCACCCCGAGAAATCCGTTACCAAGATAGTGTTTTCGCAGGCGCTGACCAGCCTGCTCTAAAAGCCCCACGTCGAGATCGGAGCCCTCTCGCAGTTCCACCACCGATAGAAGAGAGTTTTCTGAAAGCTGCTGATTCCCCTTGAACTGAACCGACTTCACTTTCTTTCTCGACTGATATTCCACCCAAACGTCCAGACCGTTTCCCTGTGTGGAGATGTAGTAAACTTCAACTCGGGAATCGCCTTGGTTTTCGTGGAACCACTGCAAAATCCTTCGCACCTCACCCACCTCAAGGGGCCGGCCCTCCATCGCCTCGAATTTCTTCTTGAGACTCTCGGGGGGATTGTCTCGACCGAACCTCACCGCTCGCACCATTCGACGGGCGGCTCCCGCTTGAGCCTCCAGAAAGGCCCTCGAAGTGGGCGACACGTCAGCGGCCGCCCCCGCCGAGACGAGCAGTATTAAGAAGGATGTGAGGATCGGGTGAAATCTCACTTGAACCCCCACCGGAACTTTACATCAGCGCCATAGGATCGCCTTGGTTCGTTGACCTGGATTCCAGGCTCTTGTTCATAAATTGCGCCCACGCTCGCCTTGCTTCCCACCCGGTAGTCCAGGGTGGCGTCGAGCTCATTTCCTCCTTGCGAGCTACCGAAGGCAGACCCCACTGAGGCGTCGAGATTCTTCATCACCTGAGTCTTCAAATAGACTTTCGGCGCCGCGGACCCTCCGGTGGTTCGCGGCCGAATGATGTTCGCCTCCGAATCCCGAATGGAGGGCGCTACAGATATTTTAAATCCGCGCTGCTGCAGGTCGCGGTTCAGCTTGAGCTGATCAAGAAGCAGCGAGCCCACCTCTGTGTAGGTGAGCGCGCTCTTGTCGTCGGGATTAATTTTTCTGGCCTCAGTGCCAGTGTATCCAAACGCCAAGAGAGAAAGGATGTCCTCCTGGGAGAGACTAGGACTGGAGGAAAGAGAGATTCTAGGACTCTCGGACGTACCCGCCGCAAAAATATTCACTTTATAGCCGTTCAGATTTGCCGTTCCGCCTACTGAAAACTGCGGGTCAAAGTACTCGGGATTCGGCATTCTCACCACGGCATGGTCGAGCGCAAAGGGAGTGTTTCGGAAGTTCAGCGTGCCCTTGACCAATTCGGCTCGCGCCGTCACCTGCGGAAATTCAAAGTTATTCAACAGACTAACTTCGCCGCGAAACTCGGCGTTCAAGAGATCGTTTTCGATGACCACGCCTCGCTCGGCCAGCGCACGGATCTTCAACTCGTAAATTGAACTTTTACGCCCCACGCTTTCCGGAAGGTACCGCGCGCCCCTCTGAGTCTTGCGGCCACCGAAATCAAAGTTCTTCTTCATTAGGACTCTGCGCACCCGCGCCAACCCGCCGAACATATACGGCGGCTTTTCCCCGCTAAAACTAAGGCGCGCTTCATCGAATTCTGCAAAGTTCACCGGGAAGAAGCGAATCCGATTGTTGGTAAGAAAGATATCAATCCCCATTTCAGGGGCTCGGTCTAGGTGAAGCTTGATACCTCCTCCTAGGCGAGCCTCTCCGCCTCCGATGCGAGCATTTGTGTCTTCAAACTGAACGCTTTCGCCACGGAACACGAGCCGGCCATTGAGGTCTTCCACCGGAGCGTCGAGACCGTTGATTCGAAGCGTCCCCCCTTTGAATGCAATGCGACCTGAGCCGTTCACCTTTGCCGGAGAGCCCCCCAGATTCACGTCGATCCCGATCTGCCCACGGGCCTCCTCGATCAATGAAGTTACAAATTCTAACACTCGCAGCGAACCGTCGCCCTTCAGTCGCCAGTCGATTTTCGATCCGTCCAGGGCCGACGCGGTAGTGAGATTCAACTTTGTTTCGGTGCCCACAATCGAAGCGGATTGACTTCTGATCTCCCCGTCGATTCCAGCGATTTCCACGGGGTTCTCTAGTCCGATCGAAACCGATTCCTTTTCGGCCGCCAGCTCCCGAAGAGTCCCGCGCCCGAGACCGCGACGCAAATCTCCCGACGGCCATTTCATCTTGTAGTCGCCCGCAACCCAAAGATGGAGTCGCTCATCGGCACAAGTTTTCCGATTCAAAGCACAAAGAACCCAGTTGAGCTCCGGCCTCCGAAGGTGCGCAGCGAAGCTGGACTCTGCTCCCGCTTTTCTTGCCATTCGCCACTGCAAGGATACGTCTTTTTGCTCTGATTCCACTCCGATGGCCACAGCCTCGGCATCGGTTTTTATCTCGACCGCCATTGCCTGAACGGGCTTCGTCCGAACCACAAGATTTCTTAGATTGATTTGTGTTTGGCTTTTCAGCGCCTCCCACTTTCCCTGACCTGAGCTCTGAATCTCCCAAGTTCCCTCAAGTGGAAATCCAAGCCCCGCCACCCAATCCAGATCTCTCACTTTTCCGCGCGGGACCGATAGCTGGTATTTCATTTCGTCATTTCTGAAGTATTGAATTTCTCCCACGAACTCAGAGTTGAATTTTCGGGCCCGCACATTTTGCGCAAAAATGGTTCCACGGTCCAGGCCCGCCCGCGCAGTGAGCTCTGATACGTACTCGCCTTTGTAGAGGAGCCTGGACCCCCGGAGATCCGCTTTGATTTGGAGGCTGTCGATACCCTTATCGTAGCCACCGGTCACCCGCGCGATCCCGTCGATCTCCCCTGTCATCCCGTGAGGTATCCAGGAAATCTGCCTTAGCTGATAGGCGAATACTTTGAACAAATCGTCTGGTGCAGTTTTAACGAAGCGGGCAGTGAGGTCGATGTCGTCGTTGTTCCCGTCGATACTGACGCTCCCATTCACTTCGTAACGACTGTTGTTCATCTTTCCCAGCAAACGATCAAGGAACACCAAAGAGTTTCTGTCGTCGATGGATACTTTTCCCTCCAACTCGCCAAAGTCGAAGTTCAGGAACTTTGCGTCCTTCTGCTTGAGATCGAAATCAAAGAAGATGTCGTCGCCTTTTCCATGGATATGGGCTTTGACCGCCCCGTTCCCCACAACAGGTAATCCGGAAATGTCTCCCAACTCACGACCAAGATCGACTTGGGGGGCGTCCCCAATAATGTTCCATCCGGAACCCTTCGATAGCCCACCATTTACTTGTAGTGTGCCGGACGGAAAGGTGAGGCTCGTGTCTTGAATCTGGATGTCGCCGCCCTTTACCTTCACGGCCCCCTTTAGCTGAAAGGGATTCTTGGTTCCGATAATTTTTTTGTAGGGGCGCGATTTCCCGTAAACCTGATTGTTCAATTCAAATCCACTCACCCGCAGGTTCGGCAGCACCTGAATCTCCGTTACGTCCACGCCGTTTTTTGATTTTGCCAAGCCGATCCCCACGTCGACCGCGCCGTGGAAATCACCCTTAATCACGCTCACGTCTTTAAGGGCCTCACCTGCAAATTCAAGGTAGCTGGCGTTCTCCGCCTCCAAGCGGATTTTTAACTCCTGGGCTGGCAGAGGAAACGAAACTTCCAGTGGTGCCGCTAACCGAACAATGCCTCCACTTTTTTTCAGTTCCAAACTTCCCACTCGAAGAGTGCCTGCAGCCCACTTGGCCCCCGCCTGTACCTTCTCGATATTCCAAAGGCCATACTTCAATCCCGAAGCCTGCACAGAGCCTTCCACGTTGGGAGACCTCACACTTCCCGTAACTTTGAGGTCCGCAAGAAGATCCCCCTGAAGATCACCGGTGGGCCCCACAAACTCCGCCAGATCAGCCGCCGACCCACGCACAATCGCCTTCAGCGCCACCTTCAGATTTTCCGGCTCTCGGATGTTTCCCAACAAATTGCCCTCGATGTGAGCCGCCTCTGCCTTGCGCTGCAGGTCGAGCGAAGAAACTCGCACCCCGGCCGGATCCATGTCGACATTCCCTTTAATCGCTTCCAGACGCTCTTTGGTCGTCCCATCCTCAAAAGCAACTCCCTCGAGATTTGCCACGGCCGAAAATCCACCCTGCTCCGGAGCAAGGCTCAACACACCGATCTTTTCTACGGCAACTTGAACGGGTGCCTTTCCTCTACGCTCCGCCACAACTTTCACGGATGACTCTCGAAGCTCCAGCTGCTGCACCAAAAACTGGAGCGACTTGTCGACCTTGACCAGAATTGGATTGAAGAGAAGATCAAATGGATCAGCATCTGAATCTCCAGATCCAGGAGGAACGCGAAGACTGACCTCCCCCGACTGCACAAATACCTTGTTGATCGTCACTCCGCGGCTGAACGCCTGGAGCATCTTGAAGGTAATTCCTAGTCGACCCACTTTAGCGAACGAGCCCACACGAAGACCCGCAATGTTTTGCGAGCGCTCGACTTGAATGCTTACGTTCACAAGAGAAACACTGGGCGGTAGAATTCCCACGGTCAGTCGGTCGAAATCCAACTTCACTCCAGAGTCTTCGGGGAACTGTCTTTTGATCTGGTCCTTCAGGATGTTGGCGAATTTTTCCGATTGGATATAGCCAATGGCGAGCCCAGTGCTGAGAGCAACCACGAGCGCAAATATCCAGAAGATTCTTCTTCCCATCGTCTACTGAACCTTGCTTCTCACGTTTCGAAAATCAGGATCAATTCGCGCCACTTCAAGGAAGCACTCCCGTGATTCTTCCTTTCTCTGCATTCGCTCTAGGCTTTCCCCCAGAGAAAACAGCAAGGGCACTTTTTCTAAATCCGAGAGCGTTGCATCGCCAGCCAGTCGACGAAGCAAAGCAACGGCGCCAGGCAAATCGCCTCGCCTCTTTTTGCTTTCCGCCAATAGACCACCCGCTTTGATGCGGTCGTCGCGGGTTCCGTTGGCGCGAACATGGGTCCAGACGGTTTCAGCCTCGCCATGCATTCCCATTTCGAGAAAGCCGATTCCTAACTCAAGAAGGGCCGACGGATCATTCGTTTTAATGAGTGTCGCGAGATCCACATGAAGTTTCCCCGACTCATCTTCAATGTCGAGGTGGAAGTCGGCCACGAGCCTGTCCACGATGTCGCCGATCGACTCACCGCTGGGCAAATCGGAGCTCGCCCTGGTGTATAGACCCTCGGGAAGTTCTCGGGCTCTGGCCTCTCGCAGTTTTTCTCTGACGACGGCTGGATCAGCTCCAATCGCCAGCGCCTGGCGATAAAACTTCCTGGCGAAATGAAATTTTCCTGCCGCTAACTGTTGGTCCCCCCTCAGCAGGACTTCTTGCGGCGTCAGCGGAGGGATCTCCTCCTTGGGCGGCGCAACCGGCTCGCTTGGCGACGTAGATAATTCAGCGCCCTCCACCGAGGTGACCGTTGTGGGAACCGCCTGAGTGGGCTCAGCTAGCCGAGTTTCTTCGCCGCCACCGCCACCATCCACCGACATTGCCGTTGCCACCGTGAGACCGTCGGACTCGATCATTCCCGTGGCCTGAGCCAACAAATCCTCACCAAGATCGGGGCCCTCACCCTTGGGCGATTCTGTCGCCTTGGTGGCCTCAAAATTAAATCCGCGCTCTTGGCCCGCCATTACTGCGCCTAGGGGCGAGGTAAATTCAGTTTCTCTTATGGACTCAAGGAGCGATGACTCGTCACCCGACGGCTGAGCAGCCACGCTCGCAGTTGCTTCTTCCTGCGGTGGCTCCGACGAGGGCTCCATCGGCGCATCCTCTGCCAAGGCTTCTTGCAGCACGTCCGTACTGGTAGCGGGCTCTTCGATTTTTTGTTCCGGCTCGGGCGAGGGCACACCAAGGGCACCGCTCATAAATTCCTTCAATGCCTCCGACCCGAAAGTGAGGCCCGTTTCTTTCGCATCGTCGGATGACGGGGCAACGTCTTCGCTCTCGCCCGAGTCGACCTGAGCCAACATTTCCTTTAACTTCGCCGGGTCGATGATCTGGGTGGCCTCTTCGCGCTCCACTCCGTCATCAGACGGGCCCACATCAGGCGTTGGCGGCTCTTCTGCCTCTAAGGGCTCATGCGACGGAGCTGAAGGAACCGGCGCCACTGGCGCTTTCCTCTCCCACGCTGGCTCTTTTTTTAAGGAGGCAATTAAATCTAATGGGGAAAGAGCCGGTTCTTCCGCGGGTGGGGGCGGCGCTACAGGCTCCGGAGCTGCGGCCTCGGATTCCGTCGGCGCCTCCTCTTCTGCCGGAACACTAGCGGGCTTCTCTGGCTCTGGAACGGGTGCAGCCTTTTCATCCTGTCGAGCCTGAATTTTTTTTGCCTCACCGGAACTGAGAATCAACTCTCCAGCGCCTTCGTCGCCGCCGCCAAGCTCAACTTCTCCCGGAAGAGCAACTCCCTCAGAGTCATTCGAAGGCGCAGATGTAGCTTCATTTTTTGGGGCCACCTCAACTGCCGCGACACTCTCGGCGGGAGCGGCTGGCGGCTTTTCGGAACTTTCGGCCTCAACCTGTTTCCCGAGAATCGCATTTAGAAATGTGTCCGCGCTGTGCTCGTCGGAACCGCCCCCTTCTGAAAATGAAATCCATCCATTTTTTTCTTCGAATGCCGCGATCTGCTTGTTCAAAATCGGTGACGGCACCTGTCGATCTGAAATCACACGCTCCTTCACGTAGCGATATACGAATAGGCTCTCGTTCAGCTTCTGTTGCTCCGCAAGAATCCGAGCAAAGAGCAAACTGGCAAGCGTAAAATCCGGGTCTCGGCGAATCGCCTCTCGAAGATACGAATAGCAACCGGGCAAATCTGCACGACGGTAACATCCCCATGCCACCGCATAGGCCGCTTTGGCATCGCGAGGAAACCAAGGAATCAGGCTCTTGATCGAATCAAACACTTCGGGAGACAGTTCCGTTGGGTCCCCGCCGGTTTCAAACACTTCGGAGGTCAGCCCAGGAGGCCCCAGCAACGCCACCAGGAGATGGATCAATTTCTGCTCCGCGAGAGCTATGCCCATGATCTCCACCCAGGCGGCACGAAACTTTTGTTCCTTTGGAGCCACACGAACCAGGAGTGGAAACACATTCAATGCATCGAAGTATTTTTTTCGAGGCAGGTAGATTGCCAGAACTTTTTGAGCCGTATTCGCGGCCTCACTAAATTTCCCCGATGCCTCGCACTGGGCCGCATACTCTTCGAGCAAGCCAACGTTTTCCGGTTCCCGCTCGAGCGCCTGCTTGAGAATCGCAACGGCAAGCTGTGGCTTGCCCGCTTTGGCCACTCTTTTGGCATAACCCAAGAGTGTTGCGATGGATGCCGCCATGTCGCCGTCCGCAGCGTAGGCGGCGGCAAGTTTAGTTACGTAGGTTTGATTATTGGGCTCGCTCGCAACAAGACTCTTGAAAGCCTGAATGGCTTCCGCGACCTTACCCTTTTCAAGAAGCTTATCCGCTTCTGCCAGCTTCTGCGCAGACATGGGCCTCCTACCCGCAACACCACACAGGGCGCGTCAAATGCACCCATTTCTGCTGACTATAATTTTAGCGTTTCTGCGCGAGGAAGGCTTCCAAAAACTTTGTATCGTATTGATTGTTTTGGAAGTTTTGGTCGACCAAAACCTTTTCGTAGAATGCTTTATTGGTCTTGATTCCACCCACGCGAAGCTCGTCGAGGGCTCTCAGCATCTTCTTCACACACAGTTCCCT
The DNA here is from genome assembly GCA_964551325.1 of uncultured Bdellovibrionales bacterium. Lineage (GTDB taxonomy): Bacteria > Bdellovibrionota > UBA1018 > CAIPTA01 > CAIPTA01 > CAZKBU01. Next base: position 415,802 of record CAZKBU010000001.1, read on the forward strand.
GTTTTCCTCATGCACAATTAGCTTTCCGAGCAGGGAGTCGTAGTGTGGAACTACCGTGTATTGATCGTAAAGAAAGCAGTCGAATCGAACTCCGAACCCACCGGGAACGTGTAAGCCTTCCACCTTTCCCGGGGACGGGCGAAACGTTTCCGGATCTTCGGCGTTAATTCTACACTCCATCGCGTGCCCGCTGAGCTTCACATCCTTTTGCGTGAACCCCAAATCACCGCCAGCGGCTATTCGAAGCTGAAGCTTCACGATGTCGATACCTGTTATCATTTCAGTAACTGGGTGCTCTACCTGCACTCGTGTGTTCATTTCCATGAAGTAGAAACTTTTTCGGTCCGCATCGAGGAGAAATTCCACGGTGCCGACATTCCAGTAACCAACTTCCTTCACGAGACGAAGCGCGGCCTCTCCCATCGCTTTCCGTGTATCGTCGGAAATAACTGGGCACGGCGCCTCTTCGATTAACTTTTGATGGCGCCTCTGAACGGTACAATCCCGCTCCCCGAGATGAACCATGTTTCCATGGTGATCGGCCGCCACCTGAATCTCCACATGCCGAGGGCTCTGGCAGTACCGCTCGATGTATACCGAATTATTTCCAAAAGCCGCCCCCGCCTCGCTGCGCACACGATCAAAGGCACTCACGAGCGTTTCGTGAGAATGAATGATCTGAATTCCTCTTCCGCCGCCTCCCGCACTCGCCTTTAGGATCACAGGGTAACCGATTCGCTTGGCCTCTTTTTCCGCCTCCGCCAACGACTCTACCGGCCCCGGAGATCCTGGCAGCAATGGAAGTCCCGCCTTCACGGCGGTTTTTCGTGCGGCCACTTTATCGCCAAGAAGCGCGATACTTTCTGCCCGAGGCCCAATAAAAGTGATATTGCACTCGCCACAAATGCGCGCAAATTCCGCATTTTCCGAAAGGAAGCCGTAGCCGGGATGGATTGCGTCGGCTCCTGTAACCTCCGCCGCCGCGATCACCATCGGAATATTCAGGTAAGACTGCTTGGAGGGAGGAGGGCCGATGCACACTGCCTCGTCTGCAAGCTTCACATGAAGCGAATGTTCATCTGCCGTGGAATATACCGCCACGGTCTCGAGGCCCAGGTCCTTACACGCGCGTATCACTCGAAGAGCGATCTCCCCGCGGTTGGCCACTAGCACTTTACGGATCTTATCGGCCACAGGGCCTCCTCAGGGCTCGATTTGGAACAGGGGCTGACCGTATTGAACCGGCTGACCGTCTTTCGCCAAAACTGCAACGACTTTTCCGGCGAACTCTGCCTCGATCTCGTTCATGATTTTCATCGCTTCTACGATGCAAAGAACGTCGCCCTTCTTCACTCGAGCGCCCACTTCCACATACTTCGGAGCACTCGGCGCTGGCGAAGCATAAAAAGTTCCCACAAACGGAGAAAGCACCTCTTTGTGGCGCGCGCTCACAGGCTCGGCTTTGGGGGCCTCAACACTCGGACCGGAAGACGTAACCGGAGACGGAGCATTCCCCACCTGGGCCGAGGGCGCCATCGTCACAAACTGAGTCGTGGGTGTCTCCACGGATTTGCGAATACGAATGCGCTCCTTGTTCTTTTCCCACTCGAGCTCCGCAATCTCGCTCTTTTCAACAATACGGATGATCTTTTCAAGTTCCTTGAGAAGCATCAGTTCGTCACCTTTTCAATGTAGGACCCATCCCGCGTATCCACGCGAATCTTATCGCCTTCGTTGAGATGCAGAGGCACCTGCACAATAGCGCCGGTCTCCAAAGTTGCGGGCTTCGATCCACCGGTTACGGTATCGCCGCGAATTCCAGGCATCGTGGAGGTGATTGTCAGCACCACGTGGAAAGGAACCTCTACCGTGATCGGCCTTCCATTATAAAAAAGAATTGAAGCGCTGATTCCCTCTTGGAGCCAGTTTTTGGTTTCTCCAAGTTGTTGGTCGCTAAAGGCGATCTGCTCGTAGTTTTTGTTATCCATGAAGTGAGCGCCTTCATTATCGGTATACATGTATTGCATTTCACGCTGCTCAACATCCGGCGTGTCGACCTTTTCACCTGATCGAAAGTTTTTCTCGATCGTGTTTTGGGTGAGAAGATTCTTCATCTTGGTGCGGGTGAAGGCTGCGCCTTTTCCCGGGGACACATGCTGAAAGTCCACAATTACGTAGGGAGAACCTTCCACTTCAATCTTGAGACCTTTGCGGAATTGGGAAGTATCGTAAGGCACGATGGGCCACCTTTCATTTGAACCGAGGTGTTCAGGAGGAACGACGGACAGCGGCAAGAAACCGCTCGAGCCGGCGTATCTTTTCCTTTTTGCTCGACCCTGCGGTTTTAGCGGAAAGGCCAGGATTAGACAACCTGCTTTGTTCATTGAGTTTTCGCAGCGCTTCTCGGGCCCACTGATCTAGCGGGTTCTGGTGCACAAGCAACTCAAGGACCTTTCGCGCTTTGGCTTCTAAACCCTGACGCATGTAAAGCTCAGCAATAGTGCGGGTGGCGAAAGTGGGCTCGGAATCGCTCTGTACGGCAGGCACAGCAGGTGCCGGTTCGGGTTCTACCGGAAAAGAAACGCCCCCAGTAGGCTCAGCGGGCGCCCAAAGATTCGCGACGGGCGAAACCTGAAACCCAGAAACCTCTTCCGCGGGACCCCTCGAGGCCGCGTCCACACTGGCTCGAATGGCAAAACGGCTGTCGGCCACCGGGCCAAAGAGGAAGTCCTCCAACTTTTCCAGCGCACGCACCGACTCCGTGTCCTGAGGATACCGACTGACAATTCCCGTAAGCTCGTCCATCGCGGGCTTGTGCTGATTCAGCAACAAGAAGATCTCCGCTCTAAGTTTGCGTGCCTTTAGGTTCTCCGGCGCCTCTTCCAGAATCAGATCCAGATCCGAAAGCGCGTCAGCGAAGCGCCGCAGCTCCGCCTTGCATTGAGCGGCGATCACACGAGCCGAAATCAGGCCAGGATGAAATCGAAGCCCGTCGTCCAGCACGCGCAACGCCTCCTGGGAACGACCACTCAGACGCAGCTCTTCCGCTACAGCCGCAAACGACAACGACCCAGGCCGCGACTGCAGCAAGCGGATTTTCTCTTCTAAATTGATGACGCCCGGCTCCATCGCCCCTTTTATATCCCGACCCCACCCCCCAGAAAAGAGAGATGTTTGGCCTTAGATATCAAATGCTTACATCTTCGGTGCGCCCGACTCTCCCGGCTCAAGAATCTGTGGGGTCACAAATACCATTAGCTCGTTCTTTAACCACGTATCACGCTTAACGTTAAAGAGCGGCCCCAAAAAAGGAAGATCCTTAAGGAGAGGAACGCCATCATCTTCGTTTGACTGTTCAAAGCGGTAAACCCCACCCAGAACAAGAGTCGATCCGCTCTCCACCAGAACCTGTGTCTCTATCTTTTTCTCTGCAATGTCTCGAGCCTGGTTGGGGCTGGAGTTGGAGATATCAAGGTCCATCAGGACCGCCCCACTGTTTGTAACTTGTGGGGTTACACCCAGCTTCACACCGGCAACCACTTGCTTGATCTCCGTGCCTCCATTTGTCGTGGAAACAACAAAGTTGAGCGTAGTTCCGTCAATTACCTGTGCCTTTTGTTTGTTATTCACAACAAGCCGAGGCGATGCCACCGTCTTCGAAAGCCCGCTGGTCTCACCCAGCTGCAATCGAAGATTTAAATTTCCATGCTGACCGGCACCAAGTTGAAAACCGACACCCATCCCCTCAGACCGCGACGACACCACGAATCCTGCCGGCGCCCCGGCGCCAAGCGTAGTTGAGGCTCCGTTTACTGCTGCGCCAATTCCCTGCCTTCCGCTGCTGCGATTAGACGCCTTACCGGACCACTGAACACCAAGATCCTTGGCCCAGCCTTCCTCGGCAACCACAATTTTTGAATCGATCAACACCTGAGGAAGCGGAACATCCAACTCCTTCACAAGGCGGCGTATGCGCTCAACCGCTTCTTTTGTGTTGGTGACAACGAGAGAGTTCGAACGCTCATCGACTTCGATTTTTCCTCGCACGAACGAGGGCTTAATCTTAACCTCTTGGTCATCCTCTTTCTGAAGCTCCACGGATATTTTTCCCAGGTCAGCTTTTTGCCCAACCGCCTCAGCCTTCGCAATTCGATTCTGAATTTCCGCCACCTGTCTGTCGAGATCGAGCTTTTCTCTCTCCTTTTTGACACGCTCGTCTTCGCCCTTGTTTTCTTTTTCCTCATATTTGTAGAGCAGTTTATCAATCATCGTCTGGAGGTCTTTTGCTTTTGCAAAACTAACCGGAATGATCGCCATAATTGTTGGCTCCAGCTCATCGGAAAGCACTTTTTTCTGCACGATCTTCACCAGCTTGGAACGACGCTCCTCCTCCCGCTTCCGGTACTCCTCTCCTGTTACAATATGAATAACGTTCCCAACCGCATCCGCACGCAAGCGGTGCTGCTGCAACACGATGTCGAGCAGCTGGTCCCATGGAACATCCTTCAATGAAACCGAGATAGTGCCGCTGATTTCCGTAGAGGTGACAATATTCAGTCCACTGGTCTCGCCTACGAGCTTGAAGATACTGTGGATGTCGGCGTCTTTTGCCTCAAAGCTCACCCGTGAACCCTTATAGGTGCGTTTATCCACTTCGGTATCAAGCGTTTCAACAAGCTGCTTAGCCACCTTAGTGCTCTCACTGTAGGTCGGAGCGGCGTCTTTGGTTGAAATCTCGTCTCCAATCATCACCACATCACGAGACTTCTTGGCGGAAGGTTTTGCTGCTACTGCGGGAACACCAGTTGGCTTCACTGCTGCCAGACTAAGAATGAATCTCCCGCTTGCATTTCTATGCACAACCGAAGTTTTTCCGCGAAGCTGGATTACAAGCTTAACTTTGGGGTCCTTGGTTCCTGCATTGTATGGCGTAACCTGAACCACCGGAGACTCCGCCGATGAGGAGTCAATCGTCCGAGTAAGGCGCGCTGGCAGCTGAATCCCTGAAGCCTCTACCACCACCTGATCAAAATCTTTTAACTCACGCACCTGGAACGCTGCCGAAGACTGGTGATTGAGCTCAATGGTGGCCACACCTCCCGACGCAGTCATTTTCAGATCTTTTGCCAGCACTGTCGCGCTCGCATCCACCGACATCAAAGCTAAAAGCAAAAGTACCATTCGCTTGCCCATTACCTGCCTCCTGCTGCCTGCGTGCCACCCACTGGCAACACCACGGTGGTGTGATCCACCACCCCTGTCCTAGACCGGGTCTTTTGAACCACAGTCACCCCAACTTGTTCGATCTTTGCGATGATTCCACCACGGTTTCCCAATCGGTCATTTTCTCGGACGATCATGACTCGCCCTGCATTATCGGGAATCCGCACCAATGCCCGATTGTAAACATCACCCAACAACACCGCCTGAACCTTGTAGTCTTTAATCTCATAGCGCTCGAGATCCGTTTGCTGACGAGTGCCGCCCTCTGTGTCTTGGCTGCGCCACGAATCAATAATGGACTGATACGGCGGAGCTGGCCTGTTAAATGGATCTTTCCGAGAAAGCACCCCGGGCACCGTAGACAGTTGCTGGAGAAACTGTTCAATGGTGAGGTCCGCGGGACGCTTCTCATCCGAAGGGGCCTCAGCGCTCAAGACGCCAGAGGGAATCACTAAAAATGCCAACAGGATAAAGCCCCGAATCACTTTGGCGCCCCCCCCATGTAGCGATATGTAACAACGCGGAGACTCGATCGAATTCCTGGATACGCCTGCTTTCCGCCACCCATCTTGCTCGAAGCAAACGCGCCGTCTTCACCACCCAGGGTTACGGAGGCGCGCTCTGAGTCACGATTCACGGTAAAGCTGGATACATCCACCAGGCGCTTCATGTTTGCCATGCGATCAAGGAAAATGAAGATCTGGAGGAAAGTTCCTCGAATTTCCAAATTGAAGCCCAATGACGCGTACAGATCCTGCGGAGTTTCTTTTTGGTCGGGCTTAATTTCTACGATTTCGAGCTCCAGCTGTTTTGCCTCGCGCAAAAGATCGGAGAGCAAATCAGGAAGATAAAACTGCTTTGGCAGAGCTCCCTGCACTGCCTGGAGTTGCTTTACTTTGTCCTGATATTTTTTCTTTCTCGACTCGAATTCCTTTTCGAAATTCTTTGCCTCTTGAACTTTTTCCTGCAGCTTCACCACTTCTTTTTCCTGCTGCGAAATACCGTTTTCCAGATTTTCGATCTGGGAGACGTCAAGGGTGAAGTAGCAGTATGCCGCGTAAACCACCAAGATCGCGCCGGCGGTATTCCAGTTAAGCTTTTGGAGCAGTGGCAACAGCTTCTGAAACATGACTAACCACTCCCTCCCGGTGCAGCTGGCTTAGCGGCTGTGGGCTTTGTGGGCTCCGCGGCAGGTGCCGAAGGCGCAGAAGTTGTCGGGGCCGTAGCGGCCGGCGTCTGCGACACGTTGTTCACCATGAATTCTAATTGAAACGATTTGGTCTTTTGGTCTGCGACCGGTATTCCGGCAATCGGCCGATCCTTGGTGGCGTCGGCTTTGATACCCCTCAACGTGACTGCGCTGAATCGCGTGTTCTCAGAGAGCGCCCGCACGAAATCATTTACCGTGAAATACTCCCATGCGGCACCATCGACCGTGAAAACTCTGTCTTTGTATTTCAAAACCTCTACCCAGGCGTTGGTGGGCATCAACTCTAGTACGGAGTTCAGAGATCGAAATGCCAGATCACGATTCAGAGAAAGGGCCTGAATCGTGGTTAATTGTTTATCAACTTCCGCCTCTTCTTTTTGTAGGGCCTCCATCTTCTGGCGCACACCCTTTAAATTCCCGAGCTCCTTTCGGAAGGTTTCAGCGCGGGCCGAAACCTCGTTGAGGCGCGCCTGAAGCTCCTCCACTTTCATCTCAAGCCAATAATCTGGTACCGCACCGATGACGTACATACCCACGAGTAACACAGCGAGAATTTTCCCGGTTGGGCGCAACTCTTCCAGCTGTCCCGAGGTGATGCCTGCTTTTTCAAGCAGTTTGTCGAGTCCAAACGGTACCTGCTTTTTCTTTTTTCCAAGGAGGTTGACCCTTAACATCGGCTCATTCCTCCTGCCCGCGAAACGCGAGCCCCATGGGAACAACGGCCGAAGCCGATATCGCGGCCATCAACTCTTCTGAAAATGCTCCGTCGGCAACTTCCACCCGATTGAAGGGATTCAGATAGTCCACGGGCAAGCCCAACATTTCCTGAAGAATCGTCAGCAAGTTGGGGATTCGGCTCGAACCGCCGCAAATATAGATGGAAGCAATAGGAAGCTGCGTGGGCGACGCCGCGTAGAAGTCGAGGCTTCGACGCACTTCCACGGCGATGTTTTCAGTAACGGTTGCAAAAACCTCCGCCACTTCGTCGGGGATCTGGCCCGACGCTGCCGCATCCACTTTCATGGCCTCCGCGTCGGAGAAACCGACGCCCACCTTGTTTTGAATCTCTTGGGTGAGGTTCTTGCCGCCAACAGCAACATCACGAGTGAAAAGCGAGCTCTTTGCGTCCACAATGTTGATCTTTGTTAGACTGGCCCCCACATCCACCAGCACCACGCTGCTATCCGGTGGAACGTCGTAGTTCAGCCAAAACACATTGGCCATGGCGAAAACGTCCACATCAAGGACTTCCGGCTGAATCCCTGCGTCTCGAAGCGTTCCAAGGCGCTTTTCAATAAAATCTTTTTTAGCAGCCACGAGCAGGATATCCATTTTCCCGTCGCCGTTGTCTTCCCTCACCACTTCAAAATCGAGGCTAATTTCAGCCATCGGAAACGGAATGTACTGCTCAGCTTCCCAGTAGACCTGGTCTTCCAGCTCTGTTGGCTTTGTGATCGGAATGTTGATGTGTTTGATGATTACGGAGGCGCCAGAAACAGAGGTGGCGGCCAATTTTGCCTTGGTTCCGCTCTCTTTAACTACGGTCTTAATCGCTTCCACGATGGCGCCATGGTTCACCACCTCGCCGTCCACGATCGTGTCTTCCGGAAGTGGGGCCACGGCAAAGCGCTTCACAACCCAACCGTTGCGCTTTCCTTCAGCTTCCACCAACTTTACGGAACTCGACCCGATGTCAATGCCGACAAGAGGCTTAGCTCCCAGCCCAAAAAGCATGCTTCCCCTCCCATGGGAAAGACCGTCAAAAATCCTTTTTCTTAGCGTACTTAACTAATTCTAACCTTGCGCCGGATAGCGTCAAGCTTATGGGAGGAAAAGAGTCGATCAAAAATCCGAGTCGTCGTCGCCGAAATCTCTTTCTCGACGCGCCCCGTCAGAAACAGCTTCCGCCTCTTCGTCGGCAGGAGCGTCCTCTTCCGGCGCCTCAAGTTCGAGATCGATCACAACCTTGGCCCAGTCCTTCTCCGAGGCCAAGTCCTGGCGAATTACCTCAAGGTACTTGTCCGGGTACTTGCTAACGAGCTCTTCAACGTAGTTATTCAACTGACCCGAGGCGAGAATGGCTTCTTTTCGCTTAATACGACGCCAGTTCTTAATGTAGTGCAGGCGACAGTACCCGGCGATTAAAGCCTCGTGATCACAGCCCGGCTCTCGACAGCGCTTCTTTTGGGGCGCCGCAGCACTCTTCTCTTTTACATTCTTGAGCACCGGATGGCTCGGTGGGATTACCACCTCCACCACAGGTCCCGACTTACCGCCCTTGCCCTTAGCTGGTTTCGCCGCCACAACTGGCGCCTTTGCAGCGACTGCCAGGGCCTTTTTACCCTTTTCGGCAACCGGCTTCGCAGCGGCGGGCTTCGCAGCGGCAAGCTTCGCTGCAACAGGCTTCACAGCAACTTTGAGATCTGGCTTCTTCTTTTCAGGCTTCTTTGGCGCGCTCGCCTTAACCTTCGGAGCCTTTTTGGGGCCCGTCAACGCCTTCACGGCCTTCTTAAGGACCTTTTTTAGGGGAGAGGCAGGAGCCTTCTTTGCCGGTTTAGACGGCTTTTTCGCGGGTTTCTTTTTAGGCATGAAAATGAATCCTTTTTGCGGGGATACGCTTGGAAAACGGGGAAGTCAACTGCGCTTCAGAGATCACAAAGTGCGGAAGGCTTGTAGCTCATCCGGCAGGGCCAGGCGTTCCCGCTGGGAGGAAGCGGGTGCTCGTCGTTATCGAGCTTTTTCGTGCCTCCACCATGGTGGAAAAGGCGACAATGCATTTCGTAAGTTTCCCTGCTCCAAGGCAGCTTTTGCCACTGGAAAAACCGGTAGCCTTTATCGAGGAACTTCACGAGCTCATCGTGCAAGTTCTCGTCGGAACGACCCACGTAGTGAATCGACTGCCCGTCCCGAGAAAGCTGAAACACGCCAATGATGGCCTTCGGAACCTCAGAGAGGTGGTGTTTATTGAACTCTGTCCAATGGGTCATGCGAATGAATATAGCGAAATCCTAAAGAATTCCAAGAGGATTCACCTTTACTTGCCGTGGCCAGCACCAAAGTGTTACGAAGGAGTAGGTCGCGAAGAAACAGGATGTGCGACCCACTTCTCCTCCGGCGATGGGCTGGAGAAGAGAAGGACCCAGCGATGCGCTCCCCTTGTCTTGTGCGCCGCCAGTCTGAGTCAAACCGAGAAAAACACTGAAACCGCCCCCCGCATCCAGGGCCCAAAAAGGATCCATTTCGTGATCGATAAAACAGCCATCGACAACAACGCCCTTCACTACTATCGCAAACTGAAGGAGGCCGGATTTGCTGCCTATTTCGTGGGCGGCAGCGTAAGAGACCTCCTCTTGGGTAAACAGCCCAAAGATTTCGACATCGCCACCAACGCAACTCCTCAGCAGATTCGCCGAGTTACTGGCGGAAGAATTATCGGACGCCGCTTTCGGCACGTGATGCTGGAGCGCGACGGCGGCCGTTATGAGATCGTGACATTTCGAGGCCCCGTGGTGGGAATTGAAGCCGACGAGCCCGAAGAGGTTCAAGCCAGCGAAGGCGAGGCGCCTCAACCGCAAGACGAAGGCGACCGTCGCCGCAAGTTCCCCGACTTGAATCAGTTTGGAACCGCTGAGCAAGATGCCTTGCGCCGTGATTTCACCGTCAATGCCCTTTTCTACGATCCCGATGCCGACGAGCTGGTGGACTACGTAGAGGGGAAAATCGACGTAGAACGTCGAGTCCTCCGCACGATTGGCGAGCCTGCCGCGAGAATGGAAGAGGACCCGATCCGAATTCTTCGAGCCGTGCGCCATCGCGTGAAACTCGGTCTTCACTACGATCCGGCTCTGGAATCGGCCATGAAGGAAAAGGCGCCATGCCTGGAAAACACTTCAAAGGATCGCATCCGCGAAGAATTTCTGAAGGTGTGCAACGACCAATCCCTCGGCGCATTTCTAACCGAATTGAGAACCGTGGGAATTCTCGCAAACGCCGCTCCGTGGTTTAAGGACCTAACCGACGAAGAATGGCATCAAGGTGAGCGCCTCTGGGACGCTTTCTCCGCCATGCCCCCAATCGGTGGCAGACCGAGCCCGGAAATGGGTGTGGCCCTTATTTTTGCGCCCCTTGTGAAATCACTCGTGCTCGATCCCTATCGGTCTACGATTAGTCCGGAAGATCGGAACCAATTCCCCGACATGAAATTCTTCCTGAGTGCTGAGTCGCTGCGCGATCATATGCTCCGCCAGCTGCGGATCTCGCGCGCTCAAACAGACCACATCGTGCGAACCCTGTTCTACTGGAGCCGCATGACGACTCTTTGGATCGAGAACGGCCCTCCGCGCCGCCTGATCGGAAAACTATTTCACCATCCTCCGGCCGTATTGGCTGCGAAAATGGCCCGCCTTAGCCTCCACCTGGATGGTCGTGATGTGCCTCAGTGGATGAACGATTTGGCCGACTATGTGTCGACTCAGCGCAGACAGCGCGATCAAGAACACGGCGACGAGCGCCGTCCCCCTCGACGAGACGACCGCCGAGACGACCGAAGAGATGATCGCGGCGAGCCCCGAAAATCCGCAGCTCCAGAAATCGAAGACTCTGACGCGGGCGAAGAAGTGGAAGAGCGACCCCAGGGCATGCGTTTGCCTCCTCCCACGGAACCTATGGTTTGGAATGGGCCGTTGCACGCGCCCGTGCTGCGCCCCACATTTCCGAGCGAAACCACCACGCGCTGGGCGCGCAAGGATCAAAGTATCCGGGCATTCCGTCCATCAGGAATTCCCAATCAACCCATCGACTACGCCACCCTGAAATCTCATCTGGTTTCGAACTACAAGCCGGAACTTGAAGTTGCGGGCGGAAATGAACCAAACGGTGACGGCGGACGCCGTCGCGACCGAAATGATCGCGGAGAAGGAGGTCGACGAGGTCGCGGACGTGATCGTGGCCGTAACCGTCATCACCGAGATCGCGACAGAGATCAGCGCGACTCCTCCGCGCCTGTCGCTCAGTCGGCCGAGGGCGGGAATGGACCTGCGGAGAGGCCCGATCCCATCGACGAGGATTCTATTGGTAACACCCTTCGCCCGGGCGAAAGACATGCGGCCTTGGGTGCCAACGCGAACACCTTTCACGAAAGTCACGACGACGACATTGACGACAACATCGGCAACCGAATCGATGCACCAATCCCGCGAGCCGGACATTTCACCTCCGGCGAACAGCCGGTGGTGATGACCCACCACATGATCCAGCAGCGCCGTAGCGGCGGTGGCGGTGGCGGTGGAGGGAGCGGAGGCGGCGGCCGACGTCGCCGAAGAGGCGGAAGGAACCGTCGTCGCGACTAAATTATGAACGCCCCGCTTTCCCGTCAGATCTTGATTCGTATTTCAGGCACTGATGCGCCGGGAATCACGGCAGCCATTACCAAAACTATCGACGATGCCGGCGCCAAGCTCCTCGACATCGAGCAGGCTGTAACCCACGGCTTACTAAGCCTCATGGTTTTGATTGAGGAAGGCTCGGTCACGGCCCCCGCCCTTGAAGCCACCATCAGATCGAGACTCGAGCCTTTCAAGCTAGACACGCAAGTCTCCGTGCTGGAAGGCACCTGGGAAGTGGCGGATCCAGCTCAGCGTTTCGTTTGCACCGTGCTCGCAGAAGAGATCCCGGCAAAATTCGTTTCCGACGTGAGCTCCTCCCTGGCGCAAGCCGGCACCAACATCGACAGCATTCGAAAACTTTCGTCGGGCGGCCTCTCCACTTTGGAGTTGGTTTGCAGCTCGCGCGCGCGCTTGAATCTTCCAGTAATGAAAGAACGCCTTCTTTCGATTTCTTCTCGTTATCCCGGCGTGGACTTGGCCGTTCAAAGAGAAAATCTCTACCGGCGCTCAAAGCGCGTTGTGGTTTTTGATATGGACTCCACCCTGATCCAGGGCGAGGTCATCGATGAGCTGGCGGAGCTTCTTGGAAAAAAAGCGGAAGTTTCGACCCTCACTCGCAAGGCCATGGAGGGGGAAATGGATTTTCAGGAGTCCCTTATTCGCCGAGTGAGCCTCTTGAAGGGTCTTACTCGCGCGGACCTCGACAAGGTGTATGCAAAGATGAAGCTCAGCCCTGGGGCCGATGTGCTTATCAAGGTTTTGAAGCGCCTTGGTTTCCGAATCGGCATTATCAGCGGCGGATTCACTTATTTCGTGGATCGTCTTCGCCAGGACTTAGGAGTTCACTACAGCTACGCGAACGTGCTCGAATGGGATGGCGACGAGATCACCGGTCGAGTTACGGGCCTGATCGTAGACGCCAGAAGAAAAGCGGATCTCATGGAGCTTCTCGCTCAACAAGAGGGGGTGCTTCTCGACCAGGTGATTGCCGTGGGCGATGGAGCGAATGATCTGCAGATGCTCAAAAAGGCCGGCCTTGGAATCGCCTATAACGCGAAACCGATCACAAAAACCATGGTCGGCACTTCGATTACCAAGAAACGCATGGACTCGATTCTCTATCTTTTGGGAATCACCGACGCCGACATCGCTGAAATGGGAATTCGCTGAGCGGCGATCGGCTCAGGACAAAGCCAGCATCCGGTCAATTGGAGCCAAAGCTTTTCGTCGAAGAGTCTCGTCGATGAAAATTTCTGGGCTCAGTGTTTCGAGCGCCTTCGCTACTTTTTCTAACGTATTCCTCTTCATGAACGGACACTCATTGCATGCACAATTTGCGTCGGGTGGCGCCGGGATATAGGTCTTCGCCGGATTCGTCTTTTGCATCTGATGCAAAATTCCAGGCTCGGTAACCACGATAAACTTTTGAGCCGAACTTCTCTGGCTGTACTGAAGGAGGGCGGTCGTGGAGCCGATGTAGTGGGCCAGACGCAAAACCGGCTCTTCGCATTCCGGGTGAGCGACCACTTCGGCGTCGGGATGCATCGTCATCAATTCAAGAAGCTTCCGCTCCGAAAACGTTTCATGAACAACACAGCTTCCTTCCCAAAGAACCATCTCACGCCCGGTTAGCTTCATCACCCAGCGCCCCAAGTTCTTGTCGGGAGCGAAAATAATTTTTCGATCAGCGGGAATACTTTGCACAATCTTCACTGCGTTGCTGCTGGTGCAAATGTAGTCGCTCTCCGCCTTCACCTCAGCGGAACAGTTGATATAGCTCACCACCACATGATCCGGATGACGCTGCTTGAACTCACGAAACGCACCGGCGGGACAGCCGTCGGCCAGAGAGCAACTTGCTTCCATGTCGGGAATCACCACCCTGCGGGAGGGGTTTAGTATCTTGGCGGTTTCTGCCATGAAATGGACACCCGCGAACACGATTACTTGGGCGGTCGTCTTGGCCGCCTGTTGCGATAACTGCAGGCTGTCGCCGATGAAATCAGCTACGTCCTGAATGTCGGGGTTTTGATAATAGTGCGCCAAGACAACGGCATTTCGCTCCCTCTTCAGGCGGGCGATTTTTTGAAAGAGGTCTTCTCCGGACTTCATGCCCCGGGAAATATCACAAATAGACCTTCACGCCGCAGACTTTGTGGATGTCCTTTAGAGTCGGGTTTCGTGTCACTAAATAGGCGCCGTGATCCAGGGCCATTTGAACCAGTTCGGCGTCCACGGTCGACACATTTCGTCCCTTGCCATAGAGGTGTGATTTCAAGGTGGCCACTCTTTTCCAGCGCCCCCCGTCGGCGGGGATTTTGGGGATTCGGAATAAAATGGCGTCGACGTCCTTAAGAACCGGCCCCAAGTCGGCATCAGCGGATAGTTCGGCGGCCACCATGTCGGGGACCCGCAGTGCGCCCGCGAGAAGCGCGAAATCGAGCACGGGGATTTCTTCTTTGGATAAAAGCCAGTTTCGCAGAGCGGAAGTGTCGGCGAAGATCACCATGCTCTCCGGCGCTTTCCTCTGGAGCCGTGCCAGGATGTTTCTCGCCTCCAGGCGGAAAATGTGGTCGAGGCCCTCCACGAGAGTTTCGGTGATTCCCTCACGGGTCGACGCTTGGGCCGCTGCCAGAAGGGACTCGGGAAGGTTGGCCGTGATGCGCTTAATTGTGCCCTGGGATTCCATCTGTGGGGGCGAGTGGTAGCACGGTGCCCGAAAATATGCACTCGCGTCATTATCAAATTCTTAGGCAGTATTGATTTGGATCAATACATTTGGGCCCAACCATCTAAAATCACTGGTGAAAAAACGACACCCCTCCCCGCTGCGCGGCATAATTCTGGCATGGCTCGCAAAGGATACATCTTTGATTTCAAATGGTTACGTACGGTCCAGACCTTGCGACATTAGCCCCTGAACCCATCACGGAGGTCCCATGAAAAAGGTACTTACGGTTCTGGCCCTAGCACTCACGATCGGCACCGCCGCCTACGGACTGGCTCAGTCTGTGGACGCTGGCGCCGTGACGGCGCAGGCCTGCCAAGGTTCTACCTATTGTGAGTGAAGACTTTCATTAGGATTGAGGGGGGCCTCGAAAGGGGTCCCTCTTTTTTTTACGCCGCTCGAAGCACGGAGCGGGACAAACGCAAAATTCGCGCGCGGAATTTCTGGCCCTTCACCAAGTACGGAATGGGCTCTGAAACCGTCATCCCCGCGGGCACTTCCACGGACTCATCCACCAACACGGTCCCCGCCTCGGCAGCCGACTGCAAACGAGCCGCCCGATTGATCGGCTCCCCTAAGAAACTAAACTCTGCGCTCTTAAAGTGGCAGGTCACAGATCCGCTCGCTACGCCCACGCGGAATCGCAGACGCTCATCAAAGAGGGAAAGATCGGCAATCCGAGAGGCCGCATAGAGAGCGTCTTCCTCCTGACCCAACCCCCAGCGATAGACAGATCCATCACCCGTATCGGAGATCTTTTCCCCGCCCAAGGAGGTCACGATGGGCTGCAAGGAATCTTTCAGAACCTGATTTAAGCGATCGCGCTCTTCCGCTTTGGCCACGGCCAATTGTTTGGTGTAGCCCACGGCATCCACCACCACGATCACCGCATCCGACTTCACCAGAGCGTGCTGGGCTCCAGACGCGGCCAGCCGAGCCACGTCGCCCGGAAGCATTTCTTTTGAACGCAAATACACGCCTTGCAGCCCACGGAAGTCCGCCACCATCAATGCGCCGAGGGCCGTGAAAATTCCCGCGTCGAGAAGTTCAGGATAGCGCACCACCAAGAACTGAAAGAACGCTCCCGCGTTGGCGGTTTTATGAAAGAACGCCACACCCAAACACAGCGCCAACACTCCCAATTGTGCCGCTCGGTGGCGCACACCAACCACGAATCCCAGGTGAATGGCTACGGCAGAAACCACCACCATTGCGGGAAGGAGCGCCACCCAGGGCATCCAGCGATAGGAGGCTTGGAAAAGCGGAATCCACTTCGATTCGCCAGCAATCACGCCCGCTATCAAGGGCACTAAGAAAAGGAATGCGGACCATGCGGCCGCAAATCCCAATCCCCGTCGATTGAACCGCAGCATTTCCGCCACGAAAAGCGGCACCATTGCGGTGGCGAGCACTTCGAAGAAAAAGATCGCGCTGTTTCGGAACAGGTAATCTTCATAAAAGGGATTTAAGCGCCAGTATCCAAATGCGGAAAGCCCGCTCGCCAAGGTGTAGCCGGCGAACCATAGGTACTCCCGACGAAGCGGCATGAACACGAAGAGCGCCGCAAAGATCAAAAACAGTGAGAGCTTGAAAGCCACCGGTAACAACGGTTTAGCAATAGTTTGAAACTGATAGTCACGCTCTTGATTTAGAAGGATTCGTGAGCGGCCTACTTGTACGGGGTTGAAGTGCACTATTCCTCTATACGGACTCGCCGAACGTCCAACTTGAACGACGAGATCCAGCTCCCCGCCCCGACCCAAATGCAACGGCTGCAAACGATGAAGCGCAAAGGCCACTTCTCCCCCGGACCCCACGAGTTCCCCGTTGATCCATACCGCATGGGGGCCCTTGATGCTTCCAAGAGAAAGCGACAAGTCCTCGCCGAGCAAATTTTCCGGCACGCGCACGCGAGTGCGGTACCAAATCTCATCGGGCAGATCTCGTGCCGCCAAAGGCTTCGGCACTTCCACGCGTGACGACTTTTCCCAGCCGCGGCCGACCGCTCGGCAAGGCAGCGCACGTCCGGCGACCGTGCAAGTTTCAGAGGCACCAGCGGAAAATTCCCACTCCCCCTCCAGGCGCAAGCCCGAGGGGTCCACGAATCGTGCCGGATCCACGTACCAACGTGCGGCGAAAATCGTAACTGCCACCAAACCCAAAGCGACCAGACCTAGCGCCACACGCGGCGCCAGACCCAATGGACGCGGACCATGACGACTCACGGTTTCAACAACGGCAGCCAGTTTGCGAAGGGTCTTTCCCATCGCTCACTCATCGGAATATTGAGGGGAGAAAAAAAGTGGTGGTGGAACTGTAAGCCGGATTCTGTACCTGGTTTCCCAGGCGACAATCATTCCTCTAGGCCACCCGTTACCGTGTGGCTCCAGCGATACTACCCGCACACTTTGGGCGAGCAGCCCTCAGTCGTGTGCCTATTTGATCTTGCTCCTAGCGGGGTTTACCGAGCCGCACGAATTACTTCGCACGCTGGTGGTCTCTTACACCACCGTTTCACCCTTACCTGATCCCCGTGAGGGGCCATCGGCGGTTTGCTCTCTGTTGCACTTTCCGTAACCGGAAACGAACTCACGTGTAATTCGTTTTCAATCCCTGGCCGTTAGCCAGCGCCACGCTCTATGGAGTCCGGACTTTCCTCCCCCCGGTCGAGCCGGGCGGCGATTGTCCATTCCACCACCAGGTGTGCTTCTACCTCAGAGCGGGGATCGGGGGCAATGTAAGAGGTCGTGCGTCGGGTGCGGCCTTAGGGGCAGCCAGCCAATAGCGCGAAACTGCTCGGTTTTCCTGAAAAGCCATGTCGGAGGTGCCGTCGCCCCGGCGGCGAATTTCCATCCCGAGGCCGCTGCCCAGAAACACGCTCGCGAAGCTGTCGCCAACCAGGAAATTTTTCTCAAAGGTCAGGAGGAGAGACTTTCGATTGGTGAAAGCACCCAGCACTCCCACTTCATCTTTCACGGGAATCCAGTCGTCGGGCATTTTTCCTTCGCCGTATTTAGTCCAAATATTCTCGAGCGTGTCCACATCGAGCAGGAACCACTCTTTTCGCATCGGACCGGCGGGTTCCTGCTGGGAAAGAATTTCGTGCCATCCCTTGAACGAGTCCATTCGTCCGGCAAAGGCGTCGCCACAAATCAAAAATAAAAAAATCCACAACCACTTAGACATCCATATCCTCCCAGCGACGAACTCCTTTCGCCGCTCGCTTTGCCAGATCGCGCGCCGATGAATGTTCGCCGGTTCCCACGATCTTAGACAGCCGAATGGCCGCCCACGTTTCTTTGATCTTATTCTCCCACGCTCTGAGCTCCGGATCTCGGGATTTCGTCACACGGTTTTCCAGAAAATCCAGGGAAAATCCCGGAGGAAGGTTGAGATGAACCTTTTCGGATTTGAGACGGGCCGCCTGCTCCAATCCCCAGAACACGGCCTCCAGGAACACTTCTATCCGCCCGGCGTTTCCACGGAATCGAAGGGCGCTCACCAGATCCCGACCCCTCTTGTCGACCAACACCACGGCCCATCCGAGTCGAGCGGGCTTTCCTTCGCTCGCCACCGACACGTGAATAGTGCACTCTGGTAGAAATTCACTCATCGGATCTATCATAGCGGAGCCGGAGGATATTTCGACATGGCAAAAGGCAAGAACGGACAAAAGAAGATCGCCATCATTACCGGAGCCTCCGCGGGCCTGGGCAAGGAGTTCGCGCTTCAGGTGGAAAAGGAGTTCTTTCTCGACGAGATCTGGCTGATCGCGCGGCGGGCGGAGCCCATGAAGGAGCTCGCGGAAAAATTCACGAAGAGCAAGGGTATCTGCTTGTCCTTTGATCTAACCAACGAGGGCGACATGCTGGCCCTGCAGAAGCGCCTCTCCGACGAAAATCCCGAAATCGTGACGCTTGTGAACAACGCGGGCTACGGGAAGATCGGGCCATTTGAAAAGCTAGGGCTCGGCGAACAGCTGGCGATGATCGACCTCAACGTGCGGTCCCTCACGGAGCTAACCCATGTGGCGCTTCCCTTCATGAAAAGCGGTGGGTCGATTCTTCAGGTGGCGTCCAGCATCGCGTTCTGTCCGGCGCCGAACTTCGCCGTCTATGCGGCCACGAAGGCCTATGTACTCAGCCTTACAGAGGCGCTGAACTTCGAGCTGAAGGAGCGCGGCGTTCACGTGATGGCCGTCTGCCCGGGGCCGGTGGAGACCGAATTTTTCGCCGTCGCCCAAAAGAACGAGTTCATGAAAGACAAAGTTCCCGACGCCGTACCTTTCAATAAAGCGCTGATGGCTCACCCGAAGGACGTGGTGGAGCGAGCCATGAAGGATCTCCGGGCGAAGAAAGTGCGTTCGGTCTATGGTCTTCCGATCAAGCTGTTCGTAAACTCGATGAAGATTATGCCGAAGCAGCTCGCCATGCGGGTGATGGCCAAGCGCCGAATGGAGTGAAAATGAAAGTTCTACTCGCCCTGTTGTTAGCCACCACTTTCGCCCTGCCGGTTGCGGCCGACGGGATACGAGGCGTTCCTATTTTCGGCAAGTGGATTCCTGATCCCGACGGCGAGGGACATATTTCCGTAGGTGAAATCTCCGAACTGCGTGACATCGACACCAACGAGCTCGTCGGTTACGTGTTCCATCGGGATTTTCGCTCCTACTACATCGATCTCAATGAAGGTCAGCCGCATATCGAAGCCTGGGATTTCCCCTTGTCCTGCCAGTCTTTGCAGAATCCCGACGGCAAGGAATGCTTTGATTCGAAACTTGCGCGCGTAACTTTTGTTCCTTATCTCGGTGACCGCTTTCTTGGAGAACTGAAGGTGTCGATCGATCAGGAGCGAAACCTGTTCCGCGCCACGGTTAACGGCGAAACTTTCCTGGAAGTTGAAGGCGAAGGCATGACCATCACTGGCGGCGTGGTGAAGGAAGACCTTCAGCGCATGCCGGAAGAGCTGGTGGATCCGGCCGTGACCTGCGCCGACGGCATCACCTGCGTGCGCGCCCTGGTGTTTGGACGATTGGCCCACGATCAGCCTCGGCTCAGCGATAAGGCTCAGATTTTGGTACGCGATGGACGCACCGCGCATGTAGGAAGCCTCAAAGTGTTCAAGCCCAAGGCCTCCCTGAATGGGTCGCCGCACCGCTTCAAAACCGAGCAAGATCTTCTGGTAGGGCTCGGATTCGGTCTTTAAGCCCCGCCTCTGCTATAGTTCCGGCATGCTGCAGAATAAAAATATTCGGATCATCGGTGTGCCGAGCGACTTGGGCGCGAGCCGTCGCGGCGTGGATATGGGTCCATCGGCCCTTCGTATCGCCAATCTTGGCACCAAATTGAAATCATTAGGCTATCAGGTGGAAGACATCGGTAACGTGCCGGTGGCCGTGCGCGAGTCACTTTCGCAAACTGATCCCAAAGTGCGCTTTCTTCCGGAAATTATTTCGTTCACCAAGGAAATCAAGGATCGCGTTTACCAGTCGCTGAAAGACGGACGCATGCCGCTCGTGATCGGCGGCGACCACTCCTTGGCCGTGGGTTCGCTGGCCGGGGTCTCCAAGTTTTATGCCGAGAAAAAGGCCCGGGTGGGCGTGATTTGGATCGATGCTCACGCCGACATCAACGTGCCGGAAACGAGCCTCTCCGGAAACATTCACGGAATGCCCCTCGCCCATGCCCTCGGCGTGGGAAACAAACAACTCCTGGCCGTAGGTGATCAAACGCCGATGGTGGAGCCGTCGCGCACCGTGCTCATTGGAATTCGCGATCTCGATCAGGGCGAAAAAGACACGATTCGTGAACTGGGCGTGCGCGCCTTCACCATGCGCGACATCGATGAGCTCGGCATGAGAAACGTGCTTCAGGAAGCGATTCGCATCGCCACCAACGGAACCGCTGGATTCCATCTCTCCTTCGACGTGGACAGCATGGATCCGACCGTGGCCCCGGGCGTGGGAACTCCCGTTCGCGGAGGAACCACCTACCGCGAGGGACACCTCGCGATGGAGATTCTCCACGACTCAGGAAAAATGCTTTCGATGGACGTGGCCGAGGTTAACCCCGTGCTCGACATCTCCAACCAAACCGCCGACCTCGCCGTGGAGATCGTGCTGAGCGCGTTCGGTAAGAGAATTCTCTAAAAGTTACTACTGCTGCTGCTCGGTGGCCGATTCCGCCGCGGGCGCCGCATCCTGAGTGTCGGCTTTTTCGCCGCGCTTACGATCATTGTTCTTCAGACGCTGAATCCGGTTGCTCTGGCGATCCTGCATCTTTTCAATTCGCGCCTTCTCCTGATCGGTAACCTCGCCGTCGGCCTCAGCCCGGCGCTCCGCGCGATTCACGCGCCGCTGGCCCTGTCGCAAACTGCGGGCCTCACCGCGAGTAAGCTCACCGCTTCGGGCGCCCTGGCGAATGCGCGCACCCTGGCGCGCCTGACGACGGTCTTCCCGTGCCGCGTCCACATCAAACGCGGCCAACGCAGCCACGATTCCCACAAAAACCATAATCAGCTTCGAACCCATGAGCACTCTCCCATAATCCGTTTGTTTCACTCTAGGGCTCTATATCGGCATGCTCTCCGAAATACTTGTACACGGTGACACAACGCCCCCAGCCATGTTAGATCGGCTGCCATGAAACAGCCCTCGGCCAAAGAACTTCTCGACGCGAACTACACCTGGCCCACCACTTACACCTTTAAGTTCATCATGCCGGAAACAGAGCTCGCGACTTTTCGCGGACTGTTCGCGGGCCACGAGTTCGAAATTCGCCGCTCGGAGAAGGGAAAGTACGTAGCGCTCAATCTCACACTCATGATGGAGTCGAGCGACGCGGTGCTGGCCGTTTACACCAAGGTTGGAATTATTAAGGGATTGATCGCCCTTTGAGCCGCTGCTCCGCTTCGATCTGCTCTTTCACGGAGCGCCGCAAACGGTCCCTCTCCTCAAGAAGAGCCACTCGATCCGAGGCCTCTATTCTTTGAAGTGCCAGCACCCGGGTAAACTCAGGCGCCAACTGAGCCCTCACACCAACTCTACGAATGAGCCCCGACCCCACCCATTTCTCGAGCAACACCTCAGGTTTTCCATCGGAACTTAGCACCGCCTCTAAGAACGCCCCTGCGGCCACGGCGGGAAAAAGTTTTTCCGCCATCGAAACCGCGGCTTTGCCTAAAACCGCCCGAAGCTCGGATTCAAATTCCGCGCGGGCGCGATCAACGTCGCCCGAAGCCACAACGGACACAAAGGCGCTCGACTCCCAAGGAACATTGCCTCCCACCGTCGGCGCTTTCCCCTCGTTAAACAGGGAAAGTATCGCGATGAGAACAGGGCCGATAATATCGAGAAGAACTAGCACGCAGAGACTCTACCAAACCTGGCCTGGACACTTCTGCTGAAACTGCTGTTTTCGAAGCGTACTCGCGCAGTTGTTGTTCTGAGATCCGTCTTTAAGCGTGGCGCAAACTTTGGCGGTCAACTCTTCCTGAGACTCGGCTTCAAAATCCTTTTTTCCGGTGCTGCAACCGTTTTCCGTGAGCTGATAGGAATCCTTGAACTCCTGTTTTCCACAGCCCACCGCAGCCCCTAGAATCAAAGCCGAAATTAGAAATGTTTTCATGGCGAGGACCTTACCTTCGCCCCCATCCCAGGGCAACATGGAGAAATGAAACTATTTCTCCTTATTGTTTTGGCCCTTTCAGGATGCGCTTCACGCCCTCAACTCTACCCGAACAAGAAACTCCAGGAAGCCGGTCGCGAGGTTGCGGACAGCGACGTAGCCGCCTGCGAAAAACTGGCCGACGACTACATGACCAGCGGCAAAGGAAAAGATATCGCGTCCGGCGCGGGCAAGGGCGCGGCAGTAGGCGGGGTCACAGGGGCGGTGGCGGGAATTTTTACCGGCAATGCGGGGCGCGGAGCACTTTTTGGAGCGGCCGTTGGCGGTGCCGCCGGTGGAGCGTCCTCCGCCGTGAGTCCAGACGAGGTGAAACGCAACTATGTGAATCACTGCCTGGAAGAAAAGGGCTACAAGGTGATGGGCTGGAAGTGATTAGTGGGTGAGCTGAGCGCCCCAGGGGTGCTTTTCCGGGTATGCCTTCCCGAGTGCATCAGCTAGCCACTCGCGCTGCTGCCCCCATAGGTGAGGAACCGTGGACTCGAAATCCCGGGCGTCTTTTTCCAAGAATAGATTCGACTTAAAGAGAAGCTGCACTTCCGGACGAAGCAGCGGATAGCCGTGGCGGAATTCGCCGATCGAACTGGCCTCAAGTTGAATCGAATGATTGCGGCGATAAATCCAACGACCGTCCATTTGATCGGCCAACATCACCTGCAGGCGCCAATGGGAGTCGCCCTTGCGACGGACCCAGAAATTCCAATGGTTCCGCTGAACGTCCTCGGGACCCGCTATCGGAATAAGTTGCCCGCGATCGGCCAGGAAAAACTCGTGTCCCTCGAGGGCACGAAAAAGTCCGGGGAGATGCTCCCGAAACACGGTGATGTCGATGTCTTCGTGGAGGCGGGTCACGTGCCCGATCCAAAGATCAAGGCCCCATCCCCCGGAGATCCACCAGGGAAAGTCGGCGAACTCGAGCTGAGAAAGCAGCTCGTCGGGACTGTAGGGCTTCCAACTTTCCTTCATGGGCGCAATCTACTCTCGCCTGGGAAGGGCGCCTAGCCACGTGGCGTTAGCCCCAATCTCGCCATCCCGGCGACCCCAAGCCCAACAAAATGCCGCTCCGCATTGCGAAAGGGCCCTTTGGGGAGATAAGAACCTGTGCCTAACCCGGCAGTCCACCTTCGGAGCAAATATAAATAACCTCAATTTCTCTGATTCAATATTCCACGGATACCACTGGCCGCCCTTACGAGAAGTTCCTGACCTCTTCGCGTAACACTAAGAATTTTCTTTCGGGCATCCCTCGGATCATCTGCTACGAAAATTGCTTCTTTTCGCTGTAGCCGCTTGAAGCTTTGAGTGAGGGTGCTCGGATGCATTCCCAGTGTATCGGCGAGCTGCTGTGGCGAGCACCCCGGCATGTCCCGAAGCGCAACCAAAAGATGGTACTGCACCAGGCTTAGTCCGAAGCCAGCCTCAGCATCTTTATTTAAACAATGAAACTCCAAATTTTCCCGCACCAAACGGGACACTTCAATTTCCAACGTTTTGTTTTCCATTTTTCTCTGCCTTGATTAACACCTTAAGGACACGGTTTATCTCATTTTGTCGCTCTACAAAAAACTGAGCTTGAGACGCCTTCTTTTTTCCAACCCTTGCCGTGATGATCCGACTATCGGGAAGAGAAAAAACGTCCTCATCCGTGTCGTCGTCTCCAATATAAAATGCACACTTAAGATCCAACTTAATCATGGCCTCCAGTAATGCTACACCCTTGTGCGGCCCCCCGGCAGGAATCAAGTTCATTACGCTTTTTCCCAAGATTACTCTCGGTGGCGGCTGTAGTTTTTCGATTAATGCAAAGAGGGACAATTTCGCCTTCTTCTTATTTCTAGACTTCCGATAATGAAGCGCGAGGGAGTACGTCTTGTCCTCCACAAAGGTGCCTGGGTCTGATTTCAGCGCTCCCCAATTGCTTCTAATTTGATCTGCCCAACCGGCGCAAACGCCTTTGGCTTTGGCTATAGAGTCCTTATGAATACCAAGCCCCTCCACACCATGATTGCCGATCAAAAGATTTCCGTGGAGACTAACCCGCTGCTTTAAATCAGACACCGATCGACCTGAAATGATGGCGGTTGGAGCCAGTTCGGCCAATTCATTTAGGAGCCGCATCGTTTCAGATGAAATTCCCGCATCCTCTGGCTTTGAAACAATAGGAGCAAGCGTCCCATCGAAGTCAAACGCATATAGAGCTTTTGTAAAAGATAATGCTTCGAGCACCCGCAGACCCGGGACTGAAAAGAGATTCTTCATCCACTCGATCCTTCTTGCAAAGAAGATTCACTCAAGCGAATTCGCCCCATTAGTCTTTGCCTTTGTCTCATGCGAGCCGCATCCATTAGCATTCGGCCAGCCCACCGGTAGACGTTATATTCTTGAACCAACCCTCTCATGCTTCGCATCCGATCCCTTTGCTCACTTACTGGCATTGTGAGGGCAATATGGAGAGCAGTAGCACACTGATCAATATTATACGGATTTACCACAAGGGCCTCGGGAAGCTCACGAGCCGCGCCCGTAAATTGACTCAAGATCAATACGCCTTTTTCATCGTCACGGGCGGCAATAAATTCCTTTGCCACGAGATTCATCCCGTCGTGAAGACTAGTGACCATGCATACATCAGCGGCTCGGTAATTTTCAAACACCTGATCCGGCTCGTGGTGCTCCACTTTAAGACATATAGGCGCATAGCCTGGGCCTCCAAATCGATCATTGATTCTCTCGGCCAACGCACGCACCTCGGCATCAAAATTTTGATACTGCTCAATGCTAGAGCGGCTTGGCGCTGCAATTTGGATAAACGAGAATTTTCCAATCCATTCCGGAAAAAGCTCCAAAAGTCGCTCCACCGCCATAAACCGCTCGATGATACCCTTGGTGTAATCGAGCCGATCCACACCAATTCCGATTCGTCGGTCTTGAGCCATTGAATTTCTAGTCAAAACTTTTTCCCGGCATTCAGAATGGGAACTTTGATTTTTCAGCCAACGCGGGGGCCATTCGATTGAGATGGGATAGTTTTGTACTGCGGTAAGTTTTCCACCAAATGAAATCGTAGAGTTTTCGCGATCGAGTCTGGCTTCCAAAAACCGGTCTACAGTGTCTACAAAGTTATTGCAGTGAAATTTCGTGTGAAACCCGACTATGCTGCTTCCAAGTAGGCCCGAAAGGATCTCCTCCCTCCACGGACAAATTCCAAATGCCTCCGGATTGGGCCAAGGAATGTGCCAAAATGTTATGATAGTGGCGTTAGGCAGTTTTTCCCGAATCATCTTCGGCAAAAGCGCAAAGTGGTAGTCTTGCACTAAAATTACCGGATCGTCGGTCTTAGATTCTTCTACAACCACTTTGGCAAATTTTTCATTTACCTCAACGTACTGCTTCCAATCCGAAGTTCGAAATGTGGGTCGAGTATGGGCAATATGACAAAGGGGCCAGAGTCCCTCATTTGAAAATCCATAGTAATAGCCGGCCTCCTGTTCCTTAGTGAGCCACACGCGCCTAATCTGATAGGAAGGATTTTCCGGAGGCACACGAACATGATCATTTTCATCAACAGAGTCTCGGTCCGCAGATCCTCCGCCATGCGCAATCCACGTTCCAGAACAAGCCCGCATGATCGGCTCTAAAGCTGTCACCAATCCACTTGCGGGCATTTGAATCTCAATCTTATTTTCCTTTTTGATGTGGATATAGGGCTCCCGGTTCGACACAATCAAAACTTCGTCGCCAGCCAAATCCTCATTGAGAATTTTTTTGAGGGTTTTCGGCGCCCATGCAATTTGTCCCACGTCCTTCACACGTCGGTCTTGTTCGAGATCGCGAACCAAAGCCCGTAGGTCTCTTGCAAGTGGGCGCAACTCTGGCGAGTAGACCTGGGAGTGCGCTTTCAATAACCCCTCACCCTTAAGAAGGGCCCTCATACCTTTCACAAGACCCCTTTGGCTAAACTGAGCAATCGCTACTGTTACAAACGAAATCACGGCCGCCAAGGCGACAAAGAGATAGAAAACATACGCTTTTGTGTCGCGATTTCTGCGGTCGATGAAACTCATGTCATGGACGAGCATCAGCCTTCCCAGTGTTACTCCATCGGCCCTGATCGGGTGAACGGCAACATGTAGGGATCCGGATTGTTGTGAGATAATTTTACTTTTCCCATCGTCCAGAAAATATGAGGAGTCGCACCTCAATTGTTGCGGAAAAGTGTGCGTCTTATAAAGAAGGGAGTTGCCGGTGTCGCAAAATCCAAGAGCAAAAAGTCTTTCGTCTTGAATGGCTCGATCAAAAAATTTTGAAACTTTTACGGAAGACCTCGCGCGAATCAACTCTACAAGGGGCTCATGTATCGTGTTGGTAATGAGCCCAGATCGAATATCCAAGTCGCGGATAGACCACTTGAGAGTCAGCGCACCGGCCAAGGGGACGATCCCGTATGCGATCAATCCAAGAACAACGGCAAGCGGTAAAATAAATCGAAGCGCTAATTTCACCAAAGTACTGTATTCTCATTTTACTTTGATATCAAATTAAAGTACGATTTTTGGATGTATCCGTATGGCTTAATCGGAAATTGCCAGATTTCTGCCCTCGTTTCGAAAGAAGGCTCAATTGATTGGCTCTGCCTTCCGCGCCCCGACAGCGATCCAGTTTTTGGAAAAATTTTAGATGAAAATGGAGGCCACTTTTCAATCAGCCACGATGGCGACAGCGCCTTTTCAAGGCAATACTACCGCGAAAACACCAACGTTCTTGTAACTGAAGTTGGCAAACCCGGCGGCGACTGTTTCAGAATCACCGATTTTTGCCCAAGATTTGAACAGTTTGGACGCGTATACCGTCCTATGTCGATTTTCAGAATCGTAGAACCAATCTCTGGATCGCCCTCCATTAAAGTGTCTTGTAAGCCGGTATCCGGATGGAACAAACAAGATGTAAAATCTATTCGCGGAAATAGCCATCTTCGCTTTGAAATCAGAGGCGATAGCTTGCGATTAACCACGAACATGCCCCTCACATACCTTTATGAGGAAACCTCTTTTCAGCTCAAAGAAAAAATTTATTTTGGCCTTACGTGGAGCACTGCGATCGAGGAAGATCTCATTCAAGTTAGCGAACGCTTTCTTCAACAGACCATTCAATACTGGCGCACTTGGGTAAAACACTGTTCCATTCCCAGTCTCTTTCAGCAAGAAACAATTCGGTCGGCATTAGCATTGAAATTGCATTGCTACGAAGATACCGGGGCGATTCTCGCTGCGCTCACAACAAGTTTACCTGAGGAGCCGGGGTCCACTCGAAACTGGGACTATCGCTATTGCTGGCTTCGCGATGCTCATTTTGTCTTATCTGCATTTCATAATTTGGGGCACTTTGAAGAAATGGAAGGATTTTTGAAGTTCTTCCTTGGGGTAGCCCAAAAACAAGAGACCTCAAGAGAACGCCTCGCCCCCGTTTACACTCTCAGCCAGGGGCTACCAATGCCCGAAACAGAACACCCCAACTGGGGCGGCCACTCGGCGAGCACTCCGGTTCGAACCAACAACCAGGCAGCGGAGCATATTCAAAATGACGTTTATGGAGAGATGGTTTTAACCCTCGCGCCCATCTATTTTGATGAACGTTTTTTTCATCTTCGAGATAAAGACCACGAAGATTTGTTGGCCCACCTCGCAAAACTCTGTGATCGATCCATCTCTAAACCCGACGCTGGTCTTTGGGAGGTTCGTGATGGATGGCAGGAACACAGTTTTACTAACTTAATGTGCTGGGCGGGCCTGGAACGAATATCTCGAATTCAAAATTTCAATTACTTAAAGAATACATCTTTCGATATTTTGGCAGCCCGTGATCGTGCCCATGCGGCCATTGTCGCAGCCACAAAAGAGGGGTCAATTCGAAATGGGCCCACGGATTCTAGCCTAGACTCCGCCCTTTCACTTTCTGCCATCCTGCGCCTTCCCAATAATACTTTGTGCCTAAAGACGATTCAGGACATCCGAAAAAATCTCGCCCTAGATTCGGACACTAATTTTTTTTATCGCTACACACGCAAAGACGACTTTGGTAAGCCCCGTTCGGCCTTCTTAATCTGCTCTTTTTGGATAGCGCATGCACTGGCTCGACTGGGTGAAAAAGAAGAGGCCAAACGTGTTTTTGAAAATGCCCTAACCTCGGCTAATCATGTGGGGCTGCTTTCAGAGCATTATTTGCCGTCGAGCAAAACACAGCTCGGAAATTTCCCTCAGGCCTATTCTCATGTTGGTCTCATCAACGCCGCGTTTGCCATCAGCCCACCTTGGAGTGAGGTTTTATAGGCGTCGCTTTCGCCCCCGCATAACTGCTCAGCGTCCATCGGACGCCGCCACCGCCCCTGCGAATCCCGAATTGAGAGCCAAAAATAAAAAAGCCCGCCTATTGGCGAGCTTTTTTAAATGGCGTTCCCTGGGGGATTCGAACCCCCGTTACCTCCGTGAAAGGGAGGTGTCCTAGACCGGGCTAGACGAAGGGAACGCACGACAAACAATTTCTTGGACTTGGTGAGCCCGGGCAGACTCGAACTGCCGACCCTCTCATTAAAAGTGAGATGCTCTAACCAACTGAGCTACGGGCCCCAATAAATCCGTTTCCAGATTTTCCAAGAGCTTCAGGAAATACCCGGGGGGCACGAGAAGGTCAAGACCGGAAAGGTCAGATTCCGAGTTCGGCCTGGCGATCGGCCAGCACCTTTTTTCCAAAATGTTCAAAGGCCTTACGCGTGGCCACACGGCCCCGCGGCGTTCGCTGAAGGAAGCCCTGCTGGAGCAGAAATGGCTCATAAACGTCCTCGATCGTCTGGGGCTCTTCGCCAATGGCGGAGGCCATGGTGTCGAGGCCAACGGGCCCGCCGTCGAACTTATCGATAATGGCGAGGAGAATGCGCTTGTCCATGGAGTCGAGACCCAGCTCGTCCACTTCGAGCGCCTTGAGCGATGCCTTGGCCAGGGCCTGATCCACCACCCCCGTGCCCGCCACCTCGGCAAAGTCCCTCATCCGACGCAAAAGGCGGTTGGCGATCCGGGGCGTACCGCGAGACCGACGAGCCAACTCCAGAGCCCCGGAGCCATCAAGCCGAACCCCCAGCCTTAACGCGCTGCGGCCCAAAATGTCGGCCAGATCGTCGGCGCCATAGAAGTCGAGCACCATGGGAATACCGAAGCGATCCCGCAGGGGCGTAGAAAGGAGACCGGCCCGCGTGGTGGCTCCGATCAAGGTGAACTTCGGAAGATCGATTCGCATGGTGCGGGCACCAGGTCCCTGGCCCAGAATGATGTCGAGCTTGAAGTCCTCGAGCGCGCTGTAGAGCACCTCTTCCACGGCGATTGGTATGCGGTGAATCTCGTCGATGAAGAGCACGTCGTGGGGCTTTAGATTCGTGAGAATCGCCGCCAGGTCGCCTTTCTTGTCGAGAGACGGGCCGGCGATAGTGAATAGATCCGAACCCATCGCCCGCGCCACGAGATAGGCCAGCGTAGTTTTGCCAAGTCCCGGAGGACCCGAGAGAAGCACGTGGTCCAGCGACTCGCCCCGCTTTTTTGCCGCCTCAATGTAGAGCGACAGCTGATCCTTAACCTTTTTTTGCCCCACAAACTCGCTGAAAGACTGCGGGCGAAGCCCCATCTCCATTTGCGAATCGCCGAGCTGCTCCGGATTCACGAGACGCTCCGTCATGCCATCCCCCGCAACGAACGCCCACCCATCAGCGAGCCGCCCGACAAGGCCTTCAGCGCGTACTTCAAGGCGGACTCGAGGTCTTTGCACTCATCCGGCCGGGCCAGCGCTTCTCTCACCGCCACCCGGGCATCAGCGTCTCTCCAGCCAAGCCCGAGAAGAGCCTGCTCCAGATCCGCCGCCCAAACCGAAGAGCCGCCCACCGCCGCAGCGGTCTTGCGGAACGTCCCCGAAATCGCCACGGAGCCGCGCTCCTCCAAAAGCTTTTTCTCGCACTTCTCGCGAAGCTCAAGGATCAAACGTTCCGCTGTCTTTTTTCCTACGCCGGAAATTCCGTGCAATATGGCCTTATCCTCGGCCACGATCGCTTCCAAAACGGCACGGGCGTCGAGCGCCGACAAAATCGAAAGCGCCATCTTTGGACCCACACCGTTCGCCGTCATCAAAATCTCGAACACTTCCCGCTCCAGCCGGGTGAGGAATCCGTAGAGCGTGATCGCGTCTTCTCTCACGGCGGTATGAACTTGTAGTGTGATCTCTTGCCCCTCTTCCGGAAGGCGAAAGAGGACAGTCTCCGGAACGAGCAAACCGTAGCCGGTTCCGGCCACGTCCACCACCACACGGTCTTTGGACTTTTCGATCAATTCTCCGCGCACTCGAGCGATCATGCTTCGAGCCTATCGCAATTCAGAGGTCGAGGCGAGGGCCGGAGGACTTCCGCAGAATCGCCGCCTTGTGCCGGTGCTGCGCGTGACAGATAGCAATCGCCAGGGCGTCAGAGGCGTCGTGGCGCGCCAAGTCGCCTTTGTCGGCCAAGGAGGCGCCCAGCAGGAGTTTCACCATGCGAAACACCTGGTCTTTATCGGAACGTCCACTCGACGTGACCGCCTGCTTAATCGTGGTCGGCGCATATTCGTGAATGGGGAGCCCCTTCAGCGCCGCCGCCGCGAGCGCCGCTCCGCGGGCCTGGCCGAGCTTGAGCGCGCTCTCCACGTTCTTTGCGAAAAAAACTTGTTCCGCGGCCACACAATCGGGCTGCCAGATTCGGATCGCCTCGTCGACGGCCTCGAAGATTCCCTTCAAACGAGAACTCCAGCCGAGCCCCTCTTCCGCTTCGATTCGCACCGCGGAATGGCCCACGCAATGGAGCGCGCTGCCTTTGGCTTCCACGCATCCCAGGCCGAGCCAGTTGGAGCCAGGATCGATGCCGAGAATTCTCATGGAGTCAGGTTATGGGGCTGGAGAGGGAAAGGCAAATGGTTGGCCCGGCATTTGAATAGGGGAAGAACCATTTCACAGGAGAAATCATGAGCAATTTTCGAACACTGGATCTGGCGGAGGGAAATGCGAAATTTTCCTACAAAGATAAGAAAAGAATTTATCAAATCGCGATGGGGTCACTGAGAGAAACCCAAACGATACTGAAGCTGGCAAATGTGGATAACGCTGCTGTGCTGAAGAGCGCCGATCATCTTGGAGCCAGTATTTATAAGCTCCTGAAGTCTCCAGAACCGGTCCAAAAACCCAACCACTAACCACAACCTGTATACCGTATACGGTATACAGTATTCTGTATTCAGTGCGCGCTAGCGCGCATTGGTGGGCCCTGCTGGACTCGAACCAGCGACCAAGAGATTATGAGTCTCCTGCTCTAACCGACTGAGCTAAGGGCCCGTTCTCGGGTTTACCGAAAAAACAAAAATCAGCTGCTTCCATCAACGAAGCTCTTGAGGAGCCGCGCGCGCGACGAGTGGCGAAGTTTGCGCAGAGCCTTGGCTTCGATCTGACGGATTCGTTCACGAGTAACGAAGAAGTCTTGTCCCACTTCCTCGAGGGTGTGGTCGCTTTTCTCCCCGATACCGAAACGCATGCGGAGCACCTTCTCTTCACGGGGAGTGAGGGTGGCGAGCACGCGGCGGGTTTGTTCGGAGAGGTTGATGTTGATCACGGCCTCAGCGGGGTTGATGATGTTTTTGTCCTCGATGAAGTCGCCCAGGTAGGAGTCGTCGTCCTCACCGATCGGGGTTTCGAGGGAGATCGGCTCTTTCGCGATCTTCAGCACCTTGCGAACCTTGTCCACCGGCATGTCCATCTTCTCTGCGATCTCTTCCGGAGTAGCCTCCCGGCCGAGCTGCTGCACGAGCTGGCGCGATGTACGCACGAGCTTGTTGATGGTCTCGATCATGTGCACGGGAATACGGATCGTGCGGGCCTGGTCGGCAATCGCGCGCGTGATGGCCTGGCGAATCCACCACGTGGCGTAGGTGGAGAACTTGTAGCCTCGGCGATATTCGAACTTATCTACAGCCTTCATGAGACCAATGTTTCCCTCTTGGATGAGATCCAAGAACTGGAGTCCGCGGTTGGTGTATTTCTTGGCGATCGACACCACGAGACGAAGGTTCGCTTCCACGAGCTCGGCCTTTGCTTGGTCCGCTTTAATTTCACCACGCATGGCTTCGTTGTAGATGCCTCTGAGCACATCCAGATCCACGCCTGACTGGTGCTCAATCTCTTTCACGCGCGTGAAGCCTTGCTCGTAAGCCGACGACATTTGTTCAAACTTCAAGGGCGAAACATCTTGCGAACGGCAAAATGCGGCGCGGGCCGCATCGTCGCCGGAGCGATATTTTTCCACGAGCTTCATGAAGTCGGCGTGGGTTTTCACGTCGTAGAACTTAAGGGTGCGCTCCTGCTCGCCTTTCACGGCCTCGAGATCCGTTACCGGCTTCTTAATCGCTTCCAAGAGGTAATTGATCGTTTTTCGATTGAAGGAAATCTGAAGGAAGGCCTTGGTCACATCGGCCTTTTTCTTCGTCATGTCCTTTTCAATTTTCTGCTTATCTTTTTGCGACACTTTCGGGTCGAGATAGATGAGCTTCACTTTCTTGAAGTGGTCGAGTTGCTTTCGAAGCGCCTTCATCGACTCGGCCAAGCGGTTCTGGTGGGCCTGCTCGTCTTCCTCGGAAATTTCTTCGTCCACGCCGCGAATCATGTCTTTCACGCGCATCTCGCCCTTGGCCACTTTCTCGGCAAGCCCGAGAATGGCGTCCACTCCGAGCTGGCAGCTGATCAGGGCTGCCACGATTTCTTCTTCGCCACTTTCGATGCGCTTGGCGATTTCCACTTCGCCCTCACGCGTAAGCAAGGAAACGGAACCCATCTTGCGGAGATAGAGCTTTACCGGATCAACAGATCGGGTGCCGAAATCTTCTTCGGCCTTTTCTTTTTCCTCGGCTTCTTCCTCTTCGCCCTCGCCTTCAGCGGCATTCTTGGCTTTCGCGGTCTCTTCCACGTCGATGTCGTTGTCGGAGAGGAACTCCATCACAGCATCCACCTTCGCGGCCTCAATAACCTCGGAGGGAATAAGGTCGTTCACTTCTTCGAAAGTGAGAACTCCGCGCACTTTTCCCAGCTCCAGGAATTTCTTGATGAGTTTGGCTGGAAGAAAGTCGGCCGCAAGAATTTTCGACTGAGTAGTATCTGCCATTTTTGTCTCCTAAACTTTTCCCTTAAGGCGCCGGATCACTTCCTGGAGTTCTTTCTCCCATTCGGTGTCCAGAGGCTGTTTCGCGCGCTCAGCCGCGGCGATGAGTCCCTTGAGTTCGTCTCTTCGACGCTCGAGAGCGCCTCGACGCAAACGTTCCAACGCTGCATCGAGCCTCCCCTCAGGGGCCGCCTCGCCAGACGACCGAGTGATTGCTTCCGCCACTAAATTTTTTAGCCTTGGAACGGGCCGTACCCGCTCATGCAACGCCTGGATTCTGTCCGCATCCGATTCCCCCGAAACGAGCGGGGCCAAAAGAATCTCCAAGGCGCGCCGAATTTCCGCATCGCCGACTAAAGGCAAAATCGCATTCGCGTCGTCTGCGTGATTTCTTCGCAGAACGGGAAGCCAGTCGGAATAACGGAGAATGTCGCCAAGAAGTTGCGGCTCAAAGCCAGCATCCTTCATAGCACCAGAGGTTGTATTTTTCCCGGTTTTTTGCGGTGCCGAAGGACTTGAAAACCCCTGTTTTCCCTGTGAATTTAGGCGCGGCTTTTGCATTCCATCCGCACCGCGGAACGCCCCATCACCGGAGCGCTGGGAAGACCCGTAATTAGCGCCGAAGCCCTTTCGGTATCGACGCACCGCGCGAACAACCAAATCCGGCTCCACCACAAGCCCCCGGGCCACCACCGCTACCCGCGCATCGACCCAGA
Organism: uncultured Bdellovibrionales bacterium; assembly: GCA_964551325.1. GTDB lineage: Bacteria > Bdellovibrionota > UBA1018 > CAIPTA01 > CAIPTA01 > CAZKBU01. The sequence continues at coordinate 449,951 of CAZKBU010000001.1, forward strand.
GATCCTGCTCCAATCGCGCGAGCTTTTTGGCGATGGCATCAAGGGCATCGGCCTTGCCCTGGGTGGTATCGGGAGTGGCGACAATCTTCTTTTCAATCCACTGATCCAGGACCGCGGGGGACGCGTCGAGGATTTTCGCCATTTCGGCCTTTCCCGCCTCGCCGTGGGTGCGCAGGAATTCATCCGGATCTTTTCCGTCGGGTACGCGCGCCCCCAACAACGGAAATCCGCCGGCCTCAAGGAACAACTCCATGTTTCGCTCAGTGGCGGCCTGGCCGGCGCGATCCGTATCGTACAAACAGATGATCCGGCTCGCGAGACCCTTGAGGATCTTCACGTGATCGGCGGCCAGGGCGGTGCCACAGTTGGCCACCGCGAAGGGAAAGCCCGCCTGATCAAGGGCAATGCAGTCCATGTAGCCCTCCACGAGCACCACCTGATCGAGCTGGCGGATGTGCTTGCGGGCGCGGTCGAGGTTATAGAGCGTGCGACTCTTGGCATACACAGGGGATTCCGGAGAGTTGATGTATTTCGGCGTGTCGGAGGCGCCACTGAGATCGCGTCCTCCGAAGGCGATCACCTCACCGGAGGAATCTCGAATCGGAAACATCAATCGATTGCGAAACGCATCGAAAAGGTTGGAACCATCGGCCTTCGGCTCCTCGCCGCCGCGCGAGCGCAACAACCCCAGCTCAAACGCCTTCAAGAGCGGGGCCTGCACCGTCATTAGATAATCGCGAAGCGCGGTCCACGAATCCGGCGCAAAGCCAATGGCGAAGGCCTCCACGGTGGCTGGAGCCAGACCTCGTGTCTTCACATACTCGCGAGCCACGGCGCCGGCCGGCCCGTCGAGTTGCTTTTGGAAGAAGTGGGCGGCGAATTTGTTGAGCTTGAGAAATACGGATCGCGCCTCCGCTTCGGCTTTTTCTTTCTCGATTTGCGCGGGCGATTTCGGGCGTCGGTCGAGCTTCACTCCGGCGCGCTCGGCCAGGAGCTCCACTGCCTCCCCGAACGACACTCCCTTTGTTTCCATGAGGAAATCGAAGATGTCGCCGCCCTTGTTGGTGGAGAAGCAGTAGTAGGTTTGCCGATCGGGATTTACGTAGAACGACGGAGTTTTCTCATTGGAGAATGGAGAAAGGCCCTTGAGCTCGGAGCCCGCGCGCTTGAGCACCACCTGCTCACCCACCACGTCCACGATGCTCACCGCATCTTTGATTTTGCGGATTGTTTCCTGATCGGCCATGCAACCTGCGCCCGGAGGGAACGCTTAGCTCAACTTCTGGCGCACGAGAGCGCTCACGGCACCGCCATCGGCGCGGCCCAAAATTTTCGGCTGAAGCGCCTTCATCACTGTGCCGAGATCTTTCATTCCGGCAGCGCCAGTTTCCTGAATCGTGGCGGCCACGAGGGCTTCGAGCTCCACGGAAGAAAGTTGCTCCGGCAAATAAGCCTGGAGAATCTTGAGTTCGCCCTCTTCTTTGGCGGCCAGCTCTTCGCGTCCGCCTTTGCGAAACTGATCGATGGAATCTTTGCGCTGCTTCACCTGATTGTTGAGGATGGCGATCACGGCGGCATCGTCGAGGTCCTTGCGCGTGTCCACTTCCTGCTTCTTGATGGCAGCCTGGATAAAGCGAATCGCCTCGAGGCGCTCCTTCTCCTTGCTCTTCATGGCAGCGATCATGTCGGTTTTGAGGCGTTCTTTGATGCTCATGAGAAGTCTCCTGACGTTAGGTCAACAATTTGAATGACGGGAAAACGAAAGAGGCAAGGCAGCCTTCAACAGCGCCTTGCCTCGAATTCAAGAACGGCGAATTAGCTGCGGCGACGCTTGTGAGCGCGCTTGCGGGCAGCGATCGACTTCTTCTTGCGGCGTACGCTCGGCTTTTCGAAGTGCTCACGCTTACGTACTTCAGCCAGAATTCCGGCCTTCTCGCAAAGCTTCTTGAAGCGCTTCACAGCATTTTCGAACGACTCGCCTTCATTCACGCGAATGATGGGTCTTTCCATAGTAGAGATCACCCCGCTTTCAGAGGGGCCAAAGTAGCCGGAAACCCCTGAATCGTCAACGTTTCGAGGGGGTGAGAGCCCAGCCCAGCTTCTTGGCTTTTTCGAGGTCTTTCGAGCGGATTTCGGCCTCGTTGGTGGAGCCCTGAGAGGCGCCGCACATCATGATGTGCATCTGTCCGTCGGTGCCTTTGCGAATATGACGCACGTCGATTTTCGCCTTAATCAGCTGTTTTTCCGCGGCGGCGAGAGTTTCACCGTCTTTCATGCCGCAACTCTTCGCGCCGTCGGACCGAGCCACCCAAACCCATTCCCCCACCGGAGCGGACTCCACCGCGGCGGCGGTTGCTCCGTCTTCCTGGGTTACCGGGTCTTCCGCCACTTGGGCTTCCTCTGTAGAGGCGCAGCCTGCGAGAATTGCCATCAGAAGCAAATTTCCCGCGTAAAAATTTCTTAGAAACCCCATGTGAACCCCCGGTACCGGATAAACCTTGAATGAGCCTAACACCCCGAAATTCTGAAAGAAAGATGCCACAGTGCCTCCGGAAAAGCGCTGGCAAAAAAGCGGGCTCGGGGCCAAACTCGTAGGCCTATGCCTATCAGAGAAGACGCCCTCGAGTACCATTCCCGTAACCCAAAAGGGAAAATTGAAGTTGTTCCCACAAAGCCCTGCTATACGGCGCGCGACCTTACGCTGGCCTACTCACCGGGCGTGGCCGAGCCGTGCTTGGAGATTAAGAACAATCCCGACACGGTTTACGACTACACCACGAAGGGAAATCTCGTGGCGGTGCTTTCGAACGGCACGGCGGTGCTTGGTCTGGGCAACATTGGCCCCCTCGCCGCCAAGCCGGTGATGGAGGGAAAGGGGATTCTTTTCAAGAAGTTCGCCGACATCAACGTGTTCGACATCGAACTCAACGCCTCCGAGCCCGACGACGTGATCAAGGCCTGCAAGATGCTGGAGCCCACCTTCGGCGGCATCAACCTGGAAGACATTAAGGTGCCCGAATGCTTCTACATTGAAGAACGCCTGAAGGAAGAGCTGGAGATTCCCGTGTTTCACGACGACCAGCACGGCACGGCGGTGATCAGCTCCGCGGCCTTCATGAATGCCGTGGAAATTATTGGCAAGAAACCAGAGAACATGAAGGTGGTGTTTTCGGGCGGCGGCGCGGCGGCGATGGCGTGCGCCAACATGTTCCTCAACCTCGGCGTGAAGCGCGAGAACGTGATCATGTGCGATTCCAAGGGTGTGATTTTCAAGGGCCGCACCGAAGGCATGAATCCCTATAAAGAGCGGTTCGCAGTGGACACAAAAAAGCGCACGCTGGCCGAGGCTCTCGACGGGGCCGATGCGTTTGTGGGCGTGAGCGTGGCCGGAGCCGTGACCGCGGACATGGTGAAGAACATGGCCAAGGACCCCATTGTGTTTGCGATGGCGAACCCAGAGCCCGAGATTCTTCCCGAAAAGGTGATGGAAGTGCGGAAGGACGCGATCATCGCCACCGGCCGCAGCGACTACGTGAACCAGGTGAATAACGTGCTTTGCTTCCCATTCATGTTCCGCGGCGCGCTCGACGTGCGCGCTCGCGCGATCAATGAAGAGATGAAGGTGGCAGCAGCGAAAGCATTGGCCCGCCTGGCGAAGGAGCCGGTGCCGGACCTTGTGGCGAGCGCCTACGGAGGCACGCGTTTCACCTTTGGCCGCGAGTATCTGATTCCAAAGCCTTTCGATCCGCGCGTGCTTCTCTGGGTGGCTCCCGCAGTGGCAAAGGCCGCGAGCGAAACCGGGGTGGCTCGCTTCCCCATCCGCACACCAGAAGAAATTGAAAACTACCGAGAGAAACTGGAAGCCCTGATGGGTAACCGTTACGTGGTGATGCGCACACTGCGAAACGTGGCAAGAAAGGCGGTTCAGGAGGCGAAGTACACGCCGAAGATCGTGTTCGCCGAGGGAGAGAACGACAAGATTCTCAAGGCCGCCCAAATCTGCCGCGATGAAAAGATCTGCACCCCCATTCTTCTCGGCGACGAAGAGGTGATCCGCAAAAAAATCGAGCAGGGACGTCTGCAGAACTTGCGCGACGCCCTGATCATCGACCCGCTGAAGAACGAATACTCCACTCAATTCGCCGCCAAGCTTCTCGAAAAGCGGCAGCGCAAGGGCATGACTCCGGCGCGGGCCGACCGCGTGATCCGCAACCGCAACTACTTCGGTTCCATGCTGGTGGAAGTGGGAATGGCCGACGGATTGCTCAACGGAATTCAACAAAGCTACCCGGACACGATCCGCCCGATGCTCCATGTGATCGGCACGAAACGCGGTCATAAGGTGGCCGGCATTCACATGATGGTGTTCAAGAGCCGAATCATGTTCTTCGCCGACACTACCGTGAACACACACATGACGGCGCAGGAAATGGCGCTGATCGCGGTGGAAACGGCGAACCTCGCCGAGCAGTATCTTCAAACCGCGCCCCGCGTGGCGATGCTGTCGTTCTCGAACTTCGGCAGCGCTCCCACGGAAGAGAGCCTTCGCGTGAAGGAGGCCGTGGAAATCGCCAAGCAGGTTCGTCCCGACCTGGTAATAGACGGAGAAATGCAGGTGGACCCGGCGGTGGACGAGAAGATTTCGTCACAGTTCTTCCCCTTCTCGTCGATCCAGGGCGACGCCAACGTGCTCATCTTCCCGAACCTGGCCGCCGCCAACGCCGCCTACAAGCTGCTTCATAAAATGGGTGGTGCCGAAGCGATCGGACCCTTGCTCGTGGGAATGAAAAAACCCGTGAACGTGATTCAGATCGGCGCCGACGTGCAGGACGTGGTGAACATCGCCATCTTCACAGCAATTTCGATTCAGAACGCGCGTGAAGGATCGGTACCGCGGGTTTAGCCGCACTAAACTCCGGCGTCGCGGAAAAACGTGCACTGTTCGAGGGTGACTTCCTCGCCTTTCGTGAGGCGCACGCAGGCGAGCAAGGTTTCCTGGGTAGGGCTCGCCGAAAACTTCACTAGTTTAAAATGCACGGTCTCGCCCGTGTCGGGGCTCGGAGCGGTCCTCTCCTTCACCTGAAGCGCCTCGAAAAGCTCGTGGGCGGCCGTGGCGTCGTGCAAAAAAAGTTCGCGCCGGTGCGCCCGTGTGCCTTCCGCATCGGTGTGCCACCAAGGAGCCAGAAGGCTGCATTCCTTCGCCGAAGCGCACTCCACCGCCCGCAAACTCCCCGAGGAAGAAGCCGGAAGAGCCTCCGAAAGTCGCGCGTTAAACGCGGGCTCCGGGATCGGGAGGTCGATCAACACCGGACCACTTCCCGCGCTCGCCAAAGCGGCCATAAATAATGCCAGCCAATCCATGGGGCCCTTCTACCGCAACTCTTCCCTCCTCCCAACTCATGACGCATCGCCCCCACTCAAGTGGTCGGACACCAAATGGTGACGCGCCCCCCCTACCAAAGGCGCCACACACCAAATAGCAAAGCAGGATGAAGCAAATTATCTCCACCTCGAAGGCCCCCGCTGCCATCGGTCCCTATAGCCAAGGCACGCAGATCACCACCCACCCAGGCATCAAAACCACTTGGTTTTCCGGGCAGATCCCGCTGGATCCGGCCACCGGTCAGATGGTCGGCGCAGGAGATGTGGCAGCCCAAACTCGGCAGGTTATGACGAACATATCGGCCCTGTTGGACGAAATCGGCGCCACGTTCGAGCACGTGGTGAAAACCACGATTTTCCTGAAGAGCATGGGCGACTTCGCGACCGTTAACGAGATTTACGCAAAACATTTTTCGAAGAACCCTCCCGCACGAAGCACCGTGGAAGTGGCGCGCCTTCCGAAAGATGCACTGGTGGAAATCGAGTGCATCGTGGTGCAATAGAGGCATGGCCAGCGCCCCCAAAAAATTCGGGATCGTGATCAAGCACAACGTGCCGAAGGCCGCGAAGGTGGCCTGCGAGGTGGCGGAGTGGCTGCTGAAGAAGAAGTGCGAAATTTTCGTGGCCGACGAAAGTGCCGCCATCTGCAAGAAACTCTCGAAGTCCACGGCGATACCGAAGGAAGAGATTCCTACCAAGTGTGACATGGTCCTGGTGTTCGGGGGCGACGGTACGTTCCTCTCGATCGCGCGCCAGATGATTTGGAAAAGCATTCCGATTCTCGGCGTGAACTTGGGCCAGCTCGGCTTTCTCACCGAAGTGAAGGTGGAGGAGATTTTCGAAGCCCTCGAACTCATATTAAAAGGCAAACACCAGATCAAAGAGCGCACGATGCTCGAAGCTTGCGTGAACCGAAAGGGCAAGCAGCTCTTTTGCCTCCCCGTACTTAACGACGTAGTCGTGAACAAAAGCGCGATCGCTCGCATGGTCGACGTGAATCTTTCCCTGAACGGCGTGCTGGTTTCGCGCGTAAGAGCCGATGGCATCATTGCCTCCACCCCCACCGGCTCCACGGCCTACTCTCTGGCCGCAGGCGGTCCGATTGTGCACCCGGGCCTTGACTGCATTACGGTCACCGCGATTTGCCCCCACAGTCTAAACATGCGCCCGCTCGTGATCCCGGGCGACGCGACCGTGCAGGTGGAGGTTTTGCAAAAAGACGGTGACATCATGCTCACCCTCGATGGACAACAGGGCTATGAGCTGCACCAGGGCGACGTGGTTTCGATCACGAAGTTCCCGCGCCACACGCTGAAAATTGTGCAGTCGCCGAATCGCGACTACTTCGAGCTCTTGCGCACAAAGCTCTATCTTGGCGCGCGCGGCTAACGAAGGGAGACCCCTATGCTGAAGACCCTCCAGATCAAGAATTTCGCGATCATCGACCAGGTGACGGTTACTTTCGGCCCGGGCCTCAACATCCTGTCCGGAGAAACCGGCGCCGGTAAGTCGATCATCATGGACGCGCTTCAGCTGATTCTTGGGGGGCGGGCCTCGTCTGATTTAGTGCGCCGAGGCGCCGAAGAGGCTTCCGTGGAGGCGCTCTTCGACCTGGAGGGCTCGGAGGAGTTTTCCGAAGTTCTCCACGAACACGGCCTCAAAAGCGAAGAGGGCGAGCTGATCGTGCGCCGAATCGTGAGCGCCGCCGGAAAGAACCGGATCTTCGTGAACGGCTCCCTCGTGAACATGGGCACGCTTTCGAGCATCACCTCGCGCCTCGTGGACCTTTGCTCCCAACACGACCAGCAACTCCTGGCCCGCGGCGAGGAACAACTTCTTTGGGTGGATCGTTTCGGCGAACTCGAAAGGGATCGCGCGAAAGTCCGTGACCTTTGGCACGCGTGGCGCGAAAAGCAAAAGGCGCTCGATGCACTTTCCACGGACTCTTCCCAGCGCGCCCAGCGCATAGATTTTCTCCGCTTTCAGCTCACCGAGCTGCAGGAAGCCGGTCTGGAGAATCCTGAAGAGGACGCCGAAATCGAGAATGAGCTGAAGGTGTTGGCCAACTCCGAGGCCCTTTGGAGCTTTTCCGAAGAGGCCGAGGGAGTGATTCACGGGGGCGACGGTCCCGCACTTGCGGGCGCACTCACGGGGCTCATTCAGCGAGCCCGCGCCCTGCAATCGAGCGATGCCCGCCTGAGCGAACTGGTGGAGCTCCTCCAAAACGCGAAGATCTCGCTCGACGAAGCAGGAAGTTTTGTGCGCACCTGGCAAGGCCGCATCCATCGCGATGAAGGCCGTTTGGAAGAACTTCACTCCCGGGCCGCGCTTCTGGGAAAGATGAAGCGAAAGTATGGGCCGCAGTTAAGCGACGTGATTGCGAACCGCGAGAAGTTCCGCACAGAGCTTTCGGCGCTGGAGAATCACGATTCTTCGCTGGAAAGCGCCCGCGAGGAGGCTGGGGCCGCCCGAGAGCTGCTCAGCGACGCCAGCGGAAAGCTTACCCGCGCCCGCAAGAAGGCGGCCGACCTCTTTGCCAAGGCAGTTGTGAAGGAGCTCGCCGATCTCAACATGGATCGCGCTCGGTTCGAGGCTCGCCTTTCGGCCTTGGATATTCCTGCGATTTCAGGGATGGACGCAGTGGAGTTTCAGATTTCGGCCAACCCAGGCGAGCCGCTCGGGGCGCTCAATAAGATTGCCTCCGGTGGCGAACTCAGCCGAGTGATGCTGGCGATCCATAACGTAGTGTCGAGCCGTGGCGGTGTGGGCGTTTATCTTTTCGACGAAGTGGACGCCGGAATCGGCGGCACCACCGCCGTGAGCGTGGGCACGAAGCTCCAGCGCGTGTCGCTGCACAACCAGGTAATTTGCATCACCCATCTTCCCCAGGTGGCTTCCTTCGCCAACGCGCACTTCCGGGTGGAGAAGCGCGTGGTGAAGCGAGCCGGCGAAGAGCGCACGGTGGTGCAAGTGGTGGAGCTTCCCAAGATGGAACGCGAGGGTGAGATTGCCCGCATGCTCGGCGGAATGGGTAACGACAAGGAAGCCCTCGCCAACGCCAGAGCGATGTTGCAGAAAGCCAGCAAGGGCGCCCGGTCGCCTTCCGCCAGAACGTGAAGCCCTACGCACACGTTTACGCCCACATCCCGTTCTGCGACTACATTTGTCACTACTGCGATTTTTATACCGTTAGAAACAAACACGTTTCCCACGAAAACTTCTTTCGCGCCCTCGGCAAAGAGCGCGATCGCGACGACGCGCTTCTGACCCCCCAGCTCAAAGCCCTCTACTTCGGAGGAGGCACGCCCAGCGCCTCTCCCGCCCAGTTGATCGCAGATTTTCTCGCCCCCCTAAGACCTCGCCTCAATGCGGGTACCGAGGTAACGCTTGAGGCGAATCCATGGAACCTCTCCGACGAGAATCTCCGCATCTGGCGGGAGGCGGGAATCACACGGCTGAGTATAGGCGCTCAAAGTCTTCGAACACCGATGTTGCGGAGGCTGGGTCGGGCGCATAATGCCGACGAGGTGCGAGACGGGGTGGCCCGTGCCCGCAAATATTTCGAAAACCTCAGCGCCGACCTAATCTACGGAGTACCCGACCAGGGGTGCCATGAACCCGCCGAAGACGCCGAAGAACTCGTTCGCTTGGGTGTTAACCACTTTTCCGCCTATCATCTAACGCTGGAGCCCAACCACTTTCTCTATTCCCGCCTTCCGTCCGGAGACGAGGCAATTCATCAAGTGGCCGCCATCGCCGATCGCACCGGAGCACTCGGATTCGTGCATTATGAAGCCTCCAATTTCGGACGCCCCGGATTTGAATCGGAAAATAATCGAAACTATTGGCGCGGCGGACCCTGGCTGGCCTGGGGACCCTCCGCTCACGGACATGACGGGACTCGCACACGCTGGATGAACATTGCCGACTGGAAAGAGTGGGCGAGCCGGGTGGAGCAGGGGAAAAATCCCGAATTTACCCGCGAGACCCTCACTGAGGAGCAGCGTCAGATCGAAGTGCTGTTCACCAGTCTCCGGACCAACGAGGGCCTTGATCTCGCGGCCTTCAAGAACGAATTCCATCGTGATCTGCGGTCAGATCGCGCCGCCATTTTCAATGAACTGATTCGGCTCGGGCACGGCACCATCAAAGACGACCGCTTTGTTCCTTCGTTTTCCGGCCTCATGCTCGGCGACGAAATCGTTTCGCGGCTGATGTGAAACGAAGCGACGCATCCGTAAAACTCACACCAAACGAGATACCAACGGGTGCGTTGCCGGGGGAATGGTTGTTTTAAACTCGCTTTTTATACTTAGAGACGGAATTTCCAAGACATAGCCGACCCCCGTATCGGAGATCGCCAAGATCGACTTTCCATCTGGGTGCATGCACGCCGAAGACTTTTTGCCAGGAAACACCCGGTGCGAGACGGGTTCGTTCTTAGAAATATCCCACACCCAAAGCGCGGGGCCGAAAATAAAATCCACCACAACAAAATTCGAAAGCGACGGGTCTTCACTCCAGAAAAAGTTAAATGGCCCCCGCTGACTTGAGTCGACAACGCTCGGTTTCAGATATTCTATTTTACCAGAGGCCAGGGAAAGGCTGGCCACCGAGGAGGGGTCTTGATCAAATCCTCCGGCCATAAGTCTATAATAGTCGTTCGATCCTTTTGTGGCACCGCCCGCGACCTCAGGAGGAACGTCATCTTTCCGATGTTTTTTCTCCATTGTAATAAAAACTCTGTCTTCAGGCCTCATTGGAGAGAGATGAACAGGCACTCCTTCCTCATCTGAAGTGCTCCATCTTTTTACAACCCTATTCTCCTTAAGATCGAGCATCACAACCCCGCCGCCGACCCTCGTACCGTTTTGAGCCGCCCCCTGAAGAACAACGAGAGCGGATTTGGAGTCTCTTAGGAGTCGAATATCGTGCGGCCCCATTCCCACTGTTCCAGTTTCGTAAATACGTGTAATTGTCCAGCTGCTGAGATTTAATGCTACGATCCTGTCCTTGGCGGCCTCTTGAGGGGTCTCTCCCGATACAGTCAATAGAAGCGAGTTTGTTTCAGCGTGATAGGCGCCGTGCCCATAAAAATGCATCCCCTCCAAACTGAAAGTCCGCCGCACCTTAAAGCCGCTCAAAGAAATCTCGGCGATCTTTCCTCCATTTCGCTCAATGACGTAGGCCACATCGGACTGGGGAGATGTCTTTAAAATCGAGTGAGCCATATGAAGATCGATGGGAAGCATATCGATCGCTCGGGAGCTCAAATTCATTCGATACAAAAAATTTTTCTTATCCCCGACCTTAGATAAACCGCAGGAGAAAAGGGCATAATCTCCATTCCGTTTTTTTTGCCGGCTGTGCTTAACGGCGGCAACTGCGCCCGGCCCACCAAGAAGAGACAAACCGCCCGCGGCGACAAAAGCTTTTAAAAAATCTCGTCTATCCATAATGGATGAATGGTACCATAGGTGGCAGTCTCGGCCACACATCGTTTAAACCAGAAGCAAAGCTGATATAGTTCCATTAGGGAAATCGGGTGAAGACACGGTTCACGGCCGATCAACGCTTTAATTGGAAACGCGCGCAATGAGCCAGGATATTTCTCAATCTGTTATCGATGCGGTCAAGGACTCGCTCAAAACCGATGACGTCGACAATGACTCCGCCATTGGAAAGCCGCGTCAATGGGATTCGCTCCGGCACCTGCGTGTACTGATCGCCATTGAGCGAAAATTCAACGTGAAAATAGAGCCCGCACTTGTGGCCGAACTCATTTCCGTTACTCGGATCACTCGATTTCTAAGGGAAGAATTGAGGCTCACCAAGTGATTGAGGAAATATTTAATACCATTCGAGATATCGCCGCATCGGACCCATCGAGAGCCGCCATCGTGCAGGGCCAACAACATTCGTCTTATTCAGACCTCCACCAGGCCATTCGGTCCATGCTTGTTTTTTTGTCTCGAACGGGCGCGAAACCCGGCGATCGGATCGGCATCTTCCTTGAAAACTCATTGACCGCCACAGCCGGGATCTACGCAAGCGCGATGCTTGGGCTCACCTACGTTCCACTCGCGGTGGATGATCCGCCAGAAAGGGTTGTGGGCGTAATCAGAGCGGCGAACATAAAGTTTGTCCTTTACCTTGATGCCTCCCCCGGAGAGCCACATAAACATCTACGCGCCAGCGCCCGCGATGTCGTTTTCCTTGAGGCACACGAAGCACTCTTCGCCGACGCAGACGAATTCCGCACCGAAACGACGCCGACAACTGGAACGCACCCTCTCTATATTCTTTTCACCTCTGGCTCCACTGGGCAACCCAAAGGGATCCCGATTCGTACCGATGGGGTGAAGAATTTCATTGAGTGGGCGAGGGGCCACTTTTCTCCTACCCCAAACGACGTTTTCCTTGCCCACTCGAAGCTAACCTTCGACTTAAGTGTGTTTAATCTTTTTCTACCGTTCATGTCCGGGGCCTCAGTCAGAATCCCCGCCTCACCTTCGGAGCGAATCTATCCGGGATCGATACTGAAAGGGGGGATTTCGATCGCCCTGCTAGTACCCCGAGTTACCGGCTTAATGCTGGAAGCGGGCCAGCTTAGCCCAAACGCCTATCCAAAACTTCGGCACATCATCTTTTGTGGGGAGCGACTTCACGCTCACCAGGTCTTAACGTGGCGATCGGCAAACCCCATCGTCACAGCACACAACATCTATGGGCCTACCGAAACGACCGTGACTTGCACGTACTTCGACATGCCCCCAAAAATGGAAATTGTGGATCCAATTCCTGTTGGCCACGTAATTCCCGGGATGACAGTCAGTTTCCTAGACTCCAAGTCCGAAGTAATAAATGGGCCATGCGTCGGAGAGGCGGTCATTTCAGGCGTAGGGGTTTCACCATATGGATACATTGGCCCCGGGCCGAGCGGCTACTTTTCCCACCCGATACTGGGGAAGAGCTTTCACTCGGGAGACATCCTGTCGCGAGACGCCCAGGGCCTTCTCTACTGGCATCACCGAGTGGATCACCAAATCAAAATTCGCGGCTTCCGAGTTGACCTGGGCGAAATCGAATCGGTGCTGGGCGCTCATCCACTGATCGCCGACCTGGCATGCGTATATGACCCCGACAGCGATTCGGTTGTGGTCTTTTTTTCCTCAAAAGAGGCCGCCGGAGCCCCCCAGAAAGAAGGCATTATCGCGGATCTAAAAGCCACGAGTGAACGACTTCTTCCGCAATACATGATTCCTTCCAGGTATGAGGCGCGGAACACACTTCCTCGAAACAAAAACGGAAAAATTGACCGAGCACTATTGGCCGCCTCCATCTAAACAGACACCAAACGGACGGCCAAAACCCCAGGCAATAGCTTCCTATTGCTCAACTCCGCAATTTCCCTGAGAATCGAATGATTGGACCGGTGCGGCCACTGAAAAAGGGGGGGCATTAGCTTGGTAGGCCCAGCATTTTCAGTAGTTCTTTTTTCGCTCCTCCTACTGCTCCTTCGGGGCTTTGCTCGATTCTCGCGCACCTCGTTCGAGCTCACTTTGATTATTTTTTCTACGCTCTTTCTTGGCCTCACCCTGGGGTCGGCACTGACGCTGCTCTATATCGCCCTTCTCACAGGAAGCAGCCTCGCAGTATCACTCTTTCCGAACACTGCGGCACGAACCCTGGTTGCAAGCATCCCGATCTGTCTATACGCCGCATTCAAGTGCAATGTTTTTGATATCGCTTCCACTAACGCGCTAGGAGACCTCGCGGTCCCGGCCGGATTTTCTTTTGTTATGTTTTATCTGGTGGCCCTTGGAAGGTTGCGGCTGGGGCCCGACATCAGTGCCCCCCCCTTAAAAAGGGCTCTGCTTGAAGGACTCAACTTTCCATTAACAGTGGTGGGCCCATTCGTTCGTCCGAATCAGTTGGAAACTTGCGCGAAGCCCCAAGAAGGAATTCCTCTAGTTTCTTGGGGGTTTTTCAAGTTTGGGTTATCCGCACTCCTCAATTATGAATTTCTCCGCGGCACTCCGCTAGTAGCAGAAACCTCCGGCCTTGCAGGATGGAGCGCACCTTGGGCCGCCTCACTCTACCTCTATCTAAATTTCTCGGGATTCTCCGACATCGCGACCGGATTTCTCCGACTACTGGGCTACAGTGCCCCCGAAAATTTTCGCTTCCCGTTCCTGGCGGAGTCGCTGGCCGATCACTGGCGATCTTGGCACATTACTCTAATTTCATGGTTCCGAGATCTGGTGTTTTATCCAATCGGGCTGTGGCTACAACGGTTCCCAAAACTTGAACGTGCGGCGATGCCGATAGCCGTATTGATGACGTTTCTGCTCACAGGACTTTGGCACGGCTTGTCCCAAAAGTTTCTTCTCTGGGGAGCGGGAAACGCGTTGATCGTGGTTCTTTTTAATCGAAGGCTTGGTCCGAAGCTTTTTTCGATAGCCCTTACATTCACGGTTGTTTCTGCGCTAAATCTTCTATTTCTGTCCCGGTCCACCAGCGACTTCCTATCCATCGCCACCACAGTCATTCATCCTGAAGATCCTGTTTTTTTTGCCAGGAACCTTGTGATAGTCGGGTTCTCAGGCTTGGTCCTGGTCGCCACCTGGCTGGTTGAGACAAGGTTGTTTCCTGCTCTAGCCTCGTGGGGCAGCGGCACCCATCAAGCAATCTCTCTCCTGATTTCGTCATTCGTGTGTGCTGTGGGAGTTTTGCTGTGTCTATACGGGGCCGATCTCGTTTACATGGGGTTTTAGATTTGACTGTGGGATTAAAAAAACTGTTGGCGTGGGTGATTGGTACAGCGGTTTTTGTTGCCGTCATATCCCGTTCGGTTGGAACTCTTACCAACATGAACAACGTGTCTCGCCTAAACATGGCTCGCTTTGGTTCTATCCTTAGCAACATTTCCGTAATCGGAGAATCGCCGCATAATTCAATTCTCTTCGTTGGCAGTTCCACATTTTACCTATCGCTAGATGCCCAGGCCGTCGCAAAAGCTTTTCCGGAGCCCCTCCGCGGATTCAACCTGTCGATGGAGGGGCTCTATGGGGTAGCTTTACATCAGTTTATGAAAAGAGTTCGGCACGAGATGCCGGCCGATCAAAAATTTAAGGCGATCTACATAGAATATTCGCCCCATATGCTGTCTCGCTTCCGAGACGTCGACGGCGGAAACAGACGATTGCTTACTGGGCTTGAGTATCTTTCCTGGCAGATGCTTTTTTCCGAAATCCCAGCAAACCCCCTGGGGGGGATACAAACCATTCTACTAAAACTGTTCCAGCCCACAGATCTAAAGGGCCTACTCGGAGAATCCCTGCGGCCCGGACTCGAGCCGTACAAAGTGGCGCTGACCCTGGCAATGGAAAGAACGGCTCCCCATTTTAGAGAATCAACTCCGTGGGATCCGAGTCGAGGCGGCTTTTACAACTGGAACAGAGCGGTTCTGCCGGAGGAATTTGATTCCTACGTAAAGAAAGTTCATGCCGCCGATAACTGGAAGTCTTTGATTGAGATGAATCTGGTTCTGCACGGGCTGGGCCGTGGTTTTGGTGTTTCCGATACCGAAGTTTCCCACCTGGTATCAACCATCGACATTGCTCGTTCAATGGCGGAAACGGTGTATCTTCTTCGACTTCCCTTATCACCGGACCTACAAGCGACTTTTTTGAAACATGTGGACTATCAGGCGGTCGACAAAATATTCCGAAACAAGGCGCCAATATTGGACCTATCCAACGCCAAGACCGTCAACGAGGACTTCATTGATCCGTCTCACATGAAGCCAGAGCCCCTGATAGAAATGGCCCGGGACATTGCCAAAGGCTCCATGAGGGCCACAAGAAACTGATCTCATCTCCAGCCCCCACATATATATGTATGCTCCGCAGCATTTTTCGGCGGAGGCACCCCGTGCAAGGGCTCAAAAATAATGGGGTTTTCCGAGTTGACAGACCCCTATTCGAGCCCATATTTCACCTACCGAACCACCACAGGAAAAACCCCAATGGTTACAGAGAATTCCACGCCCGAAGCCAACGGCAACGGCACCGAAAACCAGACCTCCGCGGCACCCGCCGATCCAGTGGCCGAGGCCGCCGAGAAGCTCAAAGAGGCCGAGCGCAAGTATCTCTATCTCTATGCCGATTTCGAAAACTTCCGAAAGCGCATGGAACGAGAGCGCCTCGATTTCCTAAAGTTCGGTCACGAAGGATTTCTCCGCGAACTCCTCTCCGTTGTGGATAATTTCGAGCGCGCCGTGGAACACGGAAAATCGATGAATCCGGAAAAGGGATCGCCACTCGCCCAGATGGCCCAGGGCGTGGACATGATTTTGTTTCAGCTCAAGGAATCCCTGCGGGCTCAAGGGGTTACCGAGGTTACGTCGGTGGGCCAGAAGTTCGACCCCGCACTTCACGAGGCCCTGAGCGAAGAGGCAGTGGACAAAGCAGAACCCGGCACCATCTTACGGGAGATGGTGAAAGGCTATACGCTGCACGGACGGCTTCTCCGCGCGGCCAAAGTGGTCACAGCCCGGAAGCCTTAATAATTTTTTAACGAATCGAAAGAACCTGGAGGACATATGGGAAAGATTATCGGAATCGACTTAGGAACTACCAACTCCTGCGTGGCCGTGCTGGAAGGCGGTCAGCCGAAAGTGATCGCGAACGCCGAAGGCGCGAACACCACACCGTCGGTCGTGGGCTTCACAGAAAATGACCGCCTCGTGGGCCAGATCGCCAAGCGTCAGGCCGTAACGAATCCGGAGAAAACCATCTTCGAAGCAAAGCGCCTGATCGGACGCAAGCTCTCGTCGAAGGAAGTGGAAGAGTTCAAGAAAGTGGCCCCGTTCAAAATCGTGGGAGCCGGAAACGGCGACGCCGCGATCGAGGTGAGCGGAAAGAGCCATACCCCTCAGGAAATCAGCGCCCAAGTGCTGATGAAGATGAAGAAAACCGCGGAAGACTATCTCGGCGAGAAGGTAACGGAAGCCGTGATCACGGTTCCCGCCTACTTCGACGATGCCCAGCGCCAAGCCACGAAAGACGCGGGCCGGATCGCCGGTCTCGACGTGAAACGCATCATCAACGAGCCCACGGCAGCCGCGCTCGCCTACGGACTCGACAAGAAGAAGGACATGAAGATCGCCGTGTTCGATCTCGGGGGCGGAACCTTCGACGTGTCCATCCTTGAAATCGGCGACGGCGTTTTTGAAGTGAAGGCCACGAACGGCGACACCTTCCTCGGCGGCGGTAACTTCGACCAGAAGATCATCGATTTCCTTGCTGAAGAGTTCAAAAAGGAAAACAGCATCGACCTCCGCAAAGACAAGATGGCGCTCCAGCGCCTGAAGGAAGCGGCCGAGAAAGCGAAGCACGAACTTTCCAGCGCGATGGAAACCACGGTGAACCTCCCGTTCATCACCGCCGATGCGAGCGGACCGAAACACCTCAACGTGAACATCTCCCGCTCGAAGCTGGAAGCTCTCGTGAGCGACCTGATCAACGCGCTCGTGAAGCCCTGTGAAACCGCGATCAAGGATTCCGGTCTCTCCAAGGGCGAGATCAATGAGGTGATCCTCGTGGGCGGTATGACCCGTATGCCCAAAGTGCAGGAGAAGGTGCGCGAGATTTTCGGAAAAGAGCCGTCGAAGGGCGTAAACCCCGACGAAGTGGTGGCCGTGGGCGCCGCGATTCAGGGCGGCGTGCTCCAGGGCGACGTGAAAGACGTGCTCCTACTCGACGTAACCCCGCTCTCCCTCGGAATCGAGACCCTGGGCGGTGTGTTCACGAAACTCATCGACAAGAACACCACGATCCCGTGCCGAAAGAGCCAGACGTTTTCGACCGCCGCCGACAACCAGACGGCAGTGACGATCAACGTGCTCCAGGGTGAGCGTGAGTTCGCGGCCGACAACCGTCCGCTCGGACGCTTCGACCTCGTGGGAATTCCTCCGGCTCCTCGCGGAATGCCGCAGGTGGAAGTCACCTTCGACATCGACGCCAACGGCCTCGTGAATGTGTCGGCCAAGGATCTCGGAACCGGCAAGGAGCAGAAGATCCAGATCACTCCTAGCTCCGGTCTCTCGGAAGAGCAGATCAAGAACATGGTGAACGACGCCGAGAAACACCGCGCAGAAGACGAGCAGAAGAAGAAACTCGTGAACGCACGCAACGAGCTCGACGGCCTTACCTACTCTGTGGAGAAGACCTTCAAAGAGAACGAAGCCAAGCTCGATGCGGCCGTGAAGAGTGAGCTAGAAGCAGCCCTCAAGACCGCCAAAGAAGCCCTTGAGAGTAACGACTTTGATCGCATGAAAAATGCGCTCGAGGGAGTACAGAAGGCCTCTAACAAAATGGCGGAGCAGCTCTACAAGCAAGCTGGCCCCACTCCCGACGGCAACGGCGGAGCGGGCGGCGGCACCGAGGGCGAAGCCAAAAAGAAAGACGGCGACGACGTAATCGACGCCGACTTCAAAGAAGTCTGATTCCGACCCAACAACACGCCCTCGGAGATGCGCTCTCCGGGGGCGACTTCGTGGTGAACCATGAGCCAGAAACGCGACTACTACGAAATCCTCGGCGTCTCCCGCACGGTGTCGGACGATGAACTGAAGAAAGCCTATCGCAAGAAGGCCATCCAGTATCACCCCGATAAAAATCCCGGCGACAAGGCCGCCGAAGAAAAGTTCAAAGAACTCACGGAAGCCTACGAAGTTCTCAGCAGCGCCGAGAAGCGCAAAGTGTATGATCAGTTCGGCCACGCCGGCGTGAACAACATGGGTGGCATGGGCGGTGGCGGCGGATTCGAGGGCTTCCACGGTGCCAACATCAACGACATTTTCGGCGACATCTTCGGCGACATCTTCGGAGGCGGCGCGGGCGGAGGAGCTCGACGTCGCAGAGGCGGCGGCGGTCGGCCAGGCGGAAGACCGGGCGAGGATCTGGCTCAGCAGCTCGATATCTCGTTCGAAGAGGCCGCCCATGGCGCCACCTCCACGATCGAAGTTTGGCGCGAGACCGCCTGCGGCACCTGTTCGGGAACAGGATCCAAGAGCGGCAAGGCGCAGACCTGCACCTCCTGCCACGGCCAGGGCGAAGTGCACTACTCCCAGGGCTTCTTCACCATGGCTCGCCCTTGCCCGGCCTGTAGCGGCGAAGGCATCACGGTGAAAGATCCTTGCGAAAGCTGCAAGGGCCACGGACGTGTGCAGAAAAAGGGGAAGCTCGAAGTGCGAATTCCTCCCGGCGTGGATTCCGGCCAGCGCCTGAAGCTCACGGGAGAGGGAAACAGCGGCGTTCGCGGCGGCCCTCCGGGCGATCTCTACGTGGTGATTCACGTGCGCAATCATCCGCTCTTTGAGCGCGACGGCGATAACGTGTTGTGTGATGTCCCGGTGAGCTACGCTCAGGCCGCCATGGGCACCGAGTTCGAGGTTCCCACGCTGGAGGGTAAAGTTACCGTGAAGGTTCCGGCCGGCACACAAAGCCACCAAACGCTTCGTCTCAAGGGGAAGGGATTTCCGCGCCTGGGCAGTTATGGACGGGGCGACCAGCTGCTGCGTATAATCGTGGAAACTCCCACGAAGCTTTCCGCACGGCAAAAGGAGCTGCTGCAGGAGCTGGATCGGAGCTTCCAGGAAGACTCGCAACCCATGACGAAGCGATTCTTCGGTAAGGTAAAGGAACTCTTTGGATGAACCTCAAGCTGGCACTCAGAGCCGGCCTCCTGGGGCTGGCTCTGCTCGCAGTGCCCGCTCTGGCGGCCGAAGCAACACCGGAAGAACTTTACCTGGAAGCGGAACGCGCCTGGCTCGGCGGCAACGCCGCTAACGCCACCAAGAATCTCGACAAGTTTTTTTCCCTCAAAGGCGCACAGGTGGAGCCAAAGTTTCTCGTAAAGGCCCACAACCTGCGCGGCCTTGTGCATTTTCAAGCCAAGCGTCTTCCTCAAGCCGTAAAGGAATTTGAAGCGGCGGCGGAGGCGGGCGCTCGCCACCTCGAACCAACCGACGGCACACTCCACCTCTCGCGCTACAATCTCACCAACGCCCTTCACAAGAGCGAACGCTCGGCGGAAGCAGCTCAGGTGTTTGCTCTCGTGGAGCCCGATGCGCTCGACAAGGACACACGCGTGCGCTTCTTCCATCTGTGCGGAAACGTGCACGCCAAACTGGAGGAAAATCTCCCCGCCGTGATCTGTTTTCTCGACGCGGCCGACGAATCCGCGGGCGACGCAGCGGCGGAGTCGTTTATCCAAAAGGCACTCCAAGCTTCACAGAAAATCTATCTCACCCAGCCCGGAACAGTGATCGAACAGCTCGAGGCCGCAAAAGAGAAACACGACTGGAGCAAGGACGCGGATCTTGCCGCCTCCCTGATCCTGGGGCGCGGCTTTCTCTATGTGGGAAATTCCGACAGAGCCGCCGATCTTCTGAGCAAGGTGGTGGACTCTACCGATGAAAATCACGTTTTGCGCGGCCAGGCCCAGGAACTTCTCGGACGCATGGAAAAGCTAGCAGAGGTCGATGCAAATACGATCGGCATCCTCGTGCCGCTTTCGGGGAAATTCGGAAAGTTCGGTCGCCAAACCCTCCACGCAGCGATGCACGCCTTAGGTGTGTTCACCGCATCGGGCGAAGGAGCGGGAATCCGTCTTGCGATCCGCGACTCAGGCGACACTCCGGAAAGCGCCGCCGAAGCCTTTACGCAGCTGGTTTTCGAAGACAAGGCCATCGGCGTGATCGGTCCACTTCTCAGCCGGCAGTTTCCTGCGGTCTCTCAAAAAGCCCAGGAGCTAGGCGCCCCACTACTCTCGATCAGCCAAAGAAAGTCCGGCGCTCACGCTGGGCCGTTCGTGTTTCCACTTGCGCTTTCTCCGTCGCAGCAGGTGGAAATGGTGGTTGATTGGGCCGTGAATAAAAAAGGGTTCAAGCGATTCGCGGTGATGGCGCCGTCGGATAATTTCGGTGAAGAATATGTTTCCCTCTTTCTCGATGCGCTCGACAAAGCCAACGGCAAACTCGTTGGTTTTGAAAAGTATCCCGCCAAAGCCACAGACTTCCGCGTGGAAGTGAAGCGTCTTCTCGGACAGGAATACCTCGACGGACGCACGATCGAAGCGGAAGAGCTCAAGCGACGCGGCGAAGTCTACGCCAATTCCGTGAAGGCAAAAGGCAAGATGCGGGACCGTATTCTCCAGGGCGCCGAACCGAAAGGTATCGTGGACTTCGATGCGCTCTTCCTGCCCGACGATCCCCAAACCGTTGGCCAGATCGTGCCGGCTCTCGCCGTGGAAGACGCCACCAACGTTCCTCTTCTTGGAATTAACACCTGGAACTCGCCAGATCTCGTGCAGCGAGCAGGCCGATATTTACAGAATTCCGTGTTCGTGGATTCGTTCATGCAGGAATCTCGGAATCCTCTGGCCGTGAAGTTCGCCAAGGATTATTCCCAGATTTCAGCCTCTGCCCCCGGCGCCCTGGAATTCCAGGCCTGGGATGCCACACAAATCCTGTTGAAAGCGCTTTCCTCAGGCACTATCGCCACCCGCTCCCACCTGCGCGAGGCCATCGCGAACTTAGGCAATTTCAAAGGGGTATCCGGTGATTACCTGTTTTCCGCCAACGGCACTGTAAAACGATCGGCCTACTTTCTCACCGTCCGCGGCTCGAAAATTTCCGAGCTACCCGCTCAGTAAAAGTACCTTTCAGCGGTTCTCCTTGCCCCGGATGCTCCCGACTCTCTATAATTATAGAGGGAGCATCTTTTGTCAGGGAGGATAAAAGTTGCCTAATGTAACTCTTGGACCTATTGCATCGGGACTACCACCCGACCTCGTACAACGCTTAGTGGAAGCTGAGCGCCAGCCTATTCGTCAGCTCGAAGAGCGCAAGGCGAATGAAGAGGCGAAGCTTAAGCTCGCCAGCGATCTCAAGACGCGAATCTCCAACATCCAAGCCGAAATTTCTCAGCTCTCGCGCTTCAAAAAGTTCCGTGACCTGATGGCTCAGGTCGGCAGACCTGAATTGATGGATGTAACCGTAGACAAAGAACTCGCCGACGCGGGCTCCTATCAAATCGAAGTAGTGCAGCTCGCCGGCCGCTCTTCAATGATGTCGAATGCCTTCGACAATCCCGATGAAACCGCCGTGGGCACCGGCTACTTCAGCTACGAGCTACCGAGCGGCGAGGTGAAGGAAGTTTACATTAGCGAAGATGACAGCACCCTCAACGGTATCGCCAAACTGATCAACCGTCAGAAGGACCTCAATCTGAACGCCATCGTGGTCAATGACGGCACGGGCGAAGACGCCTCTTGGCGCCTGATCGTGACTCATAATAAAACCGGGGAAACGAACGACGCCGAATTTCCAGAATTCTACTTCCTCGACGGTGACGATGACTTCTTCATGGACAAGGAGCGTGTGGCGCAAAACTCCGTGCTGAAGGTGAACGGCTTTGAGGTTGAGTTTGAAGGAAACAAAATCGACTCCCTCCTTCCCGGCGTGACAATCGACCTAAAAGACGCCGCACCGGGAAAAGAATTCACTCTCGGAATCACCGAAGACACCAAAAGCATCAAGGGCAAAGTGGAAGCCTTCGTGAAGAAGATCAACGAAGTGCTCCAATTCATCCAGGACCAGAACAAGCTCGACGAAAAGTCGAACACCCGGAACACGCTGGGCGGCGACGTTACTCTCCAGAGCGTGGAATACAAGCTGCGTAACCTCATCATCTCGGGCGTTGGGACCGAGTATGGCTCCATGCGCTTAGCCGACATGGGGGTCACCTTTAATCGAAACGGCTTGCTCGATATTAACGATTCTCGTCTCGAAAAAACGATCAAAGACAACTTCGAGGCCGTGGCCCAGTTCTTCACGGGCATCAACGACGACGGTACCGGATTCGCTACCAGGCTTGATGGCGCCGTATCGATGATGACGAGGAACCCCGGCGTGGTCTCCAGCCGCGTGGAAGGGATTAAGCGCCGCATCGACGATATCGATCGCCAGATCGAGGCCAAAGAACGCCAAGTGGCAAACACCGAGAGAAATATCAAAGACAAATTTTCGAAACTCGAGGGAACTATCGCCAAGCTAAAGCAGCAGCAGGCGTCGGCAGGCGCCACACTCGGCGGCGGCAGCCTACTCGGGAATCTTCAGTTCAACGGATAAGGACATAGGACATGAGTAACTACGGGGCAAAAGCATATCAGCAGACTCAGGTGGTAACCGCCAGTAAGGAGAAAATCCTCCTTATGCTCTACGAGAGCTGCATCCGGAACTTCAAAAAGTGTCGTGAAGCGATGGCGGCGAAGAACTACGCGGAAAAAGGCGTCGCGCTCGGCAAAGCCCAGGACATCATCAATGAGCTTTGCAACAGCCTAAACTTCGATGTGGGCGGCGATATTTCCCGTCAACTCGAAGGACTCTACAACCACATTTTCGAGCAGTCGACCCAGGCCAATATCACCAACGATCCGGCCAAACTCGACCATTGCATCAAAATTTTAGAGACGCTGTATTCGGGATGGAAGGAAGCCATCGAGAAAAATCTCGCCGCAGGAGGGGTAAAAAAATGATCGCCGACGTAATTAAGCTTCTGGAGCAACGAAACTCGTGGATCACCAAATACCTGAAGGCCAACGAAGCTTTTCTCGCCGCACTGAACCATGCTCCGGAAATGGCGATTGAGGAATTGGATTTCTTCTACGGGAACCGAGAAAGCCTTCTCAAGATCATTGGCTCACTCGACCAGAAGATTAAGAACATCCTCGACAAAAACGGTGCGCTGCTTACAGTAGATGACTCCGTGATTCGGACCAAAGTGAACCACCTGCTGCGAGAGAAAGACAGCATGGTGGCACTGATCGTGGATCTGGACGAGAAGATCATTCAGGGATTGGAACGTCTTCGCGGCCAAAGCGGCGAGAAGTTGGCCAAGCTCTCCCAAGGCAAGAAAGCCCTTGCCAAATACCGCAGCAGCAACAAACATAGTGACAAACTCGACAAACAGGTGTGACAGGAATGCCGGAAATTAACCGAGAGACGCCCGCTTCCACCTCTGAAATTCAGGGGATGGAGCTCTATGGTGCCGACGGGCGCCTGAACGCGCGTCTGCTTCTGAAAAATGCCAAGGTGCTGTTGGCAGCGGGCGACCTTCCGCTGGCTAAGAACATTTTTCGCGCCTTGATCGAGTCGGGCGAAATGCTGGGCACCGCTTACTCGGGGCTGGGCGCCGTGCTCGAAATGGAAGGGAAAGCCGACCTGGCCATCAAGGCCTATCGTGAAGCGATCATCTACGAGCCCACCTACGGCGCTCTTCTTGCCCTTTCGGAACTTTTGATCAAGAAGAACGATTTCAAGTCGGCGGTAGGCACTCTCTTGCGGGCCAGCCACCTCGGCGCGCTTTCACCCGACCAGAGCTTCGACATCCAAAAGCATCTCGGCAACTGCTACATGCACCTCGATCAGCTCAACAACGCAGAAGCGGCTTATCGTAAGGCGTTTGAACTGAACTCTTCGTCGGACACATTGCACGTCAATATCGGATCCTTGGCCCTGAAGAGAAACGATGCCGCCACCGCGCTCCTGAATTTCAAGGAAGCATCACGAATCAACCCGGGCAATGCTTCAGCTCACAGCGGAATCGGCCTGGCCCAAATGGCCCTTGGTGACAAAGCAAAAGCCATGGAAGCTTTCAGCGCCGCCCTGGAAGCCGACATTCACGAAGTTCAAGCTCTTTACAATCTGGTTCGCTGTGCCTACGAGCTGAGAACTTTCGAGTCGGCTCGTGAAATTTTGGCCAAGTTCATCGCCAACAATCCGGTGAACTCGAATATTTTATACAGCTTTGCAGGAATTCTTTTCCATTGCGGCCGATTGCAGGAAGCCGGAGAAGAGTGTGATAAGTTGCTATCGTTCAACCCGGAACATTCGGGAGCGAAACGAATCAAGGATTTGATTCTGGCAAAGACGATCTGAAATCTGGAGGGTCCAAGGAATGGACATTCGTAGTATCGCCGTAGTTCAGCTGGATGGGCCGTCGGAGCTTGTTTCCAGCGCGCCCGCTGTTGCAGCCCTTCGGCATCGCTTTCCCAAGGCTCAGATCCACCTGGTGACCTCGAAAAAACTGCTCGAGATCGCTGATCTCATTCCCGAGACCTCGTCGGTAATGGAGTCGGGCAAGGAGAACATCAAAGTAGACCTTCGCGTTTCTTTGGGCTTCACCGGGGAATCTCTCATCGCCGCCTCGCGGATCGAGTGCGCTGAATCGATCGGCCCCCGCATTGACTCAGCAGGTGGAATCCTTCTCGACGACGGCTGGACCCGTTACCACGAGTCCGTGGTGAGCCCCTGTGCGCTGAATCCTTTTCACCGCGCCGAGGTGCTCACCTCAGTGGCCGGCTGTCAGTGGATTGATCCCGACTTTTATCTTCGTGCCTCCGCCGATGAAGTGCTGAGTGTTTCGGCCAAGTATTTCTCATCCGCCCCTCACCTGAAGGTGGCAGTAGCTCCGGGCGCCCTCGAAAATGACGAGAGTGAAGAGCTGATTCACCTCCTTCGCGACGGCGGCTTCTCCGTAAGGTTCTATTTTTTGGGCACCCTCAAAGACCGCCCATCGATCACATCACTCATGCGCCACCTGGGACCAGCCGCCGAGGCCTGCTCCAATTTGGCTGGAGAAATCAGCGCAAGAGAGTCGGCCCTCCTCTCCATGGCTTGCGACGTGATGATCGCGCCCCCTGGAACCGACGCTCTCTTTTCCTCTGGATTCGGAACCTTCACCATCTGCGCAATGCCGCGAACTCTGAACACCTACCTCGACATTCCCTACGGCCAAGGTCACATTTGTGTGCAAAGTGAAGACGGCGCGCCACGAGGCCGCGCCGTGGCCGAGATCCTTGCTCACGCCATCACCGCGAACAACGGAAATCCACCCTCTCTCGGCGAGTGGCAAGCGTTTTTCGATGAGCGCATCGACGAACACATCGGCCACGTTCGTATCTTTCACTCCGCCCGGGCGGTAACGAACTACGGAAGCGGCAGAACTAAAAGCGAGATGCAGCTCTTTCCTTTGATTTATTCCGGCGCCAGCCACACCGACGCAGAGCTTCTCTTCTCCCGGATCCAGTGGGAGAGCGTGCTGAATGAGTGCGAATCGAGCGGGCGCGATCTCGGCCTCCTCCAAGACGCGGAAGTGGCCCCACTCAAGGAGGCGGCCCGTCCGCTACAGCACCTTGCTGAACTCTCGATGCACGGACAACGCTGTTCTGTTCGAGTGGCCTCCTTGATTCGCGACGGAAGAGCCGAACAAGCCAATGCCGAGGCAAATAAGCTTCAGGAAATTGACGAACTTATTCGGTCATTGGCCGGCACGGCACCTGCTCTAGCTCCCATGGCCCGGTATTTCTTTTTGAACCAATCCCAGATCTTCGATCTGGACCCACTGGACGTAGCGGAGAAGATGCGGCTTTGTTATGTTCTAATGCAGCACCAGGCTATGCTGTTGATCGACTTGATCGCACGCAGCACAGAATCTGAAGCTACTATTCCAGAGAACGAAGGAATCGTTCAGGAGGCAATCGATGGCCAGTCTTAAAATCAACGGAAGATCGATCACTAATGAAGGCTCGTCGCTTTTTGGCGATTTCATCAACGGCCTTTCCAAAGACCTCGCCCAAAAGTCGGAAGTGATTTCTGTGATTAAGGTGAACGGAACCGTTCTCGATGAGGGCCAAGAAAGCGCCCTTGCGATGCGGTCCATGGCGCAGATGAACGACGTTGAAGTCACCACCGTGAACCAGCTCGACCTTGCCTTTGAGGCGCTCGTGACCGCGAAAAAATACATTAAGCGACTTGTGGAACTCAGCCGCGCGACCGGAGAGGCCTATCGCACCAATGGCGATCGTCTCATGGCGGAGAAAACCTTCCTCGACCTCGTGGAAGGCCTGGAAAATCTTTCCAACCTTTTGGTTTCATCGCAGCAAGTGCTGCGCGGAAAATTCCGCGGAATTCACACCAACGACTCCTCCCTTCGCATTGCACAGGTGCGATTGGTAAGCGCGATTGAAGAGCTCCTTCCCGCAAAGAAGAAGGGCGATAAGATCATGCTCGCCGACATTCTCTGCAACGAGCTCCCCGGGGCGCTTCAGGAAATGGCCGACTACGGCATCCCGGTGCTCCAGAGACTCAAAACAACGTAATGGCCGGCGGGTCCGGCCAGCGACTGACCTGGGTGGAGGTGGATGCTCCACCCCCGGAATGGCTCACAGCCGTTGCAGATCAGGCAGGCTTCTCCCTGGACTCCGTAAAGAGCTGGCCCGATGCGGCCGAGCTTTGCCGAGTGGACTCATCAGCGCTTCTCCTCGTTCCTCACGGAGAGGGGCCGGGAAAGGCCACACTGTCGAAAGCCTTTAAAGGACAGGAAGCCCCCACCGTTTTGGAAGTACTCGGCACCAAGGCCGGAGACCTCACGCCAAGAAGAGGGGAGCGATCGGAGCTTCTCGGCCCCACCCTCACCAAGGACGAGTTTTTGGCCGCAGTTGAAGAAGCGTCTCACACGCGGCGAGCAACGAAACGCCTCCATGCCCTTCGCGCCCACCAAACACGCGGTCTCGATCTCCAGGGAAACCCCGCTCTCGCTCTCATCACCACGCTGGTAAAGGCCTGCACCGGAGCTACCGAGACCAAGGATCTCCTTGGGGCGGCGCTTTCGCTCCAAGGTGCTACGCAATTTTCAGAAGCCACGCTTCTCCTCCTCCATGCCGACGGAACCGTGCGCGAGCAGCTCTTCTGGTCCCGCGATGAATCTCGTGGCGCCATCGAGTCTCAGTTTCCCCAGGGGGAAAAAATCTCCTTTGTGCCCGACTGCGATTTTCCCATTGCACACTTCTTTCGCTCGGATCATGAAACGCTTGGAGAGCTTTCTCGATTCAACCGTCATCCCTGGGGAACCGCCCTCTGCTTGGGGTTTCGAGCGCCCGGTCTTGGTGAACGAGTTCCGGCCAATCGCGCTCTTCTGGTCCTGTTTAAGAAGGATTTGATTCCATTCTCCGAAAAGGACTCTTGGATTCTCGAACTGGCATTTCATCCGTTGTCGCTGGCGCTAGAAAAAGTTCTCACCTTGCGTCTGATTGATACAGCCAGCCAACAATGGCGATCCACGTTCGACGCCGTTTCCCAGCCGATCTCCGTGGTCGACGACGAATTCCGAATTGTGAAAGGGAATCGCGCCCTCGCCGAGCTGGTGGGAGAAGACGTGCGCTCGCTCAAGGGAAAGCGATGCTACCAGTTAATCGCTGGCCGCCGCAGCCCTTGCCAAAAGTGCCCGGCCATCTCCCTCGATTCCGCAGGAGTGCGCGTGCGAACACGCAGCGGCCATGACCACATGGTTTGGTCGCACCGGATCCGCACCGGAAGAAACTCTTATAAATTTCAATTCTACCGAAACGTCGCCAAAGAACAGGAACTGACGTCCCAACTGATTCAAGCTGAAAAAATGGCGGCGCTGGGAGCGCTCGTTAATGCCATCGCTCACGAGCTTAATAATCCCGTAGCCGGGATTCTCGCCACAGCACAGCTTCTCCGGCGATTCAACGAGCCGGGCATTCCACCCGACGCCCTAGAAGACATTCACGACATTGAATCCGGCGCCCTTCGCACTAAACGAATCATTGACATGCTGCTGGGATTTACCCAGAGCTCGATCCGGGAATCCGACGAAGGTACGGTGGAAGAAAATGTGAGCGCCACGCTGCTGCTCGCCCGCAGCGCCCTTAGCGGCATTCAGGTTGACGTGGAGTCTGCTTGCCCCGACCTCCGAGTTCAGCATGCGTCGATTCACCAGCAGATCCTTTTCAATCTGGTCACAAACGCGGCCCACGCCTTGTCGAAGAAGGGAAAGATTGCGATCCACTCCAAGGTTAGCGGCTCCTGGCTGGAGGTTTCCGTGGCCGACAACGGGCCCGGCATCTCCGCCGACAAAATTAAACGCATCTTTGATCCTTTTGTGACCACAAAGGCAGAAGGCGAGGGCACTGGACTCGGGCTCTCCATCGTTAAGAACCTGATCAATCGACTCCAAGGCGAGGTAAAAGTGGAATCGGCTCCGGGTGAAGGCACCAAGTTTTTGTTACGAATTCCTGTGACCACTGGAGGTCAACCTTGAGCTCCACGCTTCGTGCGCTGATCGTGGACGACGAAGAGCTGTTGGGAAGAGCCCTCGCGAAGGCGTTTCGCCTCGACGGATGGGACGCCGCCCTCGACACCGGGGGAGTGCCCGCCCTTAAGCGCCTCGCTTCCGGCGAAAAGTTCCACGCGGTGGTGGTGGACTACTTAATGCCAGACGTTCACGGCTCCGAGGTGCTGCGATGGCTGAAAGAAAATCAGCCAAAGACCGTGCGAATCTTGATGACGGGACAGCTCGACTTCGCAAAGGACGCAAGCCAACTGGCGCACGCCATCCTGCAAAAGCCCTTTCAGGATATTCTCGAGGTGCCTAAAACAGCGCGGCCTTTTTTGCCGTGTGAATGAGGGCGGCAGGAAGCATTCCAAATTTCAGTGTGAGCGCCACACAAAAAGCCACTCCCAACCAAGCAAGTTTCGACGGTCCGAACGATACACCGGCTCCATCGGTGGCCTCGTGCATATACATCAGCACCACTACGCGCATGTAGTAGAAGATCGACACCACGCTGGTAAGCACCGCCAGGAGCACCAAAAAAGTCTCTCCCGCCTCTAATGCTCCGGAGAACAGGAAATACTTACTCACGAATCCGGCCGTTGGCGGCAGTCCACCAAGCGAAAGCAGAAAGACCGACATGGCCGCTGCCGCCCAAGGATGCTTCGAGCCTAGGCCCGCAAAATTCTGAATGCTCAGGTCGCGATCCAGTTTCCCGGAAAACATTCCCAGAAGTCCAAAGGCGCCGATGTTCATGAACACGTAGGCAACGAGATATATCAGGATTCCGGAATACCCCACCTTCGGCCCCGCAAGAATCCCAAGGAGAAGATATCCCGTGTGGGCGATTGCCGAATAGGCGAGCATTCGCTTGAAATTCTTTTGCATGAGGGCCGAAAGATTTCCCAACACCATCGTGGCCAATGCGAGCCACCAAATCACGGAGTGAAAAACCGCCCCCAGCGCACCGGCACCGCCACCGTTGGCGTTTCCTACAACGGCCGCCACCACTCTCACGAAAGAAGCGAACACCGCCGCCTTCAGAGCGGTGGACATAAATCCAGTCACCAGGGTGGGCGCGCCTTCATAAACGTCGGGAGTCCACATATGAAACGGAACCGCAGCGATCTTGAAAAGGAATCCCGCCAACAACATCACGATTCCGCCCACAAACAGAGAGTTTGAAATCAACCCAGGGTTTTGAGCGAGAGCCTCCGCGATCGCGGTAAGCTTGGTGGATGAGGTGGCGCCATAAATCATCGCCGCGCCATAGAGGAACACTGCCCCCGCCACGCCGCCCATAACGAAGTACTTGATGGCGGCTTCGTTACTGTGAGCATCAAAGCGTCGCACGCCGACCAGCACATATACGCACAACGACATAAGCTCCAACACCATGAACACAGTTAGCAGCTCCGTGGCCGACGCCAAAAGCATCATCCCGAGCGAAGCCGTGATCATGAGCGGATAAAACTCAGAATAGTGAATGCCTTCTCGCTCTAAATAGGATCTGCAGCCGAACAGAACGAGAATGGAGGCAATGGCGATCAATGCATTGAAGAATGAAGAGTAATAATCCACTTGCATCATCCCGGAGAAGAGCACCATCGGCTCTTTTACCCAGAAAACAACGCCCCAGGCGCCCGCGGCGAGAAACGTAGCCACTGAAAACGCAAATGTTCCGGTTTTGGCACTTTCAAATCCAGGAACTTTCACGGTGGACAACAGCAGGGCCGCCATCGCACCAATCACCAGAATCAAGTAAGGGCCGAGAGCCGTCCACTGGGCGGCCGTGAACTGGAGAGCACTCGGATTAATTGTTTGGAACATTGTTTACCCCGTTCACACGTTGAGAAAATGCCTTGATCGACGGTTCCATTTTTTGGAAAAAATGCTTGGGATACAGCCCCATCCAGAACACCAGGAACACCAGTGGCACAAGGTAGGCCGCCTCTCTCCAGTTGAGATCAGTCAACCCCTTGGACTTTTCCGGATCCGGCTTTCCAAAGAGAATGCGCTGGCACAACCACAGCATATAAACAGCTCCGAGGATCACCCCGGTTCCCGCCACAGCAGCAACCCAAGGATTGGCCAGGAACGCCCCCTGAAGAATCAGGAACTCACCGATAAATCCGTTGGTCCCGGGAAGCGCGATGGAGCTGAAGGTCGCGATCAGCAGGAAGATCGTGAAAAGTGGCACCGTGCGAGCCAGCCCGGAATAAGCTTTGATCTCCTTCGTGTGCTTGCGTTCATAAAGAATCCCCACCAGCAGGAAGAGCATTCCGGTGCTCACCCCGTGGTTTAGCATTTGGTAGAGAGCGCCGGTGTAGCCGATCTCATTCATCGCGAAAATACCCAGAATCACATAACCCATGTGAGACACGGAGCTATAGGCCACGAGCTTTTTGATATCGTCTTGCACCAGGGCGACACAGGCACCATAAACGATCGCGACGGCGGAAATCGTCATGAACCAGGGTGCAAATGTAGGCAATACGCCCACTGAAAGCGGCATCGCAAATCGCATCAAACCATATCCACCCAGCTTAAGAAGCACCCCGGCCAGTATCACAGAGCCTCCCGTGGGGGCCTGCACGTGGGCATCCGGCAACCAGGTGTGAAGAGGAAAGAGCGGCACCTTCACAGCGAACGCCAGCGTAAATGCCAAGAAAACCAATCCCTGAGCGCTTAACGCTCCTCCGGCAGGCAAGCTGAGGCGATATAGATCCAACAGAGCGGCGGAGTAGGCCCCAAACTGCACCTTGTGTTGAAACACGAGGTAAATGATCGCCACAAGCATCGGGACCGAGCCAGCCGCCGTATACAAAAGAAACTTCTGGGCCGCGTAAATGCGCTGAGCGCCGCCCCAAATGCCGATGATGAAGAACATCGGAATCAGCATCGCCTCCCAGAACACATAGAATAGGAACAAATCCATGGTCAGGAACGCGCCCAAAATCGTGGACTCCAGGAAAAGCAGGAAGAAAATGTATTTTCTCACCGAGACTTCCACGGCGCTCCAGCTCGAGAGAAGAATGATCGGGACAAGAAGTGTGGTGAGAAGAACCAGGTAAATGCTCAATCCGTCGATTCCGATGAAATACGAGATCCCAAACTGGGCAATCCAGTCGTACCGCTCCACCATCTGTAGCCCCGCGGTTTCAGCAGCGAACCGCCCATAGAGGGAGAGGGAGAAGAAAAACACCACCAGTGAAGCGCCGATTCCCCAGAGCTTCTGGAGGCGTTCGGCCCCCGCGGGAAGCAGAAACATCATGGCCCCCAAAAACAGAGGGCTGAATATGAGCACAGACAACATATGGGAGCTCAAGAATTCCAAAGGCAATCTCCTCGTCTCAAATCAATCGCGCGATGAACACCGAGACCAACATCAACAGTCCCGCCATCATCACCACCAAATAGTGTTCCATTTGACCGGTTTGGAACGTGCGCACCACGCGACCACCGGCCTGAGATATTTTCGCCGTCATCAAAACGGCGCCATCGATGAGCTTCACATCGATGTACTTCCATAATGCGACGGAAGCCCCGTGAATCGATTTCACGAACGCGGCGTCGTAGATTTCGTTTAAGTAGTAGCTATTGAAAAGAACCGCCGTGAGGCCCTTCGGCTCACGGTCTTTGATTTTCTTCACCACGTAGAGCCAATAGGAGAGGTAAAGGCAACCACAGGCCACCGCCACCGACAAAAGCATCAAGCCCCACTCGGCCGCGTGAGAGCCATGGCCGATATTTTCAGGCACCACACCGGCGAATAGGTGCTCAAGGAAATTAGGGATCGCGTGCCCACCCAGAAAGTGAGGAACCGCGAGAAACCCGCCGAAGCCGGCCAACACAGCCAGAACGATGAGAGGCGCCGTCATCTGCCATGGCGACTCGTGAAGATGATCGCGAGTTTCCTTGTCGGATCGGTTTTCGCCCAAGAACGTGAGACACACGAGGCGCCCCATGTAGGTGGCCGTGAGCCCTGCGGTAATGAGTCCGATAATGTAGAGGGGCAATCCGCCCAGTGGACTTGAAAACGCCTGCCAGAGAATTTCGTCCTTGGAGAAGAATCCGGAAAAAATCGGCACGCCGGAGATGGCCAACGTTCCCACCACAAAAGTGCGATAGGTGATGGGCATCCACTGTCGCAGCCCGCCCATTTTCCGCATATCTTGCTCTCCGCCCATGGCGTGGATCACACTTCCCGAGCCCAAGAACATCAGCGCCTTAAAGAATGCGTGAGTCAGAAGATGGAACACTGCGGTTGTATAGGCCCCAACTCCAACGGCGAGGAACATGTAACCAAGCTGGCTCACCGTGGAATAGGCGAGCACTTTCTTGATGTCGTTGTGCGTAATCGCAATCGTGGCCGCCAAAAGAGCGGTCAGTCCGCCGGTGACCGCAACCACGAGCGAGGTTGTTGGAGTTAGGGAGTATAGGAAACCAAGCCGGCAAGTCATGTAAACTCCCGCCGTCACCATCGTGGCCGCGTGGATCAGGGCCGACACGGGCGTGGGGCCAGCCATCGCGTCTGGCAGCCACACAAACAAGGGGATCTGCGCACTCTTTCCCGTTGCGCCCACAAAAAGGAACAGCGTGATTACGGTTAACACTCCAAGCCCCATCTCGGGTGCCAATCCGCCCATCGCCTGCTTGAGTTGCACGAAATCCAGAGTTCCGAACTTCGCGAAAATTAGGAACATTCCAAGCAAGAACCCAAGGTCGCCGATACGATTCACCACAAACGCCTTCTTGCCGGCCTGAGCTTTCTCGATGTCCTGGTACCAGAAGCCGATCAGAAGGTAGGAGCAAAGTCCCACGCCCTCCCAACCGATGAACAAGATCGGAAGACTGCCGCCCAGGATAAGGATCAGCATCGAAGCCACGAACATGTTCAGATAGGTGAAGTAGCGCTGCGGATTCTCGTCGTCGTGCATGTAGCTCGTGGAGTAGAGGTGAATCAGAGATCCGACGCCGGTAACCAACAAGCAAAGAGCGCCGTTCAGCGTGTCCATACGGAACAACATCGGGATCTCAAAACTTCCAACCGAAATCCAGGGGAACGCGGTGTATTCCAGATACGAAACAGCGCTACCGGACCCCTTCAGTAGGCTTAAGAACATGCTCGCGCTGATGAGGAAGCTGCCGAACACGGCTCCCGTGGCGATTACCCCGGAAAAATTTCCGGAAATTCGCGGAATTTTCTTCCACGGAATGGCACCAAACACACCGTTGAGCGCTGCGCCGATGATGGGCAGAAGAATGATCCAACCGAGAAGTGATTGATTCTGCATTTTAGTCCTTCAACAAGTTGAGGCGGGCCGTGCCCACCTCCTTCAGGTTCCTGAAAAGAGCGATCAAAAGCCCAAGCCCGATGGCGCCCTCTGCGGCCGCCACGGTCATTACAAAGAAAACAATGATCTGACCGTTAATGTCGGCGTTAAGGCGAGAAAAGGTCACGAATGCGATGTTGACCCCGGTAAGCATCAACTCAATACACATCAAAATCGCGATCAGATTTCTTCGGAGAAGAATGCCCGCGAATCCGATCGAAAAAAGCGCCGCAGAAAGGAGAAGGGCCTGATTGCTGTAGAGATCGCCGGAAACCATCTTCACTCCACCTTTCTTTTAGCCAGAACCACCGCGCCAGCCACGCAAATCATGAGAATCAATCCCGCTACCTGGAACGGAAGCATGTAGCCGGAAAACATAGTCTCGGAAATTACGCGGATGTTTCCACCCGCCTCCGCTATCGACTGGGGCGTAGCCGATCCAATTCCTGTGCGGGCTTCCCCGTGGGAGAAAATCGCGAAAAGCATCATCACCAAAGACACTCCCAGCGCCCCCGGCAACACCCACTGCATTCGCCTTGCCGGAAAATCGTGGTCTACTTTTTCGATGCTGAGGAGCATGATCACGAACACGAAAAGAACCATGATCGCGCCCGCATAGACAAGCACCTGCACGGCCGCCACAAAGTGGGCCTCCTGAAGAGCGAAAACTCCTGCCACGTTCAAAAGCACGAGAATCAGCGCAAAAGCCGACGTCACCGGATTCTTTGCCGCCACCACGGCAACCGCACACAAAACGGCAGCGACGCAGAAAACGGCGTAGAGCACCTGGGGGAAAACTTGAATCAACTGTGCCATTATTTCTTGCTCCTCTGAATCATGAGGAAGTCCTTGTCGTAGACCCTGCGTTCGTAGTCAGCCATTTCGTAGATACTCGACAATTTAATCGCGTCCTTCGGACAGGCCTCCTCACAGAAGCCGCAAAAGCAGCAGCGAAGAATGTCGATCTCAAATTTCACGGGGTACTTTTCCTTGTCGTCTCGCTCTCCGGCCTCGATATGAATGCAGTCGGCAGGGCAGACCGTGGGACACAACATGCAAGCTGTGCAGTTCTCTACTCCGTTCACCGACTTAATGAAGTGCTGGCCCCTAAATCTGGGGGAATACTCCCGGCGCTCCTCCGGATATTGATAGGTAACGTTCTTGCCAAAGAACCAGTTCTTTACGGTAATCACCATCCCGCCGAAAATTTCCAGCAGGTAGAACTTTTCCAGGAAACTTTGTTCTCTTTTAATGAGCATCCGGGTCTCCGATTAATAAACCTTCGCGGCAATCAACACCGCAGTTACCACCAAGTTCACTAGTGCGATTGGAATCAAAACCTTCCAGCCCAGCTTCATCAACTGGTCGTAGCGGAATCGCGGCAAAGTAAATCTGATCACAATAAAGAAGAGCATGAAGAGAACTACCTTCAGCCAGAAGGAAGCCACTTGCGCCCCCACCGTGGCCCAGTAGAGCTTCTCGGGAGGAAGCTGCAGCAATTGCAACGCCGACTCCATTCCGGGGAACATCTGCCACCCGCCGAGGAAGAAGGTAGCGAACATGCCGCTCGCCGTGAGCATGTGGGCATACTCAGCCATGAAGAAAAGGCTCCACTTCATGCCGCCGTATTCGAGGTGATATCCGGCCACGATCTCCGCCTCGCCTTCCGGAAGGTCGAAAGGAAGTCGATTGGTTTCGGCAAACGCGGCGATCACGAACACCAAGCACGCCACCGGCTGGAGGAAGATTCCCCAGTTGGGAATAAAGCTGGAAACTTCCCGCCCCATCAACTTCAGGTGCCCGCCCTGGAAGAACGCAATCTGCTGCAGATCTACCGTGTTGTAGTGCATCAAGATCGAAACCAGGCTGAGACCCATGGCGAGTTCATAGGAAATCAGCTGCGCCGTAGAGCGTAGGCCACCGAGCATGGAGTATTTGTTGTTGGAGGCCCAAGAGGCCACGATCACTCCGTAAACGGCCAACGACGAAATTGCCATCACGAACACGAAGCCCACATTAAGATCAGAAACTTGAAGCGAGGTTCGAAACCCGTTGAACTCCACCACCGGGCCGAAGGGAACAACCGCAAAAGTGGTAAACGCCGGGATCAAACAGATCGCGGGAGCCAAAAGGTAGTACCACTTACGCACATGCCCAGGAACCAGGTCTTCCTTGAACACGAACTTGACCGCGTCGGCGATCGACTGAAGGAGACCAAAGGGGCCCACTCGGTTCGGGCCAGTTCGATTCGCCATCCACGCGCAGATCCTTCGCTCGGCCCAAGCCATGAGCGGAGCCACATGGAGAAGCACTGCCAGAATGAAGGCAGTCTTGGCGAGAGTGGAGATGAGGAGGAAATTAGTATTGGCGTCCATCTCAGCCTACCTTTCTCGGCTCTGCCGCCAACGACTGAAGCACCGACTCAATGGGGCGACTCATACCCGCGGGCATAACCGCCGCCGGAAACGTCTGCTTCACGCCCTGGTGATTCACGAAAGATCCTGCTTTTTCCAGTGTGGCAAGACCCGGAAGCACCATGCGGAAACCGCTCAAGTCTTCCTTCATGAACACGCCCATGGCCACGGCCGTCTTGGCGAGGCCGGCGATTCCCCAAGGGGCTCTCACTTTTCCAGCGCTGACCACCAACACGAGGTCGAAGTCCTTCGGTTGGAACCTGGAGAAGGGAGCAAGGCCCGCCTCTTCCATTCCCTTAAGATTGGGCGACTTGTCGCTTCTGCGCAGGAGATGATCGATAGCCTTGTCTTGCGATGAGGCATCGCAGGTGGGGCTGAAAGAGAAAAGCTTGGCCTGCGGAAGATACTTCTTCATCGCCGCCACCTCTTCGTTGGTCGCATCGGCGCAAATGAGCGCGCCCACCGATTTGGCGCTCTTCAGCAAGCCCTGAACCTTCTCAACGGCTTCCTTCCACGCGATCGAACGGGCCTCTCCCCCTGAAACCTCTGCAGGTGCAGTAATGCGGGAGGGCGAGTGGGTGTGATGAAAGCCATAACGGCCCTCATCGCAAATCCACCATTTATTGATCTGCTGATTTTCGCGCGCTTCAGTCCTATAGATCACGCCATTTTCTTGGGAAACGGTGATGTTGCAGCCCTGGGAGCATCCATCACAGACGCCCGGGGAAGTGCGAAGAAACCAAACGCGCTTCTTGAACCGGAAATCTTTGGTCGTAAGAGACCCCACGGGACACACGTCGGCCAAGCCACCAGCATAGGCGGTTTGCAGCGGATTGTTGTCGATCGTGACGATCTCCGTGTTGTTTCCACGGTCCACCATGGCCATCTCGTGGATCTTTCCCACTTCGTCGCAGTAACGAATACAACGAGTGCAGTGGATACACCGATTCATGTTCTTCTTGATCGAGGGACCCATGTCTACATCGATGAATGTGCGACGGAAAAAATCAAAGCGGGAATCGTCGTTGCCGTGCTTGTAGCTATATTCCTGTAGCGAACATTCGCCGGCCTGATCGCAAATCGGGCAATCGAGCGGGTGGTTGGCCAAAAGGAATTCTTGAACTCCGGCAACGGCCGTCTTCACCTTTTCGCTCTTGGTGTTCACCTTCATGCCGTCGGTGCACGGCGTGGAGCAGGCAGTAACGAGCTTGCGCGCGCCCTCTACTTCCACAAGACACATCCGGCACTGAGCCACCACCGACAATCCCTCATGGTAGCAGTAACGAGGAATGTGATTTTGGGCCCGCTCAGCAACCTTAATGATGCTTTCCCCGGGTGCAAACTCGATTTCTTTTCCGTCAATGATGACCTTTGGCATGGGAAATCCTCAGTGGTGGTGTGCGGCCGGCGAAGCCCCGTAGGGACATCGCTTCTCCACCACATGTTGTTCGTATTCGGCGCGGAACTTCTTCACCATGCTGCGCAGGGGCCAGGCCGTGGCCTCTCCGAACGCGCAAATCGTGGTGCCGTCCATGTTGTTACAAATCTCCGCGATCAGGTCGAGGTCCTCAATCTTGCCCTCTCCCCGCTCCAGTCGCTGATTGAGGTCGAGAAGCCATTTTCCTCCCTCGCGACATGGAGTGCACTGTCCGCAGCTTTCTACGGCATAGAAGTTCGCTGTCCTTACGGCGACACGAACCATACAGGTGGCATCGTCGATAACCATGATTCCGGCGGACCCGAGCATCGAGCCAACTTTCGCAAGGGAGTCGAAATCGAGATTTACGTTGCACTCCTCCGCCTTCAACACGGGCGACGAGGACCCACCCGGAAAGCAGGCCTTCAGTTTTCGTCCGCGCCAAATGCCGCCGCAGTCCTCTTCGATCAATTTCATGAGAGGATAGCCCATCGGTCGCTCGTAGAGACCGGGCCGATTTACGTGTCCGGAAATACAGTAAAGCTTTAGTCCGTTGTTTTTCTCAGGACCAAAGCTCTTGAACCACTGTGCCCCGTTCATGATGATGCCCGGAACGGCGGCCAAGGTTTCCACGTTGTTCACCACTGTGGGGCAACCGAACGCGCCGATCGCGGCAGGGAAGAAGGGCGGCTTGATTCGAGGTTGGCCACGCTTTCCTTCCAGCGAATTCAGCAATGCGGTTTCTTCGCCGCAGATATAAGCGCCGGCTCCGCGATGAACCACCATGTCGAGCTTGTAGCCGGTTCCGGCCACGCTTTTCCCGAGATAACCGGCGTCGTAGGCCTCCTGAATCGCTTTCTCCAGGACTTTGGCTTCTTTCACATACTCGCCGCGGATATAGACGTAGATCATGTGGGCGTCGATCGTCATGGCGGCGATAATCGCTCCCTCGATCATCATGTGAGGAGTCCACGTCATGATGGCGCGGTCTTTAAACGTGCCCGGCTCAGACTCGTCGGCGTTGATCACCAAATACTTAGGCTTCGGGGAACTTTTATTAATGAAGCCCCACTTGGTGCCGCAGGGAAATCCGGCCCCGCCACGGCCCCGAAGATTGCTGTCTTTAACTTCAGCTAAAACCTTCTCGGCCCCGAGATCGATGGCCTTCTTGAGGGCCTTATAGCCAAAGTCATTCTTCTCGTAATAATCGAGGCCGGCAGCGCCGTCTTTTCCGTAATACCGAGAATATACAAGTTCCTGCTGCATCACTTCAGCTCCTGCAGAAGTTTGTCGACCGACTGTGCGTCGAGACATTCGTGGTAGTCGTCGTTGATCTGACAAACGGGTGCCGTGCCACAAGAACCAAGGCACTCCACCTCAGTGATGGTGAACTTTCCATCCTTGGTGGTTTCGTTCATTTTGATCCCGAGCTTGTGCTCCGTGTGATGAATCAATTCTTCCGAGCCACGGAGCCAACAGGCGATGTTGTTGCAGAATTGCAGCTTATACTTACCCACAGGCTTGCGGTTGAACATGTGATAAAATGTGGCCACTTCCTTCACGCGAGTCTTGGGAACGCCAAGCACATCGGCCACGTCTTGCATGGTGTCCTCGGAAACCCAACCGCGCTCACGTTGAGCCGCATGCAAAGCCGGAAGCATCAAGGCCTCGCGGTTGGGATAGAACTTTTCGAGCCTTTCCAGCTCATCGTAAAACGCTTTTCCGAATTTCTTTTCCATTAGCGGTCCAACTCTCCGGCAATGATGTTCACCGAGCCCAACACGGCGATCACGTCGGCAATATTTTCACCCTTAATCATTTCGTTCACCGGCTGGAACAAGAAGAACGACGGTGCGCGAATCCTCATGCGGTAGGCCTTCGGGCCGCCACGGCTGATGATGTAGAAGCCTACCTCTCCGTTGGGACCTTCCATCGGCACATAAGCCTCGCCCTCGGGCACTTCGAATCCCTCCATGAAGAACTTGAAGTGGTGAATCAGGGACTCCATCGAATTGTGCACTCGGTCCTTATCAGGAATCCGAACACGCTTGTCTTCGGTCCAGATGGGGCCCTTCGGCATCTTGTCTACAATCTGGCGAAGGATTCGAATCGACTCAAACATCTCCTTCATGCGCACGAGATAGCGGTCATAAACGTCGCCACCCTTAGCCACAGGAACATCGAACTCCAGATCACGGTAGGCGAGATACGGTTGATCGCGACGCAGATCTACGTTCACGTTAGAGGCGCGCAGGCAGGGGCCGCTCATCGAATAGCTGATTGCGCGTTCCGCCGACATCACGCTCACTCCACGAGTCCGGTCCACCCAGATTCGGTTCCCAGTGAGGAGCTTGTCCATCTCCTTAAGAGTCTCTTCCAACTCATCAAGCCAGGACCGCATCTTGGTGAGATAGCCGTCGGGAAGGTCGGCCATAAGACCGCCCACGCGGGTGTAGGTGGTGGTGAGGCGCGATCCGCACAGGCCCTCGATCAAGGTGTAGCACTGTTCTCGCTGGTGAAATCCATAGAGGAAAAACGTCATCGCCCCCAAGTCGAAGGCGTTGATGCCCACGCAAATGAGGTGATCGATGATCCGCGCCATTTCACAAACCATCGTGCGGATGTAGGTGTTTCTATCGGGGATCTGGATCCCCATGAGCTTTTCCACCGTGGTCACGTAGGCCACGTTGTTCTGAAGCGCGGAGCAATAGTTGAGGCGGTCCGTGTAGGGGATGAACTTGTGATAAGTCTTCACCTCACCGAGCTTTTCCATGGCCCGGTGCAGATAGCCAATCTCACTAACACTCTCCTCCACCATTTCTCCGCTCAACCGACAAGCCAAACGAAGCGTGCCGTGGGTGGCCGGATGCTGGGGGCCGATGTTGATCAGCATTTTCGAATTTTCGAAAAGGTCGGTTCCCTCTTCGAAACGGTCTTCGCGCTTCATCGGTTATCCTCCAGACCAAAACTCTCCAGGGTGGCGGACCCCTCGAAGCGCTGATAGCGGCGAATCGGATAGTCTTTCCGCTGTGGGTGCCCCACCCATCTTTCGTCCATAAGGATCCGCTTCAGATTGGGGTGCCCGGAGAAGCGCACGCCGTACATGTCGAACACTTCGCGCTCCAGCCAGTTAGCCGCTTCCCAAAGGCCGGTGGCCGAGGGACAGGAATCGTTCTCGTCGACGCGGGTCTTAACGCGAATACGGTCGCGGTGAGAAAGCGAGTAGAGCTGATACACCACCACGAAGCGCGGACCACCGGGGGTGCTGTGCTTCACCACACCGAGCCCGTAGTCTTGAATTTGATCAAGAGGAGGGTTGTCGTCATAGGCGGTGAGGTCGGCGAGAAAGTTATATTCAAGTCCGTCTTCCGTGCGGATGGACGAGAGAAACTCGAGGAGACGAGCCTTCTTAACGAAAAAGACCGGCACATCCGT
Source organism: uncultured Bdellovibrionales bacterium (assembly GCA_964551325.1). Classification (GTDB taxonomy): domain Bacteria; phylum Bdellovibrionota; class UBA1018; order CAIPTA01; family CAIPTA01; genus CAZKBU01. Next base: position 491,142 of record CAZKBU010000001.1, read on the forward strand.
GTTGTCGGTGATGATCTCTTCGATCCAGTCGGAGTAACGACCTTTGATGCGATCGATTTTTTCCTGTGGGTAAATCGCTTTCATTAGAGAGGCGCCTTATTTTTTCTGATTTTTTCCTGAAGCCGCATTACCCCGTGGATCACTCCCTCAGGACTCGGCGGACAGCCGGGTATATAGATATCGACCGGGATAATCTCGTCCACACCCTGCATAACGCTATAGGTGTCGAAAATTCCGCCCGAAGAAGAGCACGCGCCCATGGCGACAACCCACTTGGGGTCGTGCATTTGCTCGTAAATCGTTTTCAGTACGGGCCCCATTTTTTCCGTAATGGTTCCCGCCACGATCAGCATGTCGGCCTGACGAGGAGAAAACCGCACCACTTCGGCGCCAAAACGAGCCATGTCGTAGTCGGCGGAAAGAGTGGCCATCATTTCAATGCCACAACAACTGGTTCCATACGGATAGGGCCACAACGAGTTGGCTCGCGCCCAGCTCACAAAGTCTTCCAGTTTCGTGGTGATTATTTCAGGTGTGCCGTCTTTGGGCATAGCTCACTCCCATTCCAGTCCGCCGCGTCGCCACTCATATATGAAGGCCACGGTGATCATTGTGAGAAAAAAGAGTCCGGCAAAGAGAATGGCGAGGCCGGACACATCGAGATATTTCCGATAGGCCAGAGCCCAGGGGAAGAGGAGAGCCACCTCCACGTCGAAGAGAAGAAACGAAATCGCTAAAAGATAGAACCTTACGCTAAAGCGCTTCTTTGCGTCGCCACTCGGGGGAACGCCGCACTCAATAACCGCCATCTTGTACTTGTTGGGTTTCTTGGGCCCGAAAAGAGCGACCAAAAAAATTACAGACAGAGAAATCACTGCCCCGGCAAATCCGAGCAATAGGACAGGAAAGTATCCGGTCATCGGGCCCCCTAACCGCGCAATATCACAGCGTTAACGTGGGCCAAATCCTATCATCTCGATTTTGCTTAATAAAGGCGAATGAGCGCTTCGGCGGCCGGCAACAACTGCTCCCAAAGTTTGTTCCAGAAAACTCCGCCGGCCACGGCAATTGCGAACACGGTTCCTTGCACCAGCCGATCCAACCATAGTTGGTGGATCGGAGCGTCATGCGCGAGCCTTTGCAGCGGCACGAGGCTGGGCTTGAAGTAGAGCTGGGAGAGGAGAAAGAAGCCGATCCCCCCCAAGACAAGGAATAGCGCCGCCATACAAAGGAGAATCACCCAGCCAGTGCCCAGGGATGCGCCCAAAATGTTGACCAAGAGCGAAAATCCCGGAAACGGGGGGGCCATGAGCAACGTGCCAAATCCAACCATCAGGAACAGGCCCCAATCCAGGCGATGACGCCCCAGGCCACAAATGGACTTCAGTTCATTACTTTGAAGACGCTCATGGAAATATCCCAGCGACCAAAACAAAACCGCAAGAAGCGGCACACAGACAACCAATAGATACAACGAAGCGGCAACCGTAAGTGACGAGGCTACGCCGAGAACACCAAATGACCCGCTCCAGATTCCCGCAGAAACATATGCCAAAAGACGCTTGGTGTTTGTTTGTGTGATTGCTCCAAACAAACTCCAGAAAGCCCCCAAAAATCCACCAAACGCAAGAAAGGGGAGCACACCGCTCACCTCAGTTTGTCCGCCAAGGAGCACAACCATGACCTTTGTTGCCGCCGCGATACCTGGTGCCGTTACCAAAAGCACATTGATCATTTGAACGGCCCAGGGCGAACCGTGATCTCGGTCAATCACCACAAAGTGAAAGGGGAACGCTCCCACTATTAAATAGAGGGGAAGCAAGACCGCTAACGCGAGCGGCATGGCTCGAGCAAGCCCCAAGCCGGAAAGACTTGTTGCCACCGCGGACAACTGAAAGCTCGGACCCATCACCGAAATAAACAGAAGGGCTAAAAGCCCCACAACCCCGGCAACAGAAAGCTGATACCAATACTTAAGCAGCGCCTCGGAAACCTCTCGCCCACTGGAGGTCACTCCGGTGAGCGCTAATGCCAACCAACCCATGGCATACGCACAGAGGAACAACATCAAGTAACCCTCCGCTTGCAGCAATGTGGCACTCAAGAGGAGCAAGAGGGTCAGGATCAGATAAACCTCAGGCTTTCTGTTCAAAGGAAGTTGCTTTGTGCCCGCCACCGCTCGCTGGGCCATTATTGACGCGAGAGCTATTGCCGCCCACACGGAGCGCATGGCCGCGGGGGTTCGTAGCATTCCGCCGAATGCCGTGGCCTCGTCGACAAACAAAATCCCCACACCCAAACCAAATGCGGCCACCAAGCCAGAAAATGAAAGAAGATTTTCCCAAAAGCGGGATTCACTTCTCGGTTTTCGAATAAGCAAGAGAGCGCCCTGAATTCCCGCCAGACCGATTAGCAGTAGTTGTGGAAGAAACGGGCTCACTCGGCCTCCCATCCAGCCGCCTTCAGAGCAGCGCCTGACGCCCCACTCATCCGGGCAGAAATCGGATTGATGAACAACATGGAAAGGATCAAAAAGATCACCATCGGAAAGATGGCCAGTTGTTCGCTTCGGCTGAGATCGGGGAACTCACCCCCGGTCCGCGACTGCTCTTTCTGGTTCGCTTGCGCAAAAAACAATCGGCGCACCGCGGCCACCAGAATCAGCGGAACGGCTGCGGCCACCATCAGATACATCCAGCGGAACGCCTCACTTGCTCCCACAAAAGTAAACATCAATGAAAAAAACAGCAGTGAAACGGGAAGCCCCACTAACGCCGCCGTGGTGTAAGCGGAAACCGCCCCGAACATCGGCGCGCCAGCCAAATGCGACAGCCGAAAATCTATTCCACGGCGCTCCCACACCACCAACAAACACCACGCCACGCAAGCGGTCATTCCGCTCAGCCACAACACGAGCCAAGCCCCCATCCAACCGAGACGATTCAGCGCCGAGAATCCCAGCAATGCTGCCGACACCAGGAACAGATGAAGGCCGTAAACAAACTGCCTGTTTCGTCCCTGTCTAAGAACCAGCAGAGCAGACACAAAGAGCGATGTCGCCGCCAATCCCGCCAGAGCGCCCGAGAACTTCACCATTTGCACGGGAAACAACTCCGGACCGAATCGGAAGAAACCGAACAGCCCGATGTTCCAGGCTAGGAGAAGCGGGATCACATGGGCCAAGTGCTTCATGCGAAGCAGGGTCCACTGCGCCGCGTGGAACGGCACCAATGGCGCTCTCGCGAGCATGGCCACTCCGAACATTAAAAACAGAACGTCTTTCAGACCAAAACTGCCCAAAATTTGAAACTCCTCCGGCTTCACCGCGGGATGCAGCCCCAAATAGGTGATAACCAGAAGCGTGCCGCCCCCAAAACCAAGCATTCCGAATCGCTGAGCGAACAAGCCGCTATCCTCGGAACCGTCCCACCCAACCAGCAACGTGGCGGGAATCAATGAGAGGGTCGACATCGCCGCGAAGGTCAGTAGGTTCCCGGAAAAAACCGCCCCCAAAACCCCCACGAGCAAAAGGAGAGCCGCCGACAGTTTTGATCGATGCCCCGACCACCCCTCTTGGTCCACAAAGAACGCGGCGAGAAAAGTCCAAACCGAAAAGAACCCTTGTGCCAAAGAGAAAAGATCGATTCGAAACTCAAAATTCTGTGACCAAAAACTCGAGAAATGCACGCCCACCCACCTGCGTGTGGCCAAGCCGTTTGAATCTGCGAGCAACTCACTCAAGAGGCCCGCACCAATTGCGACAAGAAGGAGCGCGACCAATGCCAGGGCCAAACGCTGAAGAACCTGACCCCGAATCTGAAACAACACACCGGCAAACGCCAATGCGGCCGGCAGGACCATTAGAACGCTCAGGATCTGATTCTTGTCGTTCACTGATTCACTCCAAACACCCACACCACCACCGAGGACACTACGCCCATGGCCATAGCAAACCAAACCACCATCGCAGAAGTTCCAGATAAAAACGGAACTCCGCCCGTTTCAGCCAAGCGCTCGTCTACAAACATTCGTCTCGCCAGGTGAACGGTCGTGAAGAAATAGAGGAACCAAAGCAGACCGAACGCAACGATCCAGGGAGCTCCCGTGGCAGCACTTTGGGATCCAAGGTAACCAAACAGGAGAAAAATCGGGGAGCCGGGCATTCCGTATACAAGGTACAGAAACATGAATACGAAAAGGCGATTTGCCTGTGATCCGCCCCTTACAACAGAAGCCACTAGAGCGATCATCGTAAACGCAGGAATGAATACACTCATCACAAGTGGGGTAGAGAGGTCGCGTCCCGCTGAAATTCCGACCATCATGGGAATCATTGCGAACATCAGCTTGGGCATTTCCGCAAGCATGGATCTTTTGGTCGTCCGAGAAAAAAGCTCGGAAAACAAAAGCAGCGCCATGCCGTATCCGTAGAAATAGCAAAGCAAGTAATGCTCCGGCTGCGCCTTCGGATAAACTGTCGAGGCAATCTCTACCAACCTAAATGCCACTCCACTCAAAATCAGAGTGACCACCAAAGATACGGGCTCAGGGAATACATCCAGAAGCCGGGAATACCAGCGCGCCCACGGCCCGATGGGCAGCCACATACAGAAGAGCACTATTCCCATCCAAGTGAAGACGTTTCCCTTGGTTTCAATAGGCGCAAAAGTCCCCGCCACTACAGAGGCTCCGGAGAACCCCAATTGCCCGAGCACCCAGCCGATAAATCCAACACAGACCAGCGCCTGAACCATAAACGCCCGCGCGGCAAGTCTTGATCCATCCTCGATGCTTTCTTCCGCGCCGACAAATCGAAGAAGAAAGAATAGAACCACTATCCCCATCAGCAGGGCCGTAGCCAACACGAACAAATTTCCAGACAGCAAGAGAACGGGAATGACCCCCTGAAGCAGAATTGCCAGGGCGCGGATTGTCTTTAGGTGCCCGTCGCGAGCCAGCCCCGCAAGATGGCAAAACAACCATATCAACTCCGCCACCACCAAGAACAAGAGCCGCTCTTCCGAAACGTGAAATACCGCATTTACATTTAAGGCTTCAATCACGGGAAGCGATAGTTGCGCACTCAACCCGCCGGGTGCCCGAAAAATTGCGGCCAAGAGAAGCACGCGCACCACAGCAAGCGCCTCTCCGCATCGGCCCACCACTTTAATCCCACTGGATACCGCACACGCAAAAAGCGCCAATAGCGGCAGGGCCAGATAACTAGATAAAAGCCACTGCGATAGATTCATCCGCGCACCAAAATATAAATCCCCATACCGACAGAAAATCCAAGCATGCCAAAAAGCACATACTGACGGACTCCGCCCTGATGGGCCAGTCTAATCAGACGAGACATGGATTGAGCATAGGCCGTGCTTCCGCGCCAAACCGTTTCGGCAAAGAAATTTTCATCGAGCCTTTCCCATTCCAAGGACGCACGTTCCGCCAGTTGCCGAATGGAACGAACCACCCAATGCACGGCCACTCCCGGCGCGCCGGCAATAAAGCTGTTCAATCGAACCGCCGCCGGGTCCACAGCAGGAATGAGGCGCTCCATTCCTGCCGATAAATTGCTCTTTGGAATTAAGCGCAGAACTCCACGCTCCATGAGTTGCCCGATAATGAGCCCCACCAAAGTGGCCGCCACCATTCCAAAGAGATAGGGGCGGGCGTCGAGATCCGTCCACAGAGCCCAGTTGTTGTTGCCCCCGAGGGCGCCTCCCGCAAGAACCCCTCCCGCGGCCACGACTAGCATTACCCAGACCATGGCGCCTCTTCCCTTGGCCAAAGAATCCCGCACCTCCGACTGAGTGCCTGAAAACTGCAGCAGCCGCCCCAATGAAACGCCCGCCAAGAGAATCACCAGGTAAACGAGCACCAGACCTGCGGTGTCGCCCGATAAACCGGAAAGTATCCTGGGCATCGTGGCGGCCGGAAGGGAGCAAACCAGGAGCAAGTGGACCAGTGCAAGTAGCGCTCGAGCCACCCAGAGATCCGCTCCGGATTTACGCCCCTCCACAACCTGATGCACCGTGGACAAACCCTGCACCGCGAGAATCACGATAATTCCATACATGGGCAGAAGAATGCGATCGATGCCTTCCGATAGAGCAATCGCGAACATCTGCAGACTCACCACTCCCACAACATACCAAAAGAAGTTCGTGATCCGATCGCGGGCAAGCGCAGCCAAGAAAAGAATGCCAACGGAAAGCACTCCAAACACAATGGCCGCGTCCATTGGGTCGGCCGTCCACGACTCCAGTCGGTTCACGCGCCAAAACACAAAAAATGCAAAGAGACTCGACAACACGAACCACCCGGTTCGCGTCCAGTTCGTGAACGGATGTTTGTAGCAGACAAGAGAGATAATATAGAGAATCAGCCCCGCCATGATCAGGGTGTCGGCGTTGAATAGACCGGTAGAGCCCAGTATCGCCACGATCAGCACACCGAAAAGAACCAGAACTGAGCGCTTAAAATAGGAAACCCTGTCGAGACGATTTTCATTCTCGTCGTAACCCAAGCAAATCAAATGCTGCAACAACACGGCCGTTTCAATAAAGAGAACCGAAAGCAGAGGCCGCTCGTTGAAAATGGCCAACCCGCCCAACAGGTGAAAGCCGGCCAAATAGAGCGCTCTCTCAAATCGCAACTCTGGCGTGTTTCGGCTTTTCCACAGGTCTGCATAGGTGAGGTGCGCCTGCACGGCGAGAACCATCACAAACGCCAACATCCAAATCATTCGGTGGAGCGACACCTGCAACACAAGCTGAAACTCCTGGGACACGGGCCCCAAATCAAAAACATACTCCAGCCCCGGTCGGTCCCAGAGCCAGAACACTCCGAACGACGCCAGCATAACGGCAGCCAGGTTCTGCCCCATCCAAATCGGGTAGCTGGCTGGGTCATATTCAGGCCAACGAGATGGACGAAACACCGTATAGGCCGCGAGGGCCATTGGTCCGAACAGCAGAAGCGCAAGAAAAATTGCCTGTAGAATCTGCATCCCGTCAGTTCCTCAAATTCTTCTCTTGCTCCAAGTCAAGCGTTCCTGATGAACGCTTACCCGCAAGCGCCACTGCGGCGGCACCAAAGACCCCTAAAAGAAATACGAGATTTGCCACGAGAACTAGCTTGGCGAGATTGGGCGCCCTTGCATCAACTCCGCTCGCGAACGCGACTCCCAGGGCGAGCAAAATTCCCTTAACCGAAAGCGCCGACCCCAAACTTGCCCAGACCGCGGCCCTACGAGTAATCGTTGTGATCATTCCTGCCGCCACCAACACTATGGCCACGGTGAGCTGGATCTTCATCACTACTGAAGAGTCGATAATCATTGGTTCTCTCCATCGCGCTCAACCATAAACATACTTCCCATTAGAACTGAGAGCACCAAAAGCCCGCCACAAACGAGTTCAGCAAATCCTTCTTTCCAGTAGGCGGCGGCAATCAATCGAAAAGCCTGATTTTGCGATTTCGCGCCGTCGGACGCCACATCTACTCCTCCCGTCCAAACGACCCAGAGAAGCGCGATTGCAAGTGTGGCCACGGCCCAAAGCCCCAATGCGGTGAACATTCTTCCCTTATCAGCGTTTGCTTCCTTTGCAGGAAGAAGCTTGGTGTGTCCGGAATGGACAAACAAAATCAAATCTCCAAATAGCCCGGCAAACAAACTCCATAAAAACAACGTGTCTCTCGTTTGATACCAAAGCGAGGAGAAAATCCCGATGGTGACCGCCATCATGCCCACGAGGATCCCCCGGCGATCGAGTGCGCCGGCGCTGCGGACCGCACCGTAAACAGTCAGAATCATCAGCGCTGCCAGAACAACTTGAGTTACCATCTGAATTCGTATGTCCTAATCCGCTGGGGCGCCTGCTCGGGGCCGCGCTCATTACCATCGCTTCGAACCACCATCCCGGAGCGCGATGCGGCAGCAATTTCGTAGGCCCTTGTGTGGGCAATGCTTCCTACCGGGCAATTTTCCACGCACAAAGAGCACGAGAAGCATTTCCCGAGGTCAATCGCAAAGCTCTCCACATGAAGAGATCCGTCTTTGCGCGGTTGCGTGTCCATTTGCAGCGCCTTTACCGGACATAGCGCGATACAGTCACCGCAGCCCGTACACTTTCCAAGATCGTTGGAAAGATATCCCCGCATTCGGGGAAACATGTCTTCTGGGGTTTTCCCTGAAACCTTATCTGGATATCGCTCCACAACGGGTTTGAATCTGGCCGAACCACGGCGCACGTAGCGGAATAAACCCGAGATTGCTTTTACGGCAGAAGAGAAGGTCACCGGCTTCATTGGACCCCCGGAAACAAAACGAGCCATCCCGCTTCAAGGAGAAACGCGATCAAGGAACCCGGAAGAAACACTCGCATCTGAAGTTCTTGTGCGTCGCCCGCCCGAATTTCTGGAAGAACTTTCGACAACCAAATGAACACCAGGGACACCCCGGCAATTCTTGGAACGAGCGTAATCCATGAAACCGGACCCTCCAGGCCCCCGGCAAACACGACCGTCCAGAAGGCAAACAGGGCCACTACCCAAAGCCTCGTCAAAAACTGAAACAGAAAATTTTTCGTTCCGGAAACACTACGGTCCTCTCCACTTGAGAAAGGTCGCTGCTCTTCCACCATTAGAATGGAGAAGAAAAAAATTACCGCCGCAAGAAAAAGGCCGGGGCCCTTGGCTAAAAAGAGAAATGGCGCCTGGGACTGGGCCGCATTCACGTCTGCAAGTGAGGTGGAACCGGTGTGCAGAAACACCACGGCCACGCACATCAACATGGTGATCAAGGCCAGAGCCTGGGAAGGAATGTGGCGCGCGAAAGAGAATCGCTCGAGCCCCTTCGCACGACCTATCGACACGGCTCCCTCGAGAATCACCGACACAAGGACCAACAACAGCAGCACCAACATTTCTCTTCCGCGGATCAGCGCCCTCGGCGCGTCGAAGAACAGAATCCCCACGAACACAAATGGCAACGCCAGAAGACTGGACCAGAACGGAAGCTCGCCTACAGCGAGATTCCTTCTGCCTCGCCAGGTCATCTTCAAAAGATCGGCGAAGAGTTGCAGTGAGCCACCAGGACCCACATGAGCCGGACCCACTCGATGCTCCACATAGGCCTTTACCCGTCGCTCTGCCTGAAGAAGAACCAGCGCGGCAATTACGAGAAAAAACACCACAAAGACACACTGGAGCAAAATGATTGCGGCGTGAAACATCATCGGTCGACCTCCGAGACACTGAGATCGAAGGATTGAATTGCCAAAAATACGTCTTCCACCGGAACGCCCCGGAGAAGCTCCGGCAAGCGCACTGCTACGTTTCGAGAAGGAGTAAAGTAGTGCACCCGTGACGGGGCTTCGCGACCAGAGGAAAATAGTAAAGCACCAAACTCACCTCTAGGGCTCTCCACTCTCGACACCGCAAACCCCTCAGGAAGGAAGATTCCGGGTCCGGTCGCGATTCGATAATTCCCCTCGGGAAGAGAATTGATGGCAGAAAGAATCAACTCCGACGACTGCCGGATTTCCTTCAAACGACAGCAGAACCTGCTCCAGGCATCGCCTCCCGGCTCGGTGTCTAGGGGAGGGATCTGCAAAGAGACGTATCCGGAATAAGGCGCCGACCGCCGCAGATCTCGGCTCAGTCCGGACGCTCTCGCGTTGACTCCGGTGAATCCGAAAGATTCCGCCATATCGCTGGTCACTTTCGAGAGACCGATCATCCTGTTTCGAAAATACGGATTCTGCACCAAGTACTCGTCGACCTCTTCAAGAAAGTCTTGGATATCGAACAGAGCGCGCTCGATCTTGTGCATCCAGCCCGCGGTAGCGTCGGCAGGCACTCCACCGATGCAAATACTCCCGAACCCCAGACGGGAGCCGCAATACATTTCAAACAGATCCGACACTCGATCGCGCTCTCTAACCGCAAATTGCTCTATAGGGTAATGGCCGGCAACTTTTGCCATCTTTCCGATAAAAACCAGGTGATTGAAAATTCGACTCAGCTCCAAAAGAAGAACCCTGATTTTCCCCCCACGCGCCGGCAAGTCCATATTGCCAAGCCGCTCCACCGCTTGCGCATAAGCAAAATTGCAGGCGGCAGCCGAAAGGTAGTCGACGCGGTCTGAATAAGAGTGATTTTGGACCACTGAAATTTTCGGTGCGATTTTTTCAATGCCGCGATGTTCGAATCCAAATTCGAAAACCGCTCCGGCGACCACGCCCCCGTCTTCCTGTAAAACAAGGGAGAACGGACCGGGGCCCAGCGTCTGGCTCAGATGTGCGGCGGAGAACTCCAAGCGCGTGCTCATCGGAAACCCTCGGCCTCTTGCTCTAGGTGCTTTGCCCAGGGCCAAACATCCGCGACTGATTGCAGCGCCTGCCCCTTGGCCAGCGCCACCACTTGCACTTCACCCGAAACATTCTCTAAAAATGCGATCCTACTCCAGGTGTCCGGCCCCGCGGCGAGAAACACCAACCGCATTCCGCCGCCCAGGCTTTTCATTTTCAAGAGCGCCGCGTGCCAGTGATCGGCAGGTACCTCCACCACCAGCTCCGAAGGCAACCCACCGGGCCTTGGCCCTTCCCAAATCTTTAATGAAAGCGATCCCGCGCGGAGCTCGGCGCTGAATTCGGCTATTAGATCTTCGCGCCGCAATGGATTTTCTCCTGTAGGCGCAAAAGCGCGTGAATGATTGACTCCGGTCGCGGTGGACACCCCGGAATGAAAATATCCACCGGAACCACTCCCTCAATTCCCTGGGAGACCTCATCGCCCAGCACGAACATTCCGCCCGTTGAAGCGCAACTGCCCATCGCAATTACATACTTCGGATGCTTCATTTCATCGTAAGCCCTGCGAAGCTCCTCTTTCATCTTTTGATTCACCGGCCCGGCAACGATGAGAACGTCGGCCTCAGCGGGTACGCCGCGAAAGCGAACTCCAAATCTTTCCAGATCGAACCTGGGGCCCGCCACAGAACCGAGCTCTAGATAACAGCAGGAAACTCCCAGCGGAAAAGCCCAAGGCGAACTGGATAGAGCCCAGTTGCGAAGAGCAGAGAGCTTCGTTTGCATCAATCCTTCGGCCACGAAGCCTCCTTGATCCACCGAAGCAGATTTCGTCGACCCGCATAGCAGAGAAGAAGCAGCATCAACACTGGGATCGCGGATAACTTCAACAACGGCTCAATCGCTTCGCGTCTACTTCCTACCGCATGCACTTGATTTTTGAAGTCGAGCGCCAAGGGAAAAAGCAGCGAAAGAAGCGCCAGCACCGTGGCTCCCACAAGAAATGCATAAATCGAACGAAAAGCTCCCGCTCCGGAGGTCACTCTTAAACTGGGATCTTCAGTGCGCGCGGCGCGTCGGCCCTGGAATCCGGCGACTGTTTCCACCAAAAAATAGGAAACAAACAACACTACGCCCAGAATCAGGAAAATAATGAGGTGACTCACCCCGAAAGCGTAAAAAGACGATCCAGAAAGGTCAAGGATTATGCTTTAATATAAAGCGGTTACATGAATGCCCCCTCACCCCAACGGCATGCCGCAGCATCCGCTTTTCGCGGCGCGGATATTCGCGCCATAAGCGGGGCGGACCGGGCATCGCTTCCTTGGCTGATTTCTCTCGTTCACAAACCGAACTCCAAGCCACTGCTTTTTATTTCCAATTCCGAGAACGAAGCAGAGGAACTGGCCCATGATTTACAGCTTTTTCTCAAGGGAGTTGGTTGCCCCGACGCGCTTCTCTTGCCCGCTTGGGAGTTTTCTCCCTATCGAAAAATCGCTCCCAGTGTGACGGCGCGGCATCAGCGCCTACAGGCCATGGGCGCCCTTCTTCGTCCGGCCGATGGCGCCGCTGCATCGGTGGTGGTCACCTCCTGGTCGGCGCTAGCACAGTGCGCGCCCCCGTCGCGACTATTCATGTCGCTCCCCGTGTTGAAGGCCGGTGCCCGCCTCGACCCCGACTCACTCGTGAAGCAACTGTCGGGCCTTGGGTACCAAAAATCGGAGACCGTGGAAGACAGAGGCACCTGGTGCCGGCGAGGCGGAATTCTCGACCTCTTTATTCCCACCATGAACGCCCCCGTTCGTGTCGACTTCTTTGACGACGAGATCGAGAGCGTTCGCGCGTTTGATCCAGCCACTCAATCGAGCAACCGCAGTCCACTAACCGCAGAGGTGGTGGTTTGGCCGAACAGAGAGTTTCTTTGCGATCCGGAAAGCCTAGCCTCCGCCCGCCAACGCATACGCGACTGGTGCGACTCTCGTGATCTGCCACGAAAAAACCGGGAGCGAATTCTTGATGCCCTTGGCGCGGGAATTGTGACCGAAGAAATGGACTATCTCCTCCCTTTGATGTGGGAAGACTCCCGTTCGGCATGGGAACTCCTCGGCGATCGAGTGCGCACGATGGTGTGGGAACCCAGCCCGAGGGAATTTCAAGAAGAGGTGGAAAAACTGAAGGAGCAGTTTGTCGGCACCAAAGAAGAGTCCGACATCTACCTTCCGCCGGATGAACTTTTCCTCAGTTCGGAATCCATTATTGCGGCAACGAATTCCAGCGCCCATCTTCGCTGCTCGGCCCTGGAAATCGAAACTCCGTCATCCGACAAGATGGCTTCGATTCAAACCGCGCCGACCCCGAGGCTGCATGTTTCCGAATCTCACCCTGGGCGCAAACACTCATCCAACCTTGATCAACTGGAAATCTACCTAAAAGAAAAGCGCGACTCCGGAGTTCAGGTGAACATCCTTTGCCGCACAGAAGCGCAACTCGAGAGAATGGAGTTCCTGCTCCAGCAACGAAAAATCCCCCATCTTCGCTCCGAAATTCGCCTGCCCGAAGGCGGGGATCCTCTGAAAGTGAATCTGGCATTAGGGGAGCTTTCTCGGGGATTCGAAGAAAATTGTTGGCGGCGGGTTTTTTTGCCCGACCATGAAATATTTGGAACCCCCGCGCCCACAGGAAAGCGACGCACTCAAGAGTGGACGAAAGCAGCCCAAACAGCGTCGGCACTCGATCTTCAGGAGGGCGATCTGATCGTGCATCCGGAGCACGGAGTTGGGCGATACACGGGAATCGTTACGCTCACGGCCTCAGGCGTATCCGGCGAGTTCGTGCTGCTCGAATATGGTGGAGCCGACAAACTCTATCTTCCCGTCTATCGGCTCAACCTGATTCAACGCTGGGTGGGGGGCGGCGGACCTCGTCCCGCCCTCGACAAACTTGGGTCTCAGCACTTTCAAAAAGCCAAAGAGCGGGCGAGAGAGTCGGCGCGCGACTTGGCGGCCGATCTCGTGAGAACTCAGGCCGCAAGGAAGCTTCGAAAGGGATTCCGTTTCAGCGACCCCGACGAACTTTTCCGTGAGTTCGAAGGAAATTTCCCTTTCGAAGAAACTCCCGACCAACTCCTCGCCATCCAGGACACAATCCGCGACATGTGTTCAGATCAACCCATGGACCGCCTAATCTGCGGCGACGTAGGCTTCGGAAAAACGGAGGTTGCCATTCGTGCCGCATTCAAGGCCTGCCAAGACGGAAAGCAAGTGGCAGTCTTGGTGCCCACCACCGTGCTGGCCGAACAGCACCTGTCTACCTTTGTGCGGCGCCTTCGCGACCACGCCGTCACGGTGCGGGGACTCTCCCGTTTCCGGCCCAGGGCAGAGCAAACCGAAACGCTCGCCATGGTGCAAGAAGGAAAGGTCGACATTCTAATCGGGACACACCGAATTTTATCTAAGGATGTTCACTTTTCCGATCTAGGCCTCCTCGTTATCGATGAAGAACAACGCTTCGGAGTGGAGCATAAGGAGAGACTAAAGAAACTCCGAGCATCCGTGGATGTGTTGACCCTTTCCGCCACTCCGATTCCAAGAACTCTACACATGTCGCTCATGGGCCTTCGCGATATCAGCGTGATCCGCACGCCTCCCGCTGAACGCACCAGCATTAAGACTCACTTGGCTCACTTCGATCCGGAAGTGATTCGAGAGGCGATTCTCCAAGAGGTCTCTAGGGGCGGCCAGGTGTTTTTCATACACAACCGCGTGGAAACGATCGGCCAGGTAAAAACCTTTTTGGAAGAAACGATTCCCGGAGTTTCCATCGGAATCGGGCACGGCCAAATGCCGGAGCGCGAGCTGGAAAAGGCGATGGCCTCATTTTACCGAGGGGAAACAAAAGTGTTGCTCGCCTCCACGATTGTGGAAAACGGCCTCGACGTTTCAAACGCCAATACGATTATCGTGAATCGGGCCGACACTTTCGGCCTCTCCCAGCTGTATCAGATTCGCGGACGGGTGGGTCGTTCCAGCTCTCGCGCCCATGCTTGGCTGCTCATCCCGGAAACCGGCACGGTCACCGACGAAGCCCGGCAGCGCCTTCAGGTGCTCCAGCGTTTTACCGAACTTGGAAGCGGCTACATGATCGCAAACTACGATCTGGAGCTCCGTGGCGGCGGCGATATTTTGGGCGACTCTCAGTCCGGCCACATTTCTGCGGTGGGATATGACCTTTACCTCGAGCTGCTCGACGAGGAGATCCGACGCATGAAAAACGAAGAGACCCGGGCACCCCGCGAAGACACCGAAATCCAGTCGGCCTTTGCCGCTCTTTTGCCGGCTGAGTACGTTTCGGAAACCCGCACACGCCTCAGCCTCTATCGAAAACTCTCGGCCCTGGACTCGGAAGAGTCCATCGACCGCGCCGCCGAAGATCTCGTGGATCGATTTGGCCCTCTCCCTAAGGAGGCGGAAGACTTACTTTGGTTGTTTAAGATTCGAACCTGGGGCCGCCGGATGGGGATTAAGTCGGTGGTTGTCACAAAACAGAACGTTTCACTAACCGCCGGCACACGGAGCCGGGTAGAGCCGGAGAAAGTTCTCGCCCTAATAGCCGGCGACCCCGGACGCTTCAAGCTCACCCCAGCGGGCACCCTTGTGGTCCGGCAGGAACTGGGCTCATTGAAGGAAGCTCACGCTGCCGTGAGAACCGTGGCCCAAGAGATCATGTCGATTGCTTGACCGGCATCTGGCGCAAAGCAATAATAAATTGATCAGGAAGTATTTCCCAAAGGAGTGGGTTTTTATGTTGTTTCAACTTTCTCGCCTAAGTGCCACGGTTCTTGCCCTTGGAATGGTTTCTCTTTCCGCGCAGGCCGCGCTCGATGCAGATACGGTGGCCGAGGTAAACGACAAGAAAATTTCCAAGACCGAATTCGACAGACGCTACAAAGACAGTCTGAAGATCTTCAAATTCACCGCGCCCACGAAAGCAAACGTTCTAAACGATATCATCAACTTCGAAGTGGCCGTGGAAGAAGCAAAGCGCCGCGGACTAGACAAAAAGCCGGAATATAAAGAGCGAATGGATGCGGTCCTCTATCAGGCACTCGTAGAGGAGGCTCTCACGGAGAAGTTTGCAAAGGCCGTAGAAGTGTCCGACGCCGACGCCCGCGCTTACTGCGAGCGGAACCCCGAGATCCGCACCAGCCACATCTTCGTTCAGCTTGCCGCCGACGCCATGAAGGAGTCGGAGAAGAACGCCACGGCCACGATCAACAAGGCACTTAAGGACCTTGCTGCGGGCCAAAAGTTTGAGAAAGTGGCCAACACTTATTCCGAGGGCTATGCCAAAGACGCCGGTGGCGATATCGGATTCCAAGCAAAAGACAAGCTTGACCCCGCCTACTATGCCGCCGCCAAAAAACTCGGTGTGGGGCAATATACGAAAGCCGCCGTGCGCTCCCAGTTCGGCCTTCACGTGATCAAGCTCACCGGAGTGAAGGACTGCAAGAACATCAATATTCCCGAGTACCAGCGCATGGTTTACGACGAAAAGCGCGCCAAGATCTTCGACGACTACCTGCGCGGCCTCCGTTCCAAGGCCAAGGTTTCCATCAATCAATCTGCGGTTCAGGAATAGTGCGTCAATCTTGTTGATATAGACGATCTTCCTTGGGCGGGATAAATCATTGGAATGATTTATCCCGTTCTCCTTTTGGCGTCCTTTTTACTGGTCTCGTCTCCCGCGTCGGCCCGAGTGGTGGATCGCACCATGGCCCTGGTCAATTCCGACGTGCTTTTACGATCCGACCTCACCGACTTCTCACGGCTTTCCAAGCTGCGAGGCGAACTGGATCCGTTCATCACCTTTTTTCACCCGAAGCTCGATACGGAGAAGGACGTGGTGGAATACCTGATTCAAGAACGCTTGATCCTCCAGAAACAAAACCCTACCGAAGATGATGTTGAAGACGAGATTCGTTTTATTCAGAAGAACAACAACATCACTCGCGACGCTCTCGTAGACGTTTTGAAATCCCAGGGATTCTCTTTCGCCGACTACAAGTCCCTTATGAGAGTAAGTGTTGCCAAGCGGCGCCTGATCGATCGAGAGCTTCGCCCCCTTTCTGCGGTTTCCGACGAACAAGTGAAAAACTTCTATTACACGGATCCGCAAACTCTGGAGAAGCGAAAGGCACAGCGCCTCGTACTGACCTTCGACCTGGATCAGCTGCTCCTTCCCAACAAGGCCACCGCTGACCTGGCGTATCGCAAGCTTTCCGACGGCGCCGACCTCGATTCACTCGCCTCGGAGCTTTCGGCTCGCGGCGTGGAGCGGGTCTCCGTAGGGAAGATTTCCGAAGAAAACATGAACCCCCTGGTTAAAGGCACCGTATCCGGGCTGCGGGCCGGGGAGTTTTCTCGTCCCCTGGAATCCGGTTCCGGATACCTGATTCTACGCGTGAACTCGGTAGGCGCCCCCGAGGACCCGGAATTTAACCGTGTGAAGGAACAGGTAAGGAATCAGCTCTTCCAGCGGTCCCTCAAAACCCACATGGACGCCTGGATCACTCGAGAACGGGCCGCCTCTTTCGTCCATATCACCAAAGGGGCGTGATATCCTGATTCCATCGGATGGGGTCGGATCAACCAACCTTTAAGATAAAAATTTCGCCCGACAGGGTGTTGGGTCCGCTCGACCTCGCGCGTGTGGAAGCCCTGGTGATGAAGGGCGCGATCAAGGGCGACGAGCCCACCTCTGTGGATCCGTTTGAGGCCTGGAGCCCATTCCGTGAACACAAGGATCTTCGCGAAATCCTGAAGAAAAAAGTTTCCAAGCAAAAGACCGGCGCTTCGGCGGCCCCCACTAAATCGCTTCCGGGAAAATCCTCGCGCTCAGCGCGGCCCGAAGACGACGCCCTCGACGACAGCCTCTCGATGCCCACGCTTGTAAATATCAAGGTGGGTGACCTTCGCGCTGATGATGATCGCACTCGCTTAGATCTGCCTGCCACGCTGGACGACGATGGCGAAAAAACGAAAATCATCACCACCGAACAGTTCGAGCCGCTTTGGAAAAAGTACGAAAAAATTGCGCCGCGACTTCCAGAAGACGCCGAAAACGAAGCGGCGGCCGACGGACAACCGAAGCGAAAGCCGATATTTCATAAGCGCACATTTATCGTGCTCACCATTGGCCTTCTCATCTATGTCCTCTTCACAAATTTCGACGAGGGGAACAGCAAAAAGCCAGGGAAACCCGATGTCCCTCTGGCGCCGCGCTGGTTCACGTTTCCCTACATTGAAGTGAACCTGCCGCCGCCGGACGTTCATGATCCGATCCTCTCCGACAATCTCCTGGAAGCCGGCCTTGATACGGCCGCCGACGAAACTCCGGCAGGAACCATCAAGGCAATTCGCACCAGTTATTATCCAGCAGTGCGAAAAAATCCTCGCAGTGTGCAGGCCCGGGCCAGCTTGGCTGCTGCTTATCTTCGAATCGCCGAAATCGTTCCGCGCGACGAACGATTCTTTGAAACCATTAAGACACTGCTCTCAGTGAAGCCACCGAAGGGAAAGGTGATTCCAGAATACTCGGCCGCTGTGGCAGAGTTCTATTTCCTTCTGAATCGAGTGGATCAGGCGGAAGAGGCGCTAGACGAGGCAATGAAATCTCGCCCGTCGGCAGAGGTGCAGTTCCTTCGGGCCCAAGCACACCAGCGGAGAGGGCGATCCGACGCCGCGCTTTCCATCATGACGAAGATGATCTCTGCCACCGTAAGCGCCAATCTGAATCCGAACCCCCGGCACGATCTTTTCTACGCCGACCTCCTCGACAAACGCGGCCAGACCGCTCTTTCGGAGCAGATCTTGCTCCGCATAAACAAAAACTACCGTCTATTCGCGCCCGCACGATTGCTGCGCGCCGAGCAATTGATGCGCAAGGGTGATTTTAAGAAGGCCCTGGAGACGGTTCGCTGGGTCACCGAACGCCCCCATTTAGTAGATCGGCCAACGATGGCGAAAACGTTTCTCCTCGTCGCCAGAATCCTGGAGGGACTGAAGGAAGGAAACCCCAGGAGACGGATTGAAAAGGCCGTGAACTTTGCAGAGTCGGCCAAAGCCATTCGTCTGTTCGACGACGACGTGAACGACCTTGTCTATCGTTTGAAGACACTCCATCCAGCCACAGCCGACGCTTATAAATCGATTGTTTCGGGACGCCAGAAAGAGCGCATTCGCGAATTCGACAATGCCATGATCGACTATCTCCGCGCTGGCGACGAGCGAGAGGATGATCCAGTTCCCCAATACCTTATGGGGCGCCTGCTCGAGAGCCAGGGAAAAGTTTTCGATTCCATGAAGCGATATCTCCGCGCGGCCGACACGAAGAAGAAGCCGATTGAGCCGTTAATCCGTCTGGCCAGAATCTACATTGATCGCTACGACCTGGAAAATGCGAAGACAACGATTCAACGGGCCGACGCCCTCCGAAGAAACCGTTCTGAAATTAAAATCTTGAAGGGACTCTATCAATACCGCGACGGACGGAAAGATCTTGGAGAGTTCACTCTTCGAGAAGCCATGTCGATGGGAAGCCGAAATCCGGAACTGTATGTGTTCTTCGGCAAGCTCGAAGAAGAGAGGAAGAAATACGACCTGGCCGAGTTCTATTATTCAATGGCCCTCCGCTATGATCGAGAAAGCGCCGACGCGCTCTTGGGCCTGGCCAACACCCGATTCTACTCGGAGAGCCCCTCGCGCGCGATCGCCTATCTCAAGGATCGCTTGAATGAGCAGCCGAACTCAGCGCCGATCATGACCAGTCTTTCGGTGATTTACTACAAGTCCGGCGACCAAGCTTCGGCCAAGAACTATATCATCAACGCCATCCGCGCCGACAAAACCTATGCCCCTGCGTTTAAGCTGCTCGGCAATCTCATGCGGGCCGACGGCGACGCCAACACCTCCGACTTCGTGAACCGAAGAAACAACTATCGCCAGGCGCTCGCCGCCTACGAACAATACTCCGCTCTTTCTCCCAATGACGTCGAGGGCTACAAGGCCACCGGCGACCTTTACTACCAAATCCGCGACCTCGGTGCGGCCGCCAAAAACTACCACCAGGTGATTAAGCTGGTTCCTAACTATCCCGATGTGCGAGTTCGCCTCGCAAAGATTTCTAGAAACGGAGGCGACATTCCTCAAGCCATCAAGTTCCTCGAGGAAGAGCTCAAGAACCACTCCAATAGCGATGCCGCCCTCACCGAGCGTGGCCATATCTACAATGATGATGGAAAGCTGGACATGGCGCTTTCGTTCTACACCCAGGCCGTGCAAGCCAACGAAAACAACACCGAAGCGCTGCTTACCCTCGGCAATGTGCACCAGAAGATGGGCAACTACGACCATGCTTTGTCGCTCTATGAACGTGTGATAAAGATTGATCCGTTGATTTCCAGGGCTCACTGGCTCATGGGCACCATTTACCGCCGCCGCGGAGATCGGCTGAAGGCAATTCAGTCGTTTAAAAACGTGCTGGCACTTTCCGGCGATCCGGAGCTAAAGCAGGGTGCACAAACGGCCATCCAGGAACTCGACCAAGCTCTCCACAAGGACTAACCCATGCTCGACCTCCGCTGGATTCTCGAAAACGAAGACTTAGCCAGAAAGAAACTCGCGCTTCGATCTTTTCCCGCTGAAATCATCGATCGAATCAAATCGGCCGACACCGACCGCCGCGCGCTTTTGAAAGAAGTGGAAGAGCTGCGCTCCCGGCGTAACGCTCTTGCGAAAGACATCGGCACAAAAAAGAGAAATGGCGAATCGGTCGACGACCTCATGGCCGAGTCGAACCAGGTGAATGCCCGGATCGAAGCCATCGATGGTTCAGTCACGGAGACCGTAAAGAAGGTGGAGGACCTCCTCCTCAACATTCCGAACATGGTCGACGATTCGGTTCCCTCGGGTGCCGGCTCCGAAGACAACAAAGAGGTTCGTCGGTGGGGAGACCCGAAAAAGTTTTCTTTCCAGCCCCTCGATCACCACGACCTCGGACTTAAGCTCGGCATACTCGACTTCGAGCGAGCGGGCCGCATGACCGGCGCGCGCTTCAGCGTGCTTTTGGGGAAAGGCGCTCGCCTAGAGCGCGCACTCATTAACTTTATGCTCGATCTTCACGCCCAGAAGCACGGCTACGTGGAAATGATCCCGCCCTTCATGTGCAATTCCGCCGCGATGCTGGGGACCGGACAACTCCCCAAGTTCCGCGAGGATCTTTTCAAACTGGACGGCTTCGATTGGTACCTCATCCCCACCGCTGAAGTTCCCGTTACCAACTACTATCGAGAAGAAGTTTTAGAGGAAGGCGATCTTCCGAAAAAATTCACCGCCTACACTCCCTGTTTCCGTAGCGAAGCCGGAAGCGCCGGACGCGACACCAAGGGCCTCATCCGTCAGCACCAATTCGACAAGGTTGAGCTCGTGGTTGTGTGCCATCCAGACAAGAGCGCCGAACTTCATGAGGCCCTCACCGACCAAGCGGAAGAGGTTCTTCGTCAGCTGGGCCTTCCTTATCGCACCATGCTTCTTTGCGGCGGCGACATCGGCTTCGGCTCCCGTAAAACCTACGACCTCGAGGTCTGGCTGCCCGGGCAAAACGCCTACCGCGAGATTTCTTCGTGCTCCAACTTCGGCGACTTTCAGGCCCGCCGCATGAGCCTTCGATTTCGCACAGGTAAGGACAAGCCGCGATTCGCCCACACCCTTAACGGTTCGGGCCTAGCCGTGGGACGCACCCTCGTGGCTATTCTGGAAAACTTTCAGGAGGCCGACGGCTCCGTGCGCATCCCTGAGGTATTGCAAAAATACACCGGCTTTGATCGTATTGACCCAGTCCACTGACGACCCGGAGAGATGGCTGAGTGGCCGAAAGCACCGGTCTTGAAAACCGGCAGTCTCGTAAGAGGCTCGTGGGTTCGAATCCCACTCTCTCCGCCATTCTTAGATCACGAATAGTCTCCCCAACGGGGGTAAGTCCCCGAAATCGAAAACAAATGGATTCAGTGAATTAGCTCTCTCGGACTTCTTCAAACATCACCACAAATAACAACTTATAACAGAGTTTCTGGGCAATGCCTGGGCACTCGGCGGGCACTTTCCGCAGGGGAAAGCGCTTCGTTTTTAACTTTATTTTTTCAACTTTAACGGAGGTATTTTCTATGAACATAATCTCTCGAATTATTTTAGGGCTCGTGAAGCTAGCATTAGTGGTCGGTCTAACTGGAGAGCTAATTGATCTCACACAATCTATGAGAGACGAAGCAGTGAAAGCTCACAAGCAAGGAATTATTAGCTTGAGATTGCTTAACGCTACTTTCGTTGGAAACGATAATTAATGGGGCAGCTTTCTAACACATGGGCGTAGATCCCCGCCCCTTGGGGCGGGGAGGTTCATGAGAGTTTTTAATATCTCAGCGGGTGAAATCGCGTCTCACCGTTGATCTTGTTGCTGGCTTAATCGGAGAAACACCCCCTCAAATTCAGTCGATAGAAACAAGGCCCATTAAGGCGCCTTTGAATCAACTTGCGAAGTTAGTCGAACTTTACAGAACTGACCCACTCGTATTTCATCAGAAGCTCCATTTGGTTTCGGCGATGATCCAAAGACAGTAGACCCCCTTCAATCTCAGCCTGCCAAGCCGAGCCCGCGAGTATTACTCGCGGGCTTTAGTTCAAAAATATAACTACTGCACCCTCGCAGTAAGCGATCACTTTTGTCAAAGAAGTGTATAGTTTAAAACGCCACCAACACTTGAGGTTTTGGAGTCCGGCTTGAGTACAGAAACTTCCATATACGGAGAAAACGAAAAGTTCTTGTTAAAACTAAAGGTCATCCCCGGAAGGGCGGGTAGATCATTGAACGCGGTCGGCTTACCACGCTTCGTCGTCTGATCTGAGCCCCATTCTTTCCACCACATAAAAAGTAACTACTCATTCGTTG
>CAZKBU010000002.1:0-508640 GCA_964551325.1 uncultured Bdellovibrionales bacterium
CTCCGTAGCGGTTTACAACCACTATAAGCGCATCGGTCACTCGGGCGCTAAGGGCGCCGTGGAGCTCCAGAAAAGTAACATTCTGATGATCGGCCCCACGGGCTGCGGAAAAACTTTCTTGGCGCAAACGTTAGCTCGCATGCTCAACGTGCCGTTCGCCATCGCCGACGCCACCACGCTCACCGAAGCGGGCTACGTGGGTGAGGACGTGGAAAATATCATTCTCAACCTGCTCCAAAACTGCGACTACGACGTGCAGCGCGCCCAGCGCGGTATCGTCTACATCGACGAGGTGGACAAGATCGGACGCAAGAGCGAAAACCCGTCGATCACTCGCGACGTGTCGGGGGAAGGGGTGCAGCAGGCGCTCCTCAAGATCATCGAAGGCACGGTGGCCAACGTGCCTCCGAAGGGCGGGCGCAAGCACCCGCAGCAGGAGTTCATTCAGGTCGACACCACCAACATTCTTTTCATCTGCGGCGGAGCCTTCGTGGGGATGGAGAAGTTCGTGATGAACCGTATGGGCAAGCGGGCTCTCGGTCTCGGTGCCACGATGGAGCAAAAGAAGAAGCTCTCGAACGATGAGTTGATGGCGGCCGTGGAACCGGAAGATCTCGTGATGTTCGGCTTGATCCCGGAGTTTGTGGGACGACTCCCCGTGATGGCGCCACTCCAGGATCTCGACGAGGCGGCTCTTACGGACATCCTCACGAAGCCGAAGAACGCGCTCCTTAAGCAGTACCAGGCACTCTTCCAGATGGATGGCGTGAAGCTCGACTTCACCGAAGAGGCCGTTCATGCGGTGGCGAAGGACGCGATCCGGCGAAAAACCGGCGCTCGTGGACTCCGTGCTGTGCTCGAGAAGACCATGCTCGACGTGATGTATGAAATTCCGAGTAAGAAGAACATCGCCAAGGTGGAGATCACCAAGGACGTGGTAGAGGGCAAAGAAAAGCCCCTCGTGGAGCTCGGTGAGCCTCAGATCGTGAAGCCACAGGTGAAAAAAGCCTCATCGAGCGACGATCAAGAGATCGCCTGATAGGCTTTCTGTCGTCGTTGAGTCCTTAGTCTCCATTCATGTCGGGTAATTTTTGAGTAAGTCGCTGGTTTTCAAAGTGCGCGCCTCCTCCGGGGAGGGGAGTGTTTTTCCATTTTCTGGGTGGCGAGAGATTCCTCGCGATGAAAGACTTCGATTGGCGATCCGTAGGGGTGGGCGGTTCGTGCTTCTTGCGTTTGTCTTTGTGTTCATTCCAGTTCTTCACTTTGTCCTTGTGCCAGGGACGTTGGTTTACGCGTTCTGGGAGTTCCGGAGAACCTTAAGAGGGGGGCGTTATGCGCTCCGGTCAGAGGGGCAGTGCCCCAAGTGCGGGTGTGGCCTTGTTGTTGCGGGACAGGTGGATTCTGAGGGATGGTCGCTTAACTGTGAGGGTTGCGGTAGCTTACTCCATCTTGATGTGACGGATGCCTGAGCGCCCTCCTCCGAGACTTGGCTGCTGTTTTGGGCGCACAATCAAAACGTTCTAAAAAAGTCGGATAAACCCTTGACGTAACGAGAGAATTTCCCTATTTTCACAGTTCTCAGGAGAACTCCATGGCCCGTATTACCGTAGAAGATTGCCTTCAGTTTGTAACCAACCGCTACGAGCTCGTGCACCTCACTTCTCGTCGCGCTCGCCAGCTTTTCCGCGGCGCCGATCGTCTGGTGTATTCGAAGAACCTTAACGTAGTGACTGCGCTTCGCGAGATCGCGGCTGGCAAGGTGCGCTTCCGTCACATACCCGCACCGAAAGAAGACACCTCTTCGCTCACCCAGTGAGATCTACTTTTCTCCTTTTTCTATTGTTGGGATCCTCGGCTCTTTGGGCTCAGGATCCCAAAAACGTTCAGCCCTACCTAGGTCCCGGCGCCGATAAACTTTCCTCAGAAGAATATCTGCGGGTCTATCGCAACTATATCCAGCAGTCGGCCTTACTGGGTTATCCCTTCGATAAAGCTGAGCTGAAGCCCTGTGACCATGCGCTGTCGTCGATCTTTCGCCAGATGGGTTTTTACGGTTACCCCGTGCCACGCGACGCTCGAAAAGTAGAGCGCGGAACGTTCAAGAAAGATGGATTTGCGGTGGAGTGGTACCAGCTTGAGGGGGTTTCCCTTCAAGTGGCACGCAAGGGCGGCGCACTCGACCGGCTCGTGTTGGTGAACGCCGCTACGGTGCCAGCTGGTCTTAAGCTTCGCGATTTAGGCCGAAAGAATCTTCTTCAGTTGCAGCGAGAGAAAGCGACGTTCCTCGAGCGAGTGGAAGGTGTGCCAGTGGGTTACCCTCATGCGCATCTCACAAACGATTCTCAGGGGCTTTTCGTGAAGGTGCTTCGTTTCAATGGGAAACTCGAAGCTTGCGCCCCGGTAGAATACATCGACAACTCTTGGACCGATGGCTTTGCCCTTACCCAAAGTGGCTGCGGCGAAATTCAGAGCGACGTGGAGCGTGTTTGGCTGGATCAGCTTTCCCATCAGGACTTCTACGAGCGGTCTCTCGATCGGCTCAAGCGCCAAGCCGAGGCGAAGGCCCTGGCTCGAGGGGCAAAACCAGAGGAAGCAAAGGCCACCGCATTGGCTCAGTTTGTGGGGCCCACGGCGAGCGCCGTGAGCGTTGTGGGCGTTACCATGCGCAACCTCTCTCAGTGCAATCAACTGGCGATGGTGCCCCCGTTAAAGCCGAGTCGAGTAGAGGGTGGGGCCGGCGAGGGCGTCCCCGCAGCAGGAAGCGCGAAATAGTTAGGACTCATTTCCCAACCCCGCTCTACTGCGCCTAGCCCAACTGCCCGCCAGCTTTGTTCTCCGCGTTCAGGCTCCCGCAACCTAGCTCTGCTAGGCTTTGGTCGCCTTCACTTGTGCGGCCGCGCTGGCGCACATTTAGGCTCGGGCTCATAACGAACGGGGTTAGGAAATGAGTTCTAGGGCTTTTCGATAACGGTCTGATTCAGCACGAGCACATCCATTCTAGTGCGCACAAACATCAAAAATGCATCGAGGTCGGTGCGCACCAAGGGAAAGCCCGAGGGGTTAAACGAGGTATTGAGAAGTGCCGGCAGTTTTCCCGTTTTGCCACCGAAGGCCTCCAGCAGTTGATGGAAGAGCGGGTCGTCGCTTTGGGAAAGCACCTGAGGGCGCGTGGATAGATCACAGTGGAGCGCTCCTCGTAGTCCCTGAGCTTCGCCGTCGGCCACCCGAATCGTGCTTTGCATCCACCGATAGGGGCCCAGGTCACCCATAGCCGGGAACGCCTTCTTTGCAGCCGCCTCAGTGAGCGACACTGCATAGGGCCTGAATGGGGCCCGCTTTTTTACACTCTTACTAAGTTTCTTTACGGTTTCTAAATTGCCCGGATCACAAAGAATCGATCGATGCCCAAGGGCTCGGGGGCCGTTCTCAAAACGCCCCTGAAACCAGCCCACTACCTTTCCCTGGGCAAGAAGGTTGGCTACTCGGTCCGTGAGTAAATCTTTGGAGTCGAAGGTGGAGACTTTCAGAGATCGGAAGTTCTCGTCGTCGGAAATGATATCCAGCACGTCACGTTCACGATGGGCGGAACCCAAACAGGGGGAGTGGGGAATCGTGGGAGCTTTCCCCGTGGTTACCAAGTGGGCGTATAGGGCGGCTCCCGCTGCGCCGCCGCCGTCTCCCGGATCGTTCGGAATATGAACCTCGCGAAAGATTCCACTCCTCACGAGCTTTCCGTTGCTTGTGGCGTTCATCGCTACGCCCCCGGAGAGGCAAAGCTGATCAACGCCCGTAAGCTCCTTCACGCGTCTCGCGAGGGTTTGCACTTCTTCTTCCACCACAGCTTGAATCGACGCTGCCACGTCCGCAAATCGCTGCGATTCTGCGTCTACCGCGCCGCCTTGGCCTAGTGGAGTGAGACTGTCGAAGGGCAAGGGTGTTTTGTAGTGCCGAGGCTTGCCAAAGAGATCGAAAAACTCACCGGAGAGGGGAAGGTCGTCGTCACGGCTGAAATTGAAGTAGCGGAGGTCGAGCTCCAGGGTGTGCCCCTTCCTGACCAGGATCTTTCTCACCTGTTCGAGGTATCGAGGGCGCCCCCAAGACGAAAGTGCCATCACGCTGCACTCACCGTCGTTCACTTTAAATCCGAGGAAGGCGGTAAAGGCGGAATAGGCGAGGCCCAAAGAATGCGGAAAGGGCACAACCTCGAGCACTTCCAATGCATCGGCCCCGCGAGAGCGGTCGCCCAAGAAAAGAGCGGAACTTGTCCACTCACCAACTGCGTCTACCGTAAGGACCGCGGCTTTTTCGAAGGGAGAAGTTAGAAAAGAATAGGCGGCGTGGCTGAAATGGTGGGGCTGAAACACCACACGAGCCGGATCAATGTTCGCACATTCGCTCGCCATGTTGCGGAACCATAGGGTGGAGGAAATGCCCTCCCTCATGGAGGTGGCGAAGGTGGGGAAAGAAAACGGATACCTCACAAACGCACTCGATAACGTGCGGCTCAATTTGGCCGACGGCTCTTCGTGGTAGGCCACAAGATCTACGGGACCCGAAAATCCATGATCCCCTTTGAGACACCAGTCTATAGCGAGCTTCGGGAAGTTCGGGTCGTGTTTATGGAGAGTGAATCGTTCCTCGGCGGAAGTGGCAACGAGACGACCATCCACAACAAGCGCAGCCGAGGCATCATGATAGTTGGAGGATATCCCCAAAATTCTCATGTGCGCTCCATAGCTCTTCGGCAGGAGAGTTTCGCGGCCGCATTTTGCTGCTGCAAAATCTCCAGTTGGTCACTCGCTGAGAGGCGCATACGGCGGCTCATGGGGAGCCAAACAAACAGTCCCGCTACGAAATACACGATTACGAGGATGATTTTCATAGGGAGCTCACCGAAACGCTCCATGATCGAATTAAACTGCTGCCAGCTGCGCTTCCATTTCTTAGTGCGCACAATCCAATGGAAATGCTTTTCATCGTTTCGCAAAAGCTCCAAAAGAGCAGTGGCCGTAAAGTCTTCGTGCCCTTCTTCTTCAGCCTTCAGCTGACGGAAGGCTTCTCTCACATGATCCGGAACATCACTTTTCGCATACACGGGAAAGTCTTTATTGATCTCTGACTCACCCGCATGGGTGTAGGCCATATAGTCTACGAGGGACTCGTAGCTCCCGTCGAGGAGCGGGTTTCTTTGCATTACCGGCTCTTTCCGTAGGGAGTTACTTTCTTTCTCTACGAGGGAGAGAAAGAGCTGATTGTGACCGATCTCCTCTAAAGCGTGGCGAAAGAGAAGGCTCTTAATGCGGGGAGTGGGGGAATGGGGAATCGCGGTGAGGCTCTGCCATCCGCTATCCAGTTCCGTGAGAGCAAATTCCTGCAACGATCGAATGCGCCGCTCGGGCGAGGCCTTCCACACCCGCGGCAGCACATTGCGAATCATAAAGTGACGAACCCAAGCCATCTGCCTAGAATCGTAGCATTTGGGGGCGTATTCTCAATTTTTTGCTATGCTTAATCTATGGCGCGAAACTGGTTGTCACCGGCGAAGGGATTTATCACCACCATCGGGGATGTGTGCCGGGGGTTTTTCAGGCAAAGAGTGGGCGCTGCCGTGCCGCTTTTGGTTTTTCTCTTTGTCTTAGGGCTCCTCTTCGCGTTCGTGAAGTTTGCGCCTATTCTTTCGCCGTTTGTGTATCCGCTCTTTTGAGCGGCTGAAATCACATCAAAAGATCCATGATTTCCTGACGCGATATCGTGGTGGGATCCGTGTTGTTCTGAAGGAGAGTTGCGGCCATGGCCTGCTTCTTCTTTTGCAGTGCAAGGATCTTGTCTTCCACCGTGCCGCGAACCACCAGGCGATGAATCAGAACCGGGTTCTCCTGACCAATTCGGTGGGCGCGGTCAGCGGCCTGGTCTTCCACGGCGGGGTTCCACCACGGATCGAGAATATAGATATGGTCTGCGGCGGTGAGCGTGATTCCCACGCCGCCGGCCTTGAGGGAGATCAGCATTACGTTCGGCCCGTCTTCTTTCTGGAAATCGGCGACCACTTTTTCACGATTTCTGGTGGAGCCGTCGAGGCGGTTAAAGCTCACTCCCTTTTCTTTTAGTCGGGGCTCGAGGAGGTCAAGGGCGCTCGTCCACTGGGAAAACACGAGAGCCCTGTGCCCTTGATCAATCGATTCTTCGAGGGTTTCAAAGAACAGTTGAAATTTCGCGGAAGGACTCGCTGAGTCTGCGCCGGAACCGGGCACGAGAGCCGGGTGCAGGCAAGCCTGACGAAGACGAAGAAGCATTTCGAGGGCCGCCAATACGTTGCCGCTCTCGAGCTTTTGCATCACCTCTGTTCTTGAGGCGGCAAGTATCGATCGATACAACCCTTCCTCTTCAGACGAGAAATCGGCGTGAAGCACGGTTTCGGTTCGTGGCGGCAGCTCCGGTGCCACTTCCTTCTTCAGTCGGCGTAACATGAACGGCCGGATCTTTCGACGAATCGACTCGATTCCCGACGGGTCACCGCTACGCATGGCGCTTTGGAAGCTCTCGTTGAAGTCCTGACGTGATGCCAGAAGGCCTGGGTTTAAAAACTGAAACTGACTCCACAGGTCGTCGAGCCGGTTTTCGATAGGTGTTCCCGAGAGGGCTACACGGAACTTAGCCCGGAGGGTGTGAATAGCGCGAGCGATCTGACTCTCCGGATTCTTGATGGTTTGCGCCTCATCAAGAATGATCATGTCCCAGTCTTTTTGCGACAAGAGCTCCTGCTCCAGACGGAAAACACCGTAGGTGGTGAGCACAAGGTCGGCCTCCAGCTGTCGGCCCGATCCGTGATAGATCGTGTACTTCAGTCCTGGGCGAAATTGTTGGATCTGATCGGCCCAGCTCTGCAGCACACTCGTAGGGCAGATTACCAGACAGGTGCCTTCGATGCAGGCGATGCTCTGAAGGGTTTTTCCGAGTCCCATGTCGTCGGCCAGCATGGCGCCGAGTCCTAGCCCCTGAAGGAACTTCAGCCAATCCACGCCTCGCTCCTGATAGTGGCGGAGGTCGGCCCTAAGGTCTTTAGGAAGTTTCGCCTTTGGGATTCCATTGTGATGGAGGAGGGCGTTGCCCAAGTCCTTGAGTTTACCCGGTAGATCAATGCCGGTTTCCTCACAAAGATTGGTCACTTCCGCCATCAGATAGCGGGGCACTTTTTCTTCCTTATCCCGCGCACGGAGGAGCGCCTCCGCCCGTTCCCCATATTTCAAGAGCCAGTCGTGAGGGAGCTGGGCCCAGCCACCGCCCTCCAGGGCCACGAAGGCTTTGTTTTCGCGCCAAGCACGAATCGCTTTCGTGGCATCCACCCGACGGTTGTTGGTGAAGGCTCCGTTGAAGGAGATGTCGAGCTTTTCCCCGTCAAAGGCGATCTCGGCCTCGAGTTTTCCCTTCACGTGGAAGGCCTGAAACCCGTTGCCCGTGCGGTCCCAGTCGAGGGTTTTTGAGCAAAAGAGCAGTGCCGATTCATTTTCAAAAATCGACTGTCGCCCTAAGTTCAACTGAAGTTCGTTGTGGAGACGCTTAACGAGGCGTTCTTCCTCTTCAAGATTCCTTTCGGGGATCTCGTCGCGAGTGAGCGGGTCCAACTTGCCTTCTCTTAGTTCTGCTACCGGCGGGTCGCCATACACGAGGGTGGGGAAAACGCTCAATCGATTCGAATTCTCCGCCACCATGTGGAGAACCACGCGAGGCTTGAGTTTACGAAGGGCGGGGAGACGGAGCGTTTCCACCTGCACCACCATCTTTGCTTCCAAAGATGGCATGATCTCGGAGACGAACTGCTGCACCTCTCGGGAGGAAAAGTGCCGAAACCAGCCCTTTTCGGCCGCCGAGAGCACAGGGTCCCTAACGGCTTTCAGCTGACCGCCGGAAAGCACCACTCCGTTTTTGAATCCTTCCGAAACCGTTGGGTCGTTTACAAGTTCGAGTCGGAAGCCGTCTTTGTCGTCGCGGAGGCGCGCTTGGAGCGAGGCGGTTTGCATGGAAATCTCTACTGGTTTGTCGTCGAAGACTACGTGGGGATTTCCTTTCAGTGCGGAAAGTAGGCGAGTGAGAGTGTAGCGATCGAGTGGATTCTGCACCTGGCCGCCAAGAATCGCGTCTACCGCATAGTCTTCCTTGGTGGCGGGGGGCGGAGCATCTTTGATACGACCAGTTCCGATTCCGCCCATATACGCCACGAGGCTCTGGCTGAGCTTGGCTGGCTTTTTCCCACCGCCCACGAGGAGGCGTTCAAAGTAGAGATAACCTGAGCGGGAGAAAAACCGATACTGGAGGCGCGGCGGAGTGTCGGCGGCTTTTGGCGCCTGAGTTTTTGCGGCCTTCTTCGGTTTCGGTGCTTCGGATTCTTCTAAGGTTCCGTGCTTCAGAGCAGAAATTGCCGCTACCACATGAACGCAGGGATCATTTTTGTCGCCGCAGTCGCAATGCCAGTCCGCATCCTGCGGCCACAGAGTGACCTTGGGGCTGACCGCGCTCTTCGGGCGCCGGATCTTGATCAGAACTTCGTCGGGGGTGGTTTTATCGGCAAGGATTCCTTTTTCACGCGACAAGGAAACGCCCTTGGACCAAACGCCGGGTGAGGCGCTTTCCTGTACAGCGGCAAAGAGACCGTTGATGTCGCGAACCGTGGGTTGTGCCATAGAAAAGACACTGCACTCTACCACGTCTCGACGGTTTTTGTCGGCTTATGGCGCGGGCCTTTGGTTTCGAGGGGTTAGCGGGTTCCTTCGAGGAGTCGCTCCAGGGCTTCGGTCCCTTCGACAGTGAGATCGGCGAGGTCCAGGCCCCGAAGGTCCCGATCCTTTAGATGGACGTTGCGAAAAATGACCTTGCGGAGGCGGCTTGTTTCCCAGCTTACATCTACGAAACTGCAGTGTTCGAAAGTGACCCGATCCAGGTCGAAGCTTTTCTGCCCAAGGAAGTTTTTCTTTCCCTGAAGCTCCACGTCCTTCATTTGGGTGTGAAGGAAGCTGCACTCCCGGATTCGCACATCGTCCATATCGGTATCGGAGAAGGTGCTCGACTCTAGTAGCGTGTGAGAGATCTGAATGCCGTCCATCTCGCAGTCTTCGATGGAGGTTTCGAACACACGCAGGTCCGAAATACTCGCTCCGTCAAAATCGCTGTCGGAAATACGGCTGCTTCGGTCCAGGGTCATTGCCTTAATGCTGGCACCGTTGAAGTCGGAGTCTTTCACGGTGCTGTTGCCCGAAAAGCTGCACTTCGCCATCTTAACCCCGTTGAACTCGCATTCCGCTATGGACGAGTCGGCGAGCGAAATCCCCTCAAGGTGTGCGCCGTTGACGGAGTTTTCCGTAAACTTGCTGCGCTGGAGCAAAATGTTGGAGAGCTTTCCGGCGTTTACGGAGTTTTCGTTGAACTCGGAACTTTCGAGACGAATGTCCGTTACGCTTGCCACGTGAAACGAGTTATTCGAGAAGGTGAAATCGTGCCCTTCGGCCTGGTCAATTTTGGATAGAACCACATCGTTATCTGCGGACTCGGTGTGCTTCGTGCTGTTCAGGGCTTCGATGAGTTCGGCGGCTTGTTCGCTCGAGAGTTTTCCCGACTTTGTCATCTCCAGAATTTTCTGCAGTTCCGGGTTCATTTCGTATGTCCTTTCGACTTCAAGTGGGTGAGGGCTTCCTGAAACGACAGTTCACCCTGATTCAGTTTTTCCAGAATTTCCGAGGGAGGAAGGGGGGCGCGGCCAAAGCCCCGCACTTTTTCGCGAAGGGCGCCCAAGCGGTTGCGAATCGTGGGGTAACTCAAGCCGAGGGGGGCTTCCATGTCGCGAATGCGGCCTTCCGCCAAAACAAACACGCGCAGAAGCTGGAGGTCGTCCCCGGAGAGAGAGGCAAACTCGTTCACCTCGATGGGGCCTCGCAGTTCCACTCCGCAGGGCCCACAGTGAAGCCCGTGCAGTTCTAGGGGGCCGCCGCAGGCGGGGCAGGGTTGCTGAAGGGGGATTTTGTTGGCCATGGAGCCAAGATATTCTTATTTTTAAAAAATTAAAGAAAAATTTTGAAATATCAAAAAATGCGCCGCACCATTTGAGTTCGGGCTGCTAAAATGAAAATGCCGCCAACGCGGGAAGCGAAGGCGGCATCTTAAGAGTTGCTTAGGCCGACTTAGTAGCGAGCCACCCAGCCCCAGAACGAGCCGTAGCCCGGGATGTTGCAGTAGCAAGGAGCGCCGAGGGGCGCAGCTTCCCACATCGAGCACCACCACATGCCATTTCGGCACACAGCGCCCCACCAAGCCTTCTTCGGCTGGAGGAGTTGGTTAAAGTCCTGGGTTTCAGCCGCGAAACCGGTGGTCGAAACCATGGCCAGCGCAAGAGCGGCAAGAATTGTCTTCTTCATAGAAATGTCCCCTTCCCAAATTGAGTTACGGCGGATTCCTATCAAGGATGGCCCCAGGCGTCAACCAAGGGAAAAGCGCTCGGGATATCGGGAGGTTGCTAGCTAAACTTGGCTTCCCCGTCGCCCGCAGGAAGGCCGTTTACCACCACTTTCCAGTAGACCGGGCAGTGCTTCACCATCATGGCGGTAACGCCGCAGTATTTAGTCTGGGAGAGTGTCACCGCTTCCAGGGCCTTTGCCGGGTTCAGCCCGTCGCCTTCGAAGTGGAAGGTAAGGTCGATCCGCGTAAAGGTTACGGGAGACTGTTTCGGGTCGGTGGTCGACGCATCGGCGTCGATCCAAAATTTCCCCACCGGTTCCCGAAATTTTCTCATGAGGCTGATCACGTCCATGGCCGAGCAGCCTGCAACCCCGGCAATTGCCCACTGTTTAGGCGTAGGAGCTTTGTCGGAACCAAGGGGGGATTTCGCGTCCATGAGACCGCTGACATTTCCGTCCGAAGCCTCGAAAACCATCTTTTCTTTCCACGTGGTGGTGATCTTCATGCTTTCTCCTCTGTGACCTTTCATATCACGGATGGAGGCGGTTGACCTAAGGCGGGATCAGGAGCCCATCGCAAGGCTAACGATTTTTGCGATCAGATCGTCGTAGGAAAGCTCCGCTTTTCCGGCAGAGAGCGCGAAGTCTTCGCTGCGGCCGATGGAAGGATTCGGGTTGGCTTCGATGAAATAGATTTCCCCATTTTCTTTCACGCGCAAATCGATTCGGCCGTAGCCGCGAATTCTAAGAAGGCGATAGATTTTCTTGCAGGTCTCTTCGAGCTTTTCTCCCACGCTGGGAGCCTGGGCGCGGGCGAAACCATTCTGAATTCCCCACTTTTTTCGATACTCCTCGTCCCACTTGGCGCGGAACGTGGCCATCTTCGGCTCATCCTTCGGGACTTCGCGAAAGAAAAGCTCGCGTGCGGGAAACACGGTCAGTTTCTCGTTTCCAAGCACGCTTACATAGAGCTCCCGCCCGTCGATGTATTCTTCGATGATGGCGTCTGCCTGAAGGCGTTCATGAATGAATTTCACTCGAGCCGTGGCGTCTTTTTCATTTTCCACGAAGGAGAGCTGGGAGATTCCCTCGGAGCTTTCCAGGCGGAGCGGCTTGATGATGGCGGGGAAGGGGAATTTCTTCAGATTGGCCATGGGGCGCCCCTTCCTCACAGTGAGGAAGCGGGGAATTCTCACTCGGTGGTAGCCGAGAATTTCCTTGGTGAGGCCCTTATCCTTGCACAGTTTAAGTCCCATCGGTCCAGAACCCGTAACGGGGATCCCCAAAAGCTCGAGCGTGGCCACGATATGGGGTTCAAAATCCCGATCACCCCGAAATGCCTCACTTAGGTTGAAGACCAGGTCCGGTTTTTGATTCTGCAGCACCTGGAGGAGTGGCTCCAATGAATCGTGAAGACCGAGAGGGATCACTTGATGGCCCAGGCGAGTAAGTGCGTTTCGCACGTCATTTTCCGTTTTCCAATCCGCCTCTTTCCAGTGGTCAGAATATTTTTCCGGAGCGATCGGTTCCGATAGGTCGAAGAGAAGCACGATGCGAAGGTTTTTTCGTAAACCCATCTAAACCTTCCGCTTAAATTTTCCCGTAAAGAGATAGTTCTTTACGAGGCTCGTGAGGAGGCTGGCGACCTCCATTACGGTTTGGGTCTCAGTGTTGCCCACTCGCAGTTCGAGTTTCTCGCATCGGTCTGAGAGGCGCTTCACGAGGGAGTCGATCGTGAATTTCCGCTCACTCGTGGCCCACGCCACGGTGGCTACAATTGCCTTACGCTGACGGGTCATGAATCGCGCAGCCGAGTAGTCGCGCTTCGAAAGCGAAGGCTCGCCGCAAAATATTTTCCTAAGGTCGGAATCGTAGAAGTCGGGGTATTCATCGGCATGTTCGCGGCGCCGGCGCTGATAATACTTCTCCAGTGTGGTGGAGAGGCGCTCCACATTGCTGGGCACTTCGCCTCCTTCCGCCCGCACCTTGAGCGACACACTTTCCCGGGCGAGCTCATCCACATACTGCAGTTTTTTGAGCGCCACAGGCCATTTTGCGAACTCCTTCTTCCAGTCCCGCTCCGGGTCGAGCCATACAGCGAATGTTTCGGCGAAGTCTTCATCGGGATGGGCTTGGGCGTACCAATGAGGAAGATTTTTCACAAAGGATCGTGAGAACGGTTGGGGGCGGTAGGTCTCGGGGTGGTAGTCTTCTTGCGGACTGCCAAAAATCTCCCGCCATTTTCTTCGCTGGGAAAAGCGGTAGCAGTGATCGAAGCAGTGACCGGCTTCATGACGAATCAGACGAAGAAATGCGGCCGTGTCGCCGCCTTCCACGTCGAGCATCATTGATTTTTCGAGCGCCTTTAGTCTGGGGTGGGCCAAATAGAACGGAACGGCCACGGCGTTCATCCCTTCGGGAGAAAACCATTCGTCGCCGAGAAAGATACGCGGACGGAAAACGAGCCCCCGCGACTCGAGCTCGTGGAAGAACTGGTCGAGTCGCGGTGCGAGTTCGCTGGTGCGAGGGCTGAGGCCAAGCTGCCGAAACCGTAGCCTCAGGATTTCAGCATCGCTCCAAGAGGCCCAGTCCTCCGGGGTCAGTTTCTTTTTTACGTCTGCCATCGCACCTAACTCATCGGCAGTTTAAGAGCAGCTCCCAACACGGTGGCGTTTACGGGGACTGGGAGGGAATGAAAATATTGACGCTAAGCAGCATTATGAGGTACGCCTGCGTATTATTCAGGAGAATCTATGAAAGAAGCTTTAGTTTTGGTTCTGGCAATTTGGAGTTCCTCTGCCACTGCGGCACCAGTTTTTCACTGTGAAGCTAGTGTTGCGGGTACTCGAGTCTATCTTTCGGTCATGGAGGAACAAGGAATAGTCTCTTCTGCTCTCGATTTTGGGCGCGGCGAGACGGTTCTGACCACTCGCAAGGAGGTTCTGCCAAGGGCGGAATTCGGGCAAAGCTGGTACGTGAGAGAGCTTGTTGCTCGCAAGGCTGTGAAGGTGGATCTACGAGCTGTGAATTCGGTTACGATCTATGAAGCAGGAAATTACAGCGACGATGCCGCAGGAGCGGTTGGTGTGGTTTATCACGACGTGGCGGGAGCAGTTTTAGCAAAGGGCATGTTTATGGGATGGGCAGGGCCCCTCGGCTGCACGAATTGATCGATTACTTACTTAAATGCTCCGGCTTTCCAGCGCTGCCGCATCACGGAATGGGTGATGTCGAACAGTGTGGTTTCCTGAGAGGCATGAACACCGCGAAAGCGGCGACTTTCGGTCACGGATGAGGACTCGAAGGCTTCCGTGCTCTGTCGGATTCCGGTGATCGCCGCCTTCACCAAGTTCTCTTCGTCTCGTATCGGGATACTCGGGACGTTTTTAGGAGCGGTTTCAGATGGAGGAAGGGGGGCTGTAAAAGAGATCGGCGATCCAGCCACTCCTGACTTTTTCGTCTGAGCGGATTTTGACTCTTCGAGTTTCCAGGAAATTTTATCTGCAGCAGAGCTGACTTCCCGGACGCGTTTCTCAAGATCCGCGATACTGGATCCGGAAGTGAACATCATGGCCGGAGAAATCGTGCGCACTGCTTTATTGATCGTGGCCAGCGACCCTTCTTCACCCGCGAAAAACCCGAAATCCATCCCCTTAAGCTCTGTGCAGTTTTTCTGCATGTGCGTGGCGAGCCCGGAGCTTCCCGGCTGCTTACAAAAGGCATGAACGGATTTGAGGAAATCATTTCCGGTTCCAAGTCCCGGATTAACCACGAACTCCTTCATTTTCTTATCCACCGGATCGAATTGGGCTTTTACGGTTGGGCGTTCCTCCGGCCTAACTCCAGGAATGCCGATGAGGTTCGCGGAAGGATCGTTTAGTTTGGTAAGATGCTCGTTGAGGGCGGCCACGCGGGTGCTCAGGAGGCGCGATTGCTCGTCGAGAGAGTCTCGAAAGGTGCGGATCATTCCCTTCATCTGGGTGTCGGTGTGCTTCGCTTCTCGCTCTGTCAATCCCTTAACGGTTATGTCCAAGGCTGATATCACCTCCAGGGTGCGAGCCTTGGCGTTCAAAATATTCACCTTTCCTTTATCGAGAAGCCCGGCCTGTCCACCGTCGATCGGCTGGTAAACAAACGCCAAGGCGGCTTTGAATTCGTCAGAGGCGTAGATTTGCTCCACTTCCTTGCGGCGCTCTTCCACGAACTTTTGTGTGTCCGGGCAAGCGGGCTCGTTCTTGGCGCCACAGGCTCGTTTCAAGCTTTTCTCAAGAACGGTGAGAGTTTGCACGGGGGCGTTGTCGGATGCCGCGCTCGCCTGCCACGAAAATACTAGGAGAAGAAAAAGGAATCTCATCTTTATGATTATAACTCGTAGCGCTGGCGTAAACAAACCGGATCAAATGACCAGGTTAACGAGCTTCCCTGGGACAAAAATCTCCTTCTTGATCGGCCCGGTCACGAAAGGGATCACTGAATCGACCTTCTTCGCCATCGCGAGAGCTTCATCTTTCGAAACACCTACGGGCGCTTGGAATTCTCCACGGAGCTTTCCGTTCACCTGGACAACGATCTTGATGGTGTCGGCTTTGAGGTAGGATGGGTTGGCTTTCGGCCAGGACTGCCATGCCAACGACTGGGGGTGCCCGAGCCGCTTCCAGAGTTCTTCTGCCAAATGAGGAGCAAATGGGGAAAGCAAAAGGGCGAAGGACTCCAGCACCTGCCGGTTTTGGGTTTTCCCGGCCAGTTCGTTGGCGCAAATCATGAACTGACTTACGGCCGTGTTGAAGGAGAGCGATTCCACATCCCTTGTGACCTTATCGATTGTCTGGTGAAGCACGCGGAGTTGGTCTTCCGATGCCGGGGTGTCGTCTACAACGATCGCATCGTTACGGTCGTCTCCTCCGTGGTACCAACGCCAAACTTTTCCAAGGAATCGATAAACTCCTTCGATGCCGTTCATGTTCCAGGGCTTGTATTGCTCGAGCGGCCCAAGAAACATTTCATAAAGGCGAAGAGTGTCGGCTCCGTAGTCGTGCACCACAGTGTCGGGGTTCACCACGTTGAAGAAGCTCTTCGACATTTTTTCAACGGCCCAGCCGCAGCGATACACCTCGTGAACGTTCCCGCCGTGCTCCAGCTTTTCCGTGATGAACTTTGCGTGGGAAAACTCAGCGCGCCATTTCCGGAACGCGTCCATTTCCAGTAGGTCATCGTCCACGAGCTCCACATCCACATGGAGAGTTTGGACTTCGTAGTTTTTGATCAGGCCATGGCTCACAAAGGTGTTCGGATCGCTCTTCAAGCGATACACGAAGTTTGATCGGCCTTGGATCAGTCCCTGGTTTACCAGTTTTTTGAATGGCTCATCGACCGGAACGTGTTTGAGATCGAAGAGAACCTTTGTCCAGAAGCGTGAATAGATAAGGTGGCCGGTGGCGTGCTCCGATCCACCTACATAGAGGTCCACTTCTCGCCAATACTCCGCCACGTCGCGGTCCACGAGGGCTTCGTTGTTCTTCGGGTCCATGTAGCGGAAGAAATAGGCACTCGATCCCGCGAATCCGGGCATTGTGGAGAGTTCGAGTGGATGGCCCGCCTTCGACTTCCAGTCCTTTGCTCTTCCGAGTGGGGGCTCTCCCGACTCTGTGGGCAGGTATTTATCGATTTCGGGAAGGGCAATCGGAAGTTCACGGAGAGCCAGTGTTTCTGGAATTCCGTCCTTGTAGTGCACGGGGAAAGGCTCACCCCAATAGCGCTGGCGCGAAAAGATCGCGTCGCGCAGGCGGTAGTTGATCTTCCGTCGGCCGAGTTTCTTCTTTTCAATCTCGTCAATCGCGCGAGCTATTGCCTTAAGGGCGGGGAGGCCGTTGAGGAAATCGGAGTTGATGGCATTTCCTTCTTTTGCTTCATGGGGGGCATCTTCCGGATTGCCGCCCTCAATCACGGGCAGAATCGGAAGGTCGAAATGCTTCGCGAACGCCCAATCGCGGGCATCGTGGGCCGGAACCGCCATGATGGCTCCGGTTCCATAGCCACCCAGCACATAGTCGCCGATCCAAATCGGAATCTGCTTTTTCGTAAACGGATGAATAGCGTAGGAGCCAGTAAACACTCCGCTGACTTTTTTCACATCGGCCAGGCGTTCTCGTTCACTCTTCCGTTTGCACTCCTCGAGGTAGGAGTCCACGCTTTCGCGTTGGCTCGGCACGGTCAATGCGCCCACGAGGTCGCTCTCAGGGGCGAGCACCATGAAGCTCACGCCAAAGATCGTGTCGGGGCGAGTGGTGAAAATTTCGAAGCTCACGTCATCACGGGTCGTGGTGAAGAGGACTTCAGCACCTTCCGACTTTCCGATCCAGTTTCTCTGCTGCTCCTTGATGCTCTCGCTCCAGTCGAGCTTCTCGAGTCCTTGGAGGAGGCGTTCCGCGTAGGCGCTCACGCGGAGGCTCCATTGTTTCATGATCCGCTGTTCTACCGGGTGGCCTCCGCGCACTGAAAGACCGTCCTTCACTTCGTCGTTCGCGAGCACAGTGCCGAGCTTCGGGCACCAGTTCACGGGCAAGTCCGCCAGGAATGCGAGTCTGTAGCATTGAAGGATCTCTTCCTTCTTGGCGCGGGAAAACGCGTTCCAGTCGGCGGCGCTGAAACTCGGGCAGGGTGTTTGCACGGCATTCAGACTGGAGTTTCCGTGCGCCACAAAATGATCCACAAGGAGTTGAATCGGCTTGGCCTTTTGAGCTTCCGCATCGAACCAAGCGTGAAACATTTCGGAAAAAGCCCATTGGGTCCATTTGTAGTAGCTCGGGTCGGAGGTGTTTACTTCCCGATTCCAGTCGAAGCTGAGGCCAATGCCTCGAAGCTGACGTTTATAGGTTTGAATATTTTTTTCCGTAGTTACGGCCGGGTGTTGTCCCGTTTGAATCGCATACTGCTCGGCCGGAAGACCGAATGCGTCCCAGCCCATGGGGTGAAGTACATTAAAGCCTTGGTGCCGCTTGTAGCGGCTTACAATGTCGGTGGCGATGTAGCCAAGAGGATGCCCCACATGAAGTCCGGCGCCGGACGGGTAGGGGAACATGTCGAGCACATAGTATTTCGGTTTCTGTGATCGGTTCTCGGCGCGAAAAGTTTGTTCGTTTTCCCAGCGTTGCCGCCAGGATTCTTCGAGGGTTCGGTGATCGTAGGCCATAGGTCGCTATTATTTCAGCAACCCTCGAAGAATTGAAGAGGGATTAGGGCTCTTCGGTCTGCAGTTCGCAGGTCAGGCGAACGCCCTTGAGTCCGAATTCATTCATGCGAACCTCCAGGGTGTCGGCCTCGGCGTCGATGGGAAACGATCCAACGGTTCCGCCTCCGCCCGAAGGTGTTTGGAACTGAAGACTGAGCATCGCCGTTTGGGTTTCCTTTTCGTCCACGATGATCGAGGTGGTGTTCACTCGATAGCCTACTCGGAGCACGTTTCGGTAGGTGCCACCTGCGCCCACTTCGGCAGTTACCCCCGGGCTCAAAAGTATTTCTCGGGTAAGGTGGGGGCCGTCAACGAAGTCACGGCCACCGGATCCCGCGTTGGTCACGAAGAGTGAGCAGGAATAGATCGGCGCATCCGCGAGAGCTGATACCGGAAGAAGAGCGAGTAGGGCGAGAGTGAATTTCTTCATTTTGTTGTCTCCTATGACCATGAGCCTAGGGCTCGCGGGCCCTAGGGGCTAGACACATAGCGCCATAACTTCCGCTCTTTTTTTGGTCGGCCTGTCGAAAAAATCGGCATTTCCGGGGCGTTGATTCTTTATAAGTGCCTGAAAGTATTGATTAATATTGAGGTCAGCCCTGGCATGAGGAGTGCAATTCCCCTCTCATATGGCGCTCACTATTGCGGAGGGAAACTTCATGAGGATTTTTATTTTACTGGTCGCGGTCACGATTTCGGCTGGTTCCGCTCGTGCCGAGGAAGTGTCCCGGAAGGATCTTGCTCTCGACGCCGCTAAAGTTGGAATGTTTACAGCGGGCACCCTTGCTGGATCTTATTGGACTGCCCGAGCCTTGAGGCCGGGCTCCGTGGACAGTGCTGTTGCCGCCGATGTGGCCCGCCAGGAGCGTCTGGCCGGTGAAATGGACGTGGAGGCGGCAAAGTCCAGGGCCAAGCGGGATCTGTTGCTTTCGGGCCACGGTTCAAAGCTGAAGGGCGATAAGCTTGCTAGCAAACTGATTCAACACGATTTGGAAATCGAAGACGCCAAGGCGCGCGCTGCTGCAGCCAGAAAAGCGGCAAAGAACGGTAAGGTGATGCGGTCGCTGGTATTGCCTCTTGGTAGAGGCGGGTTGGCCTTTGTTCCTGGCCTCGCCACGGCGGCCAATATGGCTGGTTTTGTGGATGGCGCGCTGGAAATGAGAGCCGACATTGTTCATTACCGGGCGCAGGAGAAGCGCCGGCTCCAAGATAATTTTGAAGCTGTTATTCCCCATGTGAGCGAGCTGGACGCGCTCCCTGCTCAATAAGGAGATTCTGTATGAAGTTTGCCGTGGTTTTTGTCTTTGCTCTAAGTGTGGGAGCGGTTTCGGCTCATGCCGATGACCGAGCCGCTTCGGCTGGTAAGGCTGTAGTGGGAGGAGCATTGGTTGCTCCCATGGTGAGAGAGGCTGTAATTCTCTCTGGCGAATACATCAATGATACAACTCATCCACGAGACCTTAAGCTGGAGAATCGTCGGGCCCATCACCGAGGTCGGGCCATCAAGTTGGAGATCAGGGCCGACCATCGAAAAGCTTGGCAACGAGAGGTCTTTTCCTTGGGGCCAGGGTCGATCCAAGAGCGCCTCCAACAGCGGGAAAAACTTGGTGATGAGGCGGCTACTTTGAAGCGTTTGGCCGCCCAGGCCAACGGCGCGGCAAAGCGGGCCGAACGTCAATTGCTCACCAAGGTTATGACGAGAGCGTTAGCCGCCAACGCCTCTATGTTGGCGGGAGGAGTGCTTTTGGCCGACGGCGTCTCCGGAGTGCTTCAGGATGCCGCTCCGGTTAAGGAGAAGATTACTCAGACCCAACCAAGCGATTCCTTTTACGACGCGGCAGCGGAGGCAAAATGAAGAAGTTTCCATTTTGGGAAAGTGTAATCGGACTGACCATGATCTCTACGTTCGCGGCGGCAGCAGCCCGGGCCGACGACAATCGGAAGTTTGTATTGCCCGGTGGCGCAGCCGCGATGACGGGCGCAGTCATTCTTCACAAGAACGGACGTGACCGATTCGAGGATCAGCTTCGGAGGGCCGTGAAAAACTACGACCGAGCTTTTCTACGCTGGACCTGGGCAGAGGGAGGCGATGAAACGAGTCGGCGAACCTTGGCGCTCGAGGTGAAGCGCCATGAGGGAATCATCGCTAAGCTTCGGCAGGGCCAGATTCACTTCAATGCCGCGTTCGCAGCCTTGGAGGCAGCGATTCTAGCTGGAACGATCTATCAGAGCGTCATTCACGACGAGGAGATTCAGTCGAAGCTGGAAATCCGAGAGATGGGCGGCGACTAGTCCCGAACCCGAGCGTCTACGCGTCCTTCGTGCATGAGAAATACGCGGTAGAGATAATCGCGATCGGCCTTCTCGTTCTTCCGCACGATTCGCTCCACTTTCCCCATGGCTTCTAGCATGAGCACCATCTTGCGGTTATTTACCGCGAGAAGCCGCTTGCGCAGTTCGCGAACTTCGCTGGCCTTGGCTTTAGGCTTCAGCATTTCCTTGAAGAGCACGCCCTTAAGTTTTCCCATCTCTCCGCGGATCTGGGCGGATTCCGCCGATACGTCGTTGAAAAGCTGCTTGATCTGGGCCTTTTGCTCGTCGGAGAGACCTGGAGTTTTCTCGATGGCCTCAAGTCCCGTGGCATGAATTTCTGCGGCGGTGGAGTGTTGGGGTTCGGCCGCAATGCGATCATCTACCGCTTTGGATGCGGAATGAGAGCAGCCAGCGAGAGTGAGGATGCCGACGATGGATAAAATTCTTTGAGCTTTCATGATGCCCTCCGTGTTGTTGTGCTGATCATATATCTAGTGAGGGGGCGGGGGTAGGGAGATATCCTGGCATCTTAGATTAACGCGCGGCGAAAAATAGCAGCTCTTAGCATGGAATGCTTTTTTGGCGTGAGGCCTCGAATAAAATGCCGCTCCGCAATATAAACCGGATTCTTGACAGTTCGAATCACCTCCCGTAACTCTTCCAAGTTCTTGAAAATCAAAACGTAAAACTACGACGAGGATCGAATGCAGAATTTTGTGGTGCTATCGCCGATTTGGATGGGTGTGCTCGCGCTGATCATGGCGCTGGGTCTTTATTTTCGAGTAAAAAAGCAGCCAGACGGCAATGAAACCATGAACCGCATTGGCCGTTATATCCGTGAGGGAGCGATGGCGTTCCTGATGCGCGAGTATAAGGTTCTCGGCCTTTATTCCCTCGTGGTTTTTGGTCTTCTCGCCTATGCGCTCGGAATTACCGCCGGCGTTTGCTTCTTGTTGGGCGCGTTTCTTAGTTTGCTCGCTGGTTTCTGCGGGATGAAGGCCGCCACCTACGCCAACGTGCGTACCGCGCAAAGCGCTCGCGAAGGATCCAAGCCGAATGCGCTCCTGACCGCCCTCGACGGTGGCGCTGTAATGGGCCTCGCCGTGGCGGGACTCGGAACGATCGGTCTCGGAGTTCTGTACCTTCAGTTTCAGGGAACCCCGGCCCTTTCCACGGTGCTGCATTCGTTTGCCGTAGGAGCTTCCTCGATCGCGTTGTTCGCCCGAATCGGCGGTGGCATTTACACGAAAGCCGCCGACGTAGGGTCCGACATCGCCGGAAAGGTAATCGAGAACATTCCAGAAGACGATCCACGCAACCCGGGTGTTATCGCCGATAACGTGGGCGACAACGTGGGCGACGTGGCCGGAATGGGCGCCGACATTTACGAGTCCCTCGTAGCTGCGGTGGTGAGCGCGATGGCGATCGCACTGACCGTTCCCGTGCAGGGGCTCGAGCGCCTGATGCCTAACTTCGTAGATCCTGAGCAGCTGCGCTGGAACGCGGTAATGATTCCGCTTTTCCTGGCGGGCGTGGGGCTCTTCATCTCGATCTTGGTGATTTTCTTGGCCCGTCTTCTGAAGAACGGAAACCCCGCCAGCGTGCTTCGTAACTGTCTGATCATTCCTCCGTTCGTTCTCACGATCGCGTCCTGGTTCCTTATGCCGATGCTCGGTCTGAGCCAGGGCGTAACGCTGGCATTGGCCGCCGGCGCTTTCGGTGGGGCAATCATCGGTCTTATTACCGAGTACTACACGGCCGCTTCTCCAATTCGTAAGGT
The DNA here is from genome assembly GCA_964551325.1 of uncultured Bdellovibrionales bacterium. Lineage (GTDB taxonomy): Bacteria > Bdellovibrionota > UBA1018 > CAIPTA01 > CAIPTA01 > CAZKBU01. The sequence goes on from CAZKBU010000002.1 coordinate 21,764, forward strand.
GGCCGAGGCTTGCACCACCGGCGCCGGAACGGGCGTGATCCGTGGCCTGGCCGTGGGAATGGAATCGCTCGTGGTGCCGATGGCCGTGGTGGCTGTGGCGGCGTTTGTATCCAACCAGGCTTTGGGACTCTACGGTATCGCCCTCGCAGCCGTGGGAATGCTGGCGGGAACCGCTGTGGTGATGACCGTAGACGCCTATGGGCCGATCGCCGATAACGCCGGCGGAATCTCCGAAATGAGCGGCCTCGGACCTGAGGTTCGAGCTATCACCGACGAGCTTGACGCGGTAGGAAACACCACCGCCGCAATCGGTAAGGGATTCGCAATTGGATCCGCAATTCTCACCGTGCTGGCTCTTTTCTCCGCCTTCAACATGGAGGTGAACCACGTTCGCCTGGAAGCCGGCATGGAAAAGCTCACCATCGAGCTCACCGACGCTCGCGTTCTCATCGGCATCATCATCGGCAGCGTGCTCCCCTTCATCGTGGGCGCCACTACCATGACCGCCGTTGGTCGCGCCGCGGGTGCCATCGTGGAGGAAATTCGTCGCCAGTTCCGCGATATCCCCGGTCTTCTTCAGGGTAAGGCCGATCCGGAGCCGGCCAAAATCGTAGACATTTCCACCCAGGCCGCTCTGAAAGAGATGTTTCTGCCGGGAACGGTGGCGATCGTGGGGCCAATTCTGGTGGGCTTTATCCTGGGCCCGAGCGCTTTGGCCGGAACCCTGGCCGGAGCTATGGCCGTAGGGGCCACAATGGCCTTGTTTATGGCCAACGCCGGCGGCGCCTGGGACAACGCCAAGAAGTACATCGAGAAGGGCAAGCTTCCGGGCCATAAAAAGGGCTCCGATGCACACAAGGCGGCCGTGGTGGGGGACACCGTGGGCGATCCCTTCAAGGACACCTCTGGTCCGGGCGTGGCCATTCTCATCAAGGTCATGAGCGTGGTCGCACTTCTTATTGCACCGCTTATTGCACTTCGTGGATAAGCTTGTTCCACTCAAAAGACCGGTAACGTTTATCGGTCTTTTGGGGGGATCTATGTTGCGTTCTGTTTTTTCTTTTTCATTCCTGGGGTTATTGCTCGCAGTTGAAGTAATGGCTGGCAATAACGCTATACCGGTCGACGACGAAAACTTCGCTTGCACTGAGGCGGCCGATGCCCAGAGATATGCAAGGGAATTCAATATCGACATTTCTTCGTTCGGGGGAATGGAGCTTTGCAACGCTCAGAAGGATACGAAGAAGCTTTTCAACGACCTCACCATCATCGAAAAGGCCGAGTTCACTCCGATTCAGGGAAGTCACTCGTTTATCCGTGGATACGTCGATGGCCGGAACTACTTTTCCTGGCTGAAGCGAAACACGCGAGGGGTGGATCGAGGCAATGACTATCCGGCCGCCACGGCCTACAACAGCGGCGGTTACTTCACGATGCAAGACGGATGGGCCAAGCTCTCTACCTTGGGTCGTGTAGGCACGATCATTCACGAAGCCCGCCATACGGAAGGTTACGGACACATTCCTTGCCATCATGGTCCCTACGGCGGATCCAGCATGGCCGGATGCGATCGTGACTATGCCCAGGGCGGATCCCACGGCGTGGAAATGGAATACTACGCCAGGGTGGTTCTCGAGAGCCGCAACCTCCACCCGGTTTATCAGTCGATGGCCCGCTTGATGGCAATGGGACGCACGAACTTCGTGTTCAACACCCGCGCCATGCAGCAGCGCGAGGCCGTGATGATTTCCGATGGGCAGGTGGCGAAGCTCTTTGACGGCGACACACAGAAAGACATCGTTCTTCAAAACACGGTGCAGGGAACGCTGAAGCACACCTCGTTCGGGGCAAGCTTCGTGAAGGGCCTGGAGAGCGTGGCGCTCGATATCTATGGACTCCTTCAGGGGGGCGAGAGCCGTAAGGACGATTACTCCTACTTCAAGCTCCTTCGTCAGGAAGGCATTGGACGTCCGGCCAACGCCGTGGAGTTTGAGGAGCGGGATTTGGGTGATCGCCGCTACTTCGTGGCCCTCACGAGCGATGGACGCATGGCTAGCTACGTTTTCCCCCAAGGAAAGTGGGGACGCGTTTCCAATCAAGCCGTGGCCCAAGCCTCCCGCATCGTGACCGTTGCGCCGAACGGACAGGATGGCATCTACGTTTTGGGTCGTGACGGATCCATCACTCCCTTCGATGTTCGTAACGGCCAGTACAATAGCGCATTGGACGTGAAGTGGCCCGAGGGAGTCGTGGCTCTGGCTCGTGGAGCCAATAACGCCGTGTTTGAGCTTCGTGCAGACGGCGAATTGCGGATGAAGTCTGGCTCGAACTCGCTGCCTGTGTTTAAGGACGGCCGTGCCTGGAACCAGATGGTGAACGTGCCGGTATACGACGCTTTCCAGGTTCAGCTCTGAAGAAGACTCTGGGAATAGTTTTGCTTTTGGGAGGGCTCGCAGGAGCCCTCCTGTTTTTTTTGCGCTCGCCAGAAGAAGTAGTGGTTTCCACTGGCTCGGAAGCGAGGGATCAAGTCCACAAGGCGTCTCACATTGCCAGCACTGCTTTAGGAGGCCCTTCACCTGCGGCTGCAGACTTTGTGAAAAGCGAGGCTGGAAGAATAGGGCAAGTTGATTCAAATCCGGAAGCTACCCAGCAGCGTTTGAGCGCATGGGCCCACGGAGTGAGTGCCCAGGGGGCCAAGGAGCTGTCTAGCGTGGCGCTCGACGCGTCTCGGTCTCAAGAGGAGAGATTTCTTGCGGCGTATCTGCTGGGGATGGTTCCGCAGGCGGAGGCGGCTATTCCGGCGCTTCGAGAGGTGGCTTTAGCGCCATGGGCTGGCCCCGGGATGGGGGAGAAGCACCAGGATCGGGTTAACGCGATCGAAGTACAGGTTCGGGCTGCTGCCATTGAAGGTCTTGCGCGGCATCGAGGGCAGGACGCTGCTCGAGAGGCTTTGGTGGCGGCGTCTCGGGCGCATCAGGATGCTTTCCTAACGGATCGGGCCCATCGAGCCCTCCACGAGTGGACCACCGGGTCCACCGTAGAAGGGCAGGATCGCAAGGCGCTCGGGAAGGTGCTGCAGCGTTAGGTTGTTACTCGGCCGACTCTGAGTCGCCTCGGAACGGGTTGTCGCCGCCGCCCTTTTTGCCGGACTTCTTGAGAAGATCCTCGAGGTTCCCCTTTAGGTCCGTACAGACCGATTCCGCTTCTTCCGGCTTTCCGTCCATGCAAGAACCTGCAATGTTTTCGAGCGAAGTGGCGATCGCCTCGTTGCGCTCCTTCAGTTCTTTGGAGCGAGATCCTTCGGCATGGGAGCGTAGTTGCGATACGGCGCTGGATACGCATCCTGCTTGTTCTTCTTTACGTTTGTCCTTGGCCTCGTCGAGGGCGCGATCCGTTTCTCGTCTGGCGCGTTCCTCATCACGGATTTGTCCAGCACGTGCCGTGGCCTCCAAACGTTCCACCCTGGCGTCTTGTTGAGCATCCCGCAAGCAGCTGCGGAACTCAGAACCCAGGGAGGTGGAAATTTTTTCGGGCTCAGTTTTTGAGGCAACAAAAGCTCGCTCCGCCTTGGTAAAGATCTCTTTTAGGGTTCCATCGCTGCACATGCGTTTGCAGTTTCCGAGGGCGCCCTTCAGTTCGGAGTAACTTACGGTACACTTTGACTGAGTTGCTTGCGCCGCTTGAAGTTTCTTTCCCACCTCGGTGCGACGCTTGGCGATCCCTTCAGCGGCCTTCGGAAGGTCATCGATTTCTGTGATCGAGCCCTTTCCAGCAAAGGCGGATTTCATGTTGGTGGGGGCCTTGAGTAGACCGGTCTTTTCGTCTTTCTCGAGCTCCTCGCCCTTCAGTTGTTTGGTTTTGAGAAGCCCGGAAATTCCGAGAAGAGACAGTTGCCCGTTCATTGCGGCAACCGCCTGCTGAATCATTTGTCCCATGGCACTGAATTGAGCGCCCACGGCTCCCATGGAGGTTTCGAGGGTTTTGTTGTGGTTCTGAACGAACTTCTCGCGCTCCTGGGTCTGGCTCTGAGCCTGGCGCTCGTTATGTTCCTTGGTGCGTTCGAGGGTGGTTAAGCACTCGTTGAAGCCACGGCACTGCATGGAAGACGTGCCGGCCGTTGGCATTCCTTGAGCATCGGTTTGCATCACAGGTACCGACATGGTGATGATGCCTTCGCGGCCCGTGCCATTGATTCCGTCGCGTAGGATTTGAGCCGCATGGCGAAGGCACTTGAGCGATTCTTGGGGATTGCCGGCAGCTTCGCAGTTCTGAGCAAACTGAGGGAGATCGCTCTGGTAGATTTTCGTGAATGCCGTGCGGAAGTCGTTCATTTTTTCCGTCACCACGTTCACCCAGTTGTTAACGGCGTTATCGAGGTCTTTTTCTTCCTCGATGATGGCGTTGTAACGGCCGTAGTAGGAATTTTCGGCGGTATCTTTTGACTTGAGGCTCGATTCAAACGAGCGCATGGAGTTGTTGTAGCACTCCTTCATTTTGGAGTTCAGGAATGTGGCCACGTCGGAGGCTTTCACCGGGGCCACGAAGTTGGCGCCCTTCATGGTCTGCGCCATTTTCTGGGATACCTTCTCAAAGGACGTTCGCGAAAACTCGAGGAAACCCTTCATGTCGGTTACCGTTACGTCGCCAGGGCGAAGCTCCTTGAAATGTTGTCCCATGAGGCGCAGGTGCCGGTCGAGCTCCTGACGGTTGCGCACGTTCGTAGCTGCAACGCCAGCGCGGCCACCTGTGTCTCGGTTCACATAGGCTTGGGCGCATTGGATCGGTGTCATGGCGTTGCCGGCGGCGTCGCAGGGCTGGGCGCTGTCTTGGTAGAAGCACTGGAGGCTCTGGTTGATGATGCTCGAATGCCAGTCGTTCGCCACTTTTTTCCGCTTCTTATCGAGGTCTTCGATACGTCTGGCGAGGCCAAGTTCAAGGGTTACTCCGTCCACGTTGGCGGCGCGGGTGCCTTTACCGCTTGCATTCAGGGCATTGGTCAACATCGAGGAAATCTTCTTCAGACCTTCCAGCTTGGCTTTGTAACCGTCGGCACCATTGAGGTCTTTGTCGATTTTCTTTGCGGTGCTCTCGTAGTGCTCAATGACTTGTTTGCGCACATTCCAGTTTTCGTTGGCCGCCTGGGTGAGTTGGGTGAACGGTGTCTTTGCGCTTTCCGCAATTTGATTCACCTTTTCCTGAAGCTGCTTCACGCAGGAAAGCTCGGTGTTGGCTTGGTTCAGGTGGTCGATCGCAAATTTTCCTGTTTTCAGAATCTCTTCGTAGTTCGCGCAGGTGGGCTCCACCTTGTCGATCTCCGAGGGAGGGATCGCTAGGGTTTTAGCGATCTCCGCATTCGTTTGCTTTCCAACTTTCTTTTGTGCGCCCTGGGCCGCGGCCTTTTGTTGGCACTGCTGGGCTTCCGAAAATGCCATGGCGAGCTGTCCGGCTATGGCCTGGATGGCGCCCATGTTCTGGGTCATCCGTTGATTGGAAAGCCGCATGGCGGAGGCCATGTTGATCATTTGCTGCATTTGGGCTTGGGTTCCGGCCACCTGGCCCATGGTGTTGTTCACGCCGTCGAGCCCGGCCTTGATGTTGCCGAGAAAGTCGGAACTTCCCGAAGATTCGCCCTCCGCCGCTTGGGCGATAGTGCCCGTTAGGCCGGCGCCCGAAGGGACGGCTAGGGCCAAGATCAATTCTGCGACCAACCAGCGTTTAAAAAGCTTCATTCGGTGGCTCCTGGGGGACGTAAGTTCTCCATCCTCCTTATCGGAGCTTTCAGCGGAAAACTTTACCGGGGCGCCACGAAAAACTGCCGTAACTATTTGAATTTAAAGAATAAAAATACCCGATCAAAAAAACTAAAGTCGGGATCTAACGGGCCTACAGTTTGAGGAGGCGGGAAAAGATTCGTGCTACGCCCATGCGATCGGTTTCGTAGCTGGTTTTCCAGAGATAACGTTCCCGGAAGTAACGGAGTTTATTGAGAAGGCCTTCGTTGGGAAGTTGCTGGTACTTCAAGAGGAAGTGAAACAGGGCCTCAAAATCCTCTTCCTTATCAAGTCCAAATCCAGCGGCTTTCTCCGCGAGGAAGTTACGGAAAACGGGGTAGGCGCTCCAAGCTTCGGCTTTGGAAAGGGTTCCGGATCCATCCGCATCGAACCGATAGAACAGAGACTCCATGTAGTACATCATTAGGACCATTCCCAGAGTGTCTCCCGACAGCACGGGCCTGTTCCAAACGTCGTTGGTCTGGCGAACGATCGTATCGATCATATGAATGAAATCGGCGCGCGGAGTGCGGGATGCCATGACTTCCGCCTCGTTCGAGTTCTGGGCGTCAGACGGCTTTTCCGGGTGTGCCCAGGCCGCAGAAGTTTGATCTTCAGGGAGGGAAAGGAACCAATCGCGCATGCCAGGCAAGAAGTCCCAGTGGGTGGAGATATCTCTCACCAAAAACTTCCGGAAACAACGAGTGTCGATGGGACGGTCCTTAACATCACGAGCAACTTTGCAAAGATCAGCAATCTTGCCGTGAATGGCGTTGGCCCGCTCGATTGACGAAAAAGCCAAGACCAACAGTTCCGTACCCTCCGTGGAGGAAATATGATCGTCGCCATCGGCCGAGGGCAGAAAGAGGTCTGCTTCGGTCACGCGATTGATCACCGTGTTACGGTTGAACGTTTCCAAGAAGCCCAGGTCGCGGAGTGCCGGGAAAACCTCATCGTAGAAAACCATGGCCTCCTCTTTTGAGAGAAGTTGCTGGTTTTTGGCGCGGTCAAGTTCCGCTGCGTAGCCCTGCACCACAAGCCGCGCCGCTGCCCGAGTCCAATTCAGTCGGGTGAGGTGGCTCAGGCTGAGGTCCTGATTCCCTCTATTCTTCGGGATCACGATATGCGCGGCCTGGCCCGGGTGCACGAGGCTGACGCTGATCACGTTACGCCGCACCTCCCGGATGGCGGCCAGGGAAATTTCATTTTGATACCGGGTGAACTTAAGGCCGTCGCTTTCGGGAATCGCAAGAATGCGACGGGCTTTCACTGAACCATGAGCCCAGTCCTCGCCGAGGATCTGACGGAAGGATCCTTCCAGGAAGAACTGGCCTTCGATCCAGAGCAGCCAACGGTCGAACAGGCGATCCACAACCACCTTGTTGAAGCCATTGAAGGGGGCGGCGATTGGGTTTTCAAGGTCGCGGAACACGCGTCCCGCTACGGAAATCAGAAGCGCCTCCACCGTGGGAGCCTTGATGGGCAGAAGCTTTTGGTCTTCCAGAGCTCGAGCAAGACGATTGATCTCATCGAAGGAGATCTTCTGACTTGGATGATTCTGGATCGACTCCAGAAGATAATCGCGGGCGGTCTCGGCAAAGCGGCTCAGGTGCCGGAGGCCCTTGCCCCAGAAAATGGTATTGTCGTTCCGGAAATACAGGGACCAGCGGAGCCAGAGCGTGTAGTAACGAGGGCCCAGGCGGAGAATGCTGATCCAGTCCGTTTTCGTGATTCGATCTTCCGGCGGACCGATCAAGATCGCTTTCGAGGCGCGCACGATTTGGATGGAACGTACAGCGCCGCCCAGCCAAGTATTTTCAACCGAGCCGTAGAGATAGGTGCCAAGCTCCTTCAGTAAAGATTCGAGGTTGGCGAACGGATATTCGCCCACGCTTCGGCTCATGGCGCGTCCGATCTCCTCGGCTGCGGTGTGGAAAATCTGCGCGCGATCATCGAAAGTGGCTTCCGACGGCGGATTGGCAAGGATGCTGGCTTCTGAAAACGGCATGAACGGTCGAACTTTCAGAGACTGCTCCCGGAAAACTCGCATCAGGGAGAGCGTTTCGCGGAGTTCGGCCTTCGTGATGTTGGAAGAAGAACCGCCTACGATCGCTCGCTTGAGGGCCATCGCCTCGCTCACGAGCTCGGGGTGCAGTTTCTTTCCGCCCAGGAAATACTTTTCCAGAAACACCTGGAGCTCTGCTACTGCGTAGTGGTCGGCGCTCTTTCCTTGGGTGTTCTCTACGAACATCTCGAAGCTCTTGTAGAGACAATCCCAGAACGCTACGAGGTCTCTCTCCGAAATCTGTCCTTCGAAGAACTGGTTAAAAACTTCATCGGCATTGGAAAGGCAGCCTTCGTCCACCGGGCTCACGGCCATGGAAAGGGTCTTTGGCTTCTCCTCATTGAGCTTGAGTGTGCATGCAGGAGCCGCAAAAGCGGCAATCAGGGCGATCAGAAGGCGTTTAGAAAACATACTCTACGCCTCCTCTTACCCTGTCATTCCGTTGGTAGCGGCTGATGAAGTCCACCACGTCGGTGCTCGAGGAGCCGAGAACGTCCACGCCGAGATTGAACCGCCACTTTGGCTGCGGGCGGAAGTTGAAGTCGGCCATAAGAATATTCCCGTTGGCGCGAGTATCTACAACTACGCGCCACTGGGTCTGAAACCACTGAGCCCAGTCGGCCAGGAGAGGCGACTTCACGAGTACGCTCCATGCGTTTTGAAAGGCGAACCTTGGTTCGAAAACGCTTGCGCCAGGAGTTACAAACGGACCTGCGTCGGGAGCATTGCCGCCTTCTCGGTGGAACCACGAAGCTTCCAACCGGGTAGCCGTGCGCCCGCGGCCAATGAGGTCATGGCCCACAGTGGCGCCCCATAGCCATGCCTTCTCGGCCTCTTGGGTGTTCCAGTGCGGAGGGGTAATGTCCCGTTCGGGGATTTCTCGCATTACGGAGGTGGCCAGCTTGAAGCCATTACTCGACTTCGCCCCTAAGTCGAAGCCGATCAGATGGTGATAGAGCACGCGTGGATGGAGCACGGCTGGAAGATCGAGCGTGCTCAAGTCGAGACGGCCCTCATAGGCGAGGAGAAGCTGGTTCATGGGTTTCCAATTATAGGCAAGACGCCCGAAAACTCCTGTGCCGCGATCGAAAGCGGCCACAAATCCAAAGCCCTCATTGTTGATCAAGGTGCCCACGTTGGGGGTGTCGAGACGGAATTTTACCCGTGTGGGCTGGTTAAAGAGCGATATCTGGCTGTTGGGGCAACTGAACCAGGGAGAGGTGGTGTTGCAGTCGCCGTTGTTGGTGAGCTCAAAGGGGGCGCCTTGCTCCGGAATCGAAACAGCGGTTACAAATCCCAAAAGATTCCAGGGACCGTTTTTCAGCTCCAGGAAAGCGCCAAACAATCCGTTTTCCACTTCTTCAAGGTAATCCCATCGGAATCGTGGCTGAAACATGCCGAGACTCCACCAGGTGTCGAGCTCGTTCCAAGCATGGAGCTTTCGGCCAAAATGTCCGCGAATTTCCTCGCGGTGATCGCTTACTCGGAACTCTCGAATATTGAAGTATCGGTAGTTTCGCTTTCTGAGCCCCACCATCACGTCGCCGTCGATTGCCGCTTCGAGTTCGGGACCACGAAAAATCCTGTTTCCACGAAATCCTACCGCCCAATTCCCAGTCCGTTCATCGGAAAAAGTCTGATCGCTTCCTTTGGTGAGATAGTGATTTCCTTGGCCTCTTACGGCCATCTCATTGGGAGCGAGAAACGGGTGCGGGGAGGGGAGTGCGAACGCAGAAAACGAGGCGAGCACGCCGAGCGATGCGCAGAGAGTCCAGGTTTGTAACTTCAACATTCGCATTAAATAGCTTCCACTAGATGGACCGTATGATTATATCGTTTCAGCTAGACGCTGCGCCACCAAAATCATGTAAATAATTCAGGTTTTCGATGTCGAAAAGTTTTACACCCGGCAAACTGTTCGGCGAAATTTTCCGGTCAGTCGATCTTTTGCGCCACTAGAATTCCATCCCGGATCGGCCACATACCGCAAATGACCTTCGGCTCTCGGATCACCATTTGAGCCGTTTCCACCAGCGCACGGTCGCGCTCATCTTCAGGAGTCAGCACCCGTCCGCTCCAGAGCATATTGTCGAGCACGAGGAGGCCGCCCTTCCGCACCTTCGGAAGACACATTTTCCAATAAGCCGGATAATTGTTCTTGTCGGCATCGATGAAAACCATGTCGAGTTCATTGGGCAGAGAGGGAATCGTCTCGAGCGCTGGCCCCAGCCGGAGTTCGATTTTGTTGCCGTGGGGGCTTTCTTTCCAAAAACGTTCGGCAACGTCGGTGTGACGGGGGTCTAGATCACAGGTGTAGAGACGCCCATCCTCCGGCATGGCCTCCGCCATCGCCATGGCGCTCCAGCCCGTGAAAGTGCCGATTTCAAGAATTGTCTTCGCGTTGAGGAGGCGAACCAGCATCTGCAAAAAGGAGCCCTCCAGGACTCCTACTTGCATCTGGGGAATTTCGGTGTGTCGCCAGGTTTCATCCCTAAGGCGCTGAAAAATAGAAGGGAATGGCGTTGTGTGCTTTTCACAATAGGCTTCCAGGGCAGGATCGATGAATTTCATGTCCACGACCCTACCACGAAAGTTAGTGGGCGTTTAAGCGGCCTTTCGATATCGGCGGATCAGCCGGCGGCGCAGAAGCTCAGTCCGCGCTTCGGTTAGCTTTCTTGCCATCTCCACGTCGCTCCCGGCGTGGGGCTTGTCGGGGTGATACTGTTGGATCCAGTGCCGAAACGCTCGTTTGATTAGGATCGTATTCGCGTCTTCTGGAACGCCTAACACCTCATGGGCGCGGCCGTTACGCTGGGGGAATTGGAGCACCACGGGACCTGATTCATCAGGCACAGTGATGCCGGGAGGGGGAGAAGGAGGGGCGTCGTCGGCTTTCACGGAATCCCACGCGATAGCCAAATGATCCTTTTTCTTGGATCGTTCCTTGGCCTCGAGAATTGCGGTCAATGCATCAATCTTTTTTTCGAGGTGGCGTTGCGCCTCTTTTACACCCATCTGAACCCAAGATTTGTGGGCAATGATGATCGAGGGAATTATGAACATCCATAGAGGGTCGTAGGCGGCGAGTACCATCGTTATCACTATGCCGCTCGCGTACTGTAAATCGAGTTGCTTCATGAGGGCTCCGGTATTGCTCCAGAATACCAGCTATAAAAGCGACACAATCGAGATCGAGTGAAACCGTATCCAAGCGGAGACAGATTTCGATGGGAGTTTGAACCTGCTCTTAAGAATTTCTTAATAATCGTAGAGTGGCTGAACGAGGCCCGGAGTCAGGGGTTTTGTCGCATCTGATTTAATGCCTGGAGGGCGGCCACCTTGTAGGCCTCCGCAAAAGTGGGGTAGTTGAAGACGGTTCCCGCAAGGAATTCCACCCCACCTCCCAGCGCCATAGCCAAATGGCCAATATGAATGAGTTCGCTCGCCGCCGAGCCGAAAACGTGAATGCCCAGCACTTCGCCGGTCTTCCGATGGGAAATAAGTTTAAGAAGACCGTTACTGTCGCCGTTGATTTGACCTCGGGCTAGCTCTCGGAAATGGGCTCTTCCAACAAAATACGGGATGTTTTGCTCCTTGCATTGTTCTTCTCTCAGGCCCACGCTCGCTAGCTCTGGGATCGTGTAGATTCCACAGGGAAAGGCCTTGGGAAATGGCGCGTGGGCGATGCCGAATGCGTGGCAGGCGGCGATCACCCCTTGTTCAGCGCTGGTGGCGGCCAGGGCGGGCGCGCCGATCACGTCGCCCACCGCGTAGATGTGGGCGACGGTGGTTTGAAAGGTTTGAGGGTTTGCCTCAATCAGGCCCCGAGGCTGCGCCTTTAGTCCCGCATTTTCCAAATTCAACCCACTCGTGTTGCCTTCACGGCCCATGCAGATAAAAGCGGCGTCGAACTGGCGACGACGGCTATTCACCTTCAAGGATAACTTCGCAGATCCTTTAGCGCCGCGCGCGTTCGCCATCCAGTCTGATAGTTCGGCACCGAGAACCACATCGACCTTATTCTGCCGGAAAACAGCGAGAAGCTGGTCCACTGTTTCCCCGTCGACCATCCGCAGAAGCTCTTTGCGGCGGTCCACTAAGGTCACTTTCACGCCTAGTTGAGCGAAGATGCTGGTGTATTCGCATCCGATTACTCCGGCCCCCACCACGATAAGGCTCTTCGGGAGCTTCTTCATTTTCAGGATCGAGTCTGATTCAAAAACCCGGGGGTGATGAAAGGGGAACTGCGAGTCGCGGATAGGGCTGGTTCCGGTTGCGATCACGATGAACTTGCCTTGCGCCTGGGACGACTTCGTTCCATTTTTCACTACTAAGGTGTGGGCATCGAGAAAGCTGGCTTCGCCAGTGGCATAGTCGATCTTGTTCCGCTCGAGCTGGTTGCGGAGCACCGCTGTTTCGTTGCGGATGACAGAATCCTTCCGTGCGAGCAGCGTCTTCAGATTTCGACCCAATGATGGATCTAGCGATGCCTCTCGAAGAGTTTTACTGGGGATTGTGCCCCAGTGAAGACAGCCTCCGCCCACACGGTTTCGTTCTACCACCAAGACCGATTTTCCGATTTTTGCTGCCTGAACGGCGGCTCTCTGGCCGGCGGGGCCGGATCCAATCACGATGAGGTCCCAAATTTTTTTCATGGAACCATTATTTCGTTAGCGATGAGCGGGTTCAAGTTCGTAATTCGTTGTAGAATAAAAGAATGCGTATTGGACTTCTCACTGGCGGGGGTGATGCTCCCGGATTAAATGGAATCATAGAGGCTTCCAGCCGGGTTTTGCTTGCGGCGGGGCACGAGGTGGTGGGCATTCGTGATGGGTTTGAGGGTATTTTTCAAGGAGTTACTCGAGATATCACGCGAGCGTGTATCGAGAATCTTCACTCCCAAGCGGGTACTTTTTTAGGCACCTCCAATCGGAGCGGCACCGGCGGAAGAGAGGAAGAATTTTTGAAAAAGTATCGGGCACTGCGGCTCGACGGCCTAATTGCCGCCGGTGGTGACGGAACTTTTGCTGGATTGAAGCCGTTCGCCAGTGAGATTCCTCTCATCGGTGTGCCGAAAACCATCGATAACGACTTGTCCGGAACCGAAGTCACATTCGGATTTGATACGGCCTGTTCCGTGGTGGCCGATTCCGTTGACGCACTCCGCGCCACTGCCGACGCGCACCGACGCATCATCGTTGTGGAAACCATGGGGCGCACGGCTGGCTGGATTGCCTTGGGCGGCGGTATCGCATCTTATGCTGATGCCGTGTTGATTCCGGAGCGTCCGTTTCATCGCGGGAAACTTCTTGAGTTTGTGAAATCGAGACAAGCAGCTGGCGCCCGAGGTTTGATGATTGTGGCGGCGGAAGGGGCGCGAGCTGAAGGCGAAACGGCGCAAGTTGCGTTTCGTGTGAAAGGCGCACCTCAAGAGGAACGGTTTGGAGGGGTAGCCCACGGGCTTGCACAGTGGCTAGAAAGGGAAACAGGGTGGGAGTCCCGGCAAGTGGTTCTGGGACATCTTCAGCGAAGCAGACACCCCACGCCCACGGATCGCTTTCTAACTTTGGCCATGGGAGTAGAGGCCGCTAGGCTCGCGCTCGATGGGAAGTGGGGGATGTGTACGGTTTTCCGAGAAGGAAAGGTGAAGCAGGCGCCCATCGGCGACATCATGGGGCCCGCGCGGCTTGTTCCGGAAAACCACCGTTGGGTGCAGCTATTGGAGAGTCTCGGAAGCTGGGTTTGATCGTTTCAGAATGTCGATGGAATAAAGGGTCAGTGCCAACCAAATGCAGCCAAAGGCGATGGCCTGCTCCGATCCAAAGGGCTCATCAAAGAAAAATACACCAAGAAGAAACTGAATCGACGGGGAGAGATATTGCGTGAACCCTACGGTTGAAAGAGGAAGTCGTTTGGTGGCTTCCATGTAGAGCACGAGCGGTGTGGCGGTTACCACACCAGAAAAAATCAAAAGTAGGGCGTCGCGGGTGGAGTAGGAGTCAAGCGATGCGGTGGAAAACAAAAGGAGAGCCGCCGGGCCGGAGAGAAGCACCACCTCCCAGGCGCTAGTGGGAAGAGTTTCCGATGAATGCATGCTTTTGCGGATGGCGGCATAGATGGCAAAAGAAGTGGCGAGAATAAGCGCGATCCACGGGGCAGAGCCGGTGCGAATGATCATGAGCACCACTCCGGCCGCCGCTAGGCTCACCGCCGCCCACTGCTTGCGGCTGAGCGGTTCACGAAAAAGTAGGGCCCCCAGGGCAAGTGTAAAGAGAGGGAGAATGAAGTAGCCCAAGCTTGACTCCACGATTTTTCCCGAATTAACCGCCCACACATAAACGCCCCAATTGATTCCGAGGAAAACTGAGTTAAGGAGGAGCAGCGCCACAAGGCGGGTGGAGCGTATCATGGAAATGAAAACGGGAAGCTTCCGGCGCCAGGCCAATACCGCTACGAGAAATACTCCGCTCCAGATCACTCTATGAAGAGTGATCTCCACGCCGTTTAGGTGACGGAGCATTTTCCAATAGAGGGGGTTCACTCCCCAGATCAGGTAAGAGAGAAGCGCAAACAGGAGTCCTGAGCGTTTTCGGTCCATCAATTAGTGATGGTGGTGGCCGCCGGGGCCGTGGGCATGGCCGTGGGCCACTTCCTCTTCGGTGGCAGCTCGTACCTCAGTCACCTCAACGGCAAAAGTGAGGTCTACACCGGCAAGAGGGTGGTTCCCGTCGATCGTGACGTGGCTATCAGTAACTTTTTTAACCTGAAACACGGGGGCATGAGGTCCGTGTTGAGTTTGAAAACGGTCTCCTACCTTGATCTGAATGTCGGCAGGGAACTGGCTGCGAGGAACTTCCATCACCAGGTCCGGTCGCTTTTCGCCATAGGCATCGGCGGCTTTTACCTTCACCGTTTTTTTCTCACCAGACTGAAGTTTGGCCACCTCTGTTTCGAGGCCAGGGATAATGTTTCCGACGCCTTCTAGGTAGGTTAGGGGATCGCCGCCCCGAGAACTGTCGAGCTCTTCGCCGGAGTCGTTGGTAAGAGTGTAGTGAATGCTGATAACGCGCGACATGGTTCGGGATCTCCTGTTGGTGAGAGTATTTCTATAGGCTATTCTGATCCCAACCTCAAAAAGAATCCGGGGAGATGATTGATGAAGACTTTGGCCTTGATCCTGATGACTTCTCTAATGGGTGTGGCGCCTGCCGGTCTCTTGGCAGCCCCTAAAAAGGGTGCCGTTGAAGAAACAGTTAGCAAGAAAAAGAAAAATCGACGCGCCAAGTCGAAGAGGAAAGCGCGGCGAGCGAAGGAAGTGAGCCGCAACAAATCCAAGGCTCAGGTTTTGAATCGGGACCCGGTTTTCCAGGAAGGGGAATCTTTACCGCCCCCCCAAACGCCGAAGGACGAATAGGCTCAGCCATCCGCCCAAGGAGAGCCATTTGAGGGAAGTACTTACGGAAAGCGCCACCGTGGCGACGATCGGCGCGGCTGTTCTGCCCCCAAGTAAGCTGAGGATGAGAATTGTTTCAACTGCGTCGAAAAAAGCAGACGTAAACGCAAGCGCTCTCATCTTTCCAGGCAGTGGACGATCTCCGGCCGACAGCACCCGCAATTGCAGCCAATACAGCGGAATGAACGCAAATAGGTCCACAAGCGCTACGGCTTGCACTTGTCCTGATTGACTGGCGGTGAGGCTGAGAAAGTAGGCGCCGGCTTCTTCGGGCCAATAAAAGAATCGAGTATCGAGGATCGGCACGTGGGCGCTTAAATATCTCAGCATGAGCGCCACAAACACCACGGCAGCGGGCAGGAGAAAGGTCTTGTAGAGGTTTTGCATGGCCTTCATGCAAGAATTGTAACGAAGAATGGCTTTAGGGTGAATTAGAACTCGTCCGGCCCGACTGTACGCCAGCTTTGTTCTCCGTGTTCGGGCTCTCGATCTAGGATTGGTCTTTGCTGTAGAAATAGCAGTCGATCAACACTTCCTTGATTTCGTTTTTCACAGTGGTGATCAGAATCTTACCGGGCACGTATTCGCCGTTGAGGCGGGGGCGACCCCAGGCAAACTCCACCACCAGCCTAAAGAGCGACACATCCTGGAGCGGAATGCCCGATACGGTTTCTTCCGGATCCCAGTGCGCGGGACGGGCATCCAGTGACGGTTGAGCCTGATAGGTCGCTTTATCGTTCGTGGTGAATCCCTCCACCTTTACAAAACGTGCGATCAATCGATTGCCCTCGCTGAGACGAGGGTTGGAAAGAATCATCACGGCCTGTCCGGATTGAATCTTGTCTTCAAAAACGCGGGCCACGAGGTCGCGACTGGTGGATTCGCACACATACCCTGTGGCGTGGGCCGACACGGAGAAGAAAGCAAAGAGGGTCAAAAGCCATTTCATGCACCTATATATGGCTTAAAGGCGGGCCAGCTGCACAATTGATAGTTTACAATTTAATATTCAAGTTATACATAACGGCGCCATGGAAAGAATTTTCGACGAACTAGGCGTGATCAGTCGGGCCGTTGCTTACAAGAATCTCTCGAGTGCTTCGATTCACGTGGGGCTGTCTCAGCCGCAGCTCTCGCGGGTAGTGAGCAAAGTCGAAGGGGTGCTCAATGTGGTATTGCTCGACCGCACCGCTCGCCGCAAGAGTGGGTGGACCCCATTGGCATTTCGCTTGGCCGAACTCTATAGCCGTAATCTACGTAGCCTCGATCGAGAACTCGGAGACTTGCTCCAGACGGCACATACCCAGGAACTGAAGATCGGAACGCTGGAAGGCGTGGTGCCGGTGGTAATGCCGATCCTGAAAGAGTTTTTCGATAGGATGGGGGTTGGACTCGTGGAGATCGACGTCTATGACCTGTCGAACCTCGAGGAAGAATTCCTGCAGGGCGAGCTGGACCTTATCGTTACCAGTCGTGAGCCGGGAAAACGCAAATTCCGCTACATCAAAGACATCGGCTATCAGTCCCTGGATCGCACCAAGACTGGCGCTCCCTACCATGTGATGAGTCCCTTCGAGTATGTGTCGCGCAGGGAGAAGGTGCAGGACGGGGAAAAAGTTCTCATATCGAACTCGCTCGCGATTCGCCGTGAGTGGCTCACGAAGTTTGGCGGAGAGGGAGCACTTCCATCGCCCATGAAAAGGCGGAAGGGCGGTCAGGAGACCGAAACGATTTCTTTGATTGGTAATGATACGCTGAGCCCGGTGCTTTGGAAGAAGATCGAGGCGCTCTTCTAATTACTTCATCGTCATCGCGGCCCGGTACGCCTCGTGGATCGATTTCGGGCGCAGCTTCAGCTCCGGATGCTCTTTGGCCCAGGCCTGAATCGTGGCGTCTTTCTCATCCTGGGGAAGTCTCCAGGCCCGCCCCATTTTACTGGCCAGGTTGAGCAGGCTGGCGAAGTGCCACAGGTTGCGATCCCCTGAGTTCTTCAATTGATACGGTTCGCGATACCAGCGCACAGCCGGTGCGAATTCCTGAAACACATCGAAATACTCCAGGGCCCAGGCCGCAACTTCCTCGTGTTGAACCCCCATTACGTCGAGCTCTAAAACGCGAAAAGCGGTCGGGTTAATTTCTTCCCACGGTCCAAATTTGGTCTGAAATTCAGCCCAAGACCGAGCCTCCTGATCGCCCGGGAACGCAAATTCCATCAAAGACCGCCCGGCCCACACCGAAAGGGCGCCGGCGGCGGCAAACTTGAGAAATGCGAATCCACCTACGCGGATGGCAAGTTGATGGGCGGCCGCCGTCATTCGGAGGCCTTGTTTCCAGTTAAATTGAAGAGACTCTTCTAGTTTTTTGGAGTCCTTCTTCTGCCTCGCCAAATTGAGGATCATGTCGTGAAGGACTCCGCCGGCGAAGGCGGTCTCGCCGTACTCGAATCCGTTCCTTTGCCACTGTTCCTCGATTTCGGTGGCTCGTTTGAGGAAGTCGCCCGCCTTCAGGTCTACGCCGCCGTCTTCTTGAACAGGAAATTTCCCCGTATGGAGGCGTCCCATGCGAAGGGCGAGAATAAAGTTCCGGCTGCCGATCATTCCGAGGAGCGACACCAAACGATGGGTGGGGCTCGGCTCTTTGACTTCGCCGTCTTTCTTTTCGCCTCCGGACGGGGGCTTGATTTTTTTCTGCACGAAACGCTCAAACATATCGCGATAGGCGAGGTTTCGATTCAGGATTCGAACCAGGTCGTCGGCGGTGACATCGATGTCGATAAACTCGCGGAGTGTATCACGAGCGGTGGGCTTCAGCCGAAGCGGTCGCAAGCAATCCTGGAGCAGCAGATGCACTCGTGGTTCCGGCATATGATTAAGGTTCAGGGATTTGACACTTTAAGTCAAATTTAGAGGTGCTTTCTTTGACGCGGTAGGGGGGATACAATTTCCCCATGGCAGATAAAACAACAGCAAAAGACATTATGTCGAGCAAGTTGGTGGTCGCGCGCGACGACATGAACCTCGAAGATGCGGTGAAGCTTCTTGTAAACAACAAGATCACGGGACTTCCCGTTGTAGACAAGGGCGGCAAGATGATCGGTATTCTTTCTGAATACGATATCATCGCCCATGTGGGTAAGGAGAGAGCCGTAACGGCGGATCTCTTCAAGGCGGGGATTAAATTTACCTCGGCAGTGGAAGCCGTGACCGACGACACTCCGCTTGAGGATATTCTCAATAAATTTATCGATCTTAAATGCAGGCGGTTGCCGGTGGTCGACGGCGGCGGGCGCTTAGTGGGGATTATCTCCCGGCGAGATATTATGCGGGTGCTTTATTACAGGGCCAAGCTTCACTAGATGAAAGTAGCATTGAGTCTTCAGGATGGAGTGAATGTGCTCCGGGTGGATGGCCCGGTGGATATTCGCAACCTGAGTGTGCTCAAGGCGGGAATTACCAAGCTGTTTCGCGATGGTAAGAACCAGATCCTTCTCCAACTCGAAGGCACGGGGAAAATCGAAAGCGACGTGATTCGCGAACTCGCAGTTCTCGACCTTTTCGCCCGGGAGCTGTCTGGACGTCTGGCCGTGCTCTGCGTGGACGAGGAATTAAAGAGGTCGATCGCCTCCTTCGCGAAGCCGCCTGTAGTGTCTATTTTCTCCGATCTTCCTTCCGCATTAGCCCACTTCAAGGATGCCGCTTCTGCCGCAGAGGAAGATGAAGATCCGAAAGAGCTGAAGAGCAAGCTGGCCGCTCGCGACAAAGAGATCGAGGCCCTTAAAGGGCAGATCAAGCTTTTGGATCCGGGTGAAGTGCAGAAGCTTCGGGCCGTGAACGTGGAGCTTCAAGGTCACATTAAGGAATTGGAAGAGAAGATCGCCCGTATGCTTAAAGAGCGGCGTGTTCCCGCGGATGCGGATGCCTACATGGCGAAGCTTGCGGAGTTTGAGGCCGCCATCAAGGACCTCACGGGCAAGATTCCCGTGGCGGCAAAAAAATAGGATGGCTTCGGTCATCACCGCAAAATGCACGAATTGCGGGGCTTGCGTGGTGGCATGTCCCACGCAAAGTATTATTTTGGGTGGCACGGTGCATGTGGTTGACTCTGACACTTGTGATGACCAGCACCTGTGTGTCCAGGTTTGCCCCGTGGAGGGCGCGATCAAGATCGCTCCCAAGCCTGTAAAAACGGAACAGAAGAAATGATTCCTCAGGGTTGCGTTGTTGCATGCCCCGCGTGTGAGCATCGCGAAATGTCCCTGGAGGAAAGTTTGCGGCACAAGTCGGAGGCTCTCGTAGGCCTTCTTCCTGGCGTGGGCCCTGAGATTTGGAAGCCAATCAAAGGTCCTCAAGCGGATCGGAGGCTTGGCTATCGCCGACGGATCACCTTGCATGCCGAGTGGAAATTGAACTCCTGGCATTTTGGAGTAATGAGGCGCAGGCCTGGACGAAAAAAGCCTGACTTCGTGGCGATCCCGGATTGCCCAGTTCACGACCCACGGTGGAACGAAGTGTTCCGACGCCTTCAACCTATACTCCCTAAAGAGATGCCGCTTTCGTTTCTGGTAGTGAGCGGTGGATTCCTCGGACTCGTGGTGAAGAGCGACTTAAAAGTGGCGCAGGAGTGGGTCAATCGAGTGGGGGGAGCAATTCAGAAGGCACTAGCAGGCACGATCGCGGAGGCCGCGCTTCTGAATGTTCACGCTTCCGCTGGCGACCGGGTTTTGAATGCCAAGGGCTGGCTTCCCATCTACGGGCCTAGCCTCCTACACGATCCGGTGCTTGATCTTTGGTATGGCCCGGACTCTTTTCAACAGCTCATTCCCGAGCTCTACCGGGAGTCGGTGGAAGATGCCGCGCGTTTCTTGAGGCCTACCAAAGGTGACGTGGTGGTGGATCTCTGCTCGGGCCTCGGATTCACTCTGCGAATGTGGGCCCAAGCGGGCGCCGACGTGGTGGGAGTGGAATTAGGTGGCGGCGCCGTGGCGGCCTGCCAGAAAAATGCGCCCGGCGCTCTTGTGCTTCGAGGACGCTGCTCCGAGCGAGTGCCACAGCTCGATGCTTGGCTAGCGGGAAGAAATTCCGTGCTTTGGGCGAATCCTCCTCGGCTGGGTTTGGAGGACGAGGTTTTGGAATGGATCCGAGAAAAGGCGCGACCGGAAAGAATCGCCTATCTCTCCTGCAGTCCGGGAACTTTACGTCGAGATATTCTGGCGCTCGAAGGCTGGCGCGTGGTGAGTCTTACGCCTTTTGATTTTTTTCCGCTCACGAGGCACGCAGAGATTCTGGCGTTGTTGGAGCGAGCCTAGCTGAGCTCCTCAAGCGCCGCAAGCACCTCTTCGGCATGCCCGTCCACCTTAACTTTTCGCCACTCCCGAAGGGTTTTTCCTTTGGCGTCGAGCAGGAACGTGCTCCGCACAATTCCCAAAACCTTCCTGCCATACATGTTCTTCTCATGAATCGTGTCAAACACTTTACAAAGTGCTTCGTCTTCATCACTCACGAGCTCAAAGGGAAAGTCATGCTTTGCTTTAAACTTCTCATGACTCGCCAGTGAGTCGCGGCTCACGCCAAAAACCTGGGCGCCGAGTTTGCGAAATTTCTGGTGAAGTGCAGCGAAATCATGTCCCTCGCGAGTGCATCCCGAGGTGTGGTCTTTTGGGTAGAAGTAGAGAACCGTAAACGGGGCCCCAGGCTTCTTTGGCAGAAAGAGTTTTCCACTGGTGGTGGGCAAGGCAAGGCTCATGGTGACTCCTTTTTCTTCCTGATCTCGAGCGTTGTCTGAATCACGAGTGCCGATATGATCACTCCCGCTCCGGCAATTTGAAGCGGTGTCATTTCCTCTTTCAGCACAAACACCCCTAGAAGGCTTCCGAGAATTGGCTGCACGAAAAGCGTGAGCGCCACGGGAGCCACAGGTGCGTCCACTAGGGCCCTAGACCAGTAGATGTAGCCGAACGTGGTGGAGAGAACCCCCGTCCAAATGGTGCCCAGAAATGCTTTGGGCGTCATGAGGGATAGGTCGGGAAATCCGCCCGCCAGCAGGGAGGCGCAGCTAAGAGCCAGGACTCCCCAAGGAATTGCGAACCCGAAAATTGCCACGGGACTCAAGCGTCCCACAAGTTTTCGGCTGGCGATGGAATAGAAGGCCTCCGCCGGCATCTGGCAAAGAAAGAATATGTTTCCTATATTGAAAATGGCCATGGATCCCACGATGTCTCGCGGGTCGAGGCGGCTCAGAAGGAGAAAACCAACCACTGCGAGCGCGATGGAGAGAAACCAGGATTTCCCTAGTTTCTCGCCTAGAAAGAACCACGCCATTAGGGCCGCGAAAATGGGCTCCATCGCAACCACTAGGGCGTTGGCTGAACTGGTGGATAGGGCAAGTCCGTTATAGGCAAAGAAAGGGGAGAGAAAAAAAGTAATCAACCCCACAGGAACCAACCACCGCAGCGACTCTTTTTTTAACCCTTGGTTTAGGCTCGGAGCTACGGAATCAGGATTGCGCCAGGCCACCCAGATACCGTAGGTGACGGCAGCTACAAACGCAGAGAAGTAGCGGAGAAAACCGGCCTGAAGCGGAGTGTAGGCCTCTAGCACGAACTTCCCCATGAGGGGGTTCGTGGCCCAAAGGCCGTTGCAGAGCACCAAAACGGCGAGCACGCGGATCGACATAAGCCCTCGAATATAGATGTTTTCGGGTGCCGTTGCTATAGTGGCATTCATGCGCGACTACCAATCTTTTGATCTCTTCAACCCCACAGAAGAGCACCGAATGCTCCGCGAAATGGTGCGTGATTTCGTGAAGGCTGAGGTGGAGCCTCAGGCCCTCGAATTCGACCGGAAAGAAAAGTTTAATCTACCTCTATTCCGCAAGCTCGGCGAACTGGGCCTGCTTGGCATCACGGCAGGTGAGGATTTCGGCGGATCCGGGCAAGATGCGGTGGCTGCCACCATCGTGCACGAAGAGCTCTCTTGGGCAGATCCAGGTTTTGCGCTCGCTTATCTCGCTCACTCGATGCTTTGCGTGAACAACGTGCAAGTGAATGCAAGTCTTGAGCAGAAGAAAAAATTTCTTCCCAAGCTTTGTTCCGGCGAGTGGATTGGCGCGATGGCGATCAGCGAGCCAGCGGTGGGAACGGATGTTATGGGGATGGAAACCCGGGCTGTTCGGCAAGGTGACCATTGGATCCTCAACGGACGAAAGATGTGGATCACAAACGGCACCATCGACGACGAAGGCACTCCTGCCGACGTGGTCTGGGTCTATGCTCGCACAGACGCTCCCGGAGCCGCGAAGCCGAAGATTTCCACCTTCTTAGTCGATCGAAGCTGCACGGGGTATTCGGTTGGCCAAAAGATTCGCGACAAGGCAGGTGTGCGTGCCTCCAACACGGCGGAGCTGGTGTTCGACAACTGCCGTGTTCCGGCGGGAAATCTTGTGGGTTCCGAAGGAGAATCTCTCTTGCACATGATGCGAAATCTCGAGCTCGAGCGTCTCACCTTGGCGGCCATGAGTCTCGGCATTGCCATGCGCAGCATCGAGGTCATGAATCGGTATGCTGGTGAGCGGCAAGCCTTCGGCGAATCTCTGAATCGATTCGGGCAAATTCAAAGATACATTGGCGATAGCTATGCAGAGTTCCGAGCGGCTCGCTGTTATGTCTACGATACCGCACGCAGGATGGATCTCACCAAAGAAGGGAACCGTTTGGATTCCGACGGCGTGAAGCTCTTCGCCTCCTCCATGGGTAAGAATGTGGCTGACCGGGCGATTCAAGTTCTGGGGGGCTACGGTTATGTGGGTGAGTATGTGGTGGAGCGCCTCTGGCGGGATGCAAAGCTGCTGGAGATCGGCGGCGGCACTTTAGAGGCGCACCAAAAGAACATTACCCGCGATCTTTCCAAGAATTGCGTTCTTTGAGTCAGAGGTATTTCTTCATCAGTTCGCGTGGGGAAAATTTCGCCTTCAAGGCCGCCTCGAACGTAAACATTCCAGCCATCTTTCGGTCCAAAAATACGATTTCCCGCGGGGGTTGCCGGAGCGGCCAGCGTTTCAGCTCCAATGCCTTATCGATACACCTTCGAGGCAGGTCCGTTTCGGCCCAAGCATAGGGCTTTTCCTGGGAGAATGGCTCCATAATCAGAGTGCAAAGTTCCTGAAAAACGGCCTTTAATTCCGCAGGGTCGTTGGGCTTCAAAACGCCAAGACGCTCCGCCGCACTTTCAAAGGCAGGCATATTGCCGTGGAGCAGTGCTCGGAGCATCGCCTTGTAATGCTCCATGAAGATGGGTTCCAAAGTTCGCACGGCACCGAAATCGTAGAGGATCAGCTGATCAGTGGAATCGCCGATTTTCACCCGGTAGTTTCCGAAATGGGGATCGGTCTGAACTCGTTCTAGCCGAAAGAGTTCCTGGAAGTAGAGATCGAGAGCTGCCTCTCCAATCGAATTCCTGCGTTTGAGGGGAAGTGCGGCCACTTCTTCTCCATCGATTTTCACACCCGGTAGATACTCCATTGTGAGCACCTTTTTGGTAGAAAACTCCTCTAAGGGCTCAGGGAAAAGAAAACGGGAGTCGCCGGAAAAGCGCTCACGAAAATAGCGGAGCATTTTCAACTCCTGCTGATAGTCGAGCTCTTGCTCCATCATTTCCTTAATTTCAGCAAACACCTGATCAAGTTCGGGCATTTTCGGGGCAAGCTCCAACATCGCGAAGAGGGATCGCAGGGTGGCGATGTCGGAACCGATCGCTTTGTCCACGCCGGGGTATTGAACTTTAATCACAACTTCGCGACCTGATCGGAGCACTCGGGCGCGATGCACCTGTCCCAGCGACGCCGCCGCGTGGGCTTCGGGGTCGATGTCTAGGAGCGCCATGCGCTCTTTGCCGAGACTTCGGTTCAGGGCCTTTTCCACTTCCTTCCATTCGAGAGGCGGGGTTTCGAACTGCAGGCGCTTCAAAACTGAATTCACTTCCGGTGGCAGGAAATGTTCGCCATAGATCGAAAGCATCTGCCCTGCTTTCATCAGAGAGCCCTTCAGTTTGCCTAATTCTTGGGTGAGGAGTTCCGCTTGTTGCAGGAGGCTTTTTTGACGGCGAGCGACCTTCTCTGCATCGCCGGAGAGGAGATCGCCCATGGCCTGCCCGGCCACCGTGGCACCGATTTTCATGCCCATCGAAGCGAGAGAGAGCCCCCGCGCGAACATGCCGGACTTAATTCCTCCAAGCGGTTTCTTCTTCATGGTTTTCATTTCACCTTGCTGAATAGGCTCAATACAAGTTTTCTCTGCGTCGCATGGTCAACGATGGGTTTCGGATAGTTCCCGGGAAAATTGCCGGGCAGATGAAAGTCCCGAGCGGTGCGAAGCTCGGGAACGTGGCGTTGGATAAATAGCCCTTTGGGATCGAATTTCTTGCTTTGAGTCCAGGGATTGAAGATGCGAAACCATGGCTGCGCGTCGCAACCAGTGCTGGCGCACCATTGCCAGCCACCATTATTGGAGGCGAGATCAAAGTCGAGCAGATGGTGAGCGAAGTGGCGCTCACCCCTGCGCCAATCGATCAGAAGGTCTTTCACGAGAAAACTTGCCACGACCATTCGGAGACGATTGTGCATCCATCCGGTTTCATTGAAATGGCGCATGGCTGCGTCGACGAGCGGAAATCCGGTGCGTCCCTCTTGCCAGGCCTGGAAATGAGATTCCTTCCCCGGCCATTGGATTTGGTCGAACTCCTTTTTAAATGAGCCTTCCGCCACATGAGGGAATTGGTCGAGTATCATTTGATAGAACTCTCGCCAGATCAGTTCTTTGAGCCAGGTTTTTTTAGTGGGGTGATCCAATGCGTATCGCACGCATTCACGAACGGAGATTGTTCCAAATCTCAAATGTGCCGATAGTCCTGAGGTGCCATGGGAGGCGGGGAAATCACGCAATTTCTCATAGGTGTTGGGGTCAAAGGAGTGGAGGAGTTTTCTGGCCGCGGACTCTCCCGCATCAATCCAAAGGGTTGTTTCTGAAAAACCCAGTGCCTTGGCGCTCCAAGGGTGACTGAGTCTTTCCAGCTCCTGCCTCGCCACGAGGTTTCTTAGTGGCGTCGATCTTGAGGCGAAGTGCTCGGGTTTCAGTGCTTGCGTCCAGGCCTTGGCCCAAGGGGTAAAGACCCGGTAGGGTTCGCCTTTTTTGTTTCGAATCTCGTGACCTTCAAAGACGACTTGATCCTTGAAGGAGTCGAAGAGAACGCCCTGTTCCTCAAGAGCTTTTCCTACGGCCAAGTCCCGTGCTTTCGCTTTGGGTTCGTAGTCCCTGTTTGTGGTTACCAGTTGGGCGCCGAGAGCCTTGGCCAATCGGGGGATCTCCACTTCTGGGCGGCCGTAACGAACCACCAAGCAGGACCCGCGTTCCCGAAGCTGCTGGTCGATCTCTTGTAGGGCTCGCAAAATAAAGGTGACCCTGCGATCGGCCTTTTGGGGGAGCTCGCGGAGTATATCCGGGTCGAACACAAAGGCTACGGCCACGGATTTTCCGGTTCCGAGCGCCGCATTAAGAGCGGTGTGATCGGTTAGGCGCAGGTCTCTGCGGATCCAACATATGGCTCGTTGCACTTTTTTCATAGATGTGGTTAATTATTACAAATCTGTAATATTTTTGTTTACAGTTTCTTAAACTAAGGTAGCATGAGCTTATGGCAAAGACACTATTAATGAAGAAGCGATTGGACGGCGTAGCACCGGAGCTCGACGAGCTTGCCGAGCAGGTGGGCGAGTTTATGCGTTACTGGGGTTTTAAGAAGATCCACGGAAAGATTTGGCTGCACTTGTTTCTGGCTGCGGAGCCCTTAGATGCGGGTCGATTAATGAAGCGCACAGGAGTTTCCAAGGCGTTGATGAGCATTACGTTAAAGGATCTTGTAGACTACCGTGTGATTGAAATTGTCGGAGAAAGTGACCGCGACACCACTCTATACAAAGCGAATCCAGATCTAATGGAGGCGATTTTTCACGTGCTTCGAACTCGCGAGCAAAAAATGCTTTCCCACATTCATGCGTCGTGGGAGCAGGTAAAGCGCCTTGGTCATGATGCCGAAGGCGTGAAGATTGATGCAGGCAGAGTTAACGAACTTGGTGAGTTTGTCGATGCTGGCAGAAAGATGCTCGAGTGTTTTCTGCTTTTTCGCCCGATGAACGCAAATGACTTTTTGAAGTTTCGGGAGTGCGGTGAGGCACTGAAGGCGCATCAATAGCGCGTTGTTTAAGAAGTCGTAAACAATGAAAAATGCCGGGCTGAAGTCAATATTGGAACCAGTATGGCTTGCGGAAGAACAGGCGGTAGCCATCTATCAGATGCAAGTTTGGGTAACACGGGGGCCCCGTCTACGGCTGCTGAAGGAAATTCTTGCTGAGGAAGAGCACCATCTTGGATGGCTAGAAGAATGGATGCTCCCGCCTTCTTTTCGCTGGGCACACCGGCTTATGGGCTGGGCCTTGGGGTTGGCGGTCGCGTTTCTGCCCGACTCCCTGCACGGGCGTATCCATCGTTGGGCAGAACGGCAGGCGGCCGAGGTCTATGCTAGGGCCCTCCGTCGCCTCAAGGAACTGGCTCCGCTCGGTTTTTCAGGCCTCAGGGGGCGTCTTTCCGACGCGGTTAAGCAGGAGCTTTCCCATGCTGAGGCCTTTTCCTGCGGTGCGTTTCCCAGTATAAGAACTCCCATCTGAGGAGTTCTCATGACCGAAGGAAAAACCAATCTAAAGACCGGTCTCGCCGAAATGCTCAAGGGCGGCGTGATCATGGATGTAATGAACGTGGAGCAAGCCAAAATCGCCGAACAGGCGGGCGCGGTGGCGGTTATGGCTCTCGAGCGAATTCCGAGTTTGATTCGCAGTCAGGGCGGCGTGGCTCGGATGAGCGATCCCCAAATGATCCGTGAGATCATGGGTGCCGTTTCGATCCCCGTGATGGCCAAAGTGAGAATCGGGCATTTTGTGGAGGCTCAGATTCTGGAAGAACTCGGAGTGGATTTCATCGATGAATCGGAAGTTCTTACTCCCGCCGACGAAGAGAACCACATCGACAAGTTTCGTTTCAAGGTTCCTTTTGTTTGCGGTTGCGTAAACTTAGGTGAAGCTTTGCGCCGGATCGGTGAGGGCGCCGCTTTGATCCGCACGAAAGGCGAAGCCGGAACGGGAAATGTGGTGGAGGCGGTTCGCCACATGCGCATGCTGATGAAAGAGATCAAGCGACTTCAGGGACTTGATCCGTCGGAGCTCTATGCAGAAGCGAAGAAGCTTCAAGCGCCTTTGGAACTCGTGCAGATGACCGCCCGCATGGGGCGTCTTCCTGTGCCAAATTTTGCAGCCGGTGGCGTGGCCACTCCGGCCGATGCGGCTCTCATGATGCAGCTCGGAGCGGAGACTGTGTTCGTGGGGTCCGGAATTTTCATGGAAGCCACTCCGGCGGATTCGGAGCGTCGCGCACGGGCCATTGTGAAGGCTACCGCGCAGTACAAGAATCCTGCGGTTATCTTGGAAGCTTCTTCGGGGCTGCCGAAGGCGATGACGGGCGTGGAAATGAAGACCATCGAGCCTGAGAAGCGTCTCGCAGATCGCGGTTGGTAAAGCCAGTCATAGGCATATTGGCGCTTCAGGGGTGCGTTTCACCCCATGTGAAACATCTCCAGGCACTTGGTGCGGTAGCGCGAGAAGTGAAGACCGATTTTTCCGGGCTACATGGGCTGATTCTTCCCGGCGGGGAAAGCACCACGATGCTCAAGCTCCTCAAAGTTTTTGAAAAGTGGGACGAGGTCCGTAGGCTAGCCGAGCGGATTCCTTTTTGGGGCATCTGCGCGGGATCAATTCTAATGGCTCGCAAGGTGAGCAACCCAGAACAAGACTCCCTGGGAGTGATCGACATCGAAGTGGTCCGAAACGGTTGGGGCCGACAAGTCGAGAGTTTTGAAAGCGAAGTGGATTTGGTCGACGGAACAACGGCCCCGGCGGTCTTTATCCGGGCACCGAAGTTTCAGGCCTGGGGGCCGAAGGTGCAGCCCATGGGACGGGTAAGGGGAGAAGTAGTCTGGCTCGACGACGGACGCCACATGGTCACGGCGTTCCACCCGGAACTCACGAGTAGCGATTGGTTCCACCGAAAATTTTTGGAACGCTGTCAGCCTCGGTAGTAATCGGGCTCATTGCCGGCTCGCCACTTAATATTACACCCCAAGCTTGGACGTTGCTCGCCCATCAAGGGAGTTCCGGCCAGTACCGCGTTCACAGCCCGATCCAGATCCGCCCCGGTAACCTCAATTCGATTCCCAGGTCGGGATCCATCGAACTGTCCGCGATACACAAGTCTTAGTCGTCCGTCGAAGAGAAAGAAGTCGGGAGTGCACGCGGCACGGTATGCCTTCGCCACTTCTTGGGTGGAGTCGAAGAGATAAGGAAAGGTGTATCCGGCTTCTTCCGCTTCGCGTTTCATAAGTTCAGGCCCATCCTGAGGATGGGTTGAGACGTCGTTGGAGCTGATCCCCACCGCGGCGAGTCCCGCGTTTTGCCATCTCGAAACAGTTTCGGCTAGCGGATCGCGAATGTGCTTTACGAATGGACAATGGTTACAGAGAAACATCACTAGGAGAGCGCGGCGGTTGGAAAAGTCGCTAAGACTGATGGTTTTTCCGGTGACCGCACACGGGAGTGAAAAACTTGGCGCCGTTGTTCCCAGGTCGAGCATCGTGGACTGGGTTTTTGCCATGGTTAAAGAGTCTCCATTCTCTTGAAATTTGAAAATACGGTTTCGTCGGTGGCGTCGAATACCTCCACTGTATCCACCTGCGCTTGCGGAGGACCCTGGTGAGCCCACTGAATCAAGGCTTCAACGAGAGGAGGCTCTCCATGGAGGAGGGCTTCCACAGATCCGTCTTTCCGGTTTCTCACCCAACCGGTTACGCCAAGACGCTGAGCTTCCAAGCGCATCGATTCTCGGAAGAACACTCCCTGCACCCGTCCGCGGATACGAAGCATTTTTCTCATGGGGAAACAGTATCAGGTCAGTCGTTGGTGGTCCACTGGTGGGAGGCTGGAGCGCGGCGTGGCGTTTTCTTCACGGCTTTTGTGACGAGGTCTTCGGCTTTCGCCATTCGATCAGCCTCGTCAGAAATTTTTTCACTGAAGAATTTGGGCTTCAACAAGGAATTGCGGATATATTCCTCGGCTTCACGGCCTTCGGAAGTAGAGCGCACCTTTTGCCAGTCGAGTGAATCATCACCGTAGAGAATCCTGGCAAAAAACCTCGTGAACGCACCCATGTTGTCGAGCTTTTGCTGCACGGTGAATCCGATAATGGCGTTTCCAAAGTGCTCTGAATTCACGAGTTGCATCGTGACCTCACGCTTGATTTCATTGTTCGCCGCCTGAATCACAGCAGAGTCCATCGAAGCGCCTTGAAGCAGAATAGGCTCTAACACTCCTTTTGCCACCATGGTGCGGAGTCGCTCCATTTGTTCGGGTTGGGCAAACACTTTTTCCAAATTGGAAACGCTGGTGAGCGCTTGCACGAAACGGGGGTCGAGTCTGTCTTCGGCGGGAATTTCCTTGAACGTATCGATCAGATTGGACCGAACAACCGACTTGATCAGCTGATCGAGCATTCCGGATTGAATCAGATTAGCCACGAGGTTGCGGCGAGCCTGATCGGAGCCGAGTTTCTTCAGGTCTTGAATCAGGCCTATAAGAACATCCGGAAGCTGGTCTGCCGATTTCTTAGGGTCATACTTCAGTGATTTCACAATCAACGCCATAGTGGCCTTGAGAGAGCTGTCTACGGCTTCCTGAGCGCCTTCGCTCATCGGCCCATCGGAGGGCATCAGGCCATCGAGGCAGGGAACTCCTGATATGAAGAGGTCGGCTAGACGACGATCCTCAGGAGTGTCGTCAGGGTCGGCGACCCATTCTCTGATTCGCCGTTGCACGAGTCCGACCGCATCGGCCTGCAATTGGTTTGCGCAAGATCCGGCTCCGGCTGTTACGCGCGCCATTACCAGTTCTTTTCTGAAACCGTTGAGACAGGCATCGAATCGTGCCTTCGCTTTCATAACTTCGGGGTGGATGATCTCGTACTCTTTCGATCCGAGGGTGGATTTTAGGGCGGGAGTCAATTTCCGTTCCGCGATTTCAGACGTTACGCGTAGCACCTGATCTCGGGTGCAGGCGTTGAGATTCTCGTCGAGATTTTCACTCGGCACCTGGTTCGCACATTTGGAGTAACTTTCCTCCATGGACCGGAATGGTTCAGGAAGCTGCTCGAACTTGCCCAGGTTGGCGGCGACTTCTTTTCTAACCGTGGCATTCACAATTTCTCGAGTGACTTGAATTTTGAAGGAGTCAACGCACTTTTTGAGGTCTTGTTCGCTCACGGTTTCTTCCTTCAAGCACTGAGCAAACGAAAGTTGGTAGGGTTTCACCACGTCGTCATTTCCCAATTGGCGATTCGCCTCCTCGGAGCTCAGGGCTGACCCGATCGCCAGCGAGGCGCTTCGGCGCAGCTCAAATGTGCAGCGGTCGAGCGCGGTGGTGAATGCGGATAGGTTTTCTGCCGCCTTGTTTGCGTGATCCAGGCAGCCTTGGAGGCTTTGCATCTGCTCATTCACCACATTATTCCGGGACTCCTGTAGATCCTTGGCTTGAACCTCGAGTTCTGACCGGGCGATCAGGAGCGCAAAGCGCTGCACTGAATCTCGAAGGCAAGAGTCGATGGCCTTATCGGTGGTTTTGGCGTTGTTTGGGTCTGCATTGGTGTTGATGCAAGTGGCGTGGATCGAATAGATTTTTTCTAAGCCGTCTTTGATGGCTTTGGACTGGAATATTTCCGGTGTGGAATGGTCTTTGGCAATTTTTTCTACTTCCGCCTGGAAAATTCTCCGGGGAGCCAATCTTGCCACATCTGTTTTGAGCTGGAATGTGCATTCGGCCAGCTTGGGAGATGTGGGGGAAGGTCCGAGGCAGGTGGCGAATTTTCCGTCAACTCGTCGCTCGATCACCCGCGCCACCTCCACTTCCGGAAGGTTTCCCGAAAGCGCCGACTTCACTTCTGCCCGGGCTACCAAGAGGGCCGCTTCACGCGTGAGAGGTCCGGTGCATTTGCCGATCTGAGCCTCCAAGTTTTTGGATTCGGAGATGTTAGCGGGTAGATTTTGATCTAAGCACTCCGGGAGTGTTTGAGTGACCCTTTCCACCAGATCGGGGGTAGCGGTAAGCGCGGCTGGGGTGGCTTCTTTTTTCAAAATTTCCTTGGTGAGGGCGATGGTGAGAGTTTTTACGCCGCTTCGAAGACAGGATTCACGCCGGTGAGCTGAGGCGTTGTCGTCCCAGCAACGGTTAAGTTCCGATCTTGCGAGCGTGAGTGCCTGAGACTTATCATCGCCGGGAAGTTTTTCTGCAACCGTGGCGGCAAACTCGATCTCTACCACTTGGCGGATCACTTTGTTGGTGACCACCTTGGAGCAGGCATCCGTATTTTTTAACTTAACGAAACAGGTCATAAACTCTGTGCGCGCAAATCGTGCGGTTTCATCTTTTTTCTTTTGGGGGATAGAGTCGGAACCCGCCAGCTTCAACTGCACGGAGTGAAAGCTGATCTCACCTCCAGCGTCCTGCGTGAGTTTGTCGGAGCAGGCGAGGATCTGTTCCTTATTTCGGGCCGATGTAAGGCAGCGATCGAATCCGGGCAAGGTTGATTGCTTCACCGTGGTTTGCAGACGTTGCGAGAACTTCGATTCCTTCATGATGGAGGTAAGGGTCTCGTCGGCCACGGATCGAATGGCTGCTCTCACGCCGCTCAATACGCAGGCGTCTACGGCCCCGCCTCTTTGAGTCTTGCAGCTCCAGAACGTGGTGCGCGCCATTTCAGGGAGCTGCTCCCGGAGAGATTGACTCTGTGCTCGAGGGGCGATCTCCTGACGAGTGAGTTCATAGGCGAGGACCATTCCAATATTGGAAATCAAATCCGTTTTCACGGCTTCGATGCACGACTGCGCTTCCGTGTAGGTCTCCGTGACGGCAAAGCATCGGTTCATGGGGCTAAGAATTTTCTTACGCCAGGCTCGGAGGCGCGCTTCGTCGGTTGCGCCTTCCGACTTCCACACTTTCTCCGCGATGGATCCAATGAGCTGATTGCCGATGTAGATCACGGCTTCCCGGGCAGAGGAGTTGTCCACGCCGTCGGCGAAGATATTTCGATTCACATGGGTCATTACTTCGTCTACGAGTTTCTTTCGGTCGCTTTCGCTGGCGAAGTAGGCCTTCAGGTCTGGTCCGTCGAGTTCCGAGGAGAGGTCCTTGGAGAGGTCCATGAAGTATTTCACAGCGATGTCACCGAATACGTAGGCCGAGATTTTCGTGAAGCGATTTCGCCAGCCTCGGCGCTCGTCTTTCTGAGGGTCGTAGCGGGAAGTGCTGATCAGCGGAATTCTGCCGATCTCGTCGTCGACCGGGCCGGCAAACGCCAGGCTGGAGAGGAACAAGATTAGTAGAGGAAGCGCGCGAGCCATCGTGTTCCTATCGGCGAAATGTCTTGGAAGATTTAGGGGTTGGAATTGAAAATCTTGGTAAATTTCAGGTGGTTGAAGCCGGAGGCTTTTGATGGTGCGTCCTAAGGTGTGAAGCGACTTAGGGAGTCAGCAGCGACTTCAATCACCTGGACGGAGTAGGCTGAAATTGCCGCAGTTTCACTATAAGTTATCGAATTATTTGGATATTTTTTAGATTTATCACACCGTCGGACGCACAATCTAATGGAGGAGTTTGTTGACGCGGAGAGTCTGTCATTGTAGGAATTGGGCCTAGGAGTGTGCTCAATGAAGAACTTCGCCGTTTTCCTTCTCGCCCTTGTTTCCATTCAGGTTTCCGCCGCTACCAATCCGAATCCGCTTCGCCGGGCCTGTATTCAGGCTGGGGGTACTCCGCGAGTGCTGGATGTTGGCTCACCGGATTCCGTGATGATGTGCCTTTTGGCCGACGGTGCATTTGTGGGCGCGTTTGACCTTCTAACGGTTGCCTCCGGCGGAACCACTCCCGCGATCGAGGCCTACAAAGGGAAGACGGGTTGTACCGGAAATGCCGTGGAACGCACGGATTCTGAGTACGGACCGGCCGCTCTCTGTGAGTTTTCCTTTAACGGCTCGGTGTCGGCGATTGAAGACACGATGCTTACCAACAAGCGGCTCTACCCCGAGTTTGATCGGTTGATCAGCCGCTAGTACCTACCTGCGCTCCACGATTTTCTCTGCCGGGAATCGCACTTTCTTAAGCGAGCCCAGCCAGTCGTCGGCATGACGGTATCCGGCAGCGCATGCCACCACGGTGCTGTAGCCGGAATTTTGAAGATCGAGAATTTCATCGTATTTCTCCGGAACGATCCCTTCCATCGGGCAGGTGTCGATTCCGAGCATGGCCGCTGAAGTCATAAAATTTCCGAGAGCAATATAAACCTGACGGTTGGCCCATTCCTGTACGTAACGGCTCCGTGCTCCGCGCACCACATCGCCGATCATCATCTTCCGGTAGCCGTCGAGTTCCTCTCGCTTCCCGCCACGGACCTCCAGAATTCGGTTGATGTAGGCGTCAACGTGCTCCTCCGTCACCTGATTCATGCGAAGAAAAATCACGTAGTGGGAGCAGTCCTCGGTCTGTGATTGATTCCAGGAATGCGGACGAAGAGCATGTCGAAGTTTTTTATCTTTAACCACAAGAAACTTCCACGGTTGAAGTCCGTAAGACGACGGACTCAGCACAAGCGCCTCCTCTAAGACTTTCCACTTATCCTCTGGAATCGTTTTAGCGGGGTCGAATTTCTTCACAGCATAGCGCCAGTTCATTTGATCCAAGAACTGCTTGGGGGAAATTTCACTCATAGAATGTCTCCTTAAATCTTCGTGTTTTTTAGGCGTAAGGCGTTTGCAATTACCGATACAGAGCTGAAACTCATGGCTACGCTGGCCACCATCGGGCTCAAGAGAACACCGAAGAACGGCCACAACACGCCCGCCGCGATCGGAACGCCAAGAAAATTATAACCGAACGCGAAGGCAAGATTCTGTTTGATGTTGCGGATCGTGGCGCGACCTAGGCCCAAGGTGAAAGAGATGGCGCGGATGTCGCCACGTACTAGGGTAACTCCCGCGGTTGCGATCGCCACATCGGTGCCCGTGCCCATGGCAATGCCAACGTCGGCAATCGCGAGAGCGGGGGAGTCGTTGATCCCGTCGCCGGCCATAGCGACAACGAAGCCTTCTTTCTGGAGACTCTCCACGAGCTCTTTCTTTCCTTTCGGCAGCACTTCCGCTTGCACATGGGCAATACCGAGTTCTTTGGCCACGTTCTCGGCTACTTTCCGCGAGTCGCCGGTGGACAGAATCAGATGGAGTCCTGCAGCCTGCAGGTGTGTAATGGCTTCTTTCACTCCCTGTTTAATGGGGTCGCGCACGCCGATGATTCCTGCGAGGCTGCCTTCCACCGCCACCAACACCAGGGACTCCCCGCCATTTTCGAGTTCCGCCACTGTGGATTCCACGGAGGCTACGTCCACCCCCATCTCGCGGAGAAAACGGGCGTTGCCTAAAATCACAGGTTCCAGCTCCACTGTGCCTTTCACCCCGCCGCCAGTAAAACTTTCGAAGGCAAAACACTCACGGAGAGGAAGATTGCGTAACCGAGCCTCCGCCCGAACGGCAGAGGCAAGAGGATGCTCGGAGTGTGCCTCCACGCTGGCGGCGTAGGTGAGGATGGAGTCTTCCGAGTGGTTGCCGATAGGGAGCAACGAAACCACGCGGGGCTTTCCTTCCGTGAGGGTTCCGGTTTTGTCGAATACAAGCGCGGTCACCTTGCTGATTCGCTCCAAGGTTTCCGCATTGCGAATCAAAACACCATTTCGGGCGGCGCGCCCAAGAGCAACCGTCACGCTCATGGGAGTGGCGAGACCTAAGGCGCAAGGGCAGGCGATAATCAGCACGCTGACCGCGGCCACGAGGGAGTAGGCTAATCGCGGTTCGGGTCCCCAGGTAAACCATGCGAATCCGGCTGCTACGGCGGCAACCACCACCAATGGCACGAACCACTCGGCCACTTGATCGGCTAGCTTTTGGATGGGGGCCTTGGACCGCTGGGCCTCACCAACCATACGCACAATCTGAGAGAGAAGCGTGTCGCCCTTTACCTTCACCGCTCGCATCAGGAAGGATCCGTTCTTGTTCATGGTGCCGGCCATCACCTTGCTGCCCACGCCCTTCGCCACGGGCGCACTTTCGCCGGTAAGCATCGACTCGTCC
Organism: uncultured Bdellovibrionales bacterium; assembly: GCA_964551325.1. GTDB lineage: Bacteria > Bdellovibrionota > UBA1018 > CAIPTA01 > CAIPTA01 > CAZKBU01. Next base: position 57,365 of record CAZKBU010000002.1, read on the forward strand.
ACGAAGCTGGAGCCAAACTCAATGTAGCCGTCGACGGGAATCAGCGTGCCGGGCCGAACGCGCAAGACGTTTCCGACTTCGATCTTATCCACATGAATTTCCGTATCGAGGTCGTTGTCGATAAAGAGAATGGCGGTGTCGGGCTTAAGTTTCACCAGCTCTCGCATGGCGTCGCCGGTTTTTCTGCGGGCGATGTTTTCCAAAATCTGGCCAACGATCACGAGTGCGATGATTACAGCACTGGCCTCGAAGTAAATCCCCACGAGACCGTGGTCGTTGCGAAGGGCGTCGGGAAATAGATCTGGCGCAAAAAAGGCGACCACTGAATAACCCCAAGCGGCGATTGTACCGATGGAGATCAACGTGAACATATTCGGGCTGGCATTCTTAACGCTTTGCCAAGCTAGTTTGTGGAAGGACGCTCCAGCAAGAAGAACTACCGGTGTGGCGAGAAGGAACTGGGCTAGATGAGCTTGCCACGGGGTAAGACCCGCGGTGAAGTGATGCATTTCTCCCATGGCGAGCACAATGAGCGGCCCGGTGAGGAGAAGGCTCCAGAACATGCGAAGTTTCAGGCTTTGAAGTTCAGGATCGGGTCCCGAGCTCTCCGCAAACGGATCAGCTGGTTCCAATGCCATTCCGCACGACGGACAGGAGCCTGGCCCGATCTGTCGTACCTCGGGATGCATCGGGCAGGTAAAAACCTTAGTGAGATCTTCGGGACTCACTGGTTGCGGAGGCTTTGATTCATGGCCGTGACAACACGGCTTTGCTTCGGTCATGTCTTTCCTTGTCTCACAAGTTTAGTGCGCGGGGTTCCGTGCTGGCGCATCACCTCCGCGCAAAGGATCGCTGCTGCAGCCGCTACATTGAGACTTTCCACGGATCCAGATCCGGGAATGTGGAGAGTGCGGTCGGCCAATGCCTGTACCTCGGGGGTAACTCCGCTCACCTCGGCGCCCAGAATGATTACCGTGCGCGGATCGAACCGGGTTTCAAAGGCGGAGATCGCGCCAGGCTTTACGTTGGTGGAGCAAACGGTGTAGCCGAGTTTTTTCAGGGCTTCGATATCTTTTACGATGTCTTCGCTCTCCACCAGATCGCAGAACTCTGCGCCGCCTTCCGCCGTGCGCAAGGCCGCTGGTGAAAGTCGGGGGAGCGACTCTTTGCGGCCGATCACATAGCGAACGCCGAGAAATCCCGCCGTGCGCAGGATGGCGCCAAGATTGTGAGGATTTTCCACGCCGTCGATCAAGAGAAGCGGCGACACTGCCTGGCCGTGTCGAAGATCTTTTTCCATTCGGAAGAAGGGAATTGGTTCTTTACGGCGGGCCACCACGCAAACGCCTTGGTGGTGAACAGAATCAGTGAGCTTCTCTAGGTCACGATCTTCCACAAGGTGGTAGGCCTTTCGCTCCCGAGCGCACCAATCCAGGAGATCTTTCCACGCCTCCTGTAGATCGGTTCTTACATAAACCCGAATGATATCTTGAGGTCGACGTTCCCATAGAGTCCGGCAAGCATTAGCGCCGAGAAAACGAGCTTCGTCGTCTTGAAGGTGGCGGCGTTCGGTTTGGCCGTCATCGGGGCGATCCGCCACGCGAGCAGCCTGTTCGTGGTCTTTCACCCAGCGGCCGGGGCCTTTGGGCTGGTAACGAGGCTTCCGCTCGGGTCGTTCCTCTCTTGGTCCGCCTCGGTCATCGCCTCGCTGCTCATCGCGGGCCGGCCGATCACGCCAAGGGCGATCCGGTCGCTCCGCGCGATCTGGTCGCGGACCATCGCGCCGCTCACCACGAAACGGCGGCTTCCGGTCTCTAGAGCCAAAACCGCGGCTATCGTCGCGGCCTCGAAAACCACCGGGCCGATCTCCTCGTGGCCTGTCTCGATCACTACCACGCTGGTCATCACGGGCTGGGCGATCACGCCACGGGCGATCCGGTCGCTCCGCGCGATCCGGTCGCGGACCATCGCGCCGCTCGCCACGAAACGGCGGCTTCCTGTCGCTAAAACCACGGCTGCCGCGGCTATCACGGCTGTCATCGGGGCGCCGACTTCGCGAGGGTGCACGGTCTCCACTTGGCTTTCCGCCGAAGGATCGCTTTCGGTCTCCAAATCCGCCGCGGCTGCCGCCGCCTTTGCGATCAAATGACTTTTTCATTTATCCTTCTTTCCTTGGCGAGCCACCGCTTCAGCAGCTTTTCGGGCGGCTTCAGGGTCGCCCAAATAACGGTGAGAGATCGGTTTCAGGTTATTATCGAGTTCGTAGAGAAGTGGGATCCCCGTGGGAATGTTCAGCTCCATGATGTCTTTTTCGCTCATCTGATCGAGATGTTTCACGAGGGCGCGAAGGCTGTTGCCATGAGCAACGATCAGAACGCGCTTGCCGCTGCGAATCTGGGGAGCGATGGTGTCGTTCCAAAGCGGCAGCATTCTTTCCACGGTTTGCTTGAGGGCTTCTGCGGCGGGCGGGTTGGGAACGTCCTTGTAGCGCGGATCAAGACGAGGGTGGCGAGGGTCGTTGGCCTCCAAGCTGGGAGGAAGCACATCGTAGCTCCGGCGCCAGATATGAACTTGTTCCTCTCCATACTTTGCGGCCATTTCGCTTTTATTGAGACCCTGGAGAGCACCGTAGTGGCGTTCATTGAGACGCCAAGATCGATGTACCGGGATCCACATTTGGTCGGTTTCATCGAGCACATGCCAGAGGGTGCGGATCGCGCGCTTGAGCACGGAGGTGTGAGCCAGATCGAAGTGTAATCCTTCGGCCTTGAGGATGCGGCCGGCCTGAGTTGCTTCATCACGGCCTTTTTCCGACAAGTCTACGTCGGTCCAGCCGGTAAATCGGTTTTCCTTGTTCCAGACGCTTTCGCCGTGGCGAATGAGAACCAGCTTGTGCATCTCAGTCTTCCTTTCCGGGATGAAGAAACTCATTCACGAGTTTTCGAATTTCACTGTTATCAAAAAGATCGCCATGTTCTTCTTCGGTGCGGGCCACTTTCAGGGTGACTGTTTTGGCCCAAGCATCCGGAGCTTCGGCGCTATTTACGGTAACAGTGCCGTCGCCGTCGAGCAGGAGTTCGTTCATGTCGAGCGTTTTGTCGAAGTTCGTAATATCCCAGGGGCGAAGTAGAACCTGTTTCGACTCCTTCACCCAGTATCCCTTTGCCAAGGTGGGAGTTCCGAATCCCACTATGTTCACGGACTGAAACGAGGCTGGCGGAGCGTCCTGAATCGGGTTATGGAGTGCTTGAAGGAATTGCCCCGAACGCTCGAGCCAGGTGCGGGTGAAATTCTCCCGAGCGCGGCGGTATTTCACGTCGAGGAAATCTTCCTCCTTGAGCAGGCCCCAGTCGTTGCGAATCCATTCCATCTCTCGTCGCGCACTCAATTCTACGGGACGAGTGGAGGTGTCTACGAAATCCCCTTTAGGCCACGGGATGAGAAAATAGCTGGAGGGGAAAGAGCTCACCGCTTCCTGCTGCAGCATCTTCTCGTTCCAATACATCGGGGCGCCGGTTTGCATGTTGCGGAAAATCGCCATCGTGCCCCGGAAGGGAACGCCCGCAAAAATCACTCGACTCACACTCCGAGCTCCGGCCCAGGTGTCCTTGACTGGGAAACTGTCTTGCGTTCCGAATCGGAGATACCAGGCGGCGATGAGCCCACCCATACTGTGGGCTACAATTGAAACATCATTCACGCCGGATTTTTTCAAGCGATCCACGAGGGCCGTCAGATTGCTCACGGCCTCCCAGGGGTTGAGACGCCAGTCGTAGGCAAACGGATACACGTCGGTGTTGGGCAGATCGCTGAGAAATTCCAAAACTTGGGAGTAGCCGTCGAACTCCTTCACAAAAGGCACGGCGCTCACGGAGCCGATCACGCCCTCCACGGCCAGGGGTCTGCTCGGTGGGGTTTTCAACTCCTCTTGCCCGAGGGCGAGGGTGAAGTTGTCGCCGAAGAGCTGGCGAAAGGTAACGAATCTGCGCTCTCCGGTAGCTACGTCGCGAAGGGCGGAGCCGTAGTAGCCGGGAATGAAAATGATCGCGCGATGGTTGGACGACTCAGGCGCCTCACGAACGGGCCAGATCACGCTCTTCGACGAAGCGCATCCGGCGAGGAAGAAGATGAATAGGCCGCTAAGAATGAGCCGCATGGAAGGTGCTTCGAATGATGTCGATGGCGCCGCGGAGTTGCTCTTCACGGATCGTGAGCGGAGGGGCCATTCGGATGATGTGTTCGTGGGTGGGCTTGGCGAGAAGGCCGTTATCTTTCAGACGCAGGCAGAGGTCCCAGGCCTTCACCGGCCCCCGAGGATCGATCACTAGGGCGTTCATTAGCCCTTTGCCTCGCACCTCGGTGACCCATGAGGGGAGAGTTCCGGAAAGTTCCTTTCGGAAAACCTTTCCCATCGCTTCGGAGTTTTCAGCCAACTTTTCTTCTTTCAGCACTTCCAGAGCCGCTATCGCTACAGCGCAAGCGAGTGGATTGCCGCCGTAGGTGCTGCCGTGTTCTCCGGGCTTGATGTTGAGCATGATGTGGTCGTCGGCGAAGACGGCGGAAACCGGAAACACGCCGCCGGAGAGAGCTTTTCCGAGGACTAGAATGTCGGGCTTTACGTTTTCGTGGTCGCAGGCGAGACGCCGGCCGGTGCGCCCGAGGCCGGTCTGCACTTCATCGGCGATGAGGAGCACGTTGTATTTCTCGCAAAGGGTCTTGGCTCCACGCAGGTAACCGTCGTGAGGCATCACCACGCCCGCTTCACCCTGAATCGGCTCCACCATGAAGGCCGCCACATGGGGATCGCGCAGCTGTTCTTCCAGTGCGGCGAGGTTGTTGTAGGCTACGGTGTCGAAGTTCGGCATGTAGGGGCCGAACAAGCCTTTGGAGCTGGGATCGGTGGACGAAGAAATGGCAGCCAGAGTGCGTCCCCAGAAGTTGCCTTCCGCAAAAACAACGCGGGCTTTTCCGTCGGGCACCTTCTTTTTCACATAGGCCCAGCGCCGGGCGAGTTTAATGGCCGTTTCGCCGCCCTCCACGCCGGTGTTCATGGGCAGAACACGCTGGTAGCCAAAATACTCGGTTACGTATTTTTCATAAACGCCGAGGAGGTCGTTATGGAAGGCACGCGAGGTGAGGGTGAGTTTCGCGGCCTGTTCCTGGAGGGCACGAACGATTTTCGGATGACAGTGGCCTTGATTCACGGCCGAGTAAGCCGCGAGAAAATCGAGATACTTTTTTCCTTCTACGTCCCAAACATGGACGCCTTCACCACGGCAAAGAACGACCGGAATCGGGTGGTAGTTGAAGGCGCCAAAACGTTCTTCCAGTTCGATGGCATCGTGGGAGGAGGTCACTGGCTTCATAGGTGGGCACACTATACTAATGCGCGGTGTGGCAACTCAATGATTTCGGGGAAATAACTCGCCGCAACAATACAGGCTTCCCGCTGGATGCGAGACGGAAGGATGGCTGAGACCCGGGCACGGAATTAGATCTCGCGCCAAGTTCTGAGGGCTTGGCCGGACTCATGGTGGGCACGGGCTTGCTCGGAGCCTCTCCCCATGGGCGCTGAGGCGAGAGTATCGCAATATTATCGACCCCGTTCTCCGGCGAGCACGGTTCTGTACCGCACGGTGCAGGAGAACTGGCTGGGATTTCAGGACCTGGTGGCGCGGGAAGAGCGGCGTTTGCCGAGGCACGTGATCAAGGAATTCGAGGGGTTTCTGAGGTGTGGAATTCACGCCCATGGTTTTCTTCGGCTTCAGTGCAAGGGATGTAGGGCGGAAAAGTTTCTCGCTTTCAGTTGTAAGAAGCGGGGGTTTTGCCCGAGTTGTGGCGGAAGGCGGATGAACGAGACGGCGGCTCACTTGGTGGATCGGGTGTTTCCGAAGGTGGGGGTGAGGCAGTGGGTGGTGAGTTTTCCGATGCCGGTGCGGTTCATTCTGGCGAGAGATCCAAAGTTACAGAGTGAGGTCCTTGCGATCGTGCTGAGGGTGATTCGGGGCTGGATGCGGGAGAGAACGGGACGGAGGAAATTGGAGACGGGTGCAGTGACGGTGCTGCAGAGGTTTGGCGGATCGTTGAACCTAAATCTTCACTTTCACATTCTGTTGCTGGAGGGAGGCTACGAGGATGGGAGTTTTCATTGGATACCCGAGCTCGGGGCGGAGGATGTAGGCCGAGTTTTAGAGAAAATCACCTATCGCACCATCAGAGCGCTTAAGAAGAAGGGACACTTTGCGGACGGGAAGGAGGCTCTCGCGGAGGAGGATTTTGGGGAGGATGTGTTGCCGGGGCTGCAGGCGGCGAGCGTGAGGAACCGGGTGGCGTTGGGGGAGAGAAGTGGGCAGTGGGTGAGGCGGGTAGGGAGCTTGGGGGTGGGCGAGCGGGTAGAGATGACGGGAAGGCTTCAGGCGGCGAAGGGCGGGTTTTCGCTGGATGCGGGGGTGTATTGCGGCCCGAACGAGCGGAAGAAGCTGGAGCAGCTTTGTCGTTACGTAGCGAGGCCGGCGGTGGCGGAGGAGAGGCTGAGGAGGCTGCCGAACGAGAACGTGTTGATGAAGTTGAAGCGCAGTTATTCGGACGGAACGTCGCACTTGGTGTTTGGGCCGATGGAGATGATGGAGAAGTTGGCGGCGTTGGTGCCGCCGCCGAGGGCGCATCTCACGAGGTATCACGGGGTGTTGGGGCCGCACGCTAGGATAAGAAGCAGGATTGTGCCGCAAGTGGTGGAGGAAACAGAGGCGTGTTGTGGGGGAAATGTTTCTGAATCGGTGAAGAGGCGCCGGATGGGCTGGGCGAAACTGATGGCGAGGGTGTTTGAGGTGGACGTGGGGGCCTGCGAGAGGTGTGGGGAGGAGATGCGGGTGGTGGCGGCGATACTGGAGAAGAGTGTGATCGAGAGGATTTTGCGCCATGTGGGGATGCCGCACACGGCGCCGCCGCTAAGATTGAGAGTTAACACGCAGGAAGGGTTTTTATTTCCGGAATGACACGGTTCCGCGGGCGAAGCGCGCCCGAAATCTAAACAACGCATAGTGACAGGGTAGCGTAAAAGAGGAGAAGGGGTCAAACTGGAAGGATGACCCCCGAGGGAACCCCTTCATGGCCCGCCAAAGCAGCTCCCAGGTCGATCCTGGGCACCAAACCCTCAGCCCAAAGTGCGTTTGTTTTTCTTCGCCACAAGCACAGGACGCTCGGTCGGCGGATTAGCGAAATATCTCCAGCTTGAGATTCAGCTTCTCGCCGATCCAAATTCCGTGGAGAGCGTGGTCGTCAAGATCGTTGCCCGTAATGGGGTGAATCAGAACAGGGAGTCCCTCTCGGTTTCTTAAAGTCCACTCTACGATCTCGGAAAGCAGCTCGCCGCCGAACCATGCTTCAAACATCGGAAGCGGGTGGGGCCCGATCGGTAAACTTCTGACCGGGCCAGCGCCCCCTAATCCTTTCACCTCCGCAATTAGTTTGGAGCGAACTGAATTGCAGAGCGGGATGTATTCTGGCGTGCAGTAAAAGTGGATATGATAGCCTTGGATCTGCATACACGGAAAAGGTCGTTCAGATGGCGTCACAAGGCAACAAAAATTGGGAAAAACTCGGATTCACCGGAATTGACGGTGAGTTGAAAATGCCGGGCATGAGTCTTCCTGTGCGCGCATTGATTGTTCCTGCCATGGAGGGAAAGGTCCTCTTCTCGCCGGATCCTGGAACGGACTGGCGGGGAGTTTCGGGAATTACCGACATTGTGGCACCCAACCTTTTTCATCATTTGGGCGTGGCCGAGGCGGCGAAAGCGTTCCCGGCGGCCCGGGTTTGGGCGCCCGATGGAATGCGGCAGAAAGTTCCTTCAGTGCATTGGTCTCACACTCTCCATTTGGACCCGTGGCCCCATAAGGAAATTGTTCCCATTCGATTGCGAGGGATGCCCAAGGTTCAAGAGTCAGTTTTCTATGTGCCGGCCGCGAAAACCCTTTTGGTAACGGACCTGGGGTTTCATCTCGTCGGACGTAAAGGTATCGGCGCGTGGTTGGTTCTTCACCTGTTCGGTACATGGAACAAGTTTGGGATCAGCCGGTTCTTCCTGAGCTTCGTAAAAGACAAAGGCGAGTTCACAGAGAGTTTAAAGGAGATTTTTCTCCTGGATTTTGAAAATCTGATTATGTCCCACGGGGAACCGATATGGGGAAACGCCAAAAGTCGTTTGGCGGCGGCCTTGGGCGAACGAGGCTGGAACGTATGATCGCTGCGACAGAAGTTCTTTCTGTAACGGCACAGATAGCGCGAAGGATGCAAAAGAAGTCATAAGGGGTGTGCGGTGTGAGCTGTGATTCTCGTTGATTTTTTAAGAGCCCCGCCCGACGCCTCGCTAACGTAGGCATCACTGTTTATGTTTCCCGGTCAATTTGTTGGGAAAAGTATTGGGCTTCGAGTGCCCGCCAAAGCAGATCCCAGCTCAACCTTGGTTGGCCGAGCTAGGCGGCCTGTATAGGCACAAGTAGAATCTACCGGATACGAACTCCGTCGAATTCGTCGCTGCCCCATGGCCCTTTGAATTGATAGCGAATAGTTCCGTTAGAATTTGGCTGGATCATAATCCAGCGCCCGTCTGGCTCCGTTCGTACGTATCCGTCGAGATCGGGGGAAAATCGAAACTGAACTCCATGAGTATCGGTGCAGCGACCGGAATCAATCAAAACCGATCGTTTACAGAAAAATGCCTCAAAAGCTTCGGGGGACTCTTGTTGAATCCTGAGGGCGGCTCGATAAGCGCCCAAATCCCAGTCACCGGCCAGAGTTCCCGTCGCACTCAGATAAAAAAGGACCAGAGAAAACATGCATCACCTCTAACAGAGAATACTAACGCCAAACTAATCGAACAGCGATCATTTGAGGCCCGAATTCTATAGCACGACGTGTAATTGACGTCGGAGGTTCGTCTTTCGCTACTTGAGAAAAACGCAGTCTTCGAGAAAAATGGGGCATGCAGCTCTATCGCTGGCTTTTGCTAGATTTAAATTCGTTTTTTGCCACTGTGGAACAGCAGTTGAATCCTGCCTTGCGCGGCAAGCCGGTGGCGGTGGTGCCGATGGTGACAGACACCACGAGCGTGATCGCATCGAGTATTGAAGCGAAAAGATTAGGTATCAAAACGGGCACACGAGTTTCAGAAGCGAAGAAAATTTGTCCGGGCATCGTCCTGATTGCCGGGTCCCATGATCATTACATCGAGGCGCACGGGAAAATCGTGGAGGCAGTGGAAAAAGTTTTGCCTGTGAGCGCCGTACTTTCGATCGACGAGATGGCCTGCAAGCTCATGGGGAGCGAGCAGATAGAGGAAAATGCCGTTCGCCTTGCCAAAGAAATCAAAGCGCGCATTCGCGCGGAAGCGGGCGATTATCTTTCTTGCTCGATCGGACTTGCGCCGAATCGCTACCTGGCCAAAGTGGCATCGGACATGCAGAAGCCGGATGGTCTGGTAAAGATTCGCACGGAAGATTTGCCGCATATTTTTTACGGCCTCGAGCTTCGCGATTTTCCTGGCATAGGCCCGCGCATGGAAGAGCGCATTCGTCGCTATGGCATTCACACTGTGGAGCAGCTTTGCGGGCTCAACGAAACCAATATGCGACACATCTGGGGCGGCATCAATGGTGTGCGCTTCTACCAAGCATTGCGTGGCGAAGATTATGAGGCGCCGGAGTCGGCGCAAAAAAGCATCGGGCACTCTCATGTGTTGCCTCCGGAGATGCGCAACAGAAATAGCGCCTACTTGATATTGCAAAAGCTTCTACATAAGACAGCCGCACGTTTGCGAAAGAACGCACTCTGGTGCGGGCGTGTCTCGCTCTATGTTTCTTTTCTCGATGCGGAAGAGCCGTATCATCAATCCATGAGAACGGTCGAGTGCTGCGACGACATCACGCTCCTTGAGGTCGTAAAGAAACTCTGGGAAGACGCTCCGGCCTATTCCCGTCCCATTAAGGTGGGGGTCACTTTCAGTCACTTGGTGGAGGCCGATTGCCATACGCTGTCGCTGTTCTCTAACCCGCGGCATCGAAATTTGTCTGTAGCCATGGATGCGATCAACCAGCGCTACGGAAAAGACTCGGTGATGTTTGCCAGCATGCAGTCGTTGAAGGCGGCGGCGCCCACACGAATCGCATTCACCAACATCCCGGATATCGATGTTTAGATGAGATCTAAAGGTTAACGAATTCGATGGCTCGTCAAAGCGGCTCCCATGTAGAGGCTGTGTGGCAAATCATCAAATTCAAGGCGCGTTTTTATCCACTACAAGTCCCTCAGACTGTCTAAATGTTTGACGGTTTAGTTTGCGGGTGTGACTGTATGTGCCTGACTTTCAGTGTTTTTTGTATGCTTGCGGTTGGCTCATTCTTTGAATGATCCACTCATGGAGGCATCAATGATCAATCGAAAGTTGGCAGTTCTGTTGACAGTAGTCGTTTCAAGCCTTGGGTCGGAGGCGGTTCGGGCGGAGTCCGATTATAAGAACCGATGTTTTCTACTGTATCAAGAGCAATGGGAAATGGCCGAGGCAGATGGGGGTGGTGATTGGATCGGTCTCCTTCCTATCGTGGGGACACCTGCACTTCTCTTTCGTAAGCTTTCGAAGATGGATAAGAAGGTACTACTCGCTCTGTTGAACGAGTCTCATTCCGGCCCGGATGCCAGGGGGGATGAGTCCGAAATCGCGAGCTTGACTCATACGGTTAAGTGGGATCACCCAGATGCTACAGTTGAACACGTGGCGGCGACCATTCGGAAAGGAATCCGGAACGGTGATCTGTGTCCTCGGCAGGAGACGATGAGTCGAGTTGAGTTCAAAGAGTATGTGATTGAGCGTGTGCCTGAACAGATTAAGTCAGCGGCCTTCAGCGGTCAGGCGGTAGAGCAGGAATTCGGGCAATCTAGCGATGATGCGCGATAGATAACCGCGTTTCTATTGGAAGTTACAGCGCTGAAATGCTCGTCGTGCGAGATAAGTTTAGATTGTGCGGCCCATAGTGTTGGCAGGTAATCGGTCATGGCGTGATCGAAGTGCGTACGCCGCGGGAGAAATCGCCCCTAATCCCCTGACAGCGCCTCAGGATTAAGCTGCCGCGGTCCTTGCAGCTCTTCAAGGGCATGACCGACGAGGCCTCCATCCAGCGGCAATTACACAGGGAACGCTCCTTTCGTCCCCCCTTTTGCCCCAACTCCCGCTGCCGTTGGCACTTAGATGGAGCTCTCGCACGCTTCCAGCTCTACGGACAAAAACCGATCCTTCGCTTCCCTTATCTAACGACCCGCTTTCGCTGCTCCTCCTGCGGTCGTACCTTCACGGAGTCTCGCTTTCGTCTCCATTATCGACAAAAGGTCTGGGGTCAAAACGAGGAGATCTTCTACCTCGACTCCATCGGTGCCTCGAAACGCGAGATCGCTCGCCGAGTGGGTCATTCCGAAAAACTCGTTCGCTTGCGGCTCGTTCGTATGGCCCGCCAGGGGCTCCTCATCCACGCCCAGCGCACGGAGCGACTTCAAATTCGTGAGCCCATCGTCTACGACGGTCTCGAGAACTTCTCCTTCTCTCAGTACGATCCGAACAACCTGAACCACGCCGTCGGAAAAAACTCTCTCTTCACCTACGACTTCAACCTCTGCCCCCTCAACCGGAAGGGCAGGATGAGCCTACGGCAGCGTCGTCGCAAGGCCTTCTTGGACGAGAAGTTTGGTCACTATCCGAGGGACGCCATTCGCGTCGCCACGCGGAAGATTCTCTCTCGTCTCATAGGGAAAACCCCGGAGCTGCACCTCTTCAGCGATAGGCATTTTCAGTATGCCCGGGCGGTAGCGTGGGACCTGCCAAAAGGTAGGATTCATCACGTGAAAGTGAGCTCGAAAGTGGCGCGCAACTACGCGAACCCGCTCTTTGCCGTGAACAATATCGACATGCAGGCCCGCCACAACCGAGCGGCCTTCAAGCGGGAGACGATCGCATTCGCCAAGCATCCGGTGGCTATGCTCGAGAGCTTCGTCCTGTACACGATCCACCGCAACTACATGAGACCGAAGTTCTGGGGCACGCATCGTTCCGATCCCGAATGCTCCAGGCGATCGCCGGCCATGGAGGTCGGTGTGGCGGACCGAATCGAGTCGCCCAGGGAGTTTTTCCGCGAGTGGGTGCCGCCAACGCATGTGCGACTACACGAAGACTGGCGGAATCTGTATAGACGACGAGATCCGCTTTCCCGGCGCCCCATCCGAGAGCTCTCACTCGCGAGCTGATCGCTACGTTACTCACTCAAATGAACAGGTGGGCCGCGCCCACAATCCTAGAACAGGCACCCAAATAGAAAGGCCGAGAGTTTCCTCCCGGCCCAACAAAAAACCAACACTCTCGGCCGCACAATCTAAGCTTAACGCCCGAGCAGTTTGATGTTTTCCTTTGTGGCATCGAATTCCTTTTGAAGCTCCGGGCTCTTCAGCAATGCATCTAAGGCAGCCATCTGGTTAATGAGTCCGGTTCGCAAGTCGCTCAAGAGCTCCCTGCTAGGCAATTCAGACTCCAGGGGGATTCCCCAGCTCCTTTGCGGGAGGTTCCACGGCAGAAGACGTTGGCGGAGTGCCGTCGCCTCACGCAGCTGGGCGGTTCCCTCCTTTTCCAGTGCGGCGATTGCCACCGCGTCGGATTGGCTTTTCATTTTTCGTAGTATCGCCTTTTCGAGAAGGTAGAGGGCGGCACGCTGATCATCCGAGAGATCTCCTTCGCGGCGACGATCCAGGGCGGCTGTTTGTAAATACTGATCCAGGGAATCGCCCGGCGATCCGGCGACTTTCCAGGCGCGTTCCAGGTGTTCACGCTGAGAGGGGAAGAGATAGCCTCGGGTTTGGGCAGAGGCCCTATCCTTAAGAATCGAGGGATCGATGAGGCGTGAGCTAACGAGGTCGTCCCACATTCCCAGAGGCGAGAGTGGATTCATTTCCTGATAGCGGTGGTCGCTTGGGAGTACGCCCTTGAGCACATGATCGGCCTCGGAGGCGCAGTTGTTGGTGAAAAACTTGTAACGTCCGCGGTAGCTCCAGAATATTTCTTGGAGACGAGCGGCCAAAAGGTGCCGTTGCGCGGGCGAGAGCGTGATCGGAAGGCTCAGCACCTCGCGAAGTTCGGTGCGACTGTATTCCTCCAGCACTTCGCTCATCGATTGGATCGTGAGTTGTGACGGGTATTTTCCCGTGAGGCCGTTCCAGTAGTTCACCATGGAGCTTTCCACATAGCCGCGGAATCCTACCACCACATGATGTGCCACGTCGTTGAGGCACTCGGGGCCGGGGACTTCGCGGTGAGGGGCGCACTGGACCACGCGGAACATGGCGTGCCCCCATCGGCTCATAAGGGAACTGCCGCGCGAAGCGAACAGGTAGTGAATCTCCCAAACGCGAGAGGGGTCGAAAGGAGCCATCACATTGCCTTGGCTCGTAAACACCACGCGGGCCGGCTGACACGAAAGAGGAGGGGTGGTTTTAAAGATTTCGCTCAGGGCATTGAAGAGGGTCGGTCGCCGACATCCGTAAGTGGGATCGAGGAAGAAGTGTTCTGCTTGCACGGCGAAGTGTTCGCGGGAATTCGTGAATTCGTAGGGATCTGGACTTCGTGTATTCAGGCGATTCTTGCTCTTTGCGTTTGAGGACAGAAAGCCAGCCAGGCGCAGGTAGGTGGCGCGCTCCGAGAGGAATCCTTTTCGTGAGAGAAGTTCCTGACAAAATGAGCTCTTAGTTTCTTCCCACTGGCAGCGACTCAGGTCGGAGCGTTCTTCGGCCGTGAGGTGGGAGGGTGAGGAGTCGAAGGCGTGAGTGGCCTCGTGAATCAGGCTCGCGAGGAGAAGCTTTCTGCCCTCAGGAGATCGCACAGCTTCCACGAATCCGGAGTGGAGGTCTATGGTGCCGTTTCGATAGCGGGCTACGCGTCGGCTTTGGTCCACGATCGGATTGGAGTCGAGGGCGGCGAGGCGCAGTTGGAGAGAAACATGTTGTCCGTAGATCGGCGGAAGCAGCTGTTCCGCCTCTGCAACCACGGGGGCAAGCGAAGGGTGGGGGCTCGGGCCAAATACGGCGGCAAGTGCGGGGGTAGACGCCAAAAGGGCAAGAATGGCCAAAAGCATGGGCCCATTTTTATCAAAACTGACCATATATATCAAGTATTATATTGGAGAATGCTTTTGTAATTTCAATGACTTATCAATTCTTGACTAAATTGATCAAAAGAAATAAAACTGCGCCATTCCAATGTGGCTCCCCCGAGCCGCGCCAAAGGAGAACTGTATGAAGAAGATACCAACCCTGTCCCTTGCTGCTGTAGCCATGATTGCCGCCATGAGTAGCCCTGCGGGTGCGCATCCCGGTGGTCGCCACCGACATGATCCGCGCCCTGGTTACGGCACGGGATTCATCGATGGAATGATTGCGTCCACGATGTCGATCTTCACCACGCACACGCTTTTCGGTGAGTACAAAGAATTGGTAATGCTTGGGGCCGACGAAGAGGCCGCCGCTTGGTTGAACAGCGATAGCGAGCCTTCGTCGATGCTTCGTGCAGCGATGAACATCGAGCGCTCGGTGCTGAAGGATGCCGGAGTGACGGCTGATCTCAGCGACGACGATGTGGCTTGGATGATCGTGAAGCGATCGGCTACTTGGGAAAAGTAGTCTGTTAACAAGGCCCGGATTTCGGAGGTCCGGGCTCAGTTCCTTCTCCACGCATGGAACTTTTCGAGAAAATCGAGAGCCTTCTTCGGTGCGTTTTTCTTTTTCCAGACACCCGCTGCGTATTTGTTCGCCTCCGCGAGAGTCGGATAGATGTGAATGGTCGAAAGAATTTTATTGAGACCGAAGCCGTGTTTCATGGCGGCCACGTATTCAGCGATAATGTCGCCCGCATGATCGCCCACGATTGTGACGCCAAGTATTTCGTCGCTCCCGGGTGGTGTTAAGACCTTAACGAATCCATGCGCCTCTCCCTCGGCGATCGCTCGGTCCAAATCGTCGATGCCGTATTTTGAGACTTCGTAGTCAATTCCCTTTTCCTTCGCCTCCTGCTCATTGAGCCCCACGCGAGCGACCTCAGGATCGGTGAACGTGCACCATGGGATCAAACGGTAATCAGCTTTGAACTTCTTGAATGGACTAAAAAGCGCGTTCACGGACACATACCAAGCCTGGTGACTGGCGGTGTGAGTAAACTGGAAGGGCCCCGCGACGTCGCCGCAAGCGTAAATGTTGGGAAAGTTCGTTGTCCTTAAAAAATCGTCCGTTGCGACAGTTCCTCTCTCGCTCAGCTCAACACCGATTTCTTCAAGGCCGAATCCATTCACGTTCGCCTTGCGACCAAGCGCGACGAGAATCTCGTCGAAGGAAACCCGAACTTCCCGACCCGCATGCTCGCAGACGAGAACATTATGATCATTTTCCAACTGTAGAGCTTTGTGACCGGTGAGAACTTGAACGCCATCACGCTCTAGTTTTTCGGTGATGATTTTGGAGACGTCAGCATCTTCCCGGGCCATGATTCTTGGCGCCATCTCAATCAACGAAACATTAGAGCCGAATCTAGCGAAACACTGCGCAAGCTCGCAGCCGATCGGCCCGCCGCCAAGCACGACTAATCGCTTAGGGAGCGTGCGAAGGTTCCACACGTTGTCGCTCGTTAAGTGCGGGGCCTCGCGCAGACCTGGAATCGACGGAACAAAAGGGCTGGCCCCGGTTGCAATCACGATGTTCTTCGTCGTTAGAGTTTTCCCGTTCACTTCAACTTCAAAGGGAGTCTTAACGCGCGCTTCGCCTGTGAAACAGTTCACTCCGAGCGACGTGTAGCGTTCTATCGAGTCATGAGGCGAAATCTCAGAGACAACTCTCTGGACTCGTTCCATGACTTTTCCGAAATCAACTTTTGCATGGATCGCCTCGATCCCGAACTCCTGCGACCGCTTAAGGTAGTTGAGAATTTTGGCTGATCGGATCAAAGCCTTACTTGGAACGCATCCGGTGTTCAAACAGTCCCCACCCATTTTGTGCTTTTCGATCAGGGCGACTTTTGCCTTCACTGCGGCAGCGATGTAGGCCGAAACTAATCCGGCGGAACCGCCACCGATTACGATGATGTTGTAGTCGTACTTGTCGGGACGTCTGAACTTTTTAACGTGTTTCCCGGCCTTAATTTTTTCGATAACCGCTCGCGCCACGAAAGGCAATGCGCCGATTACTGCAAACGAAAGTAACAGTTCCGGCGACAGGATTCCGCTAGCCGACGTCAACTTCGCCATCTGGGTTCCGGCGTTCACATATGCGATCGTTCCCGGCAGCATTCCGATGATGCTAATCCAGAAGAAAGTCCCAGTGCCGATGGGCGTAAGGCCCATAACGAGATTGATGAGAAAAAACGGAAATACTGGGACGAGCCTAAGTGTGAAGAGATAAAATGCTCCCTCCTTTTGGATCCCCTTATTAATGGCATCAATTCGTGAGGAAAATTTTCGCTGAACGTAGTTGCCGAAGAGAAAGCGCGCTCCCAGAAATGCAAGCGTAGCTCCGATAGTGCTGGAAATTGAAACGAGCAGGACTCCGATGCTGAGTCCGAAAATGGCTCCTGCACCAAGAGTTAGAACCGCTGCTCCCGGGAAGGAAAGGGCTGTGGCAAGGATGTATATAAGAACGAATCCGCCGCCGATCAGCACGGGATTGCTGTGATAGAGGGCGGCAATATGACCTTGGTTTTCTTTCAGGCTCTCAAACGAGAGATACTGCCCTAGCCACTGGTACGCTACAAAAGTGGCACAGACGATTATAATCAGAATCAGCTTTCTTGTTGTGGTTTTGTGCATAGCTACCGGGCCGGCGTTACGCCGCCTTGGCGTATTCCTGTATTATCCACCGATTTCTTCAGAGCCGCTAGAATGACGGCCAACTCTTGGCTGGACACCGCATCGGCCGCCACGATCAGCCGCGCCTTACCATCGCCCCCGTTTTGCGTGGGCGAAAAGTCTACGGCGAAGAGCATCTGCTTCAGTCGCTCCCGGGGGATTTGTCCTTGTAGATTTTTTCGCACGGATTTTTCCACAGATTCAGCAAGCCCGATCAAGCGGTAGCGGTTCTCTTGAGGAATAACTGCGCCTGTGTCGCTGAATCGTTCCGGAAGAAACGTGATGCGAAGATCAGCTGGATAGCCGCTGCTGGCGAGGCGTCGCGCCAGGAGCGACTTCTCTTCGAGAGAAACTTCACGAGTCGGGAGAAAGATTCCATCGTCGCCACTGAACTGCAAGCTCCCGGCGTGCCCTTCCTGGTCTAGACGAACGGAAAACTCCCGTTTGCGATCATTGAGCACGCGAGTGGCATTCTGCTCTTCCATGCGGGCGCGCCTCAGGGAAAGGGCCGGGTTGGTTTGCTCGGCCATGGCAGCCATCGTGCCGCGGATGTTACGGGCGTTCTGTCCGGCGAAGTCGGCCGACACGATTCCATTTTTACCCGCGCTCAGGTCGATCACCTCTCGTTTCTCGATGAAAATTCCAGGCGAAAAACGGTCGGCTGAGGCCACGTAATCGCGAAGCATCACACCTTCGTCGTTGGAGATTTTTCGTCCAAACACGGCTTCGAATTCATTTCTTAGAGCCGCAAGATACTCGAAACGATCATGTCCGGAAGGCTCGATCTTGCGAATCAGCGCAACGGCGTCGGCAGAGAGCACTCTCACACCGGGGCGAATTTCATCGAGCACGCCGGGGGTGTTGGAAAAGAGAGCCTGAATCGTTTGGCGAAGATCTTCGGTAGACTCTAGCGTGCGACGCAGGAGAGGAAGAGTTTCCTGAAAGGTTTGTGGAGGAATCGTGCCGTGGCTATTGTCGACTGTGCGTGCCCGGCGGGCGGCAGCGCCCGCTTCGTCGGGCGAAGAGCCAATACCAGCGAGGTGCCAGTTTTCCGGACGAAGGGCGAGGCCTCGGGCATTATCGGGGCCGGGCCTCAGACCCAAGCTCTCGATGCGCTCCAGAAATTCCTTTGAGCTCGTTTCGTGCACACGGAGTAGGCGTGCCGGGAGATCCTTTTCCGGGTCAAAAGCGAAGCGGATGGATTTGAAATCTGAATATTGGGCCTGAAGCGCTTTCGAGAGAACGGGATCTTCTTTCA
The DNA here is from genome assembly GCA_964551325.1 of uncultured Bdellovibrionales bacterium. Lineage (GTDB taxonomy): Bacteria > Bdellovibrionota > UBA1018 > CAIPTA01 > CAIPTA01 > CAZKBU01. Next base: position 75,539 of record CAZKBU010000002.1, read on the forward strand.
GGCGCCGGAGATAGATCTCTTTGTGCAGGTTTGTGACCGCCGTCACGAGATCTTTGTCTTTGATCACCTTGTCATTGAGCTCTTTGAGAATCGCATTTTCTACGTCGAGAAAAACCAAGGGCCGCTGCTGCGTTTGCGCCAGTGAAATATAGGCGCGATTGTGATCAGTGGTGATGGCCGAAAAGGTTGAATGCTGCCTTTTGAACTCATTGGCGTCGGACCAGGAAATTCTTGCTGATGGGGGGCCTGAGAGAAGCCCTGCATATCTCCCTTCGCAGGATGAAGATGCGCCCGCCTCGGGTAGCAAAAACGCTCCCAAAGCCAGTGCCAAACCGATCGTGAAATTGCGCAGCCTCACGGTGTCTTATCGGCGAAAACCGCTGAGAAGTGCAGGGGCTAGGCGTCCTCGGATTAGTTTGGTCGGGAAAGAGCTACCTTAGGACTCTATTCAGAACTCCCACCGCCTGTCGCACATCCTCTTCCGTGTTGTAGATGTGGGGCGATAGGCGTAGGCACCGGCCGCCGTCGAGGAAGGGCACCATGATCTGCAGGCGCTCTTTCTCCATCATCTCGCGCATAAAGAGATGGCCGCGGTCGGAAATTTCCTTGGGTAGTCGCCAGGCGAGGAGTGGTCCCCGATGAGGGCCCGCCTCGGGAGATAGCAGGGGAAGTGAAAGGCCTTCCTCCAAAATACCCTGTAAGTGGCGGATTCTCTGACGAATCTCCTCGGCGCCCCACCTGCGCCAGAAGCGGAGGATCTCCGGAATGGCGAGGAAGCTGGAAAAATCGATCGTGCCCACGAGGGCAAAGCGTCCCTGAAAACGCGAGCCTTCGCCGAAGGCGGAATGCTCCGGAAGATAGTCGAAGGTGGTCCAGCCCGCCTGAAGCGGCAAAATTTTTTCCTGCCACATCGGGTGCACCCAGCCGAAGGCCGAGCCCTTGGGGCCCATGATCCATTTGTGGAGATTTCCGCCATAGCAGTCCACGTTTTGATAGCGGGCGAAATCGAGGGCAAGCGCGCCGGCGGCGTGGGCGCCATCCACCACCAAGATCACGCCCTTACGTCGTGTTTCCTGAGCAATCGCTTCCAGTGGCAGCACCATTCCGTTCGACGTAAACACATGGCTAAGAACCAACATTTTCGTGTGAGGGCCGATCGCGCCCAACACTTTTTCCAAAGCTTCGCCCGGGCTCCTGGGGGCGGGAAATTCACGAAGCTTGAGTCCGTCCCGTTCGGCGCGAAAACGGCAGGTGTTCTTCACGGCCCCGTATTCCAAATCGGAGTATAGGATTTCACTTCCCGTAGGTAACGGCATTCCCAATACGAAGGCGTTGATGGCTTCGGAAATATTATTACGAAGAAAGAGGTCCTGCGGCTGAGCGCTCAAGTAGAGGGCGAGGTCTTTCTGAGCGGCCCAAAGGTCGCGCCAGCAGTTTACGAGGGCGGCCGTGGGATTGAGCTCGGCCGCATCCTGCAGGCGTTTTACCTCGTCTCTGACGCAGCGGGGTGCAATAGAACTCGACCCCGAGTTGAGGAAGAGAAAGTCGGGGGAGAGATCAAATTCCTTACGGATCGAGTCGGTGAGTGCCATGGGGGGATCATACAATTTCCTTTTTAGAATGGGCAGCCATAGAATGAGAGCCACATGGACGTGTTCTCTTTTGCCGACAAGGTGTTGGCTCCGGAATCGCAAGCAGTGCGTGAGCGCGCGCCGCTTCAGGCCGTGTTGGAAATTACCAAACGCTGCAATCTGAGGTGTGGTCACTGCTATATCGGCGATGCTCGCTGGCAGCCGGATGCGGAACAGCTCCCCACAGAAAAGCTGATAGAAATTTTAGGCGTGATGGAGGCCCAGGGCACCGTGTGGCTATCCATCACGGGGGGCGAGCCGCTGGCCCATCGCGATTTCAAAACCATCTGGCAGGCCGCCTTTGAGCGCGGCTTTCTCCTCATCCTCTACACCAACGCCACGCTCTGGGATGAGGACTTTGCAGAGTTTTTTCGGCGTTATCCTCCCACGCGAGTGGAGGTTTCGTTTTATGGAGCCACGGAGGCCACCTACGATCTCATGACCGGATCGAAGGGGGCATTTCCCCGGTTTCTCCGTGGCGTATCGCTCGTGGCCCGATCGGGATTTCCCTGGGTAGCCAAGACTAGTCTCACTGTGCATACTCACCCTGAGCTCGCCGCCATGAAGGCGATGGCCAAGGAATGGGGAGCCAGTCTATTTGTAAACGATCACGTGTATCCTTCCACGGGAGAGGGCGAGAGCGGTGGCCAGGCGCCCTGTGCGGTGCGGATCACGCCGGAGGCCACGGCCGAGGCGCAGCCATTTCAGGAATCTTGTCAGAAGGTGGATGGAACGGGCCGCGAGGATCTCTTTACCTGTGGCGCAGGCGAAACCAGCTTCTATCTTTCGGCCCGTGGAGAATTGCAGATGTGTAATCTCGCGAGTCAGCGCAAGGTGAGTTTGCGTGAGGACTCCGGTGCGCGTTTCCAGGAGGCCTGGCAGCGGTTCGGGGAGGTGAGAAAGCTACAGCTCGCTCCCGATGCGCCTTGCCGCACCTGCGACATTGCCGATCTGTGTACGAATTGCCCGGCCGCCGCCTGGCTGGAAGCGGGCGATGAAAACGCGGTGGTGGAGCATCTTTGCCGAAAGGCGCACCACCAGGCCCACCTCCTCGGCCGCAAGCATTCCTGCAGCGTGAAGCATTTTGTGTATCGGAGCCGCAGCTGATGCTTTCGATTAAGGAGTTAAGTTTTTCTTGGAAAGAGCCGGTACTAAATCAGATTTCAGGATCGTTTGCCCGGGGAGAGCTATGGCAGATGGAGGGCGCAAACGGGTCTGGTAAAACTACACTTTTGCGTTTGCTGGCCGGAGTACTCACTCCTCAGGCGGGTGAAATTGTGTGGAATGTGCCACCTCGGATTGGCTGGCTCGGATCAAGCGGAGCGAGTTTTTATAATCGCCTTACCGCCAGGCAGAATCTGGAATATTTCAGTGCCTTCCTGGGAGGCGGCCCAGAATTTGATCCCTTTGGAATTTCATTTTGGGATGTGCCAGTGGAAGAGCTTTCCTTTGGAATGGCTCAAAAACTTCGCTGGGTGAGAGCCATGATGGGCCGTCCTAATGTGTTACTCCTCGACGAACCCTTCCACGGACTCGATGGGGAAAGCGTGGAGAAGGCCAAGCTGGCTTTGAATGAGTTTTGCGGAGCGGGAGGGCTGGCTCTCGTCACCCATCATGGGGCGCGAATTTCCTCTCGAGCCTTGAAGCTGGAAGGAGGGCGCATTCATGGGCTCTCTTAGCGGGCAACTCCGGGCCGTGCTGCTGCGCCAGTGGCGATCCCGTTTAGTGTATCGGTGGGCGGTGCTATCCGAGCTCCTTGGCATTGCGGGGATGCTGGTGGTGTTTTGGTTGATCGATCGGTTTCAAACCTCGGTGGCGGGGGATGTGCTTCGTGAGGCGTTGCCAGGCGTTTCCTATTTTGGCTTCGTGGTGATGGGATTGGCGATATCGGAAGTGTCCACGGCCTCTCTGGGCGGCGTGCTCGGACAATTTCAGGAAGAGAAACGTTACGGCACTTTGGAGTGGCACATCGCTTCAGGTTGTTCGATTCATCGTTGGGCGCTTCTGAACGGAGTGGCTAAAATGATCCGCGCCATTTTTCATGTGGCCATGATTCTATTTGTGGCCGTAGCAGTGATGGGATTGCGTTTCCCTCAAGCTCGCTGGGATGTGGTGGCGCTGGTGTTTGTGGCGGGGTTTCTTCCGCTTTGGAGCTTGTCGGTGGTGAGTATGGCCAGCACCTTACTGTTTCGGCGGGGGAACGTGTTCGGATTTTTGATGAGCAGCGGATTTGAAATTCTGGGAGGAGTGTATGTGCCTTTGGCTATTCTTCCTGATTGGACTCAAAGCCTAGCTCAGGTGCTTCCCATCACTCCCGCTCTTCGGGCCGCGAGAGCTGCTGCCTTTGAGGGGGCTGGATTCCAAGCGGTGAGCGGCGATCTTTTTCAGCTACTCCTTCTGGGCGCGGTGTTTCTGCCTTTCGCTTGGGGAATTCTTCTTCTTGCCGATCGAGGAGCAAGGCGAAGGGGGCACTATGCATTGGAGTGAGTCTCCGCTTCTTTGCCGATGGGCCTTGAGGAATCGGGGGGGATTCTTATACCGCCTCTATGATCGATGGGCCGATCGGATGCTCGGTATGGAAACGCGAAGGGTGGTAGATCCTGAGAATCTTGGGTTCAATGCCAAAGAGGCAAGCACCTACGTGCCCTCCGACTGGTGGAGCGTGGCCATCGTGCTTCGTTGTTTACCGATCCAAGCGAGCGATTCATTTCTAGATCTAGGCTGCGGAAAAGGGCGAGTGATGCGGCTCGCTCTTCAGCATCCCTTTCGAGAGGTGTGGGGCGTGGAGCTCATGCCTCCTGTGGCGGCGCTGGCGCGCAGGAATTTGCGGCGATTTCCGCAGGCCCATGTGATTACCGGCGATGCAAGAGAAGTGGAGCTGCCAAAGAGCGATTGGGCTTTTTTGTTTCAGCCGTTCTCTTGGGAAATTACTTTGGCGGTGCTCGAGCGCCTGCGCGGGCGGGAGGTGAGGGTGGTCTACCATAGTCCCATTTTTCACGATCTCCTGGTGAAAATGGAATGGATCACTGAAATCACGCCGGAGCTGATTCCAGAGGGTTTAAGGCGGGAGTATCGAGTGTATCGTTTGAGTTGACCGACTTTCGCCCTATGTTACGATTTTTCCACGATGCGCTATCAACTGACCAAAAATTTTGTAATGCGAAGGATTTTGGACGAGGTAATTCTCGTGCCCGTTTCACCGGAGGCCCGGCAGAAAAATAATTTGCTCGTGCTGAATCCTCTGGGGGCTCAGGTGGTGGAGGGTGTGCGCGCGGGGTTGAGTGCCCACGAGATTCAGCGCCAGGCGCTCGACGAGTTCGAAGCAGAGGAGGCGCAAATCACCTCCGACGTGGATCGTTTTCTTTCGGAGCTCCACACCCTGGGAGTGATTCATGTGGCCAGGGATTGAGGAAGTCCACTGGGAGCTCACGAATCATTGCAACTTTCATTGCGTGCACTGTTACCTCTCCAGCGATACTCGCCGGGAGCTGTCTAAAGAAGAAATTTTCCGTGTGATGGATGAGATGGAGCGGGCGGGAGTGCTCGCGCTTACCCTGACTGGGGGAGAGCCCACTCTGCGGAAGGATTTTTTTGAGATCTATCGCGCGGCCCACGAGCGGGGTTTCTTGCTCAGTGTGTTTACCAATGGAAGTCGCATCACCGACGAATTGATTGCACTGTTTCAGGAGCGCCCACCGCAAAAGGTGGAAATTACGTTGAATGGAATTTCTCCAGAGGTCTTCGAGTCGGTTACTGCGGTGAAGGGAAGTTTTGTGGCCACGATGGATGGAATTGCGCGCCTGAACCGGGCTGGCATTACCTTGGGCCTCAAGACCAACGGCATGACTCTCAATAAGAAAGAGATTCTTGCCATAAAAGCTTTTGCCCAGGCACTGCCGAATACATTTTTTAAGTTCGATACTGCGATTATGCCTCGCCGAGATCACGACCAAGCGCCCACAGAGCTGAGATTACGGGCGAAGGAGATTTTGGAAATTTACGGTTCCGATGAAGAGTTTCGCGCGCAAATGGCGGCCGAATGTGGTTCGAGTTCTACTTGGAATGCTCCGGACCGAGTGTTTACCTGCGCGGCCGGCTCTACCCGATTCCACATTTCCGCCTGGGGAGACCTTCACCCTTGCCATACGGTAAGGCCCATTCGCCGGTCGCTGAGGGAGATGTCGTTTGCGGAAGCGGCTCGGCAAGTGCAGGAAGAAGTTACGGGAATTCGCTATCCCAAGGAGAGTGCCTGTGGATCCTGTGCCATTCATTCCAAGTGCAATAGCTGCCCGGGTTTGGCTCACCTGGAGGGCAAGAGCCAGGTGTTGAAAACCGACTATCACTGCAACGTGGCCCATGCGGTGGTGAAAGAGTATGCGCCGGAGGTGGTGTGAGTATCGACTACGCCACATTTTCCGCTCGAATGTACGAGAAAACATTTCGGGCGAAAATTCCAAGCCACGGCCACTTTGAGCTCACGTTTCGATGTCCCTTAAAGTGTGGGTTTTGCTATTGCGCCTGCTACACCTCTCCGGAGCACACACGCAGAGAACTGGCCACTGAAGAAGTGTTGCGGATTCTCGACGAGGCCGCCGCTGGGGGATGTTTGTGGATCACCTTCTCCGGAGGCGATCCCTTTCTTCGTCCCGACTTTCGGAGAATCTACGATCGTGCGTTGAGCCTCGGAATGATCGTAAGTATTTTTTGCAGTGGTCTTCTGCTTTCCGATGAATGGCTCGAGCATCTAATGGCCACCAAGCCTCTGAAAATTGAAGTCCCGCTCTATGGAGTTACCGCTCAGGTCTACGAAATGGTGTCGGGAAAGAAGGGCACGTTCGCGCCAGCGATGAAAAACATTCGGCGAATGGTGGCAGCCGGGCTTCCCGTGAAACTCAAAACCAAGCTCACGAAGCAGAATCTTTCCGAAGCTCTGTTGGTGAAAGATTTTGTGGAGAAGGAACTCGGCCTCGAGTTCTACCCGAACTACTACCTGTACCCACGCTTAGATGGCACAAGAGATCATCTCGTGGATCGTCTTAGTCCTAAAGAAATTCAAGAATGGGAAAAGATCGTGGAGTTTGATGCCTGCGATTCGGGTTCGGAAGCTCAGACAAACACCGATTCTCGATTGTTTCGCTGCGCTGCGGGAGTGAACTCTTTCTATATCAATCCCTACGGCGAACTAAACTTCTGCACCTATGTGAGAGAGGGGTCCTGGGACCTTCGAAAGGGAAGCATTGCCGAAGGGGTTGCGGAGCTGCGAAAGCTCTTGCTCGAGCGCTCCTACCCGGAGGGTTCCTCTTGCCGAAGCTGCGGAATTCAGAGCTCCTGTCAGAATTGTCCGGGGCACGCGGTGCTTGAAACGGGATTGCTAGAAGGCAAGAGCGACTATCTTTGCGAAGTGAATCATGTGTTGCAGGGGAGGGCACCATGAAAATTCAGGCGGGCCCGTTTCTGGTGCAGCTCACTGGTTGCGATCGACTGGAACGACATGAGTCGCTCCATGTGTATTCTCCCGGCACGGAGTTTTCAGAGGAGCTTTCGCTGGAAAGAGAGGCGCCCCGCAAACTGAACCAAAGCCTATCCGTAGATGACGAGCTACCGGGGCAATGGCGTGTTAGGAACGATGGATTGGTTCAGTTTTGGTGCGGAGAAACGGGCCAATGGGCGTTGGAGGCCCGCTTTTCTTCCGATTATCGATCTGTGAAAGTGACCGCTCAGGAAGGAAATCCCAAGAGTGAGGCGCTCGCCTTTCATTTGGGCTCGCCGCTCAAGTGGATGGTGATTCACCGGCTGGCCGCTAAGGGAGGGTTTCTCCTTCATGGAGTCTGTTTGCGCAGTCCTGCAGGATCGGTGATCTTGGGCACGGGGCCGTCCGGGGCCGGAAAGAGTACGCTCGGGTCTTTTTTTCTTCCCACGCTCGACTGGAAGGTGCTCACCGACGAAACGATCGCCGTGATTCCGGCGAACGAGGGAACGTGGCGGGCCTGGGGCACGCCCTGGAGTGGAATGTTGGGAGCGGTGAGAAATGAAGGGGGCCCGGTAGAAGCTCTCTTTTTCCTCGCCAAGACGAAGATCCATCACATCGAGCCCGTGGAAAGGCGGGAAGCTTTTCGCCGGGTTTGGAGCGAGGTGTTCCCTCCGCCCAGTGATCCGACGCTTTCCATGGGGTTGATTGGCAGCGTGGAAGAGTTCATTTTAAACGTCCCCGTGTTTGAGCTGGGATTTTCAAAGGATCCTTCGGTGGTGGAGTTTTTGCGCCAAGCCGACACTGCGTATTAAGATTAGGAAACTCAATATGAAGAAGAAAAAGAAGATCTACGAAGCGCCGACCGTAACCAAGGTAAAGTTGAATCCTTCTCAGGCCGTGCTCTCGGTTTGTAGCACCACCGCCTCTCCGGGGACCCAATCAACTGGAGGTGGCTCGTTTTGTCGAGCTAATATGTGCCTAAAAAAAGGTCCTAGCGGCGACAGCATGGGCCAGAGCTAGTGCATTTTCCGGCGGGCCGGATCGCGCCAGAGTTTCCAGAAATCCGTTAGTCGGTCGGTGAGGCAGAACTGAAGAAAGTGCTTCTTCCGCCCAAACATGTTCTCGTCCAAGTTCCCTTCCGCTAATCGCCGCGCCAACTTCAGTCGAATTTTTTGACCAAGCGGCAACGGGGCGCTTTCCGAAAAGTCCGGGAGAAAGTCGTTGAACCAGTAGGTAAGCAGGTGACAGGCCAGTTCGAAGGAAAGTAGCGCGCCTTTGGCATGGGCGATATCTCTCGCCCGGAGCAGGTCCGGCCTTTGTTGCTCTAAAAGAAGGTGAAGATCCAAAAGCGTAAGACCATGGCGCCCAAAGTGCTGAAAGAGATGGGCCGCTAGAAATACGAACTCCTCTTCCGGAGAAAACGCCTCGCCCTCGAACTTATTCCATCGGAACCGATGTGCCTGGAAAAGTGTGGAATGCAAATCCACGTGTACCCCTGAATGAAGGTCGACCACGCTCGTGTGGGGCCAAAACTCGGCCTGGAATCGCGAAACAGAAGACCACTCAAATCCGTGCCGCGACAGATGATCGGCCGCCAAGCGATGGTCTCTCACCCAAACGTCGATATCGACCATAACCCGCAGCTCTGGTGCAGGATACAGACGGTCCCGAAGTACGGCGCCCTTCAGAAAGCGATGTTCAATCGGAAGATTCTCCTTTAAACGATCCATGGTGGCATCGACCTTAACCGCTACGGCGACGGCCTCTCGCCACGAGAACTCAAATGCTTCTTGGGCAAATCGCGGGACTTCCGCCCACAGACCCGTACTCTTCAGCACCCAATACAAAGCGGCATTAAGACGATGCCTCTGGCCAAGCAATATGATTTCTGGCCAAGGCCACGCTGCCGTCGCATTCTTGGGAAAAGAAAACTGGCTTGATGTCATTAATCGAAGGAGGGAAAAAAGTACGGTACCCGCATCCGGGGCTATCCTCCGCTCCAGCACCCGGCGGATCTCCTTCAGCTCCCGCGGGGGCGACACGACCTCTTCCAGCGGCTGGCGATCACCGCGAAAACGCCATAAGTTCGCCTCACGGGCCACTAGGCGATGGGCCGCGTCCCGCTGCAGCCAAGGCAAGGAAAAACAATAGACTGATCCTACGGCGGCCGCCTCCGGACAGACCGGCGCCGCTTCCACCAAATCCCCCTCAAAAAGAGTGGGCTCCATGCTCCTACCGACCACCCATGCGGAGGTGTGAACTCTTTCCATAGGAGAATGTTAACTCGACTCTCCTCGGGAATCTTCCTAGAATGGGGGGGCAATGCTCAGTTCTTTCCGCCTTGTAAGGTCCGAAATTTATTTTACCTTGGCGCTCTTCTTTTCAGTTTGGGGTGTGTTGGCTCTCGGCATGGGAGACCCGGAAGTGGCCCATGTGCAGCCGACCATCCAAGCGGGTTGGGCCTTGGTGGCGTCCATACTAAGCTACCTGTTTCTGGATGCCGTTGGATATTTTGATTCCTTCAAGCCCTATCCTTCCCGTGCCGCGATAGTCACGCTGGGAATTGCTCTGATTGTGCCGCTGTTTGTGAGTAAGCAGGTCTATTTTTTACTCACCGGTCACACCATCGTGCGTTACCGCACCTTGCTTCTCTACCTTCCCGGCGTTGCGGTGGCGAGCTGGAGCGCTCAGTGGTTCGCAGGAAAAGTGTTTGAATGGCGAGGCAGCGTTCGCCGAATTTTTCTCCTTCTTGATCCGGTTTTTCGCGAAAAGTTGATGGATGAGTTCAAAAAACGCGGGTTAGAGCGTTTTTTTGAAGAAGTGGGTGTGGCCCGAGACGCAGATCTGATCGTGGTATCGCGGGCTAGTATCCGCGAGTTTGCAGAGCATTCAGATGTGTTGGCGGCCCATCTTCGTGGTGTGCCCGTTCGCGACGTGCGAGTGCTCCTCACGGAAATTCGCGGGCGGGAGAGCGTGGAAAATCTCGACATCTGGAGCTTTCTCATCGGAGCCACTCCACAGCGCAGAATCTTCCGGATCTGGTTCTATCTGAAATCTTGGTTCGAGCCGGTGCTGGCTGGAATTGGGCTCGTTGTTTTGGCTCCTCTTGTGCCGCTCCTGGCTCTGGGCGTGCGCCTATCCGGTCCGGGCCCCGTGTTCTACCTACAGCGTCGGGTGGGGTATCGCGGCAAAGAGTTTGATCTCGTGAAGTTCCGCAGCATGGTTCCTGACGCGGAAAAAGAGGGGATTGCCTGGGCCGGCCAGCAAGAGGGGAAGATTACTCCGTTTGGCCGGTTTCTTCGTAAGACTCACCTCGACGAGGTGCCTCAGCTTTGGAACATTTTGAGAGGCGAGATGAGCTTCGTGGGGCCGCGTCCGGAGCGTCCCGAGTATTACGAAAAATTGAAGGCGGACGTTCCGCTTTTTTGGATCCGTACCATGGTCAAACCTGGTGTTACGGGCTGGGCGCAGGTCACGGCTGGCTACGCCTCCACGGTGGAGGAAAGTCGCCTGAAATTAGAGCACGACCTGTATTACATGAAGCGGATGTCGCCACGGTTGGACGTGGTGTGCCTCGTGAAAACGCTTCTGATTTTTCTCTCCGGAGAAAACGATTAGCTCACTCCAGCGCCTGCAGCGCTTTCACTTTCCTTGCTTCATACTCGCGAGTTTGATCCAGGAAGGATCGGGTGTTTGTAACCACTTCCTTTGACCACGCGAGAGCGGGTTTTCCCGCCTTCTTTGCTTGGTAGAGGATCTCCGCATCCTCAAGCCCGTCGCGAAGAATTTTCAGTCGGAGGCTCGGAAATACTAAGAGATCATCGATGCCGCACTCTTCCTGGGTGCAGGGGTAGAAGAGAGTGCCTTCGCCGTAGCCGTCGAAAATTTTTGGATCTTTCCAGGGAGCTCCCGCGCCCTTTCCATAACTTTCTACGGTGTTGTAGTAGAGCACTCCGGTTGCACCGTAGCGAAACGCCGCCCAAGGAAGGGCCCGGTGAAAGGCGCTGGGGCGATCCATGGCGAGGTCCGGAACGTGGAGATTTTCCGATCCGCTGCATCCGTGGGAGGTGCAGCTGGGGTAAAGCCAGAGTTCTTGTCCGCGCTTTTTCAATCCGTCATAAACCGAAGGGGCCGGATGTCCGCTGGTGTCCCACTCTGCAAGATTAGGGCACCAGATGTCTATGAGCCCGTCCAGGGACGCTCGCCAATGGGTGGTCACGAGAAATTTTAAGCCCTTGGCGTGAGGCCGAATGGCGGCAAGGGACTTTTTCAGCGCAGCAAAGTCCTTCGGCTCGTCCCAGAAATACACAAACGAACGACCCTCCAGATTATGCTCTCGCACGGAAGACGTAAGCGATTTCCAGAACGCGGAGCGTGGTTTCACTTTCTCTTGCTCCGGCACAGGCAGATCCGTAATTCCTGGGGGGCTATTCTCCCATTGCGCCATGAAACTCACGGGGCCTCCTTCCAAGAGGAGGTCGGGTGAGTCTTTGGGGATCTTCAGGTAAGTTTTATGAAGATCGATTCGATGCTCACGGGCGAGATCGAGATAGGCCCGATTCAGCTCCACCTCGCGATCGACCCACTTGCCAAAATGGCGCTGCATGGCGCCCCACGGGGCGAATCCAAAGGAAGAACGAAGATGGAAGTCATGGGGCAGCTTTGCTTTATAGATGCGCAGTTCTAGTGGAATGGTGTGCCGAGTCCCGCCATATTTAAACGCGAGTTTGGCAGCGTATGTGCCGGGAAACGCCGAGTCCGGCACATGTATTTCAAACAGAAACATGGCTCGTGACGGTAGATTCCCTTGAGGAATTCGGAACCCTGACTTACCGGCGATTTCTGCTGGAATGACAATATCGGGAACTTCTTGTTTGCCCTTCGCTGAATTCCAGGAAGAGTCGGCAAGATGGTGGGACGCAATCGTGTAAGCACGGAGCTGAGGTTGGCCCCCCAGGAACTCCCCGGAAAGTTCTTCTGCCGAGGGAACTGGAAGTCCGGCGCCCTGCTTCGGAAGCGCCACCATCACGAGCTCCCTTTCACCTCTGGCAAGATGAAGACGAAGCGGGAGCTTTTCGGGATTCTTTATGGGTTCCGACAGACCGGGCTTTTCCCCAAAGAGAAAAATGTCGGCGCAAAATACCGATGGGGAGAAGAGAAGGAGGGATGCGATCAGTAGCCGCATTCCCTGATTCTAGTGGGTTCTTAGCTGTTGGAGAAGTGTGTTGAAGAGTTGATTCTCGGTCCACGGGTCAACTGGTCCGATTTTCTCGAACGTCGCGTCCTGCACCTCACCCAAACGGGTGGTGTACTGGAACCCTTTCAAGCTCACCTTTTCTCCCGATGACTCAACCCCCAGGGCGATCTTTCCGATTCTCGCTTGCATGGCGTGGGAGAGAAGAGTGAGAGTTCCGGTGCGAGCGATGTAAACACCCCTCATCATGGGCATGAGAAACGGGCCGTCTTTGGGCTCAAAAGTGGCGCCCCACTCCAGATGAGTGAGCTGCTTGAGAATGAGGCGTCCTTCCAGATTGCCCACACGACCCTGATACACACCTTCCACGATGGAGGAGGCAGGGCCCGGCTGGCCGGGGGCCACATCTTTAATCACCCGGAACGCCTTGCCTTCGAAGCGCAGGTCAGTGGCCTGGCGGGTTTCCCGAATTTTTCCTGCCACAGTTCCGTCGATGCGATTCACATGGAATCGGAGTGCGGAAGGAGCGCCGGAATGGGCGGGAGTGTTGGCGATTCCCTTAATTCCCGTGCGATCGCGCTCATAGCTCACGTCGCTGAAGGAATAGGTGAGGCCGTCTTGCTCTTTGGCCACAAAAATCACGTCGAGGCCGTTGCCTCCACCTTTCATCTTTGGCTGAAGTACCACCATGCGGTAGGCCACTTCCTTATCGCGGTAGTTTTTGAGAGTTACGTCGAAAACACCCTCGAGAAAGGGGTCGAGATCCAGGGCTCGCTCGGTAGCCAGGCGGATCAGGCGCCTTCCTTCGTTCGGCACATATTCATAACGGGAGCCGTCCCACTCCTTGTCGAGATCAATGGCACGAGTGGCGAGGTTGATGAGGCGCTCGAGAAGAGGGAGGTCTTCCAGCGATTCCGCCTGATTAGCCCAGTGATTGAGCATGCGGTAGCGATCGTCGAGGTTGGAGAGGGTGAGGTAATAGCCGAACAGACGCTCCTGATCGCCCGCATCAACCTTGGAGAGATTCACCGTGGCGAGCCCTTGAAGCTGATCGCAGGCGCGGGCCACATAATCTTCATCCTTCAGTTCTATCGCTAGTGCGCGCATGGCTTGCGCCACATCGATCAGGTTGCGAAGGGTCGGAATATTTTTTTGGCGCTCATTAGTTTGAATCAGGTTCATCACGAACTGATAGCGCTCGATCTCTCGCTTGCCTCTATACTCGGAAACCATCCCCGGAATGTCACATACGGCCACCTCGCAGGCGGCGGCGTGGGTAAAGGGGAAAACGGTCAGCAGAAGCATCAAAAGCATTAATTTCATGGGGCCACCTATATCATATATATAAGTGGTTTTATCGGGATTTTTTGCTCCTTAACCTTTTGGAATTAAAGAGATTTTTTAACTTTATCCACGAACTCTGACGCTACTTGTCGAGCCTCCTGGGTCGCTTTCACCCGGGCCAGGGCAGAGCTCCCGAGGGCCGCCGCTTGGGAAAGATCGGTTTTCTCCAGAGCTTGAATCCATTCGTCGGCAGATTCGGCGCGAAGAAAATCACGACCGGCCTCCAGGGGAGTTCCTTGGGCGCCCGCGAGAGGTGCGATCACGCTTCGTCCGTGAGCGGCGGCTTCAAGAATTTTCACCCGTGTTCCACTGCCCCAAAACACCGGCGCAATCACCAGATGGCAGGCTGCATACTCCGCCGCGGGGTCTGGGATTCGCCCGAGAAAATGCACCCCCGGTGCCTTTCGCCAGGGTTCGAGCCAGTGGTCTTCGCCGCTGCCTGCTACGCGCAACACGATGTCGGGTGCGCGCCGGTGCAGCTCAGGCCAAACGTTGTTCAAAAACCACTCGAGCCCTTCACGATTCGGCGGCCAGTCCATGCGTCCCAGATAGAAAAGAGAGCGGCTCGCGGGGAAGGGTAAGTCTCTTACCGTAAGCCCTACCGGTGTTACGGCTATCTTTTGCGTGAATGACTGAAACTCCACGGCATCCTCCTCCGTCATCGGCGCCACAAGACGCGCCGTTTGGCAGAGTTCTCGCTCGAATTCCTTCATGCGCCGGGCTTGGTCGCGTACTACTACTCGCGTTACGGGATCGCGGGATGCGGCCGTCTTCTCCCAGAGGAGATGTTCCACATTGTGTGCGCGGTAGATGATGGGAATCTTGCAGTCCAAGGGGAGGGCGGCAAACGGATGGGGACCTTCAACCACCACCGCGTCGAACGGCTCCCGTTCGAGCACGCGAGCTAATTCTCGTTTCACTCGGGGGTGTGCAAACGGCTCCACCGTGGCAGGCCAAGACGAAGGAGAAAAAATGCCGAGGGCGGCGCGAAGGGCTCGCTTCTCTGGCCGTTCACGCCTTCGGTGAATCGCATGAGCCGACCCAAGTGGGACTTCTTTGGTAAGTTCCTCCACGTCGCCGTGTTCGCCCTGTTCGAGAAGGCCCACGAAATGAACCTCCTCCAACTGGCTCACCGCTCGCAAGAGCTGCCAGGTCGCGAATCTTGCGCCATCGTGAGGTGGATAAGGCCATTTCGGAGCGATCCATAAGATTCTCATTCCTGAGACCTCACTTTATAGGCTGCCACGATCGTGCCGAATAGCATCCAGGGATAAATCAGCCACGTGTGAGAGAGGAAAGAAATCGCCACCAGATAGCCCGTGAGTGAGTAAAGAAGAGCCGAGTCGGTTTGGCGAATTTTCCAAGCATACTTCAGCGTGAGCGACACAAAGATCAAGAGCAAAAGAAATCCCGGCACTCCTGTTTCCGCCAAAGCCAAAACCCAAGAAGAGTGGGCTGTGCGCTTTCCGAACTCAAACAGTTCTCCCGACGCAAACTCGTGAAATTTTTCTGGGTAGTGCCCAAATCCCACGCCAAAAATCGGATTGTGTAGCGCCATGCGAGCGCCAGCCTTCCAGTAGGCGATACGGCTCACGTGAGACTGGCTCAAGTCCTCAAGGTCACGGCGAAGAAATGAGTTAATCGCGGGGAATGCCACACCTACCGTGATCCCCAAAACCAATAGAAACGCCATTTTGTGGCGAGTGCGAACAAAAACAGCGGTGGAAATACTTGTGAGGAGCGCCAGCACGGCGCCGCGACTCTGCGCAAGCCAAAGGGCCCAAAATGAAACAAGGGAATACACGCCGTCGATGGCGAGACGAAAGAAGCTGATGTGTAGCCACGATTTCCGTCCCGCTAGTGCCAAAGGAATGCCGATGATCAGAATGGCCGCGATGTCGTTGGAATTTTCGAGGCTACCTACAGCTTTGAGGCGTTCTCCTGGATTCTCCGCAAGAAAGGTGAACGAGTGAACCACGGATACCGAGGCCAGACCGGCGATGGAATACAAAAGAGTGCGCTTCAGCATTCCCAGGTGACCTTCGTGTTCCACCGTCCAAACGATCAGGAAATAGATCACTACGGCCCGGAGAAAACCGTCGAGATACATTTTTTGGGCTTCCGCGAGATCGGCGGCGGCAAATGTGCTGAGAAAGGCCCAAAGAGCCAGGGCGAGAAAAGTTTTCTCGGTGGCGCTGAACCAGAGGCCCTTTCTCTTGAACCCTTCCACCAAAAAAGTGCCAATCGCGAGAAGTCCGGTGATTCGCGGAAGAGCCAGCATGAGGGTGTTAGGAGGCATGATTTCCCAGGGGCGGAGGAACATCAAACAGAGAAAAAAGCAGAGAGCATTGATCGGCCGTAGTAGGGCGAGAAAGAATCCCAACGCCAGGAGTCCGGCAAAAACGAAGTTTTCCGCACCAATACCCACCACAAAGAATCCCGCTAAGGCCAAGAACACAACCGCTCCGCCCAGAAGCCAAGCCACGGAGTTCTCCGGCATTCTATTTTTTCTCGAATGAAACGAGAACACGGTTTGAATCAGCATCTCACCAAGCACCAACAACAGCGCGACCGCTTCGATCTGAAGCAGCTCGAAAGAATCGGTGATTAATCCAGTCAGTTCCACTCGCGCGTCTGCGGGCCTTCGCCTTTTGGGGCTTGGTTGGGGCTATGGGAATATTTTTGCCAAGACAGGTGAGGCAGCTGGCCGAGATAGGGGACCTCGATTTCCCGTGCGAAATCTTTCACACTGGGTGCGGATCGCTCCAGATATTCGTTACCTAAAATCACGATGCTGGAGAGCATTAAACCGGTTGCAATACCCCAGAAAAGAAAAACCAGTTTCTTCGGCCAGATCGGTGAGGTGGGAACTGTGGGCTCCTGAAGTACGGCTACATAGTCGTTTGTTTCGCCGTCTTCCATATCGAGAAGAATATTTAGGTAGTTAAGCTTTTTGAGCAGGTCTTCGAGAACCTCGCCGCTCACCACCTTGGGCTGGCCTTCCATCAAAATGGGCCTTTCGCTTCTACCGGCCGGGGTGCTCGCGCCGGAACCGAGCCACCGTTTGATCAGGTCGGCGCGGGATTGAAGCTGTTTTACTCGTGGATGTTGGGGAGTGTATTGCATCGACAGGGCGCTGATTTGCTCCTGAATTTTGGCCAGTTCGCGTCGAAGCACCTCAGGGCGCCCGCCAGCCAAAGGGCTCGGAGAGGCCCCGCCGGAGTTGAGGGAGATCGCTTCCACTCGGCGTTGCACGGAGTCGCGGATTCGCGTGATCGTTTCCCGGCGCACTTGGGCGAGGGTTTGCGTTACTTGCACAAGAACATCGTTCGTGACGTCGAAAGTTTGCTGCCGTTTCGCGCCCACATAGCCGACCGTGAAGGCCGTGCTTTGCAGGGAGTTCACCTCAACGCGTTTGAGGAGTTCATCCATCTCGATCCCTCGCTTCTGAGATCCGCGTTCGCTTTTGAAGAGACCGTGTTTTTCGCCGAGGGCATTGAGGAAATCCTCGGAAAGGGCCTGACGGATCAGATTCTCTCGCTGCGCCTTAAGCTCCGTGGTGTCGTAGAGGTCGGGAAGAAAATCCTTCACCAATGGGTTCTGGAAGTACTTCGTGTAGATGGAAATCGTGGCAACAGACTTGTATTTGTGAGGAAGCAAAAAGGCCGCCACGAGAAAAACAGCTGAAAAGAATCCCGCGTTCACGAAAATCACCCGTTTATAGCGCTGAAAAAGCGCCATCAGGTCGGCGGGCTCGAAGAGGAGGGTATTTGTCTTGCCATGGTTCATTGGTGGGCTCCCGAGTTTTTCACCACACCCAACACGGGGAGGCGCTCACGATCCATGCGGTCCTTTAGGGTCACCATTCCTCCGCCGCGAGCCTCTCTTTGTGAAATCACGAGGAGGGCGCCGTCGCATCGCCGCGAGATGGACACGGGATCGAAGTTGTTGCGGTTGGTGGCGCTGAGGGCGCAGGTGTCGAAAATCACGAGGTCAAATTGCTCTTTCTGCGCTTGGATGAAACGATCGAGCTGGTACTCAGCAAAGCCAGCGCCCTCGTCGTTTTTCCAGTCCTTGAGCTGGAGCACGTGCACGTTCTTTGAAAGCGTGCGCACGGGCTGTCCACGGGTGGCTTTCGCTTCGTCACATTCCAAAATCGACAGAAGCTCCAGTGACCACGGGCCGGTAAAGGTGGAGGTATCGACCAACAGAACTTTCTTTCCCACCATTTCGCCCCAGGCCAGAGCCAATGCGGCGGCGAAGAAAGTTTTTCCTTCCCTTGGGGCCTCGCTCACGATGGCCACGGTGGAGAGTTTTCTATGATTGCGAAGCAGGAGCACATGATCGAGCACTTGCTTCATCTCCGCGAACTGAATGAAGTCTCTCAGCGCGGCAAGACTGTTCGTGTTGGGAGCGGGGAGCTGCGCGCGCAACTCCTGCTCCGTGGGAGGTTTTTGGTGCCATTGTTGGATCAAATCTCGAATTCGCACGGTTGTTCCCTCACAAAGCAATAATCAACAGCGCGATTGCCGATACCACGGTGGCAAAGCTTGCCGCTGAGTTAAGAAACTTCTGGAACGGGGAAAGCTTGTCGGCGTGTACCACGATGATGTCGCCCGGTTGCACGGAGGGCGCGTTCTTGGGGTCGTCGAGCTCAAACTCCACGAGTGTGCGCTTACCCGCATCGCCCCGGTAGATTTCTACCTTTTGGAAGTCCGAGTCGCGTGTGGGGCCTCCGGCTTCAGCGAGGTAGAAGTAGATGTCTTTTCCTTGGCGGAATCCGAACTCGCCCGGCCTTCTGACTTCACCGAGGAGTTGCACCTTGCTGCCGAGGCTACTGATCGTGTCGCCGGAGGATTCCTTTTGGAAGAAAAGAACCTCGCTTCCTTGCCATTTGATGCCGGTGCGTAGTGTGCCCATGCTGAAATACTCTTCGAGGTTGAGGAGTCGAGCTTTGCCTTCACGGGCCACTTTCAGGAAGCGGGGCTGATTCTCGGCCGTAGTAGGAAAGCCTCCAGCGAGTGCAATCACTTCGTCTACCGAGGTTTCCTTTTTTATGCGCAAGCGACCTGGCTTCACCACCAGTCCACGGACCTCGATCCAATAGGCGCGTTCCACTAGCTCCACGCCCACCCGAAATCCACTCTTGAAAAAAGGCAGGTAGGCCTTCGCTACGGCCGCTTGAAACTCTTCCAGGGTTAACCCGGAAGCCTTGAGAGAAACATTGTAGGGCAGGTCCACAATGCCGTTGAATCCGATGCGAAAGGTTCCGTTGAGATCGCGATCTTCAGCATGGCGCAGCCGGAGTAGAAAGCCTGCGGCGAGAATATTGTCGTTAGTTTCCGGTTCTTCCAGCGGGGAGTCGGCCGCTTCCGCCTGGGCGGAGGCAACGGCAAGATCGAGAGCTTCCGGAGAAGTTTTCTTATGGGCGCAACCGGTACCCAAACTCAGGGCAATAACCAGAATCAACCAGCGCATCGAGCCTCCCGTTTCACCATGATTCTATCAAATTCCGGTAATGGACCGATAGAGCGCCTTCACTTGCTCGAGCCATTTTTCTGCGGAATATTCCGCTTTCACCCGTGCCTGAAGATTTTTCCCCCAGGTTCGCCATCGGGGACCGGGGCCGGTAGCCAACATGCTCTGGGCAATCTCGGTAACAGGTGAGGTGCGGTAGAAGAGAAGGCCGCCAGGTGAGTCCTTCCGATCCACCAACTCCACGAGACCTCCCACCGAGGGTGCAAACACGGGAGTGCCGCTCCAGCCCGCCTCAAGAGCCACGATGGGAAGTGCTTCGGCATCGGAGAAGAGAAGCACTCCATCGAAGGCGGCCAAATCGCGACCGATGGTGGTGTTGAATCCTTTCCATTCCACATGAGCTCCGAGCCCTAACATCGCGGTTTCCGAACGAAATTGGGGTTCCCGAGGGCCGGTTCCGTAGCAAAGAATCCGCCAGGGGCGACTTCCGGCCTCGAGCTGCAGGGCTTGAGCGAACCGAAGCATTTTGTCGTGACGTTTCTCCGGGCTGATCCTCGCCACCATAGCGAAGAGAAGCTCCTCTGGTTTCGCGTCGGGCACCAAACGGGTGCGGATCTCCGCGCGCTGTTGTTCAGGCACTTCCGGGAGAGTGATCCCATTGGTAATGAACACGAGTCGATTCTGATCGATGCCGCGATGGCAGAGGATGTCGTAATCCTCTCGACTCACCGCCACCACCGCATCGAAACGAGGGAGAACGAATTTCGAGTAGAACCATTCGTAGAATCGGGTTTTGAAGTCCGGCCGTCCTAGAATCCCGTGATGGGTAGAAACCAGTTTAATCCGACTGGGCGGTTTTGCAAGCCATGTGTAGGTGGATGCCTTCACATCGTGAGCGTGGGCCACGTTGTAGCCCTGAAGACAGCGACGAAGCTCTCGAATCGCCCGGAAGTCTAGCCGTCCGCGCACTTCCACCTCCCTGACGCTCAGGCCGAAGTTTCGAGCCCACGTTGCCGGCCCGCGCCCCTTTTCGCCGAGGCGGGTTTCCACGAGCATTACAAGATCGGCGTCGAGAGCCTTGAGCTGAGGAATCACGGCGGTCTCCGGGCCGCTCACGACGCCGGAATTGAAGACATGCACGCACTTCATGCCCACTTCACCGAGCCTTTCCATAGGGCAAGTGCCGGGGAGAGGAAAGATGCGGCAGCAGCGGCGGGGAGCAGGGCAATCGGAATCGCCAATATCCCGCAGACCGGGTGAAAGCGGAGAGCAGCTCCGAGGGCCACGAAAGTGATCCACCAGGCCCACGCCATGCGGAACAAGCGCCGGAGCGCCACGATGAATGCGGCCGGGCAATTTCTGCGCAGTTCGCCCAGAAGACTCAGGAGCTGAAGATTCCCTCGAACGATTCGCAAGCGGCGAGAAAAATCCGCAGTGGCCGGGCGGGTGCCCTTGTCCCACACGAGGGGTTCGCCATGAGGCGCGAGGTAATGAACTCGGAGGCGTGGATTCATCATTCGCAGCGCAAAAGCGATGGCGACATCGTCGTTCCACCAAGGTTCGGGTTGGCGTCGGGAGAGCTCCTGAATCGCGCTTCGCAGGAGGCGCGTACGCACCAGCACGGTGGCTCCATGCACGCTCACTGGACCGCCGGCCACGTTCTCTGCGAGTTTTAGGTTTCTCTCGATGCTCCAGAGAGCTTGTTGAAGTAATCCTCCGGCGGCATCTTGATAGGAGGGCGCTACTGCTGCCACTTGCGGATTGGCCAGGTGCGGGAGGCAATGGGAGAGAAGTGTCTCGCTCCAAACCGCGCCTGCGTCTACGAGTGCGATCCAGTCTGCGTCGGGTGGGGCATTTGCAATCAGGGAGGAAAGAGTGCGCCATTTGTTGCGAAAAGAGAACTCCTGTACTTCGCAGCCTTGGTCTTTTGCAGCGCGGGCAGTGGAATCGCTGCACGCATCGGCTCCGACCGTCACCGTGACTTTGAGCGAGGATCTGGAATTTTTAATGCTGGAGACCGTGGCGGCGATCATGGATTCTTCGTTGTGGGCCGGGATCAGCACGGCAAGATGTTGCGCCTCTTCGCATGCTTGTGGAGGGAGTCGGCGGAAACGAAGCAAAGCCAGAGGAGTAAGCCCCCCCAGCATCACAAAAGCACCACCGATTCCTCCCCAGAGGATCGCGTTTTCCCAAATCATTTCAAGGAAATTGTACCATCCCGCATGTTACACTGGCCACGATCCGATATGGGCGCCATCATTCCTTTTTCACTTCACCGTGTAGGCCATTCTGTGGGTCGCTTCGACCAGCGGTTGGTGGATCTATCGCCTGAGAAGTTCCGCAGCCAGGTGCGATGGATCAAGGATCGATTTCCGGTAATCAACCAGCAGGAGCTCGGAGGCCTTCTGGAGAGCGGAGAAAAGCCAAAACGCTCGGTTTTTCTTTTAACCTTCGACGATGGCTATCGGGATTGTCACGAGATCGTGCTGCCGATTCTCCGTGAGGAAAAAGTCCCTGCGTGGTTTTTTATCACCACTCGGTTCATAGATGAGCGGCGTTTGGGCCCGTGGGAATTGGTGTCTTTTTTGCTGGCTACCTCACGGCGAGAGACGTTTCTATGGAAGGGAAAAGTTTTAAAGACGACTCAGCGGCGACATGCGTTGAACTTTTTGATGCGGGACTATCTTGGTAGGCAGGATCCCGATTTTCTACAGCAACTTCAGGAAACAACAGGAGGAGAGCTCCCGTCTGTCGAAGAAATGAGTGCTCAGCTGATGACCTGGGATCAGATTCGCGAGCTACATTCTGAAGGTATGGTGGTGGGCGGACATTCCACCGGCCATGAAGTGTTTTCACAAATGTCGGCTGACGACGCGGAGAAAAATATTCGTGACTGTAGGAATCGCCTGCAGGAAGTTTTAGGAACTGCGCCCGAAGCATTTTCCTTCCCTTACGGATTTGCCAATAGCTACAGTGCTGAATCCGTAGTGGCGGCCAGGCGAGCGGGATTCCGTTTTGTTTTTTCGGTGGAGAATCGGATTCCGTCATTGAGTGATTTTCGAGCGGGAGGGGTAGCGCCCCGCCTTAACCCAGTTAGCTCTTTTTGGAAGCTCCGGAGCTTAGCTCTGGCTCCCGATGTATTTATTGCTCTTCAGAAATGGAAAAACGATGTCGCGTTCGGTTGAAACACATTGGCCGCTCACGCTGATCGGAGGCGGGGCATCGCTTCTGAATTTCCTTCTTCCTGTGGCGATCACTCGCATTTTGCCCGCCGATCAGGTGGGAGAGTTTAAGATTTTCTTCCTCTGGTTGATGGCGTTTCCGGCGCTTTCATTTTCATCTGGTCTCCTCAACGGCCTCTATACCTGGGCCGGGCGCGGGGAGGAACGAGCCATGAAGAGTGCCATGGCTGCCTCCGTGGTGCTCGGCACGTTAGCCACGATCACCTCATTTTTGATGCCCGGTCCGGTTTCCCCTTGGTTGTTTTCGGCAGCTATTTTTCCGATCGTAGTGGGACCATTCTGGGAGGGAGCGCTCCTTTCCCGCAGACAGGTGTGGCGTGGTGCTTTGGTGGGATCCGGGTTTGAGATTTTGCGTTTGGTTGCGATTCTGTCTGCGCTTTTTTTCACGAAATCACTCCAGGGCGTGTTGCTGGCCCATCTAATCGTGAGCTGGGTGAAGGTTATGAGTTTTCTAGGCGCGGCACTAAAGGAGGGCTGGATCCGGATTTCGTGGCCGGATTGGAAATCGATTCGACCCTACGCTCTTCCCGTGTCTCTGGCCGCGATTTTTGAACTCTGCCTGGCCAATGCCGACCGATTTGTTTTGGCGCAGCTGCTGACGCCGCAAGATTTTGCTGTTTACGCGTTCGGATGCCTCATGGTGCCGCCACTCTTCATTTTTGAGCAGGCGGTGAATCAGGTTCTTGTTCCTCGCCTTGCGGAAGAGTTTCGGGAGGGAAGGCCGTCGCAAGCACTTCGTCTCTGGAGAAATTCGGTGGAAGAGCTTGAGTTTGTGCTTATTCCGGCGGCCTTGGGTTTGATGGTGCTCGCTCGTCCGCTTGTGACCATTTTGTTCACCCACGCATACCTCGAGGCTGCTGACTTTCTTGTGCTCTTCGCCCCGTCTTACATTCTTTTAGGATTGTCTCACGACGTAGTGGCGCGGGCCCGAGGCGAAAGCGCATGGATTCTTCGCAACACGATGCGGTTCGGGGCAGGGTCCCTGATAGCTGCTGGTGCTGGCGCCTGGATCGGTGGCGCAAAGGGAGCGCTTGTGGCTTGGATCCTGATAATGACGGCTCGCAAATTCTGGGCCCTCAGGTGGGCCACTGTGAGTCAGGGCTGGCACGGTGGAGAGTTGTTGCCCTATCGCAGCATTCGGAGTTTTGGCGTGGCAGGAGTTTTGGCGATGGCTGCAGCAGGAATTATGATCAATTTCTTCGACCTTTCGCACGCGGCGCAGATTCTTTTCGGCGGTGGAGTTTTTGGAGTGGTCTATCTGACCGCCGCAAAGATTCTGGCACCGTCGGCGGTGGCACGGGTGTTGGCGAGTTTGCGTTCTTTGGTGAGGAATCGCCAATGATAAAAAAAGTAGTTCACTTGGTGCCAACCCTCGAACTCGGCGGACTCGAACGCATGGTGCTTCATTTGGCCCGGGCCACAGAAGAAATTGGCGGTTGGAAGGTGAAGGTGGTGGCCTACGAAGCTTCGGGTTCCACCATGGATCACCTTTTTCTCCAGGCAGGGATCGAGGTCAGTAATCTGGGAAAGGGACCGGGTATTTCACCATGGATCGTGAACGTATTACGCCGGGAAATTGAAGGCGCCGCGGTTCTTCACACTCACGACATCGGGGCGCTTGTCTACGGAGCATTTGCCCATCTGTTTGAGCGCACGCGGTGGGTTCACACTCAGCATACCCTTCACCACCTGGATGCGAATTTCCGCTATCGGTTCTACGAAAGAATTTTCGGACGATTTCCTGATGTTTGGTGCGTGGTTTCCCCCGACCTGGAAAACTTCTACCGTCCCATTTTTCCGAGTGTCCGTTTGGTGAAAAACGGAATTCCCGCAGTGCAAATCTGTTCGGGACCTGAAAAGCAGGCTCTTCGGAATTCGCTCACTCAAGGATGCCCGGGACTGAACCCGAACCAGAAATGGCTTCTCTGTGTGGCGAGGGTGGCGGATGTGAAGGGGCAGGCGTGGCTCGCGCGTATGTGGAAGGTCTTGAAACCGGAGGCGCAGCTGGTGTTTGTAGGGCCTGCGGCCGACAAGTCGGAAACCGACCGGTTGATGAATGAGATCGACGGGAAATCCGTTTTCTGGGTAGGAAAAACGCTGGAGCCGGAGCGTTGGTTGCAGGCGGGAGACGGTTACGTTTCGGCTTCGCAGTTCGAGGGAATGCCGCTCGGGGCGTTGGAGGCCTGCTTTGCGGGGTTGCCTCTTCTTCTTTCCAACATTCCCGGCCACGATTTGTTTCGTGGTGATGCGCTTTTCTTCGACCGACAGGGCGGGCTTGGCGAGGCAGTAGCGACTTGGATCGAAGGAAGGGCGCCGAACCCTCCGGGGGATCGGCTGCGAAAGAATCATTCCGCAAACGCCATGGCTCGGAACTATCTAGAAATCTACGAGGGCCGCTGACCGCTCAACACACTTCCAGCACCTGGAAGTTTTTCGGACTCTCCACACTTACTTCGTTGGGGACACTCGACCGGATCGTAGTTTCCAGTGCGGCGATGATGTCGAGCTTCCAGTGATCTCGCCGATACACAAAGCTGATCTCGCGGGCCGGTATGGGGGCGCGGAAGTGCCGCAGTCGCGCGCTCGCCTCCGCGCTGAGCGACCTGCGCATCAGCGCGGGAAGGAGGGTGTAGCCCTCGCTTTGGTCCACAAGTCGCACGATCGTATCGAGGCTGCCGCCCTGAAAGTGGAAATTACGAAGTACGGGTTGGTCGCCTTTGGAGAAAGAACAGAAATTCAACACCTGGGTACGAAGGCAATTCCCTTCCGACAAGAGCCACATTTGATCGGCCGCGAGATCGTCGGCGCCCAGGAGTTTCTTTTTCAGCACCGGGTGGTTCGGTGCCGCGTAGAGATCGAACGCTTCGTAGTAGAGCGGGTGGGTTTTCAGGGAACCGGGGGCTCCTTGCACCGGCGTGGCGAGAATGCCGCCGTCTATGCGGTCGTCGCGAAGCTCCGACAGCAACGTTTCCGTTTTCATTTCATCGAGAAAGAGTTCCACTTTGGGGAACTTGCGAGCGAAATTTTCTGCAAACAACGGCACCAGGCAGCTTGCTACCGTGGGGATCACGCCGAGGCGGAACTCGCCGGCCGGTTCGCCCGCTTTTTTCTGTCGTGAGATGTGGAGGAGTTTCAGGTGCTCTCGGATCACCACCTTCGCCTGCTCCAGGAAGCGCAAGCCTTCCGGCGTGGGGATCACTGGTTTCTGCAGCCGATCGAAGAGCATCACTCCCACTTCTTCTTCCAGTTTCTGGAGCTGCTGGGAAAGCGTGGGCTGGGAGACGTGACAAGCTTTCGCGGCCTGGCCGAAGTGTCGGTGTTTTTCCACGGCGAGCGCATATTCAAGCTGAGTGAGGCTGGGCACGGAGCACCTCCATTGAGGAAATCTATCATTTCCGGAACTTAATTGCATCGGCGCGTGTTAGGATTCACGCATGCAGAAGTGGTGGCAGTGGATCGTTTCCAACGCACGCATCGGTGGGCTGAGTTTCGGCGGCTCCGGACGCGCGCTCCTCTACCAGGAGGAGGTGGTCGACAAGCGTCGTTGGCTTTCGGAAGACGAGTTCTACGAAGTGCTCACAGTAGCGCAGCTTCTTCCCGGCCCCAATCTCGTGAATCTTGCAGCCTATCTTTCGCGCCGGATTTTCCCCCGTGCATTTTGGCTGATGCCCGCGGCGATCTTGGCACTCGCCGTTCCGGGCGCCTTGTTCGCGATTCTCCTAGTGGTTACGGTGGACATTGAAAATCCTTGGATCAAGATTCTGTTCAAAGGATTTTCCCTGGGAAGCATCGCGCTCTTTCTTGTTTTCGTGCTTCGGCTCTTGAGGCACGTGGTTCAGGAGCGAGGCTGGAAGCGGGTGGGACGCTCAGCGGTAGCGCTTGCGGTGGGCGCCATGAGTCTCGGAGGAGTGCCGCTCGTGGCCACGCTTCTCGTGGGGATCGGTCTCGGGTTGTTGGTGGAGTTCTCCGGATGACGCTCGAGATCTTTCTCGTTTTTTTGCGGATCAGCCTGCTCTCTTTCGGAGGAGTATTCGGTGTATTGCCAGAACTCGAGCGAATGGTGGTGGTGGAGCAAGGCTGGCTTACGTCGGAGAAATTTCTTCAGGCCTATGTGATCGGACAATTCGTACCGGGCCCTAACATGGCGATGTGTCCGTTGATCGGTTGGTGGATTCACGGGTGGAGAGGGTTCGCGGCGGCATTTGCAGGCATCTATTCCGGCCCGATGGCAGTGATGACGGTGGCCTACGCCCTCTATCACCGGAATCGAGGCATCGCCTGGGTGCAGAAGATGGAGCGAGGGGTGAGGCCCGTGGTGTTAGGGCTGCTCGGGTCTTCGGTTCTTCGCGTGTGGTGGTTGCAGACCACGGAGGAGTCCCCGCTGTGGCGGGTGCTGGGTGCGTTGCTTGTGGCGGGCGGATTTGTTCTTGTTAAAAATGGTCGTGTATCTGGCCTGGCTGTGATCGTGCTGGCGGGCGTGGTCTGGACTGGATTAATGGCGGCGAACTAAATTGATGCATTGCGTCTATCTATGATAAGTCCTCCGCATCTCAGGAGGTACCTATGAAACTGATCCCCGTTCTTTCTGTTCTCGCTCTCGTTTCCACCAATGCCTTTGCTACCGGCATGATTCGTCCCGTGCACCACTGCGTGGGCGGCTCCGGTGAATACAAGTCTACCGTCGAAGTGAAGCACTTCAGCATGAGCGCCCCCCGCGGCCCCGTGCGCGCCTGGTTTGAGGCCCGCGTGACCTCGAGCTGGCTCGGCGGCACCCACGACTCCGGCTTCGTGCGCGTGGAGCAAATCGTGGCGGCCGACGGTGGTCCCGCTTACTACTTCAACAAGAAGGCCGGCTTTCGCTTGAATGTGAACAGCCGCGGCGTGAGCCCCTCGGGTGGCGCGGCCGAAATCTTCGTGAGCGGCGCTGAGTTCCGCGATGCGACCACGAAGCGTAAGGTCAGCATCTCGAATCGCTTGCTTCGCTGTAAGTAAAGCCGGTTAGACGAGCCGCCTCGGATATTCCGGGGCGGCTTTTTTGTGCGGATCTATCTATTGCTTCGGATAGGCGAGATCGAGCCACTCGTTCCAGCGGCTCTCGCGCCAAAGACGAGAAGCGAGAAACTCACCGCGACGCTTTTGATACTCTTCCGGTGAGGCCGGC
Organism: uncultured Bdellovibrionales bacterium; assembly: GCA_964551325.1. GTDB lineage: Bacteria > Bdellovibrionota > UBA1018 > CAIPTA01 > CAIPTA01 > CAZKBU01. The sequence goes on from CAZKBU010000002.1 coordinate 103,059, forward strand.
AGCCAAATCGATACGGCGCGAGGAATGAAGCCCACGGTGCGGTTGTCGATTCCGTAGGCGCTGCCGTAGCTCCAGGCGAGCACGGATTCGTTGAGGGCGTTTTTGGTGCGCGCCAACGTGTCGCGAAGTTTTTCCTGAGAGATCGTGCGCTTCCCGGTTTTCTGCTCCTCCTCGCGCACGAGCACTTCCAGGAATCCAAGAAACACGCCCAGGTCCTGAGCGCTGCCTTCGAAGGCCGGCACGTTTTGCATCACGAACTGCAAATCCATCACGCGCATCGGGTCTTCCTGGATGTACTGCCTCAGGGCGCCGCTCAATCGTTGCAGCTCAGGGAGAAGGTTGCGCTGCAGCTCGGCGCTGGTGATCGCGCTTGACGTAAGAAACTGCTGGGCTTCGCGATTGGCGCGGCCCTGCGAGCCATTGCGCGGATCGAGGCTCTGTTTCACTAAGTTCGGAATCATGCGGGCGAGCAGATAGGGTTCGTCGCTGCCGTCGTTGGAGCCGCGATTCTGGCGGCGTTCGCCGTTAAACCTTCCGGTATTGAGTTCGTAGAGAAGTCGGCGATAGGGGAGGCCGAGAAAGTTTTGGATCTGCGTGCTGCCCACCACAAAACGAGTCGAACTCGAAAGTTCGTGGGCCACTTCCACCATCTGCATCAGGCAGGCATCCGAAGCGTACACATCGATGGGTTTGCCGGTGGCCCGGCGGAGTTGATCGAGTGAGGCGCGAAGCGCGGGAATGTCTAGCCATGTGCCCGAGGTCTGAGAGAAAGCCACGCCGCCGAACTTTGCGTCGGTGCTGGTGGCGGGGAACTCCGCCGGCGTGTCGCGCTTTTCTAAATATCGACTGCGAGCAGGGTTCTTTACGGGATAGGCCTTCCAGCCTTGGCCGTGGCCCCAAACCACCACCATCGTGTTCCGCGACGGATATTCCTTCGCAGCCCAGAGGAGAAATTCCGTGAGGCGCTTTTGTTCGCTGCCCGCGCGTGCTTCGTCGAGGCGAGCCACAATCGGAGACTTCACCTGATCCAGATTTGCGGAATCGAAGTCCGACTTTTGCTTCGAGGCAAACGCCACCGGTCCGGAAAAAATGTGGAGACGACGGAGGTCGTTCTTGGCGGTGCCGTCCACTTGTATGATCAAATCCGTCTTCAGAGTCGATCCCGCCGCGTCGCTGCCCTGGAAGGCCGCTTCCATTTCGTAGAGGTCCCAGAGAGCGTAAGGGTAGAGGTCGTTGTCGGCTGCCATGTAGACGAGAACCGTCCACTCTTTCTCGCAGGCCGAGCGCTTCAGGCGCTGATGAAATTTTGCGTAAGGTTCCTTGAAATCGTAACGATGCTCGCCCTGGCGCCACTGCGAGCGGCACGCAGGAAGAGAAGCGGCCCAAGACTGATCGATCAGTCCCAGGCCGAAAAGAAGAGCCGCGAGCAAAATTCGCGTCACGGCTCCGATCCTCACTTCTTGTTAGAGAGGTTGATCAAGGTTTCCACGACCACGGCGAGCGGCGAACCGGTGTTGCGCTTCGCTACGTCCTGCCATGCGCGAGGCATTGCAGTTCTGCCGTCCCATCCCTCACGAAGTCCGCCGCTGCGGGCGAGCATCATGTCGCCAGGGGTCACGGCCTTTGCGTTAGCGTCCGGAGTCCAGAGGAAGTCTGGGTGAAGGTTCGTGTACCACTCACCGCCGATGATGTTGCCCTGAGCATCGAGCTCGAGGTCGTATTCGTAGGCGGCTTCTTTGACCGCGTCGTTGCGAGCGCTGTCTTTGGTGTTCGTGTTGGGGAGGGTTTCTACAGTGTAGGCCATCACCATTTCCACGCCTACTACATAGGCAGCGTTTGCAGAGCGGTACTTCTTGAACTTATCTTTCGAGAAGTCAGAGATTTTTACCGCAGCGCTCTTCAGGTCTTTTGCCGGAGTGAGAGTTTGCGGGTTGAAGTAGGTGTAGGAGTAGCTCACGATCGGCTGGTTCCATACTTCGTAGTCGAAGGTGGCGTCGAGCACCATGCTTCGCTTCGAGATACCGATCTGGTTCACCACGGCCATGTGCCAGGCGCCCGGATTGTTGTCGAAGCAGCTCTGGTCGATCACTCGGCCGTTCACATCCGTCTTAGGCTCTTTTACGTTGCAGCGTCCACCGATGAACTTGGTGTCGGGAGCGTGCTGCGCCCAGAGAAGAGTTCCGAGAGCTTTGATGTCGGAAGGATAGAACGGGATCACGGTCTTGCCGTCTGCGGCCATTACCTTGATCGCGTTCGCCGGACGATCCAGCATGTAGGCGGCCGGAGCCCAGCCGTGGCAGATTCCCATCCAACGCTCCACGGATCCGTTGGAGCGGTAGTACTGTTCGCCCTCTGCAAGCGCGGCTTTGGTAAGGCCCTTACGCTCGTCGCCCACGAGAAGGTCATACTTCTCGGCCGGGGAGAGGAGTTCCACGTTCATGTTGAGACGAGGATTGTTCATGTAATCGAAGTTCTTCTTCCAGTCTTCGGAGTTCGGATAGTTCGCGTCGTTGTAACGGAACGCGGTTTGTCCGGCGAAGAGCGCCCAGTAGTAATCGCTCCAGGGTTGCTTCGGGAGCTTCGCGCTGGTGAGGCCCTTCTTATCCATGGCGGCGAGATTCTTTTCGAGTTTTCCGCCGAGGTCTACGAGATGTTCCGGGCGGTCGTTTCCGCCGATCGCGGCGCGTCCGCCGAGCTTGCGCTGCTTATTCTTCGCTTCGATGTAGCTCTTGTCTTGAATTTGTTTGCGCGAGAATTTCGGAGCTTCTTTTGCGCCCCACTTCTCCGGCGTCTTTTGCATATACTGACGGGTGTTTTGGTCGAACTGTTGGAGCTTCTGCTCCAGCGGAGTGCGGGCAAATGCGTTGGTGGTTACGGTGGCTACGAGAACGGCGGCAACAAGCCAGGAACATTTCACTTTCATGGTCTCTCCCGAGGGTTGATGGTTATCGTGAGGGGATTTACCAAGGGATAACGCGGTGGGCAATAAAATTAGACGTGGCGCGTTACATATATAGGAGGGGGCGCAGGTAGGGCGGGGCGGGCTCGTCGCTATCTATTTGAAATTTAATGAAAAAGGTAACAGTGAGAGGCCAATTGAGCGGAGCGAATTATGGGGGCGCGATCGTGCAAACACCCAATTCAGAAAATTGCCCAGGCACCGGAGATTTCTTACACTTTCGTTCATGGCGAAGCAATCAAGGAGGAAGCGAATAGCTACGGTACACGAGCATCCTAGGCATGTGCCCATAAACCACAAGAACCCTTCCGGAATGACGATTGTTGACGAGCACTTGCGGCGACTAAAAGGATCATCCTTGAACCCCGAGGAGATCAATTTGATCTTCGGTAAGTACGATCGCAAGGGACTGGTGTTTCCAGCGCCAGGCAAACTCAGCAAATACAAAAACTCTGACAAATATGATGAGGCCATTGCGGTTTGGACGGATTTTTTCAACAAAAAGTTCGGCTCTAGCCCAGCACTCGATCCGGACGTTGTGAAGGCATTGATCGCCAGCGAGTCGGGATTTCGTGTTGATCCAGCGGAAAATAAAGTAGCGCTTGGCATTGCTCAGATTACGAAGCCGACTCTAAAGATTCTCCAAGATCCAAAGGGTGAGGCCAAGGATTTCATTTTCACCAAAATTCGCCAGAAAGATCTGAAAATTCCGAATATTGCGATTCCATTGGCTACGAGATGGCTCTTCCGCAAGAGGGAAACGGCGAGAGGACAGCTCGGGCGCGAGCCCGATGCCGAAGAGTTAATTCTTGAATACAAGGGGCTTTTGAGGAGCAATTCCTCTTTCAAGAAAAAGGCCTTGGGAAGTTTTAGGGCAGAGTATGATCTTCTCAAGAAGAAATAGTTTGATTCTTTTTGGCGCCCTGTTCTTTGCCGGATGTGCAACGTCGCGGTATCGGGTGCTCTTTCAAGACGACAGCGGAGCGGAACTAAGCGTGACGCCGGATCGCGTTTTGCTGGAGTGCGAAGATCTTTATGACGCCGACACCAAAGGTCTTTACGGCTTCATGATGCATGTTCTGGAGGACAATGATTCTGTGTTGACGCTCGTACAAGGAAACACTCTGGATAAAGGTAGCTGTGAAAAACGGCTCAAGGTGATCGGGAGAATTCTTCGCGAAGGGAAAGAAATTTACATCGCGGGCACAGGGGATCTAGCAAGAGTGGGGAACGGAGAGCAAAGGGACTATACCTTTCCTGGGAAAGGTACCTTCACCAAATCTGGTAGCATTCTTGGATTTGTGGCGATCTCGAACGAGAAAGGCCTTTGTTTTGATGCCTACGGGGGGCTTGAGGAAAAGCCATGCCCGCCTCAGCCCTTTCCGTTTTGGAACAGGAAGTGAAGCCCAGGAAAATTGAGTGGAGGCTGGCCATTGTTGCCGCTGGGCTAGCTTCGCTCGCTCTTATATTTTCTCGTGTTGTGACTAAGGTTTGGCCAAAAAGAGGAAATGGAGCCCCCCCCAATGGCCGAACTCAACAGGGGGCACGACTTCGCGAGCCTCTAGGGATTACTGCTATAGTGGCATTTTTGATCGAATTGCCTGCCAAAAACGGGTAAACATGGGCAAATAGGCCCTATATTACTGCTATGGCAGTAAATTATACCAAAAAGAGAGGGCAATATCCTGTTTTTGTGAGATAAAAGGCACATTTTACTGCTATAATAGTAAAAATAGACCGAAAGGGAAGGTATGGGTAAGGTAAAAGAACGCCTCATCGCAGAAGAAGAAGCAAGGCAATACGCCGATCAACCCCCGGAAATTGGGCCAGAACAGCTCGCCCAAGCTATCCGCTATCACCGGAAAAAGAGCGCGCTCACGCAGCAGGAACTCGCAAAGCTCGCGGGTCTCGGCAAGACCGTGATCTTCGATATCGAAAAAGGGAAGAACACCGTTCAGCTGGATTCCATCCTGAAGGTTCTCCAGATCTTGAACATCGACATGAAGTTTTCGAGCCCGCTCATGAAAATCTTTCTTGCGAAAGAGGTGAAGTAAAATGCGACAAGCCGAAATTTACGTTCACGACAAGCTTGCGGGAATTCTCGGAGAGACGGAGCAGGGCTACGACTTCACTTACGAAGATAGCTACGCCGGCCCTCCCGTTTCTCTCACCATGCCCACGAAAACAAGAAAGTACTCGTTTGAAGACTTTCCGCCGTTCTTCGAGGGGCTCTTGCCGGAAGGAATCCAGCTCGATGCGCTCTTACGTACCGAGAAGCTCGATAAAAACGATTTCCTAGGGCAGCTCATCACGGTGGGCAATGATCTCGTTGGAGCCGTTAGCGTGAGGGAGAAAAAATGAAGCTTTGCCCCATCACTTACGAAGAAATCGCAGACGAGGCTCGCTACAGCGAGAAAGGCTTGCATTTGCTTTCCCCGGGCCTAAAAGACCTCAAAGACTTTCCCTTTTCGGCGGCAGAGCAGCGTCAGCAAGCCGAAGCCTACGCTTCGAAGCTCTCCATTCAGGGAGTACAGTCCAAGATGAGCGCCGCGCTAAGCATCAAAGATGAGGCCTTCGAACTCGTGGAAAGAGGGGGAGCTTACATCCTCAAACCCCAGGCGGAACATTACAAGGAAGTTCCGGAAAACGAAGATCTCACGATGAGGCTCGCGAAAACCATCGGCATCGAGGTTCCGTTGCACGGCCTTATCTATTCCAAAGATGGTACCTTCACTTACTTCATCAAGCGCTTCGACCGGTACGGGCAAAGAAAGAAAGTCCACGTGGAAGATTTCGCGCAGCTTAGCGGGGAAAGCCGCCACACGAAGTATGAATCTACCATGGAAAAAGTAGCTAAAGTGATCGAGAAATTTTGCACTTTCCCCGCCGTGGAGAAACTCAAGCTCCTGCAGAGAACCATTTTCTCTTACCTCGTAGGAAATGAGGACATGCACCTGAAGAACTTTTCGCTGATCGTCCGCGATGAAAAAGTAGAGCTTACGCCCGCCTACGACTTCGTGAACTCCACCATCCTGTTGGCTGCCCCGAAAGAGCAACTCGCGCTGGCTTTAAGGGGGAGAAAGAGCAAGCTCAAGCGAGAAGACCTCATCGACTACTTTGGTGAGCAAAGGCTTGGAATAAATCGAAAGGCTATCGACAGCCTACTCGAAGAGACTAGGGCGGGAATGCAGGAATGGGAGCCACTGATTAAGAGGAGTTTCTTATCAGGTGAAATGAAGAAGAAGTATCTCGACATCCTAAATGCGAGAACGGCCGTTCTTGGATTTGGTGACTGAATGTTGCATTTAAGCAACTTTCCTTCGTGGCCATGACTTCGCCCGGAAAAAAATTCTTAGCTATCGGCGAGTTCCTGCATCACGTGCACGAGCACTTTTGTGCCTAGGGCCTCATCGTATTTCTTAATTCGTTTCGTGTCGGGCTCTTTTTGTTTCAAGTAGCGTTTAAGGGCGGTAAAAAACTCGAGGCCAGCGGGATCCAGTCGATGGGCCTCGCATAGTGCGCGCTCCAAATCATAAACCTTGATCTTAACTCCTTCTAATTCCAATTTTGATATCCCAATAAGCCGCATTTCAGTGACCCGGTGTACTTCAAGTAACTTGTTTACGAGGCTCGTGCTCTTTGGGATGTCCACTTCGATCCGTTCCACAGCATGATCGGAGAGTTTGTGCAGAAACAATGCGGTCCGCCCGGAGATTACGGCCTGAGGATAGAATTTTGCTACGGCAATTACGGCTGCTGTCATTGGATCAAGTGAAGGGGAGGCGTATAGACCACTCCCCAAGTACTGGATCTCGCCACGCTCGGTTTCACGCCTGATGGCGACCCTGCTTCCCAGGCGGCTCTCAAGATCCCTCGATCTCAGGACAAAATTTTTTGGTAGTTTCTTTGCTACGTCCATATGTAACAATATTATCATCCAATCGGTAAAAGTGGTAAGAATGTTACAGCAGCACTGTTCGTTATAAACTGAACTGTTCTTTTGAGCGAACAGCAGGACGACCGCACAAGAATCGCCCACGCGGGAAGGGTGGGACTGCTTTGTTCTTTATAATCAGTGGGTTCGGGCGAGATGGTGCCTAGTTCGGAACTCAGCACTGCGGTGCCGGAAAAATAAATGATTTCATTGATTTACATTTGGTGCCCAGGACTGGACTCGAACCAGCATGCCTCGCGGCGCCACCCCCTCAAGATGGTGTGTCTACCAATTCCACCACCTGGGCACTTTGGGTAACGTAGGGAATCGAAAGTTAGCACCGGCCCCTGGGAATCTCAAGCCTTTCAAACGCGCAACTCGTTAGAATTCGAAGCGGAATCCTAGATGGTGCGACCATCCGTCGAAGAACTTCATCGTCCACGCGAGGTAGTATTTCTTAATCCCCGTGCTCGCGAGTGCCTTCGCTGCTGTGTTCGGCTCCAACTTGTTCATGAACACCATCAAACCACCGCCATACGACGGAGCATCAAACGTGTCGCCCTCAATCGACCGACCAGGATCAGTTTGATCGCCTACCCTGTTGACGCGCCTGTCCAGAACATAGCCCTTCATCCGCACCCTCTCCCAACTTCCCTCCACAAACGGAACCACCCACTGGCTCTCCAGATAACAAAACTCGTAAACCGCCTTACCACCCGCCGAGAACATCTGAATGCCCGACCCACTGGTCTCTTGTTTTGACACGCGGCGGTATCCCAGGAGGGGACCCACTCCGAACCGACCATACTTCGTGATCGGAAACCAAGCTGAGCTCAGCAAGAGCCCTTGAGTGGCCAGGTTGCGCTGGCCCACGCCGGGATCGTAGTCACGATCCGGCAGAGTGCTCATCATCCACTCCACGCCCACATGAGTCTTTCCGCCCTCGTGAAGGCCCCAGTTCAATTCGCCTTCCTCAGCCTTGTAGATCACGGAATCCTTTGTGACAGGAGTCTCCTTTGCTGCCGCTGGAGTTCCCAGCGAAGGGGCCGGCTCCTCGGCCGAGGCCACTCCCGCCACCAAAGCCAAAACTACTATCCAGCGAGTCATCACTTTTTCCTCTTTTCCCAATCAGCCATAAACTGTTGGAGGCCCAGGTCGGTGAGCGGATGCTTCACGAGTTGTTGAAGCGTCTTAAACGGCATCGTGCCCACATCGGCGCCAGCCAGAGCGGCGTCACGCACATGGATCGGATGGCGAATGGAGGCCGCCAGGATCTCGGTCTTGAAATCGTAGTTATCGTAGATCGTGCGGATCTCGCGAATGAGCTGCATTCCGTCGTGAGACACATCGTCGAGACGGCCGATGAACGGAGAAATATAAGTGGCTCCCGCTTTCGCCGCGAGTAGCGCCTGGGTGGGGGAGAAGCAAAGGGTCACGTTGGTCTTGATCCCTTCCTTCGAGAAGGTTTTGCAGGCTACGAGGCCCTGCTCCGTGAGCGGCAGCTTGATCACGATATTCTTCGCAATCTTGGCCAGCTCTCGTCCCTCACGCAACATTTCGGGGGCTTCCATGCTCACCACTTCGGCCGACACCGGGCCCTCCACCATGGCGCAGATCTCCTTCAGAAGATCCTCGAATTTTTTCCCGGTCTTCACCACAAGGCTCGGATTCGTGGTGCATCCGTCCACGAGGCCCATGGCTACCGCTTTCTTGATCTCGTCTGTGTCGCCGGTGTCGATAAAAAACTTCATAGATCGCTCCCTCTCAATGCTGGCCGAGATAGGCTTCCCGTATCTTCGGATTATTCAACAAATTAGCGGCCTCGTCCACGAGCGTGAGCGTGCCGGTCTCCAGGACCAGGCCCCGGTGGGCGATCTGCAGGGCCAGGTGAGCGTTCTGCTCCACGAGCAAAACAGTGGTCCCTTGACGGTTAATTTCCTTCACGATCTGGAAAATCTGACGAATCACCTGAGGCGCCAGCCCGAGCGACGGCTCGTCGAGAAGAAGCAGCTCGGGTTCCATAATCAACGCGCGGCCAATCGCCAGCATCTGCTGTTCACCGCCCGAGAGCGTGCCACCGGGCTGCTGCTCCCGCTCCTTCAGGCGCGGAAAGAGCTGAAAAACTCGATCCCGGTTTTTCTCATAACGAGCATGGTCGGGCTTCGTCCATTTACCGAGAAGAAGATTTTCCTCCACCGACAGCTCTGGAAATATTCCCCGACCTTCCGGCACATGGGAGAGTCCGCGCGCGGCCACCAGATGAGGGTTCTTGAAACTCCAGGCACTGATCGTTTCTTCCCGGTGAATCACGCTGCCACTTTGGAGCGCGACCGTGCCGGAAATCGCTCGCAGGCAGGTGGTTTTCCCCGCACCGTTGGCGCCAAGAATTGTTACGATTTCCCCTTTGGGAATTTGAAAGCTCACGTCGCGAAGGGCCTGAATTCCCCCGTAGGCCACCGACACGTTCTGGAACTCGAGAATCATTCTTCCGTCCCCAGATAGGCCTTCAACACCACCGGATCGTTTTGCACTTCCTGGGGAGTCCCTTCGGCTATCTTCTTTCCGTATTCCAGCACGATCACCCGATCACTCACGCCCATCACGAGGCGCATGTCGTGCTCGATGAGGAGAATGCTCAAGCGAAAACGATCGCGCACGAATCGGATCATTTCCATGAGGCGCGCGGTTTCCTGGCCGTTCATCCCCGCCGCGGGCTCATCGAGGAGGAGGATGCGAGCACCGGTGGCGATCGCGCGGGCTATCTCCAGGCGGCGTTGCACCCCGTAGGGCAGGTTTTTGGTTTCCACATCGGCCGGAACATTTTCGAGCTCCAAAATCTTCAGAAGCTCGTTCACGCGCTGGTTCTTCTCGTGTTCGGCGGCCAGCATCTTGGGGGATCGCAAGAGAGAGCCGCAAAGGGAATTCTCCGTGGTGCGGTCCATGGCGATCAGAATGTTGTCGCGCACATTCAGGTCCTTGAAGAGGCGGATGTTCTGGAACGTGCGCGCCACGCCGAGGCCCGTGATCTCGCTCGGTTTCATACCGCAGGTGCGGGTTCCAGCGCAGTAGGCCTCTCCGGAAGTGGCTTGATACACGCCCGTGATCACATTGAAGGCGGTGGTTTTACCGGCTCCGTTCGGGCCGATCAGGGCGAGGATCTCGCCTTCCTTCAGGCAAAGCGAAAGATCCGTGACCGCCTTAATACCGCCAAACTGCACGCTGCAATTCTTGAGCTCAAGAGGGAATGTCACTGTTTCCTCCTGCGGCGGAGAAAGTGAGTGAATTCATGCCGCCCAAACAGTCCTTCCGGTCGGGCCAGCATAAAAAGAATTAGGAGGAGCGAATAAATGATCATGCGAAGGTCCACGCCGATCAGTCGCTGGAGCGGGCGCAGAGCTTCCGGAAGAATCGAAAGCGCGATCGCTCCCACCACAGCGCCTGAAACCGATCCGAGTCCGCCTAAGACCACGATCACCACCACTTCGAAACCCTTCATAAAGCTGAACATGCCCGGGTTGAGGTTTCCGTAATAGTGGGCATACATTCCGCCTGTTACTCCCGCGAGAAGCGAGCCGAGCACAAACGCCCCCACTTTCACTCCGGTGGTATCCACTCCCATCGCTTCCGCTGCCACTTCGTCTTCGCGAACCGAGAGCATCGCTCGCCCCTGCGGAGTGCCGAGAAGCCGACCCGCGATGAACGTTGCCAAGAAAGCGAGTCCTAGCGCCCACCACTGATCCGTGAGCGCACGAAGGCCCGTGAGTCCTCGTGCCCCGCCGAGCGCTTCCACGTTGAGAAAAACCACGCGAATGATTTCGCCGAATCCGAGGGTCACCACCGCTAGGTAGTCGCCCTTCAAGCGGAGAGAGGGGCGACCAACCAGCCAGCCGGAAGCTGCTGCCATCGCGCCACCGGCCACAAGGGAGCCACCAAAAACCACGCCCTCCGGCACTCCGGCATTTATGAAGCGGTCGGTGAAATAGAAGGTGATGGCCGCCGAGGTGTAGCCGCCGACCGCCATGAATCCCGCATGCCCCAAGGAAAACTGTCCGGTGAATCCGTTGATGAGCGTTAAGCTCGTGGCGAGGGCGATGTTGATCGCCGAGAGCATGAAGATCGTTTGATAGTAGGGATTGATGTTCGGAAAAACAACAGCGGCAAGGAACACGCAGATTCCGATGCCTACCAGCCATCCCTTCAATGTGGCGAGGGTTTCCTTCATACCTTTTCCGCCACTGCTTTTCCGAACAGGCCTTTCGGCCGGAAGATCAGAATCAGAATCAGGAGCGCGAAGGCCAGCGCGTCGCGGAACGTGGGAGCTCCATAGCTCACGATCAGCTGTTCGGAAAGCCCCATGAGAAGTGCGCCCACCACGGCGCCGCGAATATTGCCGATTCCGCCCAGCACAGCCGCCACGAAAGCCTTGAGTCCGGGAAGAAGTCCCATCAGGGGCTCGATCTTTGGATAAGTAAGTCCCACGAGCACTCCGGCCGCTCCGGCTAGCCCCGAACCGATCACGAAGGTGAGACTGATCACAAGGTTCACCGGAATCCCAAGGAGAACTGCTGTCTCGGGACTATGGGAAACGGCACGCATCGCGCGGCCTATCATCGTGCGCCGGAGAATGAACTCGAGGGCCAGCATGAGAATCACCGTAATCCCGAGGACCAGCACCTGGATCGCGTCGATCTGCACTTCGCCGATTTTCATCGACTGGCTTACGTCCACAAGAGTGGGAAAGGGGCGGGGATTGGCGCCGAAAACGAGCTGAGCACCGAACTGAAAGAGAAAGGAAACGCCCACGGCCGTGATCAGCGCGTTGATTTTCGGGGCCCGTCGCAGAGGACGGTAGGCTAGGCGCTCCACCAGGTAGCCGATCAAGGCGGAACCGAACATCGACGCCGAGAGCACGAGAAAAAAACCGCCCACGGAAGGGTTTTCGTTCAGCCCGAGCGCGTTACCGGCATAGAAACCGATATAGGCGCCCAGCATGAAAATCTCACCGTGGGCAAAGTTGATGAATTTTAGGATGCCGTAGACCATCGTGTAGCCCAGAGCGATGAGAGCGTAGATCGCTCCCAGGCTCAGGCCGTTCACGATGTGTTGCAGCAGTTCGGTCACTTAGGTGGGATCCACCGAAGAGAAGAACTTGGCCTTCCCGCCTTCCGTCTTAAGTACAACGGCGCTCTTCACGGCGTTCCGTTCGTTGTTGATGGAGATCTTTCCCGTAACGCCTTTGTATCCAGACGTGCCGGCAAGAGCGAGGCGGAGAGCCTCTTTGTCGTCGGTCTTTCCGGTACGCTTGATTGCATCTGCCAGCAGGTAGAGGGCGTCGTAGCCGAGAGCGGCCATTGCGTCGGGCGCATGACCATACTTCTTCTTAAACGCCGCCAAGAAACCTTGGGCGGAGGCGTCGGTGGTGTCGGGCGCAAAGTGAGTGGAGTAATAGGAGCCGTCCACGCTCTTTCCCGCGATCTTGAAGAGGTCTTCCGACTCCCAGCCGTCGCCGCCGAGAAGCGGTTGGTTCAGGCCGAGGTTGCGGGCCTGCTTCGCGATCAGAGCCACTTCGTTGTAGTAGCCGGGCACGAACACCACATCCGGCTTCTTGGCCTTGATTTCCGTGAGCTGCGCTTTGAAGTCCACGTCGCCGCTCTGGTAGCTCGTGTCGATCAGAATTTTTCCGCCAGAGGCTTCAAACGACTTGATGAAGAAGTTCGCCAGACCCACCGAGTAGTCTTGCTTCACGTCACGAAGGATCGCGGCAGTCTTGGCCTTCAGCTTGCCCGACGCGAACTTCGCCATCACCTCGCCCTGGAACGGGTCGATGAAGCAAATGCGGAAAACCCATTCACCCTTTTGCGTCACGGTAGGGTTTGTGGAAGACGGCGACACCATCGGCGTCTTGTTCCGCATCGCTACGTCGGCGGCCACCAGAGAAAGGGAGCTCGCCACCTCGCCGATCACGGCCAATACCTTGTCTTGCGTAACAAGTTTCGTAACCGCGGCTTGCGTGTCTTCGGGCTTCGAGGCGGTATCTTCCGTGAGAACTTTTACTTTTTTCCCGAGTACGCCACCGGCGGCGTTGATCTCGTCGAGAGCCAGGCGCACGCCCTTTTCCGTGGAGGTTCCGAAAGCGGCTACTCCTCCCGTAAGGGAAGCGAAATGTCCGATGACGATCTCGTCGCTAGCGGCCGAGCTAGTGGCGGCCTCTTTTTTCGTACAACTCGTCACCACCAATGCTGCGCAGCATGCAATCAAGACCCAAAGAGAAGTATTCCGTTTCATATTTTCATCCTCCAACGTGTACAAAATTTTTGCTTCACAGGACGAAACTTGTCAAATTTAAAGGAGTTATGGCCAATCGCACCAAACCGACCGTAGAAAAGTTGATTCGCGGTTATCTGGGATTTTGTGAGGGGCGCGGCAAGGCTGCGCTCACGATTTCCTCCTACGAGGGAGACTTGCTCTATTTCCGCGACTGGCTCAAAAATCGCGATCTCGACTTCTACTCTCTACGCCCCAAAGATTTGGAACTCTATGGCGCCGATCTCCGCAAGAACGGACTCCGGGTCAACACTCAGCGGCGTAAGCTCCTGTCGGCGCGGGCACTCTATCGCTATGCCTTCGTGAGAAAAAAGATCCCGGAAGCTCTTTCCGTCAAAGCCCCTGATCGCAAGGAGAAGCTGCCTTGGATCCCCGGAGCCGTTGAACTCGAGCGAGTGCTCTCCCAGCTGGGCGAAGGTCCGCTCGGTCTCCGCAATCGCTTGATTTTGGTGCTGCTGGCGGAAACGGGGATGAATCTTCAGGAGCTCTGCTCCCTCGAGTGGCGCGACTGGGAAAATGATCAGCTTCATATCCAAGGCAAACGAAAGCGCTCGATGAAGATCTCCGCGCAAGTGCAGGAATTGTTAGGGCGTTGGCGTTCCGCTCATCAGGGAAAGCATCTCTTTCCGGGCTTCAATCGATTCGGTCCCACTTCGATTCGTATGACGAGTAGGGGCGTTGAGCTGGTCTTTCACGGACTCGCGAAGGCCGCCAAGCTGCCCCGTCTCCACCCCAAATCGCTGCGGCATCACGCCGTGATTCGCTGGCTCCAAGAGGGCGTAGCAGATCAGGAGATTCGCCAGCGCCTCGGTGTGAATCCCCTTTGGAGCCTGGAGCCCTATCGTCGCGCTCTGGACGTGAAGTGATCGCCGCATTCGCAATTCTATTTTTGCTGGCAGCTCACTTCTGGCGCCTTACGGCGGTTCCCGGCATGCATTTCGACGAAGCGTTCGCCGCTCGCTTGGCCGCTCGCATTGCCACTGAGCCCGGTTTTTGGCCCGTGGAGGCGCAGTCGCCCTTCACCTCGGCCTGGCATCACTGGATTACGGCCCTGGGATTTCAGATCGGCGGCGTGAGCATTCTTACGTTCCGCGTGATGCAGATGGTGCAGGTGTGGATCGGATTACTGGCCATGGCCTGGGCCGTGGGGGTGCGGTGGGGGAAGACTTCCGCGCTTTGGTTTTTCCCTATGGTGGCGCTGATCCCCGCGCTTTTCCTCAACCATCGCTTTGCGATCGAGCTCACCGGTTTCCATGTGTTGTGTTTTGGTTTGATGAGCCTGGGGATCGTGAAGCGATGGAGTGTTTTGGCGGTGGCCGCGGCGGTGCTCGGAGTTTGGAGCCACGTGCTCTTTCTCGCTCCGGTTTTGGCGGCACTCGCCTACATGGAGTTCCGGCAGGCGGAGCTTTCGGGGCGCGAACGGCGGATTTTAGTGATGGGCTGGACCGCGCTCCTACCTTTCTTTTTTCGCGTGATGGTTCAACTTCCCCACGACTTCCGCGCGAAAGTATTTCTGATTTTGGCCGTGAGCGCGATCCTGTTCTACGGCCTTAATGTCAGTGGAAATCCACGTTGGCGCTTGCTCGTGAGTAAGGCAGCTCCCTGGGCCTCGCGGGCGATTCCGGTGGTGGCGTTGGTGTGGTGGGTGCCTGCTCTGATTTTTGCGGAAGGGCATTGGATGGTGCTTGTGGCCAAAGGCGATTGGGGCTGGGGATGGGTGATCCCGGGCCTGATGCTCCCGGCCTGGTGGGTAGTGGGAAAAGAGATTCGAAAATTTCCCGAGTTTCTGGGCCTGGCCCTACTAACGGTTGCGCTGGGTGTCATGATTCCGAAGCCTACGCCGCGCTACTTTGAGCTCGTGTTTTTGGCGGTGGCGGCCTTGGGTGGAGTGGCGCTGGGCCGAAGCAGGGCGAAACACTGGGTGACGGTTCTGGGGCTCGTGGGGGTCACATGGATGTTCTCGGCTCATTATCAGCCCGGTGTGGCCGTTGAGCGCGATTTAAAATTTCTTTTTCTGCGCGACTCGTCGACTGATTTCCTTTCGAAGCAAGACGTTGCAACGTTTTTGGGTTCAAACGGCTGCCGGGCCTCTGATATAAGAATCGCCGACTACCGGGGAGGAGAGGCGCTGCGTTTTCTGGACTGGAAAACGGCTGATCGTCCCTGCGCTTGGCCCCAGGCGATCCTGCGGCGCGCTTCGGAAACTTCCCACGGAGGAAAAGTGGTGGCCGAGGTAGCGGGTTTTGTGCTGGAGCACTAGAAGGAACAGAGAATGGACAAAAACGACCGCATCTTTCGCACCATGAAGCTTCGCTCCGGGATCTCGTTTTTTTCCCACACCCCGCAGCGCTATTCCTGGCCGCTTCTCATGCTTTTCATTTTCATGGTCTATATGCCGTTTTTGGGCAACCGCGTGGTGCGTCCTGCCGGAGACGACAAAGTGTACGTGTCACAAGCCATGGAAATGAGAGAAGCGGGCACCTGGTTTCTTCAGCGATTGGCCGACGAGCCGAACTACTACAAAGGACCCTTTCACTATTTAGCGCTTCGCCTGGGCATGGGTTTTTTTGGTGATTCCATCTGGGCTACCGTTTGGATGAATCTCTTGTTTGTAGTGCTCGGTGCATGGGCGTTGGGCGCGATCGTTCATCGCAATATGCGAGAATACGACGGCTGGGCGTTTTGGGCCGGGGCGGGTTTTGCGGCCTCTGCCGGTATTTATGCCCACATGTTTGCTAGCCAGATGGAAGTGGAATTGGCCGGGCTCTTCGCGCTCGGGCTCTACTTTCTCGATAAGTCGGGGCCAGGAAAGCCGGATCTGAAGTTTTGGCTCGTGGCCGGTGTAGCAGGGTGGGTGAAGAGCCCGTTGCATGCGGTTTTTCTGGGATGCACCGCTTTGCTCTTCTGGACATCACAAGGAGAACTCTGGGCTCGCGTGAAGAGTTGGCGTGCGTGGCTCGCAGCGCTCACAGGCGTGGCTGTATGCGTCTTGGGTTATCTGCCTCCGGCTCTCCTCGACTGGCAAAATTTTTTCGCCACCTATATCCAGCGGGAAACTCTCTTTAAGCCCGCCAACGGCGCTCCCTGGCACTACCCGGTGCTGCCTGTGTTTACCTATTCGCTCTTCCCTTGGACTTTGCCCGCCATTGTGGCATTCGCGGACCTTCTGCTCCGACGGTTTCGCCGTCGTGAGGGCCAGGGATTCGTGGATCGCCCCGGTGTGAGACGGGTGCTCTGGCTCGGCGCCTCGCTCGTGGTTCCGTCGGTGCTTTTCTTTCTCTGGCATCCCTATCGCGGACAAAACTACAATTTGCCCGTGGTGGGCGGATTGTTTCTCCTCGTGGCGGGAGCTTGGGCCACTCGTTCGGAAGCATGGAGACCCCTTTACTCGCTTTCGATGGCGATCACCTCGCTCCTTCTGCTGGCGGTGCCGATTCTCCTCACCTTTGTGACCAATAATTTTGAGCCGATGCCGTTTTGGTGGCCAAGCTGGCTCTTGCCGGCGCTTTGGCTCGGCTTTCTGATTTCCGCCCGTGGCATTTGGAGGGAAGGCGTAACCTTCCATCAGGCAAGGCCCGGATCGCTCGCTCGCCGCTCGCTTTGGTATCTTCTCGCGGCGGGATTTCTCCTCACCGTTTTGGGAGAACGGGAAATGATCGACATTCGCTTGCGCCTGAAGACTGCCCAGGCCAACGGAGAGAAGTTTCAGTTGAGCTACTATAACCTCCAGAAAGACATTTGGAGCGAGTGGGGCTACTTGAATTTCCAAGTGCCCCATCCGGTGAAAGGGATTCCGTCGGAAGGGAAGCTCTGGGATGCGGTGGAGCGCGGTGATCTGATCCTGATCCCCGGCGAATCCTGGTTCGACGAATTTTCCGCTAAAGTGAAGGCCCGCTATCCGAAGGCGGAATTCGAGGCCCAGCCCTGGCGGCGGTGGCGCACAAAAGGGAAAAACTCCGAAGGAGTGCCCATGTGGCGCGTAGCCTGGGAGGAGAAAGATCTCTCGCTCCTCGAAAAGCGTTACTACATGGTCAGAGTGCGGATCTGAGCCACTGACGGACCTCCGTCGGGCTGCCCTCAAAGACCACCGGCGCCTGATCCCTTGTCATCGAATGCTGGTAAAGCGGGTCGTAGTAGAGCTCCAGAAGATCTTCCACCCATCCCGCATGTTCTTCTGGGTTCGGCTCCGATCGCAAAAACGCCGTTTTCATCCGGGCGAGAATTTTATCGTGGGCCGCGCCGCCGAGCCGGTCGTGGATTTTTCGGAGCGACTCAACGAGCCACGCTTCCACCTGCCAGGGAGGAAAATCTCGGAGAGGTTCCAAAACATATTCCTTCGTGAGGCGCCGGGCACGCTCGCCGCGCTCGAGTTGAAGAACCACTTTCGGCATCGATTTCATTTGCGCAAAGAGCGGCTCAGGAATCACCAGTCGACCGACCAGGCGCGACTCGCTCTCTAGCAGAATCGGTCCCCGAGCGGCCAGCAGCCGGTAGGCGAGGGCATTTTCAAACGTAGCCTGGCTCGGCTGCGGCCTCTCTAGCCAACCGCCGAATGAACTTCCCCGATGCCGAGCGAGATTCTCGAGGTCGATGGTGTTCGTGAAAGTGGCCATGAACTCCGTCTTTCCGCTTCCGGTAAACCCAGCCACGAGAAATCCCCGGCGTGGAATCGAAAATTCCTCCACTAAGCGGTTCCGCAGCGCTTTGTATCCTCCCTGCAGTCGCCTGCAATCCACACCAGTCTCCCGTAGCCAACTCTGAGCAGTAGCGCTGCGAAGGCCACCTCTCCAGCAGGTAATAATCGTGTTGGGATGGATGACTCTCTTCCAGGCTTCCACTCGGGCGGCCTTGAGAGGGGTTACGAGAAGGCGGCCCAACGATACTGCGGCGTCTTGCCCCGCCTGCTTGTACCGAAGTCCCACGAGGTGGCGTTCGTCGTTCGCGAGAATCGGAAGATTCACGGAATCCGGCATTTGCCCCTCCCAAAATTCCACGGGAGCCCGCACATCCAGCAGGGTGGACCTTCCGAGCACTTGCAAGAAATCAGCAATGGAGACGAAGTCGCTCATAACGCATTGAGTCCTAGCACAATCGGTTTGAGAATCCGGCGGAGATGCATTATTTTTTTACTCATCCGAGGACTCCAAAATGATTGAAAGACCGGCGATTTTTTACTTCCTAATGGCTTTCCTGAGCTGTGGCGTAGCCTTCATCGGCTGGAATTTTGGCGGAGTGCTCGGCGCTCTGATCGGCCTAGCCTTCACGCTGGTGATCAACGGCTACGCCCTCACCATCAAGAACGACTAGTTAGTTCAGCCAGAATCTTATCCTGCATGGCCTTCATTTGATCCGCAGGAATACGTTTCGCTTTTCGAAAGTCTAGCTCGCCGTGTCCCCACATGGGAACCAGGTGATAGTGAAAGTGCGGCACATCCCAGCCCAAAATAATGGTGCCGACTCTTTTGCAGTTTGTAGCGCTCTGAATGGCTTGTGCCACTCGCTTGGAAGTTTGGAAAACCGCCGAATAGTAGGGTTCTGGTACATCGATAAAGTAATCGATCTCTACCTTGGGAATCACCAAAGTGTGCCCCGGATTGATCGGGTTTATGTCGAGGAACGCGAAGGTATGTTCGCATTCCCAAATTTTGTAGCTGGGGATTTCCCCGCGGATAATTTTGGAAAAAATGGTGGCCATGCTCTCAATTTACCAGAGGATTGGATTTTTCCCACCGAGCTCTTAAACTGCAGGGAGTGAAACTTTTTTGGATAACCGCGTGCATTTTTCTTAGTGGCTGCTGGTGTAAGCCGTCGCGACCACCGGTCGATACCGGAAGGGTGGAGCGTACCTGGAAGGGCACGTCGGTGCCTGCCTGGAGCCGAGAGTGGAAAAATGGAAAACCTCACGGTGTTTGGAAGGAATACTCAAAGACTGGGGTGTTGCTGAATGAAACCGGATTTCACGACGGCGTGCTTCATGGTCGATCCATCGCATACTTCGCCGATGGCTCACGAAGCAGCGAAAGTTTCTGGAATCTGGGAGACCGAGAAGGCGTTTTTACGACCTGGCACCCCAACGGAAAAATGGCTACTCACGGTACTTTTAGGAAAAACCTGGAAGATGGTTTTTTCAAAGCCTGGCACGAGAACGGGACCTTGATTTATGAAGGACGGTACTCCGCCGGTAAAAAGCAGGGGCTTCACCGCACCTGGAGCCCCGACGGCGTGATCGATAAGGAAATGGAATGGCATGACGACGCGCCCGTGACTTACTAAAACCCGCTCAAACCAGGAATTCGGCCGGCTTTTCCTGGAGGTTGTAGTTCGACGCCATCGACATTCCGTAAGCCCCGGTATCGAGAATGGCAATTCGTTCACCGGGTACTGGTTCCGGAAGGTCGCGGTTTCTTGCGAGCACGTCGCTCGATTCACAAATGGGCCCCACGACATCGGCGGTGATTGTCTTTCGCCCCTTGGGTTCGCCGATGGAAGCCACGCCGTGGTGAGCGCCGTAGAGGGCAGGGCGTACGCAGTGATGCACGCCCGTGTCGAGAATCACGAAAGTCTTGTGCTGGGTTTTCTTCACATACTGCACTTCGCCCACGAGCACACCGCTACTGGCGACGAGTATTCGTCCCGGCTCACAGAGCACTCGACAGGAAAGGGGAGTCAGGTTCCGCTTCAACATTTCTCCGTAGGCACGGAGAATGTCGAACTCCGGAGCCGGATCGCCAGGGCGGGCCTGGTAGTTAATGCCCACACCGCCCCCCACATCGAAGGTAGAGAGTTGATGGCCGGCTGCCCTTAACCGATGCCAAACGGGGATCGTTTTCTGAATCCCGTCCTCGATCGGTTGGAGCGAAGTGATCTGACTGCCGATATGAATCGAAAGCCCCTGAAGAATGAGATTTTGCTTATGGCGTGAAAGAATATCTTCGAGCTCCGGCAAAAACTCTTCCGCCATTCCGAACTTATTTTCACGCATTCCCGTGGCTATGTAGGGGTGGCTGCCGGAATTGACATCGGGGTTCATTCGAAACGCTACTCGAGCTCGAACCCCCAGCTCAGCGGCAATCTCAGCCACTCGGAGAAGCTCGCCGGGACTTTCCACATTTATCTGAAGGATCGATTTCGTGAGTGCATGACGAATATCGGCCCGGGTCTTTCCCACGCCGGAAAAAATGATCCGATCCGGAGTCACTCCTGATTCGAGAGCGCGGTTCACTTCCCCGAGACTCACCACATCGGCGCCTGCTCCGAGTCGCGCGAATTCACCGAGAATTCCGGAATGAGAGTTCGCCTTCACGGCATAGAAAACTTCGAGGCTCGGCCAGGAGTTTTGAAGAGCTCGAAGCCGAGCCTTCATGTCTTCAAGGTGGTACACGTAGAACGGCGTGGGCTTATCTTGAAGCGACGACAAGTCGAAAGGCACGCTCTCTCCCAAATGAAGAGAGCCGTGCCGATAGGCCACTGCCATTATTCTTGCGAACCGCCCTGCTTGTCTTTCAGCAGGGAGGCGAGATTGGCGAACGGGTTAAAGGTGGTGGGCTTCGCTCGTGACTGCAGCCGAGGCCCGTCGTAGCGATACTCGTCGTCGAGCTTCATAACCGCGCCGGTTTTTGGATCTCGAGTTGGCTTTTGTGGCTTCTTGGGCGGACGATCCGGTTTGCCCTCGCGCTTTGGTCCACGGCCACGCTTCTCTCCCGGAGGATGATCGCCTCCGCCCTCTCGGCGAGGTCTTCGCGGAGGACGTGCATCAGCCGATGGAGCACCTTCCGCAGGTGCGGCGGCGTGTTGGGGAGGAGCGCCTTCCCGGCGCCGAGGCCCACGGGGCGGGCGACCGCCGCCCTTACGCTCGCCGCTTCCGCGACGGCGATCTCGTTCTGCGGCTTTCTGGGCCGGATCACGTAGCGACAGGGAAATCTGCCCTTTTGCTTCGTTCACGCCAAGAACCCAAGCCTGCAACGGACTGCCAGCCATGAGGTGTTCGTGTGGTGCGCGCGAAACTTCAATCGGGAGTTCCGAAAGGTGGATCAACCCGTCTTGGTCGAGACCCACGTCCACGAAGACTCCGAAAGAGGTGATGTTCGTAACGTATCCTTTCACCTGCATGCCGGGCTTCAGGTCGGAGAGAGTTTCAAAACCACCCTCAAAAACCTGGGCTACGAAAGGACCTCGAGGGTCAGTGCCGGGGTGGGACAGATCGTGAATCGCCCGAGCAAGGCAAAGAGCTCCGAGGCGACTCTTGAGTGATTCGTCCGCATTGAGCTTCTCCCCGTCTACCGGTCCAGAAACCCAACCCTGTGCCTTCAATACTTCACCGAGAGCCTCTCGTTCGGAGTTCCTGAGTAGCACATGGCAGAGTGGATCCGGAGACGAGGAAATTCTGAGGAATCCCGACGCTGCGTCAACGGCTCTATCCGTGAGTCCCGGTACCTCGCGAATTTCTGAAAGGTGGGTGAATGGGCCTTGGTTCTCCCGTCGAGCCACGAGAGCTCGGGCCTGATCTTGGCTAAGGCCAGGGATTCTTTGCAGCACTCCGAGTGGCGCGAGATTCAGGTCAGCCCCTACTTCGCCGATTACCGACTCAAGAGCGCGGCTCAGCTTTCGTCGCAGGAGGCCAACGGGCACTTCATGTTGGAGCTCCACCAGGGAGTAGAACTTGGAGTCGAGACGGGCCACGGCCGGGAGAGGGTCCTGGATGAAACGGCCCAGAAACACGGCCTTGCGATGACCGGGCTCTCCGTCAGGAAAGTCTTCTTTCCCCGCAGGGCAGGTAGAATAAATCCCGGCTAACGGCTCGTGAACCGAAGTGACCGGAATTTGCCGACCCTGCAAAACCGACGTCACAAGATTTCGCGTGGCCTTGCCGCCGGGACCGTGCGCAACCACAACGGCTTGCACGTCCACGTTGTTCATTGTTTGCGTGAGATCGGCCTTGATCTGATCGTTCACTTCTTCGGGCTTGAAGGCAGTGGAGAAAACCACCTTACCGGCGCCATCAAGGAACGCCCAGTAGGAGCTCTGTCCGTTGGCGCCAGGCACGATCGAAAGCACGGGTTTTTGTCCGAGCGGGGCGCGCCACACTTTCTTTCGAAGCGCTGACGCCGCTAGGTCGGCTACGCACTCTTCGGCACTTTCCCGGAGATGACGATGGGTTTCGTTCTCCACTGCGGTGTAGACGTTGCCCTTCAGGGCGAGGCGAGCCGCTTGGAGCAGCATCTCGGCTCCAGGAGCAGAGCGATTCGAACAGGCAAAACTCTCGAACGCCTCAAGGAGAGAGCCTTCGTCGGGGCGCTCGAAGGAGACCGCTAATTCGTCTTCCATCCAGCCTTTTCGTATCGTGAGATAGCGAGGGAGAGAGGAACTCTTTTTCAGGGACCCGATCGGCTCCTGATAGTCGAAATACTTGGAATACTTCGAGGGATTCTTTGCCTTTGATCCTTTGGAGCAGCGTAGCTTGCTCCGGCGGAATACGGCGGATCTCACCTGAGCGCGAAGGTCCGGATTCTCAGCTACTCGTTCCACAAGAATGTCGGTGATTCCCTTCAAAACTCCTTCGGGATCCGCGTAACGGGTATCGGCCTTCACGAAAGGAGCGGCGCGTTCGAGCAGTGGACCTTTGCCTTCGCCTTCGGTGTGAGCTTCGTCCCAGATTTCGCTGGCCAGCGGTTCAAGGCCCGCTTCGCGAGCCTGCACGCCGAGCGTTTGTTTTTTTGAACGATGGGGGATGAAAAGATCCTCCACCCGATCCAGATCCCAAGCTCTTTGCAGCTGTTCGCTCAGGGCCGTGGATTCCTTTCCTTCCAGCTCCTTTAGAATCTGCTCCTTACGACGCTGAAGATCGTCCCACTCCTGTTTGGCGTCTTGAAGTGCATGGATGTCCCACAACTGCATGCCATGAATTCCGTCGGCGTGGTAACGAACCACAAACGCGGGAGCTACGCCGTCTTTCAGGAGCTCCAAGGCACGGTGAACGGCCTCGAGATTCCAACGAGGGTGGCGGCGCTTCAGCCAGGAGTCGAACTGCACTGGGCCCGTTTGCTGGGGCACAGCGTGAGAAGAGGTTTCCATAAAGGTTCCTTGAGTGGGATTAACTATGCAGAATTTCTACTATGGCCGCTGTACCCAGCGCAACTACGCGGATCTGCTCCGAGTCCGGATTGGAATGGGCCATCTCGACCATTGTCTCTAAGCGAAGTCCCAGCACTGCGTTGGCGCCCAGGGAAAGAGCCTGGCGCTGCAGGTCCTGAAAAAGACCCCGAAAGAGCTTCTCGGAAGCACCAGATGGAATCAGACGAGGGAGCCGGGACGGCTCGGCGAGCCTCTTCAACTCCCGATGGAGCTCGGCCTCGGCCTCAGCTTCTCGAAAGAAGCGGCGCGTGATGCTTCGGTGAGCCACCACAGGCTCCAGGGACTGAACCACGTTGATATTCCCTGCGGCTTCCAAGGTGAAAAGCAGCACGCCGGAAAACTCCTGGGGGAGTTGCACGGAAGGCGCCCCGTCGGAAACCACGGGGGGCTCACTCGTCTCAGCGTGCGGAGAGGCCGCGGATGCGGGGAGTGCATCGATTCCTTCCTGACGCAAAGCAACTACCAACTGCGCCGCCGTTGCCTCATTGAGACAGCTAACCAATCCAGGGCTGTCCATGGAAACGCCACAGCCTTGGAGTATTGCTTTGGCCCGACTCAATTGCGGTTCTGAAAGCGCGGGGAGAAGCACGGAAAAAATCGTCAATCCCTCCGGCACAACCTCTTCGGCGGGCGCTTCGGCAGCCATTTCGCCTTCCACAACAGCTTCGCCGAGCATCTGGTCCACGGCTTCGGCGGGGGTGCCCGTGTCGCCCGGGATCGGCTCCTCGAAAGCCGGCTGTGGCTCGCCACCCTCTGGCGTCATCGAGAACTCGGATGGTGAATCGGCGAGAGGCTCCTGCGGCAGCTCCTGAGGGATCTCTTGGGAGGCTCCCGAGTCTTGAGGCGCTTCCGCGTTTAGGTCGGTGTTGGCGAACATGGGATCCGCAGCCGAATCCGAGGCAGGGGCTGCGCCCCCATCCTGCAACTGATCCAGTAGTGATCCGTCCTGGTTATCGCCCATGGCACTGCTTAAACTTTTTCCCGCTTCCGCACGGGCAGGGGTCGTTACGGCCCACTTTATCTTCGTTCCTCACCGGCTCTGCGGGGGCAGCATCTTCGTCTCCATGTTTCATTTGCATGGGGATATTTTTCCGCTGCTTCTCCTCGAAGCGTTCCAGCTCCTGCTCTTCCTGTTGGGCGCGCAGCTGCACATTGAATACTTTGGCCAGGGTGTCTTGCTGCACCTGAGCCTCCATCATCTGGAACATCTGGAGCGACTCGCGTTTATATTCCAGGAGCGGATCCTTCTGGGCGTAGCCGCGGAGACCAATGCCTTCCCGAAGATGGTCCATTCGAAGCAAATGATCCTTCCAGAGCTGGTCGATCGTGGAAAGAGTGAACATCTTTTCCACCTCCGCCATGAACGGGCCGATCTCGGAAATCTTCTCTTCGTAGCGGTGGTGCAGTTTCGCGTAAATGGTCTCACTAAGACTGTCAATCGAGGCCGCTTTCAATTCGGCTGGCGCCACGGAAAGAGACGGATGAAAGATTCCTTGAAGAGTGGTGTTCAAGTCGGCAAGAGGCCAGTCGGCTACAGGGCGTTTATTGTCGCCGTAGTCGGCGGCAAGGCCCTGAGAAATAAAGCGCATAAACTCTTCGAGGAGTTCTCTTTGCCCTTTTTCCGAGGAAAGAATGTCGCGACGGAGACCATAGATCGCCTTCCGTTGCATGTTCATCACATCGTCGTATTGCAGGAGGTGCTTGCGAATATCGTAGTTATGCCCCTCCACTCGCTTTTGGGCGTTCTCAATCGCGCGAGAAAGCCAAGGGTGTTCGATCGGCTCGTCGGCCTCCAGGCTGTTGCCCATGAGCGCCTTGATACGGTCGCCCCCGAAAATACGGAAAAGGTCATCTTCGAGCGATAGGAAAAACTTGGAATTACCGGGATCTCCCTGGCGGCCAGCGCGACCGCGAAGCTGGTTATCGATCCGCCGGCTTTCGTGGCGCTCGGTGCCCATAATGTAGAGGCCACCGGCGGCCACCACCAAATCTCGCTCTTTCAAGCAGATCTCTTTGAATTTCGCGAGCACAGCAGGGTAGTTAGCATCTTCTTCCGGGCATTCCGCCTTGGCCATAAACTCGGCGTTACCGCCGAGCAGAATGTCGGTTCCTCGGCCGGCCATGTTGGTGGCAATGGTTACGGCTCGGTGGCGCCCGGCTTGGGCCACGATCTCCGCTTCCCGTTCATGGTGCTTTGCATTGAGAACGTTATGCGGAACTTTGTGGGTTTTCAGAAGCCGGGAGAGTCGTTCGCTCTTTTCGATCGACACCGTGCCCACAAGCACGGGCTGCCCTTTTTCATAGGCCGTCTGAATTTCCTTCACGATCGCATTGAACTTGCATTCAACGTCTTTGTAGATCACATCGTCAAAATCCGTACGACGAATCGGCTTGTTGGTGGGAATTACGAGCACATCTAGCTTGTAGATGTTTTTGAATTCTACCGCTTCGGTATCGGCCGTTCCCGTCATCCCCGCGAGTTTTTTATACATGCGGAAATAGTTCTGAAAGGTAACGCTCGCCAGAGTTTGGTTCTCGTTCTCGATGTCGACGCCTTCTTTGGCTTCCACTGCCTGGTGCAAGCCATCGCTCCAGCGGCGACCCGGCATCAGGCGGCCGGTGAATTCGTCCACGATCACGATTTTTCCGTCTTTAACGACGTAATCCACGTCGAGCTTGAACATCACATGGGCCTTAAGGGCCTGATGAACATGGTGAAGGGTGTCGATATTCACCGGGTCATAGAGGTTCTGCACGCCGAGAAGTTCTTCCACTTTGGCGATGCCGTTCTCATTGAGAGAAACGGTCTTCGATTTTTCATCGATACCGAAGTGCTCTTCTTTTCTTAGGTAAGGAATGATCCGGTTGATCGTTTCATACTTTTCGGAGTTCTCGTCGGTGGGGCCGCTGATGATGAGCGGAGTGCGGGCTTCATCGATTAGAATCGAGTCCACTTCGTCCACGATGGCGAAGTGGTGGTCTCTTTGAACGTAATCCTCCAGCCGGAACTTCATGTTGTCCCGAAGATAATCGAACCCGAATTCGTTGTTCGTTCCGTAGGTAATGTCGCAGGCGTAGTTTTGCTGGCGTTCTTCATCGTTCAGACCGTGGACGATTACGCCCACGGAGAGCCCGAGAAATCCGTAGAGACGTCCCATCCACTCGGAGTCGCGGCGAGCGAGGTAATCGTTCACGGTGATCACATGAACACCTTTGCCCTCCAAAGCGTTGAGATAGGCGGCCAGGGTGGCGACGAGAGTTTTTCCTTCTCCGGTGCGCATTTCCGAGATGCGTCCGCGATGAAGTGCGATACCGCCGATGAGCTGCACGTCGTAGTGACGCATGCCGAGCACCCGGCGCGATCCTTCTCGGCACACGGCGAAGGCTTCGGGAAGAAGTTTGTCGAGCGACTCGCCGTTGGCGACTCGGGATTTGAACTCCGCGGTTTTCGCCTTCAGTGCTTCATCGGAGAGTTTCTGAATCTCGGGCTCCCAGGCGTTGATCTGCACCACCAGTGGGGCGATGTCCTTCAACTCACGTTCGTTTTGGGTTCCAAAGATCTTTTTGGCGAGAATGGCGAACATGAGGAAATCCTTAATAATCGACGATGTAATACTGCGGATCCACGGGGATTCCGTTCACGCGCACTTCGTAATGTACATGGGGGCCAGTAGAGCGTCCAGTGCTCCCTACGGTGCCGATTCGCTGTCCGCGCTTCACTTTTTCTCCTGTGCGAACTGAGAACTTCGCCACGTGGCCATATTGGGTTTGAACTCCGTATCCGTGATCGATCGTGATCAGGTTTCCGTAACCTGGGCGCGTGCCTGCAAAGGTAACTACACCTGACCCAGGAGCAAAGATGGGGCTGCCTGAATGATTGGCAAGGTCTAGCCCTTCGTGCATCGTTGGTTTTCCCGTGTAAGGAGAAGAGCGCATCCCGAACCCCGACGTAAACCAACCTCCAGTGGGTCGCACCGTCGGCATGCTGGCAAGGTAGTCTTTTTGATCAAAGATGGCGGAAGAGAGATTTTGGATGTCGCTTTCCACAAGTTTGGCCGACTGCAGCACGCCGTCAAAGGCCTGATTTAATTTCTCAAACTGGTCCAGAAGTGCTTCTGACTCTTTTTCTTCCTCTTCACGCACCAAGTCGCTGATCTCCTTGGGACGAGAAGACCGTTCCGCTTCGTCGGCAGCGCGAATAACCTCCGATACATCATTGGAGGCGAAGAGAATTTTCGAACTCTTCAACCAACGCTCGAAGTGTTCCTGATCCCATCGCGGCCCCAGCTGGGAGTGGGGAGGGCCCTCGTTATGGTCGTCCATGGGCACCCCAGGAATATCAGTGCCCACTTTTTTCTTTAGCTCCTCGGTCTGCTCGCCGCCCTGATTGGTGATGATGCGGAGCTTGGTGGAGTAGGTTTGAATGCGCTCCAGCGCATCCTGCACGTTCTGAAGTTTTGTGGTGAAGGTTTGCATTTGCTGCTTAAGGGCGCGGTTCTCGGTTTGAAGTCTCTTGTTTTCCGAGAGCTGCTGCATCACGTTCACGTAGTCGTAGATCATGAATCCGAGGAAGAAAATCGCGATTGCTCCGAGAATTCCTCCGATTCGCACATACACGGCGGGAACCACAAACTTCCGCACCTGCTGGGTCTTCTCCGGAATTACCAGGATCGTAAAAAAATTATTCATTCGTTATCCGTCCACCCGAGCCAGCACCACGGTGATGTTGTCGTCGCCACCGTTTTCGTTGGCGCGAGCCACGAGACTGTTGGCAAACGGCTGAAGATCGGGCGCGTCGAAGGCATTTTCCAGAAGGGCGACCATCTCCGCGTCGTCGACCAGTCCGGAAAGGCCGTCGGAGCAAGCAAGGAAGATGTCGCCTGGGTTCGCTTCTTTTTGATAAATATCCACGAGCACGCTCGATTCAAATCCCACCGACCGTGTGATCACGTTTTTAGCCCGTTCCTGGGCAGCCTGTTCCCGGGTAATCAAACCGGAGCGCAGCTTTTCCTGCACAAGGCTGTGATCCTTGGTGAGCTGCCAAACCATACCCCTACGGAACAGGTAGACACGGCTGTCGCCCACGTGGCCCACATAGAGCTTATCAACGTGGAAAAGCATCGAAACTACCGTGGTTCCCATCCCCGCAAGCTGAGGATTCTTCTTGGCTTCCGTGTACACGGCGGAATTGGCGCGATGAACGGCCCCAATCAGGAGATCCTGAGGCTCGAGGGCGATACCCGAATTATGATCGTCGAGCATCGACTGGGCGATTGTGTCCACGGTGAGGCGACTCGCCGTTTCGCCCCCTGCGTGTCCGCCCATGCCGTCGGCCACCACAAAAAGGCCCAATCCGGGCTCCAAACGCATGGAGTCCTGATTCACCTTTCGTTTCCGGCCGATATCGGTGCTGCCTACTACGGAAAGACGCATGGAAAAAGGCTAACAAACGGGTCGGTTATGTCAACCAAGTCTTTGACACGCCTATGCTTTTCGACCGATAATTGACCTAAGGGGGCCGCCATGGACTGGGCCCCGTCAGCCAACCAGAAAGTGCACCACGGAGAGGGGCAGCGATGGGCAGCAAATCCGGAAAAGATTTAATCCAACTCGTAGCAACCAACTACAGCCAAAAAGACTTCCAAAGTCTGAACTGGGAGGGCTCCTTCGAGGACTATTTGGACCTCGTGAAGGATAACCCCAACATCGTGCGAAACGCGTTTCAGCGGATGTACGACATGATCCTCGGGTTCGGGACCACTTCCTACATGGAATACAAAAAGGAAGTGACTCACTACAAGTTTTTCGAAGACCCTTTCGACAACGGTAAAGACGCCGTGTTCGGGCTCGACGTGGCGCTGATGAAGCTCGTAAATTTCTTGCGATCCGCGGCCCTCGGCTACGGCACCGAAAAACGCGTGCTCCTTCTGCACGGTCCTGTGGGATCGGCGAAATCCACGATCGCGCGCCTCTTGAAAAAGGGAACCGAGCGTTATTCCTACACTCCGGACGGCGCCCTCTATACGTTCAAGTTTATCGACGACCCGAAGTACGGTCTCGTGGGTCATACGGGAGAGATGCGTTCGCCGATGAATGAGGAACCGCTACTTCTTGTGCCGGAAAATCTTCGCGGAAAAGTGGCGGAGGAGCTGAACGCTACCGGCAAGGCCAGCTATCCGATCAAGATCAAAGGCGAGCTTTCGCCCCCCATGCGTTTGATTTTCAGGGAGCTGATGACGCGCTACAAGGGCGATTGGACGAAGGTACTGGATCACGTGAAGGTGATGCGTTTCGCTCTTTCCGAAAAGGACCGCCTGGGTATCGGCACTTTTCAGCCGAAAGACGAGAAGAACCAGGACTCCACGGAGCTCACAGGCGACATCAACTATCGAAAAATCGCTGAATACGGATCTGATTCCGACCCGCGCGCGTTTAACTTCGACGGGGAGTTCCAGGTGGCGAACCGGGGAATGATCGAGTTCGTGGAAGTGCTCAAGCTCGACGTAGCCTTCCTCTACGACCTTTTGGGCGCGTCCCAGGAGCACGTGGTGAAGCCGAAGAAATTCGCCCAAACCTCCATCGACGAGGTGATCGTGGGTCATACCAACGAGCCGGAGTTCCGTAAGCTCCAGAACAACGAGTTCATGGAAGCGCTTCGTGACCGAACGGTGAAGATCGACGTGCCTTACATCACGCGCCTTTCCGAGGAAATCAAAATCTACGAGAAGGATTTCGGTAAGGGTCGGGTGCAGGGAGTGTTCATCGCGCCTCACACGATCGAGATGGCCGCCATGTGGGCGATTCTCACGCGCCTTGAGGGGCCTAAGAAGAGCGATCTAACCGCGCTTCAGAAGCTCAAGCTCTACAACGGTAAAACCCTAAGCGGATACACCGAAGACAACGTGAAGGAGCTCCGCAAGGAGGCAGTGAGGGAAGGGCTCGACGGAATCTCTCCTCGCTATATCCAGGACAAGATCTCCAACACGCTGGTGAAGTACGGCCACTTGGGCTGTATCAATCCATTTATGCTCTTCAACGAGATGGACTCCGGACTGCGCCACCACACGCTGATTTCCAGCGAAGAGAAGCGGAAGGAATATAAAGAACTTCTGGCTGTGGTGAAGCAGGAATACGAAGACATCATCAAGAACGAGGTACAGCGGGCGATTTCGGCCGACGAAGGCGCCATCGGAAATCTCTGCGCCAACTACATCGACAACGTGAAGGCCTATACTCAGAAGGAAAAGGTCCGAAACCGTTACACCGGACAGATGGAATCTCCTGATGAGCGCCTTATGCGTTCGATCGAGGAAAAAATCGAAGTGGCCGAAAGCCGCAAAGACGATTTCCGTCGCGAGATCATGAACTACATCGGCGCGTTGGCCGTGGAAGGGAAAGCCTTCGACTATAAAACGAACGAACGGCTCCATCGGGCCCTTGAGTTGAAGCTCTTCGAGGACCAGAAGGACTCGATCAAGCTCTCGAGCCTGGTGTCGAACGTGGTCGACAAGAACATGCAGGAAAAAATCGACGTGGTGAAGACCCGCTTGATCCGGGATTTCGGCTACGACGAAGTGTCGGCCACCGACATCCTGAACTACGTGGCCTCCATCTTCGCCCGCGGCGACGCGAAAGAGAGATAACCATGCGGCACAGCCTTGCTTGGATCCTGCTGATCACAGCGGTTCCGGCCTGGGCTGGAGAGGGCCGAAGCTTGCCTCGCGGGGAGGATAACCCTCTCATCTTGGAGGAAGTGTGGAATTCCCCGGTAGGCGAGGTGCAGGTGGTGGCCGGTAAGGAACGAACCTTGTTGCTGCGGCTGGAATCCGGCGAGCTCGCTGAATTGAATGCGGTGGAAGGCCCAGCTACCTGCCAAGAGTCGTTTTCTCACGCTTCATGCTCGCTCGTGTTTAAGACTGAAAACGGAAATGCTCCGGTTCGCGTCTCCGGCGGCTCGCTCGCAAAGGGCAGCATTTTTTCCAACGCCAGCTCCGTGATTAGGGGGCGCCATGAGTCTCTTTAATATCCAGAAGGACCATGCCCGCTTTCGCAACATCATTAAGGGGCGGATCCGGGAAAACCTTAAAAAATACATCGCCCACGGCGACATGATCGCCCGCAAAGGGAAGGACACCGTAACGGTCCCGATGCCTCAGATCGATATTCCTCGGTTTAAATTCGGGGACAACCAGGGCGGCGTGGGGCAGGGCGAGGGCGAGCCGGGCGACGAGGTTGGAAAAAACGGTCAGCCCCAAGATGGAGAGGGCGGCCCCGGCCAAGCGGGGGACCAGCCCGGTGAGCATTCTCTGGAGGTGGACCTCACCCTCGACGAGCTTGCGGAGATTCTTGCCGACGAACTGGAGCTGCCGCGGATCGAGCCAAAGGGCAAAGAGATTCTCCGCAACGAGAGGGAGCGCTACACGGGCATTGCTCACACGGGCCCGAATTCTCTGCGTCACTTCAAGCGCTCCTTTAAAGAGGCGCTGAAACGAGAGATCGCTTCAGGAACTTACGATCCGGAGAACCCGATTATCGTTCCGATGAAGAAGGACCTGCGGTTCCGTTCCTGGAAAACCACCCAACAGCATGAAGCCAACGCGGTGGTGATCTACATGATGGACGTGTCGGGTTCGATGGGCGACGAGCAGAAGGAAATCGTGCGCACCGAAAGTTTCTGGATCGATACATGGCTCAGGTCCCAGTACAAGGGCCTAGAGACCCGTTACATCATTCACGACACGCTGGCCCGGGAAGTGGACGAAAAAACCTTCTACTCCACTCGCGAAAGTGGCGGGACCTTGATCTCCAGCGCCTACAAAGAGTGCCTGAAGCTGATCGAAACCAACTACCCGCCGGACCAGTGGAACATCTATCCGTTTCATTTCTCCGATGGCGACAACTGGAGCGGCGAGGACACGAAACACTGCTTTGACCTTCTTCTGAATCAGCTTTTCCCTCGGGTGAATCTCTTTTGCTACGGACAGGTGGAAAGCCGCTACGGGTCGGGTCAATTTCTAAAGGACCTCCAGGAGCAATTCAAAGAAGGCCACGATAAGCTTTCCGTCTCCAAGATCGAAAGCAAGGAAGGGATCATGAAGTCCATCAAAGACTTCTTGGGAAAGGGGAAGTAGATGAGTCGCAGCGCGCTTCCTCCGGATTTAGTGAGCTTGCAGGCACGAGTGCAATCGGCCGCCGAGGCATACGGCTTGAACTGCTTCGATATTGTTTTTGAAATGCTCGACTACGAGGAAGTGAACTCCGTGGCGGCGCGAGGCGGGTTTCCTACTCGCTATCCTCATTGGCGATTCGGGATGAGCTACGATCAGCTCTCTAAAGGCTACGAGTGGGGGATGCAAAAGATCTATGAGATGGTGATCAACACCGACCCTTGCTACGCCTATCTCCTCAACTCTAACCCCTACATCGACCAAAAACTTGTGATGGCTCACGTGTATGGCCATTGCGACTTCTTCAAGAACAACTACTGGTTCTCAAAAACGAACCGGAAAATGATGGATCAGATGGCAAACCATGCCGTGAGAGTGCGGCGCTACATGGATAAGTATGGTGAAGATGAAGTCGAGAGCTTCATTGATCGCTGTCTTTCCGTGGAAGACCTGATCGATCCCTATTTGCCCTTTGCAGAAGAGCGAAAAACCGACGAACAGGTCGCCTCGGCCCCAGAACCCACATTTCCAGCGCCCCGATCCTACCTTTCCAACTTCATTAATCCGAAGGAGCAGCAGGAAAAGAAGCGGAAAGAAGAAGAGGCGAAAAAGAAGGTCGAGGAAAAGCGCTTCCCGACTCGTCCGGAGCGAGACGTTTTGAAGTTCCTCCTAGAGCATGCGCCGCTGAAGGACTGGCAGGCCGACGTGCTTTCGATCGTGAGAGAGGAGGCCTACTATTTTGCGCCTCAACGCATGACGAAGATCATGAACGAGGGCTGGGCCAGTTATTGGCACTCGAAACTTCTCACGGAAAAGCTTTTGGACCCTTCGGAGTTCCTGGACTTTGCCGATCGCCACGCTGGAGTGATGGCCACAAAGCCCGGCGGCATGAACCCCTATAAGCTTGGAATCGAACTTTTCCGCCACATAGAAGAGCGCTGGAACAAGGGGATGTTTGGCAAAGACTGGGATTCCTGCGACGACATGGTGAAAAAGCGTCAGTGGGACAAGAAGCTAGGTATGGGACGCGAGAAGATTTTTGAAGTCCGTCGCACCCATAACGACATCACTTTCCTGGATGAGTTCTTCACGGAAGAGTTTTGCGAGGAGCAGAAGCTTTATACCTACGATCTCAACCCCCGCACGAAGCGCTACGAGATCAAGACCCGCGACTGGCGCGAGGTGAAAGAGAAGATGCTGCAAATGCTCACCAACGGAGGGGTGCCTTCGATCCATGTGGTCGATGGCAATTACCGGAATCGGGCCGAGGTTCTCCTTCAGCACCAGCACCATGGCCAGGACCTGGACCTCAACTATGCCAAAGCCACACTCGCAAATTTGGCGGATCTCTGGGGGCGTCCGGCCCATATCGAAACCACGGTCGACGGCGTGAAGCGGATCTACTCATGGGTGAACGGCGAATTTTCCGAAGAGAAACAGAGTTAAAAGGCGAAATTCGCGAGTACGCTCAGCGAAAGCAAGTTTCCAAGGGAAGCGCTTCCCGTTTCGGCTGAGGTGTTGCGGTAGCCAATCGTTTTCAGCCACGTTCCGAAGAATGTGTATCTAGCCTCAAAACCCAAAGTGGGCGGAGGGCGGTTGGCCGTGGTGGTGGGCGATCGAGTGAAGAAGTCGATCCCCAGCGCCAGATGAGGCACCGTCATATCGAGATCCGCTTGCTGATTGGCCTGGGGCATATCGATCATGAGACGCGCAAAGTTAAATCCAACACCCACGAAATAGTTGGGACTCCAGAACGGGCGATCCGAGATCCCCCAGAGTTCGGGCGTATCGTTTTCGGCATAGAGCTTAAATCCCACGCCCGCTCGGAAAAATTGGGCCTCCACGAAGTTGTTTCCGGCGTTGGACGAGGCGGCCATCTCGAAAAGTCCTAGGGGATTGAGCACGTCACGATTCATCGTGCCCGCAAATCGAGCATTGGAGATCCGAAACTCCAATGCCTTTCGAAAATCGAAGAAGCGGGCGAAGCGGGCGTCGAGAGTGGGGAAGGAGGGGCGCAGACTACTCCCCATCAGTCCGGAGAAACGGTCCATGCCGGTTCCCACGGAGGCGAGATAGTCTTTCTCAAAATACATGAAAGACTCATCGCGGTGAGTGTTGTCTTCGGAATAGGTGGGGGCGAAATCGGCGAAATCGGGGTTATCGGAAGTCACGCTGCCGCTCCCCCCGAGCGCCCCAGCACCGGAGGCAGCTGCCGTTCCGGCCCAAACGAACAACAAGATCGCGAGTGTAGCGCGCATTAAAACATCCACATCACGCTCGTGGTGAAGGAATAGAGGCTGCCGCGCAGATTGGGAATTCCCACAGGCACAAACGTTTGATCTTCCGCATCCCGGAAGACCATTCGGCTGTATTTAAACTCAAAGTCGAGTCGCGAGGTTCGCGGTTTGATGTCGTATTGCAGGCCGCCCCCGAGTGAAATAGCAGTTTTGCTCTCCGCCTCCACGCTGCCCAATTCCTCAAACAGCTGGGATCGCTTAATGTTGCTGAATCCAACAAACGCAAACGGATGCATGGCCGTGAAAGTGGCGGAAAGATTTTTGGAGTCGAAGAAATAACGCAGGTCCAAATCGATCTTGCGAATCGGAACCTGGGTGTCGCCCACCGGGAATGCGTCGAAACGGTGCTTCGAACGGGTGTAGCCGATCAGTCCCATGAATCGGAAGTCCCAGAGCCACCACCACCGAAAGCTCATGTTGTCGGTGAGAGCGGCGGCGTTATAGAGGCGTCCAAGGTTACCGTCGAACCATTGGATTCCCGATCCCACCATGATTCCGAACTGATTTCCGAAATACTGAAAATGTTCATTTTCGGAAACGTCGTTATCTTCGGGAGGGGGCACATAGTCGGAGAACGGGTTGGAGCCTTCTCCTTCCGATTCATTCAATGTGGCCTGACCTGCCGTGGGTTCCGCCGCTCCCGCCAACAGGGGAAGAGCGCAAAGCAACATGAAAGCCAGAACGAGTTTGGCCCTAGAAGTAAAAATGCATGCCTCCGGTCAGGAAGGAGTCGCCAATGGAACGAAGCGCGAACGAACCTGAGGTATTGTCGCCCCGGATCCCTGCCTCAAAGCTGAGCCCAAGACTGGGAAGTCCGGCCAGGAAAAACTCCGAACCAACGAAAAGAGAGAACTGCGTCTTCGTGCCGTTCTTAGAAACCAACCCTACGCCCCCACCGGTGTAGAAAATCATCTGGGGCTCAAAAAACACGTTCTTATAGAGTTTCATGCCCACCGCCATTGTGGACCCGGGATTGCTGCGGGTGTCGAACCCGAAGCCGAGCGACGCGGCAAATGATTTACTCATATAATACTTGGCGCTAAGGGCGGGAATCGTGCCGTCGGCGGTGGTAGCGATTTGATTGGTAAAACCTACGCCCATCCGGCCCCGCAGGTTTTTTTGCTCATACGACGACGATGCCGCCATCGCTCCCGACGACAGTAGAAATGTAATCAAAAAAGACGCAATGCGAAACTTCATCTTCATAAGGAAGATGGTAGTGGATGCTTTGCGATTCAGCAAATACACGGTTATAAAATTCCTATGACATTAAATGGTTGGAATAAGTGGTTATCGGAAAACATGAAACTCGTAGCCGGGGCGTTGATCGCGCTCGTGGTGGTCCTGGGAGCGTTCGGTGTGTATCGCGATCGCATTTCAAAGCGGGAAGCTACCGCCTCGAGCGTGCTCTACGAAACACGAGCCGTGGTGCAGAAGGACATTAACATCCGCAAATTTGATGAGGCGGTGGAAAAGTACCAGGATCTGATGAAGCGCTATCCGGGTACCCGTGCCGCCTACGAAGCTCGTTTGATCGTAGGTGACATTTGGATGGATGCGGAAATGCCCGAAAAAGCAGCCGCCGCCTACGCGGATGCGTTCTCGGTGGCTCCGGACGATTTCTCCCGGCTTCTGGCCCGGTACAACGAAAGTCAGGCCTGGGAAAGCGGCGCAAAGTGGGACAAGGCACTCGACGGCTATCAGTCGGTATTGAAGTTCAAGGGCGCCGATGTGATCAAGCCCGATCTTCTCATGGCGCAAGGTCGCTGCCTGGAAGCGATGAAACGGTTCTCTGAGGCGCGTGGCGTGTATGAAGAGATCCGAAAGAGCTTTTCTGACAAGACCTTCTACTCCAACGCAGCAACGGCGTTTTTGAACGCCCTTCCTTCCGGCGCGTAAGGGTCAACGGCTGTGCAGCGATCGGTTGTCTTTCTGCTTTTGCTTTCGGCCTGCTCCTCGGTGGAGCGGGTCGTTGACCGTCTAGAGCCCGTCAAAGAAGAGAAGTCCGTGCTCACCCGTGGTTGGGCCCATGTGGAGTCTGAGGCGGAATTCGGGGAAATGAACGCCGGTCAAGGGCAGTTCACCCTTGGCAGCCCCGTAATTGTAGATGAAAAGGTAATTTTCGGATCCGATCGATTCGGCATCACAGCCGTGAACAAACACACGGGCCAAAAAGTCTGGCAAAAAACGATTCTCGATGGACTTACGGGACAGATCCTCGCTCACAAGGGGAGGCTCTACGTGGGTGGCAACGATGGTCAGTTCCGATGTTTGGAAGCGGCTTCCGGTTCTGAGGTTTGGAGTCAGGATCTGGGGCTGTCGGTTCACGGATTGCCTGCGATGCTTCCCGATCGGCTGATTGTTACCACCATGGACGATGCGGTTCATGCGCTCGATCCGCAAACGGGAAAGATTCTTTGGTCGTATCGCCGTTCCGTGAGTTCCCGCACCAAAATTCTAGGAGGAGGGAACCCCGTGCTTTGGAACGGGAAGGTTTGGGTCGGATTCTCCGACGGCAGCCTCCTGGCTCTTGATCCTCAAGATGGAAGCGTGGCGTCGGAACAATCCTGGAAAGACAATGCAAAGTTTTCCGATGTAGACGCACGTCCGGTGATTTGGAAAGACGGCATCTTGGTGGTTACGTTTGACGGTAAACTTCGTTACTTAAACGGCGGCGGCGGGAGCGTGGTTTGGGAGTTCCCCGCGGGCGGAGCCCGATCCCCTTTGGTCGGCGCGAAGAACAGAATTTTTCTTCCCTCCAGTGATGGGGCGATCTACGCCATCCAGGGCGGAACGGGGAAGGAAGAATGGCGGCACATTCTTCGTAGAGGGGTGCCCACGGGCGTTGTAATGGCCTCGGTTAAGGGGAAAGACGTTCTTGTGGTGGCAACGTCCGACGAAAAGATTTTTGCGATCGATCCCGACAGTGGTGCTGCCCTAGGCTCGGTGGCCATCGGGAAGGGGTCTGGCAGCTCCAGCGCCCTCACGGCGGATCCAGAAACGGGGGCCGTTTTTATGGTTTCCCACTTCAGCAGGCTTTATCAGCTTAGAGTTACGCCTTGATGAAACAGGCCACCGCCCACCTGACTCCGTGTGTGGGCGCGAGAAATTCATTTAGATAAAACGTTGTTTGCTGCTTTCCCACAAATCAATAATGCCGCTTAGCGCCATCCAAATAAGTCTGTAGACTGATCTGGATGAAGAAAAAAATATTCGTATTGGCTGTTGGTTTTAATCTAGTGGGCTTTGCTTTTGGGGTTTGTGCATGTGCCAACTCAAAAGTTTCGGACGCGAAGAAGTCGGAAGCAGAGCTTTCATATTTTGACCCCGCTCTTCCGAAATCGAAGTGGCCGATTGAAGAGGCCATAGCTCATCGGAAGAAAAACACTAGGACACCTTATGTCCTTAAAAAAGTGCCAATCGTTGATTTAGAGAAAGAAACGAAGCCGCTGAGGGAATTCTTTTTTGAAGGAAAGTCTCTTGATGAAATCTTACAGAAAGAAATCCGCCTTGGCAGCGGAATAAAAGCTTTTGTTCCAGTAGGATCTCGCGAGCACCATATTGACACCTGCCTCGAGTACCCGCTTTCGTCCTGCTATCAAATTGTAGTCAGCAAAAATGAGATATCTTCAGATAGAGGTTTTGTTTGTTTTATTAAGACAACTAAATCTGGTTTCATGGGCCATTTTAAAGATGCAAAAGAAACCGCTGGTATTTGGCCGGGGTTTGCTTGGTGGCGAGAGCGTGGAGACGCGGACTTTGCGGTTAGACTGATTGAGGGACATACTATAGTTGCGCATGCTATGGCCAAAGGAAGCCCTAGAGATTTTAAGGTTGATTGTGATTTTTATAATCCTTCTGGAGTAATGAATGGCCCCGAGACCGATCCGGCCATCGCATTTACCAAGGCCATTCTTGAACGAATGGTCAAATCAAATCCCAGTAATTTCCGAACGGAAGAGAAAAAATGAGGTTAGTTATGAAGAGATTCCTAATTGCCTTGGTTCTTTGTACGGCAAATTTATTGTCTGGCGCGAGTTTCGCTTCTCCTCGATTTAACTTGAAGCAAGTTTCCACACAGGGCGACCCGGTTAAGGGCCAGAGAAGTAAGCCTAACGATCTAAAAAGGGAGCTTGGGTCAGAATTTTTAAAATACTACTCGGTAAAGTTTTCCTCTTCAGTTTCATCTCCTTCCGGTGATTTTGTTTTTGAAGCCATAACCAGAAACGGCAGCATGAGGCATATTTTCTTGGTATCTCCGGGAGCCGAACCAATGGAGATTATGGCATTTAGCCGTGAGGATTCTACATTCTCATTAGGTGAGATGTCGTTTGGAAGTGATGGAGCCATTTACTTAACCAGTGCTTCAAACGGATTGGCGCAAATTCTTCGAGCGGAGCTGAATGGCTCCTGCTCGGTCCCTGTTCCAAAGATTAAGCCTATGGTTCAGGTAGACTATCCGCTTCCAGCGGACGGGATTACCGCTGATCATCCAAATCGATATGATCATTTTCCGGCAGAAGCTTATAAGGAGGTCTCGGGTGGGGTAGCGGAGCTGCGGAAGGGTAGTATCGCTGCTTTTGGGTGTAACTTGACCTCGTACGCCATGGTTTTGAACACTATGGGGTATCGAAAAAATGAGAATGGATCTCCAGACTTAGATCCCCCGTTTTTAAATCAAATTTTTCAGCAGAGATCTTTACAGCCAGGTAAAAACTCTGTGTATGCTCTTTCAGCTTCGCTAAGACCTGAATCCCCCTATATTCCAAATTATCCGTGGATAAATATTGGGATGACGCCGCTTACGACTGATGAGACGGTAGTCAGCGGAGACATCGTTAGTTGGCGCGTTCCCAAGATAGTTGAAGAAACTACGATACCCGCAGCCGATCCAACCAGACCAGACATGAAGCTGACCAATGAAAAACTGGCATTGGCGTCAATAAACTCGAATCTCTTTGATAGTTACGACGATATTAAACAGAGCATCACCTCTGAATTATGTCAGGGGCGCCCAGCAATCGCGAATCTTAGCGGGCACTATGTAGTCGTCTCTGAGTTTCACGATGTGGATGATTTTTTTACCTATGACCCGGGTAGCAGAAACAATAATCGACGCCTTCTGAAGGACCGGAATCCCCGGGGTACTTTATCATTTCAATTCGCTCCAAGGTCTCAGTTTAATCCGGAGTTTTTTGTCGACAAGCTCCACCTTCGCGCCGGAGGAAACGTGGCGGTAGAGCTTATTGACGCAAACGGGAGACGACTTGGGGAGACCGACTTTGTTTCGGGGGTTGTGAATGACTTTGGCGACCAAATCGGCATCTATCTGAGAGACAGTGTCGGAATAGTGAACCGAATTGAGGATGAAAATGGAATTGAAAAAATTTCTGATCCTATCGGTATCGGTACAAGTTTGGACATTGTCAGCCCTTTAGTTGGTCTCTATCGGTTAAGAGTAAAGGCTCAGTCGGATACTGTTTCGCGCATTGACGTAACAGCGCCGCGATTGGGCACGTCTTCGCGCCCGCGTTCATTCGGAGTGACATTAGAACTCTTGGCGGGTGAAACCAAGGAGATTCAATTTTCTATTGAAGATGTTGATCTAGTTGAAGCTCCGGCCTCACTTTCGGCAGAGACTATTTCTTTGGGCGGGGCTGCAAATTCTAGCTCGTTTGATATCACCCTTCAGGGAGATCAAGATACATTCGCCTCATTTAATCCTGCGCAAGATTTTGTGACTGTGACCTTAGGTGAAGGTTTCGAATACGCGGATGCCTTCTTTTCCTCTGGGATCAAAATCTCAAATAAGAATGGTATCAAGTCTGTAAGAAAGAAATTGTCCGGCAATCGCTATGTGATTGTTACCTCGGATAATCGGATTCGAGTAGTTGCGACCGGAGTGTCCCTTTCGAATATAGAGTTTAGTCGTCCCACATACCTGAATGTGACTTTGGGGAATCGCGTCTATCGCGCCCAGATTTCCTCTGGGAAGAATTTCAAACCGTACGCCTATTTTGGCGAAGACCGCCGTCAGATATTCGGAGAAGAAGTGGCCTTACTAGGGTCATTGTCACGTGATCTCGGCACATTGGGAGTAAACCCAATTTCCTATAACTGGGAATTGGTTTCTAAGCCTGCGAACAGCAATATTGAAGCACCAATAAATCAAGCTGACTGGAAATTTACGCCCGATAAAAGGGGGCAGTACAAAGTTCGATTGGTGGCTAACGACGGGACCTATTCATCTGACCCGGTTGAGAAAACCATTATCATAAACACGCCTCCGCAAGCTAATTTGGTGCCTCAGGACTCCGCTCCTCGCGAAAAAAAGAACTTCATCATTTCAGGTGATGGTTCCTCCGATGTTGACGGCGATACTTTGTCTTTTGATTTCCGCCTGCTTCAAAAGCCTGAGGGCAGTGCTGCCTTTTTGCAAACTGCATTTGGAGCGTCAAGAAGAGGAATTTTTCCAGATCTACCTGGGACATACGTGATTGAGTTGGTGGTCAACGACGGGCTTGAGTCCAGTGCTCCAGTAACGTTATCGGTCAACGTGGCTCCCAATCAACTGCCCGTAGCAAATGCAGGTGCTGATGCAAGAGTAGTTGCTGGCTTCATGGCCACGCTAGATGGATCGGCTTCTTACGATCCTGAGGGCGACCCGTTGACCTATCGATGGGAATTGGTTTCTCAACCTGAGGGGTCCAGTCTCCCAACTCAGATTTGCTTTCTTCCCACCTGTAATGTGGTCTCGACGATTCCTGGGCAGTACGTTTTGAAGTTGGTTGTTAATGACGGGTTTTCCGACAGTCTTCCTGATGAAGCGGTTGTCATTTTGGACCCACCCAATAGAGCGCCTGTTGCTGTTGCTAGCGCTCCGGACCAGGTAAGGCTGGGCGAGCCCGTATCTTTGTCTGGCGCGTCTTCCTACGACCCGGACAATCAGGCGCTCACTTATCAGTGGTATTTGGAGGTGCGTCCGTTCGGCAGTGTTGCCCAAATATCTGGTGCTCAGAGCAGCACGGCCTCGTTCACTCCCGATAAGATCGGACAATACTGGGCTCGTTTAGATGTGTCAGATGGGGAGCTGTCTGCGTCAACATATGTGCCGATTCAAGTAGTAGAAAATTACATTCCTATTGCTCGGATACTTGGTGGAGGGAACTTCCCCCAGGGTTCTCAAGTTACTTTGGATGGTTCAACTTCGTCAGATAGTGATGGGGATCCATTGACGTTGAATTGGAGAATGATAACAAAGCCTTCGGGGAGCACTGCTCAGTTGAGTGGCACAGGAGGCCTTTCTGTCTCTCTTACACTCGACAAGATCGGATTGTATCAAGTTGAGCTGAAGGCTTTTGATGGAAGATTTTGGAGCAAGCCAAAAGTTGTATCGCTACAAGGCATCACAACCACTCCAGAGGCTCCGCAGTTAGCGGCAATTTCGAATCAGATAGTATCCGTTGGGCAAGCATTGGTTCTTCAGCTACAGGGAACCGATAATAACGGAGATGCTCTTTCTTACTCCCTGGTGTCCCCAAACCCAGCGTTACCTGGAATGGGCGTTCAGACTCCGCAAGGATTGTTTTTCTTTAGGCCCAATGAAACACAAATAGGAAATCATTCGATAACCGTTGCGGTTTCAGATGGTCAAACTTCAACGCAGAAGAGCTTCTCTGTTTCCGTGGTCGGGGGTCAGACATATGGGTTCTCAAAAGTTGCTGACTCACAGATGGGATTCTCTGACTTTCCGGGAAAAGGCGCACCTGCAATTAATTCCGACGGCTGGGTAGCTTTCTCGGGACTAGATAGTTCTGGATCCGGCATCTTTTTAGGAAGTGGTGCGGGGCCTGTGCTTGGCGTCACCAACCAATCGTCCATTTTCGATGCTGTTTCAAATGATGGCTACGTGGCATGGAACACAGCGGATCAATCTAAGATTCTCATGGGGCGAGGAGGCTCACCTCAGACGGTTCTCGACCGAGCGGGAACGACTTACGACTACTTCAATCGTCCAGTGATCAATAATCTCAACGACGTCGCGTTTCAGGCTGGTCGTTACGGGAATATGTTCGGAATATTTGTAAATGTGGAGAATTCGTTTGTAATTAGCGAGCCAGCAGGAACCGCACTTTCGCCTCCTTCTATGGATGATTCTTATGGAGTTGCTTGGTCAAAGAATGGGCAAGTCTCGTTGGTTTCTCGTGGTGACGAGGGTGCTAGAAGTTTGGTCGGTATCGCCGCAACTACGGCAGTTTCACCCACTAGTACCCTTAGCCAACTGGGTTCTTCCGTAGATTTAAACAACCTCGGGAGGATTTCATTCTGGGCCAGAAGAAACGACGGCTCCCAGGTGGTGTTGGCGTTTACGGGTAACGCCGCAAACAACCGCACTATCATGTCTACGGGGGTGACATTTAGCGGGCTAGGTGGCCAACCTTCAATCAACGATTCCAGCGAGGTCGCATTTAGCGGATTACTAGCAGGAACTGGGGAGAAAGGAATATTCTTAGGGTCGGGGGCCTCATCTGGTGCCGGACTCTCCTACCAAAAAATTGTGAAGGTAGGAGATAAGATCGACCTGCAATACCCCGAAGCAACGGTAATTGATTTGGCCCTCTTTAAAAATGGCCTGAACAATGCGGGTCAGGTGGCCTTCTATGCAGAGCTATCCAACGGAATTAAAGGGATCTATCGAGCAGATCCCAAACCGTTGAATCAAGCCCCTGAAGCAAACGCAGGAGTGGATCAAACGGTTCAGTTGGGATCTCAAGTGCAGCTTGATGGATCGGGAAGCTCCGATGCCGAAGGCCAATCGTTGACCT
Organism: uncultured Bdellovibrionales bacterium; assembly: GCA_964551325.1. Taxonomy (GTDB): domain Bacteria; phylum Bdellovibrionota; class UBA1018; order CAIPTA01; family CAIPTA01; genus CAZKBU01. The sequence continues at coordinate 146,696 of CAZKBU010000002.1, forward strand.
ATCACTGGACGCTTGTTGCTCCTGCTGGTTCCCAAGCCTCACTTTCGGATCCAAATGTGGTGCGTCCGCTCTTCAATCCAGATGTCAGCGGAAACTATATCGCTGAACTCGTGGTTAACGACGGAATGGTAAGTTCTGAGCCAGATACTGTTTTGATTACGGTACAGGCTCCTAACGATCCTCCCATTGCAAATGCGGGTCCGGATCAGAATATTCTGGTTGGCGCGACTGTATCCCTAGATGGGCGAGATTCATTTGATCCAGAAGGAAGGGCGATTTCCTACAGTTGGGCGCTTGTAGAAAAGCCTGCTGGTAGTTCCGCCTCGATTGCTCAGGCCAACACAGCTCAGACGTCATTTATTCCTGATGTCGCTGGGGAGTATCTCGTTTCCTTGACTGTTAACGATGGCACTTTTTCCAGCACAGCAGATTTCGCGAAAATCATAGCTGCCCCGCAACCCCCTTCGATTTTTGAAGGTCAGCTTGGTGTGGTGAAGTCGAGAATTAAGTTTAAAGGCAAGAAGAAGGATAAGTTCTATCTTGACGCGGCAATACGTCCAAGCCAGGACAGTGACGGGCTTTTGCCAATTTCTGAAAACCTAACTCTAAAGATCGGAAATGAATTCGAAGAAGTTATCCCTGCGGGTTCATTTACTCAGCTATCGAACGGAAAGTACCGTTACGTAAAGAGAGGAAAGAAGAATGGTATTTCTCATATCAAGATTGGAGCCGACGGACGCCTTCAAATCTGGGTGAGAAAAGCCTCAATTGATGGAATATCGCTAAATGGTCCTGTTGCCATAAGCGTTCAGATTGGAAACGATCGATTCTCGATTCAATTGCCCTACGACAACAAGGGCCGATTCCCGGGAAGGCCCGGAATTGGAAACAGTCGCACTGAGATATGGAGAGCGATCTCCTCTGGAATATCGGTTCAAGATAAAATCAACGACAAGCCATCTGTTAGAGAAATATTGAAGTCCAAGTTGAAGGGAGTTCTGCAATGGTTCAGAAAGTAATTGCGATGCTAGCAATGACAGTCACGGCCGGGCTATGGGCCGAAGTATATGCCAGCACTCCTCGATACATTCGACATGTTGTAAGTACCAGGCCCGGCGCGGAGCGGATTTTTGGTCCCATCATTAACAGTTCTGGTGATATTTCCTTTCAGGCGAATGGTGGATTATTTATCAATGGGAATAGCGTCCCATTCCAATTTCAGCAGGGAGCCGACGTGTACGGGGTAGTGGGTGACTTTCCCGCCTACCTGGACGACTCGGGAAACTTATTTTTTGAGGGGTGCAAATTTTATTCGTCCGGCGAGTGTATGGGCAGAAATATTATGAAGCGAACCGCCGGGGGTGTTTATTCCAGATACCTTGATGGGGGGATGAATATTGGCAATAATCGGTACCTTTCGGGGGCAGCGTTTCAACTGGATGTCGAGCCTTCAAGCATCTATATGATGACATATGTAGTAGAGGCAGTCCCAGGTGACGACAAGGCGTCTCTTGGAAATATTCGGTTATATGCGCAAGATGCATTTGAAGTCTATGAGACTAGGCTAGAAAACGAATCTCAGACGCAGGCATTAGGAACTCCTACAGGTACACCTGACGAGTTGGTCGCTTATCCGATTCGAACGTTGTCTAACGTACCAACAGGTGGCGCTAATTATCCGAGCACTGATCAGGGATTCTATGACAGCATCATCATACGTTCAAAGTTTTCTACTTATGGCGTTCCAATTCCAGATCCGTATCCCACACTGCCAATTGGTGATCGCCCTGTTGTTTGTAGTTTTGGCGTGGACATTTCCGACTCGACGCCTGTCGCTGGCACAAATTTAAGAAGTGGTTATTACGCATATGTAGCGGCCCACCTCGTGGGACCAGGAAAACAGCAGCAGTTTCTTTACTCTGGAACATATACGTTAAATCCAACTGACAATCTTACCTTAAGCCCCCCCACGGAGTTAGCTCGGTCTTATTGGTCTGAAGATCCAGATAGCTTCGGCACCCAGTTTTCTAGCTTTATCTATGGCTCTGGCGCGTACCGACCAAACTCGCAAGAACTTGCACTGTTGAGTCCGGTTGCTCAGCCGTATGCGGGCTCCGTGAGCTGCGGTGGGTCTACTAACCTACAAGTTAATACAAGTGGTGAGATCGCGATGATAGCTCATTTAAGAATTGGTGGAGTAGGTCTCTTCCGCTTTAAGAAAGATGAAGAGCCCTGGGAAGTATTTTATAAGTGGGGGCATGGCCCGTCGTTCTATCACGGGGGGCTTTCTAATTCAGGAGTCATTACTTATCAGAGGTATGATCAAGGAGCTGGAACTACGACAGTTGAAAGAGCGGTTCCAAATACTGGCCCTTGATGGATCTGGAATTACATGCCGGACCGTTTTTTTAAACGCAATCTTGATGTAAATGATTTTAAACATAAAATATGTTCATTTTTTTCGGTACGGTCCCAGAAATCAGCAGGCCCCCTGCTGGGCTCGCCCGACCGCGTCGATATTGCCTTACCAATACCGAAAAAATGCATTACGATTTTATCAGTCAATGATTTCACGAGCTCCAGATGAGGAGCTGTGCCCCTGAGGGTCGTTTTTGACAGAATGGAGCCAACGGGGCCAAACCATAAGTGCCTTTCTTTTGAAAGGCACCACAAAGCACGGATACTGGAGGAGGAAGCATGAAGTTATTTGCAATACTGGGACTGGTAGTTTTCGGAGCAAGTGCCTACGCGGCACCCAAAGTGGAAGAGATTTCCGGCGGCCAAGTGAAGGCCAAGCGAGGGATTCAGGAGTTGGCGCTGAAGAAAGGCGACACGCTACAAGCCGGCGATGAGTTGCGAACCGGAGAAGGATCCTCCATCGATTTGCGTTTCGACGACAAAACCCTTGTGCGCGTGGGAGCGAAATCGATTTATGCGGTCGGCGAGAAGGGAAAAGCATGGTCTCCTTTGGCGTCGTTCCTCACGGAAGGCGCTGTGCGAGTGCTGGTGCCGGGAAAGGCTTCTGAAAAACCCAGTATTAAGTTCCGCATGGGAACCCCAGCAGGCACGATCGGTGTTCGGGGAACCGAGTTTACGGCCGTCCACCGGAGCGACGAGACCAGCATGAACACCCTTCATGGCGAGGTGCTCGTGGGCCCCAAGGGCGCTGATTTCTCCGATCTGTCCAAATTCTCTCTCGTGCTCGCCGGTTTCAAGGCGATCATCGAGGCGGGCGACTCGAATCCTAAGATCGAGAAATTTCCGCTTCTCGACTTTGTAAAGATGCTCGATGGCAAGAGTGATTCAAACCCGTTCCAGGCGCTCGCATGGCGTCGGGCCGGTGGCAAGGCTGGCTACGGAAAGCACGAGCCAGTGAAAGCCCCCAAGAATCTTCCTGTGCAGTTCAAGGCTCCGGTGGCCCAGAAGAAGTCCGCGGACTCCAAGCCTGGCGAACTATCGGAACAAGTGCAACAGCTCACGGCGGAACTCATTGCCGCGGTGAAGAGCCAGGATATCGACGCTGTTGAGGAAATCGTAAACAAGTTAGGTGGCGCGCAGATCTTCCGCACCGCTTCTGGGGATACTTTACTCCATGTAGCGGCGGTTTATGGTGCCCTTCAAGTGGTTCAATTCGCCATCGACGAAGGCGTGAAGGTGGATTCGATGAACACGAAGGGGCAGACCGCACTTATTCTTGTGGCCCAACAAACGGGCAATGTGGACATGGCGATGCTCCTTCTGCAAAACAACGCCAAACTGCATCTCGAAGACAACGAAGGAAAAAATGCGCTTGAGATCGCTATGGAGAACAAGTTTGCGGAACTCGTGAAACTTCTCGAGGCGGAAGCCAAGAAGGATTAATTCGGTCTCAATCGAGACGGATTTGGGGCGGAGGATGCTTGGCATGCTCCGCCCTTAATTTTGTTAGAAATTCTTTCCGAGTTAGATACCGCCCGCCGAGACTCTCCGTAACCGGCGTCACCATCTGTATGTCCATCCATTCGAGCCCCAAGCTCTTCAACTTCTGGGCGATCGTTACCAAACACATCTTTGAGGCATTTGGCATTTTGTGGAACATGCTTTCGCCGGAAAATACTCCGTCGATGCACACCCCATAGAGCCCCCCCACGAGATTCCCATCGAGCCAGCATTCAATGCTATGAGCCCATCCTTCACGATGGAGCTTTTCATAAGCGGGCACCATCGCGGGTAGAATCCAAGTTCCATCTTGCCCAGGACGCTTTTGAAGCGCGCAAGCCTCCATGACCTCGCGAAACCTTTGGTTGAACGTGAACGAGTAACGTCCTTTTTTCATAATCTTCGCAAGACTGCGCGGTATGTGGAGCCGATCCAACTCGATCACTCCCCTTGGTTCTGGGCAGAACCAGAAGAGGGGGTAGGCCGGCTCCAGGGGCCACGGAAAAATCCCTGCACGGTAGGCTTTGAGTAGGGTGTCGGTTTCCAGGTTGCCGCCAATATAGATCAAACCGTCCGACTCGTCGGGCAGGAGCCAAGGATCGGGGAAATTCACTTTGTCGGTGGGGACCGGCTTCTTTATATTCATCCCTATGAGATTGATTCTACCTTATGCCCTGGTGTTTCTGATTTTTTCTTGTTCCCGCGTGGAAGTGGCTCCTGCGTTGGATCAAGACAATTTCAAGGCATGGGAAGAGCTGAGATCCCCATTTCCAGGGGTCTCGGAAGCAATCGGAGGCTACTCGGCGGGCTGTTTGGCTGGAGGGCAGCAATTGGAGAAGTCTGGCCGCGGATTTCACTTAATGCGGCTTTCCCGTGACAGGGATTGGGGGCATCCGATCCTGCTTCGCTTTATCCGCGAACTGGGGGCCCACACTCAAAAGCAAACAGGTAAAAGTCTTCTTGTGGGCGATCTTGGGCGCGTAACCGGAGGCCCCACGATTTCAGGCCATATGAGCCACCAAACGGGTCTCGACGTGGACATATGGTTTCACCTCACCAAGAAAACCCCTACCGCCAAGGAGCGGGAAACGTGGTCTGCTCCCGACCGGGTCAAGGGAACAAAACTCCACGGCTGGACCAAGGACTTCGACAGTTTGTTAAAGAGGGTGGCCGAGGATTCTCGGGTCGACCGGGTATTCGTGAATCCGGCCATCAAGAAACATCTTTGCCGAATGGCGGGGCCCGGTGTTCCTTGGCTTCGCAAGATACGCCCATGGTGGGGGCACTCGGACCATCTTCACGTGCGGCTCAAGTGTTCGTCCACGGATAAAGATTGTGTGACCCAGGAGGCGATTGATCCTGCCGAGGATCATTGCGGATTGGATTGGTGGTTTAGCGAAGAGGCAAGGGTAGAGTTTGAGAAGCGAAAGGCGGAAATGAAAGATCGGCCGTTTCCTGATCTGCCGAAGCGTTGCCGAGACTTTCAGGGAATTTCGCATTAAGAAAACAGCTTCGAAAAGAACCCCGCCACCTTTTCGGCGAGAGAGTCTTTTTTTACGTGTTCTACCTCGCCCACTTTGAGGCCGTCTTGGGGAGAGGAGTTGGTAGCCGATGCGTTGGGTGCTATTGCGGCTGCTTCTGCTTTATTTTCGTTTTTCTCTTCATTCCGAATAATTGTTTTCTCTTCTTCGGAATGGCCCCGAATTTTCGTTTCCTCGATTCTTCTCATCACGTCTCGATTTCTTAAGTCGAGGAAGTAGTTCAAAACGGGTGGGGGAATCTCCTCGATTGAGCGGTATTCCACCGGAATACGGTCCCAAAAGAGCCAGCTCTTCCGTTCTTCGATAAATTCCGGAGCCTGCTCTCCCACGTAGATCCAGATGGGGAGCAGTTCGTGAATCGACTTAACGCCATAATATTTTTTAGAGGCAGGAATATATACTCGATAAGCTTCCACTCGCTCCCAGCTGCTGGAATCGTCGCGAAGTTCTTCCAGAGTTTTAAAAAAGTGAATCCTCTCCTGCACAACCTTGTAGAGATTCTTGTCTTGAACGGGACCACTTTCCAACGGAGCCCGAACCCTGATCTCCTCTCCACGGGAGTGAGTGGGGGGGCTTTGGCGTTCCCTGAGTTCTCTAGACTTATTTGAATCAGGAGAAATCTGGTGGGTGGCGTTGCTTGCCGGGTCGGGATCGGATGAACGCGGCAGATCTTCGTCGTCTGCGCCTTGGTTCGGCCGACGCTTCTTAGCCATGGTCCAGGCAATCGAGTCTTCCTGTTCGCTGCTTTTTTTCGAACGAGCGATTTCCTCCGACGGAGCTCCGCCGTTCTTAACGTTTTTCTCTTCAGGTTGAGATTGAGATCCGGGCAGGGGGGCGGAGGTGGTTTCTTCCGAAGTCGTGCCCAAAGGTGGTGATTCCTCATTTTTAGTTTCAGGCGTCGTGGCATCTCCAGCTTTGGTGGTCTTCTTGGTGTCGAAATCCACCGGGGCGGATGCGAGCTTCTGCTTAAGCGAAGCGGACTCTGGTCGATCCTTCAAATTGTAAAGAGCCCCTTCTCCGTCAGGCACGGAAACGCATTCTTCATTTTTTCTCTGGTCAGAAAAGTCAGCACCGCTGGGAGTAGCGGCTTCTTCTGTTCTGTTTTTGTGTGGTGCCGCGGAGGGTTGTTTTTCATTTTTGTCATCCGAAGGTGAGCTGTTGCTGTCTGCATGAGCTTCTCGAGGGCGGGACGGAACGGGAATCGGATCGTAGCGAGGGCCCACCCGATTGTTGAGCGCAGGTTCCGCAGGGCGGTCTGTTGCGCCCACATTTTTTTGGTTCTTAGCGTCAGTTTCGGATGACGGGCTCACTGGAACGGAATCGCCGGTGGGAGAGTCATTCGGAGGGGCCGTCTTGGGGAGAGGCTCGGAGCGTGAGGGCAAAATGGGATCGGGAGTAGAAATCGCTTCGGGCCGGAAAGGGTTCTCCTTCTTGGGCGTAGATGCCGTCGCGGCTGACGGTGGACTCTCGGTTGTTTCTCCGTTGGTATTTTTCGGGGAACGCGCCACTTCCTTCTGTGCGGAGAGCGGGGAGGGTTGATTCTTTGCGCCAGGAGATAGCGGCTCATCGCTCAACGTAGTTCGATCCAAAATTCCGCCAAGGGATCCCGCATCTGAAGACAACGGTGACTTCGTTTGGCTTTCATGGAGAGCCTTGGGCACGTGAGCCCCGGTCCAACCTTTTTCCCTAGAAGAGAATAGTTTTTTCCCCTGGGCCTGCTTTTCGAGCAAAGGGTCGTTCGCTTCCATTTCCCAGAGCTTTTCCTCGCTCTTCCACTCCGGCTCCTTGTCGCCCTCGTAGGTCCACTCGCCCTTTTTCGCGTCTCTTTCCTGCTCTTCCGGAGACGGTGTGGGCTTCTTAACCCATCGCCAGCGCACGGCTCCGGTAGGGCTTTGATTGACCATCTGCCAGGCGCCACGGGTGGGTGATGGGCCAATGACTTTGAGAGCAAATCTGCCGTTGCGCTTCTTCTGCGCCGAGTGCAGGTCGAAGTTTGGATCTTGCTTTAAGTCGTCGGTTTCCAGCTGATTTCCGATGATCTTGAATTGCAGATCAACTTTGAAAAGGAACGTTCGATCTGGCATCGGGAAGAGGAGAAAGTCGGCCACGTTGAAGTTTTTGAACTTTCCTCGGATGTCTTCGTGCCGGATGTTCGTGAGAACAATCGCCTTCAAGCGACTGTGGGCAATGGCTCCTTCATAAGCTTTTAGAAAGCCATGGGCCTGGGCAATATCACCTTCGTCGGCAACTTCGAGAATCACCACACCTGGTTTCTCAAGAGAAGGGGAGTTCAGAATCATTTCGAGGCTGGCGAAACGGGTCGCCTCAAACTCCGTTGCAGACAAAAAAGCTTTCTCTGACCCACTCGGAAATTTCACCGACTGCGACGAAAGAATAGAAATCAGCTTTTTAGCCTCCTGGGACGCAGGAGGAATTTGCGGAGCAGCTCCCATCGCTGTCTTTTCGGTAGTTTGCGTGCGGAGGCTTATGGAATCTCGCCAAAAATCGACTGGATATATCCGACTAAATCCATTATTAATGCAACATGTCAAAATACATTCTACTTCTGATCGCACCATGGCTGGCTTTGGCGGCAGACCCTAAGTTTGAGCCGGCCATTACTCCCGGGCAGTGCCGGCCTGATGTGTTTTCCAAAGCCTATCTACCAGCCGATGGAACGCCGATCCTCAGCTTCACTTGTACGTTCCATTGCCTCGATAACTCAGGAGCATCTCAGGTCATCAAAGGGGTGCTTCATCGGGTCGATCGTGCGCGTTCGGAAATCGATGGATCCCTGGCTGTGTGCGATGGAGCCAGAGTGATTCAGAAATACTCTGGCTCCGGTGTGCGTTACTGGGACTTTGACCAGGTAGTGCCGTTCTGGGCTCCGGAAAGTGGGCGTCCGGAAATCCTGAGGTTCGTAAGGGCTAACCGTGTAAAAGTCCCTGAACCGTATCGCACGGAGAGATTCCAACAGTTTCGTAGAGCCAGTCAGGAAGTGGGCTCCGCCTATGGCAGAGTTCCTCGTGAGCATGCTCATTTCCATCGCGCTGCTCAGGCGCTTTTGGAAATGGCAGCCGATACGGCAGCTGGACGCGCCGAACTTCGCAATTCCATACAGCGATTAAAATCGGGGACCGCGCGACCAAGCAATACCTGGGAGGGTCTGGTAGACGCCCATGTGAGGGTTCAAGTCCCGTTTTTGGTGGGTGAAGCAGAGTAATCCAAGCGCTCATTTTAGGGCATTTGCCGCCTCTCGATAACGTCGGATAAGATATATTATGTCAGCATGAAATCGAGCAGACGCTGGTCGGATTGCCTGAAAGTTTATCGCCCTGTATCATTGTAACTCATTGATAATACTTGAATTTACCGTGGCCCGGTCTCTGCACTCTTCTAGTTAAGTCAATTCTGGGAGGGATCGAGTCTATGAGAACTCTATTTTTTTGGGTGCTTTTGGTGGTTTCAGGCACGGCAGTGGCCGCCGAAGAAAAGAACTTCGTCATCGGAGGCGCTGGTGCGCTCACCGCCGGAGCATCCGGCGCTTTAGAATACAAGCTTCGCAAGGACCATCGAGCAGTTTGGCTAAAATCCCTACCCAATCAAATGAAGGAAGCGGATCGCAGTCAGGCTAGTTTAGACGAGGGCAAGAAAAAGGCCTCCGACGCCAGAAGCCGCGCCTCCGACCTGGAAGATTCGTTTGTGAAGGCGCGCGATGGGTACTCGACCTATCACACCGAACGTCAGTGGGCCTATGGACCAACACATTCCACCGACGCCAACGGTAATCGATCTACGAGCTACGGCTACGAGTGGCGCGATGTGCAGGTAGAAACTCGTCACGCCCCAGACCCAGCCGCTGCGTCACGTTTAAAGCCCCAGTGGATCGCCGCCGATCGTGAGGCCGCCCGCCTGGAAGAAGCGGCCGCAAAACTAAAAGGTATAGATAAGGCTGCCGACGACGCTCTTCTTGTGGCCAAGAAATCGGCTATGGAGTCGGATGCGGCTCTGAAATCCGCTGTAAAATCCGTCATTGCCAAGCGCATTCTCAACGGAAGCATCGGCGTGGTTGGCCTCGGATCCGTCGGCTACGCAGCTTATTCGGCGATTACCTCCACAAGAGACGCAAAATATGGATCCGCCTATAGCACCTCCTTGCGCCAGGATTCAGACTGGTCTCGCGATGCCCGCTAGCGTGTAAATACAATTAGTTTTAAACGAGGGGCTATGAATCCGATAAGGAGTCATGGCCCTGGATCGTTACATCCGCGACGACGACGGTTTCAGAAAGTATCTCGAGCTTCTGGAAGGCACCCCTACCCAGAAACGCCAGGCGTTACTCGAAAACGCACGTGCCGAGAATCCGGTGTTTGCCGCCGAAGCGGAGAAATATCTCATTACTTTCGAGAAGATCTGCCGCCTTCCTGAACTGGAACTTACGGAAGTGCTTGGTTCGCTCAAGCCGGAGCACCTGGCCGTAGGCATTGCGTCCGCCGAGGATGCTGGACTCAAAGAAAAACTCGTAACGATGGTGCCAAGAGACTTGGCTCCGGCAGTGGGACGTCTCTTAAAAGAAAACCCCACCCCAAAACCCTACGATGTAGGTGGCGCTCGTTTGAAGTGGATTTTAGCGGCAAGAGGCCTGGAAAAATCCGGGAAGCTGAAATCGATTCACGTGCCGCAGTTCGGGTTCGGTTTTTTTCGCAAGCAACGTTAAAGATCCGGCAGTCGTTTGGGGGCGGTGGATTTTTCCTCTGGAAGCACTTCTTTCAATTCGTCCTGAATTCCCCAAATGGTACCCAACAGATTCGGTGCGTGGCTCGCGATCCACGAAAGAAGCAGGTACTTAATCACGCGCCCCAAAAAAACGGCGCTGAAAAGCGTGACGGGCGGCATGGCAATCAAACCGGCAATGATCACGGCCGGATGTTGCATGAAAGGACTGAGAGCGATCAAGAACACCGCCACTGCTCCCCATCGGTCCATCAGTTTCTGGGTCCATATCCAAGCGGACGTTTCGTGAATGGTCGGGAAAAGCTGAAGCACCAAACCGTGCCCATGCACATCTACCAGATGAGCCAACACCATTGCGCCAATCGAACTTCCGATCGTCGTGATCAAGGCGTTATAGATCCAGCGCCGGGGCGCCATCACCGTGGCGGTGATCATGAGACCGTCGGTGGGAATCACCACGACAAAGCAGTCGATGAAAGCCAGCACGCCCACTACCGGGGCGTACCACCAACGATCTCCAAACTTCTGCAGGCGTTCGATCCACTTCTTCATGGTTCAGAAGATTCTATAGGGATCGCCGAAAATCTGGGCACAAAAAAGCCACCCTACCTTTTGGCGGGTGGCCTTCGCTCAACTCAGTCTTGAAGTTAGGCCTTCAGTTCCGAGCCGGACTTCTTGAAAACGCGGACGCTTTTGTCGCCCTTGCGAACGATTTTCACGCGACCGCCTTTGTTGGTCTTGGGGTCCACGAGCATCACGTTGGAGGCGTGGATCGGAATTTCCTTTTCCACGATTCCGCCCTGAGGATTCTTCTGGTTGGGCTTCAGGTGTTTCTTGGCCCGATTGATACCCTCTACGAGCACGCGGTTGTTGGCAACAACAACCTCAAGGATCTTGCCCTGCTTGCCCTTATCTTTTCCGGCGATCACCTCTACGAGGTCGCCTTTCTTAATCTTGCGAGCCATGACTAGCGCTTCTCCTTGTGCACCGTGTGGCCCTTGCAGAAGCGGCAATACTTTTTCTTTTCCAGCTTCTCAGGGGTTTTGGTCTTGTTCTTCGTGGTGCTGTAGTTCATCCGGCTGCAGGTGCTGCAGGACAATTGAATAATCGTACGCATTAGAAGCCTCCGTTAGGAAGAAGCGCCAATTGGCGAGCGCGCTTCACGGCTTGCGTGAGTTGGCGCTGTTGTTTCGAAGTGAGTCGGCCCACACGAGCGGCGAGGATTTTTCCCCCCGGCGAAGTGTAAGACTGAAGCATCTCCACGTCCTTGTAATCAAATTTGGCATCCTTCGCGGGACGCGAACGGCGCTTGAAATAACCTTGTTCTGCCACAATAGCCTCCGGAGCTCTTGAAGTTGAGCTTCAACAAAACTGAGTGGTTATAAATGCCAAACCAAAGCTCGGAAATCAATAGGAATTCTCGGGCTTTGTGACTCCGGCGAAGAGCCTCTTCCCTGCCCCACTCGATAACAGCGCGTGTCATCGGAACGGCGTGGAACCTGTGGTTTTTGCAGGAAAATCTCGGGCCGAACCCCTATTTTTGAGTTAAATTGGAGGCAACTACCAATTTTTCGCACCCTGGGGGGCTGAAGCCTTGGAAAAGTTTACCTACATGAGCGCCCAAAACGTGGGCTACATCGAAGAGCAGTTCGAGAAGTTTCTTGGCAATCCCGAGCAGGTGGAGCCGGAGTGGCGCCTTTTCTTTGAGGGCGTGGAGTTTGCGAGAAAAATCGGTGGTGGCTCAAGCCACAGCCCTAAAGAGATTCAAGTCTACGACCTCATTCGCGCCTATCGCATTTTCGGCCATGTGAAGGCCACGGTCGATCCCCTCACCTGGGGAAGTGCGCCCTGCGCGGATCTGGAACTCAAGACGCACGGCCTTTCTGAGGCGGATTTAAACACGTCCTTCGAAGTGGGAGCCGCAATTGGGCTGCCGCGAGCCAAGCTCAAAGACATCATCTCCCACATGGAGAAATCCTACTGCGGCACTCTCGCCGTGGATTTTCTCGATTGTCCGAGCGACATCCAGGCCTGGGTTCGCACGAAGTTTGAACGAGAAACGTCGAAACTTCCCGACGAATCTCGTCGCCAGGTGTTTACGGATTTGGTGCGCACGGAAGGCCTAGAAAAATTCATTCATACTCGTTTCGTGGGCGCAAAGCGGTTCTCCGTAGAGGGAGGCGACGTAATCATCCCCATGTTGGAGCATTTGATCTCGCTAGGGTCGCGCCAAGGAATGCAAGAAGTGGTGCTCGGCATGGCTCACCGCGGACGAGTGAACGTGTTGTCCACTTTCATGCATAAGCCTCTTGATCTTATCTTCGCTGAATTTGAAGGCGCCCATAATCCTAATCAGGGATTCGTGGCCGACGGCGACGTGAAGTACCACATGGGCTACTCAGTGGATCGCGAAACGACCCATGGGAAGGTTCACGTTTCGCTTGCGTTCAATCCCAGTCATCTGGAAGCGGTGAACCCGGTGGTGGAAGGTATGGCCAGAGCCAAGCAGCGTATCCGCAAAGACAACAAAGAGCGGAAGAGCGTTGTGCCGGTGCTGATTCACGGCGATGCAGCTTTCATCGGCCAGGGTGTGGTGGCGGAAACTCTTCAGCTCTCCCAGCTTGAGGGGTACACCGTGGGCGGCACGATTCATATCGTGATCAACAACCAGGTCGGGTTCACCACGAGCCCTCAGTATTCACGCAGCTCTCGGTACTGCACTGATGTGGCAAAGGCCCTGAATATTCCGGTCTTCCACGTGAATGGCGACGACCCGGAAGCTTGCCTTCGCGCACTCGAGTTAGCCTATGAATTCCGACAAACGTTCGGCAAGGATTCGGTGATCGATCTCGTGTGTTACCGACGGTTTGGCCACAACGAGGGCGATGAACCTGCCTTCACCCAGCCGCTCATGTATAACCTGATCAAAAAGCACCCCACCGTGAGAGAGATTTACGGCGGGAAGCTTCGCAATGAGGGTGTGATCACGGAGGCGGAGTTGGCCGGCGCCTTGGATCGTGAAATGGATCGCATCCAGCAGTTTTTGGAAAAGGCCCGAAAAGAAAATGTGACGCCGAAGTTCTTCGCATTTGAAGGAATTTGGAAGGGTCTCCGCCGCCCGTCCCCGGAAGACATGTTCCGAAAAATAGACACATCCGTATCGGAAGATACCCTTCGCAAAGTAGGCAAAACTCTCACCACATGGCCGGCTTCGTTCAGCCCTCATGCGAAACTGCAAAAGCTCCTCGAAGGTCGCACAAAAATGATCGAGACCGGGACTGTGGACTGGGGAATGGCGGAGCTTCTGGCCTATGGCTCACTCGTGGCAGAGGGCACTCCAGTGCGCTTGAGCGGACAAGATGCGGGGCGAGGCACCTTCACTCATCGTCATGCGATCTTTCACGACTGCAATACTGGCGCTCGTTATAGCCCGCTTGCCACTCTGGGCGGCGATGGCGACTTCGTGGTTCACGATTCGATGCTGTCGGAATACGCGGTGCTCGGTTTTGAGTACGGTAACGCAATCACCGATCCCCGCGCGCTCACGATCTGGGAAGCTCAATTTGGGGATTTCGCCAACGGCGCACAGATCATTATCGATCAGTTCATTTCGAGCGCCGAGTCCAAGTGGCAACGAATGTGCGGTTTGGTACTTCTTCTTCCGCACGGCTACGAAGGTCAAGGGCCGGAGCACTCCAGCGCCCGCTTGGAACGATTCCTTCAGCTTTGTGCGCAGGACAACTGTCAGGTGGCCTACTGCACCACTCCGGCACAGATTTTCCACGTGATGCGTCGTCAGATGAAGCGCGACTTTAGAAAGCCACTGGTGATTATGTCGCCCAAGTCGCTGCTTCGTCATCCGAAGGTGGTATCGTCGGTTTCGGAACTGACCTCTGGCCATTTCCAGGAAGTTCTCGCCGACCCCTCCGTGAAAGATCCATCGCTCGTGAAGCGAGTGGTTCTTTGCACCGGGAAAGTGTTTTACGACATAGCCGACGAGCGGGAAAAGTCTCATAACGATGGAGCTACCGCGATTGTTAGGGTGGAGCAGCTCTACCCCTTCCCGGCTGATAAAATTGCCGCTGAGGTTAAGAAGTTTCCGAATGTGAAACAGATTCTTTGGGCCCAGGAAGAGCCGAAAAATATGGGCGCCTGGACCTTTGTGGCGTTCCGTCTCCAGGAAATTTTTGCCGATCTGGCATCGAAGGGAGTTAGCTTCCGCTATGTGGGACGCACGGAGCGGGCCAGCCCAGCGATCGGATCTCCGAAAGCCCACGCTCAGGAACAGGCTGAACTTGTGAAAGGTTGTTTCCGATGAAAATCGATATCAAGGTTCCCGCCGTTGGTGAATCCATCACGGAGGCCACAATTGCAGAGTGGCTAAAAAAAGACGGAGAAGCGGTTAAGAAAAACGACGTGCTTCTCTCCCTGGAAACCGACAAAGCTACCGTGGAAGTAGTGGCCGAGAACGACGGCGTGCTTTCGATTTCAGCGAAGGCCGGATCCGTGGTGAAGATTGGATCTGTGATCGGCGCGATCGACTCTGACGGAAAGACTACCGTAGCCAGCGCGGCTCCGGTAACGGCAGCGGCCGCTCCTGCGGCCCCCGCTAGTAATGCCGCTGCACCTTCGGCGAAATCCGATGACCTGTCTCCCGCGGTAAGGCGCGTGGTGGCGGAGAAGGGCCTCGATCCTGCGGCGATTGCCGGCACGGGAAAAGACGGTCGAATTACAAAGTGGGACGCAGAAGGCACGGGAAGCAAACCGGCCACCTCCTCCCCTGTCGCTCCGGCCGCTGTGGGCGGAGTTCGCCGGGTTCCGATGACGACGATTCGAAAGCGTATTGCGGAGCGACTGGTTCATGCCCAGCACACCTCGGCGATTCTAACGACTTTCAATGAAATCGACATGACGGCCGTAATGGAGGCGAGAACTAAGTATAAAGAAAAGTTTGAGAAGAAGCATGGGGTAGGACTCGGCTTCATGGGCTTCTTCGTGAAGGCTTGTGTGTATGGCCTTAAAGAGATCCCCGCGGTCAACGCGTTCATTGTGGACGACCAGATCGAGTATCACGACTACTGCCATGTGGGAGTGGCCGTGGGAGCGCCGAAGGGACTCGTGGTTCCGGTTCTCAAAAACGCCGACCAGATGTCGATTGCTCAGGTTGAGCAGGGCATTAAAGACTTCGCGCTCAAGGCGAAGGACGGAAAAATTACACCTAACGACATGAGTGGCGGAACCTTCACGATTTCCAACGGCGGAACCTATGGCTCTCTGATGAGCACGCCCATTTTGAATCCGCCGCAGAGTGGAATTCTCGGTATGCATAAAATCGAGGACCGCGCCGTTGTAGTGAATAAGCAGATCGTGATCCGCCCGATGATGTACGTGGCCTTAAGCTACGACCACCGCATTATCGACGGGAAAGAGGCCGTAACCTTCCTGGTGAAGGTGAAGGAAGCGATTGAGGATCCGCAGCGCATTCTTCTGGAGATCTAAAAAATGGAACAGTTCGATGTGATCTTTCTGGGCGCAGGCCCCGGCGGCTATGTGGGCGCCATTCGTGCCGCGCAACTTGGTCTTAAAACCGCCATCGTGGAGAAGGAAAAAACTCTGGGCGGAACGTGCCTGAATGTGGGCTGTATTCCCTCGAAAGCTCTCCTGGATTCGTCGGAGCACTATGAGATGGCTCTCCATAAGTTTTCCGAACACGGAATCAAGGTGGCCGGAGTGGAGCTCGATCTTCCCCAGATGATGGCCCGCAAGTCGAAGGTTGTGAAAGATCTCACGTTGGGAATCGCCTTTCTCATGAAAAAGAACAAGGTCACGGTTCTGAGCGGGACCGGCTCCTTTTCCGGGCCCGGCCGGGTGAACGTGAAGGCCGCCGACGGCACCGAGACTGTCGTGGGCGCAAAAAATGTAGTGATCGCGACCGGAAGCGTTCCGGTGGAGCTGCCGTTTGCGAAGTTTGATGGCAAGCGCATTATTTCGTCCACTGAGGCGCTCAGCTTGCCCGAGGTGCCAAAGCATCTGATCGTGATCGGCGGCGGTGTGATCGGGCTGGAACTCGGATCGGTTTGGCTTCGACTGGGAGCTCAGGTAACTGTGGTGGAGTTTAACGACAAGCTCGCCGGCGGCATGGACCGCGGACTAAGCGAACACCTTAAAAAGTCGTTAGAAAAACAGGGGTTCAAGTTTCTCCTCAACACGAAGGTCACGAATGTGGCCGTTCAAGGCAACGGCGTGAGCGTGAGCATGGAGGGAAAAGGTGGCGAGCCGATGCCTACTCTGGGCGGCGACTGCGCACTGGTGGCCGTGGGACGCAAGCCGTTCACCGGCGGCCTTGGCCTCGAATCGATTGGCGTGGAAACCGATAAGGCCGGACGGGTGGTGGTGGACCACCACTTCCGCACCAAAATTCCAGGCGTTTATGCCATCGGTGATGTGATTCAGGGCCCGATGTTGGCCCATAAGGCGGAAGAAGAAGGCGTTGCAGTGGCGGGGATCATGGCTGGCAAGCCGGGTCATGTAAATTACCTCACCTGCCCTGGCGTTATTTATACCTGGCCGGAAGTGGCCAGCGTAGGCCTCACCGAAGAGCAGGTGAAGGAGACCGGCGTGGACTACAAAGTAGGCCAATTTCCTTTTGCCGCTAACGGCCGCGCCAAGGCTCATGGTTTCACCGATGGCTTTGCGAAGGTAATAGCCGACAAGAAGACCGATAAGGTGCTCGGAATCCACATTATTGGCCCGAGGGCTTCCGACCTAATCGCCGAAGCGGCCGTGGCTATGGAGTTTGTGGCGAGCGCCGAAGACATCGCTCGCTCGTTTCATGCCCACCCCACCTTCGCGGAAGTGCTCCGAGAAGCGGCTCTCGCGGTGGATAAAGCTCAGCGACAAATGTAACAAAATCAATAGGTAGAAGAGCCTTGCGGTGGCTCCTTTTGCCATGTTAAACGCTACGCGTCATTAACCCAACTCTTGAAGGAGAGAATTTCATGCGTACCGTTGTTGCTGCTCTTGTTGCTCTTGCTGTTTCGATTCCCGCCCTCGCTTGCCAAGAAAAGGAAAGCATCCAAACCGCCGATCTCGTGGATCGCGGCGCTGTCGTGGGTAAGGTGACGAGCGTTATTAACTATCAAAAAGGCTCCTACATCGTTGTTAAGCTCCAGAAGGAATACGTTCCGGCCACCTTCAAGCTGGAAGGGAAAAAGGTTTCGGCCCCCCATCTCATCGGTCGCTCGGATCGCAGCGCCACCTATCACATTGCCCAGGGGCTTTTTGAAGGTGGAGAATTGGTTGTGAAGACGAAAGCCGTTACCTGGAGCGTGGTGAAGGGCGTGAAAGGTCAGCGTCCTCGCGGCGGATGCGGCGGCTCTGGATTGAACGTTTCAAACTAAAAAACTGATCGGGGCCGAGGAATCTCCTTGGCCCTATTTATTTTTTGGGAACCACGGCCACCGTGCATCGGCTGGTGGACAGTAACTTCCCCTCTTCGTTTTTGATCTCGATCTGCCACACCTGGGTGCTTTTCCCGATATGGATGGGCTTGGCCTCGCCGTGGGCCATTCCCGTAACGGCACTTCTCACGTGGTTGGCGTTGATCTCGAGACCCACGCAGTAATGAGTGTCGCCGTTAATGTGCACGTAAGCGCCCACGGAACACAGAGTTTCCGCTAACGCTACGGACGCGCCCCCGTGCAACATTCCGTAAAGCTGGTGAACCTGAGGACCGATCGCCATTCTTCCGCGCACGGAATCAACGCCGATGTAATCGAGCTCCATGCCGGTGCTTCCCATCAGCGTTTCGGTGTATTTCTCGCGCCATGCCTTCCATAGAAACTCGATATTTTTTTCGCTCATAGAGGTGCTCACTTTACGGTGGCTGTGGTTCCCGATGCCGGTTTTAAACTGGCCGAAGTCCCCGTGGCAGGCGTCGAAGCCTTCCGAGCTTTGGTCTCCTCGGCGATCAGCGCGCTAGTTACAGATCGAATGGCTCGCGTTACCTCTCTCACACGAGCCGCATTCGCTCCTAGGTCGCTCATGATCAAACCTCTGCTTCGGGAACGAATATCGATAATCACTGCAGGCTCAGGGTCTTTGGGGTTCGGGGCTGTGATTCGAATGGCAATGTCATCCACAAAGTGAAAGAAATCCGACTCGGCGCGACCTTCGATGAGGAATTTTTCAGGATCGTGAGCCACCAAGGTAAGGCCCGGCATCTCCCCCTTTAACCCCTTCAATACCATCTCGAAAACTGGGCGAGCTTCCTTGGTACGAATCTTTATCGGGCGGATATCGGGGTAAAGCGCAGTTTGTTGCGCGGCAAACGCAGTCACATAGCTTCGGTCAACCAAGGGAAGGTCCGTTAAAAGCTCAGCGCCGTGGTCAACCGTGGCTGCATAAGCCTTCTCTAGGAACGGCGGTGGATTTTTTGTGTCGGTGGTCACGTCAGTGATGGGATGCTCCTGTGCCGGAAGAAGCAGATACACGGTGCCTGCGATGGCGCCTCCGTGGAGCAACCAGAAGAGAAAAATGAGCAGTTTCCCTTCACTCTTCACAAGGGCCACAAGCCCCCAAAGCACCGCTAGAGCAGACAGCACCAATCCGAGCCCACACAACGCAAGCCCGGCGATCGGCGAGGTGATTTTCCACCACGCCCCGGCCGCCCCTAGTGCGGCCGATATCACTGCTCCCCAAGTGAGTAGAAAGAAAAATGCCCTCATCCCTGCCAGCTCTTCCAATAGTTAGCGAGCTCAAGCTTTTCTGCGCCAGAGTCTCTGTGAAGCGGCCTACGCGTATCAATCATCACTGCGTATTCGTCGGTAAAGGTTTTCGATTTCACCTTTTCGATCGCCTTTGGATGGGGGCCGTGCGGAAACCCCGCCGGGTGAAAACTCAGCATACCGGCATGTAAGTTCTGACGGCTGAAGAAGTCGCCGTTGTGATAGAAGAGCACCTCATCGTAGTCGATGTTTTGGTGGTAAAACGGAACCTTCAGCGCATCGTCGTCGGACTCAAGTGGACGAGGAACAAAGCTACAAATGATGAACCCCGGCGCCACGAAAGTGGAATGGGCACTGGGAGGCAAATGGGCGCGGTGGCTCATGAGCGGCATGATTTGGTTCATGTTCAGGGTGAACGGAAAGAAATCGCCCTTCCAGCCAACGATGTCGGCGAAGATGCAGTCGTCATAGCCAAATCGAGTGGCGCCATCTACGTGCTTCGTGTCGATCACTTTGCATGTGAGCCCCTTGCTCGTCATGAGTTTCTGTTGGGCCTCCAAATCTGGCGGGTTGATTTGCTCGGTATCATAAACCGCGTTCTTCCCCACGATTCCACGGTCCGGCTCGCGGAAGTCTCCCGTAAGGTTTTCAATCACAAGAAACTGCGAAGGCTCATCGGCCAGGATCACATGAGGAATGCACTTCGGCATCACCACGTATTCACCGGGGCGATACTTCAAAAGACCGTATTCCGAAATAATCACGCCATTTCCGATGTGGCAGAAATAGATGTCGTCGCCATCGGCGTTTCGAAACGCAGTGAGATTCGGTCCCTTCACCGGCGCCACCCAAAGGTTGGAAATATTGATGTCGGCGTTGTGAAGGAGACGCTCCCGCTTGCCCGTTTTCTCCGTTTTCACCAGATCATACATTCTAGGCAGAAGCGGTCCGTCGATCACCGACCAACGAG
Source organism: uncultured Bdellovibrionales bacterium (assembly GCA_964551325.1). Taxonomy (GTDB): domain Bacteria; phylum Bdellovibrionota; class UBA1018; order CAIPTA01; family CAIPTA01; genus CAZKBU01. Next base: position 166,585 of record CAZKBU010000002.1, read on the forward strand.
TGGACGGCTTTTTTCGGATCAGGTGAGAAACGGGGCCGAAGAAGCCTTTTCTCCCCTGCTCTTCTTCAAAAAGACCTTCAGGGATTCCCTTATGGGCTTGGCGGGTGTGAATTCCTTGGCGCATATGAAACATGAGTCGCTCCTTACTTGAGGTATCCGCGCTTCATCTGGTCGCGCTCGATGGAATCGAATAGGGCCTGGAAATTTCCTTCGCCAAATCCCCAGTGATTTTCCCGCTGAATGATTTCGTAAAAGATAGGGCCAATCTGATTCTTGGTGAAGATTTGCAAGAGATAGCCGGCCTCGTCGCCATCGGCGAGGAGAGAGAGACGCTGCAACACCTTGGGGTCTTCCTTCACGAGCGGCACACGGTCCTTCAGCGCTTCGTAATAGGTGGTAGGAGGCGCATCGAGGAACTCCACCTCCTCGCTGCCCATTTCCTGCACTGTTTTGATGGCGTCCTTGGTGAGGAAGGCTACGTGTTGAATGCCCGAGCCGTGATATTCCTCGAGATACTCCTGAATTTGGCTCTTGGAATCCGTGGGCTCGTTGATGGGAATGATGATTTTATAGCCGGGGCTCACCATCACCTTGGAAACCAAGCCAGTCTTCAATCCTTTGATGTCGAAGTAGCGTACTTCTCTGAACCCGAACACAGAGCGATAGAACTCACACCACTTGTCCATCTCCCCGCGTGGCACGTTGTTGGTAAGATGATCGATGCTGAGGAGCCCCTTGTCGGTCACTTTCCCCGGATCGGAAACTTGCGTGTACTCGGCGTTAAGAAAAGAACGCTCGGAGTGGCGATCAATGAAATAGATCAACGAGTCGCCTATCCCGTAGACGGCCGGGATTTTTGCCTTTCCGGGCCCCGAATCAGAGCCGGCAAACGGACGGGCTCCGCGGCTAACGGCCAGTTCGAACGCCTTGTTTGCGTCCGTAACCCGCCAACCCATCGAACAAATGGACGGGCCGTGTGACTTTTTAAATCCGTCCGCAAAGGTTCCAGGCTCTTCGTTGATCAAAAAATTTACGTCATGGGTCTTAAACCAGGAGATTTTTTTCGAGGGGTGCTTCCCCACCTCTTTCATTCCGTAGGCATGAAAGAGTTCCCGCAGACGAGCTGGATTGGGGCTTGTGTACTCAATGAACTCGATACCGGTGATTCCGAATAACGCGTCGACTTCCTTGTGGAGATTGGTGAGCGAGCCCATGAAAAATCCTTTCAAAAATCCAAGGTTTCTATTGGAAAAGTTGTAGCATAGTTGAGAAAACGGGCGCAAAAGCCTTGGAGGCATGGTGAGTCAAAAAGTCATTCTCTTCACCGACGGCGCATGCTCCGGGAACCCTGGTCCGGGAGGGTGGGCCTGCATTCTCTGGGATGGCGCAAATTTGGTGAAAGAGTTGGGCGCAGCTGAACGGGCGACCACCAACAATCGCATGGAGCTAACGGCGGTGATCGAGGGCCTTCGGTCGATCCGTGCCGACGACGCGGAGATCTGCATCTATTCCGACTCCACCTACGTGATTCGCGGTGCCACGGGCTGGATGTGGGGCTGGAAACGAAACGGCTTCAAGAATTCCGAAGGCGAGAACGTGGCCAACTCGGACCTGTGGGAAAAAATGATTCCCCTGGTGGCCGCGCGAAGGAAGCAGATCCAGTGGCACTACGTGAGGGGGCATTCCGCCGTGCCGGGTAACGAGCGCTGCGATGAGCTGAGCGTGGAGTTCTCTAAGGGTCGGAATCCTCGATTATATCAGGGACCCTACGTGGGCTATGGCGTGGACCTATTGGATGTGCCCGACGATACGAGTCTTCCCGCACTCAAGCCAACCTCCGGAGTAAAGAAGGCTGGATGGTATTTAAGCTTGGTGGACGGGGAGTTAAACAAGGACCTTGAATGGAAAACTTGCGAGGCACGGGTCAAAGGACGACGCGGCGCGCGATTCAAAAAGGTTTCTACCACCGATGAAGAAGCCGAAGTGTTGGCGTCCTGGGGCCTCAGCAATGGCTCGAAAGACTAGCCATTTCACCAGGTTTCGCATAAATTCGTCCCACAATGACTACAAAAACCATGACAAAGAAACCCCATAAGTCCCTCATTCAAAACAGTAAAAAAGTGGATTACCGCGTTTGCGAAGAAGCGATGCACGATCCCAAGGTTTTCGACAAGCTCGCCCGCTGGGGCCGAGAGGAAATCAAGATCGCTGAAACGGAAATGCCCGGTTTAATGTCGATTCGAAAAGAGTTTTCGAAGAAAAAACCGCTCAAGGGCGCCCGCATCACCGGCTGTCTCCATATGACGATTCAAACCGCTGTGTTGATCGAGACTCTCGTGGAGCTCGGCGCGGAAGTTCGCTGGTCGAGCTGCAATATTTTCTCCACGCAGGACCATGCTGCCGTGGCGATCGCCGCTGCAGGAATCCCGGTTTATGCCTGGAAGGGCGAAACTCTGGAAGAATACGACTGGTGCATCGAACAAACCGTTGAAGGCTGGGGCAAGCAAGGCTTCAACATGATTCTCGACGATGGCGGCGACCTCACCAAAATGGTGCACGACAAGTACCCTGCCCTCCTCAAGAACATCATCGGCGTAACAGAGGAGACAACCACGGGTGTGCACCATCTGCACGTGATGATGAAGAAGGGCGAGCTAAAAGTCCCCGCCATCAACGTGAACGACTCTGTAACGAAGAGCAAATTCGACAACCTCTATGGCTGCCGTGAGTCTCTTGCGGACGGAATCAAGCGCGCCACGGATGTGATGTTGGCAGGAAAAGTTTGCGTTGTGGCTGGATACGGCGACGTGGGCAAAGGCTCCGCCGCTTCGATTCGTCAGTATGGCGCTCGAGTGCTCATCACGGAAGTAGACCCCATCTGCGCACTTCAAGCTGCAATGGAAGGCTATGAAGTTACCACGATGGAAGAAGCGGTGAAGGAGGCCGACATCTTTGTGACCGCAACCGGATGTTGCGACATCATCACGAAAGACCATTTCGAAAAGATGAAGGACGGCGCGATCGTGTGCAACATCGGCCACTTTGACATCGAAATCGATATGGCATGGTTGATGGCCAATTCGAAGATGACGGAGATCAAGCCGCAGGTTGATATCCACACGCTCAAGAGCGGCAAACGTATCATCGTGCTCGCCAAAGGCCGACTTGTGAACCTGGGCTGCGGTACCGGACACCCGAGTTTCGTGATGTCGAACTCTTTCTCGAACCAGACCCTGGCTCAGATCGAGCTCTTCACGAATCGCGAGAAGTATAAGGTAATCGACGTGTATCGCCTGCCGAAACATCTCGACGAGAAAGTTGCCGCCCTTCACCTCGACAAAATCGGCGTGAAGCTCACGAAGCTCACCAAGAAGCAGGCCGGCTACCTTCATCTTGACCAGGAAGGCCCGTTTAAGCCCGAACACTATCGTTACTAATTCTCGGTTTCGGGGAAAACAAAAGGGACTTTGGCTCGACGCCAGAGTCCCTTTTTTCATTGAGTGTGGAAATGGCTACTGCTGAAGCAATTGGCCCTTGGCTCCAACAAGAAGGCTTCCGAAGCGTCCACTGGTGGCTTTACCTTCCAGTCGGATCTCCTTCACACATCGAATTTCTTCCGGAACGTTCTCGATCCGGAGTGAGGCGTGAGCGGCAAGATCAGCATTCACTTCTATTGTCTTCGTTTGTCCGTCCATGCCTTCGATCACAATTCTGTCGATACGAAGCGGACGAATATCGGCAACCAGAAACAGGTGCTTGATTTTGATCCCTTCGGTCACGCATTGACGCACGTGAATTTTAGCCACATCGCCGCTGGACTCTAGACGAGCCGAGCCGAGCACGGCGGAGTCGATCTGGAGAGGTCGAGCTCCCATGGCGTGGGTGAGGTTACTGATGGATCCAAGTGCGGATGCGATCAGGAGAAACTTTGCGATTGTGGCGCCCTTCATGGAGCACCTCCTTAAATGAATCGGGTGATAGGACTGCTCGCAATATACGCCATAATTCCCGACCATTCAAGTATGTTATTGGGCGTCTGGTAACTGGCTGATTTTAATGCTTTTTAACGTGTTAGCCATGAAGCAAAGCCCCACAAGGCCACTGAAAAGTGAGCCCAAGAGCACTCCCGCCTTGGCCCATTCGAGGTGCTCAGGATCAAGGGCCAGGCCCGCAATGAAGAGACTCATCGTGAATCCGATTCCGCCCAGAATACTGACCGCGAAAATTTTCGCCCAATTCACGCCCTCCGGCAGTTTCGCCAATTTCAATTGCACACCGAGCCAGCTGGCACCAAAGATTCCCAAAACCTTCCCCACCAGAAGACCAAAGAATACGCCTTTGAAAACACCTGTGGAGACCACTTCGCGGAAGTTCATGTCAACAAAAGCCACGCCGGCGTTGGTAAGTGCAAAAACAGGCATGATAAAAAAAGCGACCCAAGGGTGCAGCCACCGAACAAGCTGATCCAAAGGTGATTCCGCGTCGCCTTCGAGCGCCTGGTGAGGCGTAAGAAATCCAATCAAAACTCCGGCAATAGTAGCGTGAACTCCACTCTTCAACATCGCCAACCAGGCCAAGGCCCCCAGAATCACGTAGTAAATCTTGGATCGGATGCCTGCGTGCTGAAGCAGTAGAATGCTCACTAGAAGAAGAATCGACGCTCCAAGAGCCGCCCCCGAGATGTTGGCCGTATAGAAGAACGCGATCACGAGCACGGCTCCCAGATCGTCCACGATGGCGAGTGCGAGTAGAAAAACCTTCAGTGAAAAAGGCACTCGCTTTCCGAATAAGGAAAGAACCCCCACCGCAAAGGCGATATCTGTGGCCATGGGAACTCCCCACCCTTTCGAATCGGGAGGCACGGGGTTGAACATAAAATAGATCACAGCCGGGACAACCATTCCGCCGAATGCGGCGATCAGCGGTAATGCGGCCTGCTTGGGAGTGGAGAGCTCACCGCGAGCCAACTCTCGCTTAATCTCCATGCCGACGACAAAAAAGAAGATCGCCATGAGACCGTCGTTGATCCACAAATGAACCGGAAGAAACAAAACCGTGAGGTCGAGGAAGGATTTGTATGGCGCGTGCAGCGGGGAGTTGGCGATCCCTAAAGCCACCAACGTGCAAAACAGAAGCACGATGCCGGAAGCAGCCTCCAGCTCAAAAAATTTCTGAAAAGGACGAATGAGCGGTGGCGGAACCAGTTTTTTAATCATGGGAAAACTGTATCACCCACCCTGGGGCTCATAAACATCGAATCGAACGGTTTTACCTCTAAGCGAGTGGTGCGGCGTGAGGCCAGCTAATGGCGGGGCTTTATCGGGGCGTTTAACTACCACCCGTTTTCGAGTGGAAAGTGCAGCGGAAAATAACCGTCCGGAATCGCTGTCGTGGCCGACCAATCTACGAATCATCTGCATTTCTTTTTTGGGCGGCGAAACCGAGTCTTGCTTCTCCTCATGCATGGGGTCGATATAAATCACGTCGGCTTTGCCGGCGAGGAACGGAATCAAATCGGTGGCCTCACCCGGTGACCAGTGAAATCTTTTTAGGTGCTCTGCCCATATTGGATGATCGGAGTAGAATCGGATGGCTTCTTCCCAAAGCTTTTGCAAGAGCGGATTCCGCTCGATGGCTGTGACCGTGCATCCTTGGTGAAGCAGTGCGAGTGCGTCGCACCCGAGGCCAAGCGTGGCATCGATAACGTGGACGGGTTTTCCTGTCCTTCCGGAAACGGAACGAAACAAAAGATCCTGTTTCATGCGGCGCAGGAACTGGTCGCTGTCCCAATGGAACGAAATCGGCTTCCAGCGGGGCTCGGGCAAGAACCACAAACCCAGCCGCCCGTTTTGATCGGGTCTGATTACAAAACCCTCAGCCACGCACCGAACTTTTCGCGTGCATATCCCGAATGCGTTTCCAGATGTCGAGTTTGTTCATCTTGAGCAATTCTTTTGCGTCCACTCGATTCGGAAGGATTGGGGGAAGCTCCGACGAAAGAGTCTCACTCAGCTGGAGATTCTTATTGGCAAGAACCTCGTCCACCCGGTCAATCGGAGTAAAGTGAGGAACCGTATTAAGAACTTCCGGCGATTCATGAACGATCTGGTGAATGGCCTTCACCGTATCCACGAAATCATCGAGCTCTGCCTTAGAGAAGGTCTCCGTGGGTTCGATCATAAGACCGAAGACTTCAGGAAATGCCACAGTGGGCGCGTGAAGACCGAAATCGAGGAAGAGCTTCCCGATCCGGGGAATCACCGCACTCTTCTGAATTCCGGATCCCTCCACACGGGAGAAACTCTCCTTGGAAAGGGTGAGAATGAACTCGTGCATCCGCGGAGTGGATTCCGCGCCTGCTGGAAGCGTGGGGAAAAGAGGTGAGAGTTTTTTGTGGAGGTAGCGAGCGGATAGAACCGCTACTGCCGACATGCGCCGAACACCGTCTTTCCCAAGGGCGCGCACATAGGTGTAGGCTCGCACCTTGTGGCCGAAGTTCCCCATATGCCGATGGAAAGATCCGATCGATTTTTTCGGACGCACGAGCCGGAAGCCTTCTTCACTCTTCACGCATTGTACGCCGGGCATGTAGTCGAGCAATTTCGAACTCACTGCCACAAAGGCGTCGCCTGGGCCACCGCCCCCATGGGGGATCGACCATGTTTTGTGGGTATTGTTGTGAACTGCGTCCACACCGAGCTTTCCGAGATCCACCCATCCGGCGATGGCATTCATGTTGGCGCCGTCCATGTAGACGAGGCCTCCGGCCTGATGCACAAGGTCGGCCACTTCTTTGAATCGAGTTTCGAAAATCCCGGCAGTGTTGGGATTCGTCACCATGATCCCGGCGATGCGAGGACCATATTCCCCCACCATGCGCTTTACCTGGTCCATATCCATCTGACCGGTGGGATCGGCCTCGATCAGCTTGATCGATTCCACACCGAATCCGGCCATTGTGGCGGTTGCAGGGTTTGTGCCGTGGGCGGAACGAGGGATCAATAGGATGTCGCGACTTTCGCCCCGATCCCGGTGATAGGCCTGGAACATTTTGATCCCTACCAACTCACCTTGTGCTCCAGCGACGGGCTGCGTGGTCACCCCGGCCAAGCCGGTGATGCCTTTGAAATACTCCTGAGTTTCCCAGAGTAACTGCAAAGTTCCCTGGGCGTCTGACTCGGGGGCTTCCGGATGAAGATCGGCGAATCCCGGAAGTCCTGCGGCGTAGTCGTTGATGTAGGGGTTATATTTCATCGTGCAGGAGCCGAGAGCGTAGATGTGATCGTCGGGGCTTACGTTCTGCTCTCCGAGCTTTGTGTAGTAGGCACGAATTTTTTCCGGACTGATGCGCGGAATTCTTGTGAGAGAGGTCCGGATAAAGCGCTCCGGAATGTGCGGAACCACGGTGCCGCTCCTACGAGGTCCGTTAAACTGGGATCCGAGGAATTTCACCAAGCGGTCGATGTCGGTTTTCTTGTGTCGATCCGTAAAGGAAATCAGCAAGTGCTGGGCGCCATCCCCTACTGCCGAGGAAAGGTCCACACCCACATGCAGACCTTCAGCTCGTCCCGCTTCAATCAGATCCTTGACCGGCTTCGAAGTACGAAGGGAGATTTCATGAAAAAACGGAGTATGTGGGAAGGAAAGCTCAATTCCAGAAAGTTGGGAGATCTGCTCCATGGCATAAAGTGCGTTTTTCCGCGCGGTGGAGCAGGAATGTCGCAGCCCTTCGTCGCCCCGCTCCAGCAGAGACGCTCCCACCAGCGTAGCTAGATAGCTCTGGTTGGAGCAAATGTTGGAGGTGGCCTTCTCTCGGCGGATGTGCTGCTCCCGTGTGGAAAGCACAATAGCCAGACAGTCACGTCCCGCGAGATCTTTCCCTTTGCCGATAAATCGGCCGGCGGTTTGCCGAATATCGTTTCTGTTTTCTGCGTTGAAACGAATTCCAAAGACACCAAGCCCAGGGCCGCCGAAATTGGGGCCAATAGCCAAGTGCTGGGCTTCGGCCGCAAACATATGCGCGCCCTTACGTCCAAAGGCCGATGGTGGCTTCAACCCGCCGTGAGCCAAAAGCATCGGATCCACCACCGCCACGCTCTTCACGCCGAGATCTTCGGCGAGGTTAGTAATGGCATCCACATCTTCCAGATTTCCAAAGGCGTTCACCTGCGGAAAAACTATACAAGCCAGATCGGCCCCTATACGACGCGCCACATTTTCTAGATCACGGAAGTTTACCGTGCCGGTTCCTGTGTGAAACGGAACAACCTCAAGACGGAGATCCGTCTCTTTCGCTTGTGTCTTCAGCGTCTCGAGGTCGCCAGGGAATAAAGATCCGAAAACAACGGCCGTGTTGGCAGACCCCTTCAGTCGTTGAGCACATTTGATCGCCTCAAAGGACGCGGTGGCTCGGTCATAAAACGATGCGTTAACCGCTTCGAACCCCGTCAACATCGCCATCGTGCTTTGGTAGATCCAGATACTCGTGAGAGTTCCCTGGCTTCTTTCGGGCTGGTAAGGGGTGTAAGCGGTGGTGAGATTTCGCAGATTCAATATATGAGGCACCACTTCGGGGGTTTGATAGTGCTGAAGTCCATGGCCTAGAAACGACAGCCTTACTTCATTGGTCTTCGCCAGGCTTTCCATGTGCGACACGAGTTTTTCGTAGCCCAACTCTTCCGGAACCCCTGCTACTTCCCCCATCCTCACTTCGGCCGGCACATGGGAATAAAGATCCTCCAGCTTTTTCAGCCCCAGTTCCGTCAGCATCTCTTGAATCTCTTGGTCCGATGCGCAGATGTAGTGGCGCTTCAGTTCCCGAGGCAGCGTTTTGGGGTTGTATGGAAGATTTTCGAAGCTCATGAGTGCGGCTCCCGGTAAGAAAATTACGGTTCAGTGCATCAATGCTTTTATCTCAAAATGCCCGTCTCTGGTAATTCAAATTTTCTCTTGCTACAGTCCAAACTTACCGATTTCCATGGCTTTAAGGGGGATTCGCTGTGTTGAACCGTAGCTGGTGGGTGCGATTTGTTATTCTGTCTGTGTTCGTGGTGGCGGCATTCGTGCACGTGTTCCCCACGCTTGCTCAAATTGATCTGGAAAAGACCAAGTTCCCTTTCAAAAAGAAGGTGAATCTGGGGCTCGACCTACAGGGCGGCCTCTATATGGTTTATTCGGTGGATTTTAAAAAAGTATATCGCGACGTGTTGGTGCGCGCCGCTGAGGGGCTCAACAACGAGCTAGGAAAAGAAGGCGCCAGCCTGGGCCTAGGCGAGATGGATTCCTCGATGCTCGAAGATCCGAAGCTTGCTGTGACTCTTAACGGCATCAGCCTTGAGGCGTTGAAAGAGAAAGTTAAAAAGAGCTACTACACGCTCCGCATCATGGAAAATGGCCCAAAAGTGAGCTTGGCCATTGCCCGGGATTATCGGTTGGATCTTAAGGAAAAGACCCTTAAGCAAAGTGTTCAGGTAGTGCGGAATCGTATCGACGAGTTCGGCGTAGCCGAGCCTAGTATCACCACGAAAGGCGAAAATCAGATCGTGGTGGAGCTCCCCGGAGTGCGGGAGGTGGAGCGAGCCAAGGCTCTGGTGGGACGCACGGCACGTCTGGAATTTAAGATCGCCAACGATCAAGCCATGGATCCAGCGGCGGTTGCCGGAATCGTGAGCCAGGTAGAACAAAAGAATGGCGTGAAATTCAAAGAAGGCCAGAAATTCTCCGAGTACCTGGACCAGATCAATAAGTTTGCCAAAAGCCAGATCCCCGCAGGATCGGAGATCGCGTTTGAGCGAATTCAGAACCAGAATGTTCCCTACTTACTTTTCTCCAAGGTAGAAATCTCGGGCGACGACCTCCAGGATGCTCATGTGGGCTACGACCAGCAGAACATGCGCCCCATCGTGCAGTTCCAGATGAACCCACGTGGCGCCCTTACGTTTGCCGAAGTGACCCAGCGGAACGTAGGGAAGCGGATGGCGATCGTGCTCGACGGCATCGTGCACTCCGCGCCGGTGATTAACGAGAAGATTCCCGGCGGATCGGGGCAGATTACCCTCGGCGGCGGTCAGGATGTGATGAAAGAGGCGGCGGACCTTGCGATCGTGCTGCGCGCAGGAGCCCTCCCCGCTCCGCTCGAGCTTCAGGAGCAACGAGTGATCGGCCCCTCCTTGGGAGCCGACTCCATCGCCGCTGGTCTAAAAGCCGGCGTGATTGGTTCGTTGCTCGTGTTCGTGTTTATGACGATTTACTACCGTTTGAGCGGAGTGGTGGCGGTTGCTTCCCTGCTTCTCAACTTGGTTTTCATGCTCGCAATTTTGATCGGTATGGATGCGACACTTACCCTGCCGGGAATCGCGGGCTTGGCCCTGACGATCGGTATGGCGGTGGACTCCAACGTAATTATCTTTGAGCGCATACGAGACGAACTGATCGACGGTCGCCCCGTGGCAGCCGCCGTACAAGCGGGATTCGATAAGGCATTCACCGTGATCTTCGACGCCAACATTACCCACGGCATCGTAGGATTCATTCTCCTGAACTTCGGAACCGGCCCGGTGCGCGGATTCGCGATCACTTTGATCATCGGAATCGTGACCACGGTGTTCTGCGCCACCACGTTTTCGAAGCTCGTCTTCGATTTCTGGCTCTCGCGCCACGACGGCAAACTAGAAAAGCTCAGTATTTGAGAAGGAGTAGACAGTGTTTCAATTGATTCCTCGGGACCTCAACATCGACTTTCTCAAGATGAGTAAACCGTTCGTGATCCTGTCCACGTTGGCGGTTATTGCCAGCGGAGTGGCTGTGTTCAAGCCCGGCTTGAACTACGGCATCGACTTCACGGGTGGAACGGAAGTGCAAGTACGCGTTCCCTCCGACGCTCAAACCGACAGTCTTCGAGACGCACTCGCTGCGGGCGGCCTTAAGGACGCGGCGGTGATCAAGATCGAAGACTCCGCCCATAACGATTTTATCGTGAAGGTGCCTTCGGACGAGAAGCACACAGGAAGTGTGACTGGCCTCGTGGAAAGCGCCCTTTCCTCCAAGTTTGGCACAGGTGATAAGTTCCAAGTTTTGAAGGCCGATGTAGTAGGACCGCAGGCAGGAGAAGAGCTCCGCTTCGATGCGATCTTCTCCGTGCTGGCGGCTGCCCTCGGAATCTTGATTTACATCACCTTCCGCTTCGACGTTCGTTTCGCGCCCGGAATCGTGCGAGCTTTGCTCTTCGACGTAATCGTGACCCTTGGCGTTTGGGTCGCCCTCGGTAAAGAGTTCAATCTCGGCACCGTGGCCGCGCTTCTGACGATCGCCGGTTACTCCTGTAACGATACGATCGTGATCTACGACCGTATCCGTGATTTCAACAAGCAGTACCCTTCCAAGTCGCTCTACGAAATCGTGAACATGTCGATCAACCTGAACCTGGGACGAACCTTTCTTACCGTGATCTCCACCAATTTCGTGGTGGTAAGTCTCTGGATCTGGGGCGGACCGGTCATCGGCGATTTCGCGCTTGTGATGCTCATCGGCTTTACGATCTCCATCTTCTCCACGATCTTCGTCTCGAACCCGATGGTGATGTATATGGAAAAGCGCCGAATGGATAAGGAGAAGCATTCCAAAACCAACGGAAGCGGCGGAAAGCGCCCGCAGCCACAGCACGTTTAACCGCTATTTGAGAAAACCGGGCGACCAGAAATGGTCGCCTTTTTTTACGCCTTTTTGATGGCTCGCTTCGCCTTTACGTATTCCATCACGACGGGCAAGAAGCTCACGATGATGATTGCGAAGATTACGATGTGGAAGTTGTCCTTCACGTAAGGGAGATTTCCGAAGAAGTGTCCGGCGATCAGGAAGCTCCAGATCCAAACCAGCCCGCCCGTAATGTTGTAGAGAGCGAACTGCGGGTATTCCATTTTTGCCATTCCCGCCACAAACGGAGCGAAAGTTCGAATGATCGGAATGAACCGGGCAAAGATGATCGTTTTACCGCCATGCTTTGCGTAGAACTGCTCCGTACGGTCGAGATAATCGCGTCGAAAGATCTTGGAGTTCGGGTCCGCAAAAAGCCTCATGCCCACGAAACGTCCCACGGAATAGTTCACGGCGTCGCCGAGAACCGCTGCAATCGAAAGCAAAACCCCGGTGAGCACAAAGTTAAGCGCCGCACCCTCCCCAGCCGTGAGAGCGCCCAGGGCAAAAAGCAGGGAGTCGCCGGGTAAAAACGGCATTACGATCAGCCCCGTTTCACAGAAGATAATTCCGAACAGGATTCCGTAAATCCATGGACCGAACTGCAACACCCACTGATTCAGGTGCTGGTCGAGATGAAGGATAATGTCGATAAATTGAAGTAGGTATTCCATTGGAAAGTAGAATGAAGGAATAGAAATGGAATTGCAAATCCGGGTCTTTACGCTTGCTGGCCTCGGCGTTAGTCTTTAGGGCATGTTTGACCATATCCAAATTCCCCAAGACATCCTTCCCAAAGACGGCCGCTTCGGTTGCGGCCCTTCCCTCGTGAGGCCCGAGTTTCTCGAGCAACTCGCCAAGGAACAAACCAAGTACATCGGAACCAGTCATCGCCAGAGCACGGTGAAGAATCGAGTCGGGCACATGCTCGAGCTGATGCGGAAGTACCTCGAAGTACCCGCCGATTACAAAATCGCCTTTGGAAACGGCTCCGCCTCGTTGTGCTGGGACATGAGTACGTTCTCGCTGGTGGAAAAGAAGGCGGCCCACTTCGTGAACGGCGAGTTCTCGTCTAAGTGGTTCGAAAGCACGAGCGGTGCAAAGTTTGTGGATGCCCAACAAATCAAGTCTGCCAACGGGGAGATCCCGAAGGTTCATGACGTTGACGGCTGCGACGTGCACGCCATCACCTGGAACGAAACCTCTACGGGCGCGATGATCCCGGAGTGCCCTTCGATCAAGGGTTTGCTGGCGGTTGACGCCACTTCCGCCGCCGGTGGCCTCTGGTGGGACATGGCGAAAACTGATTTCTTTTACTTTTCGCCCCAAAAAGCCTTCGGCGGCGAAGGCGGTTTGTGGTTCGGCATTTTCTCTCCCCGTGCGGTGGAGCAGGTTCAGCGGGTCAAAAAGAGCGGACGTTACATACCGGCCATGCTGGATTTCGATACGGCGATTACCAACGGCGAGGCCAATCAGACCTACAACACTCCTTCACTGGTCAATATCTATCTTGTCGAGAAGCAATTGGAGTGGTTCCTGGATCAGGGCGGGATCCGCGCGATTACCGAGAAGCAAAACGAAAAGGCCAAGCTTCTCCACGGCTGGGTAGATCGTCGCAAAGAGCTTTCTCATTACGTGAAAGATCCTGCTGCCCGCTCCAAAACGGTGAGCACGATCAATCTTTCGGAAGACATCAAAGTAGACGAGCTTACCAAGCATATGCGGAAGTTCGGTATTCGCGACATCGAATGCTACCGGAAGCTTGGGCAAAATCAGATCCGCGTTTCGCTTTTCCCGAACATTTCTAAAGATGATCTGGAGCGGCTCACGAAGTGCATCGACTACTGCCTGGATAACCGAAAATGAAGAAGATCTTTCTTTTCCCCGGCCAGGGCTCTCAGTTTGTGGGGATGGGAAAGTCGTTATTCGAGAACTTTCCTGTCGCCAAGGAAACCTTTGAGGAAGCATGCGATGCGCTTTCGTTCGACATCAAAAGGCTTTGCTTCGACGGTCCCGAAGCAGACCTGAAACTCACCCAAAACACCCAACCCGCTATCCTCACCCACTCAGTGGCGAGCTTTCGAGTTCTCTGCGCGGAAACGGGCCACAAGCCCGACTTTGTTGCCGGGCACTCGTTGGGTGAATATAGCGCCCTCGTGGCCGCCGGGGTCCTTCCCTTTGGCGACGCCGTAAAGCTCGTCAATAAGCGCGGAAAGTTCATGCAGGAGGCTGTTCCTCCCGGCGTAGGCGCCATGGCGGCCCTGATCGGCGCTACCGAAGCGAACGTGAAGAGTCTTTGTGATTCGGCACAGAATTCTACGGGCAAAGTTTGTGAGATGGCCAACTTCAACGGTGGTGGACAGATCGTGATCTCCGGCCACAAGGAAGCGGTGGAAGAGGCGGTTCGTCTCGTGAGCTCCGATCCGGCTTTTGGAATCGCGAGGGCCGTTCTTCTTCCCGTAAGCGCTCCGTTTCATTGTTCGCTCATGAAAAGGGCCGAAGAAAACATGCGCCCGCTGATCGAGGGAGTGAGAACCGGTGCGCTCTTGGCTCCGTATATCGCCAACGTGGACGCTCGGGTGCACTCCTCCGCTGAGGGAGTAAAGGAGCGCCTGCTGGCCCAGATACCTGGCGCCGTGAAGTGGGAGCAGAGCATGCAGCTTCTTGCCGGACTGGAGGTTTCCGAAGGTCTGGAGATCGGTCCGGGTAAAGTGCTGAGCGGCCTCATGCGCAGGATCGACAAAAACGTGAAGTGCCGTGGCGTTGAAACCGCCGACGATCTGAAAAATTTATAAATTTCCGTCGGTTACCCGATACGTAGGCGTATGGGTTTACGCATTCTCCTTGTTTGGCTCTTTGCCGCCCAGACGGCTGTGGCCGCGGATTTCGTTCCGCTGCGCGACCCCGCTCGCCTCGACCGAGCCCAGACGGAAAAAATGGTCGAAGTAAGGGGGGCCAGAGTTGTCATAGCCGACTACGATCTCCTTCGCAGGGACTTCCCCCACCTGCAGCCGCTTACCCCTGAGGAAATCGACAGCTGGCTCCTCCAAGAGGCCGCGTTTGTATCGAAAGCTCAGGTGACACCCAATTCGGCCAACACGCCGATCGTAAAAGGCACAAAGACCCGGGAAGGCTTGCGGCCTAAGTCCTACGGGCGAGCGATGGTGTTACCGGTGCAGGGCGGATTTCTGGACGTGAAAGGATCAGGCGCAACCCGTCCGAGACGAGGCAGCTACGAAACCGGCCTAGCGTCCACCGGTGAGGCGATTCGAGAATTTATCTGGGAAAAGGCGGTCAAACGAGTGCTCGACCATGCGGGCTCCGAAGTGGCTACCGTGGGGAACTATGCTGTGATCGACTTCGGATTCGATGTGATTCAGGAAGACGGAGCTAAGCTACCGGCGGGAATCGTGATTCGGCAGGCCCACGATCGAATGCCCCACGGCGGCCAAATCGACAATCGAAACGCCGCTGAACTGGAAACATTATTCCGGCGTTATGGGTTTACCTCTGCTGGCCAATACTACGAAAAATCCGACTACCATGTGGTGAATATTCAAGGGACCAAGAATCAAAAGGCGATTTACGACTTCGGCGCATTTCTCTCCGCAGAACGTTTTGAGAAACAAATCCGCTCCCTGCCAACAGCCGAAATGGCGAACCCCGACGGAAAGCACTTTCCTCAGCCGGATCCGGATCGGCGTATCCCCTATTCTTTCTGGGGCACATCAGAAACAGGCGTGAAGGACCCGAAATACGACAACCCATGGGTATACTCGCATCGTTTGGCCCAGGACTTTAGAGACCGTAAAGCCACAAGAGAACATACGGAGATTCATCTGAAGAATGCTCTACAGGAGTTGGAGCAGCGTCTAAGTGCCAACCCGGCTCCCGCATTCTGCGCCGACCAATTCCGACGTTTAGCCGGCTACTGACAAATCTTCAGGAATTCGGCGCGCGTCTCGGCGCTCTCTTTGAATGCGCCACGAAGATCGCTCGTGATTGTTTGGCTGTTCACGTCTTCCACGCCGCGAGAGATCACGCAGTAGTGCTTGGCCTTGATGTAGACGGCCACGTCGTCGGTGCGGAGCACGTAGCTCAAGCAGTCGGCGATCTGAGTGGTGAGTCGCTCCTGCACCTGCGGCCGGCGGGAGAAGTAGTTCGCCAAACGATTGATCTTGGAAAGACCAATCACGCGATCCTTCGGGATGTAAGCGATATGAGCCACTCCATGGATCGTTACGAAGTGGTGCTCGCAAAGGGAGATGATGTTTACGTCTCGCACCACGACCATCTGGTCGTATTTCATTTCATTGTCGATGGTCGTGATCTTGGGGAAATTCGAGGAACTCAGTCCCTCGAATAACTCCTTCACATACATCTTCGCCACGCGCTGAGGGGTCTTTTCCAAGCTGTCGTTCGACAGATCCAGACCCAAAATCTCCATGATTTCGCGAAATTTTCCGGAGATTTTCTCGATTTTTTCTTCGTCGGAAAGGCCGTTGTCCTTAAAGGGCGTGGGCCTTACGTTGGCTAGAATATCGGCTGGTTCGTTGGAGAAGTGACGTGCATTCATTAAAAAAGGGGGTACCACCCCCCTTCCTTTCCGGTCAACCCGAGCCATGCTAGAAGACCCTCCATGCAGGCCGCCGGATCCCTATTTTTGCAGCGTTTTACCGTGCTGGACTTCGCCTTCCTTTGCCCCAAAGCGGGGGTACAGGGGGAAAGTTTCTTTGTTTCCGCGGAGGTGAACGGAGCGCTCGATCATGCGGGCTTCGTGATGGACTTTTCCAAGGTTAAAAAGGCTTTGAAAAATGGCGTGGACGAATGGCTGGATCACCGCTTGGCCGTTGCCCGCGGGATGCCCGGGCTAACCCTGCGGGAGACCGGTTTCGACCTGGAAGTGTCGCTCCCCGGTCGACTGGAATACCGCTGCCCGCAAGAAGCCGTGGCTGTACTGGATGCGGATGCGGTTACGCCGGAATCGATCATTGCTTACTTAGAGCCTAGAATTCTCGCTCAACTGCCTAAATCCGTAACAGGACTGCGGCTGTCTTTGGAGAGCGAAGCGAGTGCGGGCTCATCGTTCCGCTATACCCACGGGCTGCGCTTTCACGATGGCAATTGCCAGCGACTCATTCATGGTCACCAAAACATGATTGAGGTGTATTCGGCGGGAAGAAAAATGCCCGGCTGGGAGAGAGAGCTTGCCGACTGGTTCCGAGACGTGCATTTCGCTTCAGCGGAAACGCTTCGAACTCCCGTGCCTTTAGAGGAGCGAGTAGAGGGCGAGGAGATTTCCTATCGATCCGCCCAAGGGCTCTTCACCGCACGAATTTCCGGCCGTCGCATGATCACGCTGAGCCAGGAGCCATCTGCAGAAAATCTGGCCGCTCTTGCCGTTCGACGCCTCAAGCGGCTGCATCCGGGCGAGCCCGTGGAAGTGCGGTTCTACGAGGGAATTCAAAAAGGCGCGATCGCTAGGGGTTAGTTCCCTAAGGAAATTCCGACAGCAGGGCCATTGCCCGGCTTCGAAGAACCTTCCTTGAGTACACCGCTGTGCGCCAGACGCCAACACCCAATATAGCCCTACCCGAGTAATAAAACGTCCAATCCCGAGATTGCCGCCTTCACTCTTTTTCGAAGAGAGTCGTCGGAATCGGGATTGGACCGAACTGGCGGAGGGGCAGCCGCAAGCAAGAGATTGGGGATTCCCACAGCGCCCACGAGGTAACGGAATGCATGGTCCTGGTCTCGCAGTGGCAGGTTCTTCTGCTGACAGTGGCGCACGATCGCTCCACGAAGCACGGCGAAGTGGCCGGTGAAGTTTTTCTTGAGAAATTCTAATACGGTTCGCTCTCCTGAAAGCACATCGCCCAGAAGCGCGAGTACTACCTGGCTATTATCGCGAGAAAATACAGCCATTCGAAATAGCACCGCCTCCAATCCTTCGGCGGCCGCCATACGCTCCAGGTCCTCAAGAAATGCGGCGTAGATCCTTTGAAGGATCTGACGAATGAACTCGTTCTTGTTTCCAAAGTGATAAATGAACATGCCGAGATTGACTCCAGCCTTTGCAGCCACCTCCCTCACAGATAATCGCGCCGCCCCTTGCTTTCGAAGGAGCGCCTCGCCCACATGAATGAGTTTCTGATCCAACTGGCTTGATTTCCGGGCCATTTTTGCCTCACATTCAGCGCTTGTTTTAATTATACAAGTGTATAATAATAAAACCTACAGGAGCAATTGATGAATACAGAACTCATTGATGCCGAATCTGGGCCGAAGATTGGTCGAAAAAATATGGTTGCCGGGTTTCTGGCTATGGGATTCTTCATGCTTCTAGGATTTATCCTGGTCTATTTACGTGACTTTGCTCCGAATGCAGCACAATGGGCGGCGGAGTATTCCAATGGAACACACTTTGAAACTCGCCTAGCGCACGTTCATGGCACGTTGTTCGGATTTTTGAACGTGATGGTGGGTTACCTTCTTTTTCATGTGCGGATCTGTAGAAAAGGCGCGGGGATGATTTCTCTTATGTCTCTTGGAGGGATTCTGATGCCTTTAGGTATCCTCGGAGAGGTATTGCTGGGGCTCTCACCGGTGTTCGTGCTTCTCGGGGCAGCTAGCATGTCGTTCGCGATGGTTCTTTTTGGCGTAGCAATCTGGCGACATAGGGGGAATTGAGATGATGTGGAAGAGAATCGCATTGGTGATGGTCATAGTTTGGCTAGTGTCTGCCGGGACGGTCTCATGGTTTTTCATAAAGGGATCCACGGAAATGGGGACGGACAATCGGCGCGCGGTGCGCCTATCGCCCCATGAGAAGGACATGGTTTTAGGGGAGATGCGGGCGATGTTGAAGGCGGTTAGCGGAGTGATCACTGCTCTGGCAGAAAAAGACCCGAAGCGTGCAGCCGAAGCTGCCTCTTCCGGCGGCATGGCAATGGCAGTGGATGCGACGCCAGGGTTGATGGCGAAACTTCCTCTGGACTTTAAAGAGCTGGGAATGGGCACGCACAAGGCATTTGACGATCTGGCAGCTGAGATCAAGGGCGGTGCAACCCAAGAGGTAGTGCTGAAGAAGGTTTCCGTCATAACGAGTCGGTGTATTGCCTGTCATGAGACCAACCGGCTCACGTCGGACGGCACGCCCACCTCGGCGTCAATGATAACTTCAGACAGATTGGTGAACTTGGCGCGAAACTAAGCGAAAACGGTCCACCAACTACTTCTTCAGAAAATCCGGCCCAAAGTGGTTCGGAAGGAAATCGGAAAACTTCTTCTCCTCCTTCATGCCTTTTTCGTCGGCAAGAATCACGGGAGTGGACGCCTCAAAAAACTCCCCCATCACCTGAAGGCAGAGACCGCACGGAAATGCCACCGGATCGGTCACGAGCATGAGCGCTGCCGGCTTCCACTTCGCCCCATGCAGGGCCACGGCCGAAAAGATCGCCGTTCGTTCGGCGCAACAGGTGGCGCCATAGCTGGCGTTTTCCACGTTACATCCAGGGATCATCGATCCGTCTTGGAGCACAAGCGCCGCGCCAACAGCAAACTTAGAATAAGGCGAATAGGAGCGCTTACGGGCCTCGCGAGCCAGCGCATGGGCCTTTTTCACTTGGTCGGTCGTAAGCTTCTTTGCCATATCGACCCAGAGCCTATCACGCCTAGGGAACCCGGCGATAGAGGGCGCCAGCCCCCCCGCGCCAGTGGATCCGGCCCCGGAGCTCATAACCAAGAAAACAGGAGTTGCGGGAAATTCCTGGAAGATCGCCCTCACTCACAGTCCATTTTTCAGTCGGGTCCACGAAGAGAACTCCATGGGGAACAGAAGAAAGCGCCAGGAACCTTCGCGCGGCTCCCGAGAAAACATCCTCCAAGCGCGCCCAAGAAAGCACACCTTCGTGCACTAAGGTGAGAAGAACCGGAAGCATAGTCTCCAATCCGCGAGTTCCAAACGGTGCCGTACGCCAGCCGCCCTTTTTGTTTTCCCATTCATGGGGGGCGTGATCGGTGCTCACGAAGTCCACGAGTCCCGACGCAAGGCCAGCACGAAGCGCCTCCCGATCTTCCGGGTCGAAGAGCGGTGGGTTCATTTTAAAGGCGGTCGAAACCAGGTTCGACTCGGGCGGAATGTCGGTGTTGGCGAACACAAGGTGGTGAGGAGTAACTTCGCAGGTAACGGGCAAGCCCGCTTCCTTCGCTCGGCGTACTTCTTCCAGTGTGTTGCGGGTGGTTACGTGAAGCACATGATAGCGAGCGCGTGTCACTTTGCGAAGGAGTTCTACGTCTCTTCGCACCATCTGGCTCTCGGCTTCGCGGGGGTATTCCGGCAAATTCTCCGACTTTTGGAACGAGCTCGCGGAGGCCACGCCCTTGTGTCCTGGCATTTCCGCATGCTGCAGAAAAGGTACACCGCTATCGGCACAGGCCCTGAGCACAGACTCCATGGCTTCCGGAGAACGCACCCCCCAACCGTCGTCGGTAATTGCCACGGCTCCGGCCTTCACCAGCTCCGCAATCGGAGCAGCCGCCTCCCCGCGCATGCCCACGGTGCCGGCTGCAGAAAACAAGACCTTCACCGGATGAGGATTACGGAGGTTCCGAATAGCGTCGGCCAAAACCGACGGCTGATCGAGAAATGGATTTGTATTGGGCATGGTGAGCACGGTATCGAGCCCCCCTGCCAGAGCTGCCTCCAGGCCACCTTCAAGGGTTTCCTTCTGGGGTTGCCCGGGATAACGAAGATGCACCTGCAGATCCACCCCTGTGGGCAGCGCCCTCCACCCGTTTGGGATTTCTTCCATAGTGGCACCGGATCGAATCGCACGGTCCATGAGCCCACGGGCCGCATCGCCCTTCTCTCTTTGAATGGAAGTAAATTCAGGGAGCCAGCACCAGATTTCTCGGAGACCTTCCGGCCCCCGCTGATAGGCGGCCCAACCTTTCGGCGTTTCCACTTTGCCAAACGGAGCTGGAGTGTGTTTCATACCGGCGCTACTATAACAAAAACGGGTGGTCCATGTTCAAGAAAGCTGGAAAATCAGGCCTGTCGCTGCCGGACATTTTCGCCGTGGCCGTGCTTCTGGGCGGATTCCTCGCGATGATGACGGTGGCTCGCTATTGGGCCGGCCCGCTGCAAAGCGCGGAACCTGTGGATCTCACCCTGGACTCCCTGCCCTACGCCACCTTCCTATCCCTCAGTCGGATCACCATTGCCTACGTTGTTTGTCTAATAACGGCGATCATCGTGGGCTACTGGGCCGCTCACTCCAAAGTGGCGGAAGTGATCATCGTGCCGATGATCGATATCGGACAAAGCATTCCGGTGCTCGGGTTCTTGCCGGGCCTTGTGATCACCTTTTTGGCTCTGTTTCCCAATAGCCGAGTGGGCCTCGAGATCGCAGCTGTGCTCACGCTTTACACCGGCATGGCCTGGAATCTGATGCTGAGCTTCTATGGAAGCATCAAGACCATTCCCCGGGAATACGTAGACATCATCCGCGCCTATGGTTACGGGCCCCTTGGCCAGCTTCTCCGCCTGGAACTCCCCTGGGCCACCACGGGTCTTGTTTGGAACAGCATGCTTTCTGTGGCGGGGGGTTGGTTCTTCCTCACAGTTTGCGAAAGTTACACTCTCGGCGACAAAAGCTTTCGTCTGGTAGGGCTCGGCTCGTTCATGGCCCTTGCCGCAGAAAAAGGGGATTGGCTCAGTATTGGTGCCGGCGTGGCGGTGATGGTGTTCATTCTCGTGGCCACGGATTTTTTCATCTGGAAGCCCCTCCTCCGTTGGGCGGAACGTTTTCAGAAGTCATCTCCGAATGAGGAAGAAGAGGAGGAAGACAACGTGATCTCCTTCTTTGCGAAGAGTAAGTGGATCACCAGCTCGCTCCGAAAATTCCGTCGTCGGTATGCAGTGCAGTTTTACGTGAACCGCCGGGTGAAGAAAAAGAAGGACCCATACCCTTGGGCCGTTAAAGTTGCGCCGTGGGTGTTTCTGGCGGCGTTCACCGCTGTTTCTTTTTGGGCGATCTGGATGAGCATCACCATGGTGGCGGGCATTCCGATGGAGGAATGGAAAGCCATCGCCTACAACACTCTCTGGACTTCCATTCGCGTAACTTCCGCCCTCGTGATCGCCGCAGCCGTGATGATCCCCTTGGGCCTTTGGCTCGGCACCCACCCCGCTCTGGTGAAACGAATGCAGTCGATCATCCAGGTGGTGGCGGCGTTTCCTGCGCCCATGATCTTCCCGCTCCTGATCAGCGTGTTTCTGTTTTTGAAAGTGCCAATGGGCGTGGGCGCCGTGGTGCTGATGCTTTCCGGCGCGCAGTGGTACCTTCTTTTCAATGTGATTTCCGGAGCCGCCAGCGTGCCCCAGAATCTAGTGGAGGCGGCTCGCCTGAGCGGAATGGGGAATCTGGGCCTGATGCGCCGGGTGTTTTTGCCCGCCGCATTTCCCTCGATTCTCACGGGAATGATCACCGCCGCCGGTGGCGCGTGGAACACGAGCATCGTGGCAGAGCTCGTGGTGTTCCGAGGCCAGCGATATGAGGCAGCCGGGCTAGGGAGTTACATTGCCAAGGCGGCTTATGAGGCTCGCTACCCCGAGTTGATCGCCGCAGTTACCATCATGGTTGGTGTGATCGTGTTGGTGAACCGAATGGTTTGGGCTCAGCTTTACGATCTGGCCGAGAACCGTTACCGTCTCGATTAGACCGGAAAGGAGGACGCAGTTGTGAACGAGAAATCAACGCCGCTAGTAGAGCTCAAGAACGTTAAGATGGATTTCCGTCTCACAAGTGGATCGGTCATCAACGTGCTCGACGATTTCCACATGCAGATCCACCCGGGCGAAATCGTAGCTCTGGTAGGCGCATCAGGGGCCGGCAAAAGCACGAGCCTGAAGCTGATGAGCGGCCTCTTGAAGCCGAATGAAGGCGAGGTTTTCGCGAACGGTCAGATGCTCGAGGGCCTGAATCGCGACATGGCCATGGTGTTTCAGGACGCGGCCCTCTATCCGTGGCTTACAGTTGCGGAGAATATCGAGTTCGGACTCTACCCCCAGGGGTTCAGTTTGCGCACGCGCCGGCAGCGCGTAAGTCAGGCGATCGACCTCGTGGGTCTGGAAGGATTCGAAGAAGCCTATCCCAGGGAACTTTCCGGAGGCATGAGGCAGCGAGTGGGGATCGCTCGTGCGCTCGCCATGGCTCCCAAGATCCTTTGCCTAGATGAGCCGTTCAGCTCCCTCGACGTTCTTACCGCCGACACCCTCCGCGGTGAAATGCTTGAGATTTGGCAGAAGAAGAGCACTAACCTGAAAGGGATTCTTTTGGTGACTCACGATATCAACGAGGCCGTAACCATGGCCAACCGTATCGTGGTGATTGGAAACCCGCCGAACAGCGTGAAGGCGGAAATCCCCATTCCATTGCTTTATCCGCGCGACGAAACCTCATGGCAATTCAGCCAGTTGGTCCGAAGAGTTCATGGAGTGCTTACGGAAAGCATCCTTGGAGAAGACACCCAAACGGGATCCGGAGATGAGCCGTCTCTCTGGGTGCTGCCGCCGGTGCCGATTGCGGATGTGATCGGTCTCACGGAGCTTCTCGAGGACCATAAAGGTTCTATTGATGTGTTTGAAATTCCCAAGCTGATCGAAAAAGAATTCGCCGAAGCTCTCACTACCGTGAAGGCGGCCGAGCTGATGGGCTTTGTGGACACCCCCTACCAGAAAGTGATCCTTACACGGTTGGGGCGAACTATGGCGCAGGGTGACGTTAACCAACGTAAAGACACGATCAAGGGTCAGCTGCAAACGCTGCGCCTTGTGAAGATGCTGGTGGATTTGCTCCGGAACCAGGAGGAGCAAAGTCTGCCCTATTCTACTGTGATCGAATGGCTTCAGGACAAGGCGTCGGCCATCAACCCCGACACGGCCCTCGACACGCTGATCGATTGGGGTCGCTACGGCGGACTGTTCCGATTCAGTTCCGACGACCAGATCCTTCAACTCGATGAAGTGAGCCCGGGAATCTAGGCCCTCCATTAACCTACCCGTTTCCGGGATTTTCCTGCTCGCACACTGCGGCAACTTGCGGCAATCACAAACTTTTTTGTCCTTTCCCTGCGGTTCCGCCGATATACTTGAAACGAAGTTTTTATATCAGGAGCAAACGCTATGTATTACGGCATTTTTTCCGACTACTGCACCCAAGCCAGCATCGCCTCGGCAGTGATCCTCACAGGAATGGGATTCTTCGGCACGCCACTGATTGTGTGGTCGCTCACCGTTGGCGCCCTACTCTGGGGTTTCGGCGCCCCGATCGGCGTGATGGTGGTGTGGGCCGCATTAGCGGTGCTTCTGAATTTCCGGCCTCTCCGCGCGGTAGTGCTCTCGCTGCCGATCATGAAGGCGATGAAGGCATTTAAGCTGGTGCCCACGATCTCTGAAACGGAACGGGCGGCGATCGATGCCGGTGTGGTGTGGATGGAGGGCGAGCTCTTCTCCGGAAAGCCGGACTTCAAAAAGATGATGAGTCAGCCCTACGCGCAGCTCACGAAAGAAGAGCAGGCCTTCATCGACGGGCCCGTGGAAGAGCTCTGCAAGATGATCGACGACTGGAAGGTTTGGCGAAACATGGAGCTTCCGGACGAGATCATGACCCGCATCAAGAAGATTGGTCTTCTGGGCATGATCGTGCCGAAGGAGTATGGCGGCCTCGGATTTTCCCCCCTCTTCAACTCCGAAGTCGTGAAAAAAGTTTCCACTCGGTCCATTACGGCCGGCATCACGATCATGGTTCCCAACTCCCTCGGCCCCGCCGAGCTGCTCTCCCATTACGGCACTAAGGCGCAGAAAGAGCGATATCTCCCTAAACTCGCCACCGGTGAAGAGATGCCGTGCTTTGCGCTCACGGAGCCGGGCGCCGGATCCGATGCCGCCTCTATTCAAAGTTACGGAGAGGTGTTTAAGCGCGCCGATGGCACGATTTGCATCCGCCTCCATTGGGAAAAGCGCTGGATTACGCTGGCCGCGATTTCCACCGTGCTTGGACTTGCCTTCAAGCTCCGCGACCCCCAAAACATTCTCGGCAAAGGCACCGAGCTCGGCATCACCTGCGCCCTCATCCCAAGCAACGCGCCCGGAGTGCAGCTCGGCCGTCGCCACGACCCGATGGGAATCCCCTTCTACAACTGCCCCACCCGAGGAAAAGACGTGGAAGTGGTACTGGAAGACGCCGTTATCGGCGGCATGGACGGCATAGGCCGCGGCTGGCATATGTTGATGGACTGCCTCGGCGCCGGACGCGGAATTTCCCTTCCCGCTCAGAGCACCGGCGGAACTCAAATGGCCGCCCTTCTTGCCAGCGCCCACTCGGCCGTACGCAAGCAGTTCGGTCTTCCGATCGGAAAGTTCGAAGGGATCGAGGAGCCGCTCGCCCGGATCGCGGGCAATGCCTATACCCTTGAGGCGTCCCGCCGTTATATCTGCGGAGCTCTCGGAGCACACATCAAGCCGCCGATCGTAACGGCTATCGCCAAGTACGTGTCCACCGAGTTCATGCGCAAGAGCGTGAACGACGCCATGGACATTCTCGGTGGCGCGGGAATTTCCCGCGGGCCGAAGAACGCGATCGCGTCTTGTTACACCGGTATTCCGATCGGCATTACCGTGGAAGGAGCCAACATCCTCACCCGCACGCTGATGATCTTCGGACAGGGCGCCCTTCGAGCGCATCCGTTCGCAAAAATGGAAGTTACCGCCGTGGAGAAGAGCGACGTCTTCGGATTCGACAAGGCATTTTTCGGCCACGTCGGGCATGTGATTCGGAATCTAATCCGGTCGTTTGTTCTTAGCTTCACGCGGGGACGTCTCGCCTGCACGTCGGACTTCTGTGGTCCCGTGAGGAAGTACCAGCGCAAGATCGCCTGGGGTTCCGCTTCGTTCGCGATCCTCGCCGACGTTGCCATGGGAGCGCTGGGAGGAAAGCTGAAGGTTCGCGAAAATCTTACGGGACGATTCGCCGACATCCTCGCCAACCTCTATCTCGCCACCGCCGTGCTTCGCCGATGGGACGCGGAAGGCCGCCCGAAGGAAGACCTTCCTTTCGTGCACTACTCCTGTCAGATGGCACTTCATAACGCCCAGGAAGGCTTCGACGGCATATTCGCAAACTTCGACGGCTCCTTGGGTTATGTATTCAAGTGGCTGATCCGTCCTTGGAGCTCACTGAACCGTTTGGGCAGCATCCCTTCCGATGAGCTGTCTCATCAGGTAGCGCAGCTCATGCAGACTCCGGGCGCTTCCCGGGATCGCCTCGTGCATGGAATTTACATTCCGAAAGATCCTAAAGACCACACGGCCCAGATGGAAGAGTGCTTCCGCCTGGTAAAAGCGGTGGAAGAAACCGATCGCAAGGTGAAGAAGGCCGTTCGTCAAAAGGTTCTTCCCAAGATCAAGGGCGTCCAGCTCTTCGAGGAAGCGTTCAAGAAGGGCGTGATCAACCAGACCGAGTTCGATCAGCTTTCCAAGGTGGAGAAGCTGCGCTGGGACGTGATCCAGGTGGACGAATTTACCCTTGAGGAATACGCTCGTAGGGCATGAGCGACATACAAGCGGTTACGCTGGGAGTGGTCCAAGGACTCGGGGAGTTCCTTCCCGTCAGTTCCTCGGGCCACCTAATTCTCACTCCTTGGCTTTTTGGCTGGGACGATCAGGGTTTAGCGTTCGACGTAGCCCTGCACCTGGGAACTTTGGCGGCCGTAATCTCCTACTACTGGCGCACCTGGCTCGGTCTCGGGAAGGCCGCATTTAAGTTTCCCGTCGCTCCCCCGGAAGATCGGCGTCTTATTCTACTTTTACTGGTGGGCACCATTCCTGGCGCCATTATGGGGAAACTGCTCGACGACTACGCCGAAACGGTTTTCCGTCATCCCCTACTGGTGGCATCCACCCTTTCCGGAGTCGGACTTCTGCTCTGGTGGTTTGATCGCAAGGCCGCGAAGGCCGAGAGACGGCTTACGGATCTGTCGTTCGGTGAGGTGCTTCTGATCGGCGTTGCCCAGGGCTGTGCGGTTGTTCCTGGCGTATCTCGGATGGGGGCCACGGTTACAGCCGCTTTGGCGCTGGGATTGAAGCGCGAAGATGCGGCCCGATTCTCCTTCTACATGAGCTTGCCGATTATCTCTGGAGCCGTGGCGGTGAAGCTGCCCAAAATGCTCTCGCAGTCGACCGACGTCGGCGCATTTACGTTCCTGCTCGGCGTGGGGACGGCGGCGGTTGTGGGCTTAGCGGCGATTTGGCTGCTTCTGAAGGTGATTTCGAAGAGGAGCTTCGCTCCCTTTGTGGTCTATCGACTGGTGTTGGCGGCCACGATCGTGGGCCTGTACTTTAAAAACGCTGCTTAGCCTTCGGACTTCTTGTTGAGGTAGTCCACCATTTCCTTGAGCTCTTTGCCGACCTTGAAGAAAGGCACACGCTTGGGGGCTACGTGAACAACCTGGCCGGTCTTTGGATTGCGTCCCTGGTAGGCGCCGTATTCGCGATTCACAAAGGAACCAAATCCTCGGATCTCGATGCGATCATTGGTCTTCAATGCATTGATCATCATCTCGAAAATCAGATTCACGATCACTTCGGCCTGCTTATGCTGCATCTTGGCGCGTTCAGCGATCACATTCACGAGGTCAGCTTTGGTCATGAGAACTCTCCCTATTTCTCAACGGCTCTCGAAAGAACCGACGACAAGATCAGTTTAGCATCCCAAGAAAGTCAGACAAGAAATATTTCAAATTTTCCAAGCACTTACACGCGTCCGCTTACACGGTAGCGGAAATCAAAGCACCTTGATGTCGATGCGGTCCACCATCGGCACGCCCCAAAGAGTGGCCTGCATGCGTAAATGGCGCGTCTCCGTGGTGTAGTAGCGCGCGTGAACCTGGGCCATGCCTTCCGTATCCGTAACCATGAGATGAGCCAGTTCTAAATCCGCGGCCTGAAACGCCTGCATCACTTGTGTGCGGGCCGAAGTATCGGCGCCGCGGAAAATTACCCAGGCTTCGTATTCGTGCATCTTGCCGAACACCTTGTTGTCGACCTTGCTCAATACGAAAAGGGTAAAGAGCACGGTTCCCGTGAAAACCAATGCCGTAATGGGATATCCAAGCCCGATACAAACACCAATCGCCGCCACCACCCAAACCGTGGCCGCACTCGTGAGGCCGGTCACTCCGCCGCCGGTCTGCATGATGATTCCCCCGCCGAGGAATCCGATACCCACCACCACCTGAGCAGCGATTCGCCCTGGGTCGGACGACACCCCCGGCTGGGCGTGTTGGGTAATGAGAAGAGAGAGAGTGGTGTAAAGCGACGCGCCTAAACAGATCAAAATATTCGTGCGAAGACCGGCGGGCTTGTGCTTGATCTCCCGCTCGAGGCCGATGATTCCGCCGCAAATAATGGCCACCATCACCCGGAAGCCCACAGGGAACCACATGTGACGAAAGTTATTCCACTCGGTTTGCCCTACGAGATCCTGCCAAAAGCTAGGTTCCATCCCATCTCCTCCAATATTCAACTAGGTTCACGCCGATCGGGACGATATGCAAGATTCCTCTCTGCGAGGGCAACCAGCACGGAAGCTCCCAATACCCCTAACCCTCCGAGCGCCTGCCACCCGGTGAGGCGCTCCCCCAGAAACATCGCCGACAGCACAACCCCGGTGAGCGGCTCCGCGGTGCAGAGAATTCCGGCCTCAAAGCTCTTCAGCTTTTGCAGTCCACTCAGGAAAAGCCCCATAGCGAGAAGCCCGCCGATCCAAGCCGTAATCAGGAGAATCGGCCAGGCCCCCGACAGAAGCGAAAACGTAGACGGACGCACCCAAAGCGCGCCCACGAATGCCGCCGCAAAAAGCTGAATCCAGAAAAGGCTCGCGAACGGACTCACTCCGTGAAGCATCTTTTTCGAAACCAGAATGTAGGCGGCATACAGAATCGCCGACGCGCCCACGAAAGCGAGGGAACCCAGCGGAAGCTCGATCGGCTCCACTCCCACCAAAAGCCAAAGCCCCACCGCCATCACCGGCATGGCGCCCCAGTGCCAAAGATTCAGGCGTTCCTTGAGAAAGAGCGCGCCCCCCATCGCCACGATCGCCGGGAAGGTGAAGAGAATTAAAACGGCAAGCGAGGCAGGCAAACCCTCCAGCCCGCGGAAATAGGTCCAGGAAAAAAATCCGTAACCGATCGTTCCCAGCGGCAGTGTGGCCCACATCGCCCTTCGAGGAAGGCGAAGCGCGCCCGGGTTCCGCACGAGAAACCAGGCGCCGAGCGTAAGCGACGAAATGGCGAAGCGGAAAAACAGAAACTCGCCGGGCGAAAGACCGGCCTCAAAAGCCCGCTTACCGCAAACGCCGAGAGTGCCGAAGGCGAGGCCCGCGCCCATCATTTCAAAGATGCCGATCCAACGTTGACTCAACGCAAAGCGCAAAGGCTTTCTCCTTTTCAAGGGAATGCTTTGGAGCTATCTAATGTTACAGGTTTTTTTAGTTTTTTCCCGCAACGAAAGAGAGAGTTTCATGGCGAAGAAAATCAAGGTAGCGAACCCCGTGGTGGAGATGGACGGCGACGAGATGACCCGGGTGATCTGGGCCTTCATCAAGAACAAACTGATCCTCCCCTACTTGGATCTTCCGATCGAGTACTACGACCTCGGCATGGAAAATCGCGACAAGACCGACGACCAGGTGACTGTCGACGCGGCTAACGCGATCAAAAAGCACCAGGTGGGAATCAAGTGCGCCACGATTACCCCCGACGAAAACCGAGTGAAGGAATTTAACCTCAAAAAGATGTGGAAGAGCCCCAACGGGACGATCCGAAACATCCTCGACGGCACTGTGTTCCGTGAGCCGATCATCTGTAAAAACGTTCCCCGTCTCGTTCCGAACTGGACCCATCCCATCGTGATCGGTCGCCATGCATTCGGCGATCAGTACGCCTGCACCAACGTGAAGATTCCCGGCAAGGGCAAACTCAAGATGGTGTTCGAAGGCGAAAACGGTGAAACCCAAGCCTGGGACGTTTACACCTTCGGCGGCGACGGCGTGGCCCTCACCATGTACAACACCGACAAGTCCATTACCGGTTTTGCTCGTTCCTGCATGAACTTTGCGCTGCTCAAGGGTTGGCCTCTCTACATGAGCACCAAGAACACGATTCTCAAGGCCTACGACGGCCGCTTCAAGGACATCTTCCAGGAGATCTACGACAAGGAGTTCAAGTCGCAGTTCGAAGCCAAAGGCATCACCTATGAACATCGCCTGATCGACGACATGGTGGCCTCCGCCCTCAAAATGCACGGCGAGTTCGTGTGGGCCTGTAAGAACTACGATGGCGACGTACAAAGCGATACCGTAGCCCAAGGCTTTGGCTCTCTCGGTCTGATGACGAGCGTTCTCGTGACTCCGGATGGAAAAATTATGGAAGCGGAAGCTGCCCACGGCACTGTGACCCGTCACTACCGCCAGCATCAGCAGGGCAAGGCCACTTCCACGAACCCGATCGCCTCGATTTTCGCGTGGACCAGAGGCTTGGCTTTCCGCGGAAAGCTCGACAACAACCAGGACCTCATCAAGTTCGCCCATGCGCTCGAAGAGGTGTGTATCGAAACCGTGGAAAGCGGCAAGATGACGAAAGACCTCGCCATCTGCGCCCTCGGCAACAAGGTTTCCGACAAGGACTACCTGAATACGGAGCCGTTCTTGGAGCTCCTCGCCTCCAATCTCGAAAAGAAAATGGCTAAGTGGTAAGACGCGCCGCAAGGTGCTTCTAGGATCAAGCGCACGGTAGGATTCTATCGTGCGCTTTTTAATTTTCATCACACTCCTTTTCGCTCAGTCTTGTGGGCGCTTTTCGGAAGTGTTTCAACGCACCGACGAGCGTTCGTTTACACAAGTTTCCTTCCCTGCCCCACGAATCGACGAGCCTGGCCTTTCACCGCAGGCGGTGTTGGTGGGCGGCGTGATGGTCTATGCAGTCAATACTCAGGAGCCGTTCCGAAGAGGAGGCCGTAAGCTTCCCGATGAGGGACAAAAACTTACCTGGTCTATCCCCACCGCTGAGTACGTTTTTTATGCGGTAGGATGGCAGGCGCCGAATCTTTCCAACGGAAGCCAGATGATGTGCGGAAAAACTGCGGGGCCGATCAAGCTGCAGGGCGAACCAATTTCCGTACAGCTCGTGCTGAGCACAGCTTTCTGCGGCCAAATCCCGTTTTCAGCTCCCGGCTGGAACAACGGAAACCAACCACAACCGCTCTATGTGGGAATGTGCGCCTCCGGTGAAGATCCGCTGCTGGGATCGAGTTGCTCTTTTTCTGCCAGAGATTTCAAAATTTCCTTCCCTTCTTTCGACGCTTGGAACGGAGAGGTTAAGGTCTCCGATTTGCCTGGGCACAGCATTGAGAGCGCTTGTTTGAACGCAACTTCCACCCCCGTGGTTCAGTCAGTGGTAATCCCCTCCGGGTACAATCCACCCGGCAACGGTATGGTTGTTGGGATAAACACATTCACATCCACAGGAAATGTTTGCACAGGAACTAACCGCCTCTACGGATTCGGCGACGGCCTTTTCGGCTGGAATGTGCTGAACAGAAATATTCATGAAATCGACCACGCACCCGTGGGCGTAGCCTCTCCGCGCTCCAAGGTCGGCTCCAATGGAACAAACGTTTATCTCTACCTGAAAGACTTCTAGGCTGGTCTTCTGTCGAAAAGTTCAACATCCGCCCCGGCGTAACGGCAGAAAAGTCCTTTAAAATTAAGGTGTGGCACGGGTCCTGCGACACTACTCCGAAAAGGAGTTTTCTATGGACCAGTGGAAGGTCGTAGTCAGCCTGGGATTGGCTGGCGGCATCCTGTTTCAAAGCATTCCCGGCAACACATCTGATGTTTACTCCGCGGAGCCTACTTTCGCGACTACACGCTCCGTCGACGGTGATCTTACCCAAGACGAAGTGGAGGAGATCTTTCGGTCTCGTCTGCATTGGTCGAAACGGCACCTGGCCCACGCCCTGGCCGCCCACTTGGAAGAGCTTTCCGCCGAGCACCGGGTGAAAAAGTCGATGGTGCTGGCGGTAATTCACGCCGAGAGCGGATTTCGATTCGCGGCAAGCTCGTTTAAAGGAGCCGTAGGACTGATGCAGCTACTACCCTCCACGGCGGGGTACGTCGCTCAAAAGCACCAAATCGCCGGATACCGCCATCCTCGCGACCTGCATGATCCTTTCGTAAATCTTTCTCTCGGAGTGGCCTATCTGGGCTACCTGCAGAAGAGATTCACCGATTCGGTTCACATCGTGGCGGCCTACAACAAGGGACCCACCGCGGTCAGACGAGAGGTAAACGCCCGCACCTTTACGTTAGGCGCCCTGGAACCCTATGTGAAAAAGGTGCACCAAGAAGCCCGCCGTTTGCAAAAGAGACCCGTGCTTACCGCGCAAACAAGGTGAGTCCGGCCCACGCAAGAAGCACTCCCGCGACCGGGCTCAAAATCGTAAGCACCGTAAACGACGTCCAAGCTCCCTGTTGAGCGAGGGTCACGCTCTGCAACGACCAGGCGGAGAAAGTGGTGAATCCACCGAGGAGACCGGCGCCGAGGATCCATCGCCATTCCTCAGGAGCCCGCGTCGCCAACACACCGATGGCAAACGAGCCCAGCAAGTTCACGGCAAGAGTACCCCAAGGGAACCCCCCGGAAGTAAGGCGATCCAACCCGGCGCGAATCGCGGTGCCGGTGCCGCCGGCGAGAAAGAGCAAAACCCAGTCCTTCATAGGCCCATTCTAGCGCTCAACACCGTGAAAAACCGAGGATTTTTGACCTATCCGGATCTCAAGCGGAGGCGTGATTTGGCCGAAAAGTGAAGCATGAGGGTGTACGTTCTGATCGTAGCGCTACTGCTGGCTCCCGGAGGAGCGGAGGCCGGGTTGCGCAGTTTCTGCGAGAACCTCTTTGCGCGCATGCAACCGAAGGCGTTCACCACCGAGGAAGAAGCGCGGTTCGCCCGGGCGTTGGAAGGGCTCGCTCTGCCTGATCTGCTTCGCGTGCGGCGGACTGACGATCCGATGCTCTGGCTGTCCCTTGATAAGCTGCCGGACGAAGTTGTGGAGGTGCTGCGTCGCCTGCCCAAGGACCTCAAACAATCCAATATGATCCTAAACAATCTCGATCGCATGATGGACCCAAAGGACGGATCCGTATTCCGCACGATCCAGCGGGTGTGGCGAGATCACCCCGACTCCAACTGGATCGATCAGGGGCGAGCACGGTGGAGAAAGATGAAGGCCGACGAGCCCGCAGCGGCTTTGCGGATCGAAGACGACTGGAGGAGTCTCTCGAGCCTAATCCATGCTCGCAATCTATGGAGCCGGGGCGCCGGTGAAGTTGCGCTGCCTCTGCGCGAGTCAGGAGGCAAAACATGGATTCGCGTGGGTGAGGAGGAGTTTCCCGCCAAGCCTTACCAAGGGGGTTGGGCGATTGAGGTGCCGAAGTCGCGGGTTTCCCATCCGGCATGGAACCCCTTGGAGTCGAAAAAGCTCACGGCGATCGCTCAGAAAGGCGTGCCGCCGCCGAAAGTTTATGAAACGATGCTGGGGCACGACGGGCAGTTCTACCTTCTCGACGGCAACCATCGCTTTGAGTTCGACTCGCGAACGATAGTGAAAGTGCGAATCCCCGACCCGCCTACGACCGGCTCCCTGCGCTTGTGGTTTGACGTAATCAACCACCCTCAGCCGGACGACGAGCTGATACTCCGCTATGCGGAAGGGCGCGCTGGTTGGCGGGACATGATGGATTCCCAGCGGGCGACGCGGGTGATCCTCCCGCCGTTGCGCTGATTGGTCAAAATTTAAAGCGGAGTCGAATCCCTACGTAGGTGCTTTCCACCATCGGACCCACGCTCCATTGCGTGCCCGGCCCCGAGCTACCCGGCGAACGGCGCGACGTCACGACCTCCGCTTCCGCATTTTGGATCACCTTGCTTCCGAGTGCCTTGTTGATGCCGTCGCTGATCGAGCCCATGGGGTTCAGGACCACCAGAGCCACGCGGCCGGCCCGCTCCGAGCCCCAGAGTTTGCCGTCGTTGGCTTTAATCGTCTGCTCCATGTTGTAGGCCGCCTCACCGATGAGGGCGCCGATCGTAGGCGTGAGGATCAGATCTTGAATCGAGGGAATCTCGGCCAAGGCTTCGATCCCGTATTCCCAGAAGAAGGTGCTCATGACCACTGAGTAACCGAAGCTCTGCCATTTGGAGAGCCCGTTGGTGCGCGCCACCATATAGTAAGCGGCGCCCGACAGCGGATGCCCAATGTAATTGACGGCCCAGTCGTCTTTGTCGACTACGGGGCCCCGTCTTACGTTGTCGGCGTACTGATTGAATATTCCCCTGTCACTGTTACGAATCTCGTCCTTGTTCCACTTCGTTACGCTCTCGGGCATCAGCCAGAGGATACCCATGGCCACTCCCATGGAGTAAGCCAGGTTGCGGGTGTCGTTCGTGAGGTTTTTATCAGTAGACCGCAGGACATCGATATCGATCGGCGTCACATGTTCCGTAATGTCTTGCATCACCGCTACGGAGATGAAGGGACTTTCCGGGTCTCGGCGACAGAACTGATCCACTGTAATTCGCGGTCCGTTCAGTTCCGGCAGGCGAGCCATGGAGTCGAAGACCTTGCGGCAAGCCACCTGGTCGCGCGTGTCGATCACGATGAGCTGGCCTCGAGCGATGTGGCGACGCTCCCGGATCGTTTCCTTGATCGCCTGATCGACTTTATATTTCTCTTTGATTTCTTCCCAGGACAGCGGCGCCTTCGGTTCTGCCTGAACGGCGCCCGCGATAAACAACCCCACAACTGCCAATAACTTCAACAATGGCATGCGCTTCAACTCCAACCTATTGCGGCTCCAGGCAATTGGAACCGGTGCTGGAGTTAGCTTGCGCAAGATCTTTGCCAGAAATGAGTCGCCCCGATTGGCCACCGTTCAGGTGGCAAACCGGGGCGCGCGAAGAGAACCGTGGTTACAGGATGATATTAAAGGTTCCACTTGCTCCGTAGGTACCTTCCCCTTGGTAGGAGAGGATCGAACGTACAAAGGCGGTCCAACGAATTTGGCTGGCTCGCCCCACCTCAACGGTGAAGTCTGTGTTGATGGCCGAAGGATCCACAGGCACGTCGGCCACGATGCGATAGTTTTCATCGGTCACGAGGATGCGAGTATCAGAGACCTCGAGTCCGTTCGGAAGCTGCTTGATGAGCTGCGAAGGCTTTAGGGTAAACTGACCACCCTCCTCCACGCACACCAAGTTCGTGAGTCGGAGATTCGCGCTCGAACCACCGGTCTTTACCACCTTTAAACGATAGGCTTGATAGCCTACGTGGGCTTTAGAATCACATACAGCTACCTTTCCGTCGTAGGCCTTCTTCACTTCGAGGCGCTCGGTACCACTGATGCGCTCCACTCCGTTTACTTCGGGAGCGAGGAACGGGCTCTTTTTCGCCGGCGCCGCCAAGGCCGAGGCTGAAATACATAGGGCAATAATCGCAAGAATCTTCATGGGTCTCTCCAGTTTGTAAAAGTGTTGCTGGAGCGGATTTATCCGGAAACGTTTATGAGCGCATGGCTCATGTTTTGTCACATTCTACCGATAGGTCACATATGAACCCCCAGCTCGGCACCACCCTTGTGCGCATCAGGAAGGCCCTGGGCTACCCCAGCGCCCGGGCCTTCCACGCCTGGCTGAGCCAGCGCGCCGAGCTCGGCATCAACTACTCCTACTACATGCGGATCGAAAGCGGACGCGTACAGCCGTCTTCCAGCGCCGTAGACACGATTGCGTCGCTCTTGCCGCAACCCCACGGAGACCATCTCACTCTCGCCTGGTGCCGAGATGCGTTTCCGGCAAGGGCAGCGCTTTTCACAGGACCGTCGGAGGCTCCTCCAAGAACCTCCACGGGCAAGAATTCCCTAACCCGTGTTCACCAGAAGGTGCTCACGGAGAAGCAGGTGGCCGCGATCGCCGCTACCAAGGAGCACTACTATCTGTTCCTGGTGGCTACCCTCGCGCGAGGACCGGTGACCCTCGGCGAACTTCCCTTTTCCCAATCTGAACGGGTGGTGACGGATCTGGAGGCGGCGAAGGTCGTGATTCGGGAGGCGGGTGCGGTTCGCTCTACGTTTCCCGAGTGGGCGTTTCCGCAGGCGGCGTCGAAGTCCTTA
Organism: uncultured Bdellovibrionales bacterium; assembly: GCA_964551325.1. Classification (GTDB taxonomy): domain Bacteria; phylum Bdellovibrionota; class UBA1018; order CAIPTA01; family CAIPTA01; genus CAZKBU01. The sequence goes on from CAZKBU010000002.1 coordinate 202,561, forward strand.
CAGGAAGTGTATCGAAAACTCGACGCCTGGGACCGAGAGCGAAACGCCTACTTCGGACTAAAAAAAGAGAAAACCGCCGAAATGTTCCGGCGGATCTCTCCACGTTACCTGGATTTGGTTCTACAGAACGTGGACCTATTGCTCCAGACCGTGCGTCTCGCGGAAGACATGAGCCCGGTCCACAACGACGAGGTCGTAGGACTCAGCCTGGAAATATCGCGCGGCCGAATTCCAGGCTAGTTCCATTCGATCCAGCTGTCGCCCACGCTGGCCATCACGCGCAGGTCAGCTTCGCCACGAACGTGGTTCGCCCACACTTCCACGAGGGCGCCGACTTCATTGTCGCCCGGATAGTAGCTCACCTGCCAAAACACCAGGCCCGTTACGGTGTCGACCCACTTCGTGAAATGTCCATCGCTTTGGGACATGTCGCCCAAGCTCACATCGCGACCAAAGGCCAAGTCGATCAACTCCCCATAAACGGGAGGGAGATATCGAGTCTTCGCGAGCGCTCGCGCATCCACGTCGTGAATTTTTCGGAATCTCTTCATGTCTTGCAGTCCCGTAGTTTCGGAAGGGAAGAATGTCTTCGGAGTGCTGGGGCGTGGAGCTGCGAGTTTGGCTCCTTCAGTAGTGCACATGGCGTCTTCGATCTCGCGAAGTTTTACCTTCACCACGGCTTGCGTACGACCACAAACCACGTCCACAAAATGAACTTCGGATCCGTTGATGTCCACGTGCTCCAGCCAAACGCTTTTGCATTTTTTCGGGTGGGTTCCTTGCTCACGAGCCAGAAGGCTTCGTGCCTCAAATTCGGCAGTGTCGGCACCGTCTTCGCAGCCGGCCTGAGCAGAGAGCGACGTTAAAGCGATCAGTAGGGCAAATATAAAGTTTTTCATTGAGGGTTCTCCTAAGTGTTGGGGCGAGCGGAGGAATACCTGCCACCCATCAGGAGTTCCAATGAGTAATGAGAAGGTTACTATTCAAAAACCGAATATCGATCAAGCCTTGATCTTCTTGTTTTCCGGATCGTAGAGCGGCTTCAGGGAGCACTCGCACGGATAGAGCTTGCCGGCGATCTCGATCTCCCACTTGCCTTCCTTGAGCCAAGCCGGGGTGATCGGTTCCCCTGCTTCGATCATCACAAGGCCCACGCCACCGCCCAGAGTGTGCCCATAGGAACCGGCGCGCACGTAGCCGATCGCTTTGCCGTTTCGGCGCAACACTTCGGCGTGCCAGAGCATCGGCTCCGGATCTTTCACCAGCACCTGCACGAGCCGGCGCGGGAAGGCCGGACCAGCAGCCTTCTGTTTCACGGCTTCGCTCTTGCCGATGAAGTCGGGCTTCGTGAGGTCCACGGCAAAACCGAGGCCCGTTTCGAAGGCGTTGTCGGTGTTGTCGATGTCGTGACCGTAGTCGCGGTATCCTTTTTCCATGCGGAGAGAGGCCAAGGCCTTGAGACCCGCGTGGCGTAGTCCGTGATTCTTCCCCTCTTCCACGATGCGATCATACACATGCACGGCTTGTTCCGTGGGAATATAGAGCTCGTAGCCGAGCTCGCCGAGATAGGTGATTCGCACGCAGGTTACGCGAGCAAAACCGATGTCGATTTCCTTCACGGCGCGGAACGGAAACGTGTCGTTGCTCAGATCCACGCTCGTGAGCGCTTGCATGAGCTCGCGGCTCTTTGGGCCTTGGATGTTGATCTGGGTGTAGGCGGAGGTCACGTCCGTGGTGAAGCAATGAGCGTCGTCGGGCGTGTTGCGCTTGAGCCAGGTTTCTGCGTGGCGATGCATCGTATCCGTTACCACCACGAGGAATTTATCCTCGGCCAGCTTACTTACCGTGAGGTCGGCTTCGAGCTTACCGTCTTGGTTGAGCCACTGGGTGTAGGTGATCATGCCCACGTCGCCATTCACTTTATTGGCGGAGATGTGATCGAGCACCTTGCCCGCGTCGCGCCCCTGCACGAGGAACTTCGACATAAAACTCATGTCCATGAGAATCACGCCTTCCCGGCAAGCCTTGTGTTCCGCTTCCCAGTACGGGAACCAGTTCATCCGGCCGAACGACAAAGCGTCCACCTTCGGCGCCACCCCGGGAGGCGCATACCAGTCGGCGCCTTCCCAACCGCTTACATCTTTGAAGTAAGCGCCGGCGGAAGCGAGGCGATCGTGAATCACGCTCTTCTTCGCGCCACGAGCCGTTTCCGGGCTCTTCGTGGGGTAGTGGCACTTATACACCATGCCGAGAGACTCCACCGTGCGGAGGCGGCGGTATTCCGGGTTCGACTGATACACGTGCAAGCGATCGATGTTGAAGCCGGTTACGTCCACGTCGGGGCGTCCATTCATAATCCAATGCGCCACCACGCGGCCCATGCCGCCTCCGGTGAGAATGCCGATGGAGTTGAGGCCGGCGGCCACGAAGTAATTCTTAATCTCAGGCGCTTCGCCCACGATCGGGCGCAGGTCGGCCGTGAAACTTTCCGGGCCGCAGAAGAACTTCTTAATCCCCACCTGCATGGAGATCGGCACGCGGCTCATGGCCTTTTCCAAGAACGGGCCCATGCGATCCCAGTCGGGCTGGATTTCACCGAAGGAGAAATCCTCCGGAATCTTGCCGATGTTCCAGGGAGCGCACACGGGCTCGAACATTCCGATCATGAGTCCGCCCACTTCCTCGCGGTAGTAGCCATAATGAGAAGGATCTTCGAGCACCGGCCAGTCGGCGCTGATGCCGTTGAATTCTTCGGTGATCAGGTAGTAGTGCTCGGCGGCCTGGTTCGGGATGTTTACGCCGTGTTTCGCTCCGAACTGACGCGCCCACATTCCGGCGCAGTTCACCACATATTCACACTGGATCGTGCCATGAGCAGTTACCACGCCCGTTACGCGGCCATTCTTCTGCGTGATGCCGATCGCCGGAGTGTGCTCCAGGATCGTGGCGCCCTGCATGCGAGCGCCTTTAGCCATGGCCATCGTTACGTCCACCGGGTTTACCCGGCCGTCGTCTTTCACATAGAAGCCGGCGAGGAGGTCGTCGGTTTTCGCGATCGGGAAAAGTTCCTGCACTTGTTTCGGAGAAATCTCCTGCACATCGATTCCGCAGAAACGGTTGAAGGCGCTCACGCGGCGGTATTCTTCCAAGCGATCCTTGTCGCTGGCCACTTCGATGAAGCCACACTGCTTAAGACCTGTGGCTTGGCCGGTTTCTTTTTCGAGGCGCGCATAGAGGTCGCGGGTGTATTTGCGCATTTCTGTAGAAGTTTCGGACGTGGATCCGAACGTGACCATCAAGCCCGCCGCATGCCAGGTAGTGCCGGAGGTGAGGCCGTCGCGCTCCAGGAGCACCACATCTTTCCAGCCCGCATGAGCCAGGTGGTAAGCGATCGACGTACCGATAATACCGCCGCCCACGATCACTACGCGGGCCTGTTGTGGAACCTTCGTCATGAGAACCTCTTTTGTTGGCTGAACGATGAAATTGACCATGGCCCATAGGGAGAAATCAAGTTTTTGATACGCCGCACCATCGATGGCGATGCCGACTTTTCAGAGATACTCTGAAACTATGAAAATCATTCTCCTATTATCCGTACTAATTGGCTCCGCTTCTTATGCCGACGATACCTCATGCTCCGGCGCACTGATCGACGATAATTCCGCTCAAACCGCCCGCCTACGCCACGCCGCAGGCGACGAGGAAATAGCTCTCGAAGGCGTGGTGATGATACCCGGCGATACACTCACCACCGGAAGCGACTCCACTATCGATCTCAGCCTCTGCGATGGGTCACAGATTCGCGTGGGACCTAACTCAGAATATTTTCTCGACCAAACCAATGACACTTCCGCCGTGACTGAACTTCTGCGCGGCAGTGTGCGTGCACGCGTAACGCCCTCCACCACTCCCTCCGATACGGTACGCTTCCAAGTGCGCACTCCCACCGGCGTGATCGGTGTCCGGGGCACGGAGTTCATAGTGGAAGAAAACGACGGTGAGTCCCAGCTTTTCACCCTCGAAGGAGAAGTGCTCTACGGCGGCGAAGACATGATCAACGAAATGCGGAAGCCCTTCACGGAGATTCAGAATCGCGTAACGTTGGTGAAAAAAGGTGAACAAAGCCGTATCGCCCGCGGTACGCGAATACCTGTGCGCCCACAGGCGTTCCAACGCAGCCAGCTTGAAAAGCGCCCGGTGTTTCGACGCGCCTTTCAAGCAAAACCCGCAGATCTGTTTCAGCGCCAGCGGCAGACGATTCGAGCCAGAGTCCAGGAACGCATGAAAAAGCCAACGAACAGCCGCCCCACCGAGCGAGCCAAACCTACTCGATTGACTCCTCAACGTAGGGAACCCCTCCAGCCCCGAAAGACGGAACGGTCTCCGCTAAAAAGCCCAAAGACCGGATTAGAGAAGAGCAAGGTGTTTTCCAAAACACGCATGAACCCGATGCGGCCCACAACAGATAAACCGATGAATCTTGGCCGAATGCAAAAGAAAAGAGCACAGACTAAAACGCGACCACCACGGGTGCCTCCTAAAAAGGCGCCGCCGCACCCTCAAGCGCCGTTAGAGAAGAAGAAAAGATAATTACTGAAGCCGCAACCTTTCAAGAATAACCTTGGCAAAAGGCTATGGTCGAATCGGTCTCGGTGCCATTCATCCACCCAGAAGATTTTTTAAAAATCATGTTTGGCTTCAATCGAAAAATCCATGCAGCCATTCCTCTCCCCCCGGTGTGCGGAATATCCAGAGCACCTCACCGCCATCGGCGATTACACGAAAATATTCACGCCGAAAAGAGTTCAAAGCCCACCACTCCCCGTTGAGAATCTCCGGACCCTCTTCTTTCAATACCTTCCACCGCTTTCCGTCGGATCCGAGCAGGAAGTGTTCAATCCTCCGGAGGCGCTCGGGCCTCCGGAGCAATCGAGTGGGTCTAGCTGCAACCGGAAAGCCAAGGTCCTCCGGTGGTTGCAACGATTTCTTCCAGGTCTTCTCCGGCCGCTGGTGGGCTACGGGCTCGGCATACCAAAATCGGTCTCTTCCTAGTTTTTCTTGCATTCGTAAAAGCAACGACTCCCATTGTTCACGCTCCATTTCCTTCCGTTGGAAAAAATCTCTCTGCATCCATCTGCCGGGGGCACGCTCCAGCACCTCAAACTCCACGGCTACCAAGGCTCTCTCGAGCGGACGCTTGCCGAGCTCTCGCTCGCATCGTTCGCGCAACACCTGCAGAAATGCGTCCGCTGAAGTTTGCGGCACAGGAAAATCCAGCACAAACGATCGCACCGGATCTGTCACACGAGAATGGCGCTCTACGAGGAGCCGCATTTCCACTCGAGAGGCCGCTTCCCCTCGCCCGTGCAATCGCCCCACCACCCGCTCAATCACCATGCGCATCAAGAAGAAAAGCGGATCCAAATTATCAAGAGTCTGAAGAGACTCAACGCGCTCCAGAATCCGCTCTTCCGGCTCCCAGCACGGCCAGGGCAGATGGGCGGCGTCTTCCACGAGTTGGAGAGCGAACACAGCCTCTTTGCCAAATCGAGAAAGAATCTTCTTGCGCGGAAGCGCCAGGAAATCCCGCAAATAGTGCACGCCCATTCGATGCAACGACTTCACCACCGAGGCCAGTTCCGTGGTGGGCGAGAACGGAGAGAAATAATCGGCAAGAGCTTCCACAGGAAGCGCCTCTTTTGCCACAAGCCAGCGCGCCAAAGCCAAGGCCGTGGGCAGATCGTCGGCCACGGCCACCTGCCAGCGCTTTTCCCAGCGCTCGGCCAGCACCTTGAGTCGCAGAAGAATCGTGCGTTCGCTGTAGAGCGACTCACACTTTCCGATCCCAAGAAAAAGCGCCTCTTGCCCCACGGCGATCTGCGGCGTCCAACGCCAGCAGTGGTCGGCCAAAGAAGACAAAACGGTTCCATCTCCTCCTGTGAGGATGCAAACTACTCTCATAACTCGGCAGCCTTGCGGCCGCCCTCCTGAATTTGGAAACTTTTATTTCTGAATATGTGCTGCTTGGAAATGACCGCTTTGATTTCTCTCCACGGTCACTTCCATGCTCACTGGCCAGAGCCCCGAAGGTTCCGGCGCGAGGAGGAACAGAATGGCTGCTGACCGTTCCACCGCGAGCTGAAGCCTACGGAGCTCCATCAAATCGTTTACGGGAGCGGCAGAGATCACCACCTGAAAGGCACCACTACGCAATGCCTGCAGCACGGACCAATTGTGATTCTCTCCGCTCTCGATACAAAAAACTTTTCCTACGCTCACCTGGTGCTGGAGCACGCCATAGGGGTTGAGGGAAACCTCAGGCTCCACCCATGCGGCATGGAGCGACGGATGCTCCGCAAGAAATCGAAGCACGAACTCCGTTTTCCCCGCACCGACCACCTCAGTGATTCCTCCCACGGACACTCCACCGGGCAGCCAATCGAAGCTGCGTCTCTCTTTCGGCGCCCATCCGGCGAGCTTTCCGGAAAAACTTTTCAAAACTTCCAAGGATCCCATGAACCCCTCCCTAGTAGGTGCGCAATACTGCCACGAGCACACCTTCGATACGAAAATCTGCGTCGCCGCCCACGTGAATCACGGAAAAGGCGGAGTTGGCCGGATGCAGTTCCACGCCGTGCTTTCCCTTTTGGTAGCGCTTGATGGTGGCCTCGTTATTGATAAGAGCCACTACAGTTTCTCCGTTCTGCGCCACTGCTTGCCGTCGAATGATCACTTTGTCCCCGGGAAGGATCCCGTCTTCGATCATCGACTCCCCTTCCACAGTGAGCACGAAATGATCGCCGCGCTTTCGGATCAAGCTAGAGGGCACTTCCACCATTTCTTGCTGCTCGATGGCTTCGATCGGAAGACCTGCGGCCACTTTTCCAACCATCGGCAGAAGCAACGCTTCAGCGTTGGTTTCGGTGAGAGGCTCCAGGCTCTTTGCCTTGAGGCCCCGCACGGTGCCGGAACTTTCCAGAGCACCGATCTCTTCCAGCTTCTGTTTGTATCTCTGCACGGTGCCCACGGAGCTTAGCCCCAGGGCCCGCGCGATCTCTCGCTGAGAGGGCGCGTATCCGTGGCGCGCTTGGTAGGCCTCGAGAAAGTCGAGGAAGCGCTTCTGGCCGGGAGTGAGTGGATCATTCACGCTTTGCTTTTTTCGTACCATCGCGGGCCTCCTTGCTCTCGATTCGGACATCATCAGTGTGGGTAAATTCATTTAAGCGTACATAAAGCGTACAGTCAAGCCATGAAAATTCAGTGAGCCGTAGGTTCCTGAAAATCATTAGAAAATCAAAGTGTTGGGTGTTTTTAAAAGTTCAGATGGAAGTCCAGGCCGCCGCCATTTTGCGCGAGAACCGGGCGCAAATCCCAAAGCGGAATTTCCGCCGTACGGGTTCCTCGGGGCCCACGTCGCCGGAAATGAATGCCGAGTCCATAGCCAACTCCAATCGTGGCCCCTCCGAGCACGTCGTGAAACCAATGCTTGTTGTCGTTCATCCGGCTGTAGCCCACAAACGCCGCGCCTAAATAAGCGGCCGTCCCCCAGCCCCATCCGTGCTCCGCGCCCACGACCGATGCAAACGCGAAGGCGCTCGCTGTATGCCCCGAAGGAAATGATTTGTTGTCCCAGCCGTTGGGACGAGGCTCTTCCGTCACCGTCTTCAAGCCGTTCGCGAGACCAATCGCATAGAGGGTGCCCCACAACATCTGCCCCGCCCGGGAAAATCCGTTCTTGTTTCCGAACGCACCAGCCACTGCCTGCCCGGCAAAATAGATCACGTTCGGGCCGCCCTTCCCGCCCCAGTCGCCATATTTTGTGTACTGCTTGAGTGGTCGATCTTCAGCCGTATCGGTGGCAATAGGATCGGAAACCCTGTCCTCCACGAGGAGAGCCATAAGAGTGAGACCGACACCGGTAAGAAACACCGGAGCCGCCGGAGTGCTCACGGGCGAAACCACGTCCTTGCCGAACTCCTCAAAAATATCCGCCCGCGCCGCTTCCGGCATACCAGAAAGACAAATCAATAATACGGTCACTAAAAGGCGCTGAAACATCATGAAAGAAACCGTCCCTGCACGAGCAACTGTTTGGCGCGAGCCACTCGCGCCAGTGAATCCTTTACCCGTTCCCGAAACACAGGAGCACGATCCATCATTCGCAAAATACAATCCGCCCAAGACAGACAAGCTTCGTCTTCGGCCATCAAATTATTGCCCACAAGTATCCAGTCGATTCCCGCGTCGAGAGCGCAAACGGCGGCCTCGCCTGAAGTCATGAGCTTCTGCAGCCCCTGCATCTGAAGGTCGTCGCTCAACAGGAGCGCATGGGGCAGAAGCGCGCGGAGCTTTCCCACGCCAACCCTCGAGGTGGAAACCGGAACTCCCGGCTCCCACTCTCTCATCAATCCGTGGCTCACCAAAACGGCGGGCACTTTCTCCCCGAGCTCCTGAAAAAGACGAATCTGCTCGATCGACACGAGGCCCGAGATGTCGGTGAGCGCCTCATGACTGTTCACCCGAGCCCCCCCCAGACCGGGGAAATGCTTCAAACACAGACCGATCCCGGCCTCTCGCGCCGCCGCCACCTGATCGCTACAAGCTTCTCGCACCACCTGAGGGTCGGGAGAAAACGATCTCTCCACTTTTCCGATGTCGGGGTTGTCCGGGTTGACGTCCAAGTCGACCACGGGGGCGAGGTTCAGATGAATGCCCAGCGATTTCAGCTCACGAAAGGAGCGCTCGGCCAGAGCTCGTCGCTCCTCACGCGGAAGACGGGCAAACGCCTTGGCGCTCGGCAAAGGCGCAAAACCCAGCTTTTCTTTCAGTCGTCGGACTTTGCCGCCCTCCTGATCCACCAAAACAACGGGGCGCGACGGCATAGCATGAATCTCTTCACACAAAACCCGCAGCTGTGCCGGGCTCTCGACGTTGTTTTCATAACGCTGGGTCTGAACGTTGTAGTCGAAAAGAATGACTCCACCCAGGCCGAAGCGGCTTTCAAACTCCTTCAGCCAGGAAGGAATTTTCAGCCCCCGAAACCCGAGAACAAACAGTTCACCCACTCTGCGTTCGAACGTCATTTTCTACTGCAAAGCCTTGGTGATGATTTCGAACGTCCCGGGCGAAAGCTTCTTACCGGCTAAACGCTCCAACTCCGCCTGCATCAAACCGCGGCGCTTCGGCTCGAAGCGTTTCCACTGATTGAAACTTCCAGCCAGGCGTGCGGCCACGCTTGGGTTGCGAGCATCGATATCGAGCACCACGTCGGTCAGGAACCGATAAGCGGCTCCGTCGGCGCGGTGGAAATGAAGCGGGTTTCGGATCGCAAACGCCCAAACCAACGCATACACGTTGTTGGGGTTGTTGATCTGGAAAACAGGATCGTGCATCAGCTTCTGTACCCGCTCGAGGGCCCCGTCGCCGGTGCTCGTGGCCTGGGCACTGAGCCACTTGTTGATCACGAGACGATCCTTGCTCCACTTCTTGTAGAAATACTCCATCGCTTCTTCACGGACGGATCCTTTAGCCTCTTTCAGCACCATCATCGCCGACACCTCATCGGTGTGATTTGCGGCGTTTCGCAGCTGGGCCAAAGCCAGGTCGGAGTTCCGTCCACCGTGGCAGAGGAACCCGAGCGCGGTGTTCTTGAGCGCACGCTTTCCCATGGAAGCCGCATCGTAGCGGTATGCCTCACGGGTATTCCTTTCATCATAGGCTTTTCGGAATTCTCCCTCATGAGCGGCTCCGATTTTTCCTTTCACCTCATCGATCGCGCACCAGATCGCGTCGGGATGAAGAGCCCCCTTCTGCAGCTGCTCGATGTAGTCTTGCGCCGGAAGCGAGAGGATCTCGGCTCGGGTACCATCGTCGGTGCGGGCATCGCTGAGCACGGCACCGAATGCGTCTACATAGGCGCGACTAATGTCGGCCGACTTTCCTGCCAAACGCGCGTCGATCTGCTGCTGAATCACCTGCTGGGAAAGTTTCTGCCCTGCCTCCCAGCGCGCAAAACCGTCGCCGTCTTTCGCCAACAAGAACAGAAGCTCGCTCTCGGTGTAGGGATACTCCAGGTATACCGGCGCGGAAAACTCCCGAAGCAGCGAGGGCACGGGCTTTTCCTTCACTCCGTCGAACACGAAGGTCTCTTCCGGCTTTTTTACGTCGAGCACTCGAGCGGCCAACTCCTTGCCTGACGAATCCAACAGAGCCATCGAAAGCGGGATGTGGAAAGGCTTCTTCTCCGGCTGCCCAGGAGTGGGGGCGCAGCTCTGCGCCACCTTGAGAGTGAATGTCTTCTTTCCGGAATCGTATTCACCGCTCACGCGCAAGGTGGGTGTGCCCGCCTGGGAATACCAATGGCGGAACTGGGACAGATCGGCGCCGCTGGCCGCCTCCATGGCGAGCACGAAATCTTCGCACGTCACGGCCTGACCGTCGTGCCGCTCAAAGTACTTATCGATCCCCTTCCGGAATTTCTCCCGACCAAGGATCGTGGCGATCATCCGGATCACCTCGGAGCCCTTTTCGTAAACCGTGGCGGTGTAGAAGTTATTGATCTCCATGTAGCTGTCGGGCCGGATCGGATGAGCCATCGGGCCCGCGTCTTCCGGAAACTGGCGCGAACGCAGCATACTCACGTCGTCGATGCGTTTCACCCCGCGAGAGGTCATGTCGGAGGTGAACTCCTGATCGCGATACACGGTGAGCCCCTCTTTCAACGAAAGCTGGAACCAGTCACGACACGTGACACGATCACCCGTCCAGTTGTGAAAGTACTCGTGGCCCACAACGGCTTCGATCGCCTCGTAGTCGGCGTCCGTGGCGGAAGTAGGATCGGCCAAGATGAGACGAGAGTTGAAGATATTCAACCCCTTGTTTTCCATGGCGCCGAAGTTGAAGTCGTCCACGGCCACGATCATGAAAAGATCCAGGTCGTACTCCAGGCCGAAGCGATCCTCGTCCCATTTCATGGATCGCTTTAAACTCTCCATCGCATGGGCCGTGCGATTCTTATTCCCCTTGTTCACATAGATCTCGAGCTTCACTTTTCGGCCGCTCTTGGTGGTGAAATGGTCGTCCACGCGCTCAAGATCTCCGGCCACCAACGCGAATAAGTAGCAGGGCTTACGGAACGGATCGTTCCACTTCGCCATGTGCCGGCCATCTTCCAGCTCACGCTCCGCAATCCGGTTTCCGTTGGAGAGAAGGAACGGATACTTTTGTTTATCCCCGCGAATCGTAACGGTGAAGGTCGCCATCACGTCGGGGCGGTCCAGATAATAGGTAATGCGCCGAAACCCTTGGGCCTCGCACTGGGTGCAGAAAATCCCGGAGCTTTTGTAAAGCCCTTCCAGCGTGGTGTTCTTTTCCGGATGAATGCGTGTTTCGCACTGGAAGGTGAACTTGTCCGGAGGATTCAAAATCGTCAGAGTCTTTTCGTCCAGCTGATACTCGGGTTTCTTTCCATTCACTAAAACACTGAGGAGCTCTAGTTGCTCACCGTCGAGGACCAGTCTGCCCGATCGCTCGGTGCTCTTCGGATTTCGTGAAAACTCAATGGCACTCTTCACCCGGGTTGAGTCTTCGGCCAGATCAAACTCGAGTTCAACGGAATCGATCAAAAACTCCGGAACTTTGTAGTCTTTCGAAAAAATGGTTTTTACGCCTTCGGTTTTCATGAAGAGCCTCCGCAATAATCAGAAAAAACTAACCCAATCTTGAGGTTTTGTCGCCGTGCGCTCTGTGATAAACCGACTCCATGAGAACGCTCCTTTTTCTATTCCTATCGGTCCCCGCTCTAGCTAACGCCCCGCTTCCGCTTCTGAACCTCGAATCGAAAGCGACTGTGTCGGGAATTTCTTCCGGTGGATTCATGGCCATGCAGCTTCTTATGGCAGAGAGCCGATGGGTTCGTGGCGCAGGAGTGGTGGCCGGAGGAGCCTATGGGTGTGCTGAGGGTCAGCTAACGAAAGCTCTAGGCTGTATGATGACGCCAGAAAAAGTAGACGCCGCAAAGCTCGTAGAACTCGCTCGTGTCACTTCGGAGAAAGGCCAAATCGATCCAGTGCACGGACTCGCCGAAGCCACCCTGGTTTCCATTCATGGCGAAAAGGACCCCACAATTAAGGTAGCGGCCCAAGAAAAACTTCTCGAGTTCGCTGACGCCTTTTCTCTCAAATCCCACAAGATCACCGTTCCCGGAATGGGCCACGGTTTTCCGGTTCCCGAGGGCGAGCAAAAATGCGACTCCACGGCAACTCCATGGCTTCCCAACTGCTCGATCGACGGCGCAGGCGAAATATTGAAGGGACTTTTTGCGGATCTCAAGGAACCCAAGGAGCCCCAGGGCGTTTTCCGCAACTTCGATCAAACTCCATTTGAAACCGAGTTTCTCCTCCCTGAGGGCTGGATTTTCGTACCAAAGAATTGTGGTGCGGGAGAAAAATGCCATCTGCATATAGCCCTCCACGGCTGTCAACAGAGCCCGGAATTCGTGCAGGATAAGTTTCATAAATTGACGGGGTACCTGCGCTGGGCCGAAGCAAACCAGATCGTAATCCTCTTTCCAGGAGCCAAAAAGACAAGGGGAAATCCCAATGGTTGCTGGGACTGGTGGGGCTACTCCGGATCTGACTATGCCACAAAATCAGGCAAGCAGATTTCCGCGATCCGCGCGATGGCCCAGGCACTGGGTATTTCAAATTAGTTTTCGATCGATTCTGCGAACGATCAACGTCACCAAGGCAAACGAGACCGCTCCCCAAGCCATATCTACAAGAGCAAAGGGCACCGGGTAGTCTTTCAGAATCGCCAAATTGGTCATATCGAAAACTCCATAGACCACCAACCCCATGAGAGCGCCCTTCCCAGCAGCGAGAGGACCACTCGCGGCCCGAACGGTGGGAACCACGAAAACGGACATCGCCGCAGCCATCAGAAGGTAAACCACTACTGCCGGCGGCAGAAGCATGTCGAAGGAACCATCCGACTGAAACCGACCAATCTCCGACAGCTGCTGCATATTGAAAGGCTTGATGATCACACCCAGCCAGGCGAGATCGAAGATCGCAAACGCAGCCACTGCAGAAAGGTAGAGCTTCATAGGCACATCCTACACCGCCGGTTGCATTGCGGGAACACGAGCAGGATAATTGCCCTATGCCTTCCGAATGTCCCGTGAAAGTGCTCTTCGTATGCCACGCCAACCTCTGTCGCTCACCCATGGCGGAGGCGATTTTCCGACAAATGGTTTTGCAGGCCGGCCTCGAAGCGCAGTTCGTGATTGATTCCGCAGGCACGAGCCCGCACTTTAAGGGGAAAACTTACCATCCTGGCACGGTGAGAGTTTGCGAGGAAAACGAAACTCCAATCCAAGGAGTTTCACGTCCACTGGAATGGGAAGACCTCCGGGATTTCGACTGGATCCTGACCATGGATGAAGGAGTGCACGAAGACACTCTCAGTCTGGATCAAACAGGAAAACACGGGCACAAAGTGCATCTGATGCGAAGTTTTTCGAGCGAAGGAACAGATAAGAACGTGCCCGACCCCGTGCAAAGCGGCCCCGAGGAGTTCGACTTCGTGTTCCACCTCCTGCTCGACGCGTGCATGAATTTGCTCAAAAGGATTCGATTGAACGCACGCCTCTAAGTAAGAGCTGGTCCACTCGACTGCGGTTGGCCATGCCTAGCGTTGTTTTAATTTGAGCTCTTCCGGCCCAGGCTCTGAACCGGACCTCACGTAACCCAAGGGCATTATTGGCGAACCTTTGTGAGCAGCAACCGGCAGGTGGGCCACCATAAAAATGAAGAAAAAACCCGAGAATAATGATACGGTGCGTTACAAATGAAGTACCTCATCCTCGTAGCCCTCCTCTTTACGCAAACGTCCCACGCCGAAAGACCATGGGGGCAGCTTTCCGAGGAAAAAGAAACCGCCCAGTGGCTCTGGGAGAAGGCATCCCGATTTTCAGGCCTTTCGCTTCAGGAGCCAACACGGTCGCTTCCCGTTCTCGTGATGACCGAAGCAGAAATGCAGAATGCCGCCTGCCCCTCAGACCCACAGAATTGTCGGGGAATGGTCGGCCTCTACGACACCTCAAAAAAGCGCATCTTACTTCGTAGCGACATGGATCCTGTAACGGACATGATCGCCGCCTCGTTCCTTCTCCACGAAATGGTGCACGCTCTGCAGAACCAATTTCAGAATGACGACGAGCTTTTCGGCACGTGCGAACGCCTCCGCGCTACCGAGCAAGCGGCCTACGACGCCCAGGACGCATTCCTCAAAGCAGAGGGGCAGTTTTTTAGGGCTGGTGGAACGATGCGATTCTTCCGCTGCGACAACTAATCACTCGTCGCGAACGGCTCCAAACCTCAGCGCACGATCGGCATCTGGTGCCCCTGGAAGAAGCACGCGACTTTTCCCACGAACACGGTACGGTGTCCGTTTACCACTACACCGCTTCCGTCGGGAGCCGCGTAAATGGGGCCTTTGAACTTTTTTGAATACCGCATCAATTCGAGCATCGGTTTCTTTCGGCGAGTGTAATGCGGTGAAAATTCAAATTTAACGAGAGCAAGACTCTTCCAGTTCTCGAGCTCCACATAGTTCTCATCAGGATCGTCGGAGGGAATGCTCGCGGTGGTTATCGACGGAGTCATGATGATCGCCCCGGCCGAAAGCCCCATCAGAACCCCCCCCTTTCGCGCATACTCGCGAAGCCGGGAAAAGAACCCGCGCTCCCGGAGACTTTTGGTGAAGTAGTAGGTGTTGCCGCCGCTCAAAAACACCCCATCGGAAGAAAATGCGTGTTTAAGATCCTTCGGGGTGTAGTGGTCGTCGGCCGCGAACGGCTCGATTCTGCGAATTCCGTACTTCTTCCAATAGCTCTTGAACTCCTCGAAGTAATGCTTCTTCTTCCGCGAATCGGAAGGGATATAGGTAAGACGGGGATTAGACGAATGCTCCTTGAGCAGTCTCACCGCTTCGATATCCAACTCTTCGTTTAGGTTGTGGCAGCCGCCACTGTAAAACACGAGCTTCATTCCTCAGCTTATCGGAAAGACGACGAAAGGCCTTCAACACGGAGCGCAGCGAAGAGATTTACACGGAATCGGAAGAGCCCGGTTTGGCGCCTAGTATTGCACCACGTGCACGGCGCTGTCGGTGAGAGCGGTACGGCGCTTGTCGTAGCGCTCGATCATAAGAGGCGAACTCCAGCCGGCCATGTCCTGCACGGACCGGTGACTGGCGGCGTGATCGAGCGCATTAGATATCGCTGTGGCCCGACAAGAGTGCGGACTCACACGATTCAACACTCCCGCCTTCTTCGCATACTTCAGCACGATGTAGTAAATCGCGTGGGAAGACAGAGGCTTCTCCTTCACAAACGTAACGTTGTTCCTGACGGGACGAAAAAGCGGACGCTCATGGCCGACTTCTATCCGGTTTCGCGTAAGAAAACGGTCCAGGATCTCCACCACCGGAGGCGGCAGCGGGAGAACTCGCTCTTTATCACCCTTACCCGGCACACGCAGGGTTAGGAACTCCTGCTGATCCACCCAGGCTCGCCCTAGGTGGTCTGCGCGCAGTGCCACAAGCTCACTCCGCCGAAGGCCCAAAAAAAACAGAAGATGAAGAATCAGGGCGTGCTGCAGTCCACTTGGTGTCCGCTGGTTAGGCAGCGCCAGCATCCGAGCCACCTCTTCGTCGGAGAATCCCAAAGTAGGACTCTCCGTGCGCGCCCGAAAGTTTTTCACGAACACGGCTGGATTCTCGGCTACACGCCCCCGCATTTGAAGCCAGCTCAAGAAAGCTCGCAGAGTGGAGAATTTTCGATTGGCTGTTGTTCGCGAAAGGCCGGCGCCCCCGGAGTAAGTGGGGGTCACCAGCCAATCGCGATAAGAAAGCAAAACGTCCAAAGAATCCGCATCATGGCCCTGAGCCCTCAACCATCCTATGAACTGGCGCAGGTCGCCCTCATAGGCGCGCCGTGTATGAGGGGAGCGCTGAGTTTGCACGAACCGCTGCACTTCCCCGAGAAGCTCCCCCTTAAGCCAGGCGCCCTTAACCGTCCCTACCCCCACATCGGCAGCATCCACACCCAGCGTTTCTTCAAGTTCATCTTTAGGTTTTTCGTCTAACTGGACTTCAGAATACTTGCGACGCCGAGAAATTTTCTCGACCAGCCACCTCATCAAATGTCTGAAAATGCGTAAAAACATGGTCTATAATCATGATAATTAAACTTATCGCGTATAAGCAATGATTTATCGAGGTCTTCCCTGGTCCGCAGAATACTTGGAGCTACAGCGCTGACGCTGGAAGTCGAGAATGATTTTTTGCTCCTGCTGAAGCGCTTTCTGAAGTGAGGCTGGTGCTCGGCCACCATGAGAGGCGATCATCCGGGCCTTCCGATCATTGTTCCGGCAAGCGGCGTTCAACGTGTCGGCAAACTCACGCACCAGTGCCAGTGGGTAGGCCACCCCGGCATGACCGCTTCGAAACACCACCCCACTGCTACTCAGAAGCGGCAGATCCGACGCCTTCGATAACTTCGTCACAAGACCGGGTAAGGCAGTGCCCACGGCATAGTAGTCCCGGCGAGCTTGTTCCCGATGGAATCCCTTTTCGCCCACCCGGTAGCGACCGCAGAGCGGGTGATCTGGAAACCCGTCGTATCGGACCGTCAGATCCCAGGCCACCCCACACTCCACCTCGAAGGCCTCAAGCTCTCCGCCTGGCCCTTCGATTCCGTTCCGGATGAACTCTTCTTCCTTCAGGCTCGGGTTGTAAGGATCGGCCACCTGGCGATTCAAATAGTGGTGCAGCTCATGGGCGAGGTCGAGCACTGCCTCGCCGAGAGTTAGTTTTTCCCCCAGATAGATGTCGTGCCTGAGGCTTACGGCGCCCATTGCATCGTCCACGCGGAAGCTTCTTATATATGTACTCTCCGTGAAGCTGCTCCGGGCTCGCCGAATCTTTTGGCGAAGCTCTGGGTCACGCTTCAGAGCCTCCCGCCACAGGGTCCGCCCCGAGGGCACCGTTTCGAGCACGATCACCAACTCGTCCACAGAGTCCCAGGAACGGTTCCAAACAGAGGCCGCCTCCGCGGACAGAGACAAAAACAGGAGCAGTGCGCAGGTTTTTAGCAAATGAAAGGGGGACATTCAGTGCCCTATCGGCATCCCTGCGACAGGTGTTTAAAAGTTCTCCATCTTTGCGGGCCTTCGCTCGGGCGGGCCTATTCGTAAACCCCCGATTTCCTTACCCCCACAGCCCCGATCCCCCCTTTTCCCCTCTCTGGCATAGGCATTGCGAAAGGGCGGGCAGCGCAATCTGAAGTTGTTGTTGTTGGAGTTGTTGCGATGAAGTTGCAGAAGTTAAAGCAGATGCTGGGATTCTTACTCATCCTGGCTGTGTCCACGAGCCCTGTGCAGGGTGCAGTAAACAAGGATCCTAAAAGGCTCCTCACTCCCTCGCCTATTAAGGTCTCTGAAGAGCTCCGAAACTGGGGCCTCGACAATAGCGAAGGCTCTCACATCAGTGCCCGCAAAGCGTGGCAGATTTCCAAAGGCAAAAAGCAGGTAGTGGTTGCCGTGATCGACACCGGCATCGACCCCTCTCATCCTGAATTGAAAGACAATCTCTGGAAGAAGCCCGGCACTGCCGACGAATACGGTTTCGACTTCGTGACCGGAAAGAAAAACCCCATGGACACGAACGGTCACGGCACCCACGTGGCAGGCATCATCGCTGCCGCAGCTCGCACGGGCGCCGGTGCCTCCGGCGTGGCTCCCAAGGTAAGCATCATGGCGATTCGTTACTACGACGACAACGCCTCCGGCGCTGTGAACCTCGCCAACACGGTGAAGGCCATCAACTACGCCATCGACAACGGAGCCGACGTGATCAATTACTCCGGCGGCGGCCCTGAGTTTAACTCCGCCGAAATGAAGGCCATCCAGCGCGCTGAACAGAAGGGAATCCTCTTCGTAGCCGCCAGTGGAAACGACTTTCACAATACCGACGAAGCAGGCAACCAGTTCTACCCTGCATCCTACGGCTTGCCCAACATCGTGTCGGTAGCCGCCACGAACATTCACAACGGCTTGGCGAGCTTCTCCAACTGGGGATCCCGCACCGTGCACGTGGCCGCCCCCGGCGAGAAAATCTACTCCACGTTCCCGAAGGGACGCTTCGGCTACCTCACGGGCACGAGCCAGGCCACGGCTTTCGTGTCGGGTATCGCCGCTCTCATGATCAGCGAATTTCACTCGATGAAGCCTGTGGAGATCCGAGAAGTGTTGATGAAGAGCGCCGACCGCATCGACTCCCTAAAAGGGAAAGTGGCCTCCGCTGGCCGAGTAAACGCCTTCTCCGCCCTCCGCACTACCGTGGCGATGCGAGACTCGGATGCCGAAACCACCATGGTGGCGAGCGTAGATTCCGAAACCACCCCTGCCCGCGAGGATTCCGGACGGGTGAACCGGAAGGTGGCCTTCAAGTAAAGGCCGCCTGAGAATCGCGGGCGCCACAACGCCCCATGTTTGCAACAACAACGCCGGGAGCTCAGGCAACGTCTCTCCTCTCTCCAACACCGGGCATGAAGCCCCGTTGCCTGAGCCTCCGGCACCTTCCCCCAGTTGCTCCACCCGTGTTTCCCCTCTAAGCTCATTCCATGAGCTCAAATAAGTGGCTGGCAATATTGTTATCGAAGCGGCCATCTCGGGCCGCCTTGTGGACTATTCTGGGAACCCTCGGCTACGTTCTTTCATTCCCCAGCTACGATATTTTTCAACTCATGCCACTCGCGCTCTTCGGCTGGATTTTCGCGGTGGAGCGCACCAAAAACTGGAAACACGCGCTGAGCCTGGGATTTCTCGGCAGCTTCATGATCGGGCTCGGCGGATTCCACTGGGTGATCTATGTGGCGAGAAACTTCGGCGGCCTGCCCTTGCCCGTGGCGATGGTGCTCATGCTGGCCTTCTGCGTGGCGGCAGCCCCGCAGCTCCTCGCCTTTTTTCTGATCGGTCACGGCCTGCAGCCGGTGGTGAGTCGAAGGCTTTCCCCCTGGATCGCTCCCTTTTTCTGGGCGTTTCTCTGGACCGGCCTAGAGTTTCTCGGAAGTCGGATAAAGCTCTTTCCTGAGTTCATGGGCAGCCCCTGGATCCAGTGGCCCGCCATTGCGCAGGTGGCGGCAATCGGAGGAGCATCCCTGCTTTCCTTTATTCCGGCGATCATGGGGGCTGCGGCTTGGGCTCTTGTGCGCCATCGCGGCTGGGCCACACCGGCGCTTTCCGTTACGCTCGGGCTCCTGGCGTTCGCATGGGTATGGGGCGACCGCGAGGTGCAGCGCTGGGAAAATACACCGCCAGACCGGCAATTTCGCGTTTCGGTGATCCAGGCCAATATCGGCGACGTGGAGAAGATCAGCGCCGAGATGGGAAGCCGAAAAGCGCTCGACCTGGTGATTCAACGTTACCTGTCGTTGTCTAAAGACGCGGCGGCCATGGGTGTAGACTTGGTGGTTTGGCCGGAGACGGCGTATCCACTTTTGTATCCTGTCTCGGGCGGAAGAGTGACGAGTTCTTTTGCTTTAGGATATGCGAACCTATTAGAGGGCACAGTGGCGGCAACCGGAACGCCCCACTTGATCGGCACCTACGAAGGCGTAGGTGAAACCACTTATAACTCTGCGGCCCTGCTATCCCGTGATGGGAAGGTTCTGCAAACTTACCGCAAGGTGAACCTGCTTACTTTTGGAGAAACCATGCCGTTCTCCGACTGGATCCCTGCTTTGAAAAAGCTGAACCCCAATCTCGGCGACTTCGGACGCGGAGAAGGCCCCTTCCCCCTCGAGCTTCGCCGGCAACCAGACGAGGCCGTGATCAAGATGGGAGTAAATATCTGCTACGAAGCCATCATGCCGAGCTTCATCCGAAGAATGGCCAATCAGGGCAGCCACTTCTTTCTTAATCTCACCAACGACAGCTGGTTCGGTCCCACATTCGAACCCTGGCAACACCTTCAGCTCGCAGCCCTGCGCTCCATCGAAAACCGCCTTCCCACCGTGAGAGCCACGAACACCGGAGTTTCCGCTCTCATCACAGCGTCGGGCCGCATTGAAAATCCGAGCCCGCTTTTTGAGGCCCGTGTGGTGCCGCTCACCGTGCCCCTTCGCGAGACCTCAAGCTTTTACCGCCGTAACGGCGAGTGGTTCGCGATCCTCGCGCTAGTCCTTGGTCTCTTGCCGGCACTTGTGGGCCTTGCCCATCGTTGGTGGAATGAAAGATCCAGATAGGGTCCCCTGTTCAATGTTTAGGCACCTGTTTTGAGGGTGTCCAGAAACTCGGCACCCAGCCCCTGTTAACCCCATAAAATCACCGGGAAATCTGAGTGGCATTTTCCTTGAAGTATCTTCCATAGCAGCTGCGCAAGCTCATGCTCCCGCTCCCCTTGCTCAAGCTCCCGTGCCCCGCGCAGCTGCCACAATTTCGTAACGCTGGGAGAACTATGAAGCTTCGTGTAACCGCACTTGCCCTCGCCGCCCTGGCTCTTGCCGGCTGCGGAGGCGCTATGCCCGAAGCAGAACTCGCAGCCCAGAAGCAGGTACAGAGTTCCGCTACAGCCACCACCCGGCACACGGATGCTCCCTTGATCGTGACCTGGCTTCCCTGCAAAGCACTCCAGCAAGTAGCCACTGTTAGCGGCGCCACATCCCAAAACCTGCAGAACCTACAAGCCTGCGCCGCCCAGGGAACGAACTTCAATACGCTCGTGAAATTCCGCGGACCGGCCAATCTCCCTCAAGGCACCCGCCTCTGCATCCTTCCCTACAACGATGCGAACACCTTCACCGAAACGTGCTTCGGCTTCACAGGTGATCAGGACTTCTCCGTCAACTCCAACAACTTTCATTCGGTGGCGGTGGTTTTGGAAACCGACCTAGCTGCCTTTAAGGGATACCTCAACGGAACGGGCGCGCAGCGGCCGCCCTATTCGGCGGGAAAACTCCGCTAATACTCCACCGGCACTGGATCCAAGGATCGCCACAAATACCAAACGGCGGCGGTATTCCAGGGCTCCCAAGCCCTCCGATACTGCTCGAGAATCTTCCGGCTCACCGGATAGCGTCGTCCGTAGTGGATCGAGATCGCTTTCTGAAGCCCTAGGTCATCGGCAGGAAACACGTTCGGACGAAGCAGATGAAACATGAGGAACATCTCCGCGGTCCATCGCCCGACGCCTCTTACGTCGATCAAAGTCTCGATCAAATCTTCGTCTGATCGGTCCTTCCAATCCTTGGGGTTCAATCGGCCGTCACGAAAATGGGCCGCTAAATCGGTGAGGTACTCCACTTTCCTGGCCGACAAGCCACAGGCACGCAAATCAGGCACCGGCACCCGAAGAACCGAATCCGGGCTTACCCTCATGACCCTCGATTCCAACTTGGCCCAAACGGAGTCGGCCGCCTTTACGGAGATCTGCTGCCCTACGATCGAGCGGGCCAGAGTGCCAAACGGATCGCCTCGGCTCTGAAGGCCGACGTTAGACGGCAGGCCGCGGATGATTTTGGCTAAGGCCGGATCACGGGCTAAGAGTTCCTTTCGAGCCTGTGTCCACCAACTCGGAGTCATCGGTTACTGGAGAAATTTCGTGGTGCCGCCGCCCGCGCCGGAGTCATTGCCCTCTCGAAGCACGCCGCGGCGGTAGCGCTGCACGAGGGCCGGGTCTCGCGTCGGGAAGTTGTAGAGTACGCGCCAGCTTTCCTGGCCTTCCATCCCGCCGTCTAGGGTGCAGATCACGATGTAGGTGAGGCCGTCTTCCGGAGACCCGATCAGTGTAAGAATGGCCGACTCCTTTTCATCCTGGAGCTCCCACACCTCGTCGGGACCTTCGATCGTTTGCTCCAGATAATGAGAATACTCCTCGAATTCATCCGGACTGATGTCGTCTTTGGAGCGCCACCGGAGCATTTCTTCTTCCAGGGCCTTGCCCTGATTTTCCAAAAGGGTTTCCTTTGCGGCCGTGGTCACGGGCTCGGAAGCTTCCTCTTCAGCGGCCATATCTACCTGCTCTCCACGTCGGAAAACTTCCACGAGCTTTTTGTCCCGAGTCGGAAACGCCATAATGATGTAGGTGGGCTCGAGTTCGAGGCAGAAGCACATCACCACGTAGGAGAAACGACCGCCCTCGTTGGTGTAGTTACCGATGAAGAAATAGAACCCGTCGCCATGTTCGGTCTCTTCAAACCAAACCTCATCGGGGTTCGAAAGACATAGCGGCGCGTAGCTTTCGTACTTTTGAAACTCCGCATCTGGAATGTCGTGAGGATCCCGGAGCTCGGCCAGTTCCTTTCGGTAGAACTCGGAAGCCGGATCATAATACTCCCGAATACACTTCTCGGAGCAGAAGAACCGGTTGGTGCCCTCCTCCACATACATCACCTTATCGTCGGGACCGAGCGGTACCCGGCAACGCTGGCAGAAGTCTACGTATTTCCACTGCTTTTTGGCCATACCGGAATCCCGGCCCCCTTTTCGAAAATCATAACACTCATGCCTTGCAGGTGACCAAAAAACCTCATTACACTGAAGAAGGAGGGAGAGCCCAAGGACCGGGTTCTCGACAACCGCAAGGGAGGCGGGCCATGGTTTACGTGAACGAGGATCAGCTCGAGCAGGTAAAGTATCTTTTGGAGCAGTCGGCGCTAGGGAACCACCTGCTGTTCGACAACATCACCATTCGCCGTATTGCCAACACGGATCACGAGAACCAGGACCGAGTGGAGAAAGCAGAGAAACTTCTGGAAGAGATGATCCTCTGCCCGACCCTCGCGGCCAAGCGCGCATTCCTGGAAAATCTCGACCGCCGCACCTACGACGACGTGGTGAGAATTTTCCTGAATGTGGTGCAGAATACATTAAAGGATTCCCAGGAATTCCCCCAATAGAGGTGTTGCCATGGCCGTAAATCCCGCTGAAAGTTCGAGCTACGAATCCGCCGCCAATCAGCGGCTCGTGGCGAAGAAGCGCGCCATTGAAGAGGAAGAAAACACGCTGGAAAAGCGAAAGGCGGACGTAGCAAGACTCGGCCAACAGGAAATTGCGGAAAAACTCGAGCGCATCGAGCAGGACAACGTAAAGTTTTCCAAAGAAGCTGAAAACCGGGCGGAGGGCCTAAAGAAGATCCAGCGCGAACAGGTTTCCCAGCTCGACCTTCAGGGGCAGGCTCATGTGGAGAAAGTCTCCAAAGACCTTTCGGAACGGATCGCCGCCCTCGATAAACACGCTCTCGACGCCATCTCCAGTCACCAGGCTTCCACCATGGAACGGATCAGGGCTTCTAACGAACGCCGAGACGACCCGTTTTACCGCCTGAAAAGCTTCGACGTGAACGTGAAGGAAGGCGAGAAAGACTATGAAATTCAAGTGAAAGTGCCGCCTCACGAACAAGAGAAGGTTTTCGTGGCCGCCGACCGAAATGAGCTGAAGCTTACTCTCGCACGCGACTTTCAGGAAAAGACCACTCTCGAAGACGGACGAGGCAACAAAACCGCGAGCCACCAAACCATCACGGAGAGCTTCAAACTTCCCACCAGAGTGGACCCTTCCACCGCGAAGCGCGAGTACAGAGACGGGGTTCTCGTATATACGATTGGGAAGTTGGTCTAATTACTCTCTATGAAAAAAGGCGCTAAAAAGCGCTGCACAGGTTTGAATCGGACCAAGTCTCGGTGGCGCTTTAAGCACGGATACGGAACCGACCGGTATTGGATCAAGTTCCTCTTTCAAAACCTGATGCGCCAAGGCCAGGGTAGCCGCCTTTGGCTTTCTCGGATGGGTGAGATTGGCCATCTTGGGATCGGCCACAAAGAGCTCCAAATGATTCGCATCCAGCTCTGCCAGAGTTCTACCGAAACCAGGAATATGCTGCTCACTAAGTGCAACTAATCCATCGTTCTTCAAATGAAACTGCTTCTCTAGAAAGATACCCACCGGCCGAAGAAGGGGGCCCTGAATTTTTGGATCCTGCTTGGAAATCAAATAAAAAACACGTCCCGATATCTCGGCGGCAAGTCTCGGGTTTTCTTTTTTTAATTCAAGAATACGGCCGCGTATCGCTCGTTCTACTTCCTCTGAGGTGAGACTCCTTAAACCAGAAATTCCCGGCAGTTTCGGCAGAAGATTGCCATGATCCCCGGAAACCACTCTTCGTAGTGGCGCCTCCATCGCCACCACCCTTTCCACCACTCCCTGCTCGATGAGCTCGGGATATTTAAGCACTGCAGCCAAAACCTCCACACCCCCCTTGGAATGCCCCATCAGCACGAGAGGTTTTCGACCACCCTTTTCCCAAAGTCGCAGGAGCTCTTTCCGATACCATGGGAGCGTTTCGTCCACGCTCTTGAAGGACGAAGCAAAGAGTCGAGATACGTCCGTGGCCCCCGCCTCCCGGAGTACGCGTTCGTTTTCCCTGAAATAGCGCGCTCGCCCCAACTCATTGGTAAATCCCCCCGCAAAAACGAAATGCGCTCGCGAAAGGTGGGTCCTATCCTCTAGAACGTAAATCTCCTCATCCCCGTTAAGAAGCCGCGTGTAGTCGTCCTGGAAGCCTGGCCAGGCAAAGAACGGCACAAAAAACAGAAGGTACACGATGAAGTTCATCGTGTACCTATCGGAAATTTCTCTGGAATGGGCCTATTTTTTCTTCGTGAGATCTTCGAGCTCGGAAAGCAGGTAACGGAGCTTCGCGTGAGCGTCTTCGATTTTGCCCATGTTTTCCTTCAGATGAGAGATGGGCTTCATGTTTTGGCGCATGGCCTTTTCTTCCGCTTCACGCACACCCATGGGCACGGGAAAGGTGCGTTCATTGCCTTCAGGCTTGAGCTCCGAAAGTTCAGAGAGTTTGCGAGCGGATTCCGCCTCGGGGGAGCCCGCCTTGATCACGCGGCCCTTGGCATGTTGGCGAGCTGCAGGATCGGTCTTCTTCATTCGCTCCACAACGAGTGGATCATCGAGCTTTGAATCTTTCGCTTTACGGTAGATCTCGTAGATGTTCGAAAATACGAAGGTAAAACCCTGGGACCGATCAAGATAGGCGCTCATCGACTGCTCCTCTGCTACAACTGCGTTCCACATGTGTGACCGAACGGAGGTCACAATTTCAGCCCCCTTGCGGGTGCCTACCTAACCAAAAAGCAATCCTGGTGCCAGCGGCCCGAAATCGATGTCGAAAACCACGGGCCTCCCATCCCCCCGAATCCCCTAGCTTTTCTTTTCTAAAGAAAACTGCCTGCCCACCCGATAGGCATCCAAGGGTGTAAACCGTTTTTACACCTGTTGGTGAAGCTAACCAGGACACATTAGGGTGGTAAAATAAGAGAATGGGCGCTCAGGAAGATTCAACCCGCACAATCGTTTCGGGCGACGACCCCGTAAGCAGGTCGCTGAACGAATTTTACGTCCAGCTTGACCCCACCAACAAAGAACCCTACCTGGGTCTTCGCCTCCATTTGATCCGTCCCGATGCTGCTCCGGCCGTCAGTTTTTTCGTCAAAAGAGGAAAACGCTTCCGCAAATACCGAAATGGCGGAGATCAGTTCTATTCCTTTGAAATTCAGAGCCTCCTCGACTCCGGTA
Source organism: uncultured Bdellovibrionales bacterium (assembly GCA_964551325.1). GTDB lineage: Bacteria > Bdellovibrionota > UBA1018 > CAIPTA01 > CAIPTA01 > CAZKBU01. The sequence continues at coordinate 228,213 of CAZKBU010000002.1, forward strand.
TCGACCAAGTTTGGCTCGATCGCAGAGACGCCCAATCGGTGCGTCATTACCTGGAGACCTACCTTCAGAATGTTCCTCCCGGGGGCCAACCCCAGGTAACCAGCGAAGCGCAGGTGGGCCTGATGCGCGCCTCCGCGGTGAAGTTTACCGAAGAACTCTTCGCCGATCCGAGCCCGGAAAACATTCGCAAGGGAATGAAGGTCGTGAATAACTTCGTGAACCTGCTGGTGCGGGATCCGAAAGCTTTCTACTACCTCATTCGTCTTTCGTCCCACGACGCCTATACCTATCAGCACTCCGTGGGCGTGGGCCTTCACGCCATTGCGCTCGGAAAGAAGCTGAAAATCACGGCGGAACAGGATCTGTCGGATCTCGGCATCGCTGGACTTCTCCACGACATCGGAAAGACACGGGTTAAGCCCGACATTATCAATAAACCCGGCCCCCTCGACAAAGACGAGTGGGAAGAGATGCGCCAGCACTCCAAGTGGGGCTATGAGCTACTGAAAGACAATACGGATATTTCCCAGCGAGCAAAACTCGCCGTGCTTCACCACCACGAAGACAACTCCGGCTCCGGCTACCCCCACGGACTCAAGGAAAACCAGATTTCGGTTTTTGCTAAAATCATCACGATCGCGGATATCTTCAACGCGCTCACCACCGATCGCACCTATTCCAAAGCCAAAACCCCCTTTGAAGCATTCAAGCTGATCCAGACTGCGATGCTGCATAAGGTAGACAAACAACTGTTCCTTGAACTCGTAATGATCTATGGAGGAAAACTCCCGTGAAAACCCTATCCCTGATTGTAATGGCAATGCTTCCCACCCTAGCCCAGGCCGACCTCTTTGAAGAGATGAAGAAGCCGGGGTCTGCTTCCGGAGCAGCAGAAGCGGCAGGCCCCCTGCCCTCGGGCGACAATGTGGAAACCTATGTGGAATATTTCAGAAAGGCCTTCGCCACCGGACGAACCGCCGCGGTTCAGCGATTTCTGGGCCTCACTGGAGCTGTGCGAACCGGTAAAGTCAGCACAGCCCGGTGCCACAATCACTCGAAAGGCATCGACGTTAAACCGATTGCCGGAACCACCCATGATTTTCAGGCCGTGTGCATGGCTCACTCCGGATTGGTGGCATCGAAGAAAGTGACCCATCTCGTGGAGTTTCGTGTTCGCCTCACCCCTAGCCACGTGGACTGCGACAGCGACAAAAAAGTTCGGGAGTTTTTCGCCAACAAGGACAAGCGCACCCAGGCGGGTGTGGAGGAATTCACCCGGATGAACTCCGTGGGTGGCCTATGCCTCTACACACCGATCTACACGGATCCCTTCAATCCAGTTGTCGGCTTCCGGGCCGTGGATAAGGAATGGGTCGACGAAGAACTGAGTAAGCCCGAGCGGAAAGAATTCCAAGACTACATTCTTGGGAAGAAAACCCGCACTAGTCCGTCGGGGAAAATCTCTAACGACAACCCCTTCCGGGATCCGGAAAAAGCGGAATAGTCAGGCGAAACAGCCTCAAGCGTATCCTTTCGGATACCGATCCGTGTGCTAGAGGTAATTTCTATGCTCACGTTTTTAAAAATTCTTGCGATAGCGGCACTAGCCCTCTTCCCCATGGAATCACTCCACGCGGGTGAGTTCAAAGTCTATGGCGTGAAAACCGAATTTCCGATGGAAGACGGCCAAGCCCTCTTCAAAGACGTTTATGTGAGCATGGGAACAAACCAGGGCATTAAGGCCGGCTCTCAGCTCGTGGCCTATCGAATGGTCACCACCACCGATGATCTTTCGCAGAAGAGCTCTACCCAACTCAATTTCCCGGTAGCGAAGCTGCGCGTGATTCATGCGGAAGCCACCGCCGCTGTAGCTCGGGTAACGGAAATCTTCCCCCCCTCTGTGACACCGCTCAGCGCCTACACCAACGTAATGGTGGGCGACGCTGTGGAACTCGCCAAGAAGTAGTGTTTCCTTTCGGAGACACCCTGCCCTATAGTCCCGACCAAATTTGTCCGATACGTGATAGAATGTAACGTTGGGGGATTCGCCCATGAGATTCGTCTCCATTTTATCTGCACTAATGATGACTCTTGGATCGTCGGCTTATGGTGAGGAGCAGGAATCTCCCGAGGAAAAGCGCTGTAAGGCCCATGTAACCGCAAAAAAGGAGAACGCATTTCAAACAACTTGCGGAGAAAATCAAGGCATTGCCTCGAACCTTAGAGAAGTCCATAAAGCGGGCCTAGAGGCATGCGAACACTCCGTCCGCGTGGTGGGATATCTTAAAGAAAAGACCGCAGAAATCACCCGCGACGGAACCAACGACGCAAAAGAGATGCAAGCGGAACTCAAGAAAATCGATTCCTTGAGCGCTACGGACGCCATGAAGAAGGCGAAAGAAGCCAACAACACCGTGCTCGAAAAATTCCAGATGAAAAATGCGGTGATCAAACATCACCTTGAGCAATACTCGAAGATCTATAATCGCCTTCAAAAAATAGAAGATGCCTATGACAAAGCTAGTCACCCCCTGGCGCACTCTAATAGTCACGATGGCGGGGCCTGCGAAAGTGAAAAGCAGTGGTGGCGCGGCCAGGTAAATTCTCTCGACAGTGAGGTCACCTCCGTCAGAAAAGAGGCAGCGGCCAACATCCAGGCGCTGAATGCCCTCTATCAGAAGAACATGACCACGATTGGCGCCTCTCAGAAGCAGGCCACCCAGCTCACGAAAAGCATCGCCGGCATGGAGAGCCTCGTGAAGGAAGACGGCTCCGTGGACGCCAAGAAAAGCTGGTTGGAAAAAATCACCGGAACCGACTCGCCTCATGAAAAAGAATGGGTAAAAACAGACTGCCCTCCGGGATCGGATCAATCCGCCTGCTACGACCGCGCTTACAAAGCCAGGTCGAGCTCGATTTCCGATGAGGCTATCGGTGACATTTCCTCTCCGATGCAACGAAAGATGACGGAACCTCTTCCTTCTGGAAGTTCTCGAGAGGCCGCAGTTGCCGCTGGCGGAGCGACACCCAACGAAGGAGCTTCGCCCAAGAAATACGCCGGTGTTCTTTCGGACATGACCGATGTGGCCAACGGAGGATCCGGGTATATGTCCGTAGACGACATGAAAAAAGAGGGCTACTCGAAGGCCGAGATTGATCGAGTTCTTGCGGAACGGGAGAGCATGTACGGAAAAGACGGCGCGAAGAAAATTGAGGAAATGACTCAGGCCAGAGCTTCCCAAAAAGCTAATGTCATGGCCGATCATGATGGACTTATGTCCAGGGATGAAATGAAACGCCTCGGTTATACCGACGAAAAAATTCAAGGCATCATGGCCGATCGGGAGCAAATGTATGGCAAGGAAACCGCTGCCCGTTTGGACGCGGAAGCCACGGCTCGTGAACACGCGAAGATCAACGGACATGATCTCTCGCAGCCAGATAGAACTCCAACGTCGAAGAGCGGAGCGAATTCACCTTCAGCATCGGCCACTCCAGTAGATAAGTACAGACTTGCTCCCGGAGAAGGAATTCCAAAGGCGCCTGATTTTTCGAGGGATCACCCCAACCCCGTCATCAGAGCAGGTTGGGAGGAGATACCTAAAATCGAGGCTAGAAGAAAGGCCGACATGGATGCCTTAGTGGATCGAATGGAAGCGCAATACAAATCCGAAGGGAGGGCTCTTACTCAAGATGATGTAACCAAGATTCGAACCAATCCAGGTTGGGCAAGCAGCTACCTAGCCTCGAAGGGATCAGCATACGACTCTGAACAGCTCGGATTTGGGGTTCAGAAGACCCCTGATGGAATTAAGGTCCTGGACGTATATGGTACGCTTCGCCCAATAACCCCTGGAGAACAACATTTTCTCGATACCAGCGATCATTCAATGGCGGCCCAAGAAAGTCCTCTCGCAAAACAACTTGGCACCACCAATTTCGATTCGATACCCCCCGAAAAAATCTACAAGGCGTTAGACCCAGCAACTCACAAAGCCATGGAGAAACATTGCGGCGGGCGCGTCAGCTCAAATGGTATTTGCCATTCACCGCCGCCGGGACTAATCGGCGTTAGTCGCCAAAAACTCGCCATCGACAAACTAGGGCGCCCGGTTTGGCGAGCATGCATTAGCGAAGTCGAATCTTGCGACTAAACCATTCACCAATAGAAATGGCCTTTGCCAAAATGTCATCAAACAGGCAGTTGTCGGGCAACATCGACATTCTGTCATCGCTCGCTTGGTATTTGAAAGCATTTTTAAAACATTGAATCCAAGGATTCTTGTTTCCATTCAATCACTTGCGCTCAAATTGAATTCCTCCCGTAGATCGCCCGATACTTAATCTTGGCCCCACCCTTGCAGACCCACATCAATAGACACCTATGCGCCAAGGATGGCAGAAATTTTTGAATCTCTTCTCGCGCGCTCGCATGCCGAGTTTTCCGTCTATGCCGGGTGGTGTTGGCGCAAACTCCTTTTCACGCTTCCGTGTTAAATTTCTCGAAAAACTCTCCGGGAATGCGAAACGACTCGCGGGAATCGCCGCCGGCGTAGTGGCCTCGGCTTGGTTTGTGGCGGGCGTTGTCTCGACCGGACTTGCCCCCTATCTTCCTGAAGCCAAGGCGCCGAAAGCCACATCGGCCGTCGCAAAAGCCAAGACCCTCGCCGCCTACGACCGCATCCTTTCGCGAAATCTCTTCAACGAGCGCGGTCTCATCCCCGATGTGGACGACGTGAATTCCGGATTCAACGGACCGCCCGTGCGCACCTCGCTGCCTCTCCAGCTCACGGGCGTAATTCTCGTGAGCGATGAGCTCAAGAGCGTAGCGTCGATCGAAGACAAGAGCCGCAATCAGGTGGTGGCCGTACGCGTGAACGACTCCATCAAGCCGGAAGTAATCGTGCAAAAGATCGAGTCCGACAAGGTGATCTTCATCAATCACCAAAGCGGCCGCCGCGAGTATGTGGACCTGCCAAAAGACGTCTACAGCCTCTCTGTGAAAAAGGGCGGCTCATCCTCGGCTCCCTCGGCGGGCTCCGGCATTCAGGCCACATCGGAGACCCACTTCGTGATCGATCGCACGGAAGTAGACAAGTCCCTCGCCAATCTCAACGAAATCCTCACCCAGGCCCGCTGCGTGCCGAACTTCGAAAACGGCCGCCCCTCAGGTTACCGGTGCTTTCAAATCGTTCCCGGCTCGATCTACGACAAACTCGGCATGAAGGACAACGACGTGATCTGCGGCATCAACGGCGAGCCCGTGGCAGATCCCACGAGAGCGTTCGAGATGCTCGGCAAATTGAAAACCACCAACAACCTCGAGCTTTGCCTGAACCGCAATGGCCGAGTGATGAACATGAATTACGACATTCGGTAACTCAGGAGACGCGACATGAAGACGCTCAACACGCTGCTGATACTCCTCCTTCTGGGAATTCCCCAGGCAGCTCGCTCGGAAGATCCCCCGCCGCTTCCTCCGAACCCGTTCTCTAACCTTCCCGCCAATCCTCAGGCAGGATTCGATCCCTTCGCCGACGAAGACGAAGACCTGCCGGCTGGTTTCGGCAACACGCCGAACTCGTCGCCCCCTCCGCCCGTCTCCGGCGGGGTGAGGATCAGCGAGCCGTCCGGCTCCACGCGCACTGCGGGCGGCACGCCGTCGCCCAACAAGGTGGCTTGGGAGGATCCGGCAAATTCGAAGGCCGTGGTGGAAAGTTTTGACTACCCCGACGCGGAAATTATCGACGTGGCCAAGGCCATCTCCCGCCTTACGGGAAAGAATTTCATCTACAACGCCACCGACCTGAAGGGAAAAATCTCCATCACCTCGGAAACTCCGATCACCGTGGGCGAAGCATGGAACGCCTTCCTTGCGGCCCTCAATATGAAGGGATTTGCTCTTGTCCCTTCCGGCAAGCACCTTCGCATCGAGCGAATCGCCTCTGCCAAAGAGAAGCAAACTCCTGTCGTAACCGACCCCAAGGTGAAGAACGAGGAACTTGTTACCCAAATCATTCAGCTCCGCTACATCAGCGCCACGGAAGCGGAACAGGCTTTCCGATTCTTCCTGCCCCGCGATGCGCTTCTTCGTGCCTTCACGCAGACCAATACACTCATCATCACGGATACGGCGACCAATATTGAGCGCCTCAAGCAGCTCCTGAATCTCCTCGATGTGGCGGGCCACCAGGAGTCTCTTATGGTGATTCCGATTCGCTACGCTGCCGCGAAGGACGTGGCAAAACTCATCGGCGACATTATCAGCGATCAAGGGTCGAGCCGGTCTAACTCGTTTGGTTCTTCGAGCTTTGGCGGAACCGCAGCTCCAACCACAGCGATCAATACCCGTCCTTCTGGCAGAAACCCCAAGGGAGGCTCTTCGATCAGCCGGATCATTGCCGACGATCGCACCAACTCTTTGATCGTAAAAGCCAACGCGGCAGGCCTATCAGAGATTCGCGCCCTTGTGCGACGGCTCGATACCAGAACCCAACCGGGTGAGGGTTCCGGAAGGATCCATGTGGTGCGTCTTCAATTCGCTGACGCGGAGACATTGGCGAAAACTCTCTCGGGATTCACCCAGAGCTCCGGACAAAATTCCAATCGAAACGCGTTCCCCTCTCCGTTCGGCGCTCCTCAGGGCAGCACGTCGGTGTTTCAAGGAGCCATACAGGTCAGCGCCGAAAAGCTCACCCAGAGTCTCGTGATCACGGCATCTCCGGCCGACTTTCAAACCATTAAGAAAGTAATTGAAACTCTTGATGTGCCGAGGGACCAGGTCTTCGTGCAGGCGCATATTCTGGAAATGCGCCTCAATCGCGACAACTCCGCCGGTACGAGCTTCGTGAGCGCAGGAAACGGCATCGCCCTTCCGTCAGCGAGCGGCAACCTCACCACTGTGCTAAGCGGAAATCCCTTGGCCGTGGGCGGCCTTGTGCTCGGGTTCAAGAAAGGATTGGAGCGTCCCGGCGTGGAAGTCACTGACTCTTCTGGCAATAAAAAGACGTTCAAGTTCAACTCCGTCAACGGACTCATCGAGTTCATTCAGGGCAACACCGATTCCAACGTGATCGCTACCCCGAACATCACCGCTCTCGACAACGAAGATGCTGAAGTGGAGATTGCGGAAACGATCAAAGTCCCGAGCGTTTCCACTAATGGAACCACGCAGACCACCAGTTTCACCGATGATAAGGCCCAGCTTCTCCTGAAGGTGAAGCCTCAGATCAACAAAGCTTCGAACTTCGTGAAGCTCGACATCACCCAGAAACTGGAAAACTTCGACTCCTCCCAGGTTCCGCGCGAACTTCAGGGGCAGACGCAAGGGAAGAACACCCGCCAGACCGTAACGAAGGTGATCGTGCAGAATGAAGACACGGTGGTGCTGTCTGGCCTCATCCGCGATTCGGTCAATGAGGTTACCAACAAGATTCCGATTCTTGGCGACATTCCGATTCTCGGCTGGCTCTTCAAAAACACAAAAGCCGAAGTCAGGAAAACGAACCTACTCGTTTTCATCACTCCCACGATCATCAAGCAATACGACACGATGAGAAAGGTACTGAAGGAGCGTCTCGCCGATCGGAAGGAGTTTGTGGAGGAGTTCTACGGCTCCAAGGATCCGTTCGCCAAGAAGCTCGCCCGGATGGAGAGCACGCTTCCCGATCTTCATGTGATCACACCGGTTCCGAAATCCAGCACCGGCGATAGCACCTCCATTTCCACGCCGGCCTCCCCGGACCGTGAAGAAGAGGGCGACTACGATTCTTCCTGGGATATCCCGCCGCCTCCTCCCCCAGCGCCATGGAACAATCAGCCCACCTTCGATGGGGCGCCTCCCGGCGATGCAGTGGATGTGCCGCCTCCCCCGCCCCCCATGAGTGGGAGTGAGTTCTGATGATGAACGATCCGTCCGCCGGAAGAATCGGCGAACTCCTTCTCAAATACACCTCGCTCACAAAGGAGCAGCTGGAGGAGTGCGTCGGATTGCAGGAAGCCGAAGGCGGCCGACTCGGCGACATTCTTCTTCGGAAAAAATACGTTCTCCCCCACGAAATCCTGCGCGCCCTTTGTGCGCAGATGGACCTGCCATGGCTCGACGATCTCCGCCCTCAGGAGATCGATCCCAAGCTTGTGGAAAAACTTCCCATCAACTATTCCCGGCAGCGGGAAGTTTTGCCGATTTCCTTTAAAGACGGCGTGCTCCAAGTAGCCATCGCCGATCCGTTTAATCTTGAATCTCTTGAAGACTTGCGAGTTCTCTACCAATGCCCCGACATCCGCGTGGTCGTTACGAGCCCGATGCGGATGCAGGACGCGATCAACCGAGTCTATGAACGCGTCACCACCGGAATGATCCAAGAGATCGAAGGCGAGGAAGAGGATTACGACCTCGAAGGACCGATCGACATTCTCGACGCCACCGAGGACGAAGCTCCCGTGATTCGCTTCGTTAACTCGGTGCTGTTTCGAGCCGTGAAGGAAAAGGCCTCCGATATTCACATCGAACCGTTCGATAAGGAAATGGCGATCCGCTTTCGCATCGACGGTGTGATGCACGACATCCTGCGGCAGCCCAAGAAAGTGCACGCCGCCATTTCTTCCCGCATCAAGATCATGGGGAATCTCGACATCGCGGAGAAGCGACTTCCCCAGGACGGAAGAATTTTCCGGAAAATGGCAGGTAAGGAGATCGACATTCGTCTCTCTACCATTCCTACCCAGTTCGGTGAGCGGCTCGTGATGCGTATTCTGGAAAAGGGCGGTGAGCTTCTGTCGCTCGAAAGACTTGGCTTCGGCGGAGAAACCCTCGAGCAGATCAAGAAACAGGTGAAACGGGAAAACGGGATCGTTCTTGTGACCGGTCCGACCGGTTCCGGTAAGTCTACCACCATGGCGGCCTGCATTTCCGTGATCAACAGTTCCGACATCAATATTCTTACCGTGGAAGATCCGATCGAATACCAGTTGCCGGGCGTAGGACAAGTTCAAGTAAACTCCAAGATCAACCTCACCTTTGCCTCCGCTCTCCGCCACTTTCTCCGGCAGGACCCGGATGTCATCATGGTCGGTGAAATTCGCGACTCCGAAACAGCGGAGCTCGCCGTGACGGCGGCTCTCACGGGTCACCTCGTATTCAGCTCGATTCACACCAACGAAGCATCGGGCTCCTTCCCTCGCCTCATCGACATGGGCGTGGAACCGTTCCTCGTGGCGAGTTCCGTGAACTGCGTAGTGGCTCAGCGACTCGTGCGCCGGGTTTGCGCGAAATGCCGAGAGAGTTATGAAGCCACCCCGATTGAGCTCCAGCAGCTCGGCATCAAGGCTGTGCAGGGAAGGATCACGCTCTTCCGCGCCGTGGGCTGTTCTGCATGCAATCACACGGGGTATCAAGGACGAATCAACGTTCACGAAGTGCTCCTGATGGACGACAACATTCGTTCTCTCATCATGAAGAACTCCGATTCCGCCACGATCCGCCGGGCCGCTCAGGAGCGCGGCATGCTCACCATGCGAGAAGACGGAGCCAAGAAGGTACTCGCCGGGGTAACCACCGTGCAGGAACTCACCAGCACGCTGGCTCAGGAGGGATAAGCGGTGCCGATTTTTGAATACACTGGCACCGACCGCGTGGGAAATCCCGTGCGGTCCACCGTGGAGGCGGATACCGCAAAAAACGCCCGCCTCAAGGTGAAAAAATCCGGTGTGGTTCTTCTTTCCCTCTCCGAAAAGGATGTGGCCAAGAAAAAAGGCGGCGGCGGATTATCTCTGTCCGGCCGGTCCGTCAATCTTCAGGTACTTGCGCTAACCACTCGCCAGTTCGCCTCCCTGATCAGAGCCAATATTCCGCTCGTAGAAGCGCTCACCGCTCTGATCGATCAAACCGAGGATCTTCACCTGAAGGGCGTCCTCGCCGATGTGCGCCAGGCCGTGAACGAAGGAACGTCCTTAAAGAACGCCCTAGCCGCCCATCCCAAGGTTTTTCCTCCGATTTTCATCAACATGGTGGAGAGCGGTGAAGCATCCGGAACGCTTCCCCTCGTGCTTCTCCGGTTGGCGGAGTTCATGGAAGCTCAGGTGCGCCTTCGTGCCAAAATTCTTTCCGCCATGACCTACCCGCTCCTCATGATCGGGATCGGAGGCATGGTGGTGCTGCTCCTGTTTACCTTCGTGATCCCCAAGGTGGCTAATATCTTCCAGAGCATCAACAAGAAGCTCCCCTGGTATACGGAGCTCATCATGAACATCAGCTTCTTCGTGAAGGACTGGTGGTGGCTCCTCGCAATGATGGCCGTGGCCGGATTTCTGTTGTTCCGAAAATATATCTCCTCCCCCGCGGGAAAGGCTTGGTGGGACGCTCTCCTCCTGCGAATGCCCCTCTTTGGTCCCGTGATCCGGATGATCGCCATGAGCCGATTCGCGAGCACAATGGCCACCCTCATGAACGGAGGAGTTCCCATCCTCACTGCGATGAACATCGTGAAGGCTGTGGTCAATAGCGTGCCGATTGCCGAAGCCATCACCAAGGCTCAGGCCAACATCACCGAGGGGCAAAGCGTAGCCGAGCCTCTTCGCCGAAGCGGTGAGTTCCCGAATCTTTTGCTCCACATGATTCAAATCGGCGAGCGCACTGGTGAACTCCCCCAGATGCTGGAGCTCGTAAGCCAAAACTACGAAGAGCAGGTCAACAACCGTGTGGAACGAATGACCACACTTTTGCAGCCTTTGATGCTAGTTGTCATGGGTGTACTCGTCGGTATAATCGTGATGGCCATCTTTGTGCCCTTGCTGGAACTTCAGCAGATTCGTTGAAAGAGGAAACGGTATGAACCAAAAAGGCTTTTCGCTTCTAGAAATTCTCGTAGCACTCACGCTGATCGCCCTGGGTGGCGCTTTTGTGATGGGAAAATATTTCGACAATCTCCAGGAGGGCTATGTGAAGAGCGCGGGCATTCAGATCGCCAACTTCAAAACTCTTCTGGAAGACTATCGCCGCCACTGCAATCAATACCCCACTACGGCTCAAGGCCTCGATGCGCTGGTAGCTAAGCCTACGGTGGCGCCGGAATGCCCCGCCTATCCGCCGAACGGAATCATGAACACCAATAAGGTGCCGGCTGATCCCTGGGGACGCCCCTACAACTTCGAAAGCGATGGATCAAAGATTCTGATCTACTCGTGGGCCCGCGACGGCAAGGAAGGCGGAGAGGGTTTTGACAAGGACATCCGCAGCGACGAGCTCTAACCGGGGCTTCACGCTCCTCGAAGTGCTGGTGGCAATCGCCATCGTGGCCCTTGTGGCCCTTGTGGCGATCCCTACGTTCAATTACGTTTTCAGAGCCAGCGCCGACAGTTTCACCCAGCAAACCGGCACGCTTTTGCGCGAAGCTCGGGACCGAGCCATCCTGCAGCGAAAGGTCGTGAGAGTGCGCTTCGACCTAGGCGCCCAGGAGTTTTGGGCCGAAGAAGGACCCGCCACTTTACTTCTTCCTCCGGCTGTCCGAGAGGCAACTCGCAGCGCTCGCGAAAAAGAATCCGATGAAGAAAAGCGCAAAAACCAGAACGATTCTTTTCGCCTGCTCAAGGAGCTTACCGGGAAAAAACGCAAACTCCCTGGCGGAGTGAGGGTGAATCAGGTGATCAACCCTCGTCTCAAGGATCCCATCTTCGAGGGCGTGGCCGACGTTTACTTCTTCCCCAATGGATCCTCGGAGGGGGTAATTCTTGTTTTTGAAGATTCCGAAAAGATGAACCGCAGCCTTTTGGTTCATCCGATCACGGGAACGAGCCGGATTCGCCGCGGACTCCTCACTAAAGTAGAGGAGTTTGAACCATGAAGCTGGCCCGAGGTTTTACCATTCTCGAATTCGTGATTGCCCTAGCGATCATCGCCATCATCCTCGTGAGCGTCTACGCGAGCCAGGGATTCAGCTTATCCGCGAGCACGCGCCTTAAAAACACTCAGATCGCCACTAATCTGGCTCGCACGCTTCTTCACGAGAGCGAACTCAAGTTTGAAAACATGAAATTTGAAGCCCTCCCCACCACCGAAGAAACAGGAAACTTCGCCGGCCCTTGGGATCAATTTTCCTGGAAGCGAGATTTCGAGACTCTCGACTTCACGGCCTTATCCGAGGTTTTCTTGGCCGGTATCGCGCAAGACAAAACCGCTCAAGTCAGCTCCAACGACGCCACGGTCTTGAAATACTTTCAGGACTACATGGCCAAAAGCATTCGCAAGATGACAATCACCGTGGAGTGGCCCGAGGGCCAAGCAAAGGGAAACGTTTCTTTCACAACACTATTGGTGCGCTACGATGCCGACTTTGCCACGGGACTTTGAAATCCGCTCCCGGCAAGGGGGCTTCACTCTCTTAGAGGTGCTGATCTCAATCGCGCTTCTGGCTCTGCTTTCAATCGCCACCTATCAGGCCACCACGCGAAGCTACGAGGTGAACCGCACCATCACGGGCGAAAGCGAAGACTTCATGAATCTGAGCACCGCCCTCCAGGTGATGGACCAGGACGTGCAACAGATCTACTCTCCGCTTCTTCCCGAGGACTTTGATAAAAAAGCGCCCGGGCAACAACGCCCCCTATTCGTGGCCCCCAATCAAAGTCAGCCCTCTGCTTTCTGGAGCGCTCCCGTGAGGGCCGACGGTCTCCGGCGCACGCGCTTCGTGGGCACTCGTCAGAAAATCACCTTCATCGCCAACGGCAATCGACGCATGGAAGAAGGAGCAACCCAGAGTGATCTGATCGCCGTCACTTGGGAGTTGGCTCAGGACTCCTCCGGGGCCTGGACTTTGTGGCGCGCGGCCGACTGGAATGCTTTCGACTACGGCACCGTGCCTCAGCGTAAGGCCACCCGAGTGCCGGTGCTCTCCAAGATCAGTAGCGGCAAGTTCTCTTTTTTCCGCTCTTCCACGAACGTTTGGGACGATCAATGGGACTCGGAAGGTCAGCTCGTGAAACCCGAGTCGCGCTTTCCGGATCTCGTTAAGATTTCCCTAGAAGTGCCCGACCCTGTACATCAAAATACGAGCCTCTCTTGGGAGAGTGTGCTTCGCCCGGCCCTCCTCCTCAACGCCCGCCCGGAAGGCGCTCTTCCCCAAGCCACGGGAGGTGCACGATGAAAGTTCGAAATCAGCGGGGAGTTGCGATGATGATGGCCATCATCACGATGACCCTCCTCGGAATCCTCGTGGCCGAGCTTGTGTATCAAACGGGCGTGTATCAGCGCGTGGTTTACAATCAAATCGACGCTCTCCGCACCCAGAGCCTCGCGCGATCGGCCCTCAAACTTTCCCGTCTCCAACTCACGGCCGCCCAGAAGGCGAAAGAGAAATTGAAAAACTTGGGAAGTGCCTCCGATCTTGCTCCTCTCGTGAATCGAATCTGGCAGACTCCGGTCGTGCTTCCCCCGCCCGTGCCTCCGGGCGCATCATTAGCGGCCACCCAGGTGATCGAGGAGTTCGGAAAATCTCTCGGCCTCCACGGGAAGTTTTCCGTCACGATTCAGGGCGAGAGCAACAAACTGAACCTCAACCAACTCGTGTGGACAGTGGAACCGAAGAAGGATGAAAAGAAGTCTTCCTCCGGACCGGTCACCGTTTCCGGAAGTAACCCGAACGAACCCAAGGAAGAGGAAAAGCTGAAGCAAAATAAAGAACGAGTCCAAACGATTCTTGATCAGCTCCTCGAGGCCAAGCGCCGCGACGACGACGATTTCCGCGAAACCTACGCCTACCTACGGGCGGAAGATCTCGTCAATCAACTGGAAGCATGGATGAGCCCGAAAGTGGCCGTGGCCAATGAGGAGGAGTCCTATTCCCTCGGCGTCCCGGAGCCCTACTCGATCAAGAATGCGCCGATCGCCTCCCTTTCGGAACTTCACATGATCAAGGGTTTCGAAGATCCGATCGTGAATCTGGTGGCAGAGAACTTCACGGCCAATCTCACCGATGGAGTGAACATCAACCAAGTCACGAAGACGCTGCTCGGATCCCTCCTGCCGGAACTCGATGAGCGCACTTTAACCGCGGTGATCGAACGAAGGGCCGACGCCGGGCGTGGCGGCGCTTTCAAATCAGTGGACGAGTTTTGGACCTTCCTCGACACCCAGGGCGATTTCAAAGCCCTGAAGGATGAGTCCGCGAAGCGCGGGGTAAACTTCGTGACCGAAGAAACCTCTTACCGTGTATTAATCTCCGCAGAGAGCGGCAACTCCCGCGCCACCTGGGTGGCCTGGCTGGGAAATCTTCCCCCCAAAGGAAAGCAACCCACGCAGGACGGCACTCCAGTGGATCCCTATCAGATCGACCTTTCGGCCTCAAATCCGGAAGACGTGGTGAAGCCCAACAACACGAACAACTCCACGAACAAAAATGACAACAAAATCCCCTACGTTTTATACTTAAAGACAGATAACTGATGAAGATTCTTGCCATCGATATAGGCGGTTCTGCGATCAAGGCCCTGGTGGTCGAGTCGCGCTTCTCCCGGTGGCAGGTGGCCTTCCACGATGTGGTCGCCGTACCGGATTCCTTAGAACCTTTTCAAGCCGGGGCTCTTTCCCCTGGGCAAATCGAGGCCCTGCAAGCCATTCAGTCTCGCCACGCCGGATCCGTTGACCGGATCGTTACCAATCTTCCCAACTCGCTTTACGGCGCCCGTCATCTCTCCTTCCCTTTCCGCGACCGCAGGAAAGTGGTGAGCGCCGTAAAGTTCGCCATCGAAGACGAAATTCCCTTCAACCTCGAAGACTGCGTATTGAGTTCCCACGTTTACCCGTCGGGCGAAAAAGAGAGTCTGGTGCTCACAGCCTATGCGCCCTATTCCACTTTGGATCCATTCGTTACCAGCATGGATCAGATCGGTCTTCCCGCATTCGCTCTTGTGCCCGACGATGCCGCGCTGGCGAGCCTTCTTCTGAAGGAAAAAAATCATAGCCGCCGCGGAGTGGCGGTTCTGAACCTCGGACACCGCCGCTCTTCGATTCAGATCTTCCGCGACGGTGTTCCGGTGATTCATCGCACGTCGATGCTAGGGGGCTATCACCTCACCCAGGCTATCGCCGGAGCCCGGCGCATCGGCATGCAAGAGGCTGAGGTCGCAAAGCTGGAGGAAGCGGCCATTTCGGGCGACACCCAAGACCCATGGTCCAAGCTCCTTCTGCAAACCCTCTCCCCGCTTCTCCACGATTTCCATCAAGGCCTGATGGCCTATTCTTCGCGCTACGGTGGAGAAGTCGACCGGATTCTCCTTGCCGGCGGCACCTCGCTTCTCTCCGGTCTTCCAGAGTATCTTTCCGCGATTTGGGGCATTGAAGCGGAACCGCTCAAGGTATCGCAAGCATTTCCTCATCTCTCGATCGCGCCCCAACTGGAATCGGAAGTGCTTCTTCCCGTGGCCCTCGGCTTGGCTCTCACCCAGGTGTCGGGCGATTCTCGGTCGCTCTTGAATCTGCGGGGCGGTCGTTTGCGCCTCAAGACTGGATCGGGGTTTCCGGATCTTTCTCAGTATGGCTTTGCCTTCCGCGTTGCAGGTGTGGTTTACGGTGTGGCCTGCTTGAGCTTTCTCACTCAGAGTTTTCTTTTGGATCGCCAGATTAAAGATCGCGATGTGCGCTTCGACCAGGCTCTTCGCGCCGTGGTGGGACCGTCGTCGGGCAGCTTTCTTTCCACCCTCAAAAGTAACCCCATCCGACTGAAGGGGGCCGTGGAAGATAAAATCCGCGAGGCGGGCCCGAAGGCCACGGGAGGATCCTCCGGTCTTGCGATCCTCGACCCTCTCGACCGAATGAGCGGACGCATCACCAAGGCCACTCCCACGGAAATCCGCAAGCTCGAAGCCAACACCACCGGCATCACGCTCACGATGGAATCACCCACCGAGGAATCAGCCAAGGCCGTGATCGACGGAGCCAAGGGCCTTCCGGGATTCCGAAGCTTGAGCCCCATAGAATCTACTGCCAAGGGCAGAAAACGGTTTGCACTGATCTTCCAGCCGGAGAAAAAGCCATGAAGCAGCTCCGCGAACTTTGGGCGCGCCTACAGAACGATTTCAAGGAACAGGTTTGGGAGCAAGAGCAGGTAGTGATGCTCCGGCAAAAGTTCTCGGAGCTCGAGCCGCGTCAGCAGGCCATGATCCAAACGGGCGCCTTCGCCCTGGCCGTTGCGCTTGTGCTCGGAATTCCCCTATGGTTCGCCTCCGGAACTTGGGAGCGCCGCGAACGCCTGGCGGAGATTAATCAAAAAATCCAGATGCTGGATCAGGCCGCCGAGCAAATCCGCGAGCTCCGCACCCGCGCCACCACTTCGGGACCCTCCCTTCAGGGCGTGGATCTTTCCGCTCCTCTCCCGGAACTGGCCGAAGCCTTGGCCATGAAAGCTTCCATCGCCAAAGGTTCCATCGAAGTGTCGGGCACGAATCCGGTGAAACTATCCCTATCCCAGGTTTCCATCCGGCAACTCGTGCGTCTTTCGTTTTTCCTGGAAAATCAGGTTCCCCAGGTGGAGTGGCAGAATTTCCTGATCGACGCCCGCGACGATCAGGAAGGTTATCTCTGGGCCGAAATCCAACTCTCGCGAAAGGGCAAATAGCCGATGCCCGTGGAGAGCCTCGAACAGGACCTGCTCAGCTCCCGTGCCGTGAAGGGCGAGCCCTCACAGCTTCCAGAAGGCCGGTTCGGAATTCTGCGCAAAATTCGAAATGCAGGCCGGCTCATTCTCTGGTCTTGGCTCTTTTTTTCTTCGCTTGGCTTATTCCTCCTCCTGCAACTTCCTGGCGACTTCCTCTCCGGCCTCGTTACAAATCTGGTTCAAGACAACACACCCTATCGCATGAACTCGGAAAGCGTTTCGCTCTCGCTTTTTCCGAGCCCGGGCGTGCGGGTAAAGGGCATGGAGCTCACCGAACGATTCGGTTCGAGCGATCCGCTGGCGCTCCAGTCGCTCACCATTCGCCCGAGTTTGATTCGAATGATTCCCTGGAGCGGCACCATTCAACCGGCCGGCTCCTTCTCCGCCGAGGCATTCGGAGGGGAAGCCGACGGTTCGTTTCAACTGGGCTCAGGCCTCAAGATGGCGCTCGACGCCTCGGGCCTCGCCCTTGATCAAATCCCACAGCTCCAAAAACTCGCCGCCATCAAAGGCACTTTGGTTTCGGCAAAGCTAGACCTCGAGCACGACGGCCGCTGGAATTCCGCCGATGGCTCCTTCACGCTTCTCGGAAAGGATTTGGTTTTTGATCCTGCCAGTCTGCAGTTGCCTGTTCCGCTTCCGATCTTGAGCCTCGGCCCTGTGCAAGCCATTGCCCGCACCGACAAGGGAAAGCTCAAGATTGAGCGCTTCACCGTGGGAGAGCCTGGGCGCGACCTAGAGGCCCAAGGCCAGGGCTTCATCAACTTGAAGCAGCCGATTTTCTACTCCGAGATGGGCATCGAGCTGAAGTTCAAGATCGGCGAAAAAATTCTGAAAGCCGTTCCCAGCTTGGAAGGAATGCTCCCCATGGTGGCAGGAAAACGAGCCGACGGCTGGTGGGGTATGAAACTCGGCGGAACGTTTCTATCGCCGGGAATGCCCCAGCCCTGGACGAATTAGATAGTTGTAACGCTTAGAAAAGCTTTTCCGTTGAATGAGCCTGAACGCACCACGAGCTTCAAAATCAATCTCTACGCCCCTTGCGCTATTCGCGATCGCCCTGCTGACGATCGCGATAGCG
The DNA here is from genome assembly GCA_964551325.1 of uncultured Bdellovibrionales bacterium. Classification (GTDB taxonomy): domain Bacteria; phylum Bdellovibrionota; class UBA1018; order CAIPTA01; family CAIPTA01; genus CAZKBU01. The sequence continues at coordinate 245,940 of CAZKBU010000002.1, forward strand.
GAGGCGTTGGCTTCTTACTTTTTTTCCGACCGGCCCCAGCTTCAACGCCAGGGATCCTACCTACAGGATCATTTCTCTCCGTCCGACGAGCTGGGTTACGGGGCCGGAGCACGAAACAACACGATCTCCTCTCGGGTGATGCATTTAGACAAGGTGATTTATGACGTTACCTACACAATCGACGGAAATGGATTGCGCGCATCCCCGCCGAGACGAAAGCAGGACCAGGCGTTTTTCTTTGGATGCTCCTACACCTTTGGGGAGGGCGTCGGTGATCAAGAAACATTTCCGGTGCGGCTGGGAGAAATCATCCATCGAAATCCTGTAAATTTCGGTTTTCACGGGTATGGCCCCCACCAGATGCTGCGATCCCTAGAGATCGATCTCCCGAGATCATTTGGTTACGAAAGGGCTTCCTTCGCGGTTTACGTCGCACTTCCTACCCACATCGACCGGGCCAAAGGACGCTCATCCTGGGATCTACATGGGCCAAAATACGAAATCTTAAACGGAGATCCTCATTATATGGGACCGTTTTCGAGGCTGCCCCGAGTCGTTGCGTCTCTGATCTACGGATCGAATTTAGGCTCCCTTCTTAGCCGAATCACTGAGGTCAATGAGGCAAAAGATCGCGACTTATACCTGGCGATTCTTCGACAGTCCGATCGCATTTTGCATGAAAAATACGGCACCTCACTCGATATCTTGTTATGGGACGTCGGGCCTCAGATCACCGAGCTCGACAGGAACCGAGCGGCTTGGTTAAAAAACACCGCACCCAAACTGGGGCTGCAAATCGTCGCTCTTTCCGAGCTTTCACCCGAGCTGGGTGACGATCGATTTTACTTCCCGGCCGATCACCACCCAACCGCCGAGGCCTATGACCTCGCCGCTAAGCGATTTGCCCGCCACACGCGCCTTCGCCATCCCCTTAAGTAGAGGATACCAAGACAAACTCTCCCGCAACGCGGTTGTTAAATATCCCCATCCTGCTGGAGCTAATAAACACAAATTCGGACTTTCGAAATCCCGCAAGTCGACAGCGTTTTAACAAATCCCACCCGGGCAACTCATAGACTAAGCTCTTCAAATCGGGCGCCAACACATTTAGGTGATATTCAAGAGGACCGTCTGAAACGATTTTTCCGTCCCTCATGCGGGCACAAACTCGAGAATCTTGGTCCATAAAAAGAAATGGAAAATTCGCAATCAGCTTCCCCTCTCCTTTGGCCAAAACCCGATAGGCCTCCCGTAGGGCGAGATCCAAATCTTCGACATGCTCTAAAACATCAGACATCGCATAGATATCAAAACTAGAGTCGGGGAATCGTAGGTCGAGTATGTTTTGATGTTCTAGCCCCACCAAGGAATCAGCGGAGTAGTTTTTTCGCAACCACTCCCACGCGGAGTCATCGGGAACAAATTCAGAGCCTCGAAATCCACGGAAACGCTCTCGCAGTCTTTTTCCGAGGCCATTTAGCGCTTCGGGACAATAGATGCGGATCGAATCCGTTCTCTCTCCGCATGCATCTAGCACTACGGCTAGGATCGCTCTCATGCGTCCATTTAGAGCTTTTGCCCAGATATCTTCCCTATAGTTGGCGCCCTTGAACTCTACATCCGAAACCGGTACGGGCCCCAACAACGGATCCACCAGCCCACGCTCCCTAACCTCGGATGCAAGACTACCAATAAACTCCTCGTCTAATGCCCACCGATTGTTCGGCCACCAACCTGCCCAATCAGAAAAATCGGCAAAAACTCGCGTTTCGTGGTGCTGTTTGAAATGTGCCGTCATGAGACAACCTCGCCGATACCAGAATGCGTCAAAAGTCTCAAAAATCAACCTTAGCAATAATCGTGGGGAAAGGACCCAAGTAATGCAGCGCCTTAAGCCCCGAGAAGCGAGGCACACTTACCCTCCGATCGATTTACAATGCCACGCGGTTCTGAAATCATTCCCGTCATGAAGACTAAGATCGCCGTCGCTGCGATTTCGATTCTGTTCCTAACTTTCGTTGCCGATTGGCTAGTAGCTCAGCTTCCTCGGCCCACGCCCAACTCGCCCATCTACTCCTGGCGATTTTCCACGATTTCCGGAACCGTCCTCGGTCACGAAGAGGGAGAGTTGGACCTCATGCTGCACCCCCACTTGGTGTATGTGAATCGCCCCAACCAAACAAACAAGCGGTTCAAAATTAACTCACTGGGCTTCCGCGGGCGAGAGCCGGTTGGCGGATCGCCTCGGCGACTGGCTGTCGTTGGCGCATCTTCTGCCTTTGGCACCGGCTTGAGTAACGACGACGAAGCGCTGTCGTTCCATCTGGGCAATGCCCTTTCAATGGAGCCGATAAATGCCGGCGTCATCGGATATTTTTCTACGCAGGAATTTCTATCGACCACCACCCAGCTCGCAAATTTAAAACCCGAACTTATTGTCGCCCTCAACGGGGCAAATGATTTTTCCCGTGTTACCGACCAATCGCCCGACCTTTACATCGGGTCTCAGACATTTGATCTCGTAGACGGGGGAATTTCATACTCGTCCTACCTTCGCGGACTTCCCCTAACAAAAAAGATAGGAATGCTACACGCGTTCTTTTTTCCAAATCTCGATTTAGCGTTTCGTAACGTATACAAAGCATCCATCATTTCGGTCGAAAAACCACGGATCAATGAGGCTCGGTTAGGAAAAATTGAAGACGTATACGTAAACAACATGGTGAAACTTCACCTTTTCGGAAAAGCTACTGGTTATCAAACCGTTGTCGCCATACAGCCGATGGAACCCCATCGAAATCCGGGATACCAAAAAAAATACGTTGAATTTGGAGGCCGTGTTACCAAGCGCCTCCAAGCCATGGGAGTGAATTGCATCAATCTTTCCGACGCTTCGAGGATTCTGTCGCCGGAGGATTACATCGATGAAATTCACCTCTTCGGACGAGGGTATCAAAAGATCGCATCGGCCATCGCGCCACAGGTCCGCGGGACGAGCACAGGTAGGAAATCGGGGCGCGAAAAAGTTTCGGTAAACTAATAGTTGAACGAAAACACAAAATCCGCGAACGACTACCGCGAAACCAAAGCGATCAGATCGCGGAGGCCTTGCTTGATCTCCACAACAGCCTGGAGCTTGCGATCGTCGAGCACACCGCGCTCACGCTTAGCGTCCGCGAGCTGCCCATGTTTCCGTAGATCCCGGATCTTCTTCCGGGCGCCCTCAATCGTGAGACGCTCCGTATAGAGCAGCTTCTTGATCAAAAGCACGCTCTCCACTTCCGAACGGCGATAAATACGCTGACCGGAAGCATTTTTGATCGGTGACAGGAATTCGAACTCTTTTTCCCAAAAGCGCAGCACATAGGGCTGAACGCCCGCGATTTCCGCCACGTCGCCGATGCGGAAAAACATACGGTCTGGAATCACTGAAACCCCGTCGGAAACCGGGGCAGCCAACATTGCTTCTTCCGAAAGGCTCTCTTCCACCGACTTCATGAGGTCGAGTTCGCCGCTCATCAGTCGTCCTTCATTCCGGTGGTATCTTCACCGTTCAGCTCAGCCTTGAGCACCTGGGAGGGCCGGAAGGTGAGCACGCGGCGAGCCGAAATTTCCATGGCCTCACCGGTTTGTGGGTTTCGACCCATACGGGATCTTTTTTCCCGCACGAGGAAGTTGCCAAAGCCGGAGATTTTAATCTTCTCCCCCTTGGACAGGGTGTCTTTCATGGCGTCAAACACCATTTCCACCAGATCCGCTGATTCTTTTTTGGAAATGCCTACCTTGCTGTAGACCGCCTCAATGATGTCTGCCTTGGTCATCGAACCCTCCCTAGTCCATTACGGAGATATAAAACAATGCTAACCCATGATTTCTGAAAGGCAATATTATTTCTGACCGTCACACACCGGCGATTTGGGCTCCGAAATCCTTCTGCAAGCCCCCGATGATCGCGTCCTGCGCCTTCTTGATTTCTTCATCCGTTAGCGTGTGATCATCGGATCCGAGTATCACGCGAAACGCATAGCTCACATGCCCCTCCGGCACCCGCGAGCCGCGATAGACATCGAAGAACCGGATTTCCCGAAGGAGCGGCTTCGACACCTTGGCCACAGAAGCCCGCAGCTGAGCCGACGTAACTTCATTCTTCACCAACGCGGAGAAGTCCCGCTCTACCTGCGGAAAGTGGGAGAACGCCTTGAAGCGCGCGATCGATTGTTCTTTCGGAAAGATCGACTCCACATCGAGCTCGGCCACATATACATCCTGGTCGAGCTCGAAACTCTTCTCCACCCGAGGATGGAGGCGCCCGATCACGCCATACACCCGATTCCCCTGCACGATCTCCGCGCATTGTCCGGGATGCAGATAGGGTCGCCCTCCACCGGCACGGAACTGAATCCCCTTCACTCCCAGAAGCTCCAGCAGGCTCTCCACCGCCCCTTTTAAGGAGTAGAAATCCACCGGCACGGCCTTGCCCTGCCAAAACTCATCCACCTCGTCGCCGGTCAAAACCATCGAGAGCTGGGTTCGCTCTTTCACGCCGGTCTCTAGGCGGGGATCGCCTCCGTAGAGCCGCCCCTCATGAGCCTCAAATACGCGGCGCACTTCAAACAGACGGAGATTGCGCCGGCGATGAGCAAAATTATGGAGCACGTTGGGGAGAAGCCCCGTGAGGAGCGAAGGCTTCATTACGGCGAAGTCCTGGCTCACGGGGTTCAGAATCTCCACGCAAGGAGCCGAATCCCCCATCAGCTTCGCCACGGTTTCCCGCGAGGTGAAGCCGTAGTTCAGTGCCTCAAAGAATCCCAAGCTCGCCAGATGGCGGCGCATTCGTCTCACAAAGAAATACGAAACCCTCTGGGAAAGCTTCGGCTCCTCGGCCCCGATTCCGGCAAGGGGAAGCTTCCCCTCCAGGCGGTCGAACCCCCACAAGCGGATCACTTCTTCCACGAGATCAATACTGCGCTTGATGTCTTTTCTCCACGACGGCACTTCCGCCTGAATCACGCCGCTCTCTCCAGCAGCCGGCTCCGCATGGATACCGATAGAACGAAGCAGCCTCACCACTTCGGCCCCATCTGGACACTTCCCAAGCACCCGCTGAATCTCCGCCAGGCGAAGTCGCAAAGCGAGGGGCACACGCTTCTCCCGCGTGGTGGCGTGGCAGGCAGCTTTTCGAGCCTTACCGCCGGCGACCTCAAGAATCAGCTGAGTGGCACGGTTCATCGCCCACTCCACCTTCGCAGAATCAATTCCGCGCTCATACCGGTAGGCCGCATCCGACAAAAGCCCCAATCTCCGGCTCGTCATCCTCACGCTGGTAGGAAGAAACTCGGCGGCTTCGAGAAGAACATTCACAGTGGAGTCGCCCACTTCGGAATCTTTTCCTCCCATCACGCCTGCCAAAGCCACACCGCGAGCGCTTTTCCCAGCCGCGATAAGCAGATCACTGCCCTTAAGTTCCAAAACCTTGTCGTTCAGGGCGTGGAATTTTTCCCCTTCATGGGCTTTACGAATCGAAATCCGTAAGGACCCGTCGGAATCCTTTAGAGCATCGGCATCAAAGGCATGAAGCGGCTGCCCCATTTCAAAGAGAATGAAATTGGTGATGTCGACCAGGTTGTTGTGGCTTCTCACACCCACCGCATCCAGACGCTTCTTCAGCCAATCCGGTGAAGGGCCCACCTTAACTCCTTCGATGAGTCTCCCGAAATACTGAGGACACAGCTCCGATCCCGCCGGATTATCGATCACTACCGACGCCGCCTCGCCCTCCTGGGATTTCGTATCCGGCCACTTCAGCCCGGCTCCAAAAAGAGCGGCCACATCCCGCGCCACGCCGATATGGGAAAGTGCATCGCCCCGATTCGGAGTCACGCCAATCTCTAAAATCCAATCGTCAAATCCGAGAAACTGAGCCAGCGGCATCCCCACGGGAGCGCTCTTCGGCAGTTGATAAATGCCGTCCTCGTTCTGCCAGCTCTTATCGAAGCAAAGCTCATCAAGACTGCAGAGCATGCCCTCCGAGGCCACACCGCGAATTTTAGCGGCCTTGATTTCCAGCCCGTTCGGAATCACGGCACCCAAAGTGGCCACGGGAATTTTCTGCCCCGGGGCGATGTTCTGAGCTCCGCAAACAATTTCCAGAACCCGGCCACCAGGCTCCAGCGCAGTGCCCACGTTGATTTTCGTCAAAGAAAGACGATCCGCATTGGGATGCTGATTTCTCTCGAGGATTTCCCCCACGAACACTTTCTCGAGTCCCTTGGCCCGCGAGGTAACGGCCTCCACCTCCAAGCCTGCGAAAGTGAGCCGCTGCGCCACTTCTTGAGGCGTAACCGACGCCGGGAGATCCACATACTGCTTGAGCCAGCTGAAAGAAATTTTCATACGAACTGCTCCAACACCCGGAGATCGTTTTCATAGAGAATACGCAGATCGTTTACATCGTGAAGCAGCATCGCCACGCGCTCGATTCCCATACCGAGCGCAAATCCGGTGAATTCCCCCGGCGCATACCCCACGGACTCAAACACAGCCGGGTTCACCATCCCCGCTCCCAAAATCTCGATCCATCCGCTTTGTTTGCAGATTCTACAACCCTTCCCGGCGCAGAACACACAGGTGCAGTCCACCTCCACGCTGGGTTCCGTGAAAGGAAAAAACGAGCTTCGAAGTCGAATCTTCGTCTTAGCCCCGAACATCTCCCGGGCAAAAAACTCCAGCGTGCCCTTCAGCTCCTCCATGGTCACGTTCTTATCTACACAGAGACACTCCAGCTGATGAAACATCGCCGAGTGAGTAGCGTCCACGGATTCACTTCGATAAACCGCTCCCGGGCAAATCACTCTTAGCGGAGGCTTCTGCGCCAGCATGGCGCGAATCTGCATGGTGCTCGTCTGAGACCGCAGCGGGCGGCCGCTCGGCATATAGAGCGTGTCCTGCATGTCGCGGGCCGGGTGATCCTCCGGGATGTTCAAAGCATCAAAGGCACAAAACGTGGTCTCAATCTCGGGCCCAGTGACAAGGGCAAAACCGAGACGAGAAAAAATGTCGATGATCCTGTCTTGGGTCTGCACCAGAGGGTGCACGGCCCCCATTCGCTTTCGGCGCCCCGGCAACGTGACATCAATCTTCTCGGAACCAAGCTTTGTTTGAACTTCCGCTTCCTCTAGCTCGGCCTGCTTCCTCGCTACGGCCGCTTCCAAGGAGTCTCTCAGCTCGTTAGCTTTTCCGCCGATCTTGGGACGGTCTTCCGGCGCCACATCCTTGAGCCCCTTAAGGACTTCACTGAGCTCACCCTTCTTTCCCAGAAACTTGGCCTTTAGGTTCTGCAGGGCCTCCGATGAGCCCACTCCCCCCAATTCATTATGGAAGGACGCCGCCATTTGATCCAGTTTTTGAAGAAGGGTGCTCATGAAATGAAAAAACCTTGGGAAGTTTGAAACTCCCCAAGGTTATCAATCGCTTGACGCGATTTCAAATTTACTGCTGAATGTTTGCAGCGGCCTTCTTCACGACGGCGCTGAAAGCGGCCGGGTCAAAAGCGGCGATATCGGCAAGGATCTTACGATCAAGCTTAATGTTGGAAAGCTTCAATCCGTTGATCAAACGGCTGTAGCTCACGCCGTTAGACTCAGCAGCAGCAGCGATGCGGGTAACCCACAAGCCACGGAAATCACCCTTCTTTGCGCGACGATCGCGAAACGCATACACCAATCCACGGTGGAGGGTTTCTACTGCGCGGGAGTACTTGTTACGCCGACCAAGGAAAAATCCTTCAGTCTGCTTAAAGACGCGTTTACGACGACGGCGGGCTTTTACACCACGTTTTGCTCTAGGCATGGTCTATTCCTCTCAATAAATCTTAAAACTGTTATAAACCTTCACCGTAGGGCAAGCAACGCATAGCGCGCTCATGATCGGTGGGGTGAATCACTGCGGTGTTGCGAAGCTTACGCTTACGCTTCATCGACTTACCGGTGAGAATGTGGCGCTTACGGGCGTGTTGGAACACGATGTTTCCGGAACCAGTAACCTTGAAGCGCTTCTTCGCAGCGGACTTCGTCTTCATCTTCTGCTTGGCCATAAAAAATCACACTCCTGTGGAACGAGCTTATATACCCGATCTTTCTTGAAAAGAAAACCCTTGGAAAATCAGCCCTCTTTGGGCCCCAGCTGAGCTGCTTCCTTTTCCTTGGAATCCAAAGGCGCTAGGGTACTGAGCGGCACGAGTACCGGCTCTTTATCCCAGCTTTCCGCGTTCTTTGCCGGCCCAAGAAGCATCACCATTCTACGCCCTTCGAGCTTAGGACGTTGCTCCACTACCGCGAATTCCTTGGAGGATTCCTGCAGTCGGCGAAGCATGTCGTAGCCTTGATGGGTATAGGCCATCTCCCGTCCGCGGAACATGAGGATGATCCGAACCTTATCGCCTCTCGTAATGAACTCGGCGATATGACGGAACTTCGTTTCCAAATCGTGGTCTTCCGTGCGGGGCCGGAGTTGGATCTCCTTAACCGTTACAGAAACCTGCTTCTTCTTGGCTTCCTTTTGTTTCTTGGCTTCCGCGTACTTCAGCTTTCCGTAGTCGAGAATCTTACAAACTGGGGGACGCACACCCGGCGCGACCTCTACCAAGTCCAGGCCCCTCTCCCTAGCCATCTCAATGGCCCGACGAGTCTCTATAACGCCCAGCTTATTGCCAGCATCATCGATCACGAGAACTTCCGGAACCCGGATTCGCTCGTTCACTCGATGTTCATCGTTAGAATGTTGTTGATTACGATCAGGACGCGGGGGGAATCGACCACCACCACCAGGACCACCGCCAGGACCACCACCAAATCCGCCACCACCGAACGGGGGACGGGAAGGACCGAATTTATTCAGGTTAAAACTCCTTGTTTTGCCGCCACTCGTTGCCGAGCAGCATTAAGATTCAGATATATCAGTGCTTTTCCCTGGGCGTCAACCAAAGCGAAAAAGCCCCGCGGATAAATCCGCGAGGCTCTTCGCAGGGAAGCGAACCGGAAGTTCAGTTCGCCACACCAGAAACCACTACAGCGAAGGGCTGCGTGCCATTCTTGCCCTGAGGCACATTGGCTCCCTTCACTTCCAACTTGTAGACGCCCGACACAGGAGCCTTGATGTCGATCTGCTCCATGTTGTTAGTGTTGTCCTTAGTCGACTTGCCGAACGCCTGAATCACTTCGCCACTCGGGGTGGTTACGGTGAGATCCAGGTCATTTACCAATGCTTTCTGGGCAGAGGCCGATCCCGGGGCATCAGACCAAGCAAGGGTCACGGCCAGAGGGCGTCCTGCTACGGCAGGAACCGACAGGATCTTGCCTTCGCCCGTGCGAACACCGGTGCGATCGTCGAAGTACATCACACTGTCCACGCCAACCACGCGATCGAGAGCCACGCGGCCCCAACCCTGGTGATTGTTAGGACGCACCGTGGGCTGTTCCTGACCCTGAGCGCGCTCACCGAACTGACCAGGGAAAAGGTCGAATGCGGTGTTAGACACAGCGGCCTTCATAAGTGCCGCAGAGGGAGCCGCACCACCCAGCTTCTGCTGGAGATAGCCACGGATCACCGTCATGGCGCCACTCACAAGGGGAGTCGCCATCGAGGTGCCGCCCATGAAGAGATAGCTGTCGTTGTAAACACCCCAGGAGGCGTTCGGATCGGCCTTCGGGTGGGTGTTACGAGCAGAAACAATGTTCGTACCAGGTGCCACAACTTCAGGCTTAATACGGCCGTCGGCAGCGGGGCCTCGGCTGGAGAACATCGCCATTCCTCGCTCGTCTTCCGACAAGAGAGAGCTACCAAGAGGCTCCACTCCCCACTTATCCTTACCGCCGCGGAGTTCGGCCAGCTTGCGCTGGATTCCACCCTGGAGGAGGTAGTTCTTGGAAGCGCCCACGGTGAGCACGTTCTTCGCAGACCCCGGAGAGCTCACAGAGCCTTCGTCGATCACGCCGTTCTTGTTGCCGTCCACACCGTCGTTACCGGCGGCGAAAACCGGAAGGAAGTCCGGATTATTGAATACATAGGTATCGGCCTGAACCGTGAAGTTGTCGTAACGGCCGTTGGAGTTCGGAGCACCCCAGGAGTTGGAGTGAATGAACGCGCCCTCCTGTTGGGCCTTCTGGAAAAGACCGGTAATGCTCGGAATCGAGATGTTGTTCAAAATCTCGCTCCAGAGACCTTCCGCCACCAAGCGAGCCTGGAAAGCAGTCCCCTTGATGTTACCGGCAGAGCTCTTTCCGCTTCCGGCAATCGAACCAGCCACGTGGGTGCCGTGGTTCTGAGGATCGCCCCAGCTCTTTCCGCCGAGTCCCATTGCGTGACCAGACTTCACCTGGCCCTGGAAGTCAGGAATGATGTTGTTGATGTCACCCTTGTCGAGACCGGTGTCGGCAAAAGCCGCGATCTGTCCTGCTCCGGTGAATCCAAGACCCCAGGCATGGTCGGCTTTCATGATCTTCGTGCCGCTTTCATATCCGGTGTAGGTGCCCGCAGCCGGGGCTTCCGAGGGAGCAGCGGCTTCGTCGCCAAGGAGTTCCGCACGGGAAAGCTCCATCGACTTCACAGGAATATAACGCTCGATCCAGAGCACATCGCCACGGGCGGCCAGGCTCCAGAGTTTTCCAAGTTCCGTCTGGCCCACGAAGAGATCCGTGTCGATCTTCTTCACGTTCGTGAAAAATGAAGCAAGGTCGGCCTCTGTCACCGTGTCGAGTGCGCGCACCGAAACTGTTTCGAAGTTTCCAAAACTGAAAATGCCCTGCTGGGTAAGCTCGGGATCGATTTTCAATCCGGCACCGAAAGGCACCACCACGTTAACGAAGCGAAGTGTCGCAACGCGGGCGGCAGCATCACGATCCATTTTCACAAGAAAAGAATCGTCGGGGACATAGGAGAGAATCGTGGCACCGAGTTTGGTGACTTCACTCTTTTCGTTCTCGTGAACAGCATTCTTCCACTGCACCAACCAAAGATCGGAAGCCTCTTCGCTCATCATCGATACCAGCATCGAAGGCTTCATTGCGCCCGTAGCTTTCAAGCGAATCACTTCGCCAGCCTGAGCACCCGAGGCCATCAGAACCATCGCCGCCAACAACAACTTGTTCATATTTTCCCCTCTTCCCCACACAGTAATTTTTTTGACCAGGGGTGATTACATCAAGCAGAGCGGCATGGAACCCCAAAAACATCAGGACAATGCCTTACACTTACTGACATATTGCTGTGTATTTTTTTCAGGATTAGGGAGACGTCAAACGACCAGCATTAGACGAGTTTTTGCTGTCCAGACTTCTTCAGGCGGTCAACGAAAACTTTCACATCCTGGGCCCGCTCCTTTGAGGCCACCAGGATCACATCACCGGCGTCGACGACAATCATATCGGTCACACCAAGGAGGGCCACCGTTTTACCGGGACAATCGATAACGTTATGCACCGAGTCAACCGAAAGAACCTGGTCCGCGCGAGCAACCCCACCCTCACACTTTGGATACACCTCTTCCAGCGCCAGGAAACTTCCCAGGTCGTTCCAGTCGAAATTCGCTCCGGGCACAACCGCCACGTGGCGGCTCTTTTCCATCAATGCGTAGTCAATGCTGATCACGGGCGCGTTTCGGTAGCACTGCTCCAGAGTTGAATCCACATTGGCTTGCCGCGACTCGAGAGCAATCCGGTAAGGGCGAAAGGCATTCACCAATTCCCGGCAATGCTCTTCCAGCTCACGAAAGAAGGTCTGCGCGCGCCACACGAACATTCCGGCGTTCCAGAGATATTCCGGGCTCTGCACCATGGTCTCCGCCACTTCCTTGGAAGGCTTCTCCACGAATCGATCCACGGAAAACACGTCCTCGGCCACGGGACGGGAGATACGAATATATCCAAAACCAGTTTCAGGCCGAGTGGGACGAATCCCCACGGTACACAACACCGGGTGAGTAGCAGCATGGTCAGCCGCCAGTCGCATCGTTTTCAAATACTCTTCACGCTCGGGAATCCAGTGATCGGCAGGAACCACCACCACTTCGGCGTCCACGTCTTTTGCCCGAATCCACTCCATGGCCATCGCAATACAGGGAGCAGTGTTTCGTCCCTCGGGCTCAGCCAAGATTTGAACTCCCGGAAGATTCGCCGCCAGCTCTTCCTTAACCGCCTCACTCAGAGCGCGGGTGGTAACGACCAGGCAACGCTGCTCTGGAATCCATCCCTGAAATCGCTCCAAAGTAAGCGACAGCAGGGATTGATCGCCAACGATCTTGAGTAGCTGCTTCGGACGATGCGCTCGGCTTCTGGGCCAGAACCGCGTGCCCGACCCTCCAGCCAACACTACAAGCCACGCACTCATGTGATCGAGCCGGACTGGGGCGTGCGCCCATACTTATCTTCGAGCCGCACCACATCGTCGAGATGAGGAGTGCTCACCTCAAACACTTCGCAATCCTTCACGGCGATCATCCGATGCTTGCGGTTGGGGGCGATATGAAAGGAGCCACCGGGGCGAAGGATGTGCTCCTCCATTTCCCCTTGGCCATTCTCCATCTGGAACCGCATTTCACCGGCCTGCAGAAAAATTGTCTCTTCCTTTACCTTATGAAACTGGAGGGAAAGCTGATGCCCAGCTTTGATCACCAGAACTTTTCCCACATAGTCTTTGGTGACCGCGAAAATGACTTCATGCCCCCAGGGCTTTGAAACGATCTTTTGCTCCATGACTTAATTAATCCTTTTCACAAAGAAGCTATGGATGAGGTCCTTGCCCTGCATCTGCTTCGCTTCCTTCTCCGCTAAGATTCTCGTCTGGTAACTGCCTACCACAACCCGATACCATTCACCCTGCTGATCCTTGAACGGCGGAAGAATCACCGGATCAAGTCCCTTCTTCCTTAAGGAGGACGACATCTGATCCGCGTCGCGCTTCGAAGGATAGCTCCCCACCTGAATCACGAACGAACCGGGTTTCACCTTTTTTACTTCCGAGGGAAGCTTCTTCTCTTTCTCCACGGGCGGCTCCACTCCCGACTCGCGAAGGGCCTTCAGCAGGTATTCATCGCTGTTCTTGTCAACAGCTCGCACCGTTTCGTTGGAAAGCTTGGGAGCCGTCGCGTTAGCTGTCTTGGATTTGTCCGCAGTTTTATCCGCATGGGCAGTTTTGTCGGAGTGCGAATCGGAGTGTTCTTCCGTCGCCACCGGCTCGTCGGCATGAGCCTCTGGAGACTTCGCGGCGCCTCCATGTTCCGATGCTTTCTCGGGCGCATCGTGGGAATTGGCTTCCACAGCCTCCCCCTCAGGCTTTCCGCCCAGAGTTCCGCCCTGCTTATCGGCCTCCGCGTTCTGGTGCTCTTTTTCGGCTACGGCTTCTGTGTGACCCGTCTTTCGTCCGATCGACTCGCCGTATTTCACGCCCACGGTGAACGACAACACCGTGACCAGCACAAAGAGGACCACAAGAATTACGACCTCTCGTTTTTCGACCACGTAGAGTGACGGCTTGTCGGACATAGGAATCTCCCGGAATTTCCGTAGTTTGCTTCAGTATGCGAGGGCAAGAGGAGGGCTGTCAATTCACCATCGGTTTCCCAAAGAAACCATCGCCGGCGATCATCCGGCCACCATTCTCGGCTCAGAGCGGCATATCCGTTGCTCCACACTCCCCAAAAAGGAGACCCCGCAATGTGGAAAAACCAAACTGGGCAAGGCGTGCTTGAATATCTCATCCTAGTGGCTCTGGTAACATTGGTATGCGTCAGCAGCCTGAAGTCCCTCGGAACGAAGCTCAACAGCAAGATTAAGGAAGCCAAAGATCACATTGAAAATAGCGTTCCGGTGAACCTGAGCCCATGACGGAAGCCTTCTTGAGCATTCCCCTGGCATGGGCACTGATGCTGGGAGGCTTTCTCTCTACCGCCGCCCTCCTGGAAAGGCAGGTAGCTCGTCAAGAGGCCATTCAACGGGCCATCCGATCACTCGCTGAAAACCCGGACCTACCGGAAGCGCGGGTGAAAGTAAGAGGCGTAACCGTATTTCTAAAGCGCTGAGAACCCTTCCATGATTCTTGGATTCGCCCCGATCATCTGCCTTTGCGGCCTACTCTCTCTCGCCACCTTCGCGGTGGGCACCCTTCAACTAAGGAGTGAAGCCACCGAGTTCCGGCTCCAAACCTGCGCCCGACGAATCACTTCCTCTCGCGAGGAACTTCACCGATTCCTCGCAGCCACCAATCGACAAATGAAACCGCTACAAAACACCGTGTACCTGGCTCGGGGAGCATCTTTCATTCCTGGCTTTGGAGCAGCCGCTGGATTGGGGGAGAAAGCCGCCCTTGCCGCTCTCCGCCTTATCGAAACGGCCCAGAACTCCCGAATTGCCTCTCACCAAATTCTGGAGACTCGGCACTACCGCTGCCCGCCCACGAGGAGCTCCACTCAGAGTATCCTGTGCGGCGCCACTCCGTTTCTACACGGCGGATTGTTCCGTCGCAGTCGTGCTCTTTTCCCCGACGTTCCCGGCCTCATTCGCTGGAAGGAAGGCCCTCTTGCTCGGGCAAGATGCTTCTCGGCGAAGTGGAGCTTCGCCATTCAACTGGAAGGCCCTGAGGCGCCGGAAGACGGGGGTTGGAAACATCAATATGAAATCTAATGGGCAATCATCACTCGAAATGCTTTTTATTTTATTGGTTTTTGCCGTCTTACTGAAGGGTCTGATCAGCATTCACCGCATACAGGAGAAGGTTCATGGGGAACTTGAACGCGAGCGAAATCAAGTCATGGAGGAGCTGGATCGGAACGTCGCGAACGCCGAGTTTTTGGGGCCTATCGGGCCTCGTTTTTCTACTCATCGGGACAGTAATCCATGACTGGAATAAAGAGCCGGTAGACCCCGAAATTGAAAGACTTCTAGCCTTGGGATGGCAGCATGCGCCCGAGCTCAACTGCGCACGAACCGAAGGTGCGTTTTACGTCGTGGAAGGGAAAGAAAAATCATTAGAAGCCTACCGTTCCCCACAAGACTCCACCCTCTTGGTTTCCGAGGCGTCCGGTTGGACGCCGGATTCCGAGTGCACTCCCATTCATCAGCCGACTCAAATTCAGGAGATCTGAAATGAAACGAGCAATCGCCCTTTTGGCAATCATCAGCCTACCCGTAGAAGCAAATATGGTCCTCCATGTTCACGCCCCCATCAAAAACTTCAAGAAAGCGGAAGAGTCCAGTTACCTTCTTCAGTGTTTGACCGAAGACCACCAGATTACGATTCAGTTCGTGGAGTCGGCGTCTGCCACTCGCCCCCTTCTCCAACTGACGGAAACAAAAGACGGGTTACTCATCGATTTCGATGGGGCCGAAAAATGGAAGCACCAAACCTCAGTTGAGGCGGTCGTTTCCCATTGTGGAAAGCTGGCCCTACTTGTGCGCCCCCTGGAACAGGTAACTCCTCTCCCTCAGGAGCCCGGACTTCCTCCCCCGCCCCCGAAGACCGCTTCCTGGTGGAAAAGAAACCAAACATGGCTGATCGCAGTGGGTGTTGTTTCTGCGGGCGCCGCCGCCTATTTTCTGACCCGCCCGGGCCCCAAAGGATTTTCGGAGCTGCGTCCGGAACTCCGGCCATGAAATATCCGTTGAGCGAACTCCGAAGGACGAAACGTCCAGCCCTTCTCTCCCCACGGCTCCGCCCAATTGGGTGGCACTAACGGCGCCAAGCCACCTCCCGCCTTTGGCAGACAGGGCACCATTTCTCGAAACCAGATCGGCAGCTGTAACTTCTTCAAGCGCCCCCTTGGCGGGGCGCCCTTGGAGAAGCCGCCCTCGGAAAGATTCCACACACCGAGCAAACTCTCCCAACGCATTCCCTCGACTCTCATCTCCCACGACGGAACATGAGTCTGCGGCGCCACCAGCACCAATCCGCAGGAAGAGTGAATTGAAAGCCCTGGCGCAGGGTATTGTCCGGAATCTTTAGAGCGAAAAAACTTTCCCAACTGATGCACATGAATCCGGTCCATCGGAAAAATTTTATGGAGCAACGCCGAGTCGGCTTGCCGAAGCGATGCCAGGGAGTAGAACCGCACCTCCCCCATTGTGGCCAATGGTGCCAGATGAAACGGTCGAACCTGAGCCAGCTCGGCGGCCTCTAGCGCCAGGGCCGCGAGATGTCGTTTCGTGCCAGGCCGTCGCGACTCCATGAGCGGCAAGAGCTGCTGGCGCACCCAATTGCGCTCATACTTCATGCTCTGATTGGAGGAATCCTCTCGCCATTGAAGGCGCTGTTCTTTCGCCGCGCCATGAATCCACTCCTGCGGAACCTTCAGCCATGGACGGAGGCGAATCCCATTCTGAGGGCGCATCGCGGCCAGGCCCCCGAGTCCCGTGCCCCTCATCAAGCGCAAGGCAACCGTCTCCGCCAAGTCGTCTTCATGGTGAGCCATCGCCAGATAGCAAGGAGCCGTTCGGTCCACCAATTCACGAAAAAAATCTGCCCGCTTTTTCCTGCATGCGGCTTGCGACTTCTGCTCACCCACTTGCCAAACCACACGGAAACTCTCAAAGGAAAGGCCAAGATTCTGTGCGAGCTGTTTCACAAATTCCTCATCGCCGTCCGACTCTTCTCCTCTTAAGGAATGGTTCACGTGGACCACGCCCAGACCCGCGATCGGCAGGCGCTGCTTCTGGTGCAAGCGATGGAGAGAGTGGAGAAAAGTTACGGAATCACAGCCGCCGGAAACGGCCACCCAGACAAAAGCCCGGGGCCTTCGGAAATCGGTGAAGAACTCCTGGATCGATCTTTCGATGCGAGACGTAAAATCTATCAAAAGCCCCCCTCGCCCAATTGCAGCACTCCCTGAAAAGGAACGCCAGGAGGTTGGAAAATTGGTGGCTGAGGGCAGGATCGAACTGCCGACCTGAGCGTTATGAATGCTCCGCTCTAACCATCTGAGCTACCCAGCCACGGGTCGAAATGGAGAGTCGGAAACTACCGATTTGGGGGTTTTTCGTCAAGAACTTCAAGGTTCTGGTGCGGCGCAAGAGCCCCTGAGGTATAGAACGTCCATGCTGAAACTGAATGAGATTTTCTTCAGTATCCAAGGCGAAAGCTCCCAGGCCGGACGGCCGTCGATTTTCATTCGACTCACGGGCTGTAAGCTTCGCTGCACCTATTGCGACACGCAGTATGCCTACTTTGAGGGCCGCGACGTGGAAATCGGGGACATTCTGAAGGAGATCAGTAAGTATCCGTGCCGTCTCGTGGAAGTTACGGGCGGTGAGCCAATGGAACAAAAGGAAACGCCCGCACTCCTTAGAGCACTTGTGGAAGCCGGCTACGAAGTGATGCTGGAAACCGACGGTGTGGAAGATCTTTCCACGGTTCCCCGGGAGGTCCGCATCATTATGGACGTAAAAACGCCAGGAAGCGGAATGGCTAATCCAAAGAGCGCAAAAAACCTCACTCATCTCAAGCCTGGAAAAGACGAGATTAAATTCGTGCTCGCCAACGGAAGTGACTACGAGTTTGCTCGTGATTTTGTGAACGAACATCGTCTGGGCGGTAAATTTGAGATTCTTCTTTCCCCCGTCATGCCGCAGCAAAACTTGGAATGGCTGCCCGAGCGAATTCTTCACGACGGCCTACCCGCACGAATGCAGATCCAGATGCATAAACTCATCTGGGGCGACAAACGGGGCGTTTGACACCCCCACGTCAGTGGCGTAGTTTTAGGCACGTTTCTTGGGCGATGGTGACGTACCCAAATGGCTAAGGGAGCGGTTTGCAAAACCGTTTTGTGCTGGTTCGAGTCCAGTCGTCACCTCCAATTTTTTCTTGCGCCCGAATCCTTGAGAGATCTACGCTTCCCCTAACAACCAACTGGAGGGGAAAACGATGAAAACTCTGATCACTATTCTCGCGCTCGTTTCGGCGCCGGCTTTTGCGATCGACTACCTGGGTGAACACGGAAAGGGCGACAAGCTCCACGCCTGCGTTCACGCGGGATTCAAGAGCTCGGAAATGTCCGACGAGCAACACAAAACTGTCCATGAAGCGATGATGGGAGCTAAGGCCGTGATGGAGTCCCATAAAGACGCTATTCGTGCCGGCATGGGCGAGATGATGGCTGCCTGGAAAAAGCACCCCGTTGTTAAAGATGAGGTTGCGGCCGCAGAAGCGAACCTGACGTCTCACTTCGCACCGGTGAAAGAAGCCATGCGTGACGCGTTGATCACGGGACTTAATGTTCTCAGTGACGAGCAGCGCGGAAAGTTCGACCACGCGTTCATGCATTGCATGCACCATGGTGATGGCGACCACGGCCAACACTAATCATTGCTCTTCAAAAGTCCCGGTTTCGCCCCTCGGGCGAGCCGGGATTTTTGCATTTTAGCCCCATCTCACCCTGTAAAACCCTTCTACAGATCCATAACCAATTGAAAACAAAGATATTTCAGGCTTTTATGGGGGTCATTTTCTGATAGACGCACCGCATAAAATCCCGTAGAATCAACGAGATTCGAATTTGGACTGAAATAGTCCGTTTTGTGGTGGTGGTTGCGTGCGTACGTGGATGCTCCTAGCACTGATGATTACAGGCCCAGCCGTGGCCTCGTCTTCCCTGGAATGGAAGGGAAGCATGGGCGGCCGTTCCGTTGACGATTCGCTTTCGCAAAGCCGAACCGTCAGCCTCGGCGGATCGCTTCGCGGCCTCTACTCTCCATCCCCATTTGTGCGCTTCAATGCAGAAGCCTCCGCCGTAATGGAAACCGGCTCGTCTAGCTCTCTTTTCACGGAAGAGTTCCGCCCCCGAACCGGGATGTCGCTCTCCGAGGGCACCGTGACACTGCTTCCCTGGAATTTTCTCCACCTAAAAGCCGGCGCCGTAAACCAAAGGCATCTCGAGAGCGAGCTACTCGTGACCAGCGGCACTTTCCCCGCCGCCATGGAAATTTTGAAAGCCGAAGGAAATACTTGGCTCGCCGGTGTGGAGCTCCAGCAAGCAATCCCCACCGGTACTCGTCTTTCGCAGAAGCAAACTGGCAAAGAAGATACTCCTCGCCTATTTACCGAACGTCTCGTGCTGGAATGGGAACAGCCGGAGTCTTGGCTGCTCCGCGGACGAGCCACCCACTTCCAGTTCCAAAACCTCACCCGAGGTATCGCACAAGACAGCCGCTTCTATGGAAACACCGTGAACGGCATCGCGGCCTCCAGCCAGTTTGTGTACCCCTACCGAGGCTTTGAGTTCGGATTAGAGACTGAAATCGCGCTCGGAAACATCGACTTCCGTTTCGGCGGCAGTACGCTGCAAAACACCGGCGCTCCGAAGGGCCAGAACCGCGGACGTCATGCCTTCGTGGAGCCAGCCGTCTCGTGGACCGACATCGAGATCGCGCCTCGATTAGAACACTACCGCAACGAAGCCGACTCGGCTCCCGCCTACTACACGAACGCCGCATTCGGGCATAACAACCGAAAAGGCTTGGGGGCCGGTTTGCGGGTGAGTTTTCTCAAGGCAAAAATCGACGTAACGGCACGGTTCCACAAAACCCGCCTCATCGAGCCACGCACGTTCCAACGCGACAATTTTAAGTATGCCGAAATCCTCCTGGAGACGCCCTATGCGCCTTTCTAAGTTGTTCCTTCCCCTGCTTGTTGCCGCATTCTTCGCCGGATGCTCCTCTTCCTCGGAAGATAAGTCTGCGCAGGGCGCCCAAGACGCGACTTTCGTAGTGGAGGAAGTGACCGGATCCACGGACGCTTCCGGAGCCGACTCCAACTTCACCAGCGTGGCTACCGCGCGGATCGTAAATTTCACCGCCTGCCTCAAAGACGTGGCCGTGCTCGAGCGCATCCAAAATCGAACCTTCGAAATTCTGGACGGCGGCCAAGTGATCGCCCGGCGCGACACCGATACCTCCGGCTGCCTGCAGTGGAGTGAGCAGGTTTCATTTTCAGCAATGGCCGAAGAGACGTTCATTGAAAGCCAGCGCACGATCCGCGCAATCCAGGATCATAAGGGTTCAGTTTCCGTTTCCATCGCCGTTAACCCCTGGACCAAAGGGGCGGGAGCGGTGAAGGATCTGCGGTTCCGCACTCCGCCGCGAGTGAAGGACAAAGCCTCGGCTCTCCAAATGGCGAGCGACGGAAAGTCCACGCTTCACCTGGCCGGCCTCCGCGGCGAACTGGCAATCACCAAAGCCCAGCAAGACGGCGTGGACGGCGTACTTCGTATTCAGTTTACGCCAAAGTTTCGGCGCAAGGGCCTCGACGGCGCCACGGTGCTGGAAACGTTGAGCGACGGAAAGTTCAGAATCCGTCACCAAATCATCGCTCAAGACGGACCTAACTTGGTACCGCTCTACGATGCCGAAGCCACGGAAGTGAGCTTCTCAAACGACGTAGTTCAGGCCTATTTACCCGTGAAAATCCTGCGACGGCCCAACAAAGAGAGCCTGCTTCGTCTACAGGTGGAAGTTACCCCGGTGCAAGCTCCGCAAGGACTGTCGAGCGTAACCGGCGCAGCTCAAATGGGCCGTTTCAACAGCCTGATTGTTTCCACTACGTCGGAGTTCGCCGAAGCCGCATGGACCGGACCTTCTCAGGAGGTCCAGCCGGAGCCGCAAAACTCTTCCGAGTTCGTGGTGGGGCAAATCCGCGCCACCAGAACCGAAGTGGTCCAGCTCGGGTCCACCGGAAGACCTAAACTCATCCATGTGGGACTTCGTGCTTGTTTGCGGAACGCTATTTCCGAGCAGGGAATCGTGAACCGAAAGTTCCGCGTCGAGAGCGAAGGCAAGGTGCGGGTAGAGCGCCTTACCGACAGCGAAAACGGATGCCTGGAATGGGACGAGCCGGTCGCCTTCGACTACTTCGCCAAGGAGAAGTCGTTTGAGCGGAAACTTACGATCACCAGCCTCGACGGATTCTACAAAGACCGCCAGGAACAGGTAACGGTGAGTCTCAATCCTTGGATGTATGAAAGCGCCTCGAGTGTGGCCGTTGACTCGCGCTACGGCGACGCCACCCAAGCTCCGGCCGTGGCCGGGGCCTCGGAGATGTTCATCAATGGAGCAGCGTTTAACGCCGCAGGCCGCGAGTTCGATCTCGACAGCTTGCTAAACCTTACCGTGATCCGGAAGTTCCGCTTCGAGGTTCGTCCGGTTATTCGCCGCATGACTTCAGCGGGATGGCGCACAGAGAATCTCGGAAACGGCCGATACCATCTGTTGATTCTAATACAGTCCATGGACGACGGGTCTACCCTCGCCGCCCTCTCTCAAACGGTCGACGCCGGGGCCGATGCAGTAAACACCGAGCTTTCCCTTCGCTTCGACGATCTTCGCCCCACCCTGCAACGAAACCGGATGTTCGTGGAGCTCCGTCCTGTGGATCGCAACCCGGGACTGGTGAGCCTTGCCTACGAAGGAATGTTCGAAGCCGCCCAACCGGGTGGATGGATCCGATTGCAGAAGACCGGCCGGTCCGTAGAAAAAGAGGTAAGGTCGTTCACGGCGAAGGCAAGCCCGGCCAAGTCCATGGACTCCTTCGCCCTCTACACGAAGCTCCTGAAGAAAAAGTTTCCCGGAACGGCAACCGCTCTTCCAGGGGAAAAAGTTTCCGATGCCATCGTGCGTGATCCGCTCTTGGCCACCCACGCCGCCCGCCTCTGCGAATACTTCTTCTCAGGCAAGCCCGCCCTAGTTGGCCGATGCCGACGTAGCCCAGAAGAAACCCTCACCCTCACTCGGTCTTGGCACACCGTAAGGCTCCGAAATGCGCCGGAACACCGATATTCCGACCTCATGGGATTCTCCGTGGGCGCGGGTTTTGGATTCTCGAGTGGAGAAAGCAAAGACTCGAGCTCCGGATCCGGATGGAGCGGCGGCGTGAAGGCCAATGTGGGCTTGGGCGGGAAAGTAGGCCCGGTAGACATCGGCGTGGGCGTATCCGGCGGAAAAGAATGGTTCACTTCCGAGTCACATTCCGTTCGGGAATGGGGCAAGGACAATAAAGTCGACACGTCGATGGACAAAAAACTCGACGTAGAAGAGATCGGCTTCTCGATCGATGCAGATGTGCGTCGCTGCCTCACCGTACAGCCCAAGGCAATCGATAAGGCGAAGCCTGATGGAACCCCCACGCTCTTCCTTTGCGGAAGCCAAGTGGAGAGAAAGACTTTCGACGAGTCTTACTTCTACGTCTACCAGAACTACTTCCCCGGTATCGTTCTCGACTCGGGAGCCAAAGCATCGGAACGGAAATGGATGCTTCTCATCCGCGGAAAGGATCGCTTCAAAGGGTTCGTGAAGCTCGTACAGGACAAGACCGTGCAGGTTAACTTCCGAAAGGGCACACCTATTCCGGGCGACGTCCTCAACGGATCCATGAACAAATACGACGGCTTCTTCCCGGGAATGTTGACGGAGGAATGAGGTTGGGGTTTGATGGGCCCCATGCATTTCCCGTTCGAGCTTGCCGACCTTCCAGCGATAGGACTTCTGGTTTTTCTAGAGGGAGTGCTTTCGATCGACAATGCCCTAGTGCTGGCATTGATCGTGAGCGGTCTGCCGCATCACCAACATAAAAAAGCCCTCACCTACGGAATCGTGGGCGCGGTTTTCTTTCGAATTATCGCCATAGCCTTGGCCAGCTACTTAATGAATTGGCTCTGGGTGAAATTCGTGGGCGGCGGATACTTGCTTTGGCTCGCCGGAAAGTATTGGTGGGATAAGCGCCAAGAGGAAGAAAAAGGAGACGCCAAAAAATCCCATGTTCAGCGTGGATTCTGGTCCACGGTTGTTATCGTGGAACTTACCGACGTGGCGTTCGCCATCGACTCCATTCTCACCGCCGTGGCACTCACGAAAAAAGTCGCCGTTGTTATGACCGGCGGCATTATTGGCCTCATGCTCATGCGGTATGCAGCTAGTGTTTTCATTAAACTATTAGAAAAGTTTCCGCGCTTTGAACCCACGGCCTATATTCTCGTGGCCATTATCGGCGTAAAACTCATCGTGGACGGTTTCCATTTCGAAGGCATAGATTTCCACTCCATGACGAACCCGGCATTCTGGTTTTTCTGGCTCTCCATGGCCGGGTCAATTACCTTTGGCTTTACCAAAAAAAAGAGCTCGTGACGCATTAGGTCACAGGCCGCTGCGCCACTTGCCAAATCTCGGGAAGTGCCCAACATTATTGGCAACGGTTCCTACGTTTAATTTCTGAGGTTTTCTTTATGATGTTCGCTAAGCGAATCGGGCTATTTTTGATCACCAACATCGCCATTATGCTCACGGCAAGCTTCGTGCTCTCGCTTCTCGGCGTGGGCCGATACCTCGGCCCCATGGGGATGAACTACGGCGCTCTTATGGCCTTCTGCCTCGTCTGGGGTTTTGTGGGAGCGTTCGTCTCTCTTCTTCTCTCCCGATTCATGGCGAAAATGATGATGGGAGTGAAGGTGATCGATCCGAATGCTCCCGGGGAGCTTGGCGAGTATGTGCGCTCGGTTCATAACCTTGCCCGCGCGGCTGGTCTGCCAGCGATGCCGGAGGTGGGAATTTATGAGAGCCCCGAAGTAAATGCGTTCGCCACGGGCCCCTCTAAGAGCCGTGCACTGGTGGCCGTCTCCACGGGGCTTCTCCATCGGATGAATCGCGAAGAGCGCGACGCCGTGCTTGGCCATGAGATCGCCCATATCGCCAACGGAGACATGGTTACGATGACCCTCATTCAGGGCGTAGTGAACGCCTTTGTAATGTTCCTTTCCCGAGTGGCGGCCTTCGCCATTTCCACGGCGATCGCGAACCGTAACAGCGACGATCGGGAAAGCTCTTCTCCAAGCCCCATGCTTAATTGGGTGCTCACCATGGTTTTCGAAATCGTGCTCGGTCTGGTTGGCGCCATGATTGTGGCCTGGTTTTCCCGGCAAAGAGAATATCGCGCCGATGCCGGTGGCGCCCGTTATGCAGGTCGCGAGAATATGATCAAAGCGCTCCAGGCGCTTCAGCGAACCACTCAACTCGTGGACGATGGCCATTCCTCTCTTGCGACCTTGAAAATCTCCGGCCGCAGAGGTGGTTTCCTTGCTTTACTTTCCTCGCACCCTCCCCTCGAGGAGCGGATACAAAGACTGGCTCTGGGGCGCTGAGTGGAGGAAGTTTTTGGTAACTCATTGAAGAACTGGGCTTCCGCCATCGGAGCTGGAACCCTGGTGTTTCTATTAGCCTACGCGGTGAAGTGGGCGGCGGTAGCAAGACTACGATCACTCGCCTCCCGCACGACCACCCAGGTCGACGACTTGGTGGTCGAAATCCTAGCCCATACGAAAATGTTTCTCCTGTTGGTTCTCGGAGTTGCAGCGGGGATCCGTTTTCTCCCGGTGCCCGTGATTTCGCCGGGAATCTTTCGCGCCATCTTTGTGGTCTTGGTGGCCCTGCAGCTCGGTTTCTGGGGATCCGTAACGATTCGATTTTTCTTGGATCGCTCCACACAAAATGGTGGCGACTCGGCCCGGGCCACCACCATGGTGGCTGTGGGTTTTCTCGGCCGATTGGCTCTTTGGGCCACGCTCGCGCTCCTCGTTCTCGATAACCTAGGGGTAAATGTAACGACCCTCCTGGCCGGCCTTGGGGTGGGCGGCGTG
Source organism: uncultured Bdellovibrionales bacterium (assembly GCA_964551325.1). Lineage (GTDB taxonomy): Bacteria > Bdellovibrionota > UBA1018 > CAIPTA01 > CAIPTA01 > CAZKBU01. The sequence continues at coordinate 270,601 of CAZKBU010000002.1, forward strand.
GCCGTAGCTTTGGCAGTTCAAAACGTCTTGGGCGATTTACTAGCGTCGCTTTCCATCGTGCTAGACAAGCCCTTCGTGATCGGCGACTCGATTCAAGTAGGCGACAACATCGGAGTGGTGGAACGAGTGGGCCTCAAGACCACTCGCCTGCGAAGCATCACGGGCGAACAGCTTGTTTATTCCAACGCCGAACTTCTCAAAGCCAATATCCGCAACTGGAAGCGAATGCAGGAGCGCCGGGCGCAGTTTTGGATCGGCGTCACCTATGAAACCCCCCAGCACCTCCTAAAAAAAGTCGAAGGCATCGTGAAGGATGCGGTAGGCAGTCATGGGCGTTTTGATCGCTGCCGTCTTAACCGCCTCGGACCGAGTTCTCTCGATTTCGACGTAGTCTATTTCGTTCAGAGCGGTGACTACGCCATCTACTCGGAGATTCAGGAAAAAATCTTATTTGCGATTCTGGAAAAATTTCAGTCGGAGGGGATTCAGATCGCCTACCCCACAAACCTCACCATCCAGCGGCAGGCACAATGAAGAAGAAAGGCCTTTCCAGCGCGGTTGCTGTGGTGAAGCGATTGCGCTCACCCGGCGGCTGCCCCTGGGACCGTGAACAGACTCACCGATCCCTTCGCCCTTTTCTCCTCGAAGAATCCCACGAACTACTTGAGATTCTCGATCAGAAGCGCCCCGCCCCCCAAAAGATGAAGGAAGAGCTGGGCGACCTACTATTACAGATTCTCCTCCACGCGCGTATCGCCGAAGAGGCCGGCGAATTCGACATTGGTGACGTAGGCGCCGCCCTCGCCGACAAACTGATTCGACGACATCCTCATGTTTTTGGATCTGCGAAGTTAAAAACGGCCAATGAAGTGATCGGGCGCTGGGAACGCCTGAAGGATAAAGAGAAAAAGGATCGTAGAGTGCTCGACGGCATTCCCAAAAAGCTTCCGGCCCTGCAAAGATCGGCGAAAGTGATCGACCGGGTCAGCCGAGTGGGATTTCAATGGGAAAACCTGGAAGGCCCTCTGGAAAAGCTACGCGAAGAAGTGGGCGAACTGGAACGCGATCTCGCCTCCCTGGGCCCCACCAAGAAAGTTCGAAAGGGAGCGATTAAAAACAAGATTCTGAAATCTCGAATTGAGTCAGAGGTAGGCGATGTTCTGTTTTGCGTGGCAAATATTTGCCACTTTCTCGAGATAGAACCGGAGGGCGCCCTCCGAGAGATGCTCCACCGATTCGAAAAGAGATTTGAACATGTGGAAAACAGAGTTAAAAAGTCGAGACGAAATTTCCAGGACTACACTCTCGACGAACTTGATGTGTTCTGGGAAGAGGCGAAGAAAAAATGAAAATTAAGGCACGACACATTCTTGTTGATCATGAACACGAAGCCCTGGATCTTCTCCGGAAGATTCAGGACGGCAAACCATTTGAAGGGGTGGCCAAAGAATTTTCCAAGTGCCCCTCCGGCGCCGAAGGCGGCGACCTCGGGGAGTTCGGCAAAGGAATGATGGTTCGCCCTTTTGAAGAGGCTGCATTTGCCCTCGAAGTGGGTGCCACATCTAAGCCGATACGCACCCAGTTCGGCTGGCACCTCATTCAGCGCTACGCCTAGTTCATCTAGCGACAACGCCCGCAAAATTCAAGTATCTTATTGATTTTATTGGTTTTTTATAAAATTGCTCGCCCCAATTTCCAATTCAATTAATTGACTATTTATGTTAAGTATTAAGCCATCTATGGTTCATTCAGATTTTCTAAAACCCCGCAGAGATCCAAGTGCAGTTTCGCGCCATATGGCCAAGCTTCTAAAATCACCGGAGATCAAGAGAATGAGGAGCTACGGCGACTTGTTTTCAGAGTTTCATTTGAAATTCACCACGACCGATCAAGTGCGCGGACGCAACGTAGTGATTAACGGAACTCCAGTGATCAATTTCGGTTCCGCCAACTATCTCGGATTGGACTCCCACCCTGCCGTGCTCAATGCCGCTAAGAATTCCCTTACGAAATGGGGGAATCATTCTGGCTGCTCTCGAATATTTTCATCACACAAAAATCTTGTGGTTCTGGAGCAAAAGATTGCTGAAATTACCGGCGCCGAAGCCGCAATGGTATGCGTGAACACCTCGCAAACACACCAAGGCGCGATTCCAGCGCTGTTTGGCAGGAAGGACACCACCCTCTTTCTGGATCGCTATGCCCACACCAGCATGCATCAAGCGGGGCTGATCGCAACCGCAAAAGGAGCCACCTTGGTTCGCACCGACATCCGCGATCTGCGATCAGTAGAGAACCAACTCAAGCAAGACAATTCCGAGACAAAGGTAATTCTTGTAGATGGTGTCTATAGCATGCAAGGAACCGTGCCCGACCTTAGAAAACTCCAAGAAGTGTGCACACGCACAAACACCCTGCTCTATATCGACGACGCACACGGGATTGGAATCTACGGAAAACGCGGCGGCGGCGTAGTGGAAGCCCAAGGTCTTCACTATAAAAATCTGATTCTCGCCGGAACTCTTCAGAAAGGTCTCGGAGCCTTTGGCGGCTTCATTGCCGGATGCCAATCCTTAATTGACTTTCTCCGCGCCACGAGTCGTTCCTACATTTTTTCAGGAACCATTCAACCACAGGCCGTAGAAGGAGCCCTTGCGGCTATTGCCATCAGTGATTCCGATGAAGGCAGAACCCTTCGCGCAAGACTGAGCGAAAAGTCCCGGCACATCCGCAAAGAACTTCTTAAACTGGGCTTTCAAGTGACCGACGGCGACTCTCCCATTATTTCTGTTTTGATTGGGCCCGAATTGCGCACACTAATGGCAGGAAGAAAGCTCTTCGACGAGGGGCTTTACATCAATTCGGTTCTCTTCCCCGCTACACCTCGGGATGAGGGGCTGCTTAGAATCTCCCTTAATGCCAATCACACGGATGAGCAGATCGCGCACCTCTTGAAATCGTTTTCTTCTCTGAAAATCTACCTCAATGAATTCTATAAGCCGTGGGGACCGAACCTGATCTATGCAAGACAGATCGTCAGGCGGCAGGCAAAAAAAATTAGACTGCTCGCCTAGGTAAACATGAAACTTTCCTGCACTGAGACGTCTCCTCATGAAACACGCCGGGCGTATCTCGATCTTTGGAAAGTACACAAAAAAGGATTCGACTCGTTTTCCTTTCCCGATGTTTTTTTCGAAAAACTGATCACCGGTGATTTCGTATTCCTGCGCAATCACTTCACGCTTAAAACTCTTTGCCTTACGCGATCGGAAAAGCCAATTCTCATGGCAACAATTTTCCTGCCGAAAAGACCCGGAGCTTCGCTTGCCAACCTACGCGCTTCGATCGGAGCGTTTGCTTACGCTCCCGAAATCCAAGAAGAAGAATCCAGGTATTTTTGGAACTGGGTACAGAATCGATATGCCGAACTAGATCCCATTGGCCCCATGAATGGCCACTACTATCTTGGCTTCAGCCTTCCTCCCGATAACGCCGACGGCAAAAAAATCGGTTTTCAAACAGCCGCTCCTCATAGAAATCAGCGTCGTGTTTTTGGTCACTTCGAAAGCGTGCCTCCGCTTAGAACTTTCCATTCATTTGAAACACCGCTGAACCAGGCGTTGGTCGAGAAAATCGAGTCAAAGATCGAAACTCCGCCACCGGGCATCCGCATTCGACCGTTTCGAGCAACCACCGCCCGCCGGGATCTTGCTGTAATGAATGACCTGGTGAACAAATGTTTTACTGAACATTTTGGCTTTGTACCTCTCACAGAAGAGGAGAATTGGGACATTTCCCGCTGGTCGATCCCGCTCTTTCGACGCGGCCATTTCCTGTTTATTGAGGACTCCGGAAAGCCGATTGGTTTTTGTTTCGGAACCCTAGACTTCAATCAAGTAATGCGAAATGGGAGCGACTTAGGGAACTTAGGAAGAATGCTTCTGCCCGGAACCATTCCCAGAGCCAGAATGATTCACAAAGGTGTTCTGCCGGAGTACCAGGGCCAAGGCCTTGTGAATCAGGCTCGCCACCGCATTCTTCTCTCTTTCGCCAAGTCCGGAGTAAAAACAGTTGAAAACTCCTACGTTGACGAAGGCAACGTAAAATCATTGAGTAATGTGCGCTCTACGGGTGCTATCCCCTTGCACAATTTCCATCTGCACCACCTCGCCAGGTGACGAGGCCGCACCAGCCCCAGGCATTTTCATGTATCTTCCTGTGCCGTGGGGTGTTATGTTGCCTCCCTTAACTGCTTCTTTTGAGACCTAGGGCATTGGGCCCAAGAATCCTCCTGAGCGGCTCCCAGCCTTTAGAGGAGGATTTATGGGAAAGAAAATCTACGTCGGCAATCTGAGCTACAACACCAACGACAACAGTCTGCAAGAGGCCTTCTCGGCTTACGGCACCGTGGAATCTGCAAAAGTGATCACGGATCGCGACACCGGCCGCAGCAAGGGCTTTGGTTTCGTGGAAATGTCTTCTGATGCGGAAGCCAGTGCTGCAATCAGCAAGCTCAACGGTCAAGACATCGACGGCCGTGCCGTAAATGTGAGCGAAGCCAAGCCTATGGCGCCCCGAGAAAATCGCGGATTCAGCCGCAACCGATACTGAGCGTAGCGGTTGTCACGAGACGATTTGCTTCAGGTGGAAGGTCGCGTGACCATAGCCACCGGTGGAGGCGACTACCATATCCAGTTGGATGGTGGTCCCTCCGTTACCGCTCGGATCGGCGGCAAGATGAAAAAGTTCAAGATCCGCATTTTGGTGGGTGATCGGGTAACCGTCGCCCTTTCCCCCTACGACCTTACTCACGGACTCATCGTCCATCGTCATAAGCCTGGCTACATTCCTGGAGGTTCATCATGAAAGAAGCCCCTCGTCCGGTTCGCGGCCAGCTACGTTGCAACTCCTGCCGCACCCTTTGCGCCCCGAAACAGGGCGACTGGTTCGTGAGCAAAGGCTCGAAGGATCAGCAAATTTTTCTCTGCAAAAAGTGCGAGCAGGAAAAGAAGGATGAATTCGAACGGGCGATTCCCATTCGGTAGTCCGATCAGGCGCGCCCCGACTTCCAGCCCAGACAAAACTCGCGGATTAAGGCCCGATACTTGGTGGAGTTCAGAAGGTTCATGGGCATGAACTCCAAACCAAATTGCATTCTGCGAACTAGAACTCCGGCCTGCTCGTCAATTTCTTCCGTCACATGAGCCACCCTTGCGGATAGGTAGTTCAGACGCTCCCCAAAGTTCGTGAGAAGGTCGAATTCCATTTTTTGACCGAACACCAGCTCCTGAAGCTCGTCGCCCACATGCTCCAGCAAAAGCCCGCCCAGCGTGAAATTTCGCACGCCCAGAAGAAACTCCTGCCCTCGAAAGTAGACAACCGCCACCGATGGAACCGGCAAATGATCAGCCTGAGCCGGTAAACGGGGCAATCCTCTTCGCCATGGCGACGGGAGGCCATGAAACTCCACGTCCTTACGTATCAGATCCGCAATCCAGGGATCCAAGCGGGTGAACCGAAGATTGAAAACTGTTCCGTCTTTGCCCGACTCCCTCACGATCCGGGCCCTGAGCGGGTGTCCACGATACTCCACGTCCACTTCTTGCCCCATCCAAGCCAAAGCCAAGGCGGAACCATCCACACCACGAAGCACGTTTTTTGCGCCAGCTACCGAAACTAGAGCGTCGACCTCCAGAGCTTCATGCCCCAATTGGACGCGCAAACGGGAACTGGTGAAAATCCTTTTCTCCAGCATATGTTTAATTTTAACCCGCCCCCCTCTCCCGCGCCAACACGGTCCTAATCCCTTGGATTTCAAGGGCTTTCTGGTAACCTTTCTCTATGGGAAAGAAGCGCGTCATCGTTTTGTATGGGGGTAAGAGCGGCGAACATGAGGTTTCGCTCCAATCGGCCGCATCCGTTATCCGCAACCTCGATAAAAACAAGTTTGATGTAGTTCCGGTTGGTATCGATAAAGACGGTCGCTGGCACTATCACGACCTCTCTTTGATCGAGAGCCAGAAGGGCAAAGAACTACCCATCTTCAAAAATCAGCCCGAAGTCACCCTCGTAAACCGCAATGAAGCGGCCCTTGTTCCCATAGGAAATGGAGCTCCAACTCTCCCCCCCCAGGTCGATGTTGTTTTCCCCGTTATGCACGGCCCCCTCTGCGAAGACGGCACGATTCAAGGCATGATGGAAATCGCCGACGTAGCCTATGTGGGCTCAGGCGTCCTCGGATCCGCGATCGGCATGGACAAGGATTTGGCCAAACGTTTGGCTCAATTAGCGGGCTGCCCGATTGCCCCCTATGTTTCTCTCAAAAAATCCGACTGGGAGTCGAATCGAGAAGCCATAGTTGCACGAGCAAGGGGGGCATTCCCTCTCCCCGTGTTTGTGAAACCGGCCAACATGGGCTCCAGTGTGGGGGTACACAAGATTAAGGATTGGAAAGATCTCCCGCAGGCGCTCCAAGACGCCTTTCAGTACGACGAAAAAGTTTTAGTGGAGAAGGGAATCGATGCCCGCGAAATCGAAGTCGCGGTACTGGAATCCAGCCGTTCGGGTGAAACTCATCTCACCGGCGTTCCGGGGGAAGTGCGGCCCACTGGATCCCACGATTTCTACTCCTACGAATCAAAGTACCTCGACGAAAACGGCGCCGAGCTTATTCTCCCCGCCAAACTCACCGACCCTCAGGCCGAAGAATGCCGCGCGCTAGCGGTAAAGATTTTCGATGCGCTGGAACTTTCCGGCATGGCTCGTGTCGACTTCCTCATGGACAAGCGCACGGGAACTTTTTACTTCAATGAAGTGAATACCATCCCCGGTTTCACTTCGATCAGCATGTACCCAAAGATGATGGAAGCCTCGGGAATACCCTACGGCGAACTTCTCACTCGCCTCGTGGATCTCGCCTTGCGACGACACGAGAGACGGAAAGCTCTTCGGCGCGACTTTAAGAGCTAAGCCGACGAAGAATCGCCCGACGAGCCGGTATTTCGATCCATCGATACACCAGCACCGACACTCCCAGGATCAGTCCCATCACAACAATCGTAAACAAGATGGGGTCCACCGTGTTCTTACTACGAATCGCGGAGGCCCAGTCGCGCAGTGGAACGTGAAGAATGTAGAGCGCATAGCTCGCTTCTCCGAGAAGCTCGAGCCAAGGAGGCGCCCGCCCCGGAAGAAAGGCGAGGACCAAAATGAGGGCGGCGAAAAAGGGAGCCAGGAGGATTCCATTAAGCCAAAGGTAGGGCAGTTCAGGCGCTGCGGCGATTCCCCAGAAAACACCGCCCAGCCCAATGCTACCAATCAGCCAGCTCAATCGCGGGTTTTCCCAGGCCCGAAAAAGCCGCGCCAGAAAAATACCCATCACAAACTCAGGCAAGTGCGCAATCGGATGGGTTTGCACGAAATCCGACCACCACCCCAGGCTGTCGGGCTTATTTTGATTCAGTCCGTTCCACATCATGGCCGCAGGTTCCACCCAAAACGTGGCTCCTTGAATTAGCCAACCGATGCCCAAAGAAAAAGCTAGCCCGATGAGAGCCCCTCGAAGGGAACTTCCCACGCGAAGTCGTAAAAAAAACGGAAAGAGCAGGTAGAAAAACATTTCCGCATGAATCGACCATGCCGGATAGTTCACAATGCCGGCATCGGGAAACCAGGATCCCAAAAAACCGAGATGCACGGCGAGGTATCCCCAAATCTTCGCCCCCTCACCCGTTCGGGCGAGTGCCATCCAGGCGGGAACGGCCCCTAAAGCGAGCCCGATCCAAAATGCCGGCACGATGCGGGCAAAACGTTTCACCAGAAACTCTCCCCAGCCCACGGACAGCTGGCGAGAATAGGTGTGCTCCAAAACAAAACCAGACAGCACAAAGAAAAAGGGAACGAAAATATATCCCGTTCTCACAAGGTGCAAAAACAACTCCGGCACATCTTGATCAAAAGAAGGGTTCCAACGGGGAATCAAGTGGAAGCAAAACACTCCGAAGGCGGCAAAGAATCGAGCGGCCGTGAGATAGGAAAGCTTCATCTAACCTAAAGGATAGATTCCAGAGGCCTAACGAGGAAGCGCCTTTTTCAGAATCTTCCCGCTTTCTCCTTTAGGAAGCTCCTTTAGCTGTTCCCAGTGCTTGGGAATCTTATAGCGAGCCAAGCGACCATCGCAGTAGCGCAAAAGCTCTTCTGGCGTGATGGGGCCTTGGTCCAGGGAAGAATAGAATGCCTTGCCCACTTCACCCCATTTGGAATCCGCTACGCCAACCACGGCTACTTCGTGAATTCGAGGATAAGCCCGAAGGACCTGCTCAATCTCCGCCGGATACACGTTCTCAGCACCGGAAATGAACATGTCCTTCTTTCTTCCTACAACGTAAAAATAGCCTTCATTATCGCGCTTCACGAGGTCACCCGTGTGGAACCACCCGTCGCGAATCGAATCACGAGTGGCCGCTTCGTTTTTCCAGTAGCCGGGCGTACAAGCGGGCCCTCGCAAGCAAAGCTCGCCTACCTGACCGGAACCGAAAAGCTCGAGTCCATCGTTGTCGACGATCTTCACGTCGATATAGAAGTTAGGGAATCCAATAGAACCGATCTTCCGAATCGCGTCTTCTTCATTCAAAGAAAATACATTGGGCCCGAATTCAGTGAGTCCATAGCCCTGCCGCACAGGAACACCCTTTTCTCCCCATACACGGATCAGTTCCACGGGCATTGGCTCTCCGCCCACAATCGCATAACGAACCGATGGAAGCTCCACTTCATGGAAAGCCGGTGTTCTCACCATCATGTCCATCATCGTGGGAACACCAAAAAGAACCGTGACCTTCTCCGAAGCCGCCAGACGCATCACTCGATCCGCGTCAAATTTTTTCAGCATCAATACTCTAGCGCCGTGATGAAGGAACGGCGTCGTCAACACGTTCCATCCGGACGTATGAAACATCGGATGAAAGATAATGGTCGCGTCCCGGGGAGTGATATTGAGGCGCAATCCGGTGTTGACTGAATTCCAGAACAGCATCTGATTCGTAATCAGAGCCCCCTTCGGCGCTCCCGTGGTGCCCGATGTATAGAGCACCATCACCGGAGACTCAAAGTCGCCGACCACAGGCAGATCGCCGCTCATCACTGAATCCGTGAAGAGAACCGCCGCTAAAGAGTTCGGGCCTTCGAACGGAAGCGTTTGCTCTGGCTTGTGATTCAACTCTCTAACGATCCCTTCGTAAGGTTGCTGATAGAACAGAACCTTGGATTCACTGTCGGAGAGCACATGCTCCACTTCCCTGGGAGAGAGACGATAATTGATGGGAACCAGCATCGCCCCAAGTCTCTGAAGAGCGAAAAACAAAAACACCATTTCCGGCTCGTTCATAGCCAAGGTGGCCACGCGATCGCCGCGCCCAACCTTAAACCGATTTCGCAGCTCTATGGCCAGGTGACTCGATCGCTCAAAAAGCTCTAGATAGGTAAAAGCACGGCCGGAGTCGAGACACTGGAGCGCGACGTTTTTTGGCGAATACATCGCCCAACGTTTCAACCAATCCAGTTCGATCGCGGATTCTTTCATAAATTCGCTAGGTGTCGTAGGCCCACTCGAGGGCTACGGAAGCCATAGCTACTCCGCCGCCAGAACCCACGAGTACGAGTAGATCACCCTTTTTCAGTGCTTTTTTACTTACGGCGTCGGCCAGAGCCATCGGGATACAAGCGGATCCGGTATACCCGTATCGATCCATGATGTTCCAGCTCTTCTCACGGGGGAGATCCATGTTGTCCATAGTGGCCTCTATCGTGCCGATATTGATCTGGGTGAGAAAGAACTGACTTACGTCTTCCTTCTTCCGGTTGGCACGATCCAAAAGAGCATTGATCAGTCGCGGCCAACCCTCGGAGTTGGTTTCGAGCGGAATCTTCTTCGCAAAGCGAAGCTGATGATCCTTCCGATCAATCACCTCGTGGGTAATAGGCATGAAGGTGCCCCCCGCATAAATGCCCATGTAGTCGTGATACTGCCCTTCGGTATGAAGCTTGGAGGCGAGAATTCCTCCCTTTTCTCCTGGAGCCGCCCGCTTCAAGACCACTGCTCCCGCACCGTCGGCAAAGAGGCTCGTGATCTTGTAGTCGTCCCAGTTTAGATGCTTGCTCATCCCGTAAGCGCCCACCACCACCACCGTGCGATAGCGTTCATCGGCCTGCATGTACTTTGAGCCCATATCGAGCGCCGTAACAAATCCGGCGCACGCGGTGTTCACGTCGAAACAGCCTGCGTTCTTGAACCCCATCCTGTGCTGCACCACCGATGCGGTGGACGGCGAGATATAGTCGGGAGTGTCGGTGGCCACGATTAAAAGATCCACATCGTCGGCGGTAACTTTCCCGTTCTTCAGCGCCTCTTCAACAGCAGGAACGATCAAATCACTCGTGATCTGAGTGGGGGCCATAAAGTGACGCTGGCGAATATTCCGCTTTTCGACCAAAAACTGTTCTATGGACGGATTCTTATAAAGTTCGGCGAAGTAAGAGTTGGGAACTACCCGCTCTGGGACATACATTCCGGTTCCTGCAATAATAACTCTATGCGTCATAACCCCTCCTAAAGGAATCCGAACGGTTCCTTGACCATCATCGAAAGCCACGGGTATACCACCCCGCATGAATATTCAATACACGTTCACCGGCAAGACAGCGATCATAACGGGCGGCGCCCAAGGCATCGGATTTGAAATCGCAAAACAGTTCCTTACGGCAGGGGCCAAAGTCGCCATCTGGGACTGGTCGGATGAGGCGCTGAGCCAAGCTCGGCAAGAGCTCTCCACCTTTGGCGACCGACTCACCACCACAAAGGTGGACGTCAGCAACATGGCCTCCTGTGTTGATGCCGCTAACCATCTTCCTGGAAGCGTGGATGTTCTTGTGAATAATGCGGGCATCACCCGCGACAAGAGTTTTAAAAAAATGACGGCCGACGAATGGCAGTCCGTAATCGACGTGAACCTTACCGGACTTTTCAACGTTACGAAGAGTCTCTTTGAAAAGTTCAATCCTCAAAGCACGGGAAAACGCATCATAAATATCTCGAGCGTCGTAGGACTCTACGGCAATTTTGGCCAAACCAATTATGCTGCAGCAAAGGCCGGCGTTATCGGCATGACGAAAACTTGGGCACGTGAAATGGCTCGTTCGGGTTTCACCGTGAATGCCGTGGCACCTGGGTTCATCGAAACCAAGATGACCGCAGCGATGCCCGCCGAAGTGCTCAAGAGCATGGCCGAGAAGGTGCCTGCCCAGCGTCTTGGGAAAACCCAAGACATCGCCAATGCTGTTTTGTTCCTCGCTTCCGACTCCGCTTCCTACGTGAACGGAACAGTGATCAGCGTCGACGGTGGTCTCGTTCTCTGATCCCAAACTGAATGAACCGAGGGGGTTCTCATGCGCGTGATGTTCCAAGTGTTACTTGCAGGCCTACTCACCGCTCTGTTTGCTCAGGCAGCGGAGAGCAAAGGCGAGTTTGTAACCGTTGGACGCGGACAACAGGTTTGGGTGGAGTGGACGGAGCCTAAGCAAGGAAAGCCGGTACTTGTTCTCCTCAACGGCCTCACCTACTCCACTAAGAACTGGAACGATCTCAGTCGAGCTCTTGAGCCATCCGGATTTGGCATTCTTCGATACGACATGAAGGGCATGGGCAAGACAATGCTGAACGGCCCATTGCCGGTGAACTACTCCGTCACCTGGCAAGATCAGGTGAAAGTTCTCAAAAGTCTTTTAGGTAAGCTGAAATTGAAAAGGGTGCACCTTGTTGGCCTCAGCTACGGGGGTGGAATTGCCGCTGGCTTCTCCAATGCGTATCCGGAAATGGTCGCCTCCACCATTCTGCTCGCCCCTTTCACGGAACCACTTCCCTCTATGGACTCCTGGATCCGCCAGCAAGTGGCCCTCACCCGGATTGCCCAGCCTTGGAATCCTTCCACCGACGATGAACTCTACGATTTCTTTCTGAAGAACTTCATCTATTCCACCTACCCGGCAGCCGAACCGAACGTGCTCGAAAACCCCTGGAAGCTGGAAGCCATCTTTCGCATGGTGCAAGGTATTCGGAAGCTCGACGCGAAGAAGGAAACAGAGAACCTGAAACCTCGATCTGTCTACCTCGTGGTAGCCAAAGAGGATCAGTATATTCCTCGTGGCGTAATGGACGCCTACTGGGAAGCAGTTCCGAGCCGGGCTCGCGCATCGCGCGTGATCGCCTCTTGGACGGAGCACAAGATTCCCGAAGCCGTACCACAATTTACGGCCGGCCTCATTCGTCTCTTAGTGGAGGGCGATCCAGCCCTGAGAAAAGGTGACACTTTCGACGCCTCCACGTTTCGAGGCGAAATCTGGAATGAGCGAGCCAAATTCAAAGTGCCAGGAGTGCGATAGTGATTAAGCTCAACATTCGGATTGTTCCCCAGCTCCTCCCCTTCCCCACCGTATTTCTCCCGGGAAACCTGGCGGCAAATCTTTGGTGGGAACCAGCTGTGTCGGAGTGGCAGAAGCGTGGCGGCGGAAAGCATCCGGCGATTTTAATCGAATGGCGTGGACTCGGCGGTAGCCAAGACGGAATGGATCGTCCATTTAATGTAGAGTCACTCGCCGAGGACGTAGTGGAGAACATTTGTGCCTTAGCTTTGGGTCCAGTGAACCTAGTGGGACACTCTACGGGCGGGATCATCGGTGCTGCCGCAATGGCGAATGCGCCAGAAGTTTTTCACCGTGCCATTCTCCTCGACTCCGTGGCAGCCACAGGGATTCAATTTGGTCCCGAAATGTATGCCGCTTTCGAAGCGATGAGCAAAGATGAAAACCTATGTGCAACGGTCATTCTGTCGACGATGCACGAAGCGAATTTAAGTAACGAACTTCGGACCGGAATTGCGAAAGCCGCCTTCCATGTGCACCCGAAAATCTGGCGCGCCGTTCCCGACATGCTGAACTCCCTGGATCTCAGGTCGGAACTCCGAGGCGTGAAGGCGCCCACACTCGTTCTTCATGGCGAACATGATGTGCTTCTTCCGATGGAAGGGTCCGAGGAACTTGCCAGAATTATTCCTGGAGCGCGTTTTTATAAAATTCCGGGCCGCGGGCATTGCACCAATGTGGAGGCGCCCGGCCTCTTCGTAGACTTGGCAAACCACCATCTCTTTGGATAACGCACCGCTAGAAGTTCCATTTCGGAACTGTTTCGTTTTTAGATGAGGCTGCGGATCCATTTTGGAACCAGCTTGCCCGCAGAGTTAATGGGTAGAGCCACTAGCCGACCTTAAACGAAAAAACCGTTTAATTTAATAATTTCATATAATTAGAATTAAATCCTCGATGATCTGCGGCCCACAGTATCGAGATCAAATCCTCTGCTAAAAGTTGGCACATCGATTGCGATAGATATGAGCAACAGGTTGAGCCAAAAGTTCGACCCGTGAAAAGGCTGCTCTTTACGGACAATACTTTCATTCCTTGCCACCTAAGGAATATTCCCCTCCATAGAAAAGTTTGGTCCGAAAAGAGTGGCCTTTTGACGTTTCGGCGGGCTTACCAGCGGGTAGCCAATGCCCACAAAACACCGCCCAATATAGCGGTGACCAGAAAAACAGCTCCCATCATCACCCAAAATTCCCCACTGCGGAGAAACTTCCCAGGATCAAACTTCTCGCGAAGCCTCCCCTGCAGGAACTGCCGAGCCAGCGCCGTTAGCTCCGCAGCATACTCCACGGGCGGAGGGATATCAGGGATCCACCGATCCACCCGAGCCATGTCGTTTCGATAGGCAGCCGCACGAAGGCGCATTTCTTCGCTGGAAGCCAAAAGCGCCGCTATCTGGCCGTTCAGCTCGCCACTCTCAGAGGCGCCTTCCAAAAAATCCTGTAGCTCCACTCGCGAAGGAAGTCTCAAAACTCCTCCACTTCCGCCGGCGCACGCCCCAACAATTGTGTGCGCCCCTCCAGCAAGATGTCTCGCACCTGGCTCTCGCTCACGCCTAAAACGAATCCAATCGACGAAGCGGAAAAGCGTCTCTTATGTCTCAAAAAAAGTGCGGCTCTCAACTCCGGGCGGAGCTGAAAAAAAATACCCTCTCCAACAGGAATGCTCTGATCTCGATGGCGCCATTCTTCCCAGAGCGCGCGGTGAAATTTTGCCCGGCTCTCCGAGTGTCGCGGAAAACCGTCGTCCCAGTTGAACCATCCTTGCTCCCATCCCTCCAAGAGGGCATGCGAAACAGATGCTCCCGAGGCATCTCCGAGCACGGCACTAAAACCAAAAAGGTCTTCAGCGGCGTCAGCCAAAGCTTCCGCTGTTTTTTGCAGTTCACGACTGAGAAATGGATCCGCCATCGATTTCCCAGTCTTCCAAAGATCTCAGAAATGGGGAAGGCATAGGGCACCAAAGACGCCCCCCATCCTTCCAAGAAACAGACTCCGCATGCAAAAGATGGTGGGGATAATCAGGGGAAACACCGGTAGCCCCCCCATAGGTTTGATCGCCCACTAGAGGATGCCCCATGGCCGCAGAGGTCACCCGCACCACATGACGAGCGCCATCTCTCGTTTTGATCCGGACCAAAGTGGCCTTCGCCGTAGAAACCAAGACTTCGAACGACAGCGCTACCGTTTCCGTGTAATTAGTTTGCACGACTTTTTTCTTCCCGCCGGCACCATCGGCCAAATGAAAGATCACCTCGCCCCGAGGCGGGTGAAACTCTCCCGTCACCAGCGCCAGATAAGTTTTTTCCATTTCACGTGCTTGGATCAATTCTCGGAAAGAAGCTCGGATCGGACGATTCAGAGCCACCAAAACTCCCCCGCTCGTGGAAAAGTCGAGTCGCTGCAAGAGCCCTCCCTCCAAGAGCGGAGGGTCCGCGAGTCGACAAAACTCAGCCGGGTCCATCACATTTCTAGTTGCTAACTCACGAGACACACGAGAGGCCAGCGACTCAAACTCCCAGGGAAATTGTCCTACCGAATGCACTCCCGCCGGCTTTTCCACGAACCACCAGCCTTCGCCCTCGGCCAAAACCCGCACTCCGGCGGAAGCAGGCAATAACCCGTGCACTGGACCGGGGAAGTCCACTTTAATAACGGTACCAGGTCCAACTTCGTCGCCCGGGCTCAGACGACGCTCGGAGCGAATTCGTCCCTCCTGAAACAGCCAATCCCAACTGGATCGACTCAACCACTCGGAAATACCCTCGTTTCGGAGTATCCGATCACAACGGCCCGACACTTTTACGTTCACTTCAACGAGCATTGTTTTACAAAGCCTCATACGGGGTCGTATAATTTTATACAGGGAAGTTCGCATGGAGGCGAGCATGGAAAACGTCAATACAGTCAAAAGCGGCCAGCAAAATGAGGCCGATCGCTTAGCCCAGGAACACAGCAAGCGAGTGCGCGATCTCAAAAAAAAGCAGCAGGAAGAATTCGACTACCTGCAGAGTGAACACGAGCGAAAGATGAAATCGATGGAATCGGCCTACCGGGTGGAACTCTCCTCCCGTGAAGCCGATTTCGACCGCAGCCTCGCAGAAGTTCAAGAAAATCACACCGTACGCCTCGATAACACCACAAAAGCCAGCGAAGCACAGCTCGCCCAGGCGCGAGAGGCGTATGCTCGTCAATTCGACGAACTCCGACTCTCGAACGAGAAAAAAGTAAACAAACTACGCGAGGACCTCACCGAACAGGTGCAGAATCTCGAAAGCAAAGGGAAGGCCTAAATGAGCAAGGAAAACGGAATTCCGTTCGACGGATTTGGAAACGTAATTGAAATGCTTCGTGTTGCCGATGCGAGCTTTCGCGATCGAATTCTCCGGGGTATTGCGGCCAGAGATCCGGCGCTGGCTAAGCGTCTCGTGAACGCTCTAAAGCTGGAGATGCAGCGGTCCGCTCCAGCGTCGGCGGATAGCCGCGTGGTGTTGGAGCGATCCCAAAGGGCCCACGCCACCAAGAACTACGGCCTCTAGTCGTAAATGGAACTCGCCCAAGCGTTCCTTCTCTGCTTCATTCCTCTTTTTGTTGCCATCGATGTGCTCAGCATCGTTCCCATTTTTATCGGCCTCACGGAGCCAGTGAGTGAAGGCGATCGACGGCGCCTCGTTACAAGCGCCACCTTCACGGCTCTCGCCATCTCCCTACTCTTCCTGCTTGCCGGTCAGATGATCTTCCGATTTCTCGGGATCACGGAGAACGACTTCCGCATTGGGGGCGGGATCGTGCTCCTCGTGCTCTCCATCACCGACCTACTCTTCGGATCGCACTACAATCGAGATCGCGGCCCCGACGGAAACTCCGTAACAACACTTGGAGTGGTGCCCTTAGGAATCCCGCTGATCATGGGCCCCACGGCGCTTACCACCGTGCTGATTCTTGTAGAGTCCCACGGTATGTGGCTCACCTCCGCATCCCTGATCACGAATCTCGGGATCGTATGGGTCACTTTTCGTCACGCCAGAAAAATAGTGGCGCTCATCGGACCGGGTGGCGCCGCCGCGCTTTCGAAGATTTCTTCCCTGTTCCTTGCAGCGATAGCGGTGATGATGATCCGTATTGGTATTACCGGGATTCTGAACTCATAAATCAGCCAGCAAGAACTAGTCCGAACCTCAGACCGCGCACTGAGGCGGTAAGTTCCTGAAGTCCTGCGGCGCGAAGCACTTCCCGGAGAATGACAGCTCCGCCTAGAATCACATCGGCCCGCCCCTGATCCATTCCCCCGATACCGATGCGCTCCGCCCCTGTCATGGGCAGAAATCGTTCGATTAGGTCGTCGACGGCCGCGGCCGATAGTCGTGCGCCATGAACACGATCAAGATCAAAGCGAGGCAAACCCAATGCCGAAGATGCCAGATAAGTGGCAGTTCCGGCCACACCGATCATCTGCCTTTTCCCGGCCTCTTCCAAAAGAGAACGCTTGGAGGCAAGTTCATCGACCACATACTCACGAAGTTCATCAAGTTCCACGCGAGTGGCAGGATCATGCTTCAGAAAACGCTCCGTCATTCTCACGCACCCAAGGTCGAAGGAATAACGAAAAAGCGCGCCACTCGGCTGCTGCCCCACGATCTCAGTGCTACCACCACCGATATCGAGAACTGCGTAGGCACACGGATCGTTCCCGCCCTCGGGAATACCTCCCAAAAAGCTGAAGAGAGCCTCTTGCTCGCCGGAAATCACCTCCACAGGAATTCCCCAACGCTGCCGAATCTCCGTAAAGAAATCTCCGCTGTTGCGGGCATCCCTCGAACCAGAGGTGGCCGCAGCCTTCACCTTCACGCCAGGGTATTGCTTCAAAATCTCTGCGTAATCAGCAAAGCATCGACGCGCTCGTTCCATTGCGTCCGGATGAAATGCGCGATTTTGGTCCACTCCCTGGCCAAGCCTAACAACTCGCACATGATCTTCCAGCACCCGGGCTACACGTCCATCCTTCACCTCAGCAACAAGGAGAAGGATGGTGTTGGTGCCGATGTCGATACCCGCTCGTATCATTAGAAAAGCTTCATCTTCTTCTTCAGCGCATCGCCGATGTTTTTCACAGGATCACCGCCTTGACCGCCGCCCTCATTTTGACCACCCAGAATCTTTCCGAGCCCTTTCTGGAGAGCGTCCTTAGCGGCGGCCTTTCCTGCCGTTGATGCAAGCTTACTAACGGTGTAGCCATAGTCGGTCTTGGGTGACGTCAAAAGCCCAGTTACACGAAGCTGCAAGGAAGCTTTTCCCGCTCCTTGGCTGATTTCCTTCGGCAAAACACCTTGGGGATCCCAAAGGTCAAAGTAACTTTCTTGTTCAAGGCTTGTGCCGTCAATTTTACTTTTCCCCTTAACGTCGAAGCCCTTCCCTTTAGCGGTGAGCTCCACGGGCTCCGCTTGAATAATGCCGCCGGAGAACTTTAAGTCTGCACGGAAATTTTTGAATCCCTCATCCACATCCGGAACTTTTGCGTTCTTAAGAAACGGAACCTTTTCCAAGATGCCCTTCACAGAGTCTTTGAAGTCGGCGGTGCGAAGCGTTCCATCTTGGGCGTTCAACTTCAGAGTTCCATTCAGAGCCTTCACGCGGGAAGGCTCCGGGTAGGCAACTCCAGAAAGATTCCAGTCTCCGTTGAACTTTCCTTCCACAGTGTTTTGGTACTTGGGGAAATAAGCCACCAGCGCTTGTTTCGCCTGCACCCCACTCACCTTTCCTGTAGTTTTGAAGTCGAGCCCCTGGGAGGCCAGGGAAAAGGCCCCATTCATGGCCACGCTTCCACCAAAGCTACGAAAGGTTCCACTCTTCAGCTGGAAAACCATTCCTGGCATGAGCGCCGCATCTACATCGATCGCCTCCAAAACGGCGCCCTTCGCGGTGAGTTTACCCAGCTTCACAGAAGCGGTTCCACTCATGGCCTTCAATACTGGATTTGCAGACATCGCAGCCATCGGATTTACCAGCACTGGCTTTGGGGCAGCGTGAGCCTCAGATATCAACTGAAGACCTGCTGTCTTCGATTCTGCCATCACCTGGTCGAGATTAAAGCTCTTCCCATTTGCTACGAGCTGAAACTTCGGCGCCTGAAAATTCATGATATTTCCCGTTATTTGCAAATCAGAATCAGGAGCAGACACTGACCCGCGCACGATTTGAAATGAATTCTCGGTGAACGAGGATTTAATCTGCAATTTCATCGGGGCCTTCAAAAACTCCTTCATGAAGACTTCACCATCTTCCACGGAAAGATCCCCCTTCACTGAAGACTTCTGGCCCTGCACCTCAACCGTGGCAATCAACTTCGCCAGCCCCTTTAAACCGTAGGCCTTCGCCAGAGGGAGGAAATCTTCCACACCGCCGAGTTTCAGGCCATCGCTCTCCAGCTCCACTCGAGCCTTGAGTTCGGGAGCAAGAGCGACTGTTCCCTTTGCGTGAACTTTGATGTCCGCAAACGTAAGATCCGCCCTTTTTAGGAGCATGGCCTTATCGTCGCCATCAAATTCGGACCGAAATAGAAAGGCCATGTCCTTAGTCTTTCGGAAAAGATCCTTCCCGTAAGCCACTTCCAACTTCGAAGCATCCAAAAGAATCTGCCCCTTAGCGCTCCTTAAAGCGCCACCTGAAACCACAGGTGCAATCTCAGCATTGCCGGAAACAATTCCGTCAAACTTCATATCCTTGGCGGAGCCTTTCACTGGAGCCTCAAATTGAATATCCATCGTGCGGGCAAAACTAAGATTGCGGGCCTTGAGCTCCAATCCGTCCAAACGGTAATCGGCTTTAGTAATAAAATCTTGGTAGCTCACCTTTCCATTCTGAACCGAAAGCCCCAACGAGGCCCCTACCAGAAATGCGGGAATCTGGGTCGTGGATGCTGGGCTGCGCTCGCCGCTGCTTGTCGCAGTAGGAGCCGCAGCAGACGACGCTGCAACCGGCACGAGCTCCATGACGTTCAGTTTTCCGCTCGAATTTTTTTCAACGCTAACCACGGGATTGGAAAACACAGCCACCACTTCCGGACGGAAGGTGAGGATGGAGAGAAAAGGGATCTCCAGACGAAACTCCTTAGAGTCCACCAAAGGTTTTTGAAATCCGTTTACTGAAACTTTTACGCCGTCGGCTCCGACCTTCACAGCCCCCCACAAACTGAGGGAAAGCTTTCCGATTTCCGCTTTACCGTTAATCTTCTGATTTACCGCCGCCAAAATGTCGGGGCGATACTTGTCGATGTCCACAAAAAAGGGGGCCGACATCACAAGCACCACAAACGCCAGAAAGAACCCACCGATTAGAAGCAGAACCTTTTTCACTGTTTTTCTCCTTTAAGGAAGGCCAAAACGATCTCGTTCACCATTCCAGGGTTTGCCTTTCCCTGGGTTTCTTTCATCACTTGCCCTACGAAGAACCCGAAAAGTTTCTCTTTTCCGGCACGGTATTCCTCCACGTTTTTGGGACTGGAGGCCATCACCTTTCTTACGGCATTTTCAATGAGGTCAGGGGATGAAATCTGAATCAGCCCCTTTTCCTTCACGATGTCGGACGGAGACTTTCCTGAGGTACTCATATCCTCAAATACTGTCTTGGCGATTTTAGAGCTGATTTCCCCTGACTTGATCAGTTTAACCAGACTTCCGATATGCTCAGCTGGAAACGGACAATCCTCGATTTCTTTGTCCTGATCCTTCAGAACCCGCAGCACTTCGGTCATGAGCCAGTTTGACACCAGCTTGGCCTCACCGCCGGAAACGGCCACTGCCTTCTCGTAATATTCCGCCAAAGCCTTCTGGGAGGTAATCACCTTAGCGTCATATTCAGGGATCTCAAATTCCTTCACAAAGCGAGTGGCCTTGGCGTCGGGCAACTCCGGCAACTTGCCGCGAATATCCTCAATCCAGCTCGATGCGAGCACCAACGGTGGAAGATCCGGCTCCGGAAAGTAACGATAGTCGTGAGCTTCTTCCTTGGACCTCATACTCACGGTTACGTTTCGGGCAGAATCGTAGAGTCGGGTTTCCTGAACAACCTTTCCACCGCTTTGCACGAGCGCCACCTGCCGATTGATCTCATACTCGATGGCCTTTTCAAGAAAACGGAAAGAGTTCACGTTCTTGATTTCCGCGCGAGTACCGAACTGAGTACTTCCCTGGAGTCGCACGGAAACGTTGGCGTCGCAGCGAAGATTTCCTTCCTGCATGTTTCCGTCACAGACACCGATATATTGAAGAATGGCTCGCAATTTCTTCAGATACGCACTCGCTTCGGCAGGGCTTCGGAAATCAGGCTCCGAAACGATCTCAATCAGAGGGGTTCCGGCCCGATTGAGATCCACAAGAGAAAATCCAGCCATGTGCTGACTTTTCCCTGCGTCCTCTTCGATATGGATTCGAGTGATGCCTACTACTTTCGATTCGCGCTCACCTGGAAAGTTTTCAAACTCGATTTCCATCCGTCCTTTTTCACAGATCGGCTTGTCGAACTGGGAAATCTGATACCCCTTCGGAAGATCTGGATAGAAGTAATTCTTTCGCGAAAACACGCTCAGGGGATTTACCCTGCACTCCGTGGCCAACCCTGCCTTGATAGCAAACTCCACGGCCTTCCGATTCAACACGGGCAATGCGCCCGGCTGAGCGGTAGTTACCGGGTCGATGTTTCTATTCGGTGGGCGATGGAAGTCGTTCGGAGAAACTGCAAAGAGCTTCGACTCCGTGGCCAACTGTGCGTGAACTTCGAGTCCAATTACGACCTCGTAGCCGTTGTAAATGGGAACTCTCATCATGCCCCCCCTCTTTCGTCGTGGAGAAACTCTAGAGCCGCCACCGCCTCCAGCAAACGCTGTTCGGAAAATGCGGGGCCGATCAGTTGGAGTCCGATCGGAAGACCGCCCTTGCCCACGCCCCAGGGCATGCTCACGGCGGGAATTCCGGCCAGATTGACCGGAACAGTGAAAATGTCGTTGAGGTACATCGTAAGCGGATCCGATACTTTGGCCCCGCGCTGAAAACTCACCGTCGGGGTTGTGGGACCCGCTATCACGTCGCAACTCTTAAATGCCTCGTTGAAATCCCGCTGAACCAGCGCTCTCACCTGACAGGCTTGCTTGTAATATGCGTCATAGTAACCGCTCGAAAGAGCGAAAGTACCGAGCAGAATCCGTCGCTTGACCTCGGCCCCAAACAGTTCACCTCGGGTGTGCTCATACATTTCTTCCAAGGTGGTTTCATTGCCCTTCGGCATCACCCGAGGACCAAACCGCACACCATCATAGCGGGCAAGATTGGCGCTTGCTTCGCTCACGGCTACCACATAATAGACGGCGAGCGCGTACTTCGCATGAGGCAAACTCACGGGAACAATCTTCGCACCAGCCTTCTTCATGGCCTCAATAGAACCCTCAATCTCCGCTCGAACCTCAGGCTCCATGCCGTCTACAAAAAACTCTTTCGGCACGCCAACACGAAGGCCTTCCATGAATTCTTTCCGCCTTCCGCTCTCGGAACGAATTCTCTCCACGGCCAAACCGTATTTCGGGACATCCGCACGAAAGGAAGTGGAGTCGTTCTCGTCGAAACCGGAAATCACTTCCAATAGATCCGCGCAATCCTGAGCATCAAGCGCAAGAGGACCGATCTGATCCAGGCTGGAGGCGAAGGCCACCAAACCGTATCGGCTCACACGGCCGTAAGTAGGTTTCAAGCCCACAACTCCGCAAAAACTCGCAGGTTGTCGCACAGATCCACCCGTATCGCTTCCCAGCGCAGTAACAGCAAGTTGCCCAGCCACTGCCGCCGCGCTACCGCCCGAACTGCCGCCAGGCACTCGTGAGTGATCTTGAGGTAGTTTTACCGGACCAAATGCGGAGTTCTCATTGGAAGAGCCCATGGCAAACTCGTCCATATTGAGTTTGCCAAGAAACACCGCTCCCGCCTTTTCCAACTTCTTCACAACCGTGGAGGAATAAGGCGGCACATAGTTCGACAAAATCTTCGATCCGCAAGTCGTCCGCACACCTGCTGTAACCAGATTGTCTTTGAGACCATGAGGAATGCCAGAGACGCGGCTCCTTGAGCCGTGCCGATCGTGCAATTCCGCCGAAGCTAACGCCTCTTTCTCCATGGAGAGAAGAAAAGAATTCGTTTGATCCTTTTTGATTCGATCCAAGTACTCGGTGGCAAGGCCCACAGCAGAGACCTTTTTGGCCTCCAACATGGCTCGAAGTTCCCATCCCTTTTTGAACTGGTGGCGCGGAAACATCTCAGGCCTCCCCTATCACTTGCGGAACTTTGAATTGCTCGTAAAGCGTTTGATCAGAGCAGGCCAAAAACTTCTTCACTTCATCTTCCGAAATTGGATGCGCCACATCTTCACGGTAGTGGGTAGGCAGGGGCACGCCATGAATCATCGGCTCTACTCCGGAGGTATTCACCTCTTTTAGCTGCGCCACATAATCGAGCACTGCCGATAGATCCTTGGTGTATTTGGTGACTTCGTCTTCAGAAATTTTGAGACGAGCCAACTTTGCGATTTTTCTAGTGACGTCGGAATTGATCACACTCATAGAGCCTCACTGGGAAGAGAAAAGAATAGCGGTTTAGACTCAATCTGAAAACGGTTTCGTGCCCTTGACGAAAGAACCTAGAGGAGCTCGAGCTCCACATGCTTCAGTGAGAACTTCTTCACCTGGCGCCCGGAAAACTCGATCGTGACCTTTCGATCCGTTTCCGCCCCCTCCAGCAATCGCACCGTGCCTACGCCGTAATTGGCATGCTTAACGCGCTGCCCCACTTTAATGGCTCCACCGCCTCCAACCTGCGGCACCGCCTTCACCTGCCAGGACGGCGCGGCAGACTCGGAATAATCGTAGGTTCTTTGAACCGTTGGTTCGGTGTAGCGGGAGCTTCGACTCCAGGCATCAGCCATGGAGATCTCCCCACGCATTACCTCTGTCTCCAGGAACTCCTTCGGGATCTCAGCGAGGAACCTACTCGGGGCAGCCACCTGAACCTGTCCGTAAATTCTCCGCACCTGAGCACTCGTGAGGGTAAGACTTTGCTTGGCCCTAGTGATGCCCACATAACAAAGCCTACGTTCTTCCTCGATTTCGAGCGGGTCCCACTCAGACTCCACCACGCTTTGCCGCGACGGGAAAATCCCCTCTTCACACCCGATCAGGTAAACCACAGGGAATTCGAGCCCCTTCGACGAATGAAGAGTCATTAGAGAAACCGCTCCGGTTTCCTCCTGCTGATCCAGCAAAGACGCCTCAAGGGTGACTTGCCCCAAAAACGCACTCAATAACTCATGCCCTGGCGCCAAACCACGGCTCTTCGCCTCTTCCTCAAAAAATTTGATTACTGTATCAAATTCCTGAAGGTTATCGATCCGCGCCTTCGACTCCTCTGAATTTTCCGCCTTCAGTTCTTCCACATATCCGGAGGCATCTAAAAAACGGTGAAAAATGTCACTTACCCATTCGCGAGTGGCCGTATCCCGAAGACCTTCCACAAGTTGAAAAAATGGTACCAACTTCTTAACTACGGACGGCCCAACCGATCCCTCTCGGCATGCCAGACCGATGGCCTGCCAGAGTGAAATTTTTCTCTCCCGAGCCAACTCCTCCAGTTTTTCAATGGTCGTGTTCCCTATTCCGCGCGCTGGCACGTTGATAATGCGTGCGAGGCTCACGGAATCGTCGGGATTCACAAGTACCCGCAGGTAGGCCAAGGAGTCCTTAATTTCTTTCCGTTCATAGAAACCCACGCCGCCCACAATCCGGTAGGGTACCTTCAGTCTCCGCAAAGCTTCTTCCAGCGCACGGCTCTGGGCATGGCTTCGATAAAACACGGCCACATCCGTAGGGGCCAACCCTTTAGAGAGATGCTTTTGAATCCCCTTCGTTACATATTCGGCTTCAGCTCTCTCCTCGGGCATACTCACCCATCGAATCTTCTCTCCCTCCCCATTGGAGGTCCAAAGAGTCTTATCGTAGCGCGACTCGTTGTTCCGAATAACGGCGCTAGCAGCGGATATGATTGTTTTAGTGGAGCGGTAGTTTTGCTCAAGTTTTACGATTCTCGCTTCCGGGTAATCGCGCTGAAAGTCGAGGATATTGCGGATGTCGGCACCTCTCCATTTGTAAATGCTCTGATCCTCGTCGCCTACAACGCAGAGATTCCGGTACTTGGCGCTCAAAAGACGGACCAAAAGGTATTGGGCACGATTCGTGTCTTGATACTCATCTACCATCAGGTAGCGAAATCGATCCTGGTATCGCTCAAGCACATCCTTGCGCTCCTGAAACAATTGCACCACCCTCACGATCAAATCGCCAAAATCAAAGGCGCAACTCTCTCGCAGCATCTCTTGATAACGTCGGTAGACACGAGGAAGCATTTCACCGAACGGGCCGGCAAACTCACCCTTCACTAAATCATCTGGTCCAACTGCCTGACATTTTGCAGCATTGATTGCGCCCTGAAATCTTTTGGCACTGAAACTCTTGGGATCGATATTCAGCTCGTCAAGAATCTTCTTGAGTAACGAGAGCTGATCACCGTCATCGTAGATTACAAACGGACGGGCCAGCCCAAGAAGGTCCGCTTCCTGTCGAAGAACCTTCACGCAAAAGGAGTGAAAGGTGCTCACTTCCGGCGTGTGCTGTGAAAACCCCATCCAAGGCTGAGCCCAATGACCGGACTGAATCCGCAGCTGCGAAAGCAGGGAGCTCACACGGTGTTTCATTTCACCGGCCGCTTTATTGGTGAATGTCACCGCGAGAATCTGACTCGCCGGAACACCTTCCTGCATCAGGTGCGCAATCCGGGAGATCAACATTTTGGTTTTTCCCGATCCGGCTCCCGCAAGCACGATCACCGGTCCCTGCGTGGCCACAGCCGCCTCGCGCTGCCTTTCATTTAGATCGGAAAGAAGATCCATCGCCGGAAAATTACCTGCGGAACGCCTTCTTCACAACCTCTTTGTTGTAGAGATTTTCAAGATCCGAGCGAAGCAAAATACCTTGATAAAATCCTCGGTCGTCGATTACGGGCACGACCTCTTCATCACTCATCTTTGTTAAGGCAGTTTCTAGACTCATGTCCGAATTTACGGCACCTGTCGCAGGGCGCATCAGCTCTTCCACCCCTACCAAGCTATGCACTTGCGAATCATCACCCAGGCGCCGCCAGGTATCGAGCCCGAAGAAATCGCCCAACGCCACCATACCGAGAAGTTTTCCCTCTTGATCTACCACCGGAAGCTTCAGATAGCGCGAATCCATCAACGTTTTGTAGGCATCACCCAAAGAGGAACTCTTGGGCACTGGATGAACGTGAGTGTGCATCGCATCCCTCACGTTGATCGCAGAAAGAGTGTTGAAACACATGCCATTTCGGAAACGGATCCCGTGACGATAAAGACCCATCGTGGGCATACGATCCTTCACCAACACTCCCGCCAACCAATGTGCTGAGAAGTTGGCCGCCAAACTAAGCAGCAAAAATCCCGCATTTCCGTTCACCGCTCCATCGCTCCATCCGAAAACCAAAGCGGTGGCCGCAACCGGCGTGCCCATGGCCGAGGAAAATACAGCTCCCACGAAAAAAAGAACGAATGTGGCGCCCCCGAGACCTAACCAAGGATCCACAAACCCATGGAGCAACGCACCTGCGAGTCCCGCCGTTACCAAAACGGGAAAAATAATGCCCATCGTGCCAAGCGCCCCGTAAGATACTGATCCGATTACCAAGCGAAGAACCAACGCTAAAGCCACAAAGCGGAGGGCCATCCCACCTTCTAAGGTTTGCTCTAAAAGAGTGATCCCCCCCTGTTCCAGAAGAAGCGGAATTTTTAAAAACACCACGCCCGTAAGTAAGGCCCAAAAACCTAAGCGAAGCGCCACAGCCATGGGCGACAAGTCAGTGGACCTTCGAGTGCTGAATAGATTGTGGAACTCAGCGTCTGTTCGGCGATGACACCAAACCAAGAGATTTGCCAACACAGCGGCCAAGGGAACAACAACCAAAAATGCAGCAACACCACGGATTGGATCCACATCCGAAACTTCACCAGCAAAGAGAAGCGACAGTCCGTAGTCGGGACCAGTGATCATCCCCAGCACTCCGCCAGGTTGAGAAAGCGATGCACTCACACTGGCTGATACGAAGGCCGTAACCGCATAAATTCCCACCGGGAATGAACGACTCCCCCAACCGTAGAGAAGCTCCACAACAAGAAGAAAAGCCGCCAGCGGTTGTCCGAGGAGTGCCGCTATCGCCGCAGCTGCTCCGGCTGCCGTGAGGGTTCGGATCTGATTAGCGGAAAGACGGGCTCTGGATCCAACCCAAGATGCGAGCGACGAGAAAAACTCCACTCCGAAAGCCTCTAACCCAACTATGCCGCCACCGAAAATCATCGCTAGTGCCGCCAGACCATGGGCAAACGAGTATCGGAGCTTTCGCCGCCCGTCCTGAAAGTGGAGATCCGAAAAGAAATAGGTAAAGCCATCGGCTGAACGATAGGCGCGAAATAGAGCGATCACCCCAAATGCAACCCCCGCACCGATCCAAGGAAGCACGAGTGCCCATGCGGTAGCCCCTAGGCGCCAGGATCCTTCCAGCGCATGCTCACGAAGGAATCCGGAGAACTGCTGCAAAAAATAAAACATGAGCGGCGTGATGGTCCCCGCCAGCGCACCAACCAATGCAGCAAGCACCCAAATCCGCATCACTCCACCGTAACACTTTTGGCAAGATTTCTCGGCTGATCCACTTCAGTGCCGCGCGCTACAGCTACGTAGTAGGAAAAAAGCTGGAGCGGCACCACAGACACGATGGCGAGAAGTTCCTCAACGTCGGTATGAGTCACCTCCACAAAATCATGGCAGATCTCTCGGAAGTGAGAGTCGCCCTTTGCGCCAAGTCCCAAGAGAGTGCCGCGGCGAGCCTTTACCTCTTCGATATTGCTAACGCTCTTTTGGTGAACCATCCCCTTGCCCTCTGGCGCGATGGCAAGCACCAGAATGTCGGGTTCTACCATGGCAATCGGTCCATGCTTCAGCTCTCCCGACGGATACCCTTCGGCGTGAACGTAGGCGATTTCCTTCAGCTTAAGAGCGCCCTCCAGAGCGATCGGATGTTGAAGTCCCCGCCCAAGGTAGAGAAACCCTTTTTTATCTTTATATTTTTTAGCAAGCGCCTCAAGTTCCGGTGCGTGGTCGAGTGTTTTTTGCATCACATGGGGAAGATGCAAAAGCGCCTCCACCCACTCTCGCTCCCCGCGCTCGCTGATCGCGCCTGTTCTACGAGCCAAAGCCCCAGCCAAAACGGCGAAGAGCGCCATTTGGGTTGTAAACGCCTTCGTGCTGGCCACACCGATTTCAATTCCGGCGTTCGTGTAAAGCACTCCGTCGCACTCCCGAGGAATCGAGGAGTCGCGAACATTACAGATCGCAAACACCTTCATCCCTCTCTCTTTCATAAGCTTTACTGCTGCGAGAGTATCAGCGGTTTCGCCGCTCTGACTCACCACAAGTCCCACGTCGGTCGGCCGCAGCACCGGGTCCCGATAACGAAACTCACTAGCCAGCTCACATTGCGCAGGGATTCGCGCAATTTTCTCCATTAGAATTTGCCCGTACAATCCGGCATGACGGGCAGTTCCGCACGCTACGATGTGCACCTGAGTGGACTTCGCGAAAACATCCACCAGTTCCGCTTCCGTAAATTTTCGTCTCTCCTCGTTCACCTTCTTCGATACCGCCAGTGCATCGAGCGTGAAGCGCCCGTTCGGCTTGTCCAAAAAAGCGCTGAGGGTATCAAGAAGAGCCCGCGGCTGCTCAAAGATCTCTTTCAGCATGTAGTGAGCATAGCCCTGCTTATCGATCGCATCGAGCTGCCAATCGATGGTCCTCGTTCGCAAGGGAATCTCCTTCCCATCGAGCCCCAAGACTCTCACTCGCTCGGCCGTGATTTCTGCCATCTCGTTATCATCGAGATAACAAACCTCGCGTGTGCTATCGAGTATCGCCGGCACATCACTGGCCACGAAATTTTCGTCTTTTCCGATCCCGAGCACCAAAGGTGACCCGTTACGAACCACTACTAAACGCCCAGGCTCGCGCTCGTCCATCACCACAAATGCGGATGCACCCTGAATTTCCTGAAAACTCTTTCTCACCGACTCCACCAGTGACTCACCACGCGCACGCCGACGACTGATCATGTGACTGAAGAGTTCCGTATCGGTTTGCGATAGAAACTTCACGCCCTCGCTTGCCAGAGCTTTCCGAATTTCCTGGTGGTTTTCGATGATTCCGTTGTGAACAATCGTCACATACCCCACTTTATGGGGGTGGGCGTTCACCTCGTTTGCTTCCCCGTGGGTAGCCCAGCGTGTGTGCCCGATAGCCTGCCCTGACGGAAAATCAATCGCGTCCCAAAATTTTCGGAGTTCTTTCAGCTTCCCTGGCGCCTTAATGATCCGGGTCTCCGGCTTACCGCCACGAGCGTCGATCACCGCAATTCCCGCCGAGTCGTAGCCGCGATATTCTAGCCGCGCCAAACCGGAGTAAATCAGGTCCTGCGCCTTTCTAGGCCCCACGTAACCCACGATTCCACACATAACTCAGTCCTTCTTTTTCAACTTAGCCCGGGAGCGAATTCGATCCGCATAGCCGTCTTTATTTTCTTGTTTTTGGCGAGCGATCGCCAAAGATCCGGCGGGGACGTTTCTAGTAACAGTGGTGCCAGCCGCCACATAAGCGCCATCGCCGAGCTCCACCGGAGCAACCACCTGCACATCGCTACCCACAAACACATTCTTACCCACTACCGTGCGGTGCTTGTTTTCCCCGTCATAGTTACAGGTAATGAATCCGCACCCCAAATTCGATCCCTCCCCCACATCGGCATCCCCAATGTAGGCAAGGTGGCTAGCCTTAGCATCACGACCGATACGACTCTTCTTCACTTCCACAAAATTTCCAAGCTTCGCGCCATCGCCGATATCGGTACCCGGACGTATGCGAGCGAAGGGCCCCACCTGTGCCCCCTCTCCCACCACGCACTCTTCCAGAACGGAATAGGAGTGTACCTGCGCCCCTGCCTTCACATGGGAACTTCTAAGAACTGAGCCCGTGGAAATTCGCGCCCCGGATTCCACCTGCGTTCTCCCCTGAAGACGAACATTTGCCTCGAGAACGGCACCTGATGCGCAGTGCGCATCTACATCCACCCAAACCGAATTCGGATCCTCCACGGCGACGCCGTTCAGCATCCAAGATCTCACGATCCTTTGTCGGATCGCCTGCTGCGCTTCGGCGAGCTGCTTCATGTCGTTCACGCCAAGCAACTCCTCCGAATCTACCGAAAACGCCAGCACCTTCTTCCGCGCTTTCGAAGCCAACCCCACCACATCGGTGAAATACAGTTCTTGCGTTTTTTTCGAAGGCCTCAGCTTGGGAAGAAGCTGGTCGAGAACCTTTCGATTCACCAGATAAAGTCCCCCGTTTACTCGTCGGACCTTCTTCTCCTTATCCGTCGCTTCCTTTTCTTCCACGATCCTGGCAACGCGCGAACCTTTGCCAAGGACGCGGCCGTAGCCGTAGGGGCACTCCAGATCCATAACTCCAAGGGTAATATCGGCCCTGTTTTTGAGATGAAAGGCCAGCATCTCCTGAATCGTTTCCGCGCGGAGCAAAGGCCCATCGCCATTTACGATCATCACAAGGGCATCGTCGGGGCTCAGGGCCTCTGAGGCCACCTTCATCGCATGTCCGGTGCCCAGCTGCTCCTTTTGCCAAACCTCCTGAAAAGACTCACCATGAGCCCTCAATGCTGCCAGCACCTGATCCCGCCCAAACCCCAAAACATGGTATATCCGGCTGGCGCCGGCCTTCCTGCACGCCCGGGCCACATGGATAAGAAGAGGCAGGCCAGCCGCCTGGTGAAGCACCTTAGGGAGGGCGCTTTTCATCCGGGTTCCCTTGCCAGCGGCAAGGATGATCGCGCTAAAGGGAGGTTTCGATTGCATGGAAAAAACGTATTCCATTCCGAGGGCTTAAGCAAACCCCCTTCCCTTTTCCCCGGGCCTTGTGGTAGGTAGCAAAGCTATTCATTTTGGAAAGGATTTTGTTCATGCCCAGCTACGAACTCACCATTATCGCCAAGCCCCACACGGGCGAAGACCAGATCAACGCTCTTAAGAGCAAGGTCGAAAGCGTGGTGCAGGCCCACAGCGGTCAAGTGGCCAACTATGAAGATTGGGGCACTCGCCGCATGGCCCACGACATTCAGAAAGAGAACCGTGGTCGCTACGTTTACTTCGGGTTCACCGGAAACAATGAAACCGTGGCCGAACTCGAGCGTAACCTTCGAATTAACGAGAACGTGGTTCGATACCTCTCGATTCTTGTGAACAAGGAAGAGGACCTGGAAACCCTTCGTCAGCCCTCGCCTATGAAGCGCGTAAAGAAGCCGTCTGAGGAAGGCCTTCTCAACTGAGAATGGATCTTTCTGACGCTCCAGCTAAGCCCAGGAACGAACACGTTTCCTGGGCTTTTGCTTTGGCGCTGGCCCTTTTAGCCCCGGTTCTTTTCCTAAGCCTTCTATTTGCCGTTTTTGCGCCCGTGCCTCTCCTTTACCTCCATCGCGGCACCGGAGACCCCCAAAAAGGGCGTTGGTTTGCCTGGCTTGCGGTTCCGTTTGGGGCTTTTCTTTGTTTTCTCTCCCGAGGGTGGCCTCTTGGCTTGGCGTTTCTTGTTTTGGCTGGAATTCCAGCTCTGGTTCTTGGGGAATCCCTCCGGAAACAATGGCGCGTCGAAATTTGTGTCGCCTTGGCTGTGGGAGTGATTTTGGCCTTCCTAGGAGCCGGCGCCCTGGTTTGGGGGCAGAGTTTCGGCGTTAACCCCCTCTCTGAAGCCCGAACCGCCCTGCACGACCTGATTGCCGAAGTGGCCAAGAGCCTTCTGGATGGAAGCCAGAAACTATCCGCCACCTCTGAGGAAGAAATCCGCAAACTCGCTTCCCAGCCCGATGTGTTCCTTAGAGAGGTTCCGGGCCTACTGCTCTCCTCCCTGCTTCTCTCCTGTTCGCTCCCCGTAGTGGCCCTAATTCGCTGGAATCCAAAGGGCTTTGTAAAGCGGAGCGGCATTCCACGCGACTTTCTACGGCGGTGGAAAACCCCGGAGTGGCTGGTTTGGCCCGCTCTTGCGGCGGTGGCTCTCCTCATCTGGGAGGTACCAATTGCCACCGATGTGGCCCAGAACCTCTTGAAACCCATCATCTTGATTTACTTTTTTCAGGGAATGAGTATTCTAGCGTTCTTTCTGGATTCGATTCGCTGGAGAGGGACCATACGGGCCTTGGTCTACGGGATGATGATCCTGTTTTTGACCCCGATGCTGGTGAGTTTTGGCTTTTTCGATCTCTGGTTTGATTTTCGAAAGAGATTCAGAAGTTTAGAGGAGTAAGTATGAACGTAATTCTTAAGGAACGGGTAGTTGGACTCGGTTCGATTGGTGAACTCAAGAAGGTAAGCGCCGGCTTCGCCCGGAACTTTCTTCTCCCCCGCGGGTTGGCTGCCATTGCCAATGCTAAGGAAGTGGCCCAAGTGGAGCACCAAAAGCGCGCCCTAAAGAAGAAAATGGCGCAGCTTAAAGCCGACATGGATGCCCTTCAAAAACAAATCGAGAACGCTCCGATCGTGATCCGCCGCAAGGCAGGCGATAGTGGCAAGCTTTTCGGCTCCATTACCCATCAAGACATTGCTGATGCCTTGAAGGAAAAGGGCGTTGCAGTAGACAAGCGCTCGATTGAAGTAGAGGGCACCATCAAGAAGCTGGGCACCTTTAAAGTACCGGTTCGCCTTATGGAAGGCGTAGTGGCCGAAGTAAACCTGTCGGTAGTTGCCGACGTAGAGTAAGTCACCCTCAAACGGCCTGGGATCGCCACCGGCGATTCTGGGCCTTTTCTTTTTACAGCGGCGCCGCGCCTTTCTTCGATCGCCAGAACCAAGTAACTATCTCCCGGAGGGGTGGATATGCAGGAGTTTGAAAGAAGACCATCGGGTGCGTCTTTTTCGCCAGATCTCGCGGTCTCGGGAAGAATGCCGCCCCACAACCAGGAAGCGGAAATGGGAGTTCTTGGCGGACTTCTCCTGGAGAACTCCTCCCTCCTACAAATCGGAGAAATGAACCTCCGCGCCGAAGACTTCTACTCCGAGGCTCACCAGCATATTTTCCGAGCAATCTGGGAACTCCTCCAGGTTAAGGCGCAACCGGCCGACATTATCACCGTGTCTCATTTCCTTCAGAACCAGGGACTCCTAGAAAAGGCCGGCGGACGACAATACATCGCCGACCTCGCCGACTTCGACTACTCCACTTCTAATATCGCCCACTACGCCCAAATTGTTCGCGACAAGAGTCAGCAGCGCCAAATTATCCGTGTGTGCCAGGAGCAAAGCCAAAAGGCCTACTCCGGCATCGAAGATCATTCGTCGTTCACGGAGGAAACCGAGAAAAAGGTTCTTTCAGCCACCTCCAATGACAACCGCTCCGATTTCGACGCTCTCAAGGATGTTCTCGTAAGGAACTTCACACAACTCCAAGAACAGGCAATGAAAGACGGACAGCTCACGGGAGTGCCTTCTGGATTCCGCGATCTGGATAAGGAAACCAGCGGATTTCATGGCGGTCAGCTTATTATCGTGGCCGCCCGTCCCGGTATGGGGAAAACCTCGTTCATGTTGAATCTGGCTCTTCACGCAGCCGAAAAGAACAACGGAGTGGCTGTGTTTTCTCTCGAAATGGCCCGAGAGGAGCTCTCAATGCGCCTCCTTGCCATGGAGTCCAGAGTCGACTCGAGTCGGCTCAAAAACGCCCGCAAGCTACAAGACGACGACTGGAAAAAACTGACTCGTGCCGCAGGAAAACTCTCGGAGATGCCGGTTTTCATCGACGATACCGCTGCCTTGAATCTCCTAGAAATCAAGAGCCGATGCCGGCGCCTACAAACTCGTCACGGCCTGGGACTCGTCATTGTAGACTACCTTCAGCTGATGCGGGGTTTAGGAAACAAGGGTGCCGGATCTTCCAGCGAACGCCAGCTGGAAATTGCTGAAATTTCCCGCGGGCTCAAGGCTCTCGCCAAAGAAATGAATGTGCCCGTGATCGCCGCCTCTCAGCTCAACCGGGGAGTGGAAAGCCGTCAAGACAAGCGCCCGATGCTTTCGGACCTTCGCGAATCCGGCGCCATCGAACAAGACGCCGACATGGTGCTCTTTATTCACCGAGAAGAGATGTATCAGAAGGACTCTCCCGACCATAAGGGCGAAGCAGAATTAATCATCGGCAAGCACCGCGCTGGTAGTGTTGGATCCGTAAAACTCACCTGGCTCGGTCAATACACGACCTTCAAAGATTGGTCGGGCGTGGAAGTTCCGGACATGGGCGCGTCGCCGTTTTAACGGCACCACGAGTTAGGTCTCCGCACTATAAGGATCGAAATTATCCTCTAGTTTATTAGTCCAGTGCCCGGGAGTGCAGTAGCCCGGAGCGCACACCACCTCAAGCTTGATTCGGTCTGGATCCTCGAAAAACACCGAGTAATACGATTCATCGCCCGTTGGAACGCCCCCGTAGAGACAAGGAATTCCGAGTGGCCCCAATACCCCACTCACAAAGCGATCTACCTCAGTCTTTGATTCCACGCTAAATGCCAGATGGTTCAGACCCACTCTTTTTCGATGATAGCCGTCTTTTAGGAAATTCGGATCCGCGGGGCCCAGAACTAACTTTAAAAAACCATCCGAGTAGGTGGTGTGACCGGTCTGGCAAACAAGTCGCTTCCACCCTAGTGGAATTAAAATTTTGTCATAGAAGCGAACACTTGCCCGATAATCAGAAACGTAAATCTCGATATGGCTGATTGAACTCATTTCATACCCTCTCTCGCGTTATGAGCCCGAGCCAAAATGTGCGCCAGCGCGGCCGCACAAGTGAAGGCGATCAAGGCCTAGCAGAGCTAGGTTGCGGGAGCCTGAACGCGGAGAACAAAGCTGGCGCACGGTTGGGCCGGGCGCAGTAGAGAGGAGGTATGAAATGAGTTCTAAACTCATCTACTCATCTTCGTCGCTGGGGCTTCCCTCGAGTTCGGAAAGCCGGCTCTCCAGCTCATCGATCCGCTCCTCAAGTCGTTCAATGTCGGCCTTCGTCACAAATCCAAAAGAGTGCATCATCTCTTTCAGTTGGGGACGGAGCTGTTCCAAGCGGAAATTTTTCGCCGCCTCCGAGGCCATGCCCAAAATCAGGGTGGCATTCGCCAAACCCTCAGTTTTCAATGTCTCTAGGAGGTGAAGTGGTTCTTTCACCTGATCCATCACCCGATTAACCCGCGACGCCTTTGGTTTCTTCTTCGCCATTGCTATCTCCGTTTCTTGCAGCTCTCTTTGTATCTATTAACACCATCGGCCACTGCACGGGCGAGACTTTCGAGAAAAAATCGCTGCTGCAATAATTGCCGGTCCCGTGAGTTCGTTACATAACCAAGCTCCACGAGCGCAGCAGGCATCGATGCTCGATTTAAAACGAAGAACGGAGCCTGCCGCACACCGCGATTCTTCCATTTCGCACGAATCACCCCGGAAGCGTGTAGGCGCTTGGCAGTGGTCTCTACCTGCTCTTGGATGTAACTGGCAAGATAGGCGCTGTCTTGAAGGTAGGCCACTTGCTGAATGTCCCAAAGTATCTCTTGCACCGCACTCCCCTGCTTTTTGGCTTCCTCAGGGATAGCGTTCTCGATCAGAGCTAGTTTTCTTGCGGCCGCATCCGTGGCGTCTGCGCTGAGAATATAAGTTTCCGTCCCCTCCACCTCAGAGTCTGGAGCGGAATTCACATGCAAGCTGAGAAAAAGATCGGCTTTCCAGTCTAGGGCCAGGCGCGAACGCACATCTAAGGGCAGAAACACATCCTTGGTTCGAGTAAGGCTCACGAGAAAGCCTCGCCGCCTCAACTCCTCGGCCAAAATGGAAGCGAAGCGAAGCACCACATCTTTTTCCTTTACTCCCTCGCGCTTCGCACCGTGATCGTCTCCACCGTGGCCAGGATCCAGCATCACCCGATGCACGGGTCGCTGCAGCATGCACACGCCGCCATCGATTTCTCCCACCACTTTTTCGAGCGAAGACTCCAGCGCATCAACCTCTTTCTGACTAAAGAGGTGCCGCCCCAACTGCCGAATCGCTCCCGCGCTGAGCAGTAGCCTGTCTTGGCGGCGCGTGAGCGGCTCCGGGATCGCCAAAAAAACTCCATTGGCGATCAGATAGGGGGCACCTTCCAACATCATGGCCGTGCGCTTCGACACTTTGTGTTCCAGGAGGAGCTTTCCCTCATCGCGCTGATGCCAGGATTTCAATGGGAATGCGTCCGCCAAAGCGGTCACATCGATCCAGGGACTTCCCTGCACAAGCTTCCAGGGCAAATCACTTCCCCACGCCTGGGAAACGAAGAGGAGGAAGAAACAAAGTATGCGCATGATCTGAATTCTACCCTGCGATTTGACAAGCGCGAACCCCCAACCGTAGAACTCCACCGACTCATGAAATATGAACTCCGAAAAACCGGCGACGGCAGCCTTACCGTGTACCACCCTGGCGTTGGGGAGTCGTTCAAGTCGGGACACGCGGCACGCACGGAGGCAGAATGGGTGTTTCTGCGCCCGGCTGTATTGGAGCATCCCCATTTGCATCAGGAGAGTCCGTTTCGGGTCCTGGAACTGGGATTCGGCCTCGGAACCAACTTCCAGTTCTTGGTCGACTGGCACAAACTCCATGCCTTCCGATCACTCGAGTTCACCTCCATAGATCGAGATCTCACGGGCGCCGCATACCTTGCCGGTCAAGGCGGTGCGGCAACCGAGACTGTAGCTCTTCTGGAAGGTCGAACATGGAAATGCGAAGGCCTAATTGCCCGGTTGCTGGAAAGCACCTTTGAGACAGAGTTAGCGAAGTTTCCAGATCATCACTTCCACGCAGTGTTTTTTGACCCATTTTCCCCGAAGGCCGAGCCCGAATCCTGGGCGCTCCCGATCTTTCAGGAGGTGGCTAGAGTTGTGAAGCCTGGAGCCCGATTGGCCACGTATTCGGTAAGCAGAACGGCCAAAGACGGTCTCTCTCAGTCTGGCTTCCAATGGACGAAAACCTCGCTTCCCGAGGCCCTCCATAAACGCAACGGAATGCTTGCTATTCGACTCTAGGCTCCCCTAAAAAGAGACATGGACGACTCTCGGAAAATTCGAACCTTTGCCAGCGTGCTGTCCCTGGTGATGGGACTCCTTATCATGGGACTGAAGTTTCAAACCTGGCGCCTCACGGGCTCGACCGCCATTCTGTCGGATGCGCTGGAGAGTGTAGTCAATGTTGTGGCAGCGATTTTTGCGGTAATGGCCGTGCAAGCGGCGCACGCTCCGCCCGACACCAATCATCCCTACGGCCATGGAAAAATCGAGTTCGTTACGGCGGTTTTTGAGGGCGGACTCATCACCTTCGCTGCTCTAGTGATTGCTTGGGAGGCCATTCGAAATTTAATGGCAGGCCCCCAGGTACCCGATCTCTCGCAGGGTCTTTGGCTGATTATTTTTGCGGGCGGACTTAACGGAATTCTCGGAGTGATTCTTATCGTTGCAGGAAAGCGCACGGAGTCCATTGCCCTCACAGCCGACGGCAAGCATGTGCTATCCGATTTTGTCACCAGCCTCGGAGTGATCCTTGGTCTTGGAATCGTAAAGTGGACCGGCCTCGCGTGGCTCGATCCAGTAATCGCACTGTTGATGGCCGGCGTTCTAGGTCTCACAGGAGTTCCGCTTGTAAAGAAGGCAGTGGACGGCCTGATCGATGCCGCCGATAATAAACTTCTCGAAAAACTCCGCATGGCTTTAGAGGCAAACCGCTCCAAGGAAATGATTCGCTTCCATCATGTGCGCGCCATGCGCAACGGACGAAGAATTCATGTCGATGGGCACGTAGTGATTCCGGAATTTTGGAAGCTACGGGAGGCCCACGACCAGGTCCATGCCTTCGAAACTGTAATCGTGGACAAAACCTTTCTGGAAGGTGAGATCGAATTCCATCTAGACCCATGCCGGCGCGTCTATTGCAAAGCCTGTGAGGTGCAGGAATGCCCCATTCGAGTTCATCCGTTTGAGTCACGCCCCCCTCTTACCCTGGAGGAGCTTGTGAGTCCGGTCGACATTACTGATCAATAACCCCCATGCACTACGAAATCCTCATCGACAAGCTCGAGAACCCTCGCAAATGCACGATTCATCCATTGCGAGATCGAGGCGACTTTACCCTACGCTATTTTCGAGGAAATCGACCCATCGCGCCTTTTGTGTCGGAGGTTCTTCTACATGTGGACGGCATTTGTTTGTCGGAGCGGAAAGGAAAGAAACCTACGTCACTGGCTTTGATTGATTCCACATGGAAAAAAGTGGGCCCTACCTTAAATCGGGTGGAGCGACCACTTCCGGAACTCGTGAAGATTCCCGCTGGCTTCGTCACGGCTTATCCGCGCCGCAACAAGGAAGGAAAAGACCCACTGGAAGGGCTAGCTACTGTAGAGGCCCTCTTTATTGCGGCTGCATTCCTGGGAAACTGGGACGAAACTCTGCTAGAACACTATCACTTTGGTAAGGATTTCTTGGCCCACAACGATTTGGCCTGGAAAAAGTATGGGATTCGACCACATTAAAACAGCGCTTATCACGGGAGCCTCCAGCGGAATCGGAGAAGCTTGCGCGCGCCTTTTCGCGGAACGCTCCCACGGCCCTCTTACCCTCGTGATCACAGGACGACGTGCGGATCGCCTGGAATCGTTGTCTCGAGAGCTGACCCGAAACGAGATAAACGTCGTCCCCCTATCCCTCGACGTCCGAAATCGTCATGAGGTGGAGGAGCTTGCAAAAAACCCCCTTCTCTCGCGGCTGGACCTTTTGGTGAATAATGCAGGCCTAGCTGCGGGACAGGACCCCATCCAGAGCGGCGACCCGAACGACTGGGAGCAAATGATCGACACGAATGTGAAGGGGCTTCTCTGGGTTACCCGCGCGCTTTTGCCCCGTCTTTTGGCCCGCGGCACCGGTCATGTCGTGAACATTGGATCGATTGCTGGTCGATCCGTTTACCCCAACGGAGGCGTATACTGCGCCACCAAGCACGCCGTTCGAGCATTGAATGAAGCCATCCGGCTCGACACCGTGGGCAGCGGCGTTCGAGTGAGCAGCGTGGATCCCGGTATGGTTGACACGGAGTTTTCATTAGTGCGTTTTAAGGGCGACGCAAAGCGAGCTAGAAACGTTTATGAGGGCGTTCGCCCCCTCACGGGCCGCGACGTGGCCGAAGCTGTTCTGTGGTGCGTGAACCGTCCCGATCACGTGAATGTACAGGAAATCCTTCTGATGCCCACCGATCAAGCCGGACCAAGGGACGTTTATCGGAGGGCGCCGTGAATCCGCAGGACTTACGCGAGATCGAGCGTCGCCGCACTTTCGCTATCATTTCTCACCCCGACGCAGGGAAAACCACACTCACGGAAAAGCTTCTCCTCTACGGTGGTGCGATTCATGAGGCGGGAGAAGTAAAAGCCAAGAAGGAGCGCAGATCGGCGCGGTCAGACTGGATGAAGCTCGAACAGGAGCGAGGAATCTCTGTGAGCTCGTCGGTGATGCAATTCGACTACCGGGGAATGAAGATCAACCTCCTCGACACGCCGGGTCACGCCGACTTCTCCGAAGACACCTACCGCACTCTCGCCGCCGTGGACTCGGCGGTGATGGTGCTCGACAACGCCAAAGGCGTGGAAACTCAAACCGTAAAACTCTTCGAAGTGTGCCGCATGCGTCGCACACCGATCCTCACTTTTATCAACAAACTCGATCGCGAAGGCCGCTCTCCCTTTGAGCTGATGGATGAGGTCGAAAAGACGCTTAATATTCAGTGCAATCCCGTTACCTGGCCCATCGGCATGGGAAAGGGGTTTCGAGGCATCTACCACCGTGTTCTTAAACGTGTGGTTCTTTTCAAAGACGAGGGATTCGCCACCGACGAGGCGGAGGAAAGAGAGTTCGCCTCCCCCTCGGATCCAGCGCTGAGAGATTTGATTGGCCCCGAGCTGCACGACCAACTCGTGGAGGACCTTGAATTGGTGGAAGGCACTTTGGGCCCTCTTGATGTGAACGCTTTTCGCAGAGCCGACGTAACTCCTGTAATGTTCGGATCGGCACGCACCAACTTCGGTGTTCGCCACTTCTTGGAACTCTTCGTGGAGATTGCCCCAGGCCCCGGCGATCAGCCGGCGTTCGACGGCCCCGTGCACCCCAGTGATCCGTTTTTCTCCGCCTTCGTGTTCAAAATTCAAGCGAACATGGACAAAAACCATCGAGACCGAATTGCATTTCTTCGCATTTGCTCCGGTCGCTTCGAAAGAAACATGTACGCGAAGCATTCCCGCCTTGGCCGAGAAGTGCGCCTCGCCCACTCCCAACAGTTTTTGGCCAGAGATCGCAGCACCGTGGACATAGCTTTCGCCGGCGACATCCTTGGACTTCACGACACTGGGAACTTCAAAATCGGCGACACCATTTTCACGGGCGGCCGAAAGATCGAGTTCGCCGGAATACCCCAGTTTACTCCCGAACATTTCGCCAAAGTGGACTTGAAAGATCCCATGAAGCGAAAGCAGTTCAATAAGGGTCTATTAGAACTCTGCGACGAAGGTACGGTGCAGTATTTCGTTGACCCAAGAGTAGGAGACCAGGATCCACTACTGGCCGCGGTGGGCATGCTTCAGTTTGAGGTTCTATTGTTTCGTATGCAGGACGAGTATGGAGTAGACGTGAAACTCCGTACCCAACCCTATAAGCATGCCCGCTGGGTTCGCTATAAGGATGGCCGCAGCCAAGCACCTGATCCTTATTCCGTTAAGGGCACAGCCACATTTGTGCAGGATCGCCTAGGCAATTTGGTCGGGCTTTATACCAGCGATTTCCATCTCGACTGGGCTGTTCATAACAACCCCGATGTGGTGTTTCTGAAGAGCATGCAGTCTCGCGACACCCCGCATTAGGCTAATCATTTCCTAATTTATTTCCGCTGTTTCTTTTCGTTCCGGTTTTGTTAGAAAAGTGCGAACTCTTCCACAGGAGATATCCATGAAATTTCTTCCACTGATCCTAGCCCTGATTTTAAACGCCACGGCCTTCGCCAAAGATGAAGTGATCATCGGCTTCACTCCTTCGGAAAATGCCGACGTAGTGGAGACTAACAGCAAAGCGTTCTCCGCTTACTACAAAGAGAAGACCGGCAAATCGGTAAAGACCTTCATCGCCACCGACTACGCTGCCCTGATCGAAGCACTGCGATCCAGCCGAGTGGATTTTGCATTCCTCCCCCCCTTCTCGTTTGTGAAAGCCGAAAAATTCGCAGACGCGAAAGTCTTGATGAAAAGCGTTCGTAAAGGTCGCGACGTTTTCTACAGCGCCATCATCACGAGAAACGATAAAGGAATTAAATCTCTCGAGGACCTCAAGGGTAAAAATATCGCTTGGGTGGATCCTTCCAGCACTTCCGGTCACGTGTTTCCGAAGGCGGGCTTAATCACGAAGAAAAAGCTCGACCCCGATAAGTTTTTCGGAAAACAGATCTACGCCGGCGGCCATGATGCTGCCGTGCTCGCCGTTCTGAACGGTTCGGTAGACGCAGCCGCCACCTATGTGAACGACAAAGCCGGCACCGACGGATCCTGGACGCCACTCGATAAAGAAAAGAAAATCCAGGTGGTGTTCGTCACAGACGCCATTCCTGCCGACACCATGGCAACATCCAACAAGTTTGCTGCAGCAAACAAGGAGCTCGTGGATCTAACCGTGAAACTTTTGGGTGATATGGGTAAAGACGAGAAGGGACGAAAGATTCTTACCGATCTCTATCGAGTCGACGGAATGAAGCCCGCCACCTCTAAAGACTACGACATCGTGCGCGCCGCCGCTAAAGTGGTCGGCATCGACATCAACTGATCGGACGCTGACTCATGTCGATTATCGCGCGAGATCTTTCCAGAAGCTTCGACGGGGGTAAAACCTACGCCCTTAAAGATGTGAATCTGGAAATTCAACAGGGAGAGTTCATTGCCATCATCGGCCTGTCCGGTGCCGGCAAGAGCACGTTCCTTCGCGCGATCAACGGCACCAATAACCCCGTGGAAGGTTCCCTGGAGGTCTTGGGCCACAAAGTCGAGACACTTCAGGGACGCGATCTCGTGAATCTTCGGAAGCAAGTCGGCTTCATCTTCCAACAGTTCAATTTGGTCAAAAGCCTTTCTGTACTTCAAAATGTTTTGGTCGGGCGCGTAGCCTACGCTCCTCTTTGGCGCACCCTTACGGGCCTCTACAGTGACGACGACAAGGCCATTGCCAAAAGTGCCTTAGATGCGGTCGGGCTCGACGGGCGCTACCACGAACGAGCCCGCAACTTGTCGGGCGGCCAACAGCAGCGCGTCGCTATCGCAAGAGCGCTTGTGCAAGAGCCCAAAATCATTCTTGCCGACGAACCGATGGCATCCCTTGATCCCAAGCTTTCTGAAGTCGTGATTGAGATGCTCTCCCGCATCAACGAAGAACGTCGAATTACCGTACTGGTTAATATTCATGTTCTCGAGCTCGCTAAGAAATATGCAAAGCGGATGATCGCCTTCCGAAAAGGGAAAGTGGTCTTTGACGGCCCGCCCTCCGACCTTACTGACGAACGGATTGAGGAGATCTATCAGGTCGACAAAAAAATGTTCGATCAGATGTGAGTTTTGACGCCATGACCACTACTAAGCTCAAGCCAGTTTCTCTTCCTCCTCCGAAGCCTTTCACTTGGCGCACCGCGGTTTGGTACTGCGTGTTGGCGTTTATTTTTGCCCTCACCTGGTGGTGCGCTACGGCAGTTGAGTTTTCCATGTCGAAACTGATCGAAGGCGGGCCCTACATGGCCGACTTCCTCAAAAGGATGTGGCCACCGGATCTGACGATTATTGACCGAGTGTTTACGGACACACTCCTCACCATTCAACTAGCCTGGGTTTCCACTGTAATCGCCGTTTTCCTCTCCCTTCCTGTCGGTTTTCTGGCTGCGTCCAATATCTTTGAAAATAAAGCGATCCGCGCCGTAACGATTTTCTTTCTGAATGCCGACCGCGCGATCGACTCTTTGATTCTTGCTCTATTCTTTGTGAGCGCCGTAGGTCTAGGACCATTTCCCGGAACTCTCGCATTGGCCATCCATTCCATAGGTATGCTCGGCAAGCTT
This sequence comes from uncultured Bdellovibrionales bacterium, assembly GCA_964551325.1. Classification (GTDB taxonomy): domain Bacteria; phylum Bdellovibrionota; class UBA1018; order CAIPTA01; family CAIPTA01; genus CAZKBU01. Next base: position 313,461 of record CAZKBU010000002.1, read on the forward strand.
TTTGCCGACGCAATTGAGGCCATCGATCGAGGACCGCTGGAAGCGCTCGAAAGCGCCGGCGCCAATAAGCTTGAAGTGATTCGCTGGGCCGTGTGGCCTCAGGTAGCACCTCACTTTATCAGCTTTTTCTTGTTCCGATTTGAGCTCAATGTTCGCGTTGCCGTTGTGCTCGGCCTCGTGGGCGCTGGCGGAATTGGATTCCTTCTCACGAGCTATATGCGCCTATTCCAGTACCAAAAGGTAGCCACCGTGGTGCTCGTGATTCTGGCGCTTGTGATGGTGGTCGACTACTTCTCCTCTAAGCTCCGTAGATCTGTTCTCTGAGCCAGTTAGCGAGGCATCGATAATTTTCAATTGGGGGCCTTAACGGCCCCAATTTTTTTCTTGACTCACTTTTTGTTGAACTAAACCCAATCTTTCTTTAAAAATTCCCTAAACAAACTCAGGAGACCGCAATCACCCATGCAAGAGCTGTTCAAAGTGATGGGAAAATTTCTTCAATCCAAGCGCCTCGAGATGAATCTCAGCCAAGGCGAAGTGGCCGACAAGCTGGGCTATTCATCCCCGCAGTTTATTTCTAATATCGAACGCGGACTCTGCGCCCCCCCTCTCAAGAAACTGAAGCAGCTAATCAGCCTCTACGATCTAAATGGTGAAGAAGTCGTTGTAATGATCCTGGGCGAACATGAGCGCCATCTCCGTCGCACTCTTGGTCTTCGCAAGGTCGGCATTCGCCCGCCAAAGCGCCGTAAGCTGGACTCCTAAATCGAGTCCTTACCCTTGGAAATCCACTATTGGAACCGTAGTCGAGGACGGGAAGAACTCGAGAAAGTATACGGCGACGACTGGATTCGCCTCTTCTACGAAACAAGCGCGGGATTAAGTCTCACCGACAAGATTCTTGTAAGGCCTGTTCTTTCCCGCCTCTACGGCGCCATTCAGAGTTCGTCCGTATCGAGGAGTAAGATCGCCCCGTTTATCCGTGCCTTCGACATTGACATGTCGCTCTACGAAGACCCGGGGTTCACGTGCTTCAACGACTTCTTTATTCGGAAATTCCGTCCAGGTGTGCGCCCCATCGTTGGGGTCCCCAAACAAATGGCCGCACCGGCTGAGGCCCGGTATTTCGGATGGGAAAGCCCGCCTTCGGAATTTCCCGTAAAAGGCCTGAATCTCAGTGCCGAGGCCATCCTTGGAAGATCCTGCCCAGAGTTTCAGGGCGGCCCCGTGCTCCTCGCCAGACTCTGCCCGGTTGACTACCACCGCTTTCACTTCCCCGATCACGGTGAGGTACTGGACCATTGGCGGGTCGAGGGAATGCTGCATTCCGTGAATCCCACGGCACTGCGAGCCCGTCCCGCGGTGTTTGCGATTAACGAACGTCAGGTAACCCTCCTACAGACCGAAGCTTTCGGTCGTCTAGCGTATGTAGAGGTAGGAGCCTTGTGCGTGGGGAAAATCGTGCAAACGCATAAGGGCAAGCATTTTCGCCGAGGCGAAGAAAAAGGGTACTTCTTGTTTGGAGGATCCACCGTGATCCTCTTCGGCGAACCCGGGAAGTGGAAGCCATCACAAGACATCCTCCGGAACACCGGCAATAGACTGGAAACCTTAGTGGAACTAGGGACCCAGGTAGCGGAAGCGCTGTAAAAGGCGGCGGCGATTCGCTAGAATCGGCCCATGCGCTTCTATCTCACGACCCCGATTTACTACGTCAACGACACGCCCCACATCGGGCACGCCTACACCACCGTGGTGGCGGATGTGATCGCCCGGTATCATCGGCTTTTCGGACACGAGACACTGTTCCTCACGGGCGTGGACGAACACGGCCAAAAGGTGCAGCAGGCCGCGGAAAAGAGGGGGCTCGCTCCACAGGCGCACTGCGACGAAATGCAGAAAAATTTTCGCGCCATCTGGAAAGAGCTCAATATCGAGCACGATATTTTTTTCCGAACCACGGATGAATTTCACAAGCTGGCGGTGCAAAAGTGCCTGCAAGATCTTTGGGACAAGGGAGAAATTTACGCCCAAGATTATGAGGGCTGGTATTCGGTCAGCGAAGAATGCTTTTTTACGGAAAAGGATCTCGTAAACGGAAAAACACCACAGGGAAGTGACGTAGTTAGAATCACGGAGAAGAACTACTTCTTCCGAATGAGCAAGTATCAGGATCGACTCATTCAGCACATAGAGGCAAATCCAGGATTTATTCAGCCCGATTTCAGAAAAAATGAAGTATTGGGGTTTCTAAAAAAGCCCCTGCAGGACCTGTGCATTTCCCGTCCGAAGAGCCGAATGGCGTGGGGTATCGAGTTGCCGTTCGACAAAGATTTCGTCTGTTACGTTTGGTTCGACGCTCTTTTGAATTACGCGACCGGCGTTGGCTATCAACAGCCGGAGCGTGAAGCGGAGTTTCGTAAGTGGTGGAAGGAGTGCCCTCCCGTGCACCTTCTCGGAAAAGACATTCTCACTACTCACGCCGTATATTGGCCTACTATGCTTATGGCCTTAGGCATCCCCCTTCCCCGCACGATCTTCGCCCACGGCTGGTGGCTCACAGAGAGCGGTGAAAAAATGAGCAAGTCGAAGGGCGTGGTCGTCCGTCCACTCGACATCAAAAATGTGGTGGGAGTGGACCCTCTTCGCTACTTTTTGATTCGTGAACTCCACTTGGGCAACGACACCGCCTTTTCTCCGGAAATCGTGATCAGTCGGGTGAATGCGGATCTTGCCAATACGCTGGGCAACCTGTTTTCGCGGTCATCAAACATCGTGGAGAAGAGTTTTGAAGGACGTGTTCCTGCCGTGAAATCGCCCTCACCGGCTTCCGAGGAGCTTCTAAAGAAGGTGGAGTGCCTGCATCCCCGGGTAAAGACTTTTGTGGAAGCGATGCAGCCGAGCCGAGCCGCGGAGGCTGTGATGGAGGTCCTGAACGACGCCAACAAGTACATGGGCGATCAGGCTCCATGGAAGCAGATCAAAGAAGATCGTGATGCGGCCGCCGACACTCTGTATACGGTTTTGGAAGTCGTTCGGGTCGCCGCAGTACTGCTTTGGCCCGTGATGCCGGGTAAGATGAGCGAGTTGCTGGAACGCCTCGGCGCCAATCCTAAACCGGCTTTTTCCGACGCCACCAAACGGCGCGGACTTGCGCCCGGCACCCCCATGGTTAAGGGCGACCCACTCTTTCCGAGATCGGAACTGCCGAAGGAATCTTGAAATTCCCAGTAATGATTTTCACAAACTCAACGTGAACGCCACTGGACTAACAGAGCGAGAGAGCTCTGTTTACTGATGGCCCTGCCCGCTCAGTGAAGCAGGGCGCCGATTCTGTAAGCCAAAAAAGCACCCACATAGGCCAACGCAAACATGTAGGCCCACATTAGAAGCGGGATCTTCCAAGAATTGGTTTCTCGAATGGCTACACCTATCGTGCTCACGCATTGAAGGGAGAAAGCGAAAAACACCAGCAACGAAAGACAGGTACCCAGATGGTAAAGAGGCGTGCCGTCAGGTTTCTTTGCGGAAAGAAGGGTAGAAGAAAGGCTCTCGGTGTTCTCTTCGGTCGCGCCCAGAGCGAAGATCGTTCCAAGGGTCGACACAAAAACTTCTCGGGCAGCCTGGGCTGAAATCACCCCGATCGTAAGCTTCCAATCATAACCGATCGGCGCGAACACGGGCTCGAGCGCGTGCCCGATTCGCCCACCGAAGCTGTGCTCAAGAAGAGCGGCCGCTTTTTCATTTTCCAAACGAAGTCTGTCGACATCGGAAATCGACGACTCAATGCGGGAGTCGAATTCAGCTGCAAGCTCCTTATGCTGGGGGAATGAGAGCACAAACCACAGCAACATCGACATCCCGGCGATTACCGTACCGGCTTTCTTCAAAAAAACCGCAACCCGCATCCACACAAAACGCAGGAGCGAAATCCAGTCAGGAGTCCGATAATGAGGAAGATGAATGATCTCCACGGTAGGGCGGGAACTTTCTAATCCCAAGCGATGCATCAGCAGCGCCACACCAAGAGCCGCCACCACACCGAGCATATACATTCCGAACATCACAAGGCCCTGAAGACTGAGCCCGGCAACCCGTGTGGAAGGGATAAAAGTACCGATCAGCAGCGTATAGACCGGCAACCGTGCGGAACAGGTCATTAAGGGCGCGATCATGATGGTGATCAATCGGGTGCGGTGATTCTCGATCGTTCGCGTCGCCATGATTCCCGGAACCGCGCACGCCACGGAGCTCAGAAGCGGAATAAAAACTTTTCCGTCGAGCCCCCAAGGCTTCATCAGACGATCCACGAGGAACGCGATCCTGGGAAGGTAGCCGCTGTATTCGAGAAGCCCGATCAAAAAGAACAAAATCGCGATCGGAGGCAAAAACACCACCACTGATCCCACGCCGGCGAGAATCCCATCGGCGATCAGCGACGCTCCCAGCTCCCAGGTGAAATGATTTTTTACAAAATCACCGAGCCCACCCAACCAAGTCTCCAAAAGATCCGACACTGGCGCCGCCCACGTAAACACACTCTGAAACACTACGAACATCACAGCAAAGAAGAAAATCGGCGAAAGAAATGGGTGCAAGACCCAACGATCGATCTGTTGGTCACGAAGGAGGAGAGCGTTGGCGTTTCCGGGTGGGTTCACGCCGGAAACTCTTAGCCCTTCGCGCCGAGCATTTTGAAAGAGCTGTTCCACGTCGTGGTTCGAGAGACCTTGTATCGGTTCAGGTTGTGCTGCAGCCGCCCTCACGCGGGATAAATGTTTTTTCAGAGACTCCACGCCCTCGCCGGTGCGGGCCGACACCCCAAAAAATGGGATCCCCGCTAACTCTGTCATGCCCGCCAAATTGAGAATCCTTTTGTTGGCAGCCACTTCGTCGATCATGTTCACGGCAACGGTGAGAGAAAATCCCTTCTCCCTCAGCATCATGGGAAGAGTGAGCTCCTGCTCCAAGTTGTTGCCATCGACAACCACCACAACATGACCGCGGCCTCGCGATTCTTCTAAATGTCGAAGAGCCACCTGCTCGTCGAGGGTATTGGGTTTAAATGAATAAAGGCCCGGCAGGTCCGTGAAGTCGAGAGTGACTCCATCTTCTGTTACGATCTCGGCAGTCTTCTTCTCGACCGTAACGCCAGCGTAGTTTCCCACCTTCTGGTTGGCTCCGGCGATGCGATTGAATAGGGTGCTTTTTCCGGAATTAGGGCGCCCTGCCAAGATAATCTCAAAGCTCACGAGACCACCTCCACCGCCACTTGATCGGTCACTTCCCTTCGAAGAGTAAAAACCTGGGTGCCAATGCGAAGGCTCACCGGATCACCGAGTGGCGCCACCTGGAGCTTCTCTAGCTCGTCTCCCTCACCAAGACCCATTTGCACGAGCACCAGACGGTGGTCGGGGGAAAGCGCGGAGAGCGACTGTATGCGCAGGCGCTGACGAAATGGAGCAGAGGAAAGGGTCATCTTCACAGTCGCCAGGTAACTCTAATTGAGAATGATTGTCAACTAGCGTTTCCTTGGCTTCTTGGAGTGAGACTTCTTGCCCTCTCGCCGAAAATCCCAAGGAGGCGTGGGCTCCTTGTCGGCCCAAAGCCCCAGTTTTGCCGCTCTCGCCCGTTCCTCGGCTTGCAGATAGGGAACCCTGTCGCCCTCCGGTAGATCTTTGGCAAAAAACCGATAGTGCCAAGCCATACCCGCCTCGAGAACGGCAAGGTTCACGTCTTTCCCTGCTTTTACTATTTTCCCTAGGATACGCCCATAACGGTCCCGTTTAGAGAACTCTACTTTAACCTGCTGCCCAAAAACTTGGTCCGATAGGAACTGCTTGGCTTTGGCACCAAAAGCCTGCTTTTTTTCGGGTGCATCGATCCCTTGGAGACGAATCTTTTCTTCCCGTTTTTCCGCCGTAAGAATCTTCACCGTATCGCCGTCGCTCACCCCTACCACCTTACCTTCCAGAACATCAGCTACGGCGGGGCTCGACAGAATCAAGGCAATCAGAAGAAATTTCATCATGACCGAATCCTAGCGTATCCTCGAAGGTATGAAAACAATCCAAACCTCTCTTACCGATCTCCTCGGAATCCAATATCCCATCATTGCGGGCCCCATGTTCTTAGTGAGTGACGAGGAACTGGTGGCCTCAGTTAGTAATGCGGGCGGCCTCGGAGCCATGCCCTCCCTGAATTGGCGCAGCAACGATCAATTTCGTGACGCATTAAAGCGGGTACGCGAGCGCACGCAAAAACCTTTCGGCGTGAACATTATCGTGAATAAAGCCAACCCGCGGGTGACTTCCGACCTCACCGCCTGCGCAGAGGCCAAGGTACCGCTCGTGATCACATCCCTGGGAAGCCCGAAAGATGTGATTCGCGAAATGCATGCGGCGGGTGGAAAGGTTTTCTGTGACGTCACAACCCTAGAGTACGCCAAAAAAGTCCAAGACCTTGGAGCCGACGGGGTGATCGCCGTGAGCCAGGGCGCGGGCGGCCACGCCGGTCCGATTTCACCCTTGGTACTGGTCCCCTATCTCCGCAAACATCTTTCCATTCCGGTGATCCAGGCCGGCGGCGTTGCTACGGGCCGCCAAATGGCAGCATCCCTTCTTTTGGGAGCCTCAGGCGTCCAGATCGGCACTCGTTTTATCGCTACCCGTGAAGCCAAGGTCGACGAGAAGTATAAGCAGGCAATTCTGAACTCCGAACCGGAAGATATTGTGTTGACGCTAAAAATTTCTGGAACCCCAGCAGCGGTGATCAACACCCCATATATTCAGAAACAGGGGCTCGATCTGAATCCCTTAGAAAAATGGCTACTTAAGAATGAGCACACAAAGAAGACCATGAAGCTCGTTCGCAGCGTCTTGGGCGCAAAAGCACTTGAAAAAGCAGCCTCCACAACCACTTGGAAGGAAGTTTGGAGTGCAGGTCAGGGTGTGGGCCTGATCGAAGACATTGCTCCAGCCAGCGAGGTAATTGAAAGATTAGTGCAGGAATTTGAAGCAGCGAAAGCCGATTTCTGCCGAAGCGTCTGACAAACTTAGCCGGTCAACGTCGAAGATTTCTGTCCATCAGGGCATCCAGCCAACGATCCGGCAGCCATCCCACAATGCGCATTTGAAGCGCCAACCCACGCGCCCCCACCACATACCGAGTGCGCGGAACGCGCGCCGTGAGAGCCGCAAGAATCACACGAGCCACCCGGTCAACGGGGGCGGCACCTCGGGAGGTGCGCTCCACATCGAGTTCCACCGCTTCCAGATCTTTCCCGTAAACTTCCTCTAAGTCTTTCGACAGCTTTGGCTTCGCTTGCACACTCTTTTCCCAAATCGGAGTAATGGTGGGGCCAGGTTCCACCACCACCACTTGGCACCCGAATTGCCCGATTTCACGGCGTAGAGCATCTGACAATGCTTCCACCGCAAATTTTGAAGCACTGTAGGGGCCAAGGTATGGGGTGGTTGCGAGCCCACTCACGGAGCTCACGTTTAGTACCCTGCCTTTTGTGCGCCTTACCCAAGGAAGCATTGCTTGAGTGACTCGAACAAGGCCGAAAAGATTCACCTCAAATTGTTCTTTCCACTTGCCGAGATCAACACCTTCGACGGGCCCGCCCACGGCGATACCCGCATTATTCACAAGATGGACGACATCAGCCGCTTCCAATCGATGGCGAATCGACGCGACGGCCGTTCTCACGCTTTCGTCACTGGTTACATCCAAGACAACCGGCTCCACACCTCTCACGTCTGCCCAGGCAACCGCATCAGAAACCTTACGAACCCCAGCCAAAACATGGAACCCACTAGAAGCAAGCAACCGTGCTGCGGCCATCCCAATCCCGCTTGAAGCACCCGTTACAAGAACAATATTTTTCATTGGCTCAGATCTCCACCGCCTCGCCCGGGGCCGGCGACCACACTTTTACTCCTGGGAGACCATTTCGCAAATCCAATAGATTGATCTGGGGAAGCTCAAACTGCTCACGCCACGGCCGATGAGCCTCAAAAGCAAGTAACTGCTTTGCGCCGCTTGCCAACACCAGTCTTGGCAAGTCGTGAGCGTCCTCCGGCTCCACGGCCGCAAGAAGAACATCGACCGTTTCTTTTCCCATAGCGGCCTGAAGACAGGCACCTGTAGTGCGCCGATGCAATCCCTCACCGAAGTAAACGACCCGACCCGGCCCGGATACTCGATAACCCAACATGGGCGCATGACGCGGCCCCGACAACCCATGAGCACCAATCTTTGCCAAACGTACCGGATGGCGAAGCAATCGTCCCAGGTAAGTTCTTTTTTCTCTCCAACTGGCAGGCAACAAGGACATGTGCTCCCAACCAAATACATTCACACTCCAATCGTGCAAGGTCAGGCTGGACCCCGAGTTCACGGGAATGAACGAATCGGCAGGATTACTCGATCGAGCTTTCAAATATTTGCAAACCGAAGTGGAACCCAAAACCGAAATTCCGTGCTTACGACAGCTCTGAAGATGCGACGCGATGCCCTCTACATGCTCCGGATGCCCATGAGTGATAAAAACTACCTTTTTCTGGTCGCTAAGAGTTGAGCCGGGAGCGGGGTCAAAATACAGAGGAATACACCCTGGAGCCGCCAGCACACATCCCGACCATCCTTGATACGTCACTCTCAGGTTCATTCTTAACCTGCCAATCCGCCGCCATGACTGAGCACTTGCGGGGTCACTTCACATGGAATGTCGAGATGAGCCCTCTGATAGGCCCGGAAATTTTTCCAAACTCCCCACAACACCTTAAAAATGTGTGGCCGAAAGAGCATGCCGGGGCGGTGGAAAAGAAGGTGCTTGATCACCCGGAACACTGAGCGCCCGCTAAACTCCATCTGCAGGCGATAAAGATCCCGCGGCGGAAGCTTGGTGGGCAAAACAAAATGCTGCAGGTCAAAAAGCGCCGGATCATGAGTAAGAAGATCCTTCCTGATTTGCCGATAGAGAGGTGTCCCAGGAAACGGAGTTAAAGGGGTGTATTCGGTAAGTAGAATCGATGGCCGCTGACGCACATACCGGTCGATCTTTTCAAAATCTTCCCGCGTAAATGAAGGCTCCACCAGAAATCCAGCGCTGAGATAGAACCCTAGCTCCTCGGCGATTCTTATCGCCTCTTCATTTACAGTCGCACTTGTACCCTTTCCTGCCCGCTTGAGCGCCGCTTCATCAATGGCCTCCAATCCCGACATCACCAGGAAAAGGCCGGCTTTTGCCCAAAGCGCATACACGTCCCTGTGATTCACAATCGAATCCGTACGTGCATAGACGAAGTAACGCTTCTTCACCCCACCATCGATCAGCATCTGCGCGAGCGTTCTCATCCGATCCGCGTCTATGAACGAATGATCGTCGCAAAAGACAACAAAATCTTCTTTCAAGGATCGAATTTCCTCATACATCAGCTCGGGGGAGCGAGGAATAAAGCGCCCTTTGGAATACACCCTCACGGAACAAAAAGTGCAGTGAGAGGTGCATCCGAACGAAGTACGCACCGCCGCCACGGACGGCTCAAAAAGGTAATAGTAACGACCCCGATATCGGGCCGTAAGACTCCGATCTGGAATCGGATAGGCGTTCATGTCGTGAGGCAGCGGTCGCGGCGTAGTGAAACTCACGGTTCCGTTGGATTGAGGAATGGCCAGACCTTGGATCGCCAGGTAGTCAGAGTCCCCTCTCGCGCGGGCGTCGCAGATCTCACGGAAGGTCTCCACTCCCTCTCCAATTACAATTAAGTTCACTGCAGGATCGGAAAAATCCTCTGGCCTCATGGTCGCATGATGCCCACCCACGACCGTAAAGCACTCTGGATAACGCCGCCTCACAGTCCGTAACGCATCGAGAGCCGTGGATCGGTGCACAATCTCCGAGGTAACCCCAACGATATCAGGCATAAACTCTTGAAGAGCTTCCTCCAGATCGTTCGGCTCCACCTCCATATCAACCAGGCGCACCTCATGCAGCCCCTTCACGCTTGCGCCAATCATCTCAAGACCGAGCGGTTCGAGCTTGGCAATGTGCCTAAGCCCGATCGTTTTGGAGTCGCAGGCTGGATTGATTAAAAGAATGCGCATCGAGCCCCCCGGAAAGCCCCAACGAAATAAAATGATCCGGGTAAGATGAGGGGGAAGCGCCCTTAGGGGATATGATCTGAATCATAGGGAAGGTGGCGCCACTCCGCCCTCACAAATCTAAACGCGTGGTGCCGACCAAAAAACAAAACCGGCGCCAGGATCTCTCCTCGCGCCGGAATTTCAATTTCTCAAAGAAGAAATTACGAGAGGTGCTTAGCCACCAGTTTCGTCATTTCGAACATGTTCACGGTAGCCTTACCACCGAACACAGCCTTCAGCTTAGCATCGGCGTGAATGTTACGACGTTGCTTAGGGTCCTGGAGCTTGTTCTTCTTGATGTACGCCCAGAGCTTCTTGGTCACTTCCGTACGAGGAAGCGGCTTGGCGCCTACTACAGCAGCGAGGCTGGCGCTCGGGGTGAGAGCCTTCATGAAAGCAGCATTCGGCTTGCGCTTCGTCTTAGCCTTCTTGGTAGCCTTCTTAGTGGTTTTAGCTTTCTTAGCAGTTTTCTTGGTCTTCTTTGCCATTAGTTTGGGTCTCCTTATGAGTTTGAGTGTTACAGCTTTTCAGCCGTTTTCAATAGGAAAAATCAAAATTTCACAGGAGAAATGACGTTTTTCCGAAAATTCGCACGTTTTTCATAGGGGAAAACGCAAATTCTCCTATGAAAAACACCATTCACCACTCGATCAAAGACCAGAAACAGCCTTCTGCCATAGGGAGTTGATCCATGAAGATCCGCCACCAGAGCCTTCTCCCGGCCGCTTGAGATCCAAATTTGCTAGGCGATCCAATCGTCGGAACTCCTCATACACACAAACCCGCTCGCGGAAAGGCTTTCCCTTCAGGCGCTCCTCCAAAACTTGAAAGGAGAGCGAAAGTCCAGCCTCTGGAGACACCACCTTTGATCCACGACAGATCCCAACATCCACCTCGCTCGGCCACTCCTGCCCCGTGATCAACGCTAGAATGCACAGTTTTCCGAGGCTCTCCCGATTCGGCGCCTGTGGACCACCCTCTGCTGGCTCTCCCGACTCGTCGGCTGCCTTCTTAAGCCCCTGGAGCACCGTCCCCAGCGCGGGCGCTGAGAACCGACGGAACTGAAGCAGCGTCGCCTGAGAAATCGTCTGGGCCTGGGATAAATCCTGCCTCACGTCGAGCGGAGTGAGGTGTGCTCGCTCCAAAAGAAGTTGGAGATCTGATCCCGCCAAGCGATAGAGGTCGTCGATCTCCCGAGGCCCCTCCCCTCGCAGGTATCGGGTAGTGATATCGGTGGTAACGAGCCCAGTCAGGACCGACGGCAAGTAAACGTTGTTATTCTCCAAGCGAAAAGCCTCAAAGGTCTTGGAGACCACCCGAGCAGCCGGGGACTCCCTATAGCACTTATGAGGCTCATCCTTGCCTCCGGCGTTTGGCGGACAAGGCACTTCTTCCGGCTGATCAGATACAGCCTTTGGGTGAATGAGGTCGCCATAAACTCCGGTCACACGACTTCGAACCTGGTCCACGAGAATTCGATCCCTCTCTCCGTCTGCCCCGGGCCCAAAGGCGTAGTTCGTGAGGAACTCAAACAAGCGTTCCATCGCCCGGGAAGGCGATCGTTTATCCACGCCGGAGCGGGTGAAATCCCGAACCAACGACGACAAGTCCACATTCACCTTCTCGTTGAATTCCCGCACAACAGCCAGGTAGCGCCTCGCCCATAGAGCATTGAAGTTCTCCACAAAACCCTGGAGATCCGCTCCTGAAGATATCGATACTGCCGACACCAGGCGATCCGGGTCTCCGTTAAAATCGCCCGGAGGGGTCTTCTCGGGCCCCGCAACGACCTTCACGAAGTCCATCACGGACTCAAATCCGGAAAATGCCCCGCCGCTGGCCTGCCAGCCGGTTCCATGATTGTAGTAAAACACCCGAAACAGGTCGCGAAGGAATCGGCGAACCAGGTCAGCCTGGTCGTTCACATTTCTCACCCGATCTACATCACTCCGGGTGCTCGCCATTAAACCGTCAGCCGCCCGTCTTTGGTTTTGGCTCTGGGTGAGCTTACTGAACTGCTTGTTGATTCTCTCGGCTTGCTCGGAGTCCACGGGAGCCCCGCCCCCGTTCACCACACGATCGAGCCAACCGTAGAGCACAGGCAGGTGCCGATCCATCAGCTCCACTCCGTAGAAGAACGGCAAAACCTCCCCCTTCGGTTCGCGAATAGCCACGTCCACAAGGGTGCGCGCATCCTTGGCCCTGCAATAGTCGCGACTCATTGCCTCCAATCCACAGGTGAATGCCGCCCCCAGCCGAGCACGCTTGGATTCAATAATCTCCTTGGTGAGGGGAATCTGGGACGTCATCTCCACGCCGAGTCGAAGCAGGTCCGACACCACGGAAGCGCCCAGGCCCACGGCTGGCGAGGCAAAGCTCCCGGCCAGCTCCGCAATGCCTGCCGCAACCTGAACGGCCACTTGCGGGTTGTCCTTATAACAATCCGTAAGCTGGTGAGAGGCCGATAAGAGGTCTCGAAGGTGCTGGCTTACTCCGCTCATCCCCCAGGAGAAATTGCTCTTATAACTCGCCTGACGGAGGTAGGAAGCGTCAGCTCTCGCCAACGACAGCTCGTAACGAGTCCCCGCATAATACGACAAGAGCGCATCCTTAACGCTCGGATCGATACCCGGCTGTCCAATCGCGAGCAGTAGATCATTTCCTGCCTCGTCGAATCGACGCTCCTTACGGCGCGCGCTGTCGGCCTCTAGTGCTCTAAGCTCGGCGCGCAGGCGCAAAGAAGCGCCCTGGGCATTCATTAATGCGGGTGAAGTGGAGCAACTCTTCTTCTCCTTCAAGGATTCCAGAAGCTGCGTAAGGCTCTCCGATCGCTCCAAGGCGGCCCGAGTCCAAGGACCAAGACTACACCCCTGGGAGTAGGCAGCGATCATCTGATCTACTACCGGTACGGCTTCCTGCTCTGGCGCATTGCAAGAAAAGAGAGAAAAAGGGGTGATTACCAAAAGAAGAAATCGTGTCAGTTTCATAGGAGACTGAGCCTAATGAACGCCCAGAATGGGAGCAAACAGTTTCAGCCAAATTTCGAGAATAACAACTCAGTGCCGGATACGGAAAGCCCCTTGCACCTGCACTCGACGCGGCCCCATGTCGAGCCGCTTAACAACACGCAGCTCCCACTCGGTGTCGAGCTCCACCACGAACAAGCGAGCGTCGTCGTAGAACCGAAGCATCTCTGCCAGTGACTGATCCGAAAACGAAAGGCCATCCTGCTTGTTCACAAGAGGGGTGGTTCCGTCGAAACTAAACTGGTAATTGCGCTGAACGGAACTCTCTCCGCGAGCGTCTTTTCTCCAACTAACTGGCCCCGACACTTCAATGCCCCATATGTCTCTTGGCCCTAGGTTCGTGCACGGAAATCGACCATTCACATAATGAAAGTTCGCAGTGCGCCGACGATCCTGGATCGTCACCAAAAATTCCTCAGAAGTTACCTGATAGGCACCATCCTTAAGCTCGGCGAGGCCCCCTGGTAGCAACTTCCCGGGATCGGTCCGGAACTGGAGGGGATCATACCCCGCGGGGCACTCCTTCACGGTCCGCTGCGCTTTGCCCTGATTCCCGGCCTTTTCACTCGCGAACGGATCAATTTTATCCTGCCCCGTGCCGCAGCCCACAAGAACCATTGTTAAAAAAATCCAAGTCCGCATTGCTGCCTCCTCAGTAGGCCAGGCGCTTCAACTGAAAGAGCTCCACCTCAACATCTTGGGGCAGATTCGTTCCAGCGCTCCCGGTGAACCCATCCAGCGTAATCCGCTCCAAGGCAACATAGCAATCCCGGGCGATCTTCGTTTTCTTGAATTCCTGAATGCAGGTCCGGAGATACATATCGTCGAACCGGAAGAAGAGGTTGTGATTAATACGGTTGTAGATCAGGCCAAGAAGATACAGTGCTTCGCCCTTTGCGGGAGATACTCCTGGAGTTTCAAGAAGTTTGTGTAGATACACCGAGGCGCGGAGACGGCGAATATGGAATCGCCGCTCAAAGTCCCCCATAAGTTCCATATCGTCACTCTTCAACAGTTTCTTAGCTGCCACGAGAAGCTCGGAGTCACTGGCGCCTGCGGCCATCGGCTTTTCCTTTTGCCAGGTCTTAAGGTCCTTCACCCAGGCGAGCAGGTCTTGTTGCATGAACTGAGGAATCTCCTTAGCCCCGGAAATTTTTTCGAAAAACGCGGCGGCACCGGTAGGGTTCGGCTCCACGCGAGTATGGAGCACAGCTAAGTTCAAAAGAACTCTTCGAAGCCCCGATGCCCCGATCTTATTGCCGGGAAACCCTTGAGCAAGCGCTTCAAACGTCTTCTTCGCTTTCGAGAACTGCCGGGTGGCAAAGTAGAATTCCGCTTGCTCCATTTCCGAAGCCCCAGACACCTGGGAGTCGAGAAACAGCTCCGTGCTGCTTGAGCCCCTGCTGTGGCAGCTGATGCACATCTGGAGCGAGCTTTGCAGCATATAGCGAGCAAAGTGTTTGTTGTTTTCCCGGAAAAATTCACTGGCCTGGCCCACATGGCCTTCGATCATCTGAAGGTTGGCACGCAGGGCGAGATCGTCCTGGAAAAGCTTTTTGTCTTTCTTCATTCCCGCGAGGTGGGCTGAAAGATTGCCGAGGGTGGCGGTAATTTTCCCTTCGTTGCTTTTGTCGAAAAATTGCGACTCGCTCACCAGATATTGTTCCAGTGCCCTCACGTCCTCCAAAAGGAGTCGCATCCCGGGTTTAGGATCGGGTTCTGCGCCAGCGATCAGAGAAATCAAAAGGGAAAAGATTACGGTGCCACGAATCATCGACGAAACCCTCCAAGCGGTTCCGTTCAATTATTGGGTATTTTCTTCCAAACGTAAATGAGGGGATCGTCGCCCAGGCTCAAATGAATCTGAAGATCGCCCTCCTGGGACAAGGAAAACTCTGTCGACGAGGTGCGGCCAGCCTGCATGTCGGGGTCGGCTCTGCAGTCGCGATGATTCTTTGGGTTCACCCAGGTGATCTTATCCACAATACGATTACCCTCGATCCGAAACTCACCCTTACGCTCACAGAGGTCGTTTTCCCCTTCGTGCCACCACCAGAGACGGCTCTGCCCATCAGCGGTGAAGGAGTAGTGAAGTCGCAGGGTGGCTTCCGGAGGTTCCGGCATCACGATCCCGCGAAAAACTTTCTTATAGAAAAACCAATGCCCCTCCACATTCGGGCTCACGCCTGGATCGGGAACATCCGCAAACTGGGGGCGCTGAGCCCCCATCAGAAAAATCGCTAACCCTGCCAGAAAAAGTGGCCGAAGCCGGTCAAATGCCGCCACCCACCAACCTCCAGCCACGCTCGGCAAGAATTCGCTGAACTTCTAGACCTTCCTCTGCCGTGCAGATCCCACTCATGGCACTGATCACGGCAGGAGCAAAGTCGTCGAACCGAGCTCCAGAGCCCAGCCGCACCAGCGTGCGGAAGGCGATTTTGTGAGCCTTTTCCGCGCCGATTTTTTCTCTCATGTCCCAAAAAGTAGCTCCGATGATCGTGCCATTCTTGTAAACACCCTTCGAGAAATCCTGGTAGGCCTTAAGCTCGTTCTTCAGCGTGCGGCGGAACGGAGCCTTCAGATAACTCACCTCTCCCATGTAGGGGTTGTTGAGAATAAATGCGGTAAAAAGATCGGCGAACCCCTCGTTGAAGGAGCCACCCTCTCCTTCCGACGGAAGGCCAGCATACACGTCGATCACTGCGTGAATAGTTTCGTGAACCACGATCGACGGATCCTTGAGCATATCTCGATAGACCTGACCGTCCCCGGTGCCCAAGTAGATCTGCGCGTTATGGTAGAAGGCGTTGTTGCTTACGCCGTTCTCACCAATATGCGTCTTCACCTGAATGGGGCGATTGAGCTCAACACCGAGCTGGTTCTTCATCCAGCGCAAAGCGTTGTCCATGAAATAGTAAACCTGAACCATCTCAAACTGCGGCTGAGTGGGCTCGAAGTTAAAGATCAAATCCCGCGACCACACGTTCAGATTCAGCCCGCTCGTGATGGCGAGTTTGGCGCTACTCAGGCTGCCATCGCCTACAAGGCCATACAGCGTCTGCTCTGAGAGATCGCTCGCCTTAGGTCCGCGAGGAAACACCCGTGCCCGACCATCGGCACCGTTCACACCGGTCAACCCCTGTTCGGTAACACGGCCTTTCGCGTCCACTTTTGCAAAATGAATGTTCTGTTCAAAGCGATCCAGATACTCCACCCGCCAATAGGGATAGAACCCCCTGCTTCTCTCCCATCCAATCTCCACCCGTGGCGGAAAAATATAACTGGCACTGGCCATCGAACTCACTTGCTCTTGAGCCTTGCGAAGACCAAACGCACCGTTAGCATCCATCGCGGTAACTTCGGCGAGGAGATGGTCCGGAACATACTTCATCACTCCGCCGGTGCTGTAAACTGCCTGCCCGGAGGGGGAAAACACGGTTTGAATCCAAGTGGAATCGACTCGGGCAGGGCCCACATATTGAGCCGATCGCCCAACCACTTCTCCGGCACCGCGAAGAACCATGTCCTTCATGGAGAGAAGACCAATGTTCACCTGATTGTCGGGGGTGTCGCCCTTCTGGCCCATCACCTTGACGGGCACATTCCTCGCACCATCGAAAGCCCGCCACGCCTTCGGCATCCAGCGGAACCGCTGAACTTCAGGAGCGCTTTCTCCCGCCGTAACAATTCCAGGAGCCAGTAAGATAAATGCCAAAAAAGTCTTCATGGAGTTTCCCCGCCATCTAACTAAATCGAGCCTTGTTTATATCCTATCCTTCCATGGCAGGAACAGAAAGGGCCCCCCTCCTGCAAGGGAGAGGAGCCCTGGGAGTTTTACCCGTTTTCGGTGGGACTTTATTCCTCAACCGAGAGGGACTTTTCCCAGTAGGTGCCATCGCCGCTCATGAAGCGGATCGCGTGATCGCCAGCGGCCAGTTTGCCGAGCTGCACTTCCTTGGAGAAGGGCACCAGCACCATCAGGCACATGCCTTCGCTCACCGTTGCAATCGCACGCACTTCGTGGAGAGCAGGACCCACATGGTTCACGGCAGTGCTCTTAAACCGGTAGCAGCTGTTCGGAAAGAGTCCGTTCACCACCACGAAAGCGTCAGAGTTCGTGTCGAATCCGCTCGGTACATAAGCATCGTTAATGCTCACTACTGTTTCGCGCGTCTTCGGTTGGCCTTGATCATCGGAAGCAAACGCCACCGAACCGAACGATGCCACCACTGCTGCAAACACCACTACATTCTTCATCATTTTGTTCATATAGAACCCCCTAGTTCCTTTCCTTGAGTTCGGAAGTTTCTGCTTCCGCCAACCACTTGAGCAACCAACGTGCCAATCTCCAACTGAAATCTACTTGCACCTCACGACAAAACCCCAATATCGACGGGACATCTTGTCCAACGCTCGGGGCCAATGGGCCCTTTTGCATCGCATCCTCATCAAAATAGTTTTCCCACGAGAAAAATAACGGGCCCCGGGCATTAGCCCGAGGCCCGAGCAGACGGGGTTCCACTACTCTGAAATCCACACACATACCGGAGGCCGTCGCGCCCTCCCTGAGGCTGTTTGCATTGCCTGTGCCAGCCTGAGGAGTGAAAACTCAGCCTCGCTAGAGTTTTTGAGCAGAAAAATAGTCCCCCACTCTCCCAACTTGTCTCGTAACGGTGGTTAGCCTAGAGTCGCCGCCATGGATGAGAGAATTGTAAACATGATTGAAAAGCGGATTTTTTTCCGCTGCGTGGAGTACTCCACGGAAGGAATCATGATCACCGACGCCAGCAGCCGTCTCCTCTGGGTGAATAAAGCCTGGCAGCGAATGTATGGCTACAGCATCGACGAAGTGCTCGGAAAAACCCCCCGAATGCTTCACTCCAAGCATCAAAATGACGCATTCTATCAGACCATGTGGATCGAC
This sequence comes from uncultured Bdellovibrionales bacterium, assembly GCA_964551325.1. Lineage (GTDB taxonomy): Bacteria > Bdellovibrionota > UBA1018 > CAIPTA01 > CAIPTA01 > CAZKBU01. The sequence continues at coordinate 331,563 of CAZKBU010000002.1, forward strand.
ATTCAATCGCCCTCCAAAGGGTTCTGGAGAGGGGAAATTGTAAACAGGTCGAAAGACGGCCGAGAAGTTCCCGTCCTACTGACGATCAATCCCTACAAAAGCCCGGAAGGAGAAATTGAGGGCTACATGGGAATCGCTGTGGATATGACCGAGAAAAAGCAAATGGAAGCTCAAATTCTCCAGGCCGACCGCCTGGCCTCTATCGGTCTCTTGGCCTCCGGTCTCGCACATGAAGTAGGAACCCCTCTTGGAGTGATCCGAGGACGAGCGGAATACCTGCAACAGCTGGCAAAAGACAATGACAAGGTCGCCAAGGGTTTGGATGTGATCATCTCTCAGATCGATCGCATCTCTAAACTCATCTACTCCCTGCTCAATCTGGCGAGATCGGAGAAGAGTGAGCAGGCGCGCCCCGTGAACATCCTCAGGGCCTGCACCGATGTTAAAAATCTTCTCGATCAAAAGTTTCAACGCTCTGGCGTTGAGCTACGAGTAGACGTTCCCGATCACGCCACGGTTCAGGCCGAGACCGACAAGCTGACCCAAGTGATCCTGAATCTTGCGATCAACGCGCTTCACGCAGTCACAAAACGCCTCGGGAAAACCCCCGAGCCGAAGGGCCTTGTTCACATCCATGCCTTTGAGCACGAGAAGGAGTGGGAGCTCCTTGTGGAAGACAACGGCACTGGAATCAGCAGAGACCACCTGAAGCTTCTGTTTAAACCCTTTTTCACCACCAAAGATCCTGGCGAGGGCACTGGACTTGGCCTTGCCATCACAGAACAAATCATCCAGTCGTGGGGCGGCACGGTTCAAGTGGAGTCAGTGGAAGGCACCGGATCCCGCTTTAAGCTAAAGATCCCGAAGGGCTCCCTTAAACTCTAAGACCTTCGGGAATATCAGCCATTGAGGGCGGAATATCCATCATGCCGTGCTCATCATCCGCCACCCAGCCATACTCCCGTTCTTTGCGATAGAGAGTGCGGCGATTGATCCCGAGCACCTGCGCGGCTTTTTCCTTCCGACCACCCGAGCGATCAAGAACGAGCCGAATGTAACGTTCTTCGAGTTGCGCCAAGGTTGGGAAATCATTCGTGGCCGATTTGAAGAACTGATCCGGGGAGCCCACTTCCGCGTCAGGAATATCCATCTCGTCGATCCATTCGCTCTGGGCCAATACAACGGTGCGCTCCACGAGGTTTTCCAGCTCGCGCACGTTGCCTTCCCAGCGCAGCTTCATGAGTTTTGCCATCGCCGGCTTAGTGAAGCCGCGAACCCGAGACCCATTGGCGGCCGAATATTTGGCCATGAAGTGCTCGGCAAGAAGCGGAATATCTTCCACCCGGTCCCGAAGGGCAGGAATGGCGATCGGGATCACGCTCAAGCGATAGAAGAGGTCTTCCCTGAAACGACCTTCGCGGATCGCGGCTTTCAAATCTTTGTGAGTTGCGGCGATGATGCGAACGTCCACATCGATCAAATTGTTGTCGCCCACGGGGCGAACCTTCCGCTCCTGCAATACGCGAAGAAGCTTAGCCTGAAGCTGGGGACTCATGTCTCCGATTTCGTCGAGAAACAGGGTGCCGCCGGAAGCCTCTTCGAAGAGACCACGCTTACGCTGAATCGCGCCCGTGAAAGATCCCTTGGCGTGACCAAAGAGTTCGCTCTCCAGAAGGGTTTCGGGAATTGCCGTACAGTTAATGGCGACAAATGGCTTTGAAGCGCGCGGCCCCGAGTAGTGAACCGCCTTGGCGATCACTTCCTTTCCGGTACCGCTTTCACCGGTGATGAGCACGTTGGCCGTGCTTTGAGCCACGCGGTTCACAAGATCGAAAATGGCCCGCATCGAAGCGCTTTTCCCGATGATGTTGCCCATCTTAAAGCCCTGTTTCACTTCGTTACGAAGAAGGGCGTTCTCGCGGGAAAGGCGGCGACGCTCGAGGGCGCGCTCCACGGTGACGCTGATCTCAGCCAGTTTGAAGGGTTTCACGAGGTAGTGATAGGCGCCGTTCTTCATCGCCTCGATCGCCGTGTCGATAGAGCCAAACGCGGTGATCAGAACCATCGGAACGTCGGGATTCTCTTTCCGCATCTGGCGGAGAAATTCCATACCGTCCATTTGCGCCATCTTGAGGTCGGTGATGATCAAATCAACATCGGGACCACCGAGCCCATGTGCCTGCTTCTTAAACTCATCCAGCGCCATCAACGCCAACGGGAAGACCGTCGTGCGATAACCTTCGCTCGTGAGAAAGTCCTGAAGAAGGGCGCGCATCTCGCCATCGTCGTCTACGATCCAGACATGGCCTTTGGAGGGAGGAGTCGACTTCATGGAATATTGCTCCGCGTTAAATTGATTGAGTCACATTTACCCAGTTCGAGCCAAAAAGTCACCTTCGATTCCATTTTTTCACTTCAAATCGAATTTAAGCCCAAACCAAGTTCACTGCCAATCCACTGAGCAGATCCCGTGCCAAAAAATCACCCCCAGAGACGCCCCTAAGCCAACTCAAATCGCTGGCCCTGTCGGGGCACCTCTACGCTCCACCCCATTCTAGATTCCAGCTCCAAGCGAAGAGCGGCGGAGGCCTGAGGCTCTCCATGAACCAGAAAAACCTTCCGCGGGGCGCGCGAAAAATTTTTCATCCAGGCCAAGAGCTCCACCTGATCCGCATGAGCAGACAGTCCCTTGAGCTCTTCCAAATGGGCGCGCACCGGAACAAATCTTCCGAGCATTTTTACCTCAGGAGCTCCGTCCAGAATGAGCCGCCCCCGAGTGCCCATGGCCTGATAGCCAGAAAACAAAACCGTGGCCCGAGGGTCGCCCAGGTGCTCAGACAGGTATTGCAAAACCCTCCCCCCGGTTACCATTCCGCTCCCCGCAATCACGATCATCGGCTTTCGCTTTTGACTCCAAATCAGGGTCTCCCGAAAATTTTTAACCCGCTTCACGCCCCTGCACATCTCGTCCACCTGGTGGTCACTCAACCGATGCCAATCTGGATAACGGCAGAAAACAGTAGTGGCATCCACAGCCATCGGGCTGTCGAGCAAAATGGGTATATTCGGTATTCGATTTCGGCGCCGGAGATCGGCAAGCAAAAACATCAGGTCCTGGGCTCGTCCCACCGCAAAACTAGGAATCAGAAGCGGTCCGCCTCGTTCCACCGCTCGAAGCACTATCCGCTCTAGCGCCCCTTCAACGTCTTCCTTGGGATGCGCCCGGTCTCCGTAAGTACTTTCCATTACGAGAAAATCCGCTCCCGTAACCCGAGCCGGGGAATTCATAAGAAGCGACCGGGGACGCCCCATGTCGCCAGAAAAAACCAATCGACGCCCCCGAGTCTCCAACTCCACGAGCGCAGACCCCAGAATATGGCCATTGGGGAGAAACCGGAATCGAGCCCCGCCCCCCAAGTCCACCCACTTTCGGGCGGGTACCGGCCGGAAGTTTCGCAAAACACCCACCACGTCGCGCATGCCGTAGATTGGCAACGCCGGGGCATGACGGGAAAACCCCCTCCGGTTGGCGAGATGAGCGTACTCGCTTTCGATCGTAGCAAAATCTTTCAAGATCAGTTCCGCCAAGTCTCTCGTGGGCAGTGTTGAAAAAACCGGCCCACGAAATCCTTGCTGCCAGAGGAGGGGCAGCGCCCCGGAATGATCAAGGTGAGCGTGAGTAAGAATCACCGCCTGCAGGCTGGGGGGCGGAATCGGAAATGGCTCCCGATTCTTCAGGCGCAACTCCTTCAACCCCTGAAATAACCCGCAATCCACGAGCGCTTTGGCCCCACCCCACTCCACACAGAACCGGGAACCAGTTACGGTTGACGCGCCACCCAAAAACGATACTGCCTCGACCATGCGACATTTTTTCCCTACGCTCTACTGCGGCAAATCACCCAGCCGGAATACGCCCACATTCGGCGAATTTCCTGCTAGTTTTGTGTGCGTATGACCGGAGTCATATGACCTAAATCATAGGAGCGATTCAATGAAGACCATGCCCACCATTCAAAAGTACATGACTGCGATGCCACACACCATCGGCTTAGACATACCGGTAAAAAAGGCGCTCGACATGATGAGAGAGTTTGGGATTCGCCACCTCCCCGTACAGGACGGCGGCAAGCTGGTGGGCATGCTCACGGATCGCGACCTGAAACTCGCGGCATCTTTCAATAAGGCTGATGACCTCACGGCGGAAGACGTGATGTCTCCCGATCCCTACATGGTGGACGTTGACGCCCATGTCGACGAAGTCGCGAAAGAAATGGCCGCTCATAAATACGGAGCCGCAATCGTGACCCAACAGAACGGAAAGATTGTGGGAATTTTCACCGCGGTAGACGGACTCCGCGTGCTCGCCGAAGTTCTGGAAAAGAACTACCGAACCTAGCTCATTGGCCCATCAGGAGAAGCGCCTTGGAACTGGCAGTAAGCCATACAGAAACTTCTTTTTGCTGCCATTGCGGAACCTCTTTTCAGGGTCCGGGCCGCTTCTGCTGCTCGGGGTGTGAAGCGGTCTACGGAATCCTGCAGACTAGAGGACTTTCTCACTACTACGAACTCAGAAAAGACAGCCCGAAAGTCGGAATCTCACGCCCCGTCAACTCCACGAAACAGGACTTCCGGTTTCTCCGCGATCATCAGGGGCTGACGATGAACTTCTGGTTGGAGGGCGTGCACTGCCTTTCCTGCCTGTGGCTACTGGAAAAACTTCCGGAAATTCTCCCTGGAGTGGAAGTGTCTCGGCTCAATCTCGGCAGCTCCGTGCTGGAAGTGCGGGTCTCTCCCGGCACCAGCTTCGAGACAGTTGCGAAGGCCCTGGAAGAACTTGGTTATCCCCCCCACCCGATCGCTCACGACGCGAGCGATCTACAACGAAAAGAAAATCGAGGCCTGCTTCTTCGTCTCGGAATTGCAGGGGCGTGCGCGGGAAACATTATGCTTCTCGCCATCTCTCAATACGGAGGCGCTTCCGGAAGCTGGGGCCAGGCCTTCGGGTGGATTGCCGCGGCGATCTCCCTACCGGTTCTTCTCTACAGTGCCACACCTTTTTATGTGACCACTTGGAACTCCCTGAAGCGCCGTCAGATCTCCATCGATCTCCCCATCGTGGCGGCGATCTGGGCGGCTGCCGCCGTGAGTTTTTGGCATCTCCTGATTGGGCGGCAAGACGTTTACTTCGATTCCTTATCTACCCTTGTCTTTCTCCTTCTGAGTAGCCGCTACATCCTTCGACGGATTCAACAGACCCAACTGAGCTCCTCCCACCTTCTCGAGTTCCTTTCAGGAAACAACGTGCGGTGCCGCCAAGACGGTCATTGGGTAGAAAAATACCTTAAAGATATTTCAATCGGAGACCGGCTACTTGTGGCGGCCGGGGAAAGATTCCCCACCGACGGAATACTTCGGATGGGCAACACCCACTCGGATCTATCGCTCCTTACAGGTGAAGCGATCCCAGTTCCGATTCACCTCGGAGACTCGGTCTACGCGGGCACCACCAACCTCGATGAAGAAGTAGAGGTAGAGGTCACGGCCACCGGAGGCGCTTCACGTCTTGGAGCCATCGTGAAGCAAATCTCGCTCGAGTCGGGCTGGAGAGCTCCTGTAGTGGAGTTTGCCGATCGCGTAGCCCGCTGGTTTGTGGGGGCCGTGCTCGGTGCGGCCGCAGTTGTTTTTCTCGCCTTCTTGGGCTCCGACACTGCCGAAGGCACAAGACGGGCGTTATCTCTGATTATTGTTACCTGTCCGTGCGTGTTGGCATTTGCCTTACCGTTAAGCATGGCAATTTCCATGCGGCAACTTGCGGCAAAGGGAATTCTATTGAAAGACGCGCAAATCCTCGAGCGCATCGCCGAAGTGAAGCACCTCTTTCTCGACAAAACCGGAACTCTCACCGAGGGAAAATTTGAGGTTCTTCGTTGGATAGTAGATTCCGCCGAAGAGAAAGAAATAAGAGCAGCCGTTCTTGCTCTTGAGCTTCGCAGTCGACATCCAGTGGCCAAAGCCTTAGTTCGTTATTTGTCCCAAACAACGCCCGTACCTTCTGTTACAGATTTCCGAGAAGAGCTCCGTTCGGGCGTGGAGGGCGTGGTGCTGGGGAAGCATTGGAAAGTGGGCCGACTCGACGGCAGCGGCTCAGAAAATCTAGTTGGTGTTTGGCGAGACGGTGAACTCCGCGCCAGAGTCACCCTTGGTGATTCCATTCGGCCAGAAGCCGGCGCCGCACTCGAATCTATTCGTCAACGCGGCGTAGAGCCCCACCTTTTATCTGGAGATCGACAAGAACCGGTCGACTTCGTTGCCCGACATTTGGGAGTTGGAGACGCAAAAGGATCACTTACCCCGGAAAACAAAGCGTCGATTGTGCGCTCTCACCGCCTAACTGCCATGGTAGGCGACGGTGCCAACGATTCGGTTGCCTTCGCCGCGGCCGACGTGGGAATTGCCATGCATGGGTCCGTGGAAATGGCCCTGAAGTCGGCCCACGTGTTTCTTTCCCGGCCGGGACTCGGCGGGGTTCTAGACCTTTTCAAAGCAGCCGATCGAAACGGAAAAGTGATCCGAAGAAACCTGTTTTTTTCCGCGAGCTATAACGTTTTAGGGGGAACCCTCGCCCTTCTTGGCTGGATGACTCCTCTCTGGGCCGCCGTTCTCATGCCGCTAAGTGCGCTTACAGTGTTTTCCGCCACCCTTTGGCAGCTTCGGAGTCAGGAATGAACATTCTCGTGATTTTGATTCCTCTGGCACTTTTACTCGCCGGCATCGCCGTTTGGGCGTTTCTCCGCGCATGCCTCAGCGGACAATACGAAGATTTGGAAACACCTGCCTACAAAGCACTCATTGATGAACCGTTAGAAAGGAAGAAGTAATGGAAAACAAACACACCCTCGAGGTGACCTACGACGACGCCATCGTGAAAAAGTTCACGATCGCTACTGTAATTTGGGGATTCGTTGCATTCCTCGTGGGGATTATCGTAGCCCTGCAGTTAGCCGACTGGAGATTTAACTTCGATCTTCCTTGGATTTCCTTCGGGCGACTTCGTCCGCTCCATACCAACGCGGCAATTTTCGCGTTCGGAGGCAATGCCATCTTCGCTGGCGCCTACTACTCCATGCAGCGCCTACTGAAGACTAGAATGTTTTCCGACGGATTGAGCAATTTCCACTTCTGGGGCTGGCAGCTGATCATCGTGGCCGCAGCCCTTACGCTGCCCTTCGGAATCACCACAAGCAAAGAGTACGCCGAGCTCGAATGGCCGATCGACCTCGCCATCGCCGTGGTTTGGGTGGCATGGGGGATCAACATGCTCCTCACGATCAAGAACCGTAAGGAGCAGCATATTTATGTGGCCATCTGGTTCTACATCGCCACGTTTGTGACCGTAGCAATTCTTCACGTAGTGAACTCAATCAGCCTGCCCGTGAGTTTCCTAAAGAGCTATCCGGTGTATGCGGGCGTTCAGGATGCGCTCGTGCAATGGTGGTACGGACATAACGCTGTTGCGTTCTTCCTCACCACCCCGTTCCTCGGACTGATGTATTACTTCATCCCGAAAGCCGCCAATCGCCCGGTCTACAGCTATCGGCTCTCCATCATCCACTTCTGGTCGCTGGTCTTCATCTACATTTGGGCTGGACCGCACCACCTTCTTAATACGGCACTGCCGAACTGGACGCAGACGCTGGGAATGATCTTTTCCGTGATGCTTTGGGCGCCGAGCTGGGGCGGTATGATCAACGGACTTCTCACACTTCGTGGTTGCTGGGATCGCCTCCGCACGGAGCCGATCCTCAAGTTCCTCGCGCTAGGCGTAACTTTCTACGGCATGAGCACGTTTGAAGGTCCGATGCTCTCGATCAAGAGCGTGAACGCTCTGGCTCACTACACGGACTGGATTATTGCCCACGTGCACGCCGGAGCACTCGGCTGGAACGGGTTGATTTCGTTCGGCGTAATCTACTATCTCGTGCCGAAACTTTGGCGCACGGAGCTTTTCAGCCAGAAGCTGGCCAACTACCACTTTTGGCTGGCCACAATCGGCATTCTTCTCTACGTGTTTGCGATCTACACCGCGGGCCTCACCCAGGGACTCATGCTCCAGGCCGTAGATACCAGCGGAAATCTGGCCTATCCGGACTTCGTAGAAACCGCCATGCGCATCGTGCCCCTCTATTGGGTTCGTGCGTTTGCGGGACTCGTGTTCTTGGCTGGCTACGTCCTTCTAATCGTGAACGTTTGGAAGACGATCGCCAGCTCCCAGTCATCAGCGGATGAAACTGTTAAGGTAACGTCCTCCCTTATGACCAAAGAAGAGGTGATGAAGGGAAGCTTCCACCGAATCCTCGAAGGAATGCCGATGGGCTTCACCGCGCTCACGACCCTCGCAGTGATCGTGGCCAGTGTGTTCTCGCTGGTGCCGTCTTTCCTGCAACCCACCTTCTACGAAACACTCCCGATGATCCGGCCCTATACGGCGCTGGAACTCATGGGGCGCGACATCTACGTGAAGGAAGGCTGCTACGTGTGCCACTCTCAGATGATTCGTACACTTCCTGGCGATGTGCTCCGCTACGGTGAAGCCTCGAAGATGGAGGAGTCGATCTATGATCGTCCGTTCCAATGGGGCTCACGGCGCACAGGTCCCGACCTCGCTCGAGTAGGAAAGAAGTATCCAAACCTCTGGCATTACCGTCATATGATCGATCCTCGCGAAGTGACGCCCCGATCGCTGATGCCCAGTTACCCTTGGCTTAGCAAAAACAAGCTGGAGTTCGATGCCGTTCCGAAAAAACTCCAAGCAATGAAGACCCTGGGCGTACCCTACAAGGACGACCAGATCCTCCACGCAGCCAAAGACGCTGAGGCACAAGCGATGGCGATTGCCTCGGAGCTCAAGGCGCAAGGCTCGCCCTCCGGCCTGGAAAACAAGGAAATCGTGGCTCTGATCGCGTATCTCCAAGGCCTCGGCCAATTGAAGACGGGAGACGCGAAATGATCCGCGAATACCTCTCTCATTTCGAATACACCAACGTGGCCGTAGCAGGGCAACTCCTGTTCATGGCCGTGTTTGCGGGCGTGCTCTTCCGGGTTTTCCGTAAGGGCGCTTCAACGGAATTTAACAAAGCTAGTAACCTCCCTTTTGAAGAAGGAAATGTGCAATGAGCAAAAACGATAAAATGATGGAGCACGAATACGACGGAATCCGCGAGCTCGATAATCCGCTTCCTGGCTGGTGGATCGCGACCTTCTACATCACCATAGTTTTTGCAGTGGTGTACTTTCTTCATTATCAGCTCCTGGGTGCGCCGGATCTTCGCGAAGAGCTAGAAGCCGACATGAGGGCGATCAAACTTCAGCAAATCGCAGCGAAGTCCCAAGATACAGGCCCCAATGCGGGAGCCTTAATGGCGATCCTCAAAGACCCTTCTAAGCTGGCGGCTGGACAGAAGGTGTTCGGAGAGAAGTGCGCCTCGTGCCACGGTGGAAAGGCGGAAGGAAGTATCGGCCCCAATCTGACCGATAAATTTTGGCTCCACGAAAAAGGAGACATCGTGGGCTTGGTTAAAGTAGTAGGCGAAGGGGTCCTCGATAAGGGTATGCCGCCCTTCAAGACGATCCTGAAAGAAGACGAGCTCTACGCGGTTGTGGCCTTTGTTAAGTCACTCGCCGGAACCAATCCGCCCAACGCCAAAGCTCCCCAAGGGGAAGAGGTCGCCAACTAAGATCATGAGCAAGTTCGAGCTCCCAAAAGATCGCCTGGCGACCACCGACGCGGCTGGAAAAAGAGTTTTTCTTTATCCGGCCGAAGTGTCGGGACGTTTCAAGCGCTACAAGGCCGGGGTGCACGCCCTACTGGTGGCGATCTTTTTGGTGGGCCCGTGGATTCACTGGAACGGCCATCAGCTGATTCATCTCGACGTCGCCAATCGAAAGTTCCAGATTTTCGGCATGCAGCTCTGGGCTCACGACGTACCGATGGGCTTCCTATTGATGCTGAGCTTTGCGCTCGCCATCGCGCTGATTACGGCGGTAAAGGGCCGACTTTGGTGCGGATGGGCGTGCCCTCAAACGGTGTTCATCGAAGGAATTTATCGCCGGATCGAGCAGTGGATCGAGGGCCCGTCGCGCACGAGAAAGGCCCGCGACGAGGGCCCATTAACTGGCGACAAAGTATTTCTAAAGGCATTGAAGTACTTCGCCTATGTGGGCGTGTCCCTGGTGGTAGCCCACAGTTTCCTGGCCTATTTCGTGGGAAGTCACGAACTGTTGCACATGATTCGGCAACCTCCCTCCGACAACTGGACTCCGTTTCTCGTTGTAGCCTTCACCACAGCCGTCTTCACATTCGACTTCGGGTGGTTCCGGGAGCAGTTCTGCGTGATCATGTGCCCCTATGGGCGCTTTCAGAGCGTGCTGATGGACGAAAATTCCATGATCGTGGGCTACGATGAAAGGCGCGGGGAACCAAGGCGCGGTACGACGGCTGAAGGTCAGGGCGACTGCGTGAACTGCTTTCGTTGCGTGCAGGTTTGTCCCACCGGAGTCGACATTCGCCGCGGCGTACAGATGGAGTGCATCGCGTGCACGGCATGCATCGACGCTTGCGACGAGGTAATGGACACCGTTAAAAAACCTCGTGGTCTGATCTCTTACACCACTCTTGCCGCGCTTCAGGGCGGCCGGTCGAAAACCATTCGGCCCCGCATTTTCGCCTATCTGGGACTGCTTGTTGCCGCGATCTTAGCGCTTTCGTTTTCAATGAAGTCCAAGGAATACCTGGAAGTCACTCTCCTTCGCGCGAAGGAGATCCCCTATCAACGAGCCACCGGTTCCGACGGAACTCCGGTCGTCATCAACCACTTCAAGGTGGACTTGGCGAACCAAACCGATCGCGAGGTAACAGTCGAGTTTTCATTGCCGGACTCCGAAAAAGCACTCGGACATGAAATGATCGTGGCCGTAAATCCCCAAGTCCTACCCGCGTCTTCGCAGAGGAAGGTAGATGTGTTTTTCCGTTTCCGTCAGAGCTTCCTCCAACAAGGCCATGGAAAGTCCGTGATTGAGGTGAGGTCGCCCCTCCTCACGGCTCCAAAATTACTGGAGGCCGCTCTTGTTGGACCCGACGGTAACTAGCCTCATTCCCTTCGGTGTGGTGGCCGCGAGCCTCGCCGGCAGCCCTCACTGCGCCATGATGTGTGGGCCGCTCACTCTGGTGATCGGAACCAGGAAGGCTCACCATCTCGTTTTTCACTTCGGTCGCTTGTTGGCTTATGTCTTTCTCGGCGCCGTGGCCGGCGCCTTAGGAGAAACTGTTTTAGGATCCGAGGCTTTGTCCTGGGTTTCCTGGACCGCAACGATCGTAATGGCTCTGGGTTTCCTCCTCGCGGCGCTACAGGTTCTTCGAGGGGGCCAGCTTCACCTCCCCCTTCCCGCCCCGCTGCAAGGTGCCCTGAACCGACTTTGGCAGTGGAACAGTGATTCTGTTCTGCGCCCCGTTACCCTCGGAGCCGCCAGCGTGCTTTTGCCTTGTGGTTGGCTCTACACGTTCGTGATGGGGGCCGCGGCTACCCAATCCCCCTGGAAAGGCGGATTTTTTCTTTTCGCTTTCTGGCTGGGCACCCTGCCCGCCCTGGCGGGATCCCAATTGGTTACGCGGGCATTTCACAAGCTCCGAATCAAAGCCCCCCTGGCAACCGGCGTTTTATTGATCTCCCTGGCGATCATTAGTATAAGCGCGAGAGTGCGCAGCCACTCGCATGGCGCAGAGCACCGAAACGAAAGCCACTCGCATGGGGAGCATCATGAACAATCTGGAACTCATTGAAGAAACCCTTAACCTCAAGATGGGCCGCTTGAGCGACCAGGGAGCTCTTGTAGTAGAAACCGGAAAGTTTACCGGTAGAGCCGTAAATGAGCGTTACGTAGCTCGCTACCCCCAATTGGAAGGTGAAATCGACTGGGGAAAAGCCAACCAGCCCATTGAAGCGGCATTCGCCGACGAGTTTTTTACTCGCCTCGAAAAGAAGCTTAACGCCGGAAAAACCTACACCTCCGACAACTTCATCGCCACCTTTCCGATTCACGTGATCTCGACCTCGCCGTGGCACATTCTTTTTGCGCGAAACATGTTCCGCTCCACGCCGATCGAGAAGCTTCGCGGCGTCGTGAAGAGCGACGTGAAGATTCAAATCTTCCACGACCCGTACGGTAAGGTCTCCGATCTTGGACTCAAGCATTCGTCGGAAACCATCATCGTGTTTGATCCGCTTCATGCGCGAGTAGGAATTGTTGGCACGAGCTACGCGGGAGAAATGAAGAAGAGTGCGTTTTCGATGTGTAATTACCTTCTTCCGAAGTTCGGTATTTTCCCGATGCACTCCTCCGCAAACACGATGCCGAACGGCGACAACAGCTGCGTGCTCTTCGGACTTTCGGGAACCGGAAAAACTTCCCTCTCCGCCGATGCCACCCGCTCCATTATTGGAGATGACGAGATTATCTGGACCGATTCGGGCCTCTCTAATCTCGAAGGCGGCTGCTACGCGAAGTTGATCGATCTTACCTTGGAGAAAGAGCCCGAGATCTACAAAGCGGTCAGTCGTTTCGGTGCGATTCAGGAAAACGTGGTGATGGACGAAGCCCGCACCGTGGATTTTGCAGACCGCACTAAGGCGGAAAACACCCGCGGATCTTATCCCGTCACCTTCCTGGAAAATGTTTTCGATCAAAACCGTGAAGCATCCCATCCGAAGAACATCATTTTCCTCACCTGCGATGCCTTTGGTGCGCTCCCCGCAGTGGCGAAGCTCGACGCTGCCCAGGCTCAGTTCCACTTTATTTCCGGCTACACCGCGAAGGTGGCAGGAACGGAACTCGGCGTGAAAGAGCCTTCGGCCACGTTCTCGGCCTGCTTTGGCGCCCCATTCATGCCACGCCCGGCAACGGTCTACGCAAAGATGCTGGCCGAAAAGATGGAAAAGCACGGATCCCACGTGTGGATTCTCAACACGGGCTGGTTCGGCGGAGCTTACGGGGTAGGAAAGCGCTTCCCAATTTCGGTGAGCAAGCTTCTTCTCCATAAAATTCAAAGCGGCGAGCTGGCCTACGCGCCGATGAAAAAACATCCGATCTTTGGATTCCAGGTCCCCACGAGCTGCGAAGGCGTGGATTCCAAGTTCTTGGCGATTCCGGAAGGCCCCCAGGTTCACGACCTTGCCGAGAAGTTCATCAAGAACTTTGAACGCTTCTCGAAGAACGTGGACGGGAAGGTTCTTTCTCAAGGCGGTCCAGCCGCACACGCCTAACTTGCGGCCTGAATAAGAAACCCGTCGACCTGTTGAGGGTCGGCGGGTTTATCATTAGAAGCCTGAACTACTAAAACTCGCCCGAGCCGCCGCTACCATCGGGATCGCTTCCGGAGCCACCGCCCCGGCTATCGTCGTCACGACCACTTCCGTCCGGATCACTACCCGAACCACCGCCCTGACCGCAGTCTTCCTTACGACAGTCTGGATTGCCGTTGTCTCCCTTTCGTCCACCGTCACGCTTCTTTGCTTCCAGGCAAAGATCCAGGCAGGTTAGCCAAGCCCGGTCCTGGGCGAGGTGGTCGCAGTCCATCCGGCAGCTCTGGCGCTCCCAAGCATAAGCTGGGGCAACAAAGAAACTTAAAGCCAATATTTTCAATAAGATACGCATGATCCCCCTCCGTGATCTCGGTTTTCGAAAGGGGATACCTCCGACTCACCGCATAGTCAAATTTGACACATAGCACCATACGTTCTAAACCTGCGACCTGAACTTCAATGATCTTGGGAGACTCATTTATGTGGATTCGAATTCTGCTCCTCGCCCTCTTGGCCACCAGCGCGGAAGCCGCCCGTGAACGCAAACTCTACGTCGGCTCCAACTCCACCGAAGCGATGCTCGAGTTTAACCACCGAGTGATGGCCAACACCCGCACCGCTCCGTCCCTTGAAGCCGCGGAAGAGCAGATCGAAGAGCAAGTAGTTCACATGTTCGGCCCCATGGGCGAGGCTCGCTACAAGGCCGTACCGAAAGGCGAACACAAAATTTCAAAGATCAAAGTAGCGAAGGTCGCCGGCGGTTTTGAGATCAGCTACGCCTACAAAGGGGTGATCGTCCTGGAGAACGGACCTACGACCGAGTACCAGTTCGTGCTCCCGGTAAACCCCGACACAATCTATGAGGCAGGATTCACGGGCCGCACCAATCCCTGCACCGACCACCACTATCAGAGCGAAGGCGATTTCTGGTATTTCTGGAACCCAGCTAACTACGGCTGCCGTCTGAAAGAAGGCGAGCACTACGATGTGGTGAAAGGAAAAATCACCCGCTTCAAAAACACCGAAACGACCTATCCTGAATACAGCCGCCTCGCCGACGACAAAGGCGAGATCAAAATCTCCCTCCTCATGGGAATGGACGAGACCACGAAGGGTCGCGATCCCAACACCTCAACCGACGAAAACGCCAAAAACTTCCGCGACATTAAAAAGAGCCTAATTCAGCGCGGCTACAAGAACTCGCTCATGCCCCGAGAAGAGGTGGCGAAGATTTCCGGTCGCGTTCGCACCGCGCCCTATGTGGAGAACTTCGTAAAAATCGTTAAGCGAAACGGAAAGCCCTATCAAATCTTGGTGCAAGTGTTCTTCGGCCCATCCGGCATCGACGAGGACTCCACGGCGTTTCACGGCTTCTTCCGGGACGCTCTCAAGAACTCGTCCATCATGATGTACGACGGACACTCCGGCCTCGGAGGTCACTTGGATCTGGGGTCTCTGGAAGAATCCTACGGCGTGAAGTTCCAGCCTAACAAGAGCCGTTATCAGATCTACTTCTTCAATAGCTGCACTTCCTACACCTACTACAACACGATGTATTTCGGCCGGAAGAAGTCCGCCACCGATAAGAAGGGCACCAAGAACCTCGACATCATGACCAACGGCTTGGCGACCTACTTCTCCGTCATGCACGACACGAACCTCGCGGTAGTGAAAGCCGTGGAAGCGTGGGCGTCGGGACAGGCATCGGTGAGCTACCAGGCGATCGCCAAGGCAATCGACAGCGATAACCTTTTCGGCGTCAACGGCGACGAAGACAATCCCACCACCGTAGAGTAAGGAATGTTTCGCCTACTCGGCCTGTTACTCCTTCTTCCCGTTCAGGCCCTGGCGGGCTGGGAAGTAGCCGTGCTTTTCCTGGGGTCCCAGGAAGCGCCGGAGTACCAGGCCGATATCGACGAGAACGTTCTGGAACTAGCACGTGTTTTGCCGTCCGACGGGCTGCGACTCTCGATACTCAGGGAATTCCCTGATCGTAGGGTTACCTACTTTCCGGACCCGAAGTCCCGTCGCCTGAACGCGTGGGACCCGCTGTTTCACCTGCCCCCCGCCAAGGGAATTCAGATCCCGGGCGACTTTCAGTCGACTCCGTTGTCTGGAAAAAGCGTTCTCGACGACGAGACGGCGCTACGCCGATTTTTTTTATCCGCCTTCCGGACACAGGGATCCCAACGACTACTCCTGATATACGCCCACGGCGAGGGACACGAAGGGCTACGGCTCAAGCCCCTGGTTCCCCTCGCCCAATCGCTGGCAGCGAGCCTGCCCGCTCGCAGCGGACCTCCGATCGACCTCTTCTGGATGAACTCGTGCTTCATGGCGAGCGTAGAGGCGCTGTGGGAGTTGGCTCCTATCAGTCGGTGGATCCTGGCCTCCCAGGACGCGGAATTCTCCGCAGGTGCCCCGTTCGACGTGCTAAACGCGATTGAGAGCAAGGGCCCGCTTGAGGCCGGACAAATTCTCGGATTTCGTTACCTCGAGAGCTACTCCTTTCTCAGAAAGGGAAGTCAGCGCCGGAAGGTGTTTGAAAGCGCCGCCACGATAAGCCTCGTAGACACAAAAAATCTGCTCAAGCTTAGTACCAAACTCAAAGGAGCAGCCGCCCAGGCCAAATCCGCCTCCTCCGCCGTAGCGAAAAAGATCCGCCGCGCAGGAATGGCAAAGGATGGTCTTGTGGATCTTGGCCACACGGCTCACTCCATCGGCGCTACTGATCTTAGCGCGGCCCTCGAGACCAATGCTGCCGGCAAGCGGCACACTTCTCCAAGAATCTACATCCCCGTGCCCACCCCAGGCGCACGACTCGTTTTTGGCTATGAAAACTGGTCGCGCGGCTTCCGTGGAGACGAGGAATCCCTAGAAAAGCTGCCGGTTCCGCATCAAGGTTTCTTCCAACGAGGACCCAAAGGAAAAGACTGGCCGTTCCGAACGGGAGAGCGTCGCCATCAGTTGGCTCCATTTTCACCGGGCCTGAATCTTTTCAACTTTTTCTTTGCAGCCCCAAGTAGCGACAAAGCCATTTCCGGAGAAGGTTCCTTCCAGCGCACGCGCGATGTATTCACCTTTCAAGCTAGAACGCCCGAAAATCCGGTGGTGTTCTCCGGTCACACGGAAGGAAAGGGCGCCGCTGGCGAGCGCTACACCGGTTTGAATGTTTGGGATCCAACCCAAAGCACACCATCAACGGACTATCTCGACCTGAAGTTTTTCCAGATCACTGGGTGGAGTGCTCGTTAAGAGGCAAATCGAGCACAAATCGAGTAGCGGCGCTTTTCTCATCTAGGAAGAGCTGCCCACCGTGCTCCGTAGCAATTCTTCTCGAAATGCTCAGACCTAAACCTGTCCCCTTGCCTACTGGCTTTGTAGTAAAAAACGGAGCCATAATCTTGGTTCGAATTTCGGGCGGAATTCCCGGCCCAGAATCAATCACGGAGATTTCCACGCGATCTCCTCGCTGCTCGGCCCTAAGGGTCACACTTCCTTCTCCTGATTCTCGGATGGCATCAAATGCATTCCCAACAAGATTCAGCAGCACTTGACTCAGAAGCGGTCCCTTCCCCGTCACCTGAAGATTCTTCGGCACAATTCTTTCAAGTCGAATTCCCATCACCTTGAATCTTTCTTCGAAAATGGCTGCAACATCGTCGAAAATCTCTTCAACTTTTACCGGTCCAAATCCGTCTTTGGTTCCATCGCGAGAAAGGGCCTTCATGCTCTTGGCAATGCGCGCGATCCGAAATCCCATGTCGCGAATTTTTTCCATGGCGGTCACGATCTCAGGATCGGAACCACGCTTGGCAATCATCTGTTCCGCCTTGCTCACGATCACCATGAGCGGATTATTGATCTCATGAGCCACTCCAGCGGCGATTTCGCCCACCGCCGCTAAACGGGCCGCTGACTCTGCTTTCTCTCGTTGCTCGATCTCTCCTCGTTCCGCATCCACTTGGTCTTGAATATTAAAGGAGACGGCCAGCACTTCACCTCCCGGCATACGGGAGAGATTTACCAGAAACCATTCGCTGGAGGAAAAGCCCTTAAGCAACCGCCTCTCCTGGAGTCGAAAGAGACTTGTCCGAGAGAACTCCGATATGAGCGTGGTAAATCCGTCTTCTCGAAGAAATCCAACCGGACGTCCAACCACTTCAGATTCCCTGAGCCCGAAAAACTCCGTGAACTGCGCATTGACCATCTGGTACCCGATGCTCGGATCTACGATAGTCACGATTCCCGGGATCGACTCGATCACTCCGCGGTAGTATTCAGCTCTATCGAAGGTGGCAAATGAATCCCGTAATGCTTCACTGGTCGTTCGATGCGCCCGAATTGAAAAGACAATCAGGTAGGCGCAATAAAACACATAAAGATGAGGCAGATATCCGAGATCCGTTCCAAGGTAAAACGCATCATATAGAGGCGGAATCAGGATTACCGGCACAAGATAGGAAACGATTAGCCACGGGCGTAACGCTACCGTTGGCGCACCTATTGTGCCGATCCCCGCCAAGATCAAATAGACTACCAGCCGGAGGAGATTAAATGTCGTGCCGGCAACTTCTAGCACCCCAAACGACAACAACATCCAAAAAAACTGTCCGGGGATCAGTGCCGATGAAATCAATCCTAAGAGCCACTCATGTTTTTTATATTCTGCTGGAGAGGCCTTCAGAAACCTTCTTCCTGGACCAATCCAAAGCAGCAGCCGCACAACGAGACTAAGGGCAACTAAGGAGAATCCAGCGCCGATTTTACTATTTTCAAACAAGCTAACGCCCGATGGGAGCGAAGCCCAAAGCGCTGCCAAGGCGAGAATAAAGCCAGGGATTGAGCTGTTCATCCGCGGAATCATCGATCTAAGCTCACGATCGAAAAGCCGCTGGGAGTTAATATTCATCCCCTACTTTTCGGACAAAATCTCATCCAAATTGAAAATCATCTCACACGGCTGCCGTGTACGCGCCCTCCCTCCCACACCACGTTTCTGATACCCTAAAAGCGAAGGAAAGGATCATCCCATGCCAATTCGCACCGTCATCAAGAGCACCGGCCGTTTCGTGCCCCAAAACGTGATCACCAATCAGGACCTCACCCAGTGGATGGAAACATCCGACGAATGGATCCGGCAGCGCACAGGCATTGAGGAGCGCCGCTGGGTTGATCGGAAAGATGGAGTAGGGGCTTCCGACCTGGCACTCGAGGCATCTAAAATCGCGCTGAAACGGGCTGGCTGGAAAGCAGAAGATATCGATCTCATTATCTTCGCCACCCTGAGTCCCGACATTTTTTTCCCCGGGTCAGGTTGTTTGTTGCAAGAGAAACTGGGCCTTGAAACCACCCCCGCTCTCGATATCCGGCAACAGTGCACAGGATTTGTTTATGGCCTCACCACCGCAGATGCGATGATCAAGGCCGGACATGCCCGCAAGATTCTCTTTGTGGGAGCCGAGGTCCACAGCGCAGGCCTCGATATCTCTACCCGCGGGCGAGACGTGGCCGTGCTCTTTGGCGATGGAGCGGGAGCGGTGTGCCTCGAGGGCATCGAGACCACTGAAAACGTGGGGATCTTGGCATCCGCACTGCATTGCCAGGGTAAGTTTGCCAACCAACTCTACGTGGAATCACCAGCATTCCGG
Organism: uncultured Bdellovibrionales bacterium; assembly: GCA_964551325.1. GTDB lineage: Bacteria > Bdellovibrionota > UBA1018 > CAIPTA01 > CAIPTA01 > CAZKBU01. The sequence continues at coordinate 350,572 of CAZKBU010000002.1, forward strand.
AACTGGCCGTCTGTGACTAAGGAGCATCTCGACGAAGGCAGGCAGTTTCCCAAAATGGAAGGCCAGACCGTTTTTAAAAACGCCACTCGCCGCATGCCGGAAGTGGCCCAGGAAGTGCTCAAGAAGGCTGGACTGAGCCTCACCGATGTGGACCTACTCATCCCTCACCAGGCCAACCTCCGCATCAACCAGATGGTGCAACGGCAGCTGGAACTTCCGGACCACAAAGTATTCAACAACATCATGCGCTACGGGAATACCACCGCAGCCAGCATCCCTCTCGCTCTCGATGAAGCCTGGGAACTGGGAAAGGTGCCGGCAAAGGCCACCATGCTCTTCGTGGCCTTTGGGGCCGGATTCACCTGGGGTGGACTTGTGTATCGATCCCCTCAATAAGGGCAAGAAATTCAAGAAGTTGCAAAACTTAGCCGATAGGTAACCATGGTTTGGGCTCTCCCATTTCTCTATCTTTTCGCGGCCTTAGCTCATGCCGGCAGCGCTCCCGCCTATTGCACTCCCGTGGATCTTCGCGCTAAGCCGCAAGGGAAGTTCCTATCGGAGCCGCGCGACCAGGACTCCTTCGGTCTTTGTTATGCCTTCACCGCCTCCGATCTCATCAGCTACCGCTTAGGACGCCAAGTGTCGGCCATGCACCTTTCGTTCGGCTATAACAAAGAAATTGCCCACAGCTGGCTATCACGCCTCGGACGGATCTTCGACGATGAAGAGCCTGTCTACAGTGGCGGCTGGGTAAGGCATGCGATTTCTCGATTCAACAAATACGGAGGGTGCCTGGAGTCGGCGATGCCCTCCGACACTCGATACCTCAATGCCATGAGCACACTCACTGCTTTCCACGAGTTCAAGAAGCGATGGAGCACCAGATCCCACGCCTACTACCTCGATCAGCAATGCCGCGACCTCGCCGGAGTTCTACAATCCAATGAGTTAAGTCTCTTTCCGTCTTTGTCTTCCCGCCAAATTGCAGAAACCGTTCTCCGCCACCGCGCTGACTCCCTCGCCGACATACTCTTTGAGCTCTCACAGAAGGGCTGCCCACCCAAGGCAAGGATCCGTCTTTCCAGCCCCATAAAAACTAATGGCGGATACATCACACTTCGCACCCTCGACGATCAGCTTTCACGAGGAAATCTCGCCGCAATTTCCTACTACACGAAGCGGTTCATGAGTGGCTCAGGAGGATGGCATGTGTCGTCGGTGATCGGACGTCGCTGGAAAAATGGGAGATGCGAATACTTGGTGAGAAACAGCTGGGGGAAAGGCTGCTCCAGTTATCGAGATGGCACCGAGTGCGACGGCGAATCTGGTGCGTTCTGGGCCGGTGAAAATGACTTACGGGCTTCCGTTACGGAAATTGCATATATCCCATGAAACCATTCATCTTCATTTTCGCCTTCGTTCTTACCACTCCAGTTTCTGCTGCGGCACTTGATTGCGGGAAGTCGGTCACCGTCGAAGTGATGGCCCAAAAAGATGGCCATGCCTCGAATCGGAAAATATGCGTAGACCCTAAGATGAGCTGGATACTTGTGGAAGACGGTTGCGGCCAGGACATCGCGAAATGCCGAAAGACTCTCCTCGAAAAGGCGCCGAGAGAAGACACCTGGCCTGACCAAGTGGGAAATCCGAAGTTTCATCTTTGCACCGCGTCCGGCGGATCTCCGGAATTCGTTCGCTGGCGCGACAAGAAATCTGATGCGTGGAAGAAAACTACGGTCTGTCTGATTAAAGAAACGTTCGTGGACCTCGACACACTCTATCAGTGGTGGAAAACTAGCTAATCCGTCGTGGTCCATGCGGCGGACTGGCGTTGACTACCAATGACGACTGGTCTCTCAAATCTACTCTGACCGGCAGAAATCGACATCCCTGCTTCCCAGCTTCGATCGCCCAAGACCACAACAGAACATTAGAAACAAAAGCAACGTTTAAAGCCAACATCCCACGGCTGCCTCAGTGTCCTGACTTCATTACCCTCGGGCAAGACACAAGCAAAGATTCATTAGAAATGAGCTAGCCACTGGATCTAAAATCAAAGGTTTCATATTGCTTAACAAAAATATGGAACGGAACCGTCACTAGTGAAGATTAACCGAACGCGACACCCACGCGTCCAGCCCGTTCAGTAAATCCGAAAATCTCTCTATCTCCAGGTAGGTATTCTGGAACTCGGTGATCGCGTAGTCGTTTCGACCTTCCCAGGCAAGAGGAAGTGAGGTTGCGCGCTCGATCGAGTAAGGCTCTACGTCGGCCTTGCCGCCCATGACCCAATCACACTCTTCATCATACGACGCAAGTAGCGCGCCCCACGCCCATCGAACGCCTCCGCAAGAAATCACTCCTCGCTCTCCCGTGTGCCACATCGCCCTCTCCACCTGCGTGAAGAGTGCCTTGTCGTTGGTCTGTAGCGCCTTCGCCCCAACGGCGCCCATCTTCTGCCAAAAATCGGAGATCGAGGGATCCATAACATGCGGCAGATGCACAATCCCATGGATCACATCGACCCATCGATAGGAATGAAGATCCATCTTTGGGCGGATTTGGGGGCTCACCGGAAGCACCCTTTCAGAGGCCAGTTGAAAATAGGAGTCGTTCGGAATCCAGCCATCGACTTCAATCAAGCGCCAACCGCAAAGATCCTCAAGTTTCTGGGAAATCTCTCCCAATTGAGGCTGCTCAGAATCTGAAATTCCGAGCGCGTTGAGCCCGTGCTGAATCATCGGATGCGCTCTGCGCCTCAAGACTTCCTTCAGAAGGCGATAGCTACCCGCCCAAGTCTCAAGATTTTCTCGATTATAAACAATCGGCGTGAAAATTCCGGCTCGTTTCAAATCAGGAACACAAACCCTACCCGACTCCGCTACTGCTGAAACGACTTCCATCTCTTAGGTTCTCCTCGGATTTAGCCCCCACGATTCAACCTCAATTCCGATGCTCACACCCGAGGATCCGATCACGGATATGATCCACGTCATAGCCTGGATTTACGCCTGGGGTCACCGATCTGACGCTTTCCCATCCTCACACAAGCGGCTAAAAACTCTTCTGCCGTAGCACTACGCGGCTTAAACTTTCGGCGGATCAAACGGGCCATTTCCCGCTCTCGCTCACGACTCACCAAAGGCATGCCCAGTTTTTTCTTTTCCCGGGCAATTCGAGAAGCCAACTTCACACGACGGAAAAAAAGACGAACTAAAGCCACATTGAGCGCGTCCATCTCGCGACGGAGCTCTTCGAGCCTTGAACTCACCGTGGCGCCTCCACACTGAGAAGGCCAAATCCCTGCACGCTGTGATCCACGGGGAAGTGAAAGATACCCTTGTAGCCCGGATTGGCGCGCTCCACTTCCTGGCCTTCATCGTCGCGAATCGCAGCAGCCACAAAGCCCACCGCCCCCTCCGGAGTAATGAGTTCGCACCTGTCGCCCCGATTCACCGGGCCGCGAATCTCCACCGGAATCCATCCAGGATACTTCGCCGCCTCAGGCCGTAGAAGCCCTCCGAAGTTCTGTCTCGATACGAAGGAGCTGGAAGTTTCATAGTTCTGCCCGTCGGCACCGGGGCTGCCAAGGAGAAATCCCTTGTGATAGCCGCGATTCGGAATTTTATCGAACTCTTCCAAGACGCGTGGATCAAATCCCCGCCCGGCCATGAGATCGTCGATCGCCATACGATAGGCTCGAGTAACCATGGACACATAGTAGAGGCTCTTGGTTCGTCCCTCTAACTTGAGACTGCACACCCCAGCTTCCACGATCTCGCGCAGATGCTCCACGAGACGTAGATCCTTTGCGTTCATGATGTAGGTGCCGTGTTCATCTTCGTCCATTTGATAAAACTCTCCAGGCGAACGGCGATCCTCCAGGAGAACGTTGAATTTTTCCCTGCAACTATTGTCGCACACGCCTTGGTTCGCATCGCGATAGCTCATGTAGGAACTCATCAGGCATCGGCCGGAGTAGGCAATACAGATCGCCCCATGAACAAAAGACTCCAATTCCACTTCCGGAACCTTTTCCTTGATTGTACGGATCTCCTCCAGGGTGAGTTCGCGGCTTAGAATCACTCGCTCCACTCCTTGCCGAGCCCAAAACCGAACCGCTTCCCAGTTCATGCAATTTGCTTGAACCGACAAATGGATCGGCAACTCCGGATGACGCTCACGAACCATAAGCATCAAACCAGGATCACTCATGATCAAAGCGTCGGGCTTGAGGGCCGCCCACTCTTCCAGTCGCTCCAAAAACGCCGGGATCTTTCGATTCCGGGCAAAAACGTTGGCCGTAAGATAGAGTTTCTTTCCCTGGCTGCGAGCCAGGTCGAGTCCGGTCTGAAGATCTTCCAGAGAAAACTCGTTGAAGCGGGCGCGCAGACTGAAATACGGGATTCCCGCATAAGCAGCGTCGGCCCCAAAGGCATACGCATAACGAAGTTTTTCCAATGTGCCGGCAGGAGCCAAGAGCTCCGGTCGTTGTAGTCCACTCATTACAAACTCCTCCTAGAGAGCTGCCAGGCAACCAGCAGCCAGATCCCGGTCCGCAACGTCATGGCGAAAAGAGTGCGCTTCTCCCAAAGTCCACCGAGAGCGATATGCCCACCGAAAGCGACAAAACAAAGCAACGTGGCGCCGGCAATAAACACCGCCAGAATCCGTGCCCAACTCCGCTTCGTCAAAAGACCTGCAGCCGTGGCGAGATAGGTAAATCCGGCCAGAAAGTTGAACCAAACCACAAACGGCACATAATGACCCGCCGCAGCACGATCTGGGCCATCCACAAAAATAACACTGCCGCCTTCTTTCAGGGTCATGACCCCAAAAACCAAAAGAAACAGCCCCAACAGGATGCGCGCCGTCCGACTGAGAGTGGTATGCATGAGATGAACCTCAATTGCTGCCTTATCCCAAGGACCCTCTTCATGGAAATCAAAATTCACGATCCGTTGGCCTCCTTCCTCGGTGGCCCCGCTCCAGTGGAGCGGTTTAACATCACTCTCCAAGATTGCGCACGGTTAGCGGGCCATCTCTGCCCCAGCGTGGCGGGAGCGTTCCTCATCTCCCGGGCGGCAGTTCAAGAGCTCTTTTCTGAAGGTGTTTGCGTGCGAGGCACCCTAGCCGTAGACATCGCCGAGGCCCACGATTCCGGCGCAACTGGCCCCATGGCGCATGTCTTTAGCTTTGTAATGGGAGCTTGGGACGAGAGCGGCTTCGGCGGCCTAGGAGGGGAGCGGTTTCGAAGGCGCAACCTCCTTACTTACTCCTCTCCCAAAGCCACGCCAGGCTGGATTCGGTTTCACCACTTGCCGTCGGGCAGGGTGATCGAGGTAGGCTATCGGCCCGAACGCGCCCCCTTCGAACCCGCGCCAAATGCCGACTTCGCGTCGAACTGGCAAGCGCGGGTAAGCGCTATTCTTGCGGCTGCCGAACAGGTGATCGAAGTACGTCAGTCCCGCTGAAACCGGAGATTCGCCGTAACGGGCACTAGGTCATTTACAGCAATCCCCAAGAGCGAGGGAGCTTCTAAATGAAAGCGGCTCAGCCGAAAGGGAACATCGGTCTTGAGCTCAAAAGCTCGCTCCCCGTCCCACTTCGGCTGAAATGCCACTTCCACATCCTCGGTAATTTCACCCACCGTGAGCCGTCCTTTCAGAGGCCCTCTCTGGTTTGCTGAAAACTTTACTTCCAATTTCACCAGCGGGTGAATCGCGGCCTTCATCGTTTCGAGCATGTGCGTATCACGGCTGTCGTTACCCGAACCGAACGATGCTACGGGCACGGCCACAAGAAACGAACACTCCCCTTTGAGGCACTTCCCTTTGCCCTTCACTTCCGTGCTCTCTCCTTCCACGGTTTTGAAAGAGTGTGTGACCACGTACCGCAAATTCCCTTTCGTGAGGACCCAGGATCCGTCGCCCAACCCGGGCACCGCTGCGACTGCGAGGAGCGAAAAGACTTGGAAAATCCGCATAATTAAAACTCAAAAACCATGGTGGCCGCAGCAGGCACAAAGGCAATCATCGCACCGATCGCAAACTGTGGCTTCATCTTTGCCAAACCATGCAGGGATTCACCACGTTCGATTTGCTTTTCCGCCTGGAGGCCCGCAATTCCCGTGAGCACCATCAGCGGAAAGTGAATCCAGGCAAGAGCCTTATGAATTTTCACATTCGTGCCCGGATCTTCCTTCTTCACAGGATCGGGAGAGAAGAGAGAAAAGTAGGCTGTGGTGAAATAGGCGGCTCCAGTGGCGATTCCTAAAGTCTTGTGCGCTGAAGGAACCTTGTTTTCCTTCGCCGTAAGGGCAGTGGCCACCATCAAACCCAAGGTTGTGAGCCCTAGAATCTGGTGGGTTTGCAGCATGGAGGTGCGGCGCTCAAGGCGGGCCTGGTCTTCCGGCGACACTTTCATCTGCTTTTCAGAAAAACCAAGATCTTCTAAACGCGGCTCGTTACCCGGCACAGCGGTTCCTTTTTTCTCCGCCGCAATGGCGGGCACTCCGCTCAGTCCAAAAATCAACGACCACACCAACGCCAATCGTCCACATTTCATCGAAAAAACCTCCATTGAATTTTATTCACAATGGAATCGTCTTGGTTCTTCTCAAATTTTTCTATGGGACAAATGTCCTAGTGGTCCGAAATTCGACCTGTTTCGGTGTAACTGGGCAAGATTTGGAGCAGTTAATTCTTCGGCGCTCCGCAAAAATAAAAAGCCCCCTTACGGGAGCTTTTTATTTTGGTGCCCATAGAGAGACTCGAACTCCCACGCCTTGCGGCACATGGTCCTAAGCCATGCGTGTCTACCAATTCCACCATATGGGCGATGGATCAGCATCGAGACGAATCGCGACGCTGCTGATTTTTTAAACCGTCCCGCTGTAGTGACAGCTGTCCCAGTGACCTTGGCCAGCCTGCTCACGCAAGGAAGGAAGGTCGATTCTACAATTATCTTTCACCGAAGGACAGCGGGGATGAAATGCACAGCCAGGGGGCACCGAAATCGGCGAAGGCACGTCGCCCTGGAGAATAATTCTCTGCTTCTTGGCACCGGGATCGGGCACCGGAATCGCTGAAAAAAGTGCCTTTGTGTAGGGGTGGCGCGGCGAGGCATAGAGCTCTTCCGAAGGGGCCATCTCCACCACTTTACCAAGATACATCACCGCCACGCGATTCGAGATGTGCTCCACCACCTTTAGGTCGTGAGCGATGAAGAGATAGGTCAGCTTCAGTTCACGCTGCAGATCCTGCAAGAGGTTAATGATCTGAGCCTGAATCGACACATCAAGGGCCGAAACAGGTTCATCGCAAACGATAAACTCCGGCTCCACGGCAAGGGCACGAGCGATACAAATCCGCTGACGCTGACCGCCAGAAAACTCATGCGGATACCGATTCACCGCCTCTGGGCGAAGGCCACAAAGGTCAAGAAGCTTCCGCACTCGTTTTTCTACGTCCGGGCCCTTGGCCAATCCATGAATACGAATGGGCTCGGCGATGATGTTCCCTACCGTCATCCGCGGATTGAGAGAGGCAAACGGGTCCTGAAAGATAATCTGCATCTTCCTGCGCAAAAGGCGAAGCTCTTCGCCCCCCATTTTTAAAACATCACGGCCGTCGAAATAAATTTCACCTGCGGTGGGCTCAATCAAACGCAGTATGCAGCGTCCCAAGGTGCTCTTCCCGCAACCGCTCTCGCCCACTAAGCCCAGGGTTTCGCCGCGCTTAATTGTGAAGCTTACGCTTTGAACCGCCTTCACGGCCGCAACTTCGCGACTCAACACTCCACCCTTGATGGGAAAGCGCTTCTCCAGGTTCTTTACAACTACCAATCCGTCTTGAGCGCTCATGGCCGCCTCACTGATGCGGGTGGAAACATGCCACCCTATGGCTATCGTCCTGTACGGCCCGAAGCTCAGGTTGAGAATTTACGCAGTCTGCCTGCTTTCGAGAACAGCGATCCTGAAAGCGACATCCCCTTGGAAGTTCTGAGAGACTCGGAACGAGGCCAGGAATGGTTTCGAGGCGCTGCTTTCTCCCTGCGGGGCCGCCGTGGGGAATCGAGTTGAGAAGCCCCCGGGTATAGGGATGACTGGGACGAGAGAAGATGTCTTTTGCCACTCCCTGCTCCACTACCTTTCCGGCATACATCACCACTACCCGATCGCAGGTTTCCGCTACCACGCCAAGGTCGTGGGTAATCAAAATCACCGCCATCTTCAATTTTTCGCGAAGACCACGGATCAAATCCAAAATTTGTGCCTGAATGGTTACGTCGAGCGCTGTGGTTGGTTCGTCCGCAATCAAAACACTGGGGTTACAGCTGAGGGCCATGGCGATCATCACTCGCTGGCGCATTCCTCCGGAAAGCTGGTGAGGATAGTCATTCACCCTACGCTCCGGAGCAGGAATTCCCACGAGCTTCAGCATTTCAATGGCTTTAGCCTTAGCTTCAGCCTTCGAAAGTCGCTGGTGCAGGATCACCGACTCCATGATTTGATCGCCTACCGTAAATACGGGGTTCAGTGACGTCATCGGCTCCTGGAAAATCATGGAAATTTCGTTACCTCGAATTTTCCGCATTTCCGTCATCGTGAGGTCGAGAAGGTTTTTCCCGTTGAACAGAATCTCACCGCCCGCGATCCGGCCCGGAGGATTCGGAATCAGGCGCATAATGGAGAGGGATGTAACGGATTTACCGCAACCGCTCTCACCCACGATGCCCACGGTCTCTCCCGCGTTTACATGAAACGATACATCGTCGACGGCAAATACTTCCTGGCCCTCGACTCGGAAACCCGTGCGCAAATTTTTAACTTCAAGAACTGGATTCATAATCACTTCAGCTTGGGATCAAGGGCATCCCGGAGCGCGTCTCCAAAAATGTTGAGAGCAAGAATCACAAAAAACATGGCAAAGGTTGCGGCCCCGAGCTGCCACCAAACACCGCGAGCCAACTCCAACTTCGCTTCGTCGATCATAGTGCCCCAGCTGGGAATTCCCTGCACTCCAAGACCAAGGTAACTCAGAATAACCTCAGTCTTGATCGCCCCCACGAAAAAGAAGGAGATGTTGATAATAATGAGATGGCTCACATTCGGCAGGATATGGAGAAATATTCTACGAGGATGGCCAGCGCCAAGAGCCTTGGCCGCTTGCACATACTCTCGCTCTTTGTGCTTCATGAATTCACCGCGAATCAGTCGGCAGATCGAGACCCAGCCCGTAAGTCCAAGAGCAATCACCATCGAGTTCAGCCCTTTGCCCAGAACAAACGCCAGGGAAAGGATCGTGAGGATCGTGGGGATGTTGGAAATCGTGGTGTAAACCCAGGTAATAATATCGTCGACCCAGCCGCCGAAGTAACCGGCAAGGGCCCCGAGGATCACACCAATCGGAATCGCCACCAAGCAGCTGAAAAGACCCACGACCATGGAAACGTAGGCGCCGTAGATCATCTTCATCAGCACACTTCGCCCAAAAATATCAGCACCAAAAATCAGCTTCCAATGATCAAAAGAAGGCGGCTGATAGCTAGAGCCCACTTCGAGTGCCCAATCCTTAGCGATTAAGCCCAAGGGGATCATGATCGCTACGATGCTGTAACTGACAATGATGCCAAGGCAAGCAATGGCGATTTTGTCCTTCTTCAGTCTGGCCCAAGCATCGTCCCAAAGGGATCTTCCTTTGACCGGCTTAGGGGCCTGAGCGGAGGCACCATTCAACGAAGCTTCCGCAGTAGTGGTTTGAGTGGTCACGGCAACATCCTCACTTCAGGGAAACGCGCGGATCAACGGCGGCATAAAGCACGTCGGTGAGCAGATTAAAGACCATGTAAAGAATCGAAAACATCACGACCTGCGCTTTAATCACAGGAAGATCCGAGGTGTTGAAAGCATCCACGAGCTGGCTTCCCAGACCAGGAATCCCAAAGAAATTTTCAATCAGGAGAGCTCCGGTGATCAAGAAAGGAATCTCGATCACGATGCTGGTGATGATGGGAATCATCGCGTTTTTTAGCACGTGCTTGAACATTACCACTCGTTCCGAAAGTCCCTTGGCGCGGGCGGTTCGAATGTAGTCCTGATTGATTTCATCGAGCATCACCGTGCGATAGAAACGAAGTTCCCCTCCGAATGCGAGCACGACCCAGATGATTACCGGAAGTGCGATGTAGGAAAACATCTCCGGCATATCCGGAGAATATCCGGAGATCGGGAAAAGACTCCATTTATAGGCAAGGAGATACTGGCCGAAGAGAATGTAGGCCAAACTCGGAACGGATAGCCCCACCACACCTACCACCACAAAAAGTCGATCCACCCAGGTGCCCCGCCAAAAAGCGACTACCAGGGCTAGCGATACGGACAGCGACACCGAAATCAGGAAGGCGGGAAACGCAAAGCTAAAGCTCACTGGCGCAGCTCTGAGAAACTGCTCCATGATGTCCTGCTTAGTGGAATAGGAACGACCGAAGTCAAACGTCACGATCTGCTTCAAAAAGTCGAGAAACTGGGCCCAGAGGGGCTGATCTAACCCCAGCTCATGCCGAAGCTCGGTGATCGACTGGGCGTTCGCATGCTTTCCCAGCATCGTGAGCACCGGATCCCCTCCCACCATGTTGAACAGTAGAAACGTGATGAGGGCAATACCGAACAGAATCGGTATCATGTAGATGAAACGCCTAACTACATAAGCTCCCATGGACTACTTCCCACCCAAGGCGGACTTTTTCGCTTCGATATCGATGCGAATATACTTCGACGAGTTGATCATGAACTCCTGATACTTCGAATTCTTCACCCAGGGTTGACGAAGGGCCACCGCCACCCGGTGCACACCAAACACTACCGGACAATCCTCCGCCACCATCCGGGCGAGTTGCTTATACATCTCTGTGCGCTGAGGCGAGTCTTGCATAACTCGAGCTCGCTCGAAGAGCCGGTCAAAATTAGGGTTCTTGTAATAGGAACCGTTCATTCCACCCGGCTGAGCGTTCGGCCCGTAGAATAGCTGGAGAAAGTTTTCGGCATCCGGATAGTCCGCTCCCCACGCAATACCCCACATATGGACCTTACGGTTCTTAATCTTTTCGAGAAGAGCCGGCCAAGCATTCTGATGCACCTGCACCTGAAGGCCGATCTGCTTCATCTGGTTTACAAAGTAGTCAGCCATCTGGCGGCTCGTGGTGTCGGCGCCGGTATCATAGTTGATCACCGGGAAACCCTTCCCGCCAGGAAAGCCTGCCTCGGAAAGAAGTTTTCGTGCCTTATCGATGTCTCCGGTTCGATAGGGATTCTTGTAGCTGGAATCATGCCCACTGATACCCGGAGGCACCGGAGTCTGAGCCTTCGTTGCCATTCCGTTATAGAACAGCTGAATCGACTCCGTGTCGTCGAGAGCCAAAGAGATCGCCTGACGCACGCGCTTATCCTTAAACTGCTTGATCTCGTCCGACTCATTGTTCATCGCCGTATAGGTAAGATCGAGAGCGGTTTCCTTGATTAGCTCCACGCCCTTAGCCTTGAGTTCAGGCTTCAGTTCGCGATCATCAGTGAGCGCTTCCTTCATATTGTCTTTCGGGATTGCCACCGTATCGATGTCACCCTTCATAAAGTGAAGCCAACGAGGTTGTGACTCCACGATCACTCGCACTTCCACCTTGTCCACAAAGGGAAGCGATTTCCCGGCGTCACTCATGTCGTCGCCAGGAGCCCCCTCACCAGGAAACTTCGCGGGCCAATAGTTTGGATTTCTAACGTAAACGATCTTGTCGTTGGGATTGTAATCCTTCACCTGGAAAGGACCCGTTCCAACCGGATGATTGATAAACTCAGACCCGTATTTTTCCACCACTTCACGGGCAACCACCGAGCCGTAGGGCATCGCCAGGGCATAGAGGAACTGCGGATAAGGAGCTTTTAGACGGAAACGCAGAGTGTAGTCGTCCACAGCCTCAAGGCCCGCGATTCGAGCGTCGTAGTCGGCCTTACCGCTTTTCTTGGCAGTTTCCTGCCACTCGTCGAGCCCTTGGATACGACCTTCAAAAAGCCACCAACCCGACGATTGCACCTTCGGATCCGCAATGCGCTTAATGGAATAAACGAAATCCTGGGCCTTGAGCTCCCGGCCTTTTCCGCCAGGGAAAGCCGCGTCGTCCTGAAACAACACGCCCTTACGAATCTTGAATACATACTCCAAGCCGTTCGGGCTCACCCGTGGCATCGACTCCGCCAGAAGTGCTTCCAATACATAGGGACGCTTGAAAGGGTGGAACTGAAGGAGGCCTTCATAAACTCGCACGATTTCGTTGGAAGAATACTGGTCTTGGGCCTGCGCCGGGTCCATGCCCTTAATCTTGGCCACGGTGGCCAAATAAATCGCGTTTTCGATTTTTTTGTTTTTTGAAGTACATCCGGAGAACACGGCAACTGCAGCGAGAACAAGTGCAACAAACTTCATTTTTCCCCCAGTAAGATTGGCTCGCCCGGTCAGAACCGGGAGAGGCCGTCGAAAACTACCTGACCTTGAAAAGGTTTGTCAAAATGATACGGCGCAGAAAATGGACGGGAAATTACCGGAGCGTATTAGTGCGTTTGCCAAATGTGTTTTTCGGCGGAATTCGAAACAGGTCCGACCTATCGGGCAAATGAGGCCTTACCTCGCTCCAAGTCCAGGTGAGGCGGCTATGCAGCTTTTCTTCCCGAAGGAGCGAAATACGAACTAGCTTAGGCACCGACACTCCTTCGCGAATGGAATAGTCTTCATATTCCACCTTCACCTCCAGTGAACCACCGCGTAATTCCGTGACCATTTCCGCGGGATCGCCAAGCTGCCGGGCGAGAAGGGCGCCCACGAGTTCCTTCCCCTCGATCGGAATCGGTACGAGTCGCTGTAACAACCTCACATCGCCGGTTGTGTTGACTGGATCATCTTTCGACGACCAGAAGAATTTTCCGCCGTCGATCACGAGAAGAGCCAGGGTGCCGCCCACTGGATCATTCAATTCTAGGCGAAGTTGATCAGGGTGACGCACCACCATAACGCCAGGAGCGGCTACATCCCGATCCTTTGCCTTCCAGGAAATGAACCCAGATCCGGCAAGAACCGACCTGGCGGGCTCTCCGGCCTTTCGTGCGCCCTCGTCGGGACGATTAGACACGGTGGCACAGCCCGTAAAAACCAACAAAGCAAGGAAAACGCACTTCATTCTGAGGAGGAGCTTACCAGAAGAATGCCAGTGAGCGTGAGGAGGCCCAGGGGGGCGATGTGGAGGGGGAAATTTCCCATAGAGTTGACCAGTCCCGCCACGGCAACACAGGCCCATGCCACCTTTTCCCCATCCCCTTGGCGCACTCGAATCAAACCAAGAATGAAATCGGAGAGAACCCAACCAATCAACGCTAACCCCACAAAGCCAAGTTCAAAAAAAGCTTGAAGAAGCTCGTTATGGGCTTGGATCCAGTTCCGGTCAATGAGGATCTGATACTTGAGTGGATAAACTTGGGAGAAAGAATGGAATCCGTGGCCAAACACAGGACTGTCCCAAGCGCCCTTTACCACCTGCTGCCAAACCACAAAACGACCGCTGTCGTTAAAAAATTTGAACGTGGGGTGGCGAATCAGAACCGTCATCGCGACCGCTGCGAGCCCCCCAACGAGGAAAATCCAGCGAAGCCAGTGACGGGGTCCTCGCAAGATCCCCCATGCTCCGAGACCAGCCAACAACGCCAACAGTGAAAAGGACGACTTGGTTGCCAAAACCACAAAAACACATCCGATTCCCAACGCCCATTGGGACCGGGGCAAAAAATAAACTGCCAGGAGCGCCATGAACGCCCCGTGAATAGTCTGGTGCCCCAAAAATCCAGTCGGGAGCTTTGCAACCCTGGGGTCCACATGGTCGAAAATCGGATCGATTCCCATCATTTGCAAAATCGAAAAGGACACTAAAAACCACGCCAAGACACGGAGTACCCGTTCAAACCAAAAATTTTTCCAAATCTGACGTTCGATCAGGAAGAGCGCCCCGCCCCAGGCACCCACTACCGCCCCGGCGGCCTCCCATGCCAGCGTCGGTGGGGAAAGTGCCCATCCTTGCAACACAGAATAGAGAAAAAGTGCCGCCACAGACCGCCAACGGGCCACCACCCGCCATCCACCGATTGCCCACCCCACCGTGCCCCATCCCACCAGGGCCCAATACTTGGGATCCCGAACAGAATCGCCATTCTCCACAGCCCAAATGGAAAGTGAAACCGCAAGGAGCCCTCCAATCGCCCAGAAAACTGAAAAACGAGCCACGATCAGAAGTCTTTGAATATGTTGATATAGGTGGTGCTCGAGGAGGCGGCAGTCATGTCCACATATGGCGCGTTCGTGGCGCTGGAGCCGGAGTTAATGTAGCTAGCGAGGCCGCCTGGAAAAGAACGCTCCACTGGCGCGGTGCTGCAGCTGGAATCTGAGTAAACCGCTATCTCGAGAGGAACCGACAGTCCGATGTAGCCAACCACGGGATTAGCCGAAAGCGAGATCGTCCCCGAAGAAAAACTATGGCAGTTCGAACTTAGAGTATCCATGCCCACCTTCGCAAAAGTGCCTGCGCCGAATTTTTCCCCACCCAAAACTCTCAGACGAAATCCCCCGTTTGTGGGGGTCGAAGGGGTGCAGGCAGAATAGGGATTGCCGGTGCAAAGGTTGATGGTCCAGAAGTCAAAGTTCGTAACGCCGCTGTCGGCCGCATTGGGGTGGCCAAAGGGACCCGAACCCCCAAAATTGCAGTTACCCATGTTCAAGGTAATTCCAACACTGGAAGGACTACCGCGGAGCTCGAGAATTCCTCCTGAATTACCCACACCACATCTAGCCTGCCCGGACAGGGGGGAGCCACCCTGCCAGCCCACCGCATACACCTTGTAGGCGCCGTTGGGCATTGTAACTACGGCTCCGTTGGCCAAGTCCTCAGTGGGAAATCCAAACGAACGCCCATATCCATTCGTGGGATTATTCGCCTCCACGAACCAAACCATCAACCCCCCGTTTAAGAGTCCAAAGGGCTCCGGACCGCCATTCCTCTGGAGCGTGACTTGGGTGAATCCGGTCTCAGCTCGGCCAAACTTCTCATTTAACCGCCCACAAGCCGCCACGACGGCAACGAGCACCATAAACATGAGAATCGGGAGGAGCTTTCGCATCCCCAAAGCCTAGCCCTGCCGGGAAGGTTTGAAAAGAGAGTTATTCCACCGATGCGGGAACGCGGGACGCGCTCTTTGGAGGCACAAGAAGTTTCCGTTGCCCCTTAACCGAGTCCGCCAGCTTAGTTTGAAGATTTCCAAGTTTCTGGGAAACGCGCTCTTCCAAACCGGCCTCGGTAGTTGGCGTTTCCAGGGCCCGGGAGTAGGCCATCAGTGCCTTCTGAGGCAGATTGAGAGCCAGATACACATCACCCAAATGTTCGGCAATTACGGCTTCCGTGGGCTTCAATGCGTGGGCCTTTTCGAGGTGTTTCATTGCGTCTCGCGTGCGTCCGGTGCGGTGAAGGAGCCAAGCGAAACTGTCCAAGATGAAGGGATCGTTGGGTCGAATCTTAAAGGCTCGATCGAGGTACACAGCGGCGAGCTTCAAGTCCTTGCCTTCTTCCAACAAGGTGAATCCCACGAAATTGAGGGCGTTAGGATTCTGGGGATTTTGCTTCAGGATTTTTTCCATCAGCTCAAATGCCCGATCCCTATTCCCCAGTCGGTCCTCAACAAATCCGAGATAGTAGAGAATCGATTCATCATCGGGAAACCGGTCGAAGCCTTCGTTCAGTACTTTCCGGGCCCCTTTCAGGTTCAACTGATCCTCCTCCAGGGAGGCCATCAAAGGGTAGAAGGCAGTTAAGTCGGGGCGCTTCACCAGAGCTGCTTTCAACCACTCTGCCGCCTCGCCATAGCGCTTCCCGTCGCGATACATCTGCACCACCCGTGCAACGGACTGCTCAAACTTGGAATAATCGGGAGCCACCTGAGAAAAATATCCAACTGCAGCATCCAGGTTCCGACGCTCCACTTCCAGCTCGCCCAAATAGTAGGTGATCTCGCTAGAGGTGGGGTACTTCTCATGAAGCTGACTGAGCAGCATGTGAGCCTTCTCCGTCCACTTTAGCTGCCAATAAATCAATGCCAGGCGAAGGCGAAGGTTCTCGTTCGACGGATCTTCCTCCACCATGGTCTCCAAATAGACCACAGCCTCGCGATATGCATTCTTCTTGAGATAGTGCTCGGCCAGACGCTCCGCTACTTCCGCCTCGGGCGACTCCTTGAATTGGTCCTCCAGAACCGCGAGGGCCTTTTCCGGCTGCCCAGACTCTTCCAGAATGTCGGCCATATATAAGGCAGCCCGAGCAAATCCGGGACGGGCCTGCAGCGCCCGGCGAAGGGCCGCTACAGCCTTCACCGACTGCCCCGTTTGGTGCAGGAGTTTAGCCAGGTAGAAGAGAGTCACGCCACGATCGATGTTACTATCGGCCTGATCCTTCATTCGTGCCAAGGTCTCGAGCTGCGTAGCAGCTTCCTTCGGACGTCCAGCTTCACCGAGCGTTACTCCGTAGTAGAGTAGCGCGTCTCGGTTAGTCGGTTGTTGCCGAAGGGCCGCCTGATAGAGAGCCAGGGCCTGGTCGTATTCCTTTGCCGCCACATGAACGCCAGCCAGAAGCAAATAGGAGTCGATATACTTGGGATCCGTTTGAATGGCTCGCTCGCAAAGCGCTTTGGCTTCGGAGAAACTTCCCACCTTCACAAGTTCCGCTGCAAGCCGCGCCATGATCATGGGAGATCCAGAGTCGTGAACGAGCGCTGATCGATAAGCCTCAATGGCCTTGCCGGAATCGTTGTCGAGTGCATAGGCCTGACCCAGAGAGAAATAGAAAACAGCCGCGTCGTCGTGAGCACTCGGAACGGCAATCGGAAATCCTCGCTCTTGGGTGAAGACCGCTGGCGTCTCCGCCACGGGAGGAGCACTCGCATCATCAACATCTTTAATTGAGTTCGCCGGATCCAGACGTACCACTTGCCCACGCGGCGTGCTGCTGCAGCCGGTTGCTGCGAGGGCCAACGCGAGAAAGACTCCAGATTGGGCAGAGCGCCACTTCATAGAGGACTTTTCGGGAACCCCTACAGGGAGCTTTAAAAAACTTCGAAATCCTTAGAAAAAACGCTCTTACCCGGTAATCGCAATTAACCGATTTAGTTAGTCGGTTATAGGAAGTCTACTGTTTCTCATAGGTTACGACGTGTAAGGAAATTTCAATTGTGTGCCCCGCATCTGACGCATTAGAACCGCGCCGCTCGATTGAGTTTTTGACGCAACCGAGAATTGTTTTTCTTGACAGTATTTCGACGCAGTTGGTAGTTGGCACTCAGCCAAATATCAGCCAAACGCAACGGAGGGGGTGCCGTGCGGATGGCGCGGTGCAAACCGTGCCCATTACACAGCGCTTCCCCCAGCTGCACTAACAGAGGTGGGGACCTAAAATGACCGAAGTGAAAGTGATCAAGCGGTACCAGAACCGTAAACTCTACGACACGCATCAGAGCTGCTATGTGACGCTCGACGAGATCGCCCAGATGATCAAGAACGGCGACGATCTTCGCGTGATCGACAACAAGACCAAGAACGATATTACCCAGGCTACTCTGACCCAGCTCCTTTATGAAACCGAGCGCAAGTCGATGAACCCTGTTCCTGTGGAACTTCTGAAGGAAATCATCCGTAAGAGCGATGGTTCCTTCTCGGGCTACATCCGCACCAACATGAAGAGCGAGCTTTCTCGCTTTGATGGCGTGGATGCTCCGGTGCGCCCTGTGGCCGCCAGCCCTCTTGCGGAAGCTATCACGCAGTAATGCGGGGACTTCTTCAAGCACTGACTATTCTTTGCCTAGCGGCCGCTCCCCTTCAGGGGGCGGCCGAAGGTCATTCTGTAGGTCCAATGGTTGGTCAGGTTTGGCCATCCGGGGAAATCGGGCACGACATGGATGGGGCTGTAGCCCCGGGTCTTTTCTACGAATACGAAGCCAGCGAAGTTTTTTCCGTCTACGGCAACGTCTTTAAAAGCAATCACACTAACGACAAGTTAAAGCTGCTTTCCACGGCCGCCGGCATCAAGGCAACGATCATCTACATCGACAAATTGGCCCCTTATGCATTCTTCGGAATGGGCCTCTATTTTGTAGATAAATATATCCCTCGCACGGCAGAGACTGCATCGAAGACACTTTTTGGATTTAACACCGGTCTGGGCGCCGACCTGGATCTCAATGACCAATTCTTTGTGGGCATGGCTTTTCACCTGCACAATCTTTTTTCCGGCGCCGTGGAACTTCCTCGCAATGGCCGCACGGAACTCTCCGGCCGATGGACTGGTTTCTTCTTAAGGGGCGGTATACGCTTCTGAGATGCTGATCCGCATCTCCCTCCTATTACTTTTTGTTTTCACCACTCTCCCTGTCCGTGCCGAAGAGACCGGCGACCTGCCGCAGGCGCAGATACCAAAAGATCTCTTTCCCAAAGAAGCTGCAGCCTCAGGCAAACGGCGCCCCGGAAGCCGCCTCCGTCCATGGCATGCCGATGCCGCCGAATGGGCCGCCTACCGAACCCAGCGCCCCGGGATGCCCACCGACCCTTCCTCGAAAATTTTAACCGATGGCCAGCGCTATGACCTCACCATCGGAAACCGAATTCCCCTGATCATTTGGGGGCTCGACGAAGGTTATAAGAGCTGGAGCTTCGGCTTCGATGGCGCGATGATGGCGTCGCTCAGCCGCTATTCCAATGGCGGAACGCTTACCTTCGCCACGGAAACTTTCGACGGAATGTTCGGCGCTTATGTTGCGCGAACCACTGGAAATTGGATCTGGATGGCGCGAACGGGGCATGTGTCGGCCCACTTGGTGGACAACTCTCCCGACTACCTGAAGCTGAATCAGCTCGCCTACAACGTATTTTGGTATGAGTTGGTGGGAACCTGGAACATCGTGGACCCTGAAAAGCGCTCCGACTGGGATCTCTATTTCCAAGGCACGATCGGCTGGAATTATGTAGCCCTCCCCCAGGCCAATAACCCTCGCTCAGGACTTGGAGTCACTTGGGGTCACCAGCTGAACGGTGCAGACTCCCTTGCGGTGATCGCCACCGCCGATGTGGTGCGACCAGGCATCACGGGCCAAAAACCCATCTACAGTGCGTTTTTAGGCACGGGATTTCTGGCTCGCCCGGAGAGCACCCGACGGCCGTTCCGAATGGGTGTTACGGCGTTCAGGGGCTCGGATCATCGTAATCAGTATTTCACTCGACGAAATAAATTCGCGGCTTTCACCATCCACACGGATTTCTAAATTACTGAACAACGATTTTACCGGAAGAGAATTTTCTCACCCGCATAAATCCACTTTTCATCACGGAAACCTCACCGAGTGATTCAGCGCTACCTCCGGTTAGAAGCTCTACCTGATATTTCCCAGGACGGAGGTTCGCCTCAGCGACACCAATCCAATTGGGTATCGTGTTCCAAGATCGAATATCGGCTTTTTCGCTAGCATCGACAATCTTTTTGCCGGCCATCCACACACCCATAGCGGCGGCCCAACGAATAAAGTCGGGAGAATCTTTCATGCGATGATAGGTGGCCACCGCGGGAACAAAGGCTGCAAGGTACTTCATCCCCACGCGCACTCCTGTCTTCAAGGCAACGGAATCCGCCCTTCGGCTCACATTCAACCGCGCAATGTCGCCCATGGGGTTGAGAAGAGCTACGGGAGCAGTAGCTTCCACTCCCTCACCGCGAAATCGCAAGTCCCATTGCTCCGCCACGGGACTGGACTCCACAATAGGCAGCTTAAACTCGAAGCCTATCGCCGAATCCACGGCCTGAGAGAGGTGCGTGGTTCCGGGAGAGGCTGTGGACGCACCCACAACCGAAGCGGCCACAAAGGCCAAGCCAAACTTTGGGGCCATTTCCAGCAACAAGTGGGCGCCGATTTCCTCCACGGATCTGCGGAGGGCCGGGTCCTTGATCTGCGAAAACAAAGTGCTGAGCCCGATCACATAGCTCTTTTCCTTGCGCTCGGGCACTTCACCCGCCTCCACCACCACCGTTACATTGCCTGGAGGCTCGCCAATTGACTTAGACGTGCGAGTCATCTGCGAAGTAGGGGCAATAAAATCAG
The DNA here is from genome assembly GCA_964551325.1 of uncultured Bdellovibrionales bacterium. GTDB lineage: Bacteria > Bdellovibrionota > UBA1018 > CAIPTA01 > CAIPTA01 > CAZKBU01. Next base: position 370,790 of record CAZKBU010000002.1, read on the forward strand.
ACTTCACGGCAGACTCACCGATTTCTTCAAACTTTCGATATTCCTTTACATAAGACTCATGGCGATCATTGAAACTCGGATAGGCGGCGTAAGCCCGGACTAACAGTTTTTCCAAATCCTGCCTGAGGATCTTTGCAGTGTTGAGATCGTTGATGGAGCCGACCACGCGGTGAACGTGAGCAGCAAGCGCCTTATTCACGAGATCGTCTTTGTAGTAGGGTTCGCCTCGGTTTCGCTGGCGCACGTCTTGAAGAAATGAGTTCCAAGCCAAGAGCTCCGAGCGGCTTTGTTGAAGGAATTTTACTTGGTCTCCCTGAGTAATCACCCGTTCCGGCATTTCTTCTGCGGCGAATAAAACCTGGGAATCCTGTCGCAGCTCGGGGCTCTTCCATGCTGGGATCTTTTCCAGCCGGGACAGAAAGAAGAAATTCAGTGCCGAGTAGTAGTGAGCCAGCGAGACTTCGTAGTCTAGGCCGGAATAAGTAGACGCGGTGTCGTTGACGAAAACTGTAGAAACACCCTCGGAAACAGACTGCGTGAAGAGCTCGCGGTGAACCCGTTTGGCAGCAAAGAAGTACCGGTTCGACTTCTCAAACTCCCCCATATAATGGGCCGTAAGCCCAAGATCGAGGAGAGTGAGGAGGCGATTCTTTCCGTCTGCGAGGATCTCCGGCTGCGTGAGTTCCTTCTCCGCCTGGGAAAATCGGGCTTGAGTGATTTCGTCACGAACCTTCGCGCGGAGTCCCATGGTGGAACTGCAGGCGCTGAACGCACCCGCAGCCACCACGATCAAGATGATGCGAACAATCACCATCCCTTAGAGGACTGCTCGCTGAACTTGTTGATTTTTTCGCGAGTACGAACCAATTCTTCACCGGTTTCCAAGTCGGTAAGACGGAAATTAATCGTATAGGTTTTCACCGTTTTGCCATCGCGGGTCTTGGGATCCATGTTCACGGTTCCGAAGAGCATCGCATCCGCGCCGCTTTGCTTTCCGATCTTCTTGGCCTGGGCCGGATCCACCATCCCGTCGTTTTGGTAGGTGATCTCCTTAAGGAGCGCCTCCCTCTGCTTCGCATCGATAAGGGTGTAGGCTTCATCGTCACTCAGCTTCTCAAGAAGCGCCTCTTCCATGTCGTGGACCGGGAAATACGCCTCGGCGGTGTTGTTCTTGATCTCACCCACAAAGAGTTTGATCGGCTTCCCGCCCCGGGAGGCAAGAAACTTGCGGAACTTGTTGTGCTCACCGATGCGAGCCATGGTGCCATCGATCACGCGAATCGTGTCGCCATCGACCCATTCATCAGTGATCTCCATGGCCCTTTCGTCGATTTTTTCGGAGTCCACGCGCTGAGCCTTAAACCCGCCGCATCCAACCAAAATAAATGCAAATCCCAAAATCAAAAAATTCTTCATTGCCGTCTCCTTAGTGCTGACGCATGTAGTTTTCGTACTGGTCGTCGAGATTCTCGAGCTTGTCTGCCACCTTCTTCTTCAGGTCGCTGTCGGAACGAAGGCGAAGAGTCTTTGCACGCTGGATCATGCTTTCCACGTCTTTTCTGTCCAGCTCAGCAAGTACCCAGCAATGGTAGATCGACTTCGCGCCGCCCGCCTCGGAGTAGTCGCGCTTCTCCCAGTACTTTTTCTTGAGGGATACACCATTCAAGGAGGCCTTCGAGAGCTGACTGGAGATCTTTTCCACTTCTTCGTTTACTTCGCTCGTGGCGGTAGTGCCGGAAGTGCTGTCGGAGGTGCTTTCCGTGCTGGCGCGGGCGACAGCGGAATCCACAAACACAGCCACGCCTCTCGAAACATCGTCGATCACATCGGAGTGCGCCTTGTCGCAAGCAAGCTTCTTTGACGCCGACTTACCCTCTCCGGAGTAGTAGAAAAATTTCTTCACATCGTAGCCCTTATCGTCGCCGGACTTCTCGGCGAAGCCATAGGCGTCGTCGAGCCACATTTCCTGTCCTCCAGGTGCCGCCTCGAGCACTTTGTACTGCTCCTTCTCGACTTTAACTTCCTTTACGGCGGGGCCAGAACTGCAGCCTGCCAAAGCTACGGCCGCTAAAATTGCGATCTTCTTCATCTTGCATCACTCCTTTTACTTAGAAACTGAATCAACAACCCAGTCACAAACCTGCTGCGAAAGTTTTTTCACCGCGCCCTCGAAGGCCTGCTCTCGATCTCTTCCCGACGACTCCATTTGAAACCGCTTGCGATCAATCCTGCCTTTATCCTTCTGTACCGAAAGAGCTGCGGAATAATCGTACTTCACCCAATCTTGCACTTTGATGTGCTTCTGCTTTTCAGAAAATTTGCATGTGACTTTGAATTGAGCGGGTTCACCGGAGTTCTGAATCGAAACACCACGATCGGAAAGACAACTAGAGAGCTCCTCCGAAAAGTCCTGATGATTTTCCAATCCCTGAAATTGAAAGGCGACGATGTTTTTATCCTTCAACTCGTCGATCTTTTCACGAATAGAATCAACCTCCGCGCCCTGCAAGGCCTCGGTAACGGGCATTCCGGCACCTACAACGGACGCTTCCTCGCTCAACGCTTCAAACTTCTCGATCAGGGCTAGGAGCTTTTGCCCCTTCCCCACGCTGGGACCCGCACGAAATGCCTCATGGGCCGCCTGCACGTCACGCTTCTTTTTGAGAAGCTCCATCGAGTAAGAGCTTTTCAGCTTGAGTCGATCGATAACCGCCAGAGCAAAGTGCTCCTTTTTTTCCGCATCGACCCAGTGCTTCGCCACTTGAAGTCCACGAAGTTCCACGGCGGTGGAAATCGTCACGCCACTTTGAAGTTTTTGTGCCGCAGAGCCAGACTGGGACGCGTCAGTGGATTCTTTAAGTTCAGATGCGGATTCCGAACGGGTTTCACTGGATACTTTGGCTCGAAATAGTTCGGCCAAAGATTTTTTTGCGTCTTGAATAGCCGCATTTCGATTGGGCCCGGAGCCCACGGAGACCAAATACTTTTCTTCCGGGTAATCACCTTTCCAGTCGCCATCGATCCAAGACGGGCGCTCGCCAGACGCGAAGGATGCAGACGCAAAAAAAATGATGGCGATAACTTTCCACATGGTGACACTCCTCCCAAACACTCTATCGAAAGATTCCAGAAGTGTCCTTAGGGCGTAAAACACGGAACAGTGATAATGCGATGAGTTATGCGCTTCCGTCCATCTTAGGAATTTGGATCGAGAAGGCGGTATGGCCGTTGTCGAGTAGGTAATGAAGGTGACCATAGTTATGCGCCACAAAGCGTTTAGCAATGGTGAGCCCCATGCCGGTACGGGCGGCGCCCTGCTTTGTGGTGAAGAACGGATCAAAAATCTGAGCAAGGGTGCCTTCCGAGATGCCCGCTCCCCCGTCGATCACTCGAAACTCCACCCGATCGTTTTCCGTTGCACGCACATTCAACCGCACCCACTGCGAATCAACATCAAGAGTCTTCACTGCATCGAGGGAATTCAGAAGTAGAATGGCAAGCGACTGGGCAATTTCCGAAACATCACAGCACACGTCGCCGAGGTAGTCGAAACAGATGTCCCACCTTACTCCGATGGATTTCGCATGCCCCACGATTAGGCGCTCTGCCTCTGTCACAACCCGTCTCACGGCGACTGGCTCCCGCATGGACTTTCTCGCAATCGGGCCCTCCAAGCCATGTACGATGTCCACAATTCGGCGCACCGCTGTATCGATTCTCCCTAGCCGCTCGGGAACCTTGTCTAGAGCACCAGCTTGCAGAGCGTGGCGCACGAGATCGGTCATTCCACTAATGATGAGGAGCGGATTGTTGATCTGATGGGCCATTTCCACGGCCATTTCCCCGAGGGCGGCCATCTGTAGGCTAGCAGCATACTCGTCGGAGTGAACTCGCGTTTGCTCCGCCCGCACGGCCCTTGTAGCGGCAGAACAATAGATGTAGGCCGCCATTTGATCGAATTCGCTCCACTGGCGTGGTTCCCCCACGTGCTCAAAGCACATTATCCCCCAGATTCCATCCATGTCGCGAATACAGAGGTCCATCATTGACTGAATTCCCAGGGGTTTGAGGTAGTCCTTTGAAAATTCCATAGTGTGCCGGTGGGTGTGCGCGTCGTCGGCTACAAGAATTGCATCGGTGTGAAAGAAGGTGAAATAGGCGGGATAGTTAAGAGCTTGAAGCATTTGGCCCGAGGAGACACGCTCTGCACCGCGCTCCCAGAGGATTTCACAAACGAGATCTTGGCCGCCGTTCCGAAGGCTCCAAATGCTGACTCGATCCGTTCCCAGCAGCTCCGCTGCGTCCTTTACGAGAAACTCAAATGCACGCGAGGTAAGACCAGAATCGATGTCGAGATTTTGGGAGATCCTATAGGTAAGATCCACTAACTTTCTCATAGCCGACTTATCGGCTTGGAATCAGCGAACCATAAACACGGTCACAGGTAGCGGTCCCCGCCGCCATCCGCGCCCAAACCAACAAGACCATGAATTAATGCCGGTGCTTGAATACCCAGCGAATCGGGTTGCCCCGGTAGCCCCAGCGTTCGCGAACAGTACGCGACAGGTATCGACGAAACGCTTCGGGGATTTTGTTCGCGTCCCTCACAAAAGCAAGAAACTGAGGGGGACGCTGCCCCACTTGATGAATTCTCCGGAGTTCGCCGATCTCCCCTACCCACTGGGGGCCCACGTCCATGGCCTGCTGCACTACCTCACTGATCTCCTCGGGAGCAATCTTCGCATTACGGCAGTCGATCAGGTAGGCCGCAAAACGCCACAGGTCATCCAGGGTTTCAGGAAGCGGCCACGGATCCACGGCATCCAACGCATCGGATCCTTCCCATGCCCCGTAGAGCTTTCCCCGCTCCGCAGAGATCGCCACGAGCGGCGCGTAGTCGAGGAAGGGCATTTCCTTTTCCATTTTCTCCCGGTATTTTTTCACGCCGTCTTTAGAATTTCTGACCGCTTCAGGGGCCTTGTCCCATTTGTTGGCCACCACGATCGCCGTGCAGCCACTCTCCTCCACAAGCGCGCCGATACGGGCATCTTGGGTCGTTACGCCATCTTCCGAGTCGAGCACAAGGAATGCAACATCGGCCTCGTTTAGATTCCGTTCCGCATACATTACGGCGAGATTTTCTACGTCATGTTCGCGCTTCGCGTGACGGCGAATTCCAGCTGTATCCACGAGAATGAATTTCCGCCCGTCTCGCACGAGCTCCACATCTACCGGATCGGTGGTGGTGCCTGAAATGGCGCTCGCCACGCTTCGCTCCTCACCCGACAACCGATTAAGAAACGAACTCTTGCCCACATTTGGGCGTCCCACGATGCAAACTCGAATCGCAGAGGCATCCGGAGCGGCCGTAACCGAATCCGCAGCCAGGTAGTCTTTAAAAAAGGGAGCCAAAGACTCCCAGAAATCCACAAGCCCGAGCTTGTGCTCCGCGCTCACGGGTATCACCACATCAGCGCCCAAGGTATAGAAGTCGCCGATTGCGTACAGCTCTCCCCCCTTATCCGCCTTGTTCGCGGCGATCACAAAGGGACGCCCAATCCTGCGCACAGAGGCCACAATCGCCTCATCCAAGGCCGTGAGCCCTTCCCGAATGTCGACGACCACCACAATTACCGAGGACTCCTTCAGGGCCAAAAGCACTTGCTTCTCGATTTCACTGAGAAGCTCCACGTCGGATCGGTCGCGCCGAAAGGCGTCGGGCATCCAGCCGCCGGTATCCACCACAGAGATGGGGCGTTCCCCGTAGGGCAATGGGCGGGCCGTGCCGAATCTTCGATCACGGGTGACGCCGCTGAAGTCGGCCACGATGGCTCTTTTTCTTCCTGTCAGGGCGTTGAAAAGAGAACTCTTGCCCACATTGGGACGACCTACGAGCGCGATTTGCGGGAGTGAAGACATCTCATCCTTCCGGAAGCACATAGCCCAGTTGGGTCATTCGCCGAGCGTCTTTGGTCCAACCATGGGAAACTTTCACAAAAGTCTTTAGCACAACTTTTGCTCCCAGCAGCTTTTCAATTGATTCTCGCGATCTCCGACCGATTTCCTTGATCTTCGCTCCGCCCTTCCCGAGCACCATGGGTTTTTGCGATTCGCGATCGACGTGAATTACCGCATCGATCTCGGTGAACTTCCGTCCCTCTCCAGGCTCGGAGTAACGCTCGATCTCCACGGCGCAGGAGTAGGGCAGCTCGGCACCCAGTTGCCAGAAAAGCTGCTCCTGAATCAATTCCCCCACGATCGTGCGAAGATTTTGATCCGTGAGCTCATCTTCCGGAAAGAGAAACGGCCCGGCCGGAAGCAACTTGGCGATGCTCGTTACGAGCTCCTCCACGCCAATCGCTTTCTTAGCCGATACGGGAAGGATCGCCACCGGCTTCAAGGACGCAATCGCCTCCTCAAGAATCGTCTGGCTCGCGAAACGGCCGCCTTTCTGCCACTCGTCGAGCTTATTGAGCACCACAAAGAGCGGTACCGGACGATCTCGGAGCCTCTTCTCGAGGGCCCGAAGGAGGAAATACTCGTCGCTTTCCTTGTCGAAGGGGCGATATTCCCGTGATCCATCGATCACATAGACATAAACATCCGCATCGGACGAAGCATCCAGCGCTTCCGCCACGCAGTACTCGTTGAGAACCTTTCCCTTAGGGGCTCGGTGCAGGCCCGGAGTGTCCACGAAGATCATCTGCGTGTCGCCATCGGTGCGGATTCCACGAAACCTACGACGGGTTGTCTGAGCCTTCGGGGACACAGCGGCGATCCGTTCGCCTAGAATCGCATTGAGAAGAGTGCTCTTTCCTACGTTCGGACGGCCGAGAATCGCCACTAGGCCGCAACGAGTTCCCTTATTCAACGGCTGCATCGGGCTTCTCCATCAGCGATTCGAGCATAAAGCCTGCAGCCACTTGCTCCGCTTCCTTCTTATTGCGCCCTTTTCCGTAACGTTTCAGGTTGCCCACCGACACCATCACTTCAAACGTTTTCTGGTGATCAGGACCCTCTTCCGATACCACCCGGTAGACCGGGCTCTTTCGGAAACGAGCCTGGGCCACTTCTTGAAGACGGGTCTTCGTGTCGTGTTTCACGGAGTCGACGCCCACTTCGGAAATCAGTCCCTCAAAGTGTCGCTTCACCACTTCGTGGGCGGCACCAAAACCGCCGTCGAGATAAACAGCGCCCAGCACCGCCTCCAGAGACGACGATAAAATCGATTCCTTGTCACTTCCCTTGGTGGTTCGCTCACCCTTACCCAGTAAAAGATGGCTGCCCAAGTCGATCGTGCGAGCGAGCTCTGCCAAGGTAGAGGCTTTCACGAGAATCGCACGCATACGGGAGAGAATGCCCTCGTCGGCATCGGGAAATGTTTCCGTGAGAAGATCCGTAACGGCCAATCCTAAGACGGAATCTCCCAAAAACTCCAAGCGCTCATTGTGCAATTTCACGAACGCCTCTTTAGGTGTGTCCTTGCGGCGCCCTTCATTGGCGTGACTCTTGTGGCTCAACGCCACGCGAAGATGCTCAATGTCTTTGAACTGATAGCCCAGCTTTTCCTGGAGAGCGGAGAATTCCTGCAAAACGTACCTCGTGCTGCGGCGTTTATATAATATATGATGGGCCGCATCAAGTATTTGGGCCTGTTGAAATGCTATATTTTTCAATGGGTTAGGGAAAACCCCTAAAAAGAATACTGACAGCGGTTCTGAATGCTCGCCCACAGCTCTTCAAAGGAATGAACATCGGAACAAGTGGAAACCGGACCCTTCTCCCCCGGAAGAACAACTTTGGCGGGACGGCGACAAGGGCGCTTCGATTCCAGTTTCCGTATCCGCACCGAACTCCAACCCTCTAGGGGAGAGGCTTTCACAAAATTCCCGCGCATCGTGGTCCCTCGGCATACCCAGTCCACGCCATTTCGCTCCACCTGGAGAAACTCGCTACCAAAGCGCCCTTCTCGTTCTAAGCGAAGCTCCACGTTGCTCGTGGGAGCGGCTTGCACAATCAGCGGCATAAAAAAAATGATCCACTTCACGGCTTACATTCCGCATAGGTTTTCGGTTCATCGTCGTCGATCCGGCATCCAATTTCCCTTCGAGCCTTGAGCGACACGAAAGCATTGAATCGGCTGCCTGAGTAAGGATGGACGTTGATTAGATCCCGCTCCGAAACGCCCACGACATCGCGCTCATCCCCGATCTTTTTAGGGTCGCACCAGAAGACAGACGCTTCCGTGGCTCGAGCGAGGCGCTGCGAAGCTGGCGACTCTGCTAGGTCTCTTTCCATCGCTCTAGCCGCGAGCCAGTCGGCAAAAAACTCACCCGCAGTAGGAGAACTCGGGCCGGAGTTACAGTAATCGCCACACTTGGCGCTTTTCTCCAGTTCGGACCGGCGCACCAGCTCGGCCGCCTTGGCCATCGCATTCTTCATACGCGCATCTCTTGGTCCAGCGCCCCCGCACTTCCACTCGTGAGCAAAGGCCAGCTTAAAGGAGGAATGAGCGTGTCGATGGGCACAGTTCACGTGAATGTAACCGCCATTCGCCTCCATCACTTTCGAAAGTTTCTCGGGAGAAGCGTCCATGATGTCCACTATCGTGCTTAACGCTTTTTCGCGCGAAAGGTCTTGAATGACCGCGTCCACTTCGGCCCAGGCATCGTTTTCCATCACCGACGAATTCCATGGTCGGCGCATGGGACGAAAATCGGCAACCAGGCAATCATAGAGCTTTTGCAGCGCTGGAACTTCTGGCTCCGGCTTAGGGGAAGCCAAGATCGCATCGCGGCTCTTCGACCAATCGGCGCAATCGACTCCCTTTTCTTGAGCGGCCTTTTGCAGCAAAGCTCGCGTGGGCGAGTTCTCCACGGATTCGGTGGCAAAACCCCGCGGATCCACCGCATGCCCCAGCTCGTGAGCAAGCACTCCCAGCAGCAGCGACTCCGAAGCATATCCATTAAAGAGACCGGCACAGACGGTAATTCGATTGGTTAACGGCGTGTAGAAAGCGTTCACATCCGTGGAGGCGCACGGAGAAATGTTGCGCCATCCGAAAACCTCGGGACTACTCAAGGGAAGATGCAGAGTTACGCGCTTCAGACGTTCGATCATCTGCGCTTTCTGCGTTTCCGGAAATGACTGATCAGCGATGGAGGCGATCAGGTGACGCCGGGCTTTTTCAAACCCAACCTCCACGAGGTTCCAGTTGTTGGTCCCCTCCCACTTGGCCGTTGTAATGGCATCGTGGATTCGGTGATAAGAATCCAGGGCTAGGGCCAGGTGATCACTCATATGAAGCGCGGGATCGGGAACAATACTGTGTTGGGCGGGCCAAGTTTTTAGTAGGTTCGACCACTCTTCGGCAATCTCGCCCAGCCCCTTTCGCCAGCGATCAGAATCCTGCTCCTTCTCAAGATGCCACTCCAAGCGATCCAAAATCGGAGACCCTGCCTCCATGAACTTTTTCACGAAAACATCAGGATGCGACAAAAGCTTGGATCGGGCTCGAAGCAAAGCGTCGAGATTCTCCCGCTCCACTGCCATCAAGCCGCCCTTCGCAGACTTCCCCATCCGGAAGCGAGACGCCCCCGCCTCAAAATTTCCTTCCGTTCCCGGCAACCAGGCAGCCTTGCAATATCCCTCAAGAAGCCTCGTGCAGGAGAGGTCCTTCCAGTCGAGCGCAGCAATCCGATTCACACACTCTCCGGATACAGTGGTTTCGCTCTTAGAGCCCAAACCAAAGAGGCGCTGAAGCCCTTGAAGAATATCCAGGTGGGAGCGCTGGTCAGAGGCGTTCGCCACAGGAATCAGGAGGATAAACCAGAGAAAATGTCTCATCCCTATCTTATCGGTGAGAATGAGACCTCACTTGAGGCGGGAAAACGGAATAAAGCCCTATAGATTCGGGCACTTGGGTCTACGGCACCAGCCATAAAGCTCAAGTTTATGTTCCTTGAGCTCAAATCCCATCGACTCCGCCACCTGCGATTGAATTTTCTCGATCTCGTCGTTTTCAAATTCAAAGATCTTTCGGCATCGCATGCAGATCAAATGATCGTGGTGATGGTCGTCGGCGGCAACTTCGTAGACCGAGCTTTTGTCGAGAAACCTTCTCTCTTTCGCAATGCCGGCTTCGACCAAGCTGTTGATGGTGCGATAAACGCTCGCGAGCCCGGTACTCGGCGCCTTTTTCTTTACACGTCGGAACAAGTCCTCCGCGGAAATGTGGCCGTCCACTTCCAGAAACTCAGAAACAATCACCATACGCTGCCGGGTAACCTTTTGGGCATTGGCGCCCAGCCAGGCTCGATAGCGTTCTAGCACCGGATGTTTCTTTTGCGCTTTCGCCATGGCGACCACCTATACCAGAAACGAAGGTGTTTTGTTAATATCCCGAAATGTCACAGTTTTTTCCCGACTTCGGAACCGACTATCGTTTTCCTTCTTTTGAAACCTCCGTGTTGAAGTATTGGAAGGATCAAAAAATTTTCGAGCGGGTTCTTTCCAAAAAAGGCGAGCGCAAACACTTCGGGTTCTACGATGGACCTCCCTTCGCTACCGGCCTCCCCCACTACGGTCACTTAATCGGTGGAACGATCAAGGACGTGGTGCCTCGCTACTGGACGATGCGCGGCTATCATGTGGATCGGCGATTCGGCTGGGACACACACGGGCTCCCTGTGGAGTTCGAAATGGAAAAAACACTGAATCTCTCCGGATCCCTGGCGATCCGCGACTACGGCATTGATAAATTTAACGAAGCCTGCCGCGGCATCGTGCTCCGTTACACAAGCGAGTGGCGCACTACCGTGGAACGAATGGGGCGATGGGTCGACCTCGACAACGACTACAAAACCATGAACCCGGAGTTCATGGAAACGGTGTGGTGGGTGTTCGCCGAGCTTTGGAAGAAGGGTCTCGTGTACCAAGGGAAAAAAGTGGTGCCCTACTCCTGGCGTCTTACCGCCCCACTTTCCAACTTCGAGGCGTCTCAGAACTATAAAAACGTGCAAGACCCCGCGATCAGCGTGCTCTTCCCCATTCACGGCGTGAAGGGCGAAGCTTTCCTGGCCTGGACAACAACTCCCTGGACTCTTCCGGCGAACCTAGCCCTGGCCGTGCATCCGAAATTCACTTATGTAAAAGCGGCTCTCAAGAATCCCACATCAATCACACACGCCTGGGTCGCCGAGCCGCTTCTCAAAAACTACGAAAAGGAATTGGAGCAGGAACCGGTGGAAAAGGTAGCTGGCGCCACTCTCGTGGGGAAAACCTACGAACCGCTTTTCCCTTTCTATGCCAATCACCAGTCGGCCTTCCGTGTTCTGAGCGGTGAATTTGTGACGGAAACAGACGGTACCGGATTCGTGCACATGGCTCCCGCCTTCGGAGAAGACGACTTCTTTGCCTGCCAAAAGGCCGGGATCGAGCTCGTGGATCCCACCAATCAGGAAGCCTACTACACCAAGGAAGCGGGAAAATACGCAGGCAAACACGTGAAAGATCCCGCAACAGACAAAGAAATTATCAAGGACCTGAAAGAGGCGGGGCGCCTCCTGAAACAAGACGTACTCCAACACAATTATCCATTCTGCGAGCGATCCGACACCCCCCTCATCTACAAGGCGATCTCGTCGTGGTTCGTGAAGGTAGAGGCAATCAAAGACAAGATGATCGCCAACAACCAGAAGATTCACTGGGTGCCTGGCCACATCCGCGACGGTCGCTTCGGAAAGTGGCTCGAAAACGCTCGCGACTGGTGCATCTCCCGGAACCGTTTCTGGGGCACGCCCATTCCCGTTTGGATCTGCAAAAACTGTGAGCACAAGGTGGTGGTTGGTTCTCGCGCCGAACTCGATTCTCTTGCCGGCAAGCGCATGGAAGACCTGCATATCCACTTCGTGGATAAGATCCATGCTGATTGCCCAAAGTGCGGCACGGCAAATACGCTCCAGCGCACCCCTGAGGTACTCGATTGTTGGTTCGAGTCGGGATCAATGCCCTATGCCCAGATGCATTATCCGTTCGAGAATGCCGAGGAGTTTAAGCAAAGCTTCCCCGCCGACTTCATCGCGGAAGGAATCGATCAAACTCGCGGCTGGTTCTATACGCTCACGGTTTTATCGTCGGCACTTTTCGACCAACCCGCATTCCGCAACTGCGTGGTGAACGGACTTGTGCTCGCCGAAGACGGCAAGAAGATGTCGAAGCGGCTGAAAAATTATCCGGACCCCAACATGATCCTGGATAAATATGGCGCCGATGCTCTTCGCCTCTACCTTCTGCAATCGCCAGCAGTGCATGGAGAAGAGCTCCGTTTCTCGGAAAAGTTTTTAGTGGAGCACATGCGCGCCATTCTGCTTCCCCTTTGGAACGCCTATCAGTTCTTCTCCTCCTACGCGAACATCGACGGATTCACTCCGGTCCACGTCAAGTCGGCGCCGGCCGTGAAGGCGCGGCCGCGAATCGACCAATGGATTCTCGCCCTGCTCGCGGAAACGGAGGCCGAAGTACACGAAAAAATGGAGAAGTATGAACTCGCTGCGGTAGCGGGCCCCATCGCCAAATTCATCGACAACGTAACGAACTGGTATATCCGCCTCAACCGCTCCCGATTCTGGGAGGAAAAGGGCGGTGACTTCACTCCCGACAAAATCTCGGCCTATGCCACGCTTTGGGAAGTGCTGGATCGCTTGTCGGTGCTGCTGGCCCCCTTCCTCCCCTTCTATGCGGAGTATTTCCATGCCGCCTTGAGGCACGGAGTGCATCCCGGAGATTTGGCAGGGAAATCTGGGGTGCCCAGTGTGCATGAAATGCTTTTCCCGGAGCATTCCCAAGTCTCTCGCGACGACCACAAGCTGGTGGAAGAGATGGCCGTGGCACAGCGTGCGATTCTTCTCGGTCGATCACTCCGGGCCGAGGCAAAGATCGGCATTCGCCAGCCGCTCGCAAAAATTTCAGTAGCAGGACTCCAGTCTGCCGAGCAGGGACACCTCCTTGGCTTGAGAGATCTCGTGCTTTCCGAGCTCAACCTCAAAGAATTGGAACTCCTTCAAGACGGAACGGGCCTAGTGGTGGAGTCGGCCAAGCCAAACCTCAAACGACTCGGCGGACGAGTAGGGAAAAAAATTCCTCAAATCACCACAGCCCTCAAGGCCTGGTCGGGAGCTGAAATCGCTGCCTTTGAAAAGGCGGGTTTTTCCGACGTAGCCGGAGAGAGACTCGAACGGGAAGACGTGCTGATTGAGCGCCGTGCGGTAGAAGGCAAGGTGGCCGGCTCGCTCGAAGGACTTGTGGCGGAACTTCACACCGCGATCTCCCCCGAACTGAAGCGCGAAGGCCTCGTGCGCGAGCTCGTGAATCGCATTCAGCAAAGACGGAAAGACCGAAAGCTGAACCTCACGGACCGCATCCGCGTGAAGTGGCACGCCACGGGGGCCTGCCAGGAGATTTTGCGCGCGGAGAGCGCGAGTCGTTCGGCGCTTAGCGAAGAAACATTAGCGGTAACGTGGGAAGAGCACGAGTCACCGATTGCCGGTGGAGCACAAGAGACTTTCTCCGATCATGACGGAGCACAGGTAAGCTTTGAGGTGGAATCGGTGCTCAATTTGTGACATGAAAATTACCAGCTGGCTTCACAAGTTTATAATTTTTACGGTTACAGTCCTTCCCGCCATTGGCGCACTCCTACTCTTGGGATTTTATCTGACGTCAGCCGATCTTTTTGGTGTTCTGGGCTTTTTCTTTTTATTTGGCTCAATCGGTGCGGGAGCTATTTCTGGCGTATTCATTTTTGCGCTTTTTTTGCTCCGATTTATAAAACCGAAGACCGACTTCGTCTGGAAGATTGGACTGACAAAACTTTCAGTACTATTGGCATTTAGTTTCGTGTTTGCCGGAGTATGCGTGTCGGTGGGCGAAAATCTAGCGTCCAACTACGACGTAACCATAACCAACAATTCTCCCACCACACTAGCCGGTATAACCCTTATAGATCCCAGAAATAATCCACATGATTTCGGCCCGGTTTCACCGGGGCAAACATTGAAAAAAAACTTCCACTTTAAAGGTGAGGGATCAGTCCTAGTAAGAATCGACTCCATTGAACAAGAGGCTACAGCGTTTGGGTATATTACTAGCGGGATGTCGGACAATGTAAAGATAACCATCGATAGGGCGGGTAAGATTTCAGTTGAAAAACCCCAGCTCAAAAATCGCCCAAGCCCACCTCAGTAAGCCCCTGCCGCGCCGCGGACTAAGACTATTCCGGCACAAAAAAAAGGGGGCCGCCGTCGCGACCCCCTCCCATTTCAGTACTGATAAAAGAGTTGGTATTGAACCTGTTTAGGCGTCACGCCCTCAGTGCTCGGGAGTGAAGAATCCCAAACCCAACTGAATTACCAGCATACGCTTGCTTTTGTAGAGCATACAGCCCCTCCGTTGTTGGCGTAAGAACCATCTTATCAAATCCAGAATTCCCGAAAAGTCTGTCGAAACGGAGACACTGCCATTCACAATGGTTTGAAAGAGATAAACCGCCTGTATCAAAACGGAGACGCCAAGCGGAAACGGTCAGATCAATAACTTACGGATCGTCTCAAAGGACACGTTGCGGCCACAGACCAACACCACCAACGGCCCCTCCACCCGAAACTTTCCTTGCAGGGCCGCCGCCAGAGTAACGGCCGACGTGGGCTCCACCAGAATTTGATGCTCCCGCAGCATCCACCGCGTAGCTTCCAAAATTTCCTCCTCCGACGCCAAAACCACCTCGTCTACGCGACTCCGAATCTCTGAAAAAGCCTCGACTCCAATTCCGCCCTCGATCCCACCGGCAAGCGTTGGGATCGCCGGCATTCGAGTAACTGCTTCCCCTCTCTCTAGCGAGAGTTTCAACGCAGGAGTTTCCCGATGCTGGCAAGCTACAAAGCGAATGCGAGGGTTTACCTCCTTCACCACAAAGGAAAAGCCGGCTCCCAGCCCACCGCCCCCCACCGGAGCGAGGAAGGTGCGGGCATCGGGAATTTGTTCCAGTGTTTCAACGGCGAGAGACCCACCATTGCCCGCCATAATCCACGGATGGTCGAAGGCCGACACGTAATGTAAACCTTCACGCGCGGCCTCTTTCATCGCCCAGGCGGCTGTGTCGTCGAAGCCCATATACGAGGACCGCACTACGCGGGCCCCAAGGTCGAGCATTCCGCGTTCCTTAGCCTCGTCGACACCGGAAGGTACATATATGGTGGCCGGCACCCCGAACTCACGGGCCGCCAAAGCCAGTCCCTTTCCGTGATTCCCGGCCGAACAGGTGGCAACCCCAAACAACCGCTCCTCCGTGCTCATCTTGGAAAGATAGAAAAGCGCTCCCCGGGCCTTGAATGACCCGGTTACCTGAAGGCACTCGAGCTTAATCCACACGGGAACTCCCAAAATCCGCTCGAGCGCATAGGACCGCTCCACGGGCGTGCGCCGAACCTTGGGAGAAAGAAACTCCACGGCTTCATCGATGAGTTGTTTGGAGAGCACCATTGCGCCTTGATTCTAACGCACGGTGGGTTGCGTGTCTTCCTCCGGAAGCACTAACGTGGTGCCCATGAATCCGCATCTTAACGTTGCCCTGAATCTGTACCGTGAGATCTCGATTCTCGCCTCTATGGGATCCCTCCTCCATTGGGACATGGCCACCATGATGCCCGAAGAGCGTAGTGGCAACCGGGTGGAGCAGCAGGAGGCCCTGGCGGTAGCGATTCACCGCCTGGAAACTTCCACGAACTATCGAAACGCGGTGGAGTCCCTCACACCTGCCCATGATCGGTCTCCGGAAGAAGCCGCCATTCGGAAACTTCTGCAAAGAGAACTCGCTACATCGCTCGCGTTAGATGAAACATTTGTGGCCGCCATGGAGCGAAGTGGGGGCGAAACCGAAACCGCCTGGAAGGCGGCCAAGAAAAGCTTTAATTTCAAAGATGTAGCCCCGTTTCTGCAAGCACAAGTGGAGCTCCAAAGGGAATACGCGGACCGCCTCCGGAGCTCACCGCATCTTCAGGAATGGTACGCAGGGAAGAGCCGCTACGAAGTACTCCTCGACCAATACGATTCAGGACTCTCTTCCAAGGAAGCCCGTCACCTGATTGCCGAGACCGCCCGAAAAACTAAAGAGATCCTGCCTCGCCTATCGGAGCGCCCGGCAGCGGAATCTCAATCCATGAACGAACAAGACCAGATGGCGCTCGCGTGGAAGTTTGCCCGGGGGCTCGGATTTCATCCGGGAAACTTCCGGATCGACACAGCGCCTCACCCCTTCTCCACCGCCATCAATGGCGACACTAGAATCACCACGCGATGGGACCTCGAGAATTTTCTCGACGGCTTCAGCTCCGTGACCCACGAATGTGGCCATGCCCTCTACGACGAGGGAATCAATCCAAGCTACCGTCATACCCCTCTGCAAAGCCTGGACTCCCACATGGCACCCCATGAAAGCCAAAGCCGATTCTGGGAAGTAATGATTGGATCAAGCCCGCCATTTCTGAAATGGCTCTCCCTAAATTCGGGCCATCCCGAGACAGCGCTGCGCGCAGCGAGCCTGTCGGTGAAGCCGGGCATGGTGCGCCTTGAGGCCGATCCCGTCACCTACAACCTTCACATCCACCTACGCATGAAATTGGAAGAGGCGCTGATCGAAGGCACCCTCTCCGCCCACGACTTGCCCACCGCCTGGAACGAGGAAATCAAAGCCTGGTTTGGATTAACGGTTCCCCACCACGGCAAGGGGTGCCTGCAAGACATCCATTGGTTTTCCGGCGCCTACGGATATTTCCCCTCTTACACAATCGGCAATCTTTTTGCTGCGGAGCTCTTCGAAAAAATGAAGGGGGAAATTCCCGACTGGGAGAAGCAGGTGGAAATCGGGAGCCTTGGGGAGATTCGTGAATTCCTGCGCAAGACTGTCCACCAATTTGGCGCACTGAGAAATTCTCGCGATACCATCGCCCATGCTCTAGGGCGCGACCTAAAAACCGATGCGTTCTTCCGTTTCGTGAACGAACGCTTCCTGCTAAGCTGAACCCATGCACCAGTACCACGATCTCCTCCGCCTGATCCTGGAAAGCGGCGTGAAGAAAATGGATCGCACCGGGACCGGCACGCTGTCGGTTTTCGGCCATCAGATGCGATTTGATCTATCCGACACCTTTCCCGTGGTAACCACCAAAAAATTGCATCTTCGTTCGATCATTCACGAGCTTCTTTGGTTTCTAAAGGGCGAGACAAACATCAAGTACCTACGCGACAACGGCGTGACGATTTGGGACGAGTGGGCTGATGAAAACGGCGATCTCGGCCCTGTGTATGGCTCTCAGTGGCGCTCTTGGCATGCGGTCGACGGAAGGGTGATTGATCAAATTTCCCAAGTGGTGGAGGGAATTCGAAAGAATCCGGATTCGCGTCGCCATATTGTGACCGCGTGGAATCCGGGCGAAGTAGACAAGATGGCCCTTCCGCCTTGTCATGCGATGTTCCAGTTTTGGGTGGCGAACGGCACCCTATCCTGCCAGCTCTACCAGCGAAGCGCCGATGTATTTCTTGGCGTACCGTTTAATATCGCCAGCTACGCCCTACTCACCCGGATGGTGGCTCAGGTTACGGGCCTGAAGGCAGGAGAGTTCGTTCACACCTTGGGGGATGCACATCTCTATCTCAATCATGTGGACCAAACACAGCTTCAGCTATCGAGAGAGCACCGGCCCCTTCCTCGAATGAAAATCAATCCCGACATCCGGGATATTTTCTCCTTCCGCTTTGAAGACTTTCAGCTCGAGGGCTACGACCCCCACCCGGCGATTAAGGCGCCGATCGCCGTATGATCGTTTCCTTCGCGGTGGCGATGGATGAAAATCGGGTGATCGGCGTGGAAAATCGGCTCCCCTGGCACATTCCCGAAGATCTGAAACATTTCAAGCGAGTTACCAGTGGGCACCCGGTAATCATGGGCCGCAAAACCTACGAGAGTATCGGCCGCCTTCTTCCTGGCCGAACCAACATCATCCTCACTCGGCAGAACAATCTCGCGATAGACGGTGCCGTGGTGGTGAAGTCTCTCGATGAGGCATGGGAAGCCGCGGGTGGTGCCCCGGGAGCAGATGAGGTTTTTGTGATCGGCGGTGGAGAGATTTTTTCTCTCGCCATGGAGCGCGTAGACCGGATGCACATCACGGAAGTGCACACCCAGATTCGGGGCGACGCCTTTTTCCCTGAGTTTTCTCGGGACCACTTCCAGGAGGTTAGCCGCGTGAGACATAACGGCACTCCGGACTTCTCGTTCGTGGTGTGGGAAAGAAAATCTTCGTTGCGAAATAATTCCCCCGCGCGCTAGCATTCCAAACAACAGCAATTGGATTTCTGGGGGTTCTAATGAAGTATGTCCTGATCGCAGCCAGTTTTTTTAGTCTTTCCGCATGGGCCGCGCCCTGCCCCAATCTGAACGGAGTTTGGGAGGCTAAGGTCGGCGAATTGGTTAACCGCCTGGAGATTAAACAAGAGGATTGCGCCGGATTTGAGTTCATCACCACCAACTCAGCAGGCTCTGAGACGAAGCGATCGATTCGCACGGATGGCGTAAAACGAGAGATGTTCAGTAATGGCCGCCGCACGGAGTTTTGGGCGGCCCAAATGGTTCCGGTACGAGTGGGCAGACAAGATCTCGTTGCACTTCGGATTGATGTTACCGAAACGGACATTTTTCTCGAACAGACCACCACGGAGATCGCCATGTTCTATTCGGAAAGCGGCGGCGCCGTGCGCACCTTGGTGGAGCGACGAGACGTACGCGGCGAAGACGGCGAGCGGCTCGGGCGCCTCTATATCGGCTACGCGGACGCTTCGCGAAAATAAGGAGGACGAATGCGCTTTCTCATTACTTTGGCAGTTTTTTTCGCAGGATCCTTGGCTCAGGCTAACGACGACACCGCGCCTGGATACTATCTGTATCGCGCGCGGGTAGAGGCCAAAGCCAGCTCTCTACAGGTCGACATCACGTTGGCGTCCATTGAGAAACATCTCTCCGGTGTTCCCGCCGACAAGGAAATCTGCTTCGACATCGGCAATCTTTTTGTCTACCTCAAGGAACTCGATCTTGCAGTGGATTTGGCGAGCGAAGACCTGAAGAATGAGCCCTGGGAAACGCGGTATTACTTCCGCCTGCCGTTTCGAGCACGCGACAATCTTTTAGGTGCCTGCGGAGTGGTGGGGGACCCCACGATGCCTGTGGGCGACTTCCAGGAGCTAAAAAAGAGACTCCTGACCCTGAACGAAATTCTTAGATTGCTCTATTAGTCCCAACAGGAGAAGTGCTGTCGAAAAGTTCTACAGCACTTCTGTCAGAATCCTTTCAGTTGCGGGAAATGGAGCGAACTCTTACTCTTGGCGCCCTTGAGGTGCTCTCCATGAAGCTCGCTATTCCAGTGTTCCTGCTACTTTCTTTGACCACGTCGGCATTTGCCGCTGTTCACTCTGGCGAGGCGATTTCTCGCGAGCGAAAAGCATTTTCGCTGGTGGAAATGATGAAGGCACTCGCGAATAACGACGACCGCGCAGACGAAGGCCAAGAGCTCACCCAATCGGAGCTGAACCGCATCAGCTACTTTCTCCACTACTATCAATTCGACTCATTTGACCTCGCAGCCTCAAAAGATGAGCTGGCTCGGCAATCTGTGCAGACAGGCGTAAAAAACTCATTCGAGCTGGAACGGTTTCTTAGCGACTTTTCTTGGATCCGAGGCCGCATGAACGACTGGGAACTCGGATCAGGCTTGAAATGCAAGTTTGCCTACTACGACTGGTTGGACTGGGCGATACGCGTGGATCCATGTAAGGCCGAAAACTCCCCGTGCCGCTCGAAAGGCACGGACAAGCGCACCATCGCCGGACTCTGCTGGGAAAAAGAGAAGTATCGAGACTGAGCAACCAATCCAAGCGAGGCAGACCAAAATTCCAGCGAATCACCTGCTCCGCAATTCCCAGGCGTGGAGAGCTGAATTAAAAATATGTAGGGCTTTCGACCTATACTTGATACTTAGTAGGGCTGGAATCCGGCAGCGGGGATCCGTGAACTCACCATTAACACCGTCCGCTATGTCTGGTCCGAGAATCTGGTTCATGCGCTCCGACAACTCGCCCTCTCTTTTAAAAAAAGCACTGCGACCTGCCCATAGGTTCCGATTTTCTACCAACTCCAGGCAAGCCGTCTTGTAGTGCTCACGGAGGCGCTCCACCACCCGCAGAGCCCTTACGGATCGCCTGCAATTTTTTCCTGGCTCGTGCTCGAGAGCAGCCTTAGCCAACGAATCCAGCCCATCGCACCCAGGCAATTCTTCCGCCGACGCCGCGGCGGTGGAGAACTTTTGAACTGCCCTCTCCACTGAATCCTCGGCCATAGCCGGGTTCTCCAAAAGAGTTACCAGTATGAGGAACCCTCGAAGGATAGACGAACTCAAAGATCGCCCACCATCTTCTCCGGGCGTACCCACTGATCGAACTGTTCACCGGTGAGGTGCCCGAGGGCAAGAGCCGCGGCCTTTAGGGTAGTCCCTTCCTTGTGGGCTTTTTTTGCGATCTGCGCGGCTTTGTCGTAGCCGATATGAGTATTGAGAGCAGTCACAAGCATCAGCGAGCGTTCCAAGTTATCTTTCAACCGGTCATGGTTGGGTTCGATTCCATCCACACAGTGCTCGCGGAAACTATCGCAGCCATCGGTCAAAAGGCGGCAACTTTGCAGGAAGTTGTGAATCATCAGGGGCTTGTAGACGTTAAGCTCAAAATTTCCGGATGCACCTCCAACACCAATGGCCACATCGTTGCCCATGATCTGAGCGGCGAGCATTGTCATCGCCTCGCACTGCGTGGGGTTCACCTTCCCTGGCATGATCGATGAGCCGGGCTCGTTTTCCGGAATGGTGATTTCTCCGATTCCCGCACGCGGACCTGAGGCGAGCCAGCGAATGTCGTTGGCGATTTTAAACAAACTCGTGGCGATACCCTTGAGCGCACCGTGAGCCTGAACCAAGGCATCATTGGCTGCCAGGGCTTCAAACTTATTTGGAGCCGTCACAAAGGGCTTCCCCGTGAGACGGGCAATCTCCTTGGCCACGGCTTCGGAATACCCTTTCGGTGTATTAAGTCCCGTACCCACGGCCGTGCCCCCCAAGGCTAACTCGTGAAGATGAGGCAACACTCGCTCAAGATGGCGAATCCCATGCTCCAATTGAGCTACATAGCCCGAGAACTCCTGACCAAGCGTAAGGGGAGTAGCGTCCTGGAGGTGGGTGCGACCGATTTTCACGATCGAGTGGAAGTCCCGACTCTTCTTTGCAAATGAGTCACAGAGTTTTTTTGCAGCCGGAATCACAGAATCCGCCACTTCGATGGCGGCGGCGATGCTCATCGCCGTGGGAAATACGTCGTTGGAGCTCTGGCTCTTGTTCACGTCATCATTGGGATGAACTTTCCGCGACTCCCCTCGCTCTCCCCCTAGGATCTCACTGGCCCGATTCGCCAAAACCTCGTTCACGTTCATGTTGCTCTGAGTTCCGGATCCTGTTTGCCAAACCGATAGCGGGAACTCCTTATTGTGCTTCCCCGCCAACACTTCGTCGGCCGCCTCCTTGATGGCGCGGGCCTTCTCTCCGTTCAAGCCGCCGATTTTACTATTCACTTCAGCTGCAGCCTTCTTCACAACGGCCACCGCACGAATCACCGCGAGCGGAATTTTTTCTTCCGAAATCGCAAAATACTTTAGAGATCGAGCTGTTTGCGCTCCCCAAAGAGACTCAGCAGGAACTTCGATGGGACCAAAGGTGTCTTTTTCAATACGAAACTTCATAGATCAAATTCTCCGTGATGGTCCCAAATTAGCCAAAAACAGGAGCAAATGCACGGGGTTCTGCTATTCTTCCTCGCAATGGGTCACCAAGCGGACGATCAAAAGGGATTGGTTGCAGAGAAGGCGAAGGTGAAGAAGCCGCCGCTGTATGCGGTGCTCCTCATCAACGACGACTTCACGCCCATGGACTTCGTGGTCCATGTGTTGACCAAGTTCTTCAACAAATCCCCGGAGGAAGCCACCCAGATCATGCTGGAGGTTCACCAAAAGGGGAGAGGCGTCTGCGGCATTTTCACGCGGGAAATTGCGGAAACCAAGGCCGCACGCGTGATACAATTTTCTCAGGAGCATGAATACCCGCTCCAAGCGAGGATTGAGCCCGTATGATTACGCCAAGCCTTGAATCCAGCCTTAATCTGGCTTTTCAAATCGCCCAGAAACATAAGCACGAGTTCGTTACGCTGGAACACCTACTCTACGCACTACTCAGTGACCCGGATGCGCTGAACGCTCTGAAAGCATGCTCCGCCGATATTCAGGAACTTCAAGTGGACCTGGAGGAGCTTTTTTCCGGATTACCCACCACTGCCGACGACCAACGACCGGAGCCAACTCTGGCGTTTAACCGCACTTTGCAGAGATCGATTCTTCACGCTCAGGGCTCATCCCGTTCTCAAGTGAACGGCTGCGATATTCTGATTCATATGTTCAGCGAACCCGACGCTCAGGCGGTTTTTCTCCTGGAAAAGCAAGAGGTCGTGAAACTAGATCTCATGAACTACCTCTCCCACGGGATCGAAAAGGAAGACGGCGCGTTCCAGGAACCCCCGCCTTCCGACAGTTCTCCCCTTGAGGAAGAATCTGAATCGAGCCAGAAAAGAAAAAGCGCGCTGGATTCTTTTGCCGTCGATTTAGTGGAACGTGCTCGCCTGGGAAAGATCGATCCTTTGATTGGGCGCGACTTGGAACTCGAACGCACCATGCAGGTGCTCTGCCGAAGAAAGAAGAACAACCCCATTTACGTGGGTGAAGCCGGTGTGGGAAAAACCGCGATTGCGGAAGGGTTGGCTCTTCGGATTCAGGAAAACAACGTGCCTGAGCCGCTTCGAGGCGCCAAGGTGTATTCCCTGGATCTTACTTCGCTCCTGGCTGGTACGAAGTATCGAGGCGACTTTGAAGCCCGCATGAAGGCAGTGCTCAAGGAACTGAAGTCGATTCCCAATTCGATTCTCTTCATCGACGAAATCCACACGATCATTGGTGCCGGTGCCACCGAAGGAGCCATGGATGCCTCCAACATGCTCAAACCGATGCTGGCATCGGGAGAGCTACGTTGCATCGGCGCCACCACGCACCAGGAGTTTCGCAATGTCTTTGAGAAGAACCGTGCTCTAGCCCGACGCTTCCAGAGAATCGATGTGCCAGAGCCCAGCGTAAAAGACACGATCAAGATTCTCCAAGGTTTAAAAGAGAAACTCGAAGAGCACCACGGGATAAAATTCACCTCGGGAGCCATCACTGCTGCTGCTGAGCTTTCCAAAAAATATCTTCACGAGCGCTTTCTCCCCGATAAAGCCATCGATCTCCTCGACGAAGCCGGTGCCGCCAATCGCCTACTCCCCAAGAGCCGCCAAAAGAGCACGATTTCTGAGCGGGATGTGGAAGCATTGATCGCGAAAATCGCCCAAATCCCCTCCAAGAGCGTGAGCTTCAATGACCGCACTCGACTCAAAAATCTGTCTCGCGACCTAAAAATCTTGATTTACGGGCAAGACGAAGCGATCGATCAGGTTTGCTCTGCCATCAAGATGAATCAGAGCGGCCTCACCACCGGTGAGAAGCCCATTGGTAGTTTTATGTTCGCCGGCCCCACCGGCGTGGGAAAAACCGAACTCGCCAAGCAGCTTGCCACCACCCTCGGCGTGAAGTTTCTTCGCTACGATATGAGTGAATACATGGAGAAGCACGCCGTGAGCCGGTTGATCGGCGCCCCTCCCGGATATGTGGGCTTTGACCAAGGCGGCCAGCTCACCGAGGAGATCAACAAACACCCCTACTCCGTGCTTCTCCTTGACGAGATTGAGAAAGCACACCCTGATCTCCTGAACATTCTTCTTCAAGTACTCGACTACGGCTTCCTCACCGACAACAACGGCCGAAAAGCCGATTTCCGAAATACCGTGATCATCCTCACCACCAACGCAGGGGCTCATGAGGGGATGATGAGTTCATCCGTGGGATTCGGGGCAGGAGAACGGCCTCAACAAGGGGGAAGCAAGAAAGCGATTCAAAAAGCCTTTACACCCGAGTTCCTAAACCGCCTCGATGGAGTGATTCATTTCAAGGGCCTCGACCGCAACACGATACTAAACGTGGTCGACAAGTTCCTCATTGAACTGGAAAATCAGCTGGCAGAAAAGGACATCACCATCGCCGTAGCCGATGAAGTGCGCGAATGGATCGCCACCAAGGGTTACGATCCTAAGTATGGCGCCCGACCGATCGCGCGATTCATCCAGGATCATCTTAAGCGTCCGCTTGTGGAGGATGTGCTCTTCGACAAGCTGGAAAAGGGCGGTCAGGTGACGGTAAAACTTGCCGGCGAGAAGGTTGAATTCGAGTGTTCGCAAGATTCCGGAAACGAAGGCGCTAAGAAACGCCAAAAAGAGGGCGCGAGAAGCTAATATATCCGCTTGCCCGGAAGAACTCCTTTGCAGAAGGCTTCCACCACACCGGACGAAAATCCGTTGAAGACCTCCTTCTTAAGGTAGGTGGCCAAATCGAAGTCCGGATCTTTCATCACTCTATCGAGGGCCTGCGAGAACTCATCCGCGATGCCCACAACTTCCGAAATCCGGTGAATTTCCCCGGCCCCAAGACCCGCTGGGTAACCCTTTCCAGTCCTTCGCTCATGGTGCTGTGCCACGGCCGTGATCACCAGCGGATCAAGACCTTCCACCTTTTCTAGAATTTTGGCGCCTCGCTCTGGGTGACTATGCAATAACGCAAGTTCCTCTGGGTATAGATCGCCGCCCCAGCCTTCCTGAACCCGCTCCGGCATCCCCATCAGACCGATGTCATGGAGCAAGCAAGCCAATCCCACCGACTCCACGATTTTTGCCTGCCGAATTCCAAGCGGCTCTAACATGAGGGCCGCAATCACAGAGACTCGCAGCGAATGAGGCTTACTCAGTAGGTATTTTACATTTTCCAAAAGGAACGAATTTGGCCCTTGAGCCAATTGGATCACGGCTCTTTGCTGTTGAATGCAGAAGTTCTCCGCCTGGCGAAGGCTCTGCGGATCAACCCCTGACATCACGAGGTATTTCAAGGCCTCCTCGCCAAAATTAAGCAGCGCGGAAACTTCCTTCACTCCTTGCCCAAGCGCAGCCACATACTTTCCTTGATCGTCCAGTCGTATGGCCCAACGGCATTTCCCCTTCAATGAGGCAACCTTACTCGGAGAAACAACTGCCCCCTCTCTCGCGAGCAAGAGAGTTTTCCCTGATGGAAACTGCCCAAAAAGGTCTACGGGAGCCTTCCCCCATGGGATCATTTCACCTTCCAGATAGTGCCAAGATCCAATCTGAGCGTCTGATGCCAAAAATGCCGCTTCGTTCATTGGAGCAAGAGAGTCGCGAAATTTCCGAATCTCCGCAGCAAAGCGAACCACTTCCTCCTCCATCAGCCAGCATTCCTCAACAAATGCGTCGGGAAGAGTCTGGCCAGCGGCTAGAATCTGAGTGAACCTCTGAGGTTCTACTTTTTTAAACAGGTTGAACCGGGATGGAATGCCGTCCGCCAGGTCATCTTTGGATATTGGCTTCATTTTGTGGCCCAAAATCTCCCGATGCCCGGGCCCGAGAGATGAAACGCCTCTAACCAAAGTGAATCCTGCGCCGCTTTCGGAAAAGTCTCCTATTTGATCGCGACGAATCCACCCGTCCCAACCAAAACCGGCGAGCACCTCTCCCGCGGCTGGATCTGAATCCACCACCAGAATCGACAGCATGAAGGGACGATCCGACAAAATTCCTTCGAGATATCCGGGATCGAGGCACTCTGGGGCTCCCACCAGGAAAAACCGCGGGTGAATGCCGCTTGCGAAGCGTTCAGCCAATTCCTGACGGGAGGCGGCGTACTCGGGGATCCAAGCAAGTGGATTCAGTGGACGATACTCCTCAGAATCCAGCCACAGCACTTCTTTTGAACCAAGCATTATTTGTATTAAATATTACTTTTATAAATATTAATAACAAATAATCACGCAGCCCGTTTTTTGCTGCCGGCCTGAGCCTGAATTTTCCGGAGCGCCTCACGGTAAAGGGTTCCGGTAATCTCTGCGGCCATGATCACTTCCTTCTGGGCTTCGCGTGGAAGTGCGTCCACATCTCTGCACCCCACCTCAAAATGACCATCATGCCCATCGTCGGCATCGACGTGAAGTTTTAGAAATTTGGAGTCACCAAAAACCTCAGTCACAGTTTTCAGCAGCGCATTCCCCCCCTTACACGCGAAGCCCTCTAACACGAGCGCATGACCAAATAACCAGTGGGGCCCCACTGTAATGATCCCGCCATACACAGAACGCACAATCGCGTTAATCTCCGGAACAGCTGATATCTGATTTACGTCCGCCCCCAGCTTAGCGGCATCGCCCTCTAAAACCATATGGTGGTTCACCTCACCGCGCAGGTGCTGAAACCAGCGATCATGCTCCTTCTGATTGCGAGAAAAACCGGCTGAGAGCTCAAGCATTCTCATGGAGTGAGTGACCATATGGTAGTGCTGCGCCATCCACTCGATGTAATAGCTCCGATCTGAAAAGGGCATTTCCAAAGCAACACGGGTAATCTGGTCAGAAATCTTATGCAGCACGTTTTTCGCGGTCATAAAATGCTTCCTCTCGATAATCTTCTTTTGAGTTCCAAATCTTTTGAGTCAGGTCATTCACAAGTGGATCGTTGTGTGGATATGAAAGGTCAGGGCAATAAAGCTCCTCGCATGGAACATTGTGCAGCTCCACCTGATTTACGAGTTGCCCCCCCCAGCTCCGAACAAGCTTTGCAGCAGGCACGTCAGCCCTAGCCATCGTAATCATTGCACTTCCAGACGCTCCACGAGACGCCTCATTGCAATATTTTAAAAGCAGGCCGATCAAAACTGCAGCAAAGGAAACCCCGACCTTCTTAACGGAGAGTCGCTCCGTCACAAAAACCCACTGCCCACCCCAAAGATGCAAAACACCTCTATCGCGCAAGGCGCTAAGAAATCCTTTTGAATACATGCTGAAGTAGGGGTGCCCAGTCCAAGGAAATTCATTCGGATAGTGAGTGGCACATATAATGCCGACAGGCCCATGAGCATCCCAAAGAGATATAACAGCGTCCCGATCCAGGAGCTGGTCTGGGCCCAGCCGACTTCCGTCGAGGCGCTCCATAACCGCATTCCAACTTTCAAACCAAAAGCGATAAACCTCCGCAAAATCCCCGGCGCCATCGCGAAGTGGATGCAGAGGCTTCCCCGAGAAAATCTTACAGCGAATGCTGTGCGCCAGATTTAAATCAACATTTTTTTTATTTTCCATGCCCAACCCATCGTCAAAAAATGTAATCGGTTTAAGAAAATAAATATAACGCTACGCACAATGCTGCAATCAAGACGAGCCTCCTGCGGCGACGTTTGACACGGCACCGACTAATGAAATAGCCTGGCTCACCAGATGAGTTCGTACCAATTTCACCCAAATCAGCCAGTGGTTCCCGATTTAGATCGGCTGCTTCTTGAGTTTTCGAGAAGGGCATCCCAATTAGGCGGTCGCGTACGCCCGTTTGATGCAATACGAGGGACCAATGGCCTAAGCTCCCTGCCCCGTGAGCGAGTAAACTCCGTTGCCCAAAACCTAACTCAGTGCATTGAGGCACTCGAATTTGCAGCTGGGCAAGCATCCAAGGGAACTCCTACTGGTCACCTTTTTCTTTGGAGGGCGCTAAAGAATTTTGGATATGCGCCTCCGAGCGATCTTTTTGCGCTCCTCGACGAAACCTCAAAAATCGAAATTTACGATAACGAAGGCAAGTGGATTTTTGGAAATATCGGATTTTATGGCGTGACGTCGTATACGTTGGCGGAGCTTTATGAGTTTCCCTGGCATACGCTTTGGCACAGATCCGAATTGGACCAGGCTCGAGTTCACGCTCTAGGCGTTAAACTACTGGGCGGCCAGATAAAAGCCCCTCTTGCAAATCCATTCCCAACTCACATTGTGAAGGAACAGTCATTAGTAAGGGGAGTTAGCTCTGAACTGGGACTAGAGGTGGAGATCGCTCCGCTACTTGTAGCGCCCCTTTATGCACGTGGCACCCAAAACATAGCGGGCTTTCTTCATTCTTTCCACGCAAACTGGATCCGCCCCACCAAGGTCGAGGCGAATCTTCCCGAAACGAATAACACAAAAGTGTTTAAGACCCCGACACTGCAAATTCCCACAAAATAACTCTTGCCGAACAAGGGCAAAGGATTTAACTTCAACACCTATGAAGCCAATTTTTTCAAAAATGGGAAAGTACCTTAAAGAAAAACGCCTCACCAAAGGCCTGAGTCAGCATCAGGTGGCAGCCAAGCTCGGCTACGGATCTTCGCAGTTCGTTTCCAACGTGGAACGCGGCATGTGCGGATTCCCGCTCGTAAAGCTCCGCAAGCTCGTGGACATCTACGATCTCGATGCGGAATACTTGGCCAACATGATCGTGGAAGATCATGCGAAAGAAGTGCGAACCGCCTTGATCAAGGGAAAGTCGAAGCGCGCTTAGTCTCTGTATCTCTTCAAAAAAAGCGTCCCACCGAAAGGCGGGGCGCTTTTTTTATTTTAGATATGCTCCCCGATTCCCCTTCCACACATCTAACCAGAAGGGAAGATAGAGAACGATCACCCCTACCGCCACCAACACAAACCCCCACACCGCCCCTCGGGTCAGTGGTTCTCCCCAAAAAATACTGGCAGTCCATGCCGACATAGCCGGCTCCACCAATGTAGCTGTGCTCATGAAATTGACGTTCAAATACTTCAAGCACCAGGTGAACACAAAATGGCCCAATAGGGTGGAACCAATGGTTAACCCCCAAACTCCGAGCCAGGTATCTTCGCTATAATGAAACCAGTTCTGCCTTTCCCACCCTACCCCCACGGCAAAAAATGCGACGCAAACCAGATAGGTATAAAAGGCGAAAGGCACATTCTCCATCTCGCTCCTTAGTCGCTTCGAGACCAGCACGTACCCAGAAAACAACACGGCACACACCAGCCCGAGCAGATCCCCCTCCCAGCGTTCGGCCTGAAATCCCAAACTGTCTTTCAGAAGAACTCCCAATCCAACCAAGCAGAGCCCAAGTGCTACTCCATAGCGCCACTGCATACGTTCCCGAAAAAACAACCAGGCGCCTAGCGCTGTAAATACTGGATTCGAGCAAAACAGAATCATCGAGTTTGCGACCGTTGTTTTCTGAACGGAAAGAAACCAGGTGTAGAAGTGAAGAAAGAGGAAAATCCCACAAAGCAGAAGCCAGGGAAACTGCCCACGACGCAACCGAAAGCCTCCTTTCCATGCCATCCAGGCTCCAAGAAATAGGCATGAGAGAGCCATACGCCAAAAACCGATCACGGCTGCGTGAGCATCTGCCAAGCGTATCCAATTGGCCGACTGGGAAAGAAGAATGAGGGCCCCAGATAGCCAGAAAAGGGGCATTACCCTACGGTTCCTTCCAATTTCAGATCAAGAAGGCGGTTCGCTTCGATGGCAAACTCCATAGGCAGCTGCCGAAAAACTTCTTCGCAGTAGCCGTTGATAATCAGCTTCACGGCAGCTTCTTGCGTCATGCCTCGAGCTTGAAGATAGAAAAGCTGATCTTCGCTCACCTTGGAAGCCGTAGCCTCATGCTCCACCACTGCTGAAGAGTTTTTTACGGTGATCACGGGAAACGTATTCGCTTCACACTCCCCGCCTAATAGAAGGGAGTCACACTGGGTGTGATTCCGTGCGCCCTCGGCCCCGGGGAGCATCGTCACGGCCCCTCGGTAGGAGTTCACCCCACGCCCGGCCGAAATGCCCTTGGATAGAATCCGACTCCGTGTGTTTTTTCCGATATGAATCATTTTAGTGCCCGTGTCGGCCTGCATACGATGGTTGGTAATTGCTACGGAAAAGAACTCTCCCACGGAATTGTCGCCCTGAAGCACGCAGCTTGGATATTTCCAGGTAATCGCAGACCCCGTTTCCACTTGAGTCCAGGAAATGGAGGAGTTTTCTCCCTTGCAAAGCCCTCTCTTCGTCACGAAATTGTAAATCCCTCCGCGCCCCTCTTCGTCGCCCGCATACCAGTTTTGTACGGTGGTGTATTTGATGCGGGCGTCCTTGAGGGCAACCAACTCCACAACGGCAGCGTGGAGTTGATTTTCATCACGCATCGGCGCCGTACATCCCTCCATGTAGCTCACCTCGGATCCCTCATCGGCAATGATCAGTGTTCGCTCAAACTGACCTGTTCCCTGAGCGTTGATGCGGAAATAGGTGGAAAGATCCATCGGGCATTTTACGCCCTTGGGGATATAGACAAAGGACCCATCGGTAAACACTGCAGAGTTCAAGGCAGCGAAGTAGTTGTCGGTAACAGGAACCACCGACCCCAGATACTTCATCACTAGGTCGGGGCACTCATGGAGCGCTTCACTGATCGAACAAAAAATGATTCCGAGTTCGCGCAAGGTCGCCCGGTGCGTGGTTACCACACTCACGGAGTCGAACACCGCGTCCACGGCCACGCCCGCCAAGCGTTTTTGTTCGTGGAGTGGAATCCCGAGCTTATCGTAGGTCTCCAGTAGTTTAGGATCCACCTCATCGAGACTCTGCAGCTCCTTCTTCTTCGGAGCAGAATAGTAGATGATTCCCTGATAATCGATCGGTGGATACTTCAGGTGGGCCCAAGTTGGCTCCGTCATTCCCTGCCATTTAGCAAAAGACTTGAGCCTCCATTGAGTCATCCACTCTGGTTCATTCTTCTTTTTAGAAATCGCACTAACGACCCCTTCGTTTAATCCCGGGGGCAACTGATCCGATTCAATATCGGTGGTGAACCCGTATTTATATTCTTCAGAAATTTTCTTCTTGAGATCAGAGCTCATGAAAAATTCCTCACCAAATTCCCAACTTATCTTTACCCTCTTCCGTGGCCATCACGCGGGGGTCCCACTTTGGGTCAAAAACAATTCGAACTTCGGCCTTCGTTACTCCGGGATATTTCAACAGACGCTCTTTCACTTGCTGCACCAAATACCCGGCTGCCGGACAACCTGGGCTCGTAAGCGTCATGGTCACATCCACTGCGTCGCCCTGAGGCGTCACGGAGTAGATCAAACCAAGATCCACCAAGCTCACGAACAATTCCGGGTCTTCCACAGGCTTCAGCCATTCCAGAAGCCCAGCCGCCGTAAAAGGAGGAATCAAATCACTCATTTCTTCCCCACTTTCAAAAGAGCGTCGTTTAAGGTGGTCCAAGGCAGAAGCGCACACTTAATCCGGACAGGAAAATTCTTAACTCCCACCAGCGACTCCAAATCACCTTCCAAGAGGAACGGACAAGCTTCGCCCTTCATAAGCGAACGAAAACCGTGAATCAGTGAGGCAACAAGATCGATCTTTTTCCCCACTACCTCCTCAGTCATCATGCTCGCGCTGGCCATGCAAATCGAACAACCCTCACCGCGAAAATGGCAGTGGCTCAAAACCGCACCGTCTACCTTAATGAAAATCTCCACTCGATCGCCACAAAGGGGATTGAATCCCTCTACCACGGCGTCGGCCCCCTCAAGGGCGCCGAAATTCCGGGGCGACCGATGATGGTCCAAAATCACTTCACGATAGAGGGTATCCAGTCCATTCATGAAAAATACTCCATGGCCCGCCGAACACCGTCGGCAAGAAAGGCCATTTCCTCCTTGGTGTTATAGAAACTAACACTAGCTCGATTGGTCGCCACTAAACCCAATTTTCTCATGAGGGGCTGAGCACAGTGGTGGCCCGCTCGAACAGCAATACCTTCGGCATCGAGAAAGGTGGCCATATCGTGGGGGTGCACGGCGCCCGACACAAAGCTAATCACCCCGCCATGATCGGCGGCATTGGAAGGAGCCAATATTTTTAGGCCGGGAATCTTTGTGAGCAAAGTTCTGCCATAGGCCACCAACTCAGACTCATGGGCCACGATCCGATCCCATCCCACTTCGGCGAGATAGTCGAGCGCTGCTCCAAATGCGATAGCATCAGCGTAGTTCGGAGTTCCTGCCTCAAACTTATAGGGCAGATCATTCCAGGTGGTCACTTCGTCGCCCACCTGGAGAATCATATCGCCCCCATATTGCCAGGGTTGCATCTTCTCGAGGAGCTCCTTGCGGCCCCAAAGCACTCCCACTCCGGTTGGCCCGCACATTTTGTGAGCGGAAAATGCCAGGAAATCGATCGGCCCCATCTCTGAGATCGTCCAAGGTCGATGTGCCATCGCCTGTGCGCCATCCACAACCACGGTGGCGCCATACCGTTTCGCCATGGTTGCAATCTCCCGCACCGGATTGATTGTTCCCAAAACGTTACTCATTGCCGTGACGGCAAGGATTTTCGGACGCCCGCTCTTCAGGAGAAATTCGAGGTGATCAAGATCCAGGCGGTAGTCATTTCCCAGCTCGGCGATTTGAAATCGCGCTCCGGATTTCCGTGCCAAAGCCTGCCAAGGAACAAAATTCGAGTGGTGTTCCATGCGTGTCACGATCACATCGTCGCCAGGAGCGAGCTCCCCAAAGGAGTGCGCCACCAAATTGATCGCCTCAGTGGTTCCCCTGGTGAAAATCACTTCCTGGTCACTCTTAACGCCGAGGAAACCAGCCACTCTTCTCCGTGACTTTTCAAAGGCATCCGTACACTCCTGACTCAGAAGATGAACTCCCCGGTGAACATTGGCATTGAGGTTCCGGTACACATGATTGAGAGACTCCAGCACCACGAGTGGTTTCTGAGAGGTGGCGGCATTGTCGAGATAAACCAAGCGGCGCCCCCGCACTTCGCGAGAAAGGATCGGAAAATCTGCCCTGATGCGTTTTACATCAAATCCGGAACGGCCGTTCATTGCCGATTCTCCCAGTGAGTGCCCAGTCTTTCAGCCAGACGTTCGTGAAGCTCCAAGTGGCCAATCTCCTGAAGCACTTCTTCCAGAAATCCCGCCACGATCATTTTTTCAGCCGTAGTCCGGTCTATGCCCCTGGCCTGAAGATAGTGAATTTGTTCCGGATTCACGGTGGCCACACTCGCTCCGTGTCCGCATTTTACCTGATCGGTAGCAATCAGAAGTTTCGGAATCGCGTGCACAGATGCCTTAGGCCCAAGCAACAGAGTGCGACACTTCTGCCCGGCCTGAGTCTGGATTCCCTCCCGAGTGATGTCGATCAAGCCATTGAATACGCCTCTGGACTCATCGTCCATCACCATTCTGAAATCCATTTCACTCTCACCGTTCGGGCGAACATGATGTGAGTTCAACCAAAAATCGAACCCCTGTTTTCCGCGGCCACGGGAAACGCCTCTCACCTTCACCGAAGCTCCCGGCCCTTCACACCAGGCATCGAGCCGCAGCTGGCCCTTTTCTCCGCCCGTAAACACAGGAACGACAGTGACCTCTGATCCGGATTCGGCAGCCACCCTTAGGCGCAAGAAATAATTTGTAGCCTTCGAATAGTTTTGCACCACCATGAGGCGAAGCCGGGCGTCCCGCTTTACTCGAACCTCGATCACCCCGGTGACCGTCTCTGAATCACCCTCCAACTCCTCAATGATGTGAGCGGAGGCACCCGGTTCCACCTGAAGCACCGACCGAAAGCTGACTCCAGTTCGCACGAGACGAATCGGCTTCTTCAGCGAGCCGCGCACCGAAACGGCAGTGCCGCTACTCCACTCGGCCAGAGCGTGAGCGGCGAATAAATCAGTTTTCCATTCGTCTGGAATTGATGATTCCACTTCCGACTCACTGAGATCCTCCACGGAAAAGCCAGCCTCCCGATGAGAGACGGCGCCAGGAGTCCAGAAAAATCCATCGTCGGGAGAGGGTGCTGCGGAAGAGGGCGGAATTGCGCCACGGGATGGAAGGTTCACCGACGCCGATGGAAGGAAACGAAAATTGTCATCCGAATCGGTTGGAAACGGCAGAGACTCAAAAATCACACGAGCTTCGCGGCGCTGGATTTCGGTCCAATGGGTCATGGATTCACCCAGTCATATCCGCGTTTTTCGAGCTCCAGCGCCAGCTCCGGGCCGCCGCTCATGATCACTCGGCCATCAATAAACACATGCACGAAGTCCGGCTTCACATACGAAAGCATGCGCTGGTAGTGGGTAATGATGAGCATCCCCCGGGAAGACGAACGCAAGCTCTCCACGCTTTCCGACACCTGTCTTAAAGAATCGATGTCGAGGCCTGAGTCGGTTTCGTCGAGCACGATCATCCGGGGCTGTAAAAGCTGCATCTGCAGAGTTTCCAGACGCTTCTTTTCTCCGCCGCTGAATCCTTCGTTTAACGAGCGAGTAAGAAATGAGTCCGGTATGGCCAGCTTGGCTACCTCTTCCTTGATGAGTTTTCTTACATTCTTCGCCTCCACCTCACCGGCGCGAACGGCGAGCACGATCGACCGAAGAAACTGAGCTACAGAAACTCCCGGAATTGCCACGGGATACTGAAATGCGAGAAACAGCCGCTTGCGGGCGCGCTCATCGGGCGTAAGTTCAAGAATACTTTCCCCACCGAGAAGAATATCTCCTCGGGTTACTCGGTACTTGGGATGGCCCATGATCGTGTTGGAGAGCGTGGTCTTTCCGGAACCGTTCTTTCCCATGATGGCATGCACTTCACCGGCGCGAACGGCGAGATTCACGCCCTTTAAGACTTCCTTGCCGTCCACTTCCACATGAAGGTCAACGATTTTTAAGAGTTCACTCATCCGTTTTTTCCCCCCGCAATGACTCGCTGAAGGCGCTCCGCCTCGTCTTTGGCGAAGAGTTCCACTTTTTTGCGCGCCTCCGATTCCGTGCGCACTAGATCGGCCAATGAAAGCTTCTCCAGCACGTTTTCAAAATAGCCGATCAACACCTGCCATACCGGGCGCATCGCGCAGTCCCTGATATGAACGCACTCCTGTTGCTGCCCGCGAAAGTTTCCGCAAGCCACGCCGCGCTCTTCCTTCATCACCTGAAATACTTCCCGAACCGAGATCTCGGCGGGAGACCTTGAAAGACGAAAACCTCCTTGCGTGCCTCGGGTGGCCTCAACCAAACCCGATTTGCGAAAGAGGTGCAGAATCTTGCTCGCATACTGCACTGAAATGCCTTCTTTTTCCGCAATTGTGGAAGCAGAGAGCTGGGAGGCTTCGTCGAGTGCCGCCAGTTGAACCGCGCAGCGAAGACCGTATTCCTCAAGGGCTGATATGTGCATGTTTGGGTTCTAACGCCGAGGGCAACCTCAAATCAATACTTTTCCGTAATAATTAGCCGAAAGCTTCCTCCCTAGAAACGTAAAGTCACTGAAATTCATAGGTTTTTCTGATAGGGTACCGGCGGAGGCCTGCATGGAAGTTCAAGATTTACCCGCGTCCCCTTGGGAGATTTTCCGGGACTGGTGGCACCAGGCCCAGCAACTTCCCCTCACTTTTCCCGATGCCGCAACCCTCGCCACCGCCGATCGAAACGGTACTCCTTCAGCCCGGGTGGTTTTAATCAAGGATTTCCACGACCGCGGAATTCGTTTCTACACCAACTACGAGAGCCAAAAGGGACGCGAGCTAGCTGAAAACCCCCGCGCGGAACTGGCCCTGTTCTGGGATGCGCTGGGAAAGCAGGTTCGAATCTCCGGATCGGTGGCGCGCATCCCCGTTGACGAATCGAAGACTTATTTCGCCTCCCGCCCCTGGGGAAGCCAGGTGGGTGCCTGGGCCTCCCGACAAAGCCAACCCATTCCTGACCGCCAGTATCTTGTGAATCGAATGCAGCAGTTTTCACTCCAGTACCCCCAGGAAGTGCCCCTGCCCAACTGGTGGGGCGGTTACGAACTCGAACCCCGACGGTTCGAGTTCTGGACCCTCGGCAAAGACCGTCTCCACGACCGTTTCAGTTTTGAATTGAATGGGTCGAACTGGGTTAAAACCCGCCTGTCGCCCTAAACGACCCACACGGGCCCGGTACCGCTCAATTTCAAAGGCCTTTTTGCCGAAACATCATAGTCGACAGCTTGGAGGAGCTTCCTATGATGGTTAGAACTTCACTACTGGCCCTGGTAATGGCTCTCGGCTTCCTGGGCGGATGCACAAAGTCGAGTCATCGCGGACCGGCCAGCCTTGAAAGCGTGGTCGAAGTTCCTAACGATCTGGAGCAAGCGTCGCGTGAACTTGCGGAGTATTTTAGCTCCCCGTCCTTTACCCCCGACGGCTGCAGCAAAATTCTAGATGAAATTTACGAGGGCGTCTTTCACAAGGAAGCATCTTACTTCGACAGAACGGCCATCACTACGGACGCATTCCCGATTCTAGAAAATCTTTGGCAAGCTAAACAAAATCTTCGCCACAGACTCGGGCAATGGATCACAGACGGATCCGTAAAACCGGAATGCGTGAAGTCGACACGAAATATCTTTCGAGCGATCCGTTTCATTGAGGATTTTGTGGGTGCATGGCGCATGAATCCCACTGGGTCTTCCAAGAAAGTCTTCAAAGCATTCACCGGTGGATTCCCCTACCTAATGCTCACTCAAAAGAAAGAGCAGCTTGAGCTGCAAGCGGGCGATGTACTTCTAAGCCGGGGAAATGCTTTCACTAGTGCTGCGATTGCCCGCATCGGCGACGATGATGCGCAATTTTCACACCTCGCGATCGTGCATATCGATCCGACCACCGGGAAAAAGTATGTGGTGGAAGCGCACATTGAAATCGGCCTCCTGGAGGTGGAGCTGGAAAAGTATCAGGGCGACGGAAAAGTGCGCTCGGTAGTATTCCGCTATCCCGACTCAAAACTGGCCGCTCTCGCTGGCCAGAGAATCTACGAACTCGCTAAAGATCTGCGCGGCAAAGCCAATGCCTTCAAAAAGGCTGGCGAAAACATCCCCTACGATTTCAAGATGGACACCGCCGACCGAAATGAACTGTTCTGCTCCGAGGTAGTAGACTACGCTTTCGAGCTGGCAGCCAAGGAGCTCGGCGTGGACTTCAAAATGCCGCTCTATCGCACCACCTTCACCATGCGGAATCGTGACTTCCTGGAACGTATCGGCGTGACCGTTAAGGACACTTTTGCCCCTGCCGACATCGAAGTGGATCCCCGATTCCAGCTCGTGGGCGAATGGCGCGACTACGACCGGGTTCGGCAAACTCACTATAAGGATGCCGTGCTTACGTCGATGTTTCTTTGGATGGAGCGCGACGATTACACCATGCACGGAGACCCCATTACTTGGATCAAGTCTACGGTGCTTTGGAATCTGCGCCGCTGGCCCGTATTCGAAGGTCTCCTGAAGGAAAAATTTCCTCGGAACATGATGCGAAAGACCATCGGAACGATGTTTCTTCTGGATAGCGTGGGGGAATCACTTCTCACAGAACTCGAAAAGCGTGAAAACGAACAGATTCAAAAAACCGGCCTCGGCATGACGATGAAGGAAATGCTGGATACCTTGGAAAAATTCCGCGAGTCGGAATTGACCGACTACAAACGCCCGCGCACTCAAAGTGGAGAAACCACTGAGCCGCAACACCTAGGCTTCCACAACCACTTCCGTCCGCGAAGTCTTTAGGCCTGAGCGAGACGCAGCGTATTCTTAGGAATGTCCAAGAGCACTAAAGAGCAGTCCTGGGGAGGCATGGCCTCGTCGTCTTCCCGGGAAATCTCTCTCTTAACGCGAAACGAAACCTCGTTAACAAAGTCCCGGGCGTCCGACTCCTTCGACACGGCCCCCAGCACTTCTTCGAACGAAGAATTTGCTCCCTCGGCCCAACCGTCCGACATCAATAAAAACCGGTCTCCCGCCTCCAGCTGAAAGGTCGCCGCGGACTCCACCACCCACGCTCCTGCTGAAAGCGGCGGACGCGAGCCATCGGCTAAAAGGACCCAGTTGCCCGTTCTCGAAACTCGACACTGCGGAGTGCCGGCCCACACGTAGGTGAGCTCCATGGTCTTACGATTCAGGATTCCGTAGAAGATGGAGAGTTTATCTTCAGCTTTAATGTCTTCCTTCAGCTTAGCTCCAAGAATCTCGATCAGCGCGGCAGGACGAAGGGCACTCTCTTTCGTGCCATGCGCAGTAAAGTGAACCAGGGCCGAAAGGAGCTTCCCCGACAATCCGTAGGAGCTTGAATCCGTGAGAAGCAATCCGGTGTGCTGCCCATCCGGAAAATCCAAGAGATCGAAGTAGTCGCCCCCGGATCTCATTCCGCACCAATACTTGCTAGTGACCGGAATGTGCCCGATGGGAGGAAATCGATCCCGGATCAAGATGCGCTGAACCTTCCCGGCGAGCCTAACGTCTTCCTCCATCCGGTGAATCAGACGGGGAATCAGGGCTCCATCAATCTGCATTTCACGCAGAGACTCTAGGTTGTGGTGAAGACGCACAAGGCGAAGGAGATCAAGTCGTCGAAGCGGAAGCACCACTAGATCATCCGCAAATCCCTTCTGAAACGCCTCTGGAGCGCCCATTCCGTCGTCGGCGGTAACAAATAGACTCGGGCGGCGCTGCCCTTGCGCAAGCGAGTGGTATGCGGAATCAATTTCTCGATCACTTCCGATGAGAATGTCCCATTCCTCTAGCCCCACTTCCGCAGAGCCCACCTCCAAAGAAGTACCTTCCGCCAGAAGCGCCACTCCATCACGCAATTCATCCCCATAGACTCCGACCCGCACCACACTTCGCTTCAAAATCTTCCTCCGTAACCCATCGAAAACCTGCGATCTTCCACTTTTCTGAATCCGGATGCGGAAGCCTCATCGGCCCAGCTGCCGATTTCCAGGGACCCGCTTTTTCCTGTGAATCCGATTCCAGCAGTCCAATAACCGCGACTCGCACCGAATCGAAACTGAAAAAACCGATTATTATTCAGCTCTACACCGAAATTCACCTTCCGCAGCGTCGGGGTCTTTGAGGTGTCGGTAGCGTCTCGGTATTCGGCGCCAATCGTCATCGTGGAGCGTTGGGAAATTTTCGGCGAAATGCTGAATCCGGTATCGAAGGTCATCGGAATCGAGTCGTGGGATGTGGCCAACCCTTGGGCGATTTTGATCACAGGCTTTGAGCCAATTTTGGTGCTGCCGATATTTCTCACCACCGCACCAAAGGTGGGAAGGGCTGCCCACGGCAGGGTGAATGTGACTCCCGCATCCCCGCCCAAACCGAATCCTTCTTGAGCATTCACGGAGTAGCCGTGGCCATCAGGCGTGGTGGTAGTGCGGTCATTGGAGGTGATGTTGATCGCGCGAGCGGCGATGCCTATCCGAATTCTCCCGCTGAAGATTCCCACCGACATACCCACAGTAGGCATCACGAGATACCGGGCCCGATAAACGAGAGTGCCGTTACTATCCACGTAGGCTTGGCTCTGCGCCGATCCAAGCACTCCGATAGAAAAATTCTGCGCAAAGAAGTTCGGATAAAGAGCCACGCGTCCGGAGCTCACTTTGTTCTTGTGGTCCCGAAGAAGCGGGTAAGCGTTCTTGAGAGTCATCTGGCGATTGTGGTCAGTCGTTGTTTGCGAAATCGATAAATTCCCGAACCCCATTTCCAGCAAGGGATTGAAGAATTCCAAATTTATTTTCTTCTGACGCGCGAGCAACGCCGGATTGTAGAACATGGCGGTGGCGGAATCTTCTGCCGTGGTGATTCCCACGTTCCCCATCGACGCCGCCCGCAAGGTGGTGTGCCACTCATTATTAGTTTTGTCGGCGCGAGTTTGCAGAGCCACCAAAAGGCTCACACAATAAACGACCCGAAGCACACGTCCGTCCATGGACTACCTCTCCCCATTCTATTTTCCCAAAGGAATGCCACTCTGCCCAGAAATTCATTCCCAACCGGAGCGGTTTTATCCGGAATGCCCACACGGCAATAGGTAAATGGGGGTCTCCGTCAAGAATCACCGGCCGCGGACCGATAGGCATAAAGGAGGATGGTTCCTAGTGTTGAAACGGGCAAGAAAACGCAAAGAAATCGCACGCGTGCTTCCCATGCGGCGGAAGAAGGAATCCTTTCCGGAACTTCTTTTCGAATGCCTGCGCGCGATCGTCTCCAGCCTTGAAGAAAAGGACTCCTACACCCATGGGCATTCCCTTCGGGTGGCAGAATACGCCGTAATTTTGGGTGAGGCGCTTGAGCTTTCCGAATCGGAACTGCGCGACCTCGAGCTTTCTGCCCTACTCCACGACATTGGAAAGATCGGTATTCCCGACTACGTGCTACTCAAGCCGGGCCGGCTCACAAAATCGGAATTCGAAATCATGAAGAGCCATCCCGTGCGCACAGCTCGAATCCTGGAAAAGATCTCCGCCCTGGACCGAATCATTCCCGGTGTGAAGTACCACCACGAACGGTGGGACGGCTTAGGCTATCCCGACGGGCTGCGGGGAGAAGAAATCCCCCTATTCGCGCGAATCATTCTGATCGCCGACACCTACGATGCCATGACCTCCACGCGCCCCTACCGACTCGCACTCGATAAATCAGTGGCCTTCGAAGAGCTTCGGCGCTGCTCGGGAACACAGTTCGATGGGCAACTCGTGGAAACGTTTATCGCAGCGATTGAAAGCTACCAGGGCCGTACACGCAAACCGCTCACACGCAAAATTGCGTAGCTCCCCCCCTTTCCCCGGAACCATCAGGCCCGTAAACTAAAATATGAATGAAGTTGAACAAAGCGAAAGTCCTCGTGATCGAGGACAACGAAGATACCCGTCGCTTTCTGCAGAAAATTCTTTCGGCCGACTATCAGGTGTTTCTCGCCGACAATGCAGTGGCAGGAATTGAAATCGCCCGCAAGGAACAGCCTGCACTTTTGATTCTCGACATTATGCTGCCCCACTTGTCGGGGCTGGACGCTTGTCGCCTCCTGAAAAAAGACGAACGCACGGCGAAGATCCCGATCATTTTCCTTTCAGCCAAGGGCTCCGTGACCGACATCACCAGTGGACTCGACATCGGCGCCGACGACTACCTCCCTAAGCCATTCGACTACAAGGAACTGCTAGCTCGGGTACAGGCTCGCCTCCGTAACGTGGAGCAACTCGCTCAAGCCCAGGAGATTGTGATTCAGGGCGACCTTCGAATTGAACCCGCTGCACGCAAGGTTACCTGGAAGGGAAAAGCCGTGGAACTCACTCTCACGGAATTCGATATCTTGCG
The DNA here is from genome assembly GCA_964551325.1 of uncultured Bdellovibrionales bacterium. Classification (GTDB taxonomy): domain Bacteria; phylum Bdellovibrionota; class UBA1018; order CAIPTA01; family CAIPTA01; genus CAZKBU01. The sequence continues at coordinate 412,140 of CAZKBU010000002.1, forward strand.
ATGCCTCGCATCCCGAGCCGGCGAGAACGTGAGCCGTAAGGACATCATTGAATCGGTGAGAAACGAGGACCGGAAAGACATCAGCGAGCGCACTATCGACGTTCATATCCGGGCTCTCAGGAAAAAAATCCCGGACTTAACGAAGCATTTGTCGTCGGTCTACGGAGTAGGATATCGGTTTGATTCCTGATCTTACTTCAGGGCTTTTTCAATTCTGGTGACTTTTCCCTGTTCGACCACCAGGTCGATCTCCGAATGATGGCCCACCAGATCGTTTTCGATGCGAATACGATAATTTCCCGCAGGCACGACAACATCCTTCAGCGGCGTGTTGAGCTGAAAGGTCTCTCCCGACTCATGAATAAAAGTAAGCCGCGCTTCCGGTGTGGTCAGGAAAGTGAGTGTGCCGGACGGCACTGAAACCAAGTCCACAGTATAGGCCACGGGCTGCATATTGGTTACCCGGGCATTGAATGTGTAGGGCTTGTATTGCGGCTTCGAAACCACGACCACGAGGTCTTGATTGAGAGGAACCTTTACCATCCCGCCCGAAACCGGCATCTGCGTCCCGTTGACCCGCACCGTGAAGTCTGCCACGTTGGCTCTCAACAGAACCGTGCCCATATCCGCGGAGGCCGGGGCTCGTTGCGGCTCCTGCCCCCCCGTAGTGGGCGCCGGATTCTGAGCCACATTTCCGTTGGGCGCCTTCACAGGTGCGGAGCTTCCCAAAATGAAGTCTAGGTAGCCCCCCATGTAGGCGAAAGCCAACATCGCAGCGAACACTCCCACAAGGACGATGCTGTGCTTTGTGGAATTACTTCGCTCCTTCATCGCTTTCTGTAGCTGGATGGCGGAAGTTCCAGTCTTGGCGCTTCCCCCCATGCCCTTGGCCCACGGGGGGATCACAGTGCCCGAAGCGCCCGGCTTTGCCTTCGGCACTTGGCTGCGATCCACTTTAATTCCCACGCGAGGAGGAACTCCTGGGGCAGAAGGCGCTTCCACACGGATGCCCGTGCCTGTGCCAGCTTTTTTGCCCTTTGTGCCTTCATCGGTAACCGCCACCTCCACATCGGGAGCCTTACTGGTGGTTCCGGTAAACATACCTTCCATCATCTGTGCGTTGAAATCGTTGGACGTCACCAAACCATCCGCCAGCTTGGTGCTTCCTGGAGTGAGAGTTCTCTTCTTCTTTTTTGAAGTGCTCGACTCTTCTGCATCTTCTCCCGGGCCCGGTTCCACGGGCATCTGGAGATACTTCATGAGGCGTTCCCGGTCGTCCTTGATCTCGTTCTTAAAGAGCTCTTGGGCGTAATAGGAAAGGTCGGCGGGGTTGAATCCGGCGTTGAAAGCATAGAGAAACTTATGAAGATCCCGCTGAAACTCTTCTGAGGTCTGGTAGCGCTTTGTTTTGTCGCGAGCCAGACTCTTCAATACGATCGCATCAAGCTGCTGTGGAACTGCCGGATTGTAGGTCGACGGCGGCTCGATCTTCGCACTCTGAATCATTTTGAGCACGGCCACGTCGGAATCAGAAACGAACAGACGCTTGGCAGTAAGCAACTCCCAAAGCACGATACCGAGCGCGAAAATGTCGCTTCGTCCGTCGAGTTCCTCACCGTTGATCTGTTCCGGAGAAAGATAGGATGGCTTACCCTTGATCACTCCCGCCTGGGTGCTCTCGTTAGCCGACTTGGCCTTGGCGATACCGAAGTCGAAGAGCTTCACCGCGCCGTCGTAGCTAATCATCACGTTCTGAGGAGAAATGTCTCGATGTACGATGCCGAGATTTTTTCCCGTGAGCCGGTCCTTGAAATTGTGAGCGTAGGCGAGCGCGTGACAAACCTGGCTGATAATGAAACAGCTCATGTCGATCGAGAACATCGACTTCATGTCGGCCAATCTCTTTACGAACTGGCGGAGGTTTTTTCCCTCCACATATTCCATGGCCATGAAGTATTGATCCGCGACTTTGCCGTAATCGTAGATCTGAATAATGTTCGGGTTGGTAAGACCAACGGTGATCTTGATCTCCTCTTCGAACATCTCGATGAACTCGGGGTTGTTCGAAAGGTTGGCGATCACTTTTTTGATAATGATAATGCGATCGGCGCCTTCACCGGAGTTCGCGCGGCGCGCACGATAAATCTCCGCCATACCGCCCACGGCGATAGGGTCCACAATCACATAGCGCCCGAACTGGTGGGGCTTAAACGCCATTTAAAGGCCTCCGTAAGAGTCTTTTCGGACGACCAGGGCAAAACCTTGAGTGAGAATTAAACTGGGGACTTGAATTTAACTATTTGATTTCTATGGGTTAACGGCCAACAGGCCAGTCCCAGCCCGGATTGGAAAGGCCTCCGGGCTCCCGTTCCCGAATGCCCCCCGTGCGCACCAGCTCCTCGACGTTCTGAAGAAAGTCGATCTGGCCGTTTCGAAACCGCTCCACGTTGAAACCGAAATTTTTCCGACCGAAATCTACCCCAAAAAGAGCGTAGCTCTGCCCAAGGTGCCGAGAAAAAATCTTCACCGCGGTATTGGAATCATCAACCGGCTTAATCACCATAATGAACAGTGAACTCTTGGTGGTGGTATTGCCGGTGGGAGCAAAGAAATTCCCCACAAAAACCGCCCCACCGGTCATGTAGGGTCGAACCAAAACCGTGAACGAATCGTTTTGGTCCTTAGCAAGACCGCCGTTCTTCTTTTCCGTGAACGTTTGGTAGCTGCCGGGCCCCCATTTTTCCGTGAGAGACTCCTTCCGGTAGCCAAACACCGTGTCGTTTGGATAGGTGAAGCCAGCACTCTTGCCCACTGGTTTCCCCCAGCGGAATAGCAGTGACTCCAAAACGGCCTGCCACCCAAAGGGCACACGAATGTAGGCTTCGAACCCGTAGGTAATACCCTTTTCGATTTCCCCCATCTCCTCCAACTCAATCGTTTGAGCGAGGGCATTGTTCACCACAAGATGCATACCCTTCGGATCGGAATAGGACTCCCCAGGGAGCGGGCTTCCTTCCTCTTTCTCCAACCAGTCGAAGGAATGCTCGTGGAACGGGCTCACGTTTGACCCAATCGCCTCCAACCATTCCTTATAAGACTCTCGCTCGAGATGGGGCGGTGGCAGCGCTGAAGCGGAAAAAGCAAAGAGCCCGATGCACAGGGGCATCAGGCTCATGGGGATCCGAAAAAAGAGTTTCATGTCTCTATGTTTCGTCAACACCCTCCGGAGGTCAAGACCCTTATAGGTCGTCGACCGCCGCGGGGCCGATATTGGTGGGAAACTCGTCGATCGAGCCCTTCTCCCGAAGCTGCTTGAGCATCTTGTGGAAGCCAAGCTGGCCTTCACGCACCTTGGCTTCGTTAAAGCCAAACTGATTGCGGCCAATGAACCCGCCGAGGGTTCCGTAGTTTTGGCCCTGATAGCGCATCGCCATTTTGAAAGCGGTCTTGCCGCCCTTGCCTGGCCGAATGGTGGTGATGGCGATGCTGCGAGTGGTAGAGGTTCTGCCAGCAGGACGCACAAACTGCATTACCAAGTCCCATCCGCCCATGCTCGAAGGATAAATGAGCACGACATACCGGTCCTCAAGATTCTGCACGATACCGCCATTGTGCCGCATCGTCATGTTCACAAACGCGTTCGGTCCGAGTTCAGGCATCTTCGCGTAGTACTCCACCCGCTTGCCGAACGGAGCGGCCGCCGGATAGGTCTTGCCCTCTTCCATGTCCACCGGCTTGCCCCAGCGGAAAAGCATCGTTTTCAAAACTTCGTCGGGAGAGCCGTCCATTTCAGCGTAAATGTCGGCGCCGACCGTGGTGAGTTCTTCGATATCGCCGTTTCGCTCTAGCTCCATGGCCTTCGCCTTGGCGCCATCTACATCCACATAAATGCGGTCACGATTTTGGTAGGCTTGTTGCGGAAGATCACGATCCTTTTCGTTCTGATACCATTCGAATACTGATTCCGTGAAAGCACTGGAAAAATCGTCGGCCCCGATCGCGGCGCGATACTGTTCCAGCCATGCCACGTAGGCGTTTTGCTCGAGAGATTGCGGAGCTGCCAGCGCCTTGGCCGGCTTCATTGCTGTAAGTGCCGGATTCACTTTCCCCGGAGCGATCCCCGCTGCCAAGGAAATTGCCGGAATCAAAAGGAGTCCCATAACCTTTTTGAACGTCTTCATACTTTCCCCTCTTCGTTTAGAAAACAAATGTCCCCGAAAGTCCGTAGATCCAAATCTCGCCGCCAGTCGTATAGCCCGGCGCACCCACCTTAGTGCTCGCAACCTTGGTGACGTTTCGCTCTTCGAGTTTGTTGTATTGAGCCGCGAGCTCAACTCGAATCGCCTCATCACCCCGGTCGCGCCAGGGATTTTTCAATCCCAGCCCGGCACCCGCCGTCGCACCCCAACGATCGTTGTCCACGAAGTTGGAGTCTTCGGTTTGATCCGGCACCGGCGTCGGATAATAGAAAGCTCCACCGCGGAGCGCAAGGCTCTTAACGGAACCCTGAAATCCGAACTTCTTCTGAACGCCCGCCCGCGGAACCCACACGTCCTTGAATCCCGCTTGTTTATTTCTATCGCCGATCACATAGAAGTTGATGTTTCCGCTCCCGTATGGCGCCGAATACCCTCTCCATTCCACTCGGGCAATGTCGGCCGACAATGTGAATTCGTTCCTAGACTTCCAAGAGAAGGAGCCAACCCATTCGGAAGGGCTGTAGGCAGGAGTGCTCACGAGTTCGCCTTGCACGGGCACGAAGGCAGAAATGTCGGCCGAGAGCTTTGTCTCCAGCGAACTCTTGGCCCGGTACATCGCTCCCACGGACCAGCGGCTCTCGCTAACCTTGCTTTGATCCCAAATGAGAGACGCAGAGAAGCGGTTCTCGCTCCTCGCCTCTACTGCGGATGCGCTATAGTTGATCGTGTTGTCGCTCCGAAGCTGATAGGAAGCGATCGACTTGCTGGTGGAGCGAAGATTCACCCCCAAAGCCAGGCCCCGCCAGATTCGGTATCCCGCTCCAACTACAAAAAACGCATTCCTGCTGATATCGGAATACATTGGATAGAAGGGGTAGTTCACAGGATTTCCAGACACCCTCACCAAACCCGACGACGGAAGATAGAAGTTGCCGCCCAGGGTAAGCGGTCTTTCCTTACTGCCGATGGGAAAAGCGAATCCGATCAGCTGGCCGTTCCCCTCCAAAACCCCGGCATCATAAAACTCGCCCCGGGTGCCGCTGGAGTTTAGAACCAGATTCCCATAGGGCTTTAGGTTCGGATTCATGTGCATTACGCCGAATGTTACTTCCGCATCAGATAGATAACCAAGCGCAGCCGGCGCCGAAAAAGTCGCAAACGAATCCCAATCTCCATGCAAGTAGCTGGTGGCGCCGGTGGCCATGCTTTTCGGCCCAAAGCCGAAGATCGTGCCTAAATTCGCAGACACGGAGCCTGAGACTAAAAACAAAATTGCGACCAACAGCTTCATCCGTCAGCTCCGGAACCCAAGAACCCGTCTCACAAACAGGAGAATTCTGTCGATAGTGCCGTTGTCGATTTTCTCTGCGATATAGTCGAGGGCCGGCCTCACCGCGTCGTCACGGAAGAATTGATTGAGCGCATGAAGAATCTGCGGGAACCTCTCATCGCGCAACATCTCGCTCGCGCTCCGCAGAGTGGATCGATCGGTGGCCCGGCCGCCCCCCTCCTTGGTCTGGTTCATCCCATCAAAGAAGCGGTTAATCTTTTCGTCGGCGGTATTGAGGATCTCCCGACTCGCAGTAATGAGAAATTTCTCCGTGGCTCGGCGCTTACCCTCTTCCACAAGAGCATTCAGAGGCACAAGAACTTTACTAAGCGTGGAGGAGGAATAGTCGCCCTTCACTTGAGGCTCAAACAGAGCATGCAGCACCCGCCTCAACGCGTCGGCCCCTTTCGCTACTTTACGGCGTTCCTCAAGAGTTTCAGGAATAGGCGTGGGGCTCTCTTCCATTCCGGCCTTTTCCCATTCCTCCTGATAGAGGGAGATCAGGGGGACCGCCCGAGCGATCACTCCCGTCTCTACGGCTGAAGACACGATATCCACATAGGTATGAATCAGGTATCCCTTGTCCCGCTCCGAGAGAAGACGGGTAAGATCGGATCCGGACCTCATCATGCCGGAACGAATGTAGAGCCAGATGTTAGGAATCTGATCCACGAGGTAGCGGAACGCGGCTAGATCTTCGGGAGACCGGAAAACCTCCTCGGCAAAGTCCTTTTTCAGCCAGTCCTTCTTCTCCGACCAGACCTTCAACAGATCAAGCTCTTTGAACGCATAGGCGGCGATACTCTCGGTGGAGTCCGGGCTGGAATAGGCGCCCTTGTAGTACCACTTGGAAATGCTGGGATGCTTACTGGCAAAGCCACCGGCAAAATCGGTGAAAAATGTTTGAGCCAGATCCATCGCGAAACGAATAATGATGCTTTCGCCCATGCTATCGCGAGCAGCGTCGAGCCAGAAGCGGGTAAAATGAACTTCCAAGTTCGCTTGCTCTCCTCCGACAACGACCTCGAGTTTTTCACCGCGATGGAGATTCGCCCAACGTTTGTAGGCGTTGGCAAGGGGCATGGTCTTTCCATCCGGAATGATGGTAACGCCGAACTCCGCCACCTGAGGCATTCGATAGACCTCGAGGATTTGCTGGCGGAGATTGGTGCGGGCCAGGAAGCGAGCGTTCTTGGTGCCAAAGTTATCCTTATTCGCTCGGAGAATTTGCTGCTCGAGCCATGCCTCAAAAGAAGTGTCTCCGAGGGCCGCTCTGAGAAAGTTCAGAAACTCTTCGGAAGTGACCTTCTTTTTCGGAAGGTTGGGGTCGAGATTTTCCGCATACTGTTTGAGCCAAACCTCTAGGTTGATTTTCGGCAGTGCCGAGCGAACCATCGCCTTTGCCACATACTCGAAGAGGCCGTTGTTTACCCGCTCGCCATTAGCGGCGAACCAAGCCGCCAGGGCCGGAAGAAAATTAGGGTGCGGACGATCGAACTCACGGATAATTCCGGCCAGCTGCACAATGGGCGCTTCGCTACCGCCTTGAAAGAGCTGGCGCATGGCGAGACGTCGTCGCTGTTCGGGGGTCCAGGTTTCCCCCTTCTCCAGCTCCTCCGGAAGTGGATCCGCATTGAGGCGAGGATTAATTTCTTCCCCGCGAAGAGCTCCGGACTCCTCATAAAGGCCGGTAATTACGCCCTTCACATTGAGCTGGTCGAGATACTCGCGAATGGAAGTTCCAGGAATTGGAAAGCGATTGAGCTCGTCGAGGAGTTTGAGGATTTCCCATGCTGCGGAGTTATTGGTGCCCTCGACCTTGGTCGTGAGGAAACGAGCCGTAAACTTCAGACGCTTGGCGTAGTCGGTGGGCTCGGCCTTTTCAACGCCAGAGAAGAGCGTCAGCAGATCGTCGAAAGTGTTTGGAAAGCGTTCGTTGTAGACCAACTCGGAAAGCGGAGGAAGTAGAGGCTGCCAAACGTCCCGTCCCGACTCCAAAATATTGTCGATCACCGGAAGACCATCGCGGAATGCCGGATTTTTTACCACTTCCGACACAACTGGCAGCAAGCGATCGATACGACTCGTACCTTGTGGGCCTGGCTCGAGCCAGTCGCCGAGAGTGTCGCGAAGAGTTCGGGTGGAGTCAGCCCCAAGAATCGCGTTCATATTACGGACAAAGGCAGGAAACTCGCTGTTCTTGATCAGCGGACGCAGATCTTCGAGGCTTCCGTCGAAGTTGGCGCAATCAAACACGCTTCGAAAATTTTCGTCGGTCAGAATTCCATCGCGGAAAGACACCCTCTGGGGTGAGCAATAGATTTCGCGGAGACTCTCGGAGTTGCTACCGATTTTCCCCGTAACTTTCGGGAGAAACACCACAGGATCTCCGTCGTTGCCTCCACAGGACGTGAGGATAAGCACGAAGAAGACACAAATTAGTGCGCGCAGTTCACGAAATGGCAAAATCCCCTCCCAGGAACAAGGCTGATGCGGTGCGGAAATTAACAATAGCCCCGCATTTACGCAAGGCACCAAAAACCAGGACAGGCCCTAAACCGGGGCACTTTTTTATCCAATAATTTCAACATCTTAAATATTTTCCTCAATATCTGATTGATTTTGTCGATTATAATTATTAAGATTTCTTAATCCTGTATCGTGTAACGGAGGGACCCCCCATGCACTCCATCGGCCAACCAAGCTTTAACTGGCGCATCCTGCTCGCGGTGTTCCTGCTCCTACCGCACACGGAGGCTGATGCTTTCGGCAAACGCAAACCCAAAGAAGAAGACGAAAAACCGAAGGCTCCGGAGTTCATACAAGCGAAACCCTATCGCCTGATGCATCTGGCTCATGTGACCACCCCCGCATTCACATTTCCCAACGGCGTACGAGCCGATTTCAACGCCGACCTAAATAAGATCATCGACAGCCAGATCAACGGCAGCCGCTGGCTTCGAACGGTGGAGGCCTCCGCCACGCCTGCTCGATTGGTAATTACCGGTGGAATCACAAGCCTCGAACTCGACGCCCTTCAGCTCAACTTGAAAGTGGGCTGGAACAACAACGGCGTGATCCCCATGCCCGGAACCCCTTGGGCCAACGGAGAAGTAGACTTCCGTCTCAGCAAGATGAGCATGGACTTCAAGATCTACGATCGCTTCACGGGACAAACCTATCTGGCCTCCTATACCGACGAGAGCCTTTCGAATTTGAAATTTCAGGTTCGCCTCAAGGTCTCCGACATCAACGCCTCTCTCGACATCCTCTATAAAACCGGAATCGCAGAGGCGATCCGCAGAGCCACCACCGACATCATGGCCAACCTCGAAAGCCACGCACACTTCGACTACCTTCCCTGGGAGGCCACTGTTCTCGGCGTGGACCGGGAAAGAAATCGGGTAGTCTTCAACGCCGGCCTAGCCGGTGGTGTTACAGCAAAACAGGTCTACAGCATCTATGCTTCCTGCCAAGCCACGGAAGACCCCAATTGCTTCACCCGTTTCCTTGCCGACGCAAAAGTTGAATCTGCTGGCTCCTTCCAGTCGGAGGCCGGCGCTTTCACCGGCAACGACTCATTCGGACAAGTGCGAACGGGCGATAAAGTTTACGTGAAACCTCTCCTGGGAACCCAGAGGTAGTCGGATGTTGATTCGGAGCGCACTGCTGGCTTTGCTTGCGGTAGGCGCCCTACCCGCGTGTAAAAAGAAGGACCCGCCCCCGCCTCCTCCCCGAGTGAAAAAAGTGGTTCGGGTCCATGTGATGGACACGCGCTGGATCGAACTCGACGATGGGTCGCGCTACGGAATGGGCGAAAACCTCTATAATCGCCTCGTCAGCCGCCTCAAGGAGAACGACCACTTCGTGGTGGTGGTGGATGAACCCTGGAGCAAAGCGGGAATGGCCTCCACTCTGGCCAAGCAAGTGCAGGAAACCGCTCCGAGTGATCGCCTTAAATTCGACTTTGCCCCCTTCGTAGTCGCCGACTTCAGCGCGTCTGTGGAGGAGCTCACCTTCTCTCACGGCAGTCGCGGGGCAAAACGGTTCGCAGGATTCCGTCGCGACTTTTACACCCCATGGAATAACGGAACCTTCGACGGCGCCAACGAGTTCCCCGCAAGGAATACCGACCTTTCCCGCAGTTGGTTCGGATCCACGTTCGACCCTCAGAGCCAGGACGGATTCGATACCATCGCCGGCGTGGACTCCGGCGAACAGGGTGAGTTCAACATCATCATCGCCAACATTCACTACCGCCGTGATCGCTTCGTGGCCACCGGCTCACTCAACACCAACCTTCAATTTCTCATCGACGGCGACAATCACCGGAGCCAGATCGATGTAGGCGGGACCGGCTTCCTCTTCGCGCTCGGTGCCGGATGGAAGCAGATCTCTGTGGAGTTCGGTATCGCCCGGCGCACCGCCCTCAGCAAGGTTTTCGACAAATCTGCGGATCGCCTCGTGGATGAAATTCAGGACCAGATGAAAGCCACCAAGTTCCGAAGCCGGATTGAAAAGGTGAGCGAAGAGGGAATGATTCTCAATGCCGGTCGCCGGGAGGGCATTCGAGTAGGTGATCAATTCGAAATTCGCGGAGCATCCGGTACCACTCGCCTCAAGGTGAAAGAAGCGTTTCACATCGGCTCGATTGTGGAAGTCGTGAGTGGGCCCACCGCGGTGGCCGCAGGTGACATTGTTACCATCATCGACGAACCCGTGGAGGCCAAGAAAACGCGAGTCCTTGCCTCCGTGGTTTCTACTCCGAAAAAGTCTATATCCGTGGACTTGCCCGAGTTTTCCGATCCCGACGGCGGCGCGATGGTGGACGCCAAAAACACGGTGCTGCTTCCCTACCTCCTCTGGCGCTGGAGCCAGTATGATCAAGAAATTGAACAGGGCGTTTCGTTTGAAGGCCCCAAAGGCGATTGGAACAAGGCCGAGTCGCAGTGGAACAGTCGCATGATTCAGCTGGCAGATGCCTGGAAATCCGCGCCGAATCGCGGTGCCGGCGTGAAAGTAGCCATCATCGACTCCGGCGTAGACTACAATCACAAAAATCTCGGCGGCGCCTTCTCTCGCAGTTATGCCGGCATCGACTACATCAGCATGGACCTTCGCCCCTTCGACGACAACAGTCACGGCACCGGTGTGGCGGGGGTTGTGGCAGCAAGGGGAGCCGACAAGGACCCCGTGGGAATTGCCCCAGGAGCTGGACTCCTGGCCTACAGGGCCTTCAACCCCTGGGGCGAAACTACATCAGGAGCGCTCTACGCATCGGCCGAGCGAGCCATTCAAGACGGGGCTCGTATTATTCTGCTGGGGTGGGACACAAGAGCCACTTCTAAATCCCTCACCGGAATCGTGGAACTGGCGGCGCGCCATGGCGTGCTGGTGGTTACCTCCGCCGGAGACAACGGTCACGACATCGATCAGGGCCCTCGTTGGCCAGCCTCCTTGAGCGTGAATCCCCATGTGATCACCGTGGCCTCGGTAAATTCTGCCGGCGCCCTGTCCACCACCTCTGGACGGTATTCGAACTTCGGCGAGGCCAGCGTGGATATCGCCGCACCCGGGGAACGCATCGAAGTGCTGGCACCTCGCTCCACCTACCTGCAACGAAGCGGCACGGATTTAGCGGCCGCCCATGTTGCTGGCGTAGCAGCCCTTGTGCTCGGGCAAAATCCGAATCTCTCCGCCCCAGAACTGAAGAGCCGAATTCTCCAAGGCGCCACTGTTTCCCCCTCGCTCCAGGGAAAGGTGGGAGGCGGCCGTCTTCTCAACGCCTCAGGCGCCCTGCGCTAAGGGCCAAGACGAGCGCCTAAAAGTTCTACGGTCATTTCAAGAAAACGCCGGTTAAAACCTGTGGGATTTGCGGCGCTTTTGAGCTGGCATGCCCCCTGCAGTCTCTCTTGTTAGCACCAGAGGGATCCATCAAAAGTTCCCTCCCATCCCCCTCCCGAGATTTTGGTGGGTTCCTCTGCTGCGTTTCTATTTCATCGGAAAATAATAAAAATTCCCGCCCGTAGAATCTTCTTCAAAGAACCCCGCCGAGAGTCCTTTGGCCATTTGTTCTTTAAACTTGTTAAATTGGGGCCGGAAAATAGTGACAAAGATCCCCAGGATCACGAAGAGTACGAGAAGATACTCCATCGCGGTCTGACCCCGCTCACCTTTTCTTCTTCGGCGTAGGCCAGCGACGGAACACTTCCTTGTAGATCGCATCCACATGCCGCAATCCTCGTTTGTCGTCGAAAGTCGCTTTCAACTGCTTCTTATCTAGATATTGTAACGCTTCCTGGTCCCCCAGCAACCGAGTAAGAAGGTCCGGGCCTCCCTCCCAAGCCGCCAAAGCGTGCCCCTGCACGAGCCGGTAAGCCGAGTCCCGATCAAGGCCTGCCTCCACCAAAGCCAAAAGCACGGCCCCGGAAAACACAAGCCCGCGAGTGTGCGCCAGATTAGCCTTCACCCGCTCTTTATTGACCTTAAGGCCATCGATCAGCTTACGCATGCGCACCAGCATATAGTGAGCGAGAATCGTGGCGTCGGGGCCGATTACTCGTTCCACGGAAGAGTGGCTGATGTCGCGTTCGTGCCAAAGAGCCACGTTCTCCATGGCCGCCTCGGAGTATGAACGAAGCAGCCGAGCACAACCCGAAAGATTCTCCGCTGAAATCGGGTTCTTCTTGTGTGGCATCGCACTCGAACCCTTTTGCCCCTTGGAAAATCCTTCTTCGACCTCTCCCACTTCGGTTCGCTGCAGATGTCGCAGTTCCACGGCTAAACGCTCAATCCCAGCGCCCAGCAAAGCCAACGCCTGGAATACTTCCGCATGCCTGTCGCGGGGAATCACCTGAGTGCTGATCGCCTCCGGCTCAAGCCCCAACAGTTTGCAAAATTTCTTTTCGAAGTCGGGGCCATGAGTGCCGTAGGAGCCCACTGCTCCGGAAAGTGCACCCACAGAAATATTCTTCCGCGCCCGTTCCACTCGATCTCGATTCCTCATGAGTTCAGCATAGGATGTGAGGAATTTTTGACCGAAAGAGAGCGCCTCCGCATGAATTCCGTGGGACCGCCCGATCGCAGGAAGGCTCTTCCATGTGATCGCCGCCTTCGCCAAGGATCGGGCAAGTTCGTCGATCTCAGAAAGAATCATAGTGAGTGCTCGATTCAATTGCAGGCCCAATGCCGAATCGAGCACATCACTGGACGTTAGGCCCCAGTGAAAATATCGGGCATCCGGCCCAGCCTGCTCCTCGATCGTCATCGTGAAGGCGATCACGTCGTGCTTCACCTTCGCTTCAGTGGCGAGTATTTTTTCCACATCGATGCGGGCCTTTTGCGCCAGTCTTTTATAACTGGCGGCCGGCATAATTTTCTCCTGAACCATCACTCGGCACGCAGCCAACTCCACCTCAAGCCAGGCAGAGTAACGAGCCTCGTCGGTCCAAAGGGCGGTCATTTCAGGAAGTGAGTAACGAGAGATCATCGGCGATATCCTTCGTAGTAGATCTTCTGCTCAGGATCGGCGTCCGCAGGAGCCTGTGGTTGCCCTTCGCGGATTCGTCCCTTCTCCAGAATCATTTTGTAATACAAGAGATACTTCTTAGCCATGTGGATGTGCGTAAACTCCGCTTCCACCCGCGCACGGCACGCCTCAGGAAGAAAATGATTGCGAGCCCGCACCCCCTCAACCAACTCTTCGTGACTACGGCCGAGAACCCCACAGGTGGAGTCGATGATTTCGGGCAAGGCGCCTCGCGGAGTGGCAATCACAGGCTTTCCGCAAGCCAGTGCTTCCACCACGGCCAATCCAAACGGCTCCTCCCAGATCACGGGAAATAACAAAACTCCGGCGCGCTGAAGCAGCGCTAGTTTTTCCGCCCCACCCACTGTGCCGTGGGAAACAACCCCACGCCGCCAGCATCCCGCCCGGCCGCCCGCTACATGTAACGGCACGCCCGCATCCTGGGCGATCCGAATCGCGCCCTTTAGATTCTTCACGCCCCAAGAAGCCTTGGCGAGAAAAAGCGCGATCTCCTCGCGCCCCCTCGCAAGCGGATACTCCGAGATGTCGATCCCGTTGTGCACAAACTCAGTCCATCCGTGGCGAGCGGCGTGATTTCGGCTAACAAACACCGTATTGGCAGGAAATTTCTCTCCCGCCTGCCCGTTACCGCCGATGTTAACGAGGTAAGGCGCGTCGATTCGATAGTTGGGAGCTCCATAGAGCTGCACAATGTCGGTTCCCTTTGGCAACAACGGATCGAGGTGATCTAGCCCCAGAGGCAAATCCAGGGTTTGCGCGAAGGGGACTCGACTTCCAGGCAAACAGAGGTAAACGACCTCATGCCCTAGCTCGGCCTGGGCCTTGCCCAACCACCAAGCTACGCGTTCAGTTCCGCCGTAGCCCCCAATAGGAAACTGGGTCCAAATCACATGGACGATCTTCATTTTTCTTTCCGCGGCGAGAGAAGTCGGTGGCTATACTCCATTCCTGCAATGACCTCGCCCATGAGCCCGAATGCGGGAAATACATCTCGAGAACAGATTCCCAGCCCAGGAACCCCGAAACGCTTCCACTCCATAAAATCCAAATTGAAGTGATCTGCGCTCAAGCTGTGGTCGTAAACCACGAAGGCCGGAGGAATATGGCCCAGGCTCTTGAACTGCATAGCCTGGAGAAACACCGGGTCGGTCTTGAGCTGGTCCGGATCGGGATGCACTCGGAATTCACGCAACGCCGGCATAAGGGCATGCAAACGGCGCAAGCTCCTCTTCATCATCGTTATCATGAACTCCGGTTGCAGCGACTTCTCTTCCCACGGCATCAACATCCGCACCACAAGGGCGCGCTCGTCGGGCCGAATTCCGCTGTAGCTCTCGTTTCCGAATCTCTGCACCTGAAGAAATCCGTCGTTGCAGATCTGATCGTCCACGTCGTGGATACAAAGATGATCCCCCATTCCCTCGGGAATCACGGCCTCGGGAACCACCAATGAAAAAGTCATTCGCCAGAATCTGGGACGAATTGCTCCGATCGCGGCCTCGAGCCGGCGAGGCCGGTTCTTTTCCGGAATCAGCTTCACGAAGTTTCCTGCGGCCATCGCCCCCACTATGGAGGTGCCTTTCACGAATCCCTCGTAGCTCGAAAGCATCACCCCAGAGAGGCGTCCCTTCTCAAAAATAATCTCTTCCACCCAGGTATTCCGCTTAATTGTTCCGCCAAAAACACCCACCCGGGCGATCAAACGTTCTTTCAGCGCTGCTCGTCCACCCAAGGGATGTCGCACACCGTAGCCAGCCGTATCAAAAACCTTCTTGTAGAGTGAGTAGGGTAATCGGGTCGGAAGCGACGATCCGTAAAGTAAACACTGAAGATCGCCCCAATGCTCCCACGCGGTCTCAAGGCCCGCACGTTGAACCACCTCGGCGAACGATCCCTTGGATACCTCATGCCCTCCTAAAACTCGGGCAATGGCCGAACGAATTCGGTGATCCTTTTCCGGAAATTCCCGTGCCACCTCGTGCTCGAGGTCACCTGATTTGTAGTTGAAATTCACGCGGCGATTGGAAGAAACCACCTGAAGAGCCGGATAAAATTCCGGGAACACGTCGGACAGGTTCTGATAAAGCCCCATCTTTCTGAGGAATCCGTCGAGTTTAGACCCCTCCTCCAATCCGATCACAGGTTCGCAAACTAGATCGGATAGGAAACGTCCGGAAGGGACTTCAAACAAAGAAATGGGAGAAGATTTCCCCTCCACGACCAACACTGAGCGGCCCGCTTCAGCCATCGACGCCGCCAGAAAAAGCCCCGACAGCTGATCTCCCACCACGATAAGATCGTAGCTACTTCGCATTCTTTCCCAACCGCTGATATTCCACGGGAGTTACGCAAGTGCCCTTTGCTTTACAAACCAGCACCGGATTCTTCAAAACGTCGGCCGCTGAGGCGCTCACATCCGGCCGGGCCTCGATTACCTTCCAGGCCTCAAACTCCATTGTGCGAGATGTTTTACCTTCTTTAACGATCCAACCTTTTGCCTCAATGTAATCGCCGGCCCGAACAGGCGCGAGAAACTCCACATTTTCATAGGCTCGAAACAAACCCTCATCACCGTCGCGCCGAATCAGTAGCTCCGTAGCCACGTCGCCGAAAAGATGCAACATCATGGCGCCGTCTACGAGGTTACCACCGTAATGCGCGTCTTCGGTTCCCATCCTCAGTCTGATCGTCACTGAATCTTTCAAAGGTCCGTTCCTCCCGTGCCTCTGAGGATAGCCGAACTGCGCCAACATTCCGCCAAAAATTCACCCACCCGGTGTCCGGCGCCGCGGTGCACCCCAAGGAACACTTCGATCGCCTCATGGGCCCGTTTCGAGTCCCCTCCCTGCGACATCTGCGAATGCCACCAGCCGCCCAAACGTTCTCCAGAAGATTTTCCCGCATGAGGAAGAGTGAGTGCGGCACCTAAAGACAGGAGCGTGCGCGCCTCCGGGCTACGGTGATAGGCAGGACCAAACGCTACGGGCTTACCGTGTGCGATCGGCTCAATAATGCTATGAATCTGCTTTCCGAAACCGCCTCCCACATAAGCCACCGCGCCATGGACGTAGAGCTCGGCGAGAAATCCCCTCGCGTCCACGAGAAGCACATCCGTGCCGGCTCCCGACCCGGAATATCTCGACAAGGTAAACCCTCTACGAACGATCGCTGCTTCCACTTCCTGCAAATGCGACTCATGAGGTTCGTGAGGAACCAAAACCAACCGAACCGCATTACCCCGGAGACGGCGCAAAACCGCAAATGCCTCCAAGACCAAAACTTCGTCTTGCGGCCAGGTAGAACCGGCCACCACCACCGGTCCCTTCCCCATGAGCCATGAGCGAATTCTTTCGCTGGCTTTCGCTTCACGGGCCGCCGTTCCGGCACGCTCCACGGCGCGATCGACACGAGGGTTCCCCGCTACTAGACCTTTGGCTTTCCGGCCCGTCCATGGTTCCCAACCGTGGGCGGCTGCCGAGTCCACATATGTCCAAGCCTGCACAGATTGGAAGAGCCCTCGGCGTAACCACAAGCTCAACCATCCCCACCAACCGCGAGGAGGGGTGGATGCGTTCACAAGAGCTATCGTCACGCCTTTCTTCTTCGCAGCGGCTATATGATTCGGCCAGATATCGTAGCGATTGAGAACAAGAAGACGAGGCGCCACCAGATCCATCAAGCGAGTCATGCTCTCTTCCTCATCGAGTGGAAGTGGGCCAGCAAACCCTACGAACGACCAATCTTTCACAAGACGCGGCACCGACGGGGAAAAATAGGATAGAACCACGTTCTCCACTCCACGTCGCTTGAGTTCCTCGATCACGGGACGAACTTGTTCGAGCTCCCCCACACTAGAGACATGAAACCAAACTCGCCCTTCCGGAGAAACCTTCGCCAAGCCCTCACGCCAGGTTGTCTCCCAGTTATTCCGGATCGAAAGAAACTCACCCGGAAAAAACGGGGCAAGTACACGGATCAACCACAACACAACCGCGAGTATCGGATTCCAGAGAATCATCCCAGCCCCCAGTGGCGTCGCACCTCGGCCATCACGGCGGGCACCGATAGTCCGCGCAAACAGGTTCTTAGTCCGAACCGCCAACAGATCCGGCCAGTTTTTCCGCAAGGGCGGCACAAAAGATCCAATCCCAAACAGCTCGAATCACGGCGCCAAGGAGAAAAACCCATCCATGGATGAGTAGGCCCCTCCACCACGATCACGCGCTTACCTAGCGCCTCCGCCACATGGGCCATTCCCGAATCGTTACCAACAATCACTCGGGCCCGCTTCAAGGCCACCATCGCCTCCCTCAGTCCGTAACGCTGGAAGGTACTAGAAGGATTCTTACGGCGAGCGCTCGCTGCGATTGCCTCGATCTCTACATCGCCCTTTCCACCCAGCACCACCACGGGACCCAGCGAAGCGGCCTCTGCCGCAAGCGCCTCAAAACCCGGCCACTTTTTCGTAGGCCAGGCACTTCCAGGCAGAAGCACCACAAATGGCTCTTTCGGAAGGGGCAAGGCCGCCTCCTCCTGTGCCGACACCACCAGTGAAGTGAGATCCCCTCCCGGCTTCACCTCACCGCCAAATCTACGCACTACCTCTTCGGCGAGTTTTCGCTGGCGGAGGGCGCGGCCTCCCCGGGGAAATCCCAGCCAACGCCCAAGACGAAAGACTACAATCAGGATCTCCCGAAGGCGGGGCTTCCCGGCCACGAACACGGGGGCAACCCGACGAAGGCGAAACCGCCAAAGCCGAGTGCGAAGGCTGTCGTGAAGATCCAGGACAGCATGAAACCGCTCCTTTTCGACCCAATCAAAAAAACGGGCCCGCGCCTCGGACTCACGCACCGCACCGAAGGAGTGTACCGATTTCACCTGAGGGTGCCCCTCAAGGAGCGGAGCAAACGCTGCCTTTGTGACCCAATGCACCTCCCATCCCGCCGAAACGAGAGGCTGGATGGCGGCAGTAGCGTGCACTACGTCCCCCAACGAACTCAATCGAATCAAAAGCGCTTTGGGTTTCATGCGTTAAGGGCAGTTTGGCCCCAGTTCCCTTTCAGATGGTAATTTTTTCAGTGCTCTAGATGCCTCGATCAACCTCGAGATTTGCTTTTAAACTTAATACTTTGGACTAACTTTTCCCACAATTCCTTTGCCTTGCGCGTTTTTCTCGTGATAGCTCGCAGAGGTGTTACTTCCCTGGCATGTAGATTGCTCTCGGAAGAACCGGCGCCCGCTTTCGGGCACTTTTCGGAGGGATGGAATGAAGATTTACTGGAACCCAATGGTGGGCGTTCTGTTGAGCGCTTTTTTGATTTCTCTTTCGGCTGGCGCCGCGTCGAACACGGCGGCTGCTACGGGCGGGCAAACATCCACAGTCTCCGTGGCCGATAACACTAACCCGGTTTTGAAATGGGTGAAGTCGAACGGTCGAGCCAGCTATTCCATATTTGCAGAGGGCCCCAACACAAAGAGCCTCACCGGAACCGTTTCCACGGAAGGCGAAAAGACCGGCGCCGGTCCCGCCTGGAGTTTTGTACACTATCCGTCCGTGGGCGCGAAAATTGGCGGAACCTGGAGCACGAGTTTCACCGCTCCCGCCGTACAAAGCCTGCAAAGCAAAGAGCGACGCGGCCCAAGCAACGCCGACAACTGGAACTGGACGGACCCCTATCTCACCCTCACGAACGCCAGCATCGTAGCCGGATCCAAGGGTCGCACGAGCTGGAATCTCTACGGTTACCTTCGTTATTACTTCCCCTTCTCCAATTCCACGAACCGAGCCGTAGATGCGACCAGCCCCCGCGAAGCGGGCAATGGCCAGATCCGTCTCTTCATGACTCCCTCCATCGCCCGAAACGACTTCGAATTCTCCCTCCAGAGCTTCGCGCAGTATCGCTTGGCTGAACTCAGCAATGCGGAGCGCACCAAGAGAACCGGATCGAGCACCCGCGAAGACTACTATGTGTATCTGATTCCCAATCTTGCCTACTCTGTGACGCCAAAATTCCAGCCCTATGTGGAATACAGCACGGGCGCCATCCGTCACAAAAACACGGGCAACTGGATTCATAGCCGCGGGCATCCTGATGGCAGGAAACACGCGAGCACCGGTGAATCGATCGCCGTGGGAGCCAACCTTTTCCCCACGAAGCGCCTGTCAGTCACGCCGGCCTACACAACCACCCCGGAGCTTCGCCTCAATCGCGCCAGTTTCACTCTTTTCGCAAGCTACAAGCTTCTCTAACCCGTCTAACGACGCGAACCGACAAAAGGCTCCTTCCCCCGAAGGAGCCTTTTGCTTTTCTGCTGAGTTGAGACCTAAACTAAGTCGGTATGCCCCCCCAGGACCCACAAAGCTGGTACGTGCTGAGAAACGGGAAAACCGTGGGGCCTCTTTCCACCCAGGAAGTATCCGATGCCCTCGAACGACGGGACTTTCTCGGATCCGACAAGGTGCTTGGCTCCCTCGATAAGAACTGGCGAACTTTCCACGACGATCTCTACTTTCATCGGTTCGCGCGGCGTCGCCCAAGAAGAAAGATCAAGCTTGCCCCCCCGCGAACGATCAGCTCCCTTCTGAGCGATCGAAAAGAACAACCGCGCCAGCCAAGGGAAGAGCCCACCAAACCGAAAGTCAAAAGACCGTTGTGGCCTTTGATCGCAGTTCTCTTGTTACTGGCAATTACTTCGATCTTTTTTTTCCCGCGAAACGAGAAGGGAATAAAAAAGGGGAGCTCAAATGAGGAATCTCTTCCTCCTTCAAGCTCCCCCCGCCCCGCGACCGATTCCCCGAAAGATAGTGACCCTAGCTATCTTCCGAGGCCCCCAACTCGACCTCGGCGGCTGTAATCATCCCGATTGGCGCGACCGCTCATCCTGAGCAGACGATGCTTCCTTCCCCCGAAGGAAAACACCACACCGGAGTTTGTTGGGAATGGCTCACCCCTTTATGGGATGATGGACAAAACGGAAAGAATCAAGACCAACGAAGACCAGAGAGAGAGCCAAAGCACCTCACGCATCTGGTTGCGCTCTATCGCCCAAGCGCGGGAGATTCGGCTTTTTAGAAGTTTCGTGTTCTTCATTTTCGGATCTCCTTTCGCTTCAGGAGTCTGGCTCCTTACTAGAGGTAAATGCAGTGGACGTGCCAAGGTGGAGCCCACTTTTAAGGCATACCGACGGGCTACTAGGTGGTGTCTGGGGACCTTTTGGCACCAGTTCCTTAGGCTATTTTTTCCATCTGGAAACAGAATTCCCCGGACCCCTTCTTTTTGTTAGAAGAAAAACTCTTTGGGAAATTGGGGGTTAAGAGCTTTGGGCGGCAATTTTAAAGGGAACTTAAGACTAGATGACGTATCCCGGGTTTTTTCGGTGGGCACCCGGGAGGCTGGCGTCCGGGGTGTTTCCTTCGAAATTCCGGCGGGACAGGGTTTTTCCCTGCTTGGACCATCTGGCTGCGGGAAAACCACCACTCTCCGACTGATCGGAGGGTTTGAGACGCCTGACCACGGACGAGTGATCCATGCCGGGCGCGACATCACTCACCTCCCGCCGCAAAAAAGAAACATACGCACGGTGTTTCAGCGATACGCGCTCTTTCCTCATCTGACCGTTCGCCAAAACATTGCCTTCGGCCTCAAGATGCAGAGAATCGCCGAGTCAGAAATCAAACGTCGCGTGGAAGAAACCGCGGAACTGATTTCTGTGCCACACCTTCTCGACCTCAGCGTGACCCGGCTTTCCGGAGGCGAACAACAACGAGTGGCCCTCGCCCGAGCGCTGGTAACCGAACCTGAAGTTTTGCTGTTGGATGAGCCCCTCTCCGCCCTCGATTTGAAGCTCCGGGAAAAAATGCAGCTCGAGCTCCTCGCGCTACGACACAAGCTCGGATCCACTTTTGTGTTCGTGACCCACGACCAAACGGAAGCAATGTCCTTATCGGATGTGGTTGCCGTAATGCGGGAAGGAAGAATCGAGCAGATGGGAACGCCGGAGGAAATCTACCTCCGCCCTTCCACAAAGTTCGTAGCCTCTTTCATCGGCCAGGCAAACTTTCTCAACCAAGACCATGCTCGTCATTTGCAAGGCGAGCGGGACCGCCTGCCTCCGCTCGGCGTTGCCGGAGAGTGGATGATTCGCCCGGAACACCTGTCGCCTCGAATAAGGGGCACGAAAGTGGCGTCCGGGCATGTGGGAATCGAAGCCACTGTGCTGGAGAATGCGTTTCTTGGGGCCGACCGAATCTGCAAAGCACAAGACGCCACCGGGCAAACCTACCTAATGAAAACTCCGGGATTTGAGCCCCCCGCAGGAAAAGAAGGGGAAATTATTCTCATTACCTGGGAACACGAAGACACATGGACCGTGCAAAAAGAAACTTTCTGATCGTTCCCCTTGCGGTCTGGTTTTTCCTCCTGATGGCCGGGCCACTCGTGCTCATGGTGATCGTAAGTTTCACGGAGCGAGACGAGTTCGGCCTTCTCCACAATAACTGGAATCTGGAATCCTTCCGCGAACTCTTTGATCCGATTTATTCCCAAGTGCTGATTCGAACATTGCTAATGGCTGCAGCCAATACGGGCGCGACCTTACTCTTTGCTTTTCCCTTTGCGTTCTATCTTTCAAGACTGCCCCGAGATCGAGCCATGGCCCTCCTCACTCTCGTGATGATTCCCTTCTGGACGAACTTCTTGATTCGCGTACTGGCGTTTGTGGACATTCTCCGTATGGAACCTCTCGGCCTTTCATTTCTCTACACGCCGATCGGAGTCCTCGGAGCCCTCGTCTACAACTACCTCCCATTCGCCATCCTTCCGCTCTACGCTTCGCTGGAAAAGATCGATAACTCCCTATTGGAAGCCGCCTCTGATCTTGGAGCATCTCGCCGCCAGATACTCTTCCGAGTGCTCCTTCCACTTACCCGCACGGGAATTGTCACTGCAGCCGTGCTCGTGTTCATCCCCTCTCTGGGGGAATACTTGATTCCAGAGATCGTGGGGGGCGGCAAGGTTTTCGTTTTGGGGACCTTTCTCCATCACCAGTTTTTGGTGGCGCGCAACTGGCCATTGGGGGCCGCCGCGATCACGCTTCTTGTCGTAATTGCCGCGGTAATTCTCTGGGCTGGCAACAAATCTCTGCGCGAGGCGCCTCGATGAAGACGCTGCGTATCTATTCGTTTGTCCTTCTCATGGCACTCTGGGCGCCGATCGCCGTTGTGGTAGGCCGCGGCGCCTCTTGGAGTGCAATGAAAGCGCTCTTTGCCTATTCCGAGATCCTGGAAGCACTTGGATCATCGGCCTTCCTCGCACTGTGTTCGGGCATCATCAGCGCCCTCGCTGGACTGGCCACAGCCTTCGCAGCACCTGAGTTCGGATCCCGTGTGAGAGGCCTCTTAAAAATGGGACTAGTGTTACCTTTAGTGCTTCCGGAGATAGCGTTCGGCCTAGCCTTCCTGGTTTGGTTCGTTTTTCTGCGAATGCCGCTAGGTTGGGCCACTCTCACGGCTGCCCACGTAGCGTTCACGTTTCCATTCGCCACCCTCGTGATCTCCAGCAATGTTGAAAAATATCAGCCCCAATTTTCCGAAGCGGCCCGAGATCTCGGGGCTAACTGGTGGAACGTGCTGAGACACGCTGTAGTTCCCCAGGTGCTTCCGGGGTTGATTGGAGCTTTTGTGCTTTCGTTTTCACTTTCCTTCGATGATTTTCTGATTAGTTTCTTCGTGAAAGGAATCGATCAAATCACCATGCCGGTTAAGATCTACAGCATGGCTCGGCTTCAAGTGGGAGATGAGCTCTATGCTCTCTGCACACTCTTGTTTTTGACTTCGGCAATCGGGGTAATCATCACACAACTCTGGATGAAAAGATGGCGAAACTTGCAGCAATTCTAACGATTGCGATCTCCCTGGTTTCCTGCACCCGCACAACGGCCAAGCCGGAACTTCGCCTTTTCACCTGGAGCGAATACTTCGATCAAGAAATTATCGATGCATTTGAAAGCGAATGCGGATGCCGGGTTAAGCTCGATTATTTTTCCAATAATGAGGAGATGCTCGCCAAGGTTCAGATTTCTGTGCGAACGGGTGGCGCGGGATACGACCTCATCATGCCGTCGGATTACATGGTATCACTCCTGATTCAGATCGGACTGCTCCAAACCCTGGATCACTCCAAGCTTTCGTTTCTCCGTGAATTCGATCCTCGGGCGCTTCGTTTTTCCTACGACCCAGGGCTAACCCACTCAGTGCCCCTAACGGTTGGCACAACGGGAATCGCCGTCAATACCAGGCTCGCGCCGAAATTGAATCCTGAAAAAGTGTCGTGGAGGGATTTATTTGAATCCAAAGATTTGCCCACCACCGTCCTCGACGACTCAAAGGAGGTTTTGAACGCGGTATTGATCGCCCATGGAAAGTCGATGGGGAATGCCTCGGAGAAAGACATACGAGATGCCTTTTCCTATCTGAAGCTGCACAAGGCAAACATCAGAGCATTTACGAGCGAAACTCGCAGCGTAGTGGAATCAGAAGAGTGCGCCCTTTGCCAAGTATACTCCGGTGACGCCATGAAAGTGACCGCCAAGATGCCGTGGATTCGCTTCATTAATCCGCTGGCCGGAGGCACACAGTGGGCTGACAACTTTTGTATCCCCAAGAATGCAACACGATCCGACCTCGCCTACGCCTTCATGAATTTCATGCTAAGAAAGGACAGGGCCAAGGACTTTACGGAGCGATTGTTTTACCGCACTCCAAGCCTAGCGGCGAAAGCAATGCTCTCTCCAGATGTTCAAAAGAACACGGGCATTTTTCCCACTCCTGCTCAAGAGGAACGGGTCGCCTTCATGCCCGAACGAAAAGATCTCATGCTTCTGATCGACAAACTCTGGACGGAGTTCAAACTGGAATAACTACTTCCAGTCGCCTCGGCGCTCCATTTCATCGAACATCTCTTCCAAAATAGCCACACCACCGTCGAGCGTGTCGGCATCGATTGTAAGCGCCGGCTGAAGTCGTATCGTGGCCTTGTAACTCATGGCAAGCACTCCGCGCTTCACTCCCTCGCGGTAGAACTCCTTCATTCGTGCCTCGCTCACTGGCTCTTTCGTGGCGCGGTCTTTCACCAGCTCGATTCCCAAGAATAGTCCCCGTCCTCGAACCTCACCCACGAAGGGATACTTTTCCTTCCAGCGACGTAGGTGCTGAAGCAGTCGCTCTCCCATCCGTGCGGAGTTCTCACAAAGTTTTTCATCCTCGATGATTTCAATCGTGGTCAGGGCGGAAACCGCCGCCAACGGATTCCCTCCGTAGCTCGAGCTAGAACCCGACGGCTTAGACCAAGGTTCTGCCTTGGCGATCTCCTTACTCGTAATAACCCCAGCCACAGGATATCCACCCGCAAAGCTCTTCCCCACGGTGATGATATCCGCAGTCACTCCCATTTCCGGTGACGCGAACCAAGATCCCGTGCGGCCGAATCCAGTGATCATTTCGTCGCAAATCAGAAGCGCCTTGAATTCACTGGCTAGTTCGCGAATAGCCTTCAACCAGCCAGTCGGCGGCATAATATTACCTGCCGTTCCCTGCATGGGCTCCACTAGAAATGCGGCGATTTCGCCGGCGCTTTGAGTCTTCACTTGTTTACGAGCCACGTCCACGCAGGCAAAACCGCAGGAATCCTGCTTAAGCTTGAGCGGACATCGATAGCAGTCGGCCCAGGGCACACAATGATTGCCAGGGGCAAAGGGTCCATACTTTGCTTTTTGCCCGTCGCCGAGAAGCCCCATAGTGCCCAGAGTCTTTCCATGAAAACCGCCCCAAAAGCTCACGAACTCCCACTTACCCGTATGGCACTTAGCCAAACGCATGGCGCTTTCTACTGCTTCCGATCCGCCGGAGTAGAGCTGAAGCTGATCAAGTCCAGCAGGCGTGTGCTCCGCCACTTTTTTCACCAGTTGCGCCCGGGGTTCAGTGGTGAACGATCCCACCGATAATTTCTCCATCTGGGACTTCATCGCCTGAACCCAGCGCGGGTGAGAATGGCCCAGGCCATTTACTCCGATTCCTCCGATGAGATCGATGTACTCGTTACCGTCCACATCTGTGACTACCGAGCCACGTCCATGGTCGATGGCTACTTCTGCCATGAGCGCGAAACCCTGTAGTCCGGGAGCAAGGTTTTTCTTCTCCATCTGCACCACTTCAAGAGATCGGGGTCCGGGGATCGACGTAACTTGTTTGGGCTTCTTCATTCCATTACCTCAAAAAAAGCGAGCGCCCGTTCTTGCGAACCGGGCGCCCGAATCACCGTCACAGGCCGGCACTAATTACCGATACGGGACGCCTCTTTTTCATCAAGGCCGTAGTAGGTGAGACCTAGATGGTTGATTAACTCTTCTCTACCGATAAACCGAAGAGTGTTCTGAAGCTTCAGGAGTTGCACGTTCAGGTCGTGCTCCGGCTTAAGACCGTCTTTGGTAAGAGGGCTTTTTAGGTAAAACCCGAGCCATTCCTGAATGCCCTTGAATCCCGACCGCGAGGCCAGATCGATGAACTGAGCAAGGTCCAACACGAGTGGCGCAGCAAGAATCGAATCCCGGCAGAGGAAGTTCACCTTGATCTGCATGGGATATCCCATCCATCCGGTGATATCGATGTTGTCCCAACCCTCTTTGTTGTCGCCACGGGGCTTGTAGTAGTTGATGCGCACGATGTGATGGAGATCGCCGTAGAGGTCAGGATAGCGCTCCGGCTCGAGCACGCTTTCGAGAACGCTGAGTTTCGAAACTTCCTTCGACTTAAAGCTCTCGGGATCCTGAAGCACCTCACCATCTCGGTTACCGAGAATATTGGTGGAATACCATCCGGCGATTCCCAAAAGGCGGGCCTTAAGGCCGGGCGCGATGATGGTTTTCATCAACGTCTGACCAGTTTTGAAATCAGACCCGGCGATCGGCACTCCGTTTTTCTCCGCGAGCTGCACGAGAGCGGGAAGTTCCACGCTGAGATTCGGTGCGCCGTTTACGTAGGGCGCGCCTTCCATAATGGCCGCATAAGTGTAGAGCATCGAGGGGGCGATGTTGGGAGAGTTCTCCTTCATTGCACGCTCGAAAGACTCGATCGTCTGATGCTCAGGCCCCACCTTGAGATAGCTTTCGGTGGATCCGCACCAAACAAGCACTACCCGATCACAGCCATTTTGCTTTTTGAAGTTTCGAATATCGTCGCGAAGCATCTCGGCAAGGTCGAACTTCGACTTCGCCTTCTTCACGTTCGGTCCGGAAATCAGTTTCACGAACGCAGGGTCAAATGCCGCCGACATGGGGCGAATCTGCTCCAACTCGTCCTTGATCTGCTCAAGGTGTTCGTTTTCCAAAACCTTGGCGCGCTTGGCGGCCTGATAGGCGTTTTCTTCGTAGATATCCCATCCGCCAAATACGATGTCTTTCAGTGGCGCAAACGGAAGAAACTCGCGAATCAGAGCATGGCGATTCTCTGTTCGCTTACCCAAGCGAATGTATCCCATCTCCGTGAGAGACCCGATCGGCTTGGTGAATCCGCGCCGAGCCGAAATCACTCCCGCCATGAAAGTGGTGGATACCGCGCCCATACCCGGCGTGAGAATGCCCAATTTGCCGGTGGCCGGCTTCACTTGAATGTTGTTCATAGTTCCTCGAACGTCAGTTTAGAGATGGAATCTTTCCTACACCCAACGCGCCGCCAAGTCCATGTTTGATGCTGAGCGGCGACGGGCGGAAAGCCCCCGACAGAAGCCCATCTTCGATCAACGAAGGAGCGGATCCACTTCCGTGCCCACGGCCCGCGACAACGCCGCCCAAGCCATGTGATGCCCGTAGATCGATTCGAGGTACTCTTTCACCGTTTCCGCTCGGGAGCCCCACGCCTCTACCAACTGATCTGATTTACCTAACCCGGCGGAGAACGCCGCCATTTCCCGATTGATCCACTTCTTGCTCGTTTTATAGGCACTCGTGGCCGCATCGAGGCGAGTCGTGGCTGCTTCCAGGTCCCAGTAGGCACGCTTCACTTCGAGAAGCAGGCCCTCGTGAGCCCAAGGAAGCTTGGCTTCGAGCTCTTCTGCTTCAGCCCGATAACGAGCGCTCTTTGCCTGCGCCAATCCCCATTGAATATCGATCTTGAACCCCACGCCAAG
The DNA here is from genome assembly GCA_964551325.1 of uncultured Bdellovibrionales bacterium. Taxonomy (GTDB): domain Bacteria; phylum Bdellovibrionota; class UBA1018; order CAIPTA01; family CAIPTA01; genus CAZKBU01. The sequence goes on from CAZKBU010000002.1 coordinate 439,398, forward strand.
CGACAGTGCCTCTCGGTTGTAAGGATCCCAAGCAAAAGGTCCTAGCTGCGCGGTGCGCACGTTGGTGTCGGCAAACTCATACTGTGCGCCTAAGGCGATCACAGGAAGCAGACTCTTCATCTCCGCCTTCGCCAGAAGACTCTTCGCTTCAATTCCGAGTTCAATCTGCCGGAACTCCGCTCGATTCTGACGGGCCAACTCAAGATAGTGATCTAGAGTTTTCAGCTCCCGAGTATCCGCAGAAATCCAGTCGTTCTTGGGCACAACAGACCCTTGAGTCGCCCCCACCCGAAGCGATAGTCCTCCCCGGGCCAGTTCTAGATACTTTTTCGCCTCCGCCTCCTTGGCTCGAAGCTGATCGGAGAGAATATCCAAACGCCAGGAATCTTGCTTGGAGCGCCGTTTGGCCTGGTCCTCACGAACCTTATCCACGTCCTTTCGGCCGTCGGAAATCTGGTCTAGGAACGAGGCTGCCGCTTGATAGCCCCAATAGGCCTCTTTCACCTGAAATCGAACTTCAGATTCTTTTAGGCGAGTGTCACCAGCCTTAACGAGTATCCCTCTCTCGGCGGCGTCGAGATAATCGCGATCACGCCCGAATGAATACAGTGGCTGAATGAACTCATATTTTCCGATATAGGTTCGACCCCAAACATTTTTGTCTTCCTGGGCAAAAGTGGCGTTACCTTCGGCCTTTGTGATGGGCGCCACTGCGGTGAGCCCCTGAAGTCTCCAGCCAAACTCACCTTTCGCCCGATCACGATCCGCCTCGGCCTGGATCTCCACCTTCTTCTGCGCACGGACCTCCCCGTTCCAATCCATGGCTCGTTGAATCGCTTCTCGCAACTCCACCTTTTCGGCATGTGCCGAAGCGGAGAAACATAGAAGCAGGAGGAAAGTACGCATCATGTCTTCGGCACCGGTGGCTTCCCTGGGCCGGAGGCCGTAGCGGTTTCTTGTTTCAGTTCGTCGAGCCGGCGCACCATGCGCTTCTTAAGACCCGCCCACTTTTCCTTCTTCAGTGTGTCGCGCACTTCATCACGAATACTTTCGACCCAGCTCTCGCCGTCGAGCGCAACGTCCACCACGCGCCATTCCCCGCTCTTCGATTTAGTGAGTTTGTAGTCCACGTCGGTGAGGTCGCTCTTGTTCTGGACCACACTCTTCACTACCGCTGCGTTTCCACTGACCTTTTCCTCACGATATTCAATCTTTACTCCCGAAAGAAATTCTGGAGCCTTGGGATAAACCGTGCGTGTGATAATTTCCCGAAGAGTCAGCGCAAACCAAGAAGCCTCACCCAAAGGCACACCTTTTTCTTTGGCCAGAACCGCTTTGGCCATCGCTTCGAAGTCTACGTAACTGCTGACCTCAGCCTGAAGGACTTGGTCGTCTTTCACCGCATCTTGAGATGCCTTGGAGAAAACCTTCTCCACCATATCCTTTGCATCACCCGCCAATGCGCCTACAGGAATCAGCAGCGCCAGAATTAAAATCTTCATCTCAGACCCTTTCCCCCAGAAGCGCTTCCGCCTCTGGATTAAAATCTACAATTCTGCAACGTAGGAGCGAATTAACGGCTTGCACACCGGGCACAATCACGCGGTGATAACTACGCGAATACCCCTGGGAACAGCGTCTTCCACGAAATTCAATTTCCTTCCCCTCCACGAGGATTTCCATCACGGATCCAACTTTCCGTTGCAGCTGCTCAGCCACACGCCGGGAACTCAGATCCCTCATCTCCCGGGCACGACGCTTGATCTCCTGAGGAGGTATGCCCAGACCTTGCTCCACTAATCGTGATGCCGCCGTGGATCTCCTCAGGGAGAACGGAAAAACATGCAGCTTGCTCCACGGGGTAGAACGGAGAAACTCCATCGTGTTGGAAAACTCCGCCTCGGATTCACCAGGAAAACCGGCAATCATATCCATTCCAACAAACGCATGAGGAATCCGTTCTTGGATCAAGCCGAGACATTCGCGAGCACGACTGGCATCGTAGCCACGCTTCATTCCACTGAGCACCCGCGAATCTCCGCTTTGAAGCGAAACGTGAAGATGCGGACAAAGACGAGACTCTGAAGCCATGATGTCGAGGAGCTCGGGAGAAATTTCCGCGGGATCGAGCGAGGTAAGCCTGAGACGCGGAACCATGGTTTCACTGAGTACTCTCTTGACCAAATTGGTGAAGTCCACACCGCCATGGGAGTAGTCGGCCGCATGAATCGCCGTTAGCACCACTTCGTTCACCCCACGTTCTGTGAGCGCCGAAACTTCGCGAATCACTTCCTCCACCGGAAGACTGCGACTCCGTCCACGCGCCGTGGGAATAATGCAGTAGGAGCAAAACTGATTGCAGCCGTCCTGCACCTTCAGGAAAGCGCGGGTTCGCTTCTCGGAAGCGCCATCTAAAGCAGCGCCGCTCGCAACCCCGATCCGGGCGTGCCAATCGGCCCGTTCCCCGTGAACGATCTTCTTCTGCTCGGAAAGAGTTCCTGCCAGCCACTCTTCAATTGTTGCGCCGAGGAGATTCTTTCCGCTGTTTCGAATCACGACAGTGGACTGCCCGCCGCTCTTGGCCGATGCCGCCCGCTCGGGGCTCACCTCTGCCATGCATCCCGTAACCACCGTGAGGCGACCGCTCGCCCTTCTAAGCGTAGCTTCCGCGTCGCGATCCGCCTGATCCGTAACAGTACAAGTATTGAGCACGTAAACGTCGGCTTCGTCTCGGTCAACGGCCTTCCCTCCAAGCTTCCTAAGCTCGGCCTCCATCGAGTGGGAATCCGTAACGTTGGCTTTGCAGCCCATCGTCTCGATCGCGTAGGTAAACCGCGTATCAAACATGGGCGGTCACCTGTGGCTTCGAGGCTTCGATCACTTGGAGGATCCACCCCCCCCCCAACACCGCGTCTTTCTCATACAGCACTACGGCTTGACCGGGAGTAATCGCCCGCTGCGGTTCCAGGAATTCCACCACCACTTGGTCGCCACCAAGGATTCTCACACGAGCCCGCGCCGGTTCATGACGGGAGCGAATGCGAGCGTCAACCACTCGATCGGAAGTGAAGTCTCCGCCGCACATCCAATTGAACTTTCCCGCCACGAATCGCTTCTTGAAGAGCTGAGTATCGAGGTCGAGGTATACCGTGCCGGAATTAGGATCGATGGATTGAACATAGAGGTCGCCGTGGTAGCCCATTTTGCTCACGGTAGACTGCACATCGGCCGGCAACCCTTTGCGTTGCCCCACGGTGAAGTGATGGACGCCCTCATGCTTTCCGATTACTTCGCCGCCCGGCAAGGCGAAGGCGCCAGGAACAAAAACACTGGGGCCCACCTTCTTTTCAATGAATTTCGCGTAACCTTCCGAGCCCACAAAACAGATCTCCTGGGAGTCGGGCTTGTGAGACACCCGCGTGAGACCAAACTGCTCGGCGAGCTTCCGAACTTGAATCTTGCGAAGATCCCCAAGTGGCATAAGCGTGCGCGACAGCTGCTCTTGGCTGAGACCGAAGAGATAGTAGCTCTGATCTTTCTGATCGTCGGTGGCTCGGAGCACGCACCAACGACCGGAATTTTCGTCGTGATGTACCTTGGCGTAGTGTCCGGTGGCCACAAAGTCCGCGCCGAGATCGAGGGCTCGCTCCATGAGGTAATCGAACTTGATCGTGTTATTGCACAGGACGCAGGGATTCGGGGTACGGGCCTGCAGATACTCGGCCACGAAATAATTGATCACCCTCTCTTCAAAGGCCTCCACCGCATTGATCACGTAGTGAGGAACTCCGAGAATGTCGCAAACCCGGCGAGCGTCGGCGATGTCGGAAAGGGAACAGCAGCTGTCGAACCGCTCTTTTTCCGATTTGGAATTATCGAATGTCTGGATCGACATCCCCACCACATCGTAGCCTTGCAACTGAAGCATGGCAGCGGCTACGGAGCTATCCACTCCGCCACTCATCGCCACGACCACTTTGCCTTTCTTTTTCACGGCTTGCGCATTCATGAGAAGGGCGCCAAACTACCCCGCTTCGACGCTGTCGGTCAAGGATTTGCGCCCCCAAAGCGGGGTGAAAATCAGCGGGTACGGGTGCGAATTCGAGCCACCTGGGCCTCAAGTGCGTCCACGAATGCCAGGAGTTCTTCCCGGGAATTAGAGGGCCCCATGCTCACGCGAATCGCGGAGGCGGCAGCGTCTTTTGGCAGCCCCATCGCGAGTAAAACATGGGACGGCAAAATGGAGCCGGAGTTGCAGGCCGAACCGCTCGAAACGGCGAACCCTGCCATATCCAGACCCATGAGCAGTGCCTCGCCTCGAACTCCGTCGAAAAGAAAGTTACTGGTGTTGATGATCCTGGGCTCTGAGACGCCTTGAATCGAAACCCCCGGGATTCTTCGCTTTACCTCAGACTCGAGCCAGTCCCGATCGGCACGCATCCGCGCCAAATCCCGCCCTTCCAATGCCTGGAGCGCGGCCTGAAAGGCGGCGATCCCCGGCACGTTGATGGTGCCCGCGCGTCGCTTGCGCTCCTGGGCCCCTCCGTGGAGAAGGCTTGTGAGCGGAGTGCCGCGCCTTACCCAGAGAGCCCCTACTCCTTTGGGGCCGCCGATCTTATGGGCCGACAGGCTCACCATCGTGGGCGCAAACTCCTCAAATCGAAGCGGATTGGCCAACTTTCCCAATGCCTGCACGGCATCGATATGGAGGAAAGCTCCATGAGCTCTAGCCAGTTCAGAAATTTCCTTGAGGGGAAAGACCACGCCGGTTTCGTTATTGGCGGCCATGATGCTCACCAGCGATACGGTGCCCTTAGCGGAGCCTCGCAGCTGGCTCTCCAGCTGATCCAGCGCCAGAGCCCCTTCGGAGTTCACGGGTATCTGGGAAAACCGGGCTCCTTGGGACTCGAGAAAGCGCCCCGTCTCGAGCACTGCCTCGTGCTCCACAGTAGAGGCGATGAGATGAAATGGACGGCCCGATGCCTTGGCCGAAAAGAAGGCGCCCTTTAGAGCCGTGTTGATCGACTCCGTGGCCCCAGAGGTGAAAAAGAACCCTTCCGGATCGTCGAGGCCGAGGGCCCGGGCGAAAGACTCCCGTGCGTCTTCGAGCACGTGCCGAAGTTTCCGGCCCGCCCAGTGCACACTGGAAACATTTCCAAAGTTCTGGCGAGGGTCTTCCGCAGTGGACGAAAAAAAGAGCAGGGCGTTTAGGGCGCCCTGCTCCATCGGCGAGGTTGAGTTGTGATCAAGAAAGATCGGTCTCAATTCGCTTCGTGATGTTGTTGATGTCGGCATTGATGTTGATGTCGTTGGTCTTGCCGGCGGTGGCGCCTGCAGCCTTCGACTCTCCGCGAGCCTTGCGGATCAGGTCGCCAAGAGACGTGGTCTCTAGGTATTCCTGCATCAGCACAGCTAGGTTTTCGAAGTAGCTCTTGGTGAGCACGAACTCAACCGTAGCTTCCTTCATATCGGCAGGACCGATGATGTCGCGAGCAGGGTTGATATTCTCTCCCACGCTCGTGAGCACGTCCTTCACTACGATGTCGTCCATCGAGCGAGCGAGCAGATAACCTCCGCCCGGTCCGCGAACACTCTTCACCACGTTGCCTTTACGTAGGCGACGGAAAAGTTGCTCCAGGTAATGCAGAGAGATCTTCTGGCGTTCGCTGATCTCCTGCAGGCGCACCGGCTTGCCGTTCGAGTGGAACGTCAGGTCAAGAATTGCGCGTACTGCGTATCGTCCTTTTGATGTCAGTCTCATTGTCTACCCCCTATGGCCCTTCCAAGCCCATGTTTAAAACCGTAGCAGTTGTTATACGAGCCGGTCAACTAATAGGGTCGATCAGTGAGCCGAACTCTGATGCCGCTACGCATCATTGATTTAGAAATCTCCCGACTGAGCAGGAAAGTCAATCGAGAAAAACAGATTAGTCGAATATTTTTTTAGGAGACGATACCCGAACCGATCGACCAGATGCGTCAATCCGAAGATCCACGTCAATCAAGCGTTGCGGGTTAAGGAGCTGCGCCAAAGAACTTTGGTCCAGCCACTCCACGAGATGGATGCGATCCGGGGAAAAAAGCTCAAGACCTCCAAGGTCTTCCAAGTCCGATCCTTTTGGTAACCTATAGAAATCGCAGTGATTTATAACCCCCCTCGGGGTCGGTATTTCGTGCACCAGAGAGAACGTGGGGCTGTGGACTTCATGAATATTTCCACCCAGTCCGGCAATCACACCCCTGGCAAAAGTAGTCTTTCCAGCCCCCAGAGATCCTGTAAGTTTTACAATATCGCCCAGGGATAGCCGACGAGAAAAGTCCCTGCCGAGGGCCTCGGTGGCCTCGGAGTCGGGCAAAAAAAACTCCTTATGAAAGGTTTCCACCTAGGCCAATACCGGGTCCAAACGCTCTCGCCACTTCCGAAGCTCCAAAAAGGAGTCGCCGAGATGGGAAATGATATCCACCGCCGTCATCGCCCGATGCCCCAGTCGGCGGGAGGCGAAATCTCCGGCAAGACTGTGGACATACACCGCCAAACAAACCGCGTCCTTCGGATCAATCTTTTGCTGACCCACGATGCCGCCGATCATCCCCGCCAGCACATCACCGCTACCGGCCGTCGCCATGCCGTCGTTCGGATAATGGTTAAGGTACACATGCCCATCCCCGGCCGAGATAAAGCTGGTCGGTCCCTTGAGCACCACGATGGCGTTAGACTTCTCCGCCGCTTTCTCCACGTGGGTACGCGGATCCTCGACTACCGCCCGCTTATCTACGCCCAACATACGGGCCACCTCACCCGGGTGAGGAGTAAGGATCGTGGGTGCCTTCCGGTTATGAAGCCTCTCAAGAATCGGCTTCTGGGCCAGCAGGTTGATTCCGTCTGCGTCGATCACAAGCGGACCGCGGTAGTAATCAATGAAGTCACCCAAGATCTTGGCCGCCCGCTCCGACGTGCCCATCCCCGGCCCCACCACCACGGAAGAGTAGGCCGTGATCTGGCTCTTATATTCCTGGTACCTCTTCTCATCGAAGCTCACCGACAGGCACATGATCTCATCGTCGATCTTGCCCTGAAGCCGATCGAAGGACTCCTCCCAGGTGGCCGCCGTCACAAGGCCGGTCCCCACTCGGATGCACGACCGAGCGGCCATCGAAAGAGCTCCCAGCTTTCCGGGGCTACCACCAAAAATGAGGGTATGACCGAAGCTGTTTTTATGGCCGTATCGATCCCGTCGCTTCAGGAGCGGAGCCACCGCCTCGGCGTTCAGAGCGTGAACGGATCCCTCGCGCCGAAACTGGACGGGGAGCCCGATGTCGACGGTCTTCACCTCTCCGCTCAAGAAGGCCCCGGGGGCCACAAAGTGGCCGGTCTTCGAAAACCCGAAGGCCACCGTCATCTGGGCTCGAATCGCGATTCCCACGGTTGCTCCCGTGGTGGCGTCCACACCGGTAGGCACATCCAGGGCCACGATGTAGTCGGTTTTCGCGTTTAAAATATCCACCACGTCGGCGTAGAGCCCGGCCAACGGTCCCTTGAAACCAATTCCGAGAAGCCCGTCGACGCAAAGAAACGGCCCCGATGCGCTCGCGAAGTACTCCTCGAGCGGCCCCACATTGTCGAGCGTGATCGGACGAATCCGCTGCTCCAAAAGGATTTCCAAATTTACCTTCGACTCGTCCTTATAAGCGTCTTTTCCGTGGAGAAGAAAAACGCGAATTCTTTTCCCCATCGCCACCAGATGGCGAGCGGTCACCAGCGCGTCGCCCCCGTTTTTCCCTTTCCCAGCGAAAACAAGAATTTCCGTGTTCCAGCCCAGCTCGGAATGCTTCCGGGCGATCAGCTCCGCCGCACGAGCTCCGGCGTTCTCCATCAAAACCACGCTGGGAATTTTAAACTTTTTGATCGCGAGATCGTCGATGTCCCGCATTTCTTTGGATGTCACTACACGCATGATGGGTCCTATTCCGCCTGCTCCCAAATCACGCTGGCCAACGCAAAATCGCCATCGTGAGAGAGACTTAAAAAAATCCTGCCGCCGCCTTTTCCCAAGAATATTTCCTCGGCGCGCCCTTTCAAAAGAATTTCCGGCGCACCGCCATCGGAATGGCCCACTTCGATCTCCGTGAAATCACCGGAGGGCCCGAGTCCGAGCCCCAGTGCTTTGCCGTAGGCCTCTTTGGCGGCAAACCGCGCGGCAAAATGGGGCCACGGGTCCGACTTGGTGCGGCAATAGTGCCGCTCCCGCTCACTGAACACTCGGCGCTCGAAATGCTCTCCGGAGCGCTCCATCGACTCCCTTAAACGGGAGATCAAGGCAATGTCTACCCCATGGCCTCGAATCACTTTTCCGCCCCGATAGCCTTTTGAAACGCCTCAGCGATCCGCTTAGCGTGCTTACGAATCAGGGCCAGGTCCTCTCCCTCGAGCATCACCCGCACGAGCGGTTCGGTTCCCGAGTAACGAACGAACACCCGCCCCCGTCCCTTCAGATCCTTATCCGCGTCCTCGATGCGCTTCTTCACCTCAGGAAGAGAGTCGATCTCTTCCTTCTTTTGCACCCGCACGTCTTCACGAACCTGGGGCAACATCTTCACCACTTTCTTCAATTCGGAAAGCGGCTTCCCGGTGCGCTCCATAATCTCGATGACCATGAGGGCGGCCAAAAGCCCGTCACCCGTGGAGCCGAAGTCGGAGAAAATCAAATGGCCGCTCTGCTCACCGCCGAAGGTGTAGCCATGCTTGCGCATCTCTTCCACCACGTAGCGATCACCCACGGCGGCGCGAACCAACTGAATCCCGTTTTCCTTCAGCATTAGCTCGAGGCCAAGGTTCGACATCGGAGTGGCCACTACGGTGTTTTTTGCCAAACGCCCCTGTGCCTTCAACTCCAAGGCGCAGATGCCCATGATTTGATCGCCGTTTACGATGGCACCCGTTTCGTCGGACAAGATCAAACGATCCGCGTCTCCGTCCAACGACACACCCACGCGAGCCCCGAACTCCACCACCGCGCCTGCGGCCACCTCCGGATGAAGCGCGCCGAATCCTGCGTTGATGTTTGTGCCATCAGGCTCGCATCCTCGGGTGATTACCTTGGCACCCAGCTCTCGAAACAGCATCGGCGCCACCTTGTAGGCAGCCCCATGGGCACAGTCCACCACCACCGGAAAATCCTGTAAGTGAAACCCCTTCGGGAGCACGTTCTTAAGATTGACGAGGTAACGCCCGCCCGCATCGTCGATCCTGACGGTACGACCCACCTTCTCGTTCACCGGCCGGTCGAGATTGTGGTGAATGGCATGCCCTCCGTGTTCCAGAGCCTGCCAAACCAATCCCTCGATTTCGTGCTCGAGCTCATCGGGAAGCTTGTAGCCGCGATGATCGAAGATCTTGATGCCGTTGTCGTTGTAGGGATTATGGGAAGCGGAAATTACGATGCCAGCGTCGCAGCGCATGTTTTGCACCAGGAACGCGATCGCCGGCGTGGGCAACGGCCCCACCAGCAACACATCCGCACCCATGGAGCAAATTCCGCTCGTAAGCGCGGTTTCGATCATATAGCCCGACAAACGCGTGTCCTTACCGATGACAATGCGGGGCTTCGGGTAATGAGTTCGCTTCTGATTGCCCAGACGATCCAGCAGCACCCGCGCCGTTGCGGCTCCCACCTGCAGGGCGGTTTCCGCGTTCATCGGAAATCTATTGGCCAGTCCGCGGATTCCGTCGGTACCGAAAAGGCGCTGGGGCTTCTTGCTCATGCTATTCCAATACCTTGACCTGAACCTTTTGGGGAACGGTTTTCACGAGCTTGACGCCATCCGGCAATTCCACTTCCACGGGAAGATCGTAGGCCCCCGGTTTAGACGACGGAACCTTTACCCAGGCCTTCACCTTGGCGGGCGTAAGACCCTTGAGAAGCTCAGGCCGACAGCTCACGAAGAGCGCTACCTTGTCGGCGGAAATCTCGAATTTTTTGGGGCGACCCTCAACCACGATGGGGACTCCCCCCACACGGAAGTTAGACCCCGTAGGCTCTAACTCCACTAGGACCTTCGGCTCCTCGGCCTCTTCAAACTTCACCTTTGGATCGTCGAGAACGATCGGCAGATCCCACTTCAGCCCCACAGGAATCTCCGAAAGATCGATCGGTTCCGAACGAAGATTGAAAATCTTAGCCAACGACTTGCCCGGGCCCACCAGCTTCACACGTGGAGGAACCGCCGCGCTCTTCAGGATCCGATACCCTGGCGGAAGCTTGTTGACGAAATGAAGCTCCACCGGCACCGACTTTCGCTCCACGGGCTCCAGTACCGGCTGAATGCTCGTGGGGCTGATGGAAAGAACCCTGACGCCGATCGGAAGATGGATCGACTCACGATCGAAGCGAAAGTAAGCGGGGCCGGCTTTCGCCCGGGTTAGATCCACTCGAATCGTGTCGAGAGAGTTAGCAACGGTGCGGAGAAAAAACTTCGAACCCGACAATCGGAACGCTACCCGATCCGGGACTTCGCTCGCTACCACGAGATCCTTCGGCGTCTCGATTTCTACGGCCACTTCCTTGGTGATCTCGATGTTCGTGGAGCTCATCACCACAAACCATAGGCCAAAGGCCACAAGCAACGACAGGAGCTTCCAGCCGATGTTCTGAAAGAGCCAGCTCATACGGCCTTCCCCTTGTTCACGCCCCGTCCGTAGTCGGTAATTTCAAGAATCACAGCGAGCGAGTTAGAGAGCTCCTCTTCGTTGAGTTTGGCGCTGATTCGCCCGGCCTTCACGAGATAAGCGGCCCCCTGCTCTTCACTCACCAACACGACCAAAGAGTCAGTGTCCTCGGTCAGGCCGATTGCGGCCCGGTGACGGGTCCCCAAGCTTTTGTCTACGTTGGGATTCTTTGTGAGCGGAAGGAAACATCCGGCGGCGGCGATCTTTCCATCTTTAAGAATCACCGCACCGTCGTGAATGGGAGAGCTCGGAATGAAAATGGAATAGAGAAGCTCTGATCTCACCGCCGCATCGATCGCGGCTCCCGTATCGATGAAATTCTTGAGGCCGGTTTCGCGCTCGATCACGATCAAAGCCCCCATCCGATCCTTTGCCATCTGCACGGCGGCCTTCGCCACCTCTTCCACCATGATCCTATCGAGCTGCTCGCCCTTGCTCGTGGTGAAAGGATTTTTCCCCACATAAGCGAGCGCGCGACGCAAATCGTCTTGAAACAACACGATCACGATCAGGAAGAGATAGTCGAAAAAGTAACGAAGAATCCAGTTGATGGTGAAGAGCTCGAAGTAGCTGGACACAAAGTAGAAAACCCCCAGGAAAAGCAGCCCAGTGATCATCTGGATCGCATGGGTGCCCCGAAGGATCATGAAGCCGCGGTAAACCACCACGGCCACAAGGAGAATGTCCACAAGGTCCCGAACCCGGAACCCTGAAAGAATGTTGGCGATGACTCCTCCCATCGCCCTCCCTTACACCGGTGCGGGCGCGGAGTTCATGCCCACTGCCTCATTATTGGTGGCCGGGGCCGTGCCTCCGGTATCGGATGGAGCGGCCCCACCGTCGGACTTAGATCCTTTCGGCGGAAGCTTCACCCGCTTCATCAGCAACTCGATCTGTTCGGCGTCGAGAGTCTCCCAGTCGATCAGAGCGGCGCTCATCGTGTGGAGCACATCCACGTTGGAAAGAAGGAGCTCCTTCGCACGGCGATAGTTGCGCTCCACGATTTCGCGAATTTCTTGATCGATCGCCTGTGCCGTAGTTTCAGAATAGTTTTTGGCTTGCTGAATTTCTCGACCCAGGAAAATCGCCTCGTCCTTCCGTCCGAATGCCAGAGGCCCGAGACGGTCGCTCATTCCCCACTCGCAAACCATGCGCCGAGCAAGATCCGTAGCGCGCTCGATGTCGTTGCCGGCCCCGGTGGTCTTCTGACTGAACACGATCTCTTCAGCGATTCGTCCTCCCATGAGGAAGGCGATCATGTTTTCAGCTCGATCCTTAGTCATCGAAAGACGTTCTTCGGTGGGTAGAGTCTGGGTAAGGCCCAGCGCGAACCCGCGGGGAATAATCGTGACCTTGTGAACAGGGTCCACTCCCGGGAGAAGTTTTCCCACGATCGTGTGGCCGCTTTCGTGGTAGGCGGTGTTCTTTTTCTCCTCGTCGGAGATCACCATGCTCTTGCGCTCGACGCCCATGAGAACTTTGTCTTTGGCGAGCTCAAAATCACTCATTTCCAGGTACTTCTTGTTGAACCGAGCAGCGAGCAGCGCCGCCTCGTTCACGAGGTTCTCCAGGTCCGCTCCGGAAAATCCGGGGGTGGCCCGAGCGATCACCGAAAGTTCCACATCTTTGCTGAGCGGAGTGCGACGGGCGTGAACTTCCAAAATCTGTTGGCGCCCTTTTACGTCGGGTTTTCCCACCACCACGCGGCGATCGAAACGACCGGGCCGGAGAAGAGCGGGGTCCAAAACATCGGGTCGGTTCGTGGCCGCCACGAGAATCACCCCGTCGTTCGACTCGAATCCGTCCATTTCCACCAGGAGCTGGTTCAAAGTTTGCTCACGCTCGTCGTGGCCGCCGCCGAGGCCAGCTCCACGCTGCCGTCCCACGGCGTCGATTTCGTCGATAAAGATAATGCACGGAGCCTGTTTCTTACCCTGCTCGAAAAGATCGCGCACGCGTGAGGCGCCCACGCCCACGAACATTTCCACGAAATCCGAGCCGGAAATCGAGAAGAACGGCACACCGGCTTCTCCGGCAATCGCTTTTGCCAGAAGAGTCTTTCCGGTTCCGGGAGGGCCCATCAAAAGCACACCCTTCGGAATTCGTCCCCCCAACCGAGTGAACTTCTTCGGGTCCTTCAGAAAGGCAATGATCTCTTCGAGCTCTTCCTTGGCTTCTTCCACACCAGCCACATCTTTAAAGGTGACCCGGTGCTGACTCTCGTTCATCAAGCGAGCCCTGCTCTTCCCGAAGCTCATGGCCTTGCCGCCACCGGCTTGAATCTGGCGCATGAATACAAAGAAAATCACCACGAGAAGCAGGATCGGGAACCAGCTGAGGAGAGCTTGCTGCCAAAAGGGAGTGCGATCCACCTTGCGGTAATCAAACTTCACCCCTGCTTTTTCCAGAATCTCAGGAAGGCGCTGATCATTGCCCGGAACCGTAGCCTCAAAGGAGGTCTTACCCTGCACGCCGGTTTTGTATTTGCCCACCGCCGTTTCGTCGCTACGAACCGTTACCTCTTCCACGTTTCCCGCGCGAACCTGGGTAAGGAACTCACTGTAAGAAACACGAGAGGCCTGTTCCCGGCCCGCATCAAAGAGCTTGAAGAGGCTGGCGAACATCAGGATGATGAGCAGCCACAAAGCAAATGTGCGGTGGGCATTGCGAAAATTCATGGGGTTCTTTTTCATCCAACTACTCCGAATTGGCCGCCCATCATGGCAGAACGGCCCATGCTTGATTATCGCTGATCCGACGACTAGAAACAAACCACGGTTTGGATGCGCAGTGACGGATACTCGTTCCCGAATCTGTGTATGAATTCTTCCGTGTCAACAGTAGCCGGAAACATGAAAGCAGGTGAGCACTTGAACGGGAAATCCATCTACCTCGATCACCATTCCACCACACCCCTGGACCCTTTGGCCCTTGAGGCGATGATGCCGTACCTGACCAACGAATTCGGTAATCCCTCTTCTCGCAGCCACTCTTTCGGCTGGAAGGCCGAGTTTGCCGTTGAAAAGGCCCGCGGACAGGTGGCCGCGCTCCTCGGATGCACCCCAAGAGAGGTGATTTTTACGAGCGGCGCCACGGAAAGCTCCAACATAGCGATCCTTGGTCTGGCGGAAATGGGCGGCCATATCGTGACTGTTCAGACGGAACACAAATCCGTGCTCGAAACGGTGAAGTTTTTAGAAGCAAAGGGCGTCACGTCCACGGTGCTTCCCGTGGGCGAGTGTGGTCGGGTGAAGCCGGAAGACATCGAGGCGGCAATCCAACCCAATACCTTCCTTGTGACGGTAATGACCGCCAACAATGAAACAGGAACGATTCATCCCATCGAGGAAATCGGCGCCATCTGCCGCAGAAAAGGTGTTTTCTTCCATACCGACGCGGCCCAGGCCTACGGAAAGATCCCTCTCGACGTGAATCGCATGAAAATCGACCTTCTCTCCCTGAGTGCCCACAAGATGTTCGGACCGAAAGGTGTGGGCGCCCTTTACCTTCGCCGAAAGGACCCCCGCGTGGACATCCCCCCCCTCTTCCAAGGCGGTGGCCAGGAGTTTGGCCTTCGCTCGGGCACGGTAAATGTGCCGGGAGTGGTGGGGCTGGGAGCCGCCAGCGAAATCGCCCGCACGGGTATGGATCACCACCGGGCCCATACCACCGCACTCCGCGATCTCCTGGAGCGAGAACTTCGCCTGCGGATTCCCGATCTTGAACTGAACAGCCACCCTACGGAACGCCTTCCGCAAAGTTTGAACGTGTCGTTTCCGTTTGTGGAAAGCGATTCTTTGGTCGCAAGCCTTCGCGACATTGCGATCTCCAACACTTCCGCCTGCAGTTCCGCCACCAGCACGCCTTCCCACGTGCTGCAAGCCATGGGGCTACCACTTACGCGAATGCACGGATCCGTGCGCTTTGGCGTGGGACGCTTTAACACCGAAGATGAAATACGCTATACTGCCGTCAAGGTTGCGGAAAACGTGGATCGCCTTCGTCGGTCCTCGCCACTCTGGCAATTGAAAGGAACCAAATGATCAAGCTCACTTCATCCGCTGTGGATCAGGTAAAAAAAGTGCAGGTCGACGAAAAGAAGCCAGGATGGGCTCTTCGTGTTTCGGTGACCGGCGGTGGTTGCTCAGGCCTCTCTTACAAACTGGACTTCGTGGAAACACCTTCCGAAAAAGATAAGATTTTCGAGCAAGACGGCGTGAAGGTGGCGGTTGACCCGAAGAGCCTCCTGTATCTCCAGGGCATGGAGCTCGATTTTTCCTCAGGACTGAATGGAAAGGGATTTGTGTTCAATAATCCCAACGCCAAAAAGAGCTGCGGCTGTGGGAGCTCCTTCGGGGTTTGATTCCGCCGTAAAACGGTGCTGAAATCTCTCCATATGCGTTTCCTGGCACTTGTCTTCACTTTCCTCGCCGGCTGCGGATCTCCGTTTTCGCGGATCAATCCCGAAACAACTGCTTTGACCATCGGCACCGCTCGACCGGCCGGAATTACCCCGCAGGCGGTTCTTACGGGAAAGCTGATGGTTTACGCTGTTTCCGTCGACGGTCAGTACCAGCGCGGTTTCATGCTCGAAACCGAAACAGCCACTCGTACCATTCAGGTTCCGAACGGACGCTATCGATTCTTCGGCATCGGATGGGAAGGCCCCGGCCCCGGCGAGGGCGCCACGCGATGCGCGGAAATATTGAACCCCGTGGAGCTGAATGGATCCCCCACTAACATCAGCTTGGTCTATTCCGGTTCAGGCTGCCAACACACCACGGACTCTGGATCCTTTGGGCCATTGAGTTTCATGAATTCCTCGACCACCAACTTCCGAACCATTGGGATCAAGGTTTGCTCGGACCTACCTCCCACCTCAATCGATGCGTCTGTAAATTCCCATTCCTGGCGGCTCCTCATCGAGGGGTATGAAAAGATCGGAACTAACTACAAGCGAATCCAGGAGGACTCGATTCCCACCACCTGCCAATCCCTGAGCGCAGGCATTGGAAACTTTTTCTCCCGCTTTCCCGTGGGGATCTTAGACACGGCACCGATGCATTTTCTTGCGGCGTCTGCCGAAATCTACAACGACGGCTCCTGCGGCAATCTCGTGCGCCGGTATTCGTTTCCCGATGGGCTAAGAAAAAACACGGCCATGCCTACTAGCGATTACACCAACGTACAGACATCCGCTGCAGATCAAGCCTATATATACGTGAAAAGGGACTTCTAAGTTCAGGGAAGCAGGCGGTCTTTCTCTTCCGGAGAGGGCATCCGACAGGTCTCTCTTTTTCCAAACCAGGTATACCGATTGTCCGCAATCCATCGGTAGATGAAATCTCTGAGGGGAGGAGGAACTACGAGCAGAGCACCCAGCACCTTCCACGGCCATCCGAGCAGCGTAATCGCCACTAAGGCAGCATTTGATTCGCGAAGCAATTGCCCGTCACGCCAGAGAACCACGGAACTCAAGCCGGATCGCACAGGGTCCGGCAAAAGTTTGGCTGCGGTCTCTCCCTGAAGGGACGCGAAACGAAGGGTGCCGCGTCGATCACGACGGATCAAAAAATCTACGAATCCGTTGCAAAGATTACAGACTCCGTCGAAAAAGACGACCGTCATCAGGCTTCGCCGAGGACTTTCTTCTCCTCACGCTCTTTGAGACGCCCCACGAGATAGTCCCGGTTTAGGAGGGCAATGTTTTCCACGGAAATTCCTTTCGGGCACGTGGCTTCGCAGGCGCGGGTATTGGTGCAGTTTCCGAACCCCGCCTCGTCGTGAGCTTCCACCATCTTCATGGCCCGGTCCCAGCGTTCCGGCTGACCTTGCGGAAGACGGGCCAACTGCCCCACCTTCGCTGACACGAAGAGCATTCCCGAAGCATTCTTGCATACCGCCACGCAGGCTCCGCAACCGATACAAGCCGCTGCGTCGAACGCCTTATCAGCCTCAGGCTTCGGAACCAAAATCGCATTGGCATCGATGGCATTCCCCACTCGCACGCGATTATAGCCACCGGCCTGCTGGATCGTGTCGAGCGCGGAACGATCAACCATCAGATCCTTGATCAAAGGGAACGCACCGGCACGGAAGGGCTCCACAACGATGGTGTCTCCTTCTCGGTAATGGCGCATGAAGAGCTGGCAGGTGGTGGTGCCCTTCTGGGGGCCGTGAGGCACACCGTCGATCACCATGTTGCAGGCTCCGCAAATCCCCTCGCGGCAGTCGCTTTCGAACGCCACAGGTTCCTCGCCCTTCTTCACGAGCTTGATGTTGAGCTCGTCGATCATCTCAAGGAAACTCGTGTCGGGGGAAACCCCCTCCATCTCATACTCCACGAACTTTCCGGGAGAATGACAGTTCTTCTGTCGCCAAATCTTCAGCTTCAATTTCATGCCGTTGTTGCTCATCGCGGGCTCCCTTACTTGTAGCTGCGCACCGCTAGGTGCACGAATTCGAAACCAAGTTCTTCCTTGTGACGAACCGGCGCTTTTCCGTCGCCAGTGTGCTCCCAGGCTGCTACGTGGCAGAAGTTCGCGTCGTCGCGCTTACATTCTCCGTTCTCTTGGAACTCTTCCCGGAAGTGCCCGCCGCAACTCTCTTTGCGCTCAAGGGCGTCTCTGCACATCAGCTCGCCCAGCTCCAAGTAATCGGCTACCCGGTTGGCCTTTTCGAGTTCCTGGTTCACGTCTCGAGCATCACCCGGAACATTCACCCGCTCCCAGAACTCTCCGCGAAGTTTTTGAATGTCGCCGATCGCCTTCTGAAGGCCCGCATCGTTTCGGCTCATGCCGCAGTGATCCCACATGATTTTTCCGAGCTCCTTGTGGAACTCGTCGGAACTCTTGTCGCCACGAATGGATAGAAGCTTCGTGTTGATTCCTTCCGCCTTTGATCGAGCTTCTTTGAACGCGTCGTGATCGGTAGAAACCTTCTCCAGTTTGTTAGAAGCAAAATAGTGCCCGAGCGTGGCAGGGATCACGAAATATCCATCCGCGAGTCCTTGCATGAGGGCTGAGGCGCCCAGTCGGTTGGCTCCGTGGTCGGAGAAGTTTGCCTCACCCAAAACATGAAGTCCTGGAATCGTGCTCATGAGGTTGTAGTCCACCCAAAGTCCGCCCATCGTGTAGTGAACGGCCGGGTAGATCCGCATCGGCACCTTGTAGGGGTTTTCACCGGTAATCTTCTCGTACATGTCGAAAAGGTTGCCGTACTTCTCACTCACCGCCCCCTCGCCCATTCTCTTAATGGCGTCACGAAAGTCGAGGTACACGGCAAGTTTGCTCGGGCCAACGCCCTTGCCTTCGTCGCAGCGGAACTTCGCTTGGCGCGAAGAAACGTCGCGAGGAGCCAGGTTGCCGAAGCTCGGGTAGATTCTTTCGAGATAATAGTCACGTTCATCGTCGGGAATCTGATCCGGCGTTCGTGTTTCTCCAGCTTTTTTCGGAACCCAAACTCGACCGTCGTTGCGGAGCGACTCGCTCATCAAGGTGAGCTTCGACTGGTGCTCTCCGGTCACGGGAATGCAGGTAGGGTGAATCTGCGTGAAGCAAGGATTGCCAAAAAAGGCGCCCCGCTTGTAACAACGCCAAGCCGCGGTGGCATTGGAGTTCATCGCGTTCGTGCTCAGGAAATAAATGTGGCCGTAACCGCCGGTCGCAAGAATCACGGCATCCGCTTCGTGGCTCTCCAGCTCTCCGGTTACTAAATTGCGGGCAATAATTCCGCGAGCCTTCCCATCGATCACCACTACGTCGAGCATTTCCCTGCGGGGAAACATCTTCACGTTCCCGTGGGCAACTTCCTTCATCATGGCCGAGTAGGCGCCCAGCAGAAGCTGTTGGCCGGTTTGTCCTCGTGCGTAGAAAGTGCGACTCACCTGAGCGCCGCCGAACGAACGGTTGGCCAGGGTGCCACCGTATTCGCGGGCAAACGGCACGCCGAGAGCCACCGAGTGGTCGATGATTTGAGCGCTCACCTGCGCCAAACGATAGACGTTGCTTTCACGAGCCCGGAAATCTCCGCCCTTCACCGTGTCGTAGAAGAGGCGGTAAACACTGTCGCCATCGTTTTGATAGTTTTTCGCCGCATTCACCCCGCCTTGCGCCGCAATCGAATGGGCACGCCGAGGAGAGTCATGTATGCAGAAGGCCTTCACCTGATAGCCAAGCTCGGAGAGAGTAGCGGCCGCCGAAGCTCCCGCCAAACCTGTGCCCACTACAATTACGGAAAACTTCCGCTTATTGGCAGGGTTCACCAGTTTTGAGTCGAACTTGTGACGATCCCAGCGGGTTTCGATCGGCCCAGACGGACATTTTGCATCCAGCTTCATCGCATCAACCTTTCAAAAAAATCAAAATCGGGTTCACCGCAAAACCAATTGCCACCAGCGCGCCAAACGCAATACTGAGGCGCCTCACGGAAAGTTCTTTTCCGGCTTTCACGAGACCGAGGGTCTGCAGTCCGGACCAAAGCGCGTGCTGAAGGTGGGCGCCCACCACGATCATCATGAAAGAGTAAATCGCCGTGTCCTTCACTTTTAGAAACTCTTCCGTCATCAGGCGATGAAGATCCCGAACCTCTTTGCCTTTAAGGTCGTAAGGAAAGTATTCGCCGAAACGAAACTCTTTTAAGTGCATCACAATAAACACCAGAATCAGCAAGCCAGATAAGGCCAAAGACTTGGAGGCAGGATTCACCCCTCCCTTTTCACCCTTGGGCGAAACCGCATAACCCACAGGGCGAGCGCGGCGATTATCGATCGAGACTTTGATTCCAAAAATCACGTGAACGGCCAAGGTAAGCAAGAGTCCGGCCTCGATCGCATAGTAGGCAGCCCCGCTCGTGATCATGTGGCCGTAACCGTTATAGGCGTCGGGCCCCACAATATAGAGCAGATTTCCAAGCATGTGCCCGAGCACAAACCCGCACCAGGCGAGCCCTGCCACGGCCATGACCTGTTTCTTGCCGATGGAAGATCCAAGATACGCACACATACGTTCCATGAGCGAAAATCCCTTCTAATTACAGAGAACTGTCGTTTGAACAGCCTACCAGAGGAATCAGGATTTCGCGGAGCGTAATTTAGTTGTCGGACCGATGATTACGCGGAAGCTGTTCGGGCTTTCGGGTCGTGTCTTGATTCAAGAAAGTACGCCCCTTGTAGGTGATGTGCTGATAGCCAAACTTCACATACTCCACGATCTTGCCCACGAGCTCAAAGCGATTGAACGGACAAATGATGTAGTAATTGTTCGTTCCGTCTTGAGAGAAATGCTGAGCCAACTCAAGAGTCTGTTCGTAGGCCACCAGCTCCCGGTCTTCCTTTGTTTCAAGACCGTCGAATTCTTTTAAAACGTATTCCGGAACGTGAATCCCGTGGAAATGTTGGTTCAAAAACTCACCGTTCTTGCGGCTCATCACCGGCATCAGTCCGAAAATTACGGGAAATTTCTCCTGGGTAATGCCATATCGAGCCAACGCATCCACACACCTGTTAAACGCTTCCTTCGAATGCACCGGCTGAGATTCCGCGAAATCGGCCCCTGCCTCGATCTTCCTCAAAAGCTTTTCCGTCTCATTGTTGATGTCAGCGGCATTCGGGTTGTAAGCCACCCCCACCAGCATATCGAGCGGCTGCTCCAAATCCTCACCACTCACTAGTTTCCCGGCCTTCATCTGCTGGAAAATCTCAAGAAGCTTGATGGAGTTCCCCTCAAAAACACTCTTGGCGGGCTCGGGGCCTTTTTTCACCGCGTCACCCGTAACAGCAAGAACGGCGGTGATGTTCAGCGCAGCGGCTCCAAGGATCTCCGTTTGGAGCGCGATCAGATTCTTATCCCTGCAAGTGATATGGTAGATCGTGTCCATGAACGCCGGCCCCGCTTGGAGCAGGCGCGACTGAAAGGCCAAGGGATGAAGCTTCACTCGGGCGTTGGGGTTGTCGGCTAGATTCAGTGCGTCGCACCCTTTTTGGCCGAGGTGGTAGCACCCCTCCCTTACCATCTGGGTTTTGTGTCCCTGGGGCATCCCCACTTCCACCGTTAC
This sequence comes from uncultured Bdellovibrionales bacterium, assembly GCA_964551325.1. Lineage (GTDB taxonomy): Bacteria > Bdellovibrionota > UBA1018 > CAIPTA01 > CAIPTA01 > CAZKBU01. The sequence continues at coordinate 460,177 of CAZKBU010000002.1, forward strand.
AAAACGAAACTGAGGCGAGCGAAGCTTCTCCATGAAACGTTTGCGAAAATGGGCTTGTTCGAGATTTGAGCTCACGATGGGTACCTCAGACTCTTCGTAACATAGGAAGGCCCCAGGGAAAAACCGATTGAGTCATGAGGAGTTATCGTAGGATATTGTCACCATGCTGAAGCATATTCGCCTTTTTCTCACCATCGTTGTTCTGGTCGGGTCACTCACCGCGTGCAGCGATCGCCCTTCGATCATTTTAGTTTCTCTTGATACGCTTCGGGCAGCTAACGTCGGGGCCTACGGATACAAACGCCCCACCACCCCGAATCTGGATCGCCTGGCCGCAGAGGGTGTACTTTTTGAACGCTTTTACGCTCAAACTCACTTCACCTTGCCAAGCCATACCACCATGCTTACGGGCGCCCCGGCCGAGGTGCATAAAGTAGTGCGATCAGCACTGGGCAAGGGGCCTACCGGTCCCTCCCGTTTTTCGCTTATTTTGCCCCCCAAGATCCCGACCATTGCTCAGCAGCTCAAACAAAACGGATACACCTCAGCCTGGTTTGCTCACAGCGCAGACCAGGATCTGCCTTTTACGGTCGGGCTGGGACGGGGATTTACTGATTTTTTCCCCCTCGGTATCGATCGAAGACCTGGAATGCAGTTGGCTAAAGAGTGGCTGAAGAGCCGTGGAACAGACCCATTTTTCGCCTTTCTTCATTCCAAGACTCCCCACTCCCCCTATTTCACAATTGATGGCACCGATAAATTTGTCTTTTCAGATTTAGCGTACTCGGGTGGAATACCCTCTTCGCAAAAGCAATTGGATGACTTGATTGCCAAGAAATCTAGGTACTTGGAGGTAGAGGCCAAAGGGATTGTGGACTGGCTCTCCCCTCGCACACCATTGCCCTCCGACCTTCTGCGCTCAACGGCGAGCATTAATCCAGCAATGATTTTCTGGTCCACCGTGGACCGAAAAAATCCTCGCGATCTTCAGCGCCTGACGGACCTCTATGACGATGCCATTCTTCGCGCCGATGGATACCTCGGCGAGATCATTGCCTCCCTGAAGGAGCATGGGCAGTACGATAGAAGTTGGGTGATCGTTCTTTCAGATCACGGTGAAGAACTGGGGGAACATGGCACTTTATCTCACCGCACACTGAACAAAAACGTGGTTTGGATTCCACTTGTCATAAAACCGCCCAAGGGATTCTCATTTTCACCAGGGCTTCGAGTGGCAGCAGTAACATCAATGATTGATCTCATGCCCACTCTGTTGGAGGCAGCCGGGGCCAAGTCACCCAGATTATTACCCGGCCGTTCCCTCCTCCCCTTAATCCGGGGAGAACAGATCCCGGACCAACCAGCTTTTTCCTCAATTCTGAACCCCATCGATCTAACGGTTCATTCTTACTCTGTTCGAACGTCGGAATGGACGCTTCGAAAAGAGCCCGGCTCTAACTTCATGCTCTTTCAATCGCCCACGGATCAGCTGGAACAGCGCGATCTTTCCGCTACGAACCCCGAAAAAACTCTGATTCTAAAAAAACAATTCGAAGACTATCAGTTTCAACTTAAGCAGATGCAAGAGGCGCAATGATTCCTGCTTTGCTTCCCTTTTTACTGCAAATGCCTCTGATGGTGCTCCACGAGTGGGAGTCGCAAGGCTTTAAAATTCCAGCCAGCTCAGCCCCTTCTAGCTCACTAAAGAACACCTCCCGCTGGGAGTTCCCCGGAGCACAGGGCGGAAAGCAGATTCTGGAAGTACTGGCGGGGAAAGCGTCCAGCGAACGAGTTCGATTTGAAGTTGATTGGGCAAAACAAAATCAAGAACAAGAAAAATTCGATCCCTACCACCCTCCCACCCATCCAACGAAGTGCCCCGAGAACCTCGCCCCGCAAATCCACGGCGAGATTCCTGAGGCCGCCCAAGGAAAGGCCCCTGTGGTCGTTTCCTCAGGCGCCAATCAGCGATTCAATTCAGGAGTCTGCGCACAGAGGGAGGTAAAATACTTTTCTGCAACCGCCATTCTTGCCTGCGGAAAAAATCTGGCGCGCTATTCAGTCTTTGTTCCGATAAAAAAAAGAGGCCGCCCGAGCGAATCCGACCGTGCCCTCGCCGTGCAAACAGTGTCGAAACTCAGCTGCAACGGCCAGTAAATCCTCCACTGCCGCTTCACTCGCTCTTGGAAACTTTTGTTCCCTTCGCCGAATCTTCCACCTTCCAGCCTCGTGCCTGAAGTTCATTGCGTAGACGATCTGACTCAGCCCAATTCTTCAACCGCCGAGCCTCGTCTCGCGCCACGACCATGGATTGAACATCGGCCGGAATCGCCACCTTTTCCCCTGCAACTTTGCGAAGCCCGAGTCCCAACACTTCGTCGAAGTCGAATACGAGCGCCTTCTTCTCCGCGTCCGTTAGTGCGGAATCCTTGACTACGGAAAACAGAACCGCCATCGCCTCTGGCATGTTCAGATCGTCAAAAATAGCCCCTTCAAAGGCCGTTTGGTGCTTCTTCATGACTTCAGACCAAGTCACGGCCGCCTCCCCCTCCCAGCCTCGAATGCGCTCTCTGAGGTTGAGGAGTCCCGCTTGGGCGGCCTTCAATCCGTCCCAGTGGAAGTTGAATTTCGACCGATAGTGGGCCTGCAAGAGAAGAAAGCGGTAGGCCATGGCCTCAAAGCCCTGCTCCTCCACGAAAGAAAGCGTCAGCGTCTGTCCCTTGCTCTTACTCATCTTTCCGGAGTCTTCGATCAGAAACTCCCCATGCATCCAGTAGTTCACGTAGCGGTGTCCGGTGGCCGCCTCGCTTTGCGCGATCTCGTTGGTGTGATGAACTGGCACGTGATCAATTCCGCCGCAATGGATGTCGAAGGTCTCACCGAGATATTTCATCGCCATAGCGGAGCACTCGATATGCCATCCCGGAAACCCCTTCCCCCAGGGAGAGTCCCACTCCATCTGCCGTTTTTCCCCTTCCGGAGAGAATTTCCAAAGAGCAAAGTCTGTGGGACTTTTCTTTTCTCCCATAGCCACGCGGGAGCCGGCTTCCAAATTCTCCACATCCAGTCGGGCGAAGTTCGCATAAGCGGGAAACCGTGCGGTATCGAAATAAATGCCGTCGGAAGTGCGGTAGGTAAAACCCTTTTTTTCCAAACCGACCACCAGCTCGATCATCTCCGCCACGTGGTCCGTAGCCTTCGGAACAATCTGAGGCATTTGATTATGGAGTTTCTTCATGTCGGAGAAAAAAACGTCGGTAAAATACTTAGCTATCTCCCATGCGCTCTTCCCCTGGCGCCGGGCCCCCACCTCCATTTTGTCTTCCCCCTCGTCCCCGTCGCCCACGAGGTGCCCCACATCCGTGATATTCATCACATGGGTCACGGAAAACCCGGCCCGCTTGAGGGCGCGCACCAAAACGTCCTCAAACACATAGGTACGGAGGTTCCCGATGTGGGCGTAGTGGTAGACCGTGGGACCACAGGTATAGAGCCCCACTTTTCCCGCCTTCAGGGGAACGAACTTTTCCTTCTGGCGAGTTAACGTATTGAAGAGAAAAACGTCTTTAGTCATAGGGCCTTATGGTAGCAGAAGGCTGGATCAACCGCATCCGCCGTGGTAAGAAGCGGCCCATGAACGGAACACCGCGTGATTTGCCCTTGGCTGAGATGAAAAAGGTGATTTCTCACCTCTTTATTCCCAACCCTTGGATCTACTGGACGGACTTCCTCCTCACCAGCTTTCTGGCGTGGGGTTGTTTTGTAGCCGTCTCCTTTTTGGAGCCCGGCAGTCTCCCGCAAGTTCTGGCATTCCTTGTGTCTTCGTTTGCGCTTTATCGAGGCGTGCTCTTCATCCACGAAGTAAGTCACCGGGATCGCAAAGAGCTCCCTGGATTTTCCCTAGCCTGGAATCTTATGGTGGGAATCCCCGTGCTATTCCCGAGCTTTATGTACCGAGGTGTACATACGGAGCACCATCGCCGAGCTTCCTACGGCACCAAAGAAGACGGAGAATACATCCCCTTCGGTGCGAGCCCGTTCTGGAAGTCTGTGGTTTATGTGCTCCAATCCGCCTATCTGCCGGTGGTGGTAGCGATCCGGTTTGCGATCCTCACTCCGGTTTCCTTCCTTCATCCGAAGTTGCGCCGCTTGGTGATGCTCCAGTTTTCAGCGCTGGCAATTCAGTTTTCGGCCCTGAGAAAAATTCCCACCGGCATCGATCTTCGAAATTGGTATGTGCAGGAAGTTCTTTGCTGGATTCACAGCTGGATTCTCATCGCCGTGTTTGCTACAGGCACGCTAGATCTCGGCATCCTTCTTCAAATCTACTTAACGATGGTTCTTCTCTTTGTGGTGAACTCGATTCGCACGATAGTGGCCCATCGCTATCGCAACCTCGACGGGGAAATGACTTTTGCCGATCAGCTCCTCGACTCCGTAAACGTGGAGGGAGGCTGGCTCACGGGTCTCTGGGCTCCGGTAGGGCTCCGATTCCATGGCCTGCATCATGTGTTTCCGCTGATCCCCTACCACTCGTTGGCAACAGCCCATCGCGCGCTCCTCCAGAAACTGCCGGCCGATGCGCTTTACCGAAAAACTGTGGAACCAACTCTTTTGGCGGCTATCGGGACTCTCTGGCGCAACACCCAGGAAAGCTCCTTGCAGGCCACACCACGCGCCCAAACCTGATGCACGCCGTAACGGTATACATTCCCGACAGTCATTTGGAAGTTGTGAAGACTGCTATGTTCCGGGCTGGTGCCGGGCGCATCGGCAACTACGATTCCTGTGCTTGGCAGGTGAAAGGAACAGGTCAATACCGCCCGCTCGAAGGGTCGAATCCGTTCCATGGAAGGCAAGGAACAGTGGAATCTGTGGACGAGTGGAAGGTGGAATTGGTCTGTGAGGATGCGGCGCTTCCCGAAGTGATTCAGGCGCTGAAGACGGCCCATCCCTATGAAACTCCGGCATTTCACGCTATCAAAGTGGCTGAAATCTCTTGAACTACGCTTGAAAGGAATTGGAATGCTCTCCTACGGCAAAATCCAGGAAATCCTCGGTAAAGAGGGTGAATCTCTTCTCAGTTTCTCTAGTCCCAAGGTGAAAAAGGAAACTCTCCACCTGCCTGGAGGCGACTGGGTCGACCGGATCTTCCGTGACTCGGATCGCTCACCCGCGGTGCTCCGCTCGTTGCAGTCGATGTATGGTCAGGGACGCCTCGGAGGCACGGGCTACCTTTCGATTCTTCCCGTGGACCAAGGCATTGAGCATTCGGCTGGCGCCTCTTTCGCGAAAAACCCCATCTATTTCGATCCTGAAAACATCGTAAAACTCGCTATCGAGGGCGGCTGCAACGCGGTGGCTACTACTTTAGGAAATCTCGGCATCATGAGCCGCAAGTATGCCCACAAAATTCCTTTCATGGTGAAGATCAACCACAACGAGCTCCTCACCTATCCCAATAAGTTCGACCAGGTGATGTTCGCGAGCATCAAACAGAGCCGCGACTTAGGCGCCGTGGCCGTGGGAGCCACGATTTACTTCGGCTCTGATGAAAGCACCCGCCAGATCCAGGAAGTGAGCACGGCTTTCCAGATGGCCCACGAGATGGGAATGGCCACCGTGCTGTGGTGTTACCTGAGAAACGGTTCCTTCAAGGTGGAAGGAAAAGACCATCACACCGCCGCAGATCTCACCGGCCAAGCCAATCATCTTGGCGCAACGATTGAGGCCGATATCGTGAAGCAGAAGCTTCCCACCCACAACGGCGGCTACGAGGCCCTGAACATGGGCAAGAGCAGCTACGGCAAGCTCGACAAGCGAATGTACTCCGAACTGTCGAGCGAGCACCCGATCGACCTTTGCCGATATCAGGTGATGAACGGCTATATGGGCCGCATCGGTCTCATCAATTCTGGCGGTGCCTCGGGCTCCAACGACCTTCAGGAAGCACTCGCTACGGCGGTCATTAATAAGAGAGCCGGCGGCATGGGTCTGATTTCAGGCCGAAAAGCCTTCCAAAAGCCCATGAAGGACGGGGTAGAACTCCTCCACGGGATCCAAGATGTTTACCTCTCGAAAGAGATCACCATCGCCTAAGGAAGTGAAAAAGCCATTGAAAACAATGGCTTTTTTCACCACTCAATTCCCGACCTTTTTGGTTTACTTTTACTGCCCCCCCCGATAAAATACGCCCACTTTCAGAGGAACACTATCTATGCGAGCTACTCTGCTGATCCTTGCCCTTGTCTCCTTGCCAGCCATGGCCGACACAGAACAACTGATTTGTGAGGTGCATGAGTTCCAGGGAAAAGGCGCTCCACGAAACTGTGGAAAGCTGGTGGCCCCGATCCAAACCACTCTTCCTGGCTACGCCTATTCTTCCCTGTGCCGCGTCCGCGTGGGCGCGCAGGTAGAAGAAACGAAAACTACTGCGATGCTAGAACAGCTAGAAGGCACCGTTGGACGGCCCAGCGCCACGATTCGCCGTGCCCAGGTGGGTTTTCCCCACTCCGCGCCGATGACCGAAAGATTCGAGCTCTCGATCGCTAACCACTCCGGCACCCACTCCGAAGGCCAGCGGCATTACACCGCTCAGTGCCGCATTAAATGAGGCCAATATGAAACTCTCTCTTCTTCTCCTGATTCTCCCCACTTTCTCGGCCCTGGCGGCTGACCCGGCGAAGCCCACTTATCAATGCGTAGTGGAGCAACGCCCCGCCTGCGGAGGGATCTCCTTCACCCTTCCCGACGACCTCGGCCAGGTGAAGAAGGCATCTGCGTGCCCCAATTTTCGTCTCGTGGCGAATCCCATTCCCGGCTCGGACCGAATTTTGATTTTGTTCTATGAGGTGAACGCCCGCGAAGAAATGGTCGCCGGCGGCCAGGTGGAACTCGCAAACTCTCGCGATGTGTTCAGCGTGGAGAATCGCTCCGGTCGATTGCTGTGCGCAAGTCCCGCCCTGTAGTAAACTGAACGGGTGAAAACACCCGCTCGTATCTCGTTGGAATCGGCCCTTCACGACCCTCGTTTTGTTGATGTAAGCGATCACCCCTCGGTGAGAGCCGATCTCCGCTATGGCACTGCCAGGAATCTCCTCTGCCAAAATGTTTACGGCGATTTTCAACGCGTACTCCTTCATCGCGAGGCCGCCGAAAAATTCCTTCGTGCCTGTAACGATCTCGCTGCAGCTCGCCCCGGCTGGAGCTTTCTGGTTTTCGATGCGTTACGCCCGCAAAGCGCACAAATCGCGTTTTGGAATCTAGTGAAAGGCACCGAGCAGGAACCGTATTTCGCCAATCCGGAAAAGGGATCCCTCCACAGCTACGGTTTTGCCATCGATCTCACTCTCGTGAACCACAAAGGACTTGTCCTCGACATGGGCACTGATTTCGATGATCTTTCCGACCTAGCCCAACCTCGATATGAGGAAAAATTCCTTCAAGAACGGCGCTTATCCCGGGAGCAGGTAGAGAACCGACGGATCCTTCGTGGATTCATGGAAAATGCGGGATTCGAGCAGCTTCCCCACGAATGGTGGCACTACGATGCCCTACCCGGAGCCGAGGTTCGCGGCCGTCATACCCGACTCGAATAGTGGTTAAATCCAGTCTCGGATTGTTCCGATCAGGGGTGGATGAAGAAAATTACCCTATTGTTATTTTTAGCCCTTTCGTTGGGCGCTTGTTCCACCCCCCAAACCCACCGAGGTCCCGCTTCTGCGTTCACGCAGTTCACCTCGGCGATGTTCGAAACCAACGACTCGGTCAACAAAGATATCGAAGGCTTGCAGTTGGTCGTGGAAGAGGCGCTCGTTTGGCGGGTGAAGGCCACTGAGTTCTACGAGAAGGTGGCACCGGCCCTGAAGGACCGACCGTTTACCGCTCTCGAACTAGAAAAGCTCTACAACGAGGCCGAGCATTACCTCGAAATCCGCGAACGTCTCTACGCGTTCGCCCGAAAATATGAAAGCTTCGCCGACGAGGCCGTGGGCGTTCCCGAAGCCCCCGCCGAACGACAGCTCTACTTAAAGCAGCTGAAGCTTTCATTGTCCGCCGCCCTCGTGCTGTACGACAACTACATCATTGGCATCCATCCCTACTTCGACAACGACAAGTTCCGGAGGAAGCTCAACAAAGACCGCCCGGGGCTGGAAGGGAAGATCTATCAGGTGAACTCCATGTTCATGGATATGGAGAACCGCCGCAAAACCGCCTTTGCGGTAGCTTGGGCGCGGAAGCAGTTTCAAGAGGTGGGTTACGCTGCCATCGATCGGCACGAAAAGTGGCTCGACACGCTCGTCACTCAAAGCCCGAGCTACGGCTATTTCATGAAAAACTCGAGCTGGCGCACCGCTGCCGGCTTCCGCTACTTCCTGCGCTGGATCCGCGACGAACTCCGTCAGCTTGGGAAAATGCTCACCTACGTTACCAGTGCCCTCTTCGGAAACGCCATGGGACTCGTGGAAGAGCGCAAGGGATGGATGGACAAGATGAAGGTGCTGGAGCGAGAGGCCCTCGCCAAGCGCCTCGAACCCCTCGATGTGCTGATGGAAAAAACTCCGTTCCGCCTCACGGATAAGTTCATCCCCGGCCACTACGGCCACGTGGCGATCTGGGTGGGCACCGAAGCGGATCTTCAGCGCCTCGGCATCTGGGACCACGAACTCGTTAAGCCGCATCAGGAGGCGATCCGCAAGGGGCATCACATCGTGGAAGCCCTTCGCCCGGGCGTGCAGATCAACACCCTGAAGCACTTCCTTAACATCGACGACTTCCTCGCCGTTCGTCATACGGCTCTTACGGACGACATGCGTCGGGACTATCTCCTCAAAACTTTCCGTCAAATCGGCAAGGACTACGACTTCAACTTCGACGTTGAAACGGACCGCCGAATCGTCTGCTCGGAGATCGCCTACGTGGTGTATCGCGACGTGGACTGGCCCACCGACAAACAGATGGGACGCCACACGATCAGCCCCGACAACGTGGTAACCAAAGCCACCGACCGAAATCCGTTTACGCCGGTCGTGCTCTACCACGACGGAGTGGAAATTAAGGAACACCTCGAGGAGACCGTAAAGCTCTTCCTCGCGGAAGATTACGAAGGATTCCGAAAGCTGCACCCTGGATTTGTGGGGAAAACGCCGCCCCCGGCGCCTCCTCCGTCGGATCCATGGAACGGAGGTGGACCATGAAGTCACTGATTCTTCTCACCGCGCTCGCTCTCGCCGCATGCTCCACCTCTCCGGTGGAACGCCGATTGGCTTCTACCTCCGATACGGCGCCCAAGCCGGAGTTCCACTTCGATACCTCCGTATATCGTCACTACTTCAGCCTCGACACCCAGGGGAAGCGGGTTCGTTATGCGGTGGAATTCCGCTTCGGAACCGACATGGACCAGGAATATTTGCGAAACCGTGCCCGGGCGGCGTTTCAAACCGCCATCGCAAAAACTCTCGGCGCTGAGAACCCCGAAAAAGGATTGATGGCCCGCTTCAAGGGAAACCTGATGGAAGGAGTGCTCGAAGAGTTCGTCTATACGCTCTACGTGCTGAAAATCATCAACGGCACCATTCAAGTTGACCTGAACTTCTTCCCCGTGGCCGACGATCCCGGCTCGTTCCAAAATGAGCTTGCCAACAATCACCTCGTGGTAGACGGAGCCCGTGGTGCGCTCGCGAAAAGAATGGAGCAGAACTCCACGGATGTGGAGCGGTGGAAGAACGGCCTTGCTCTTGGCTCCCAGGCCGGAGGCGCCGTAACTCTCTGGCTCAAGCTTGTTGACATGAACTGGGACCCCTTGAATCGGCTGGTTCCCAAGCCCAAGGAAAACGCCGTGAAGGGCTACTTCCGGTTCCGGCAGTTCACCACATTGGAAAACCTGAATCTTTCCGGCCTCGCCTGTTCCGGTCCAACAAAAATCACCTCCTTCCGATTCCAGCCCGGGAAGAAACAGCCGGCAGTGGACCGCCAGGTGCTTACCGTAGATGTGGTGAAATCCTTTAACCTTAAGAATCTCCTCCCTCGCAACGAGTCCCTGGAAATTTACCCGGGATATATTCTCCCCACGAGCGAAGGGCGCGACGGACTTGTGGAGAACGAGGAGGTTCGTCATGGCAAGCCTCACAAGACTGGAGAAGTGGTAGTAGAAACCACCTACTCCGACAAATCACAAGCGACTCATCGCCTGGGCTCTCTCGTATGGACGGTGGCAGAACGGAAGATTTCCCCCAAGAGTTCCAAGATAAGGACCGACATCAAGAAGGATCCTTGGAACAACGAAGACACCGGCAATACCTGGTTCGCTCAAAAAGAGTTTCTCGACGATTGCAGCGGAGCCATCTTGGACCAGATCGGAATCACGCCGATCGCCAGCTCGCTCGTGGGAGGACGTTAAAATGAAAAATCTGATCATCCTCGCGCTTCTGTTCTCGCCCTTGGCCTGGAGCGACGTTTCGATTCAAGATCGAGTAGCGACGCAGAGACGCCTACTGGAAACCTGGAAGTCGTCGTTTGGAAAAGTGGAGCTTCGTCATTCAGACACCTTCCTAAAAGCGGTTGCCAAATCGGAAAAGAAAGAGGAAGTGCAGCGCCTGATCAAGGAGCTCGACGAAGAATTGCCGGAAAAAATCCTGATGCCCGTGGTTTGGTGGAAGGTGATGGAGCCCAACTCCAAGAAACTCGCTGAAGTTCTGGAGCACCAAATGCTGCTCCGGATGAACGCCGTTAGAGATCTAATCGACCACCCTCTTGAAGGGACCCCTCAACAAAAGGAGCGCGCGCGCGGCGTGCTCTCCACGCTCTACTCCTCTCGCAGCACTTTGGATCTCTTCCGCAATGCAGGACCAAAATTAGCCCAGGAAGCCGACCGAATTGCGTCACTGGATCTGGCCGGATTCGTGAAGGTACTGAAGCGTCATTCTCTCGTGGCGGAACCGTTGCAACGCCTGGTGCCCGGCACTCCGGGTTATTCCCTCACCTATACCGGATTTATTCCCGGCAATAAGGTGGAAGTTGTCAGTGACAATGATCGCTCCCAAGCTCGTATCAATTGGTTCAATGAGCGAGTGATCTTCGGAGGAGGAAAGCTCGACTTTACCCAGCCGTGGATGAAAATGCCCGCCCCGGGATCTTCTGACGGGCACATTGTTTTTGTGCAGGACCCAATTTACCGAAAAATTCGTGAAATAGTCGACAGTGCCCAGGATTCGGTGTTCATCAACATTTTCTTGTTCGGAGGCACTCTCGGCGGAACCCTCGCAAAGCATCTTTTGGACCAGACGATTCTGAAGGCCGAGAAAAATCCAAATTTCCGAGTTCTGTTCCTTCACGACTACGCCACCAACTACAACATGAAGGAAGAGATGATGCCGGTGTTTGAATACATCCGGGATCGGGTGAAATCAGATCCCCGGCTGCAGGGGCGTTTCTATCTCATGCAAGCCAATATTCAGCGTCACCCCCCGGGAATTCCCTTTGGTCTCACGGGCCTGATTCCAAAGACAGACGCCGTGTTCAAGGAAATTGAAAAGATGAACACCTATTTCGAGTCGAAAATCGATCACTCGAAGGTCATCGTGGTGGATGCCAACACTCCTAACCCAAAGGCCTACTTCGGCTCCAAGAACTGGACCGACCATTCCGGCGGCTACTACTACGACGACGCCATCTACGTGGAAGGCCCCGCGGCCGCACTCGTGCAAGCCGCCTACTACGACGATGTGGATGCGGCCCTTACACTCGACCCCAAGGAGCGAAAGTGGTTCTTTTTCAAGGAACAGGGTTTCTCCAACGAAGAGTTCCTTCCAAAGCGTGATGAAATTCTGAGCTGGTTTGCGGTGAAGCGAGATCAGTATCCCGAGAAGGGCACTGAGATGGTTCGTTTGGCGGAGGCTAACGTTGACGGGCGAATCATGGACGTGAGGAACATGCTGGTAGATCGAATTTCCAAAGCGGAGAAGAACATCTACATGGAGCAACTCTTCATCTACGACAAGTATGTGAACGATGCTTTGATTAAGGCAAAACTCCGAAACCCCTCCCTCGACATTAAGATCATCGCCGATCACAACGGAAACTTCGGAATGAACGGACTACCCAACACCATCTTCCTCAGGGAAATGGTAAAGGCGGGGATCGAGTTTCGCGCACGCCGCACGGTGGGCATTCACACCACACTGCCGAATGGAGAAAAGCGCTCTTATCACCAAGAGAACCATCGCAAGATCACTTCGATCGACGGCGCCTACCTCATGGGTGGATCCTCGAACCTGAACCCGGATACCCTCCAAGGCAGTTTCCGAGAATTCGGCGCGGAGATATTCGACAAAAAGGAAATCGCCCGCTTCGAGAAAAATTTCCTCGTGGCATGGAAGGACGAAGAGCAAACCGACCTGCTCGACCCGGAGAAGCTTCAGCTCACGTTGATGGGGCGAACTTTTTCACCGGAAGCGACTCGCTTTGTGAACGACTTCGCCGGAACCTTAATACGCATGAAAGACGGAATGGAGCGCCGTCACTGACCTACTAGTCGGAAGTGCCCGCTTGCCCGCTCACCGTGAGAGTGCCCTTGGCGGCAAAGCTGAAGGAATAGGCGTCGAAACCCTTGAGGTTGGAAAATCCTGAAAACGCTCTGTTTGAAGCCCCCCCACAAGAAAGCTTGGCTTGGGTGAGATAGCCGTTCGCCGCCACCGAGTCTTGGCCGCTGGTTCCCGACTGCACGGGCGCTTGGTTTACCGTTCCCGTGGTGGCATAGCGCGTGTAGAAGAGGTCATTGTAGCCCTTATTCGTAAATCCGGTGAACGCTCCGTTCGTAGTCCCCACGAGCACGGGGCGATTCGAGCCGTCCATCCGCCCGCCCTTCACCGCATCGTCGCCGGTGGTGCCGAATTGCCGAATCCAGCTTCTCGTGCCAGTGGCGGTGTAAGCCGCGACCCAAGCATCTTCTCCTCCCAGCGCTGTTTGCCCTGTCCACGTACCCATCGTGAGCCCCGCGGGATAGCAGGTGCCGTTGGTCCGGCACGGCACCGTGAATGCATAGTCGTCGCCTGTGGTTCCTGCCTGGCGGTTCCAGCTCAAGGTACCCGTAGCGCTCAGCCGCGCCATATAGAAGTCGTAGCCGCCCGCATTGGTGTAGCCGGAAAATGAGCCCGAGGTATACCCCACGACGTAGGGCCGATTGCTGGAGTCGAGCCCGATGCCGAAGAGTTCATCGTCACCGCTCGTGCCAAGCTGGCGCACCCAGGAACTCGCTCCTCCGGCACCGGTTCGCTCGTTAACAAACATATCGATGGATCCGGCATTGGTGTATCCCGAAAAGGCTCCGGTAGTAGAGCCGGCAAAAATCGGGTTGTTCGACAAATCCCGCGTGCATGCATAGACCAGATCATCTCCCGCGGTTCCCCACTGGGAAATCCACTGCTGCACTCCCGCCGCAGAATATTTCACGGCAAAAGCGTCTCGCCCACCGGCGCTCGTCTGCCCGGAAAATATCCCGTCCGTAAATCCGGCAATCACTACGCTGCCCGCCGAATCAGCCGTCACACAGTAGGCACCCTCCGTGGCAGAGGTCCCGATCTGCTGCACCCACTGCAGCACGCCCGATGAGTTGAACTTCGCCACCCACGCATCGAGCCCGCCGTTGCTGGTGAAACCAGAGAATGACCCGTCGGAGGCCCCGGCCACGAAAATATTTCCTGCGGAATCGGTGGTGGAGTCGAACACGAAATCATTGGCGGCACCAAAGCTCACCGGTCCGCGATGCAGCTGCTTTTCATAACTCTCGGGAAAAGCCCCAGCGGATTTGGCAAAAAGGAAAAGAAAAAATAGGGCGCGCATTTAGTTTGACGTCCCCCCTTGGCTCAAAATCGACTGCACTCCCGTGGTGGAGAAGCTCATGGTGTAAATGTCATAACCCTTGAGAATGGTGTAGCCGGTGTACTCCCGGTTCGCCGCCCCCACGGCGGGAAACGCCGTGAGCGTGCTGCCGTAGCCATTGGCGGCGATGGAGTCCTGCCCCGTCGTGCCGTTTTGCTTTAGCGCCTGACTTACTGCGCCCGCTGAAGTGTAGCGAACATAGAAAAGATCGTTGTAACCCTTATTCGTATACCCCGAAAAAGAATCGTCCGTGGTGCCAAGGAGCATCGGGCGACTACTGGTATCAAGCCTGGCCCCCTTCACCGCATCGTTCCCCGCGGTTCCGAATTGCCGATACCAGCTCAACGTGCCGGTGGCAGAATACCTGCCAAACCAGGCATCTTCATTGCCCGATGAAGTTTGTCCGCTCCATGTACCCGTAGTCATACCGGCCGGATAGCATAGACCACCAGTCGTGCAGGGAAGCGTGTAAGCGTAGTCATCTCCGGTGGTGCCGAACTGCCGAAACCAGTTGATGGCACCCGCCGTGGAGATACGGGCGGTGTACACGTCGTAGCCGCCGGCGTTGGTGTAGCCAGAAAAAGACCCCGAGGTATAGCCCGCCAAATAGGCGCGGTTCGAAGAATCCATTCCTACCGCAAAAATTTCATCCTCCCCTGTGGTGCCCATCTGGCGCATCCAGGTTTGCGCCCCTGCGGCGCTCGTGCGCTCGGTCACGAACATGTCGGTACTGCCCTGGTTAGTGTAACCGGAAAAAGCGCCCGTAGTGGACCCTGCCAAAATGGGATTATTGGTAAGATCGCGGGTGCAGGCGTAGATGATGTCGTCTCCCGCGGTTCCAAACTGAATCGTCCAAATCTCCGTGCCCGAAGAATTGTACGTCTTCACGAATGCGTCCCGCCCGCCGGAACTCGTCATCGAGGGGAGCGTGCCGTCCGTAAATCCCCCCACATAAACGTTGGCTCCCGTAGTATTGGCCGTTACGCAGTAGGCACCGTCGGTGCTTGCGGTACCAAACTGGCGCACCCATTGGAGAGCGCCCCCAGAGTTGTATTTGGCGATATATCCATCAAGACCACCCGACGAAGTTTGGCCGGAAAAGGTGCCATCGGTGGACCCAACAACATAGATATCACCGGTGGTGGCCACCGTGGTGTCGTATACATAATCATTGGCCAAACCGAAGGTGATCGGCCCCCGATGAATATTCTTTTCAAAATTCACCGGAAACGCCGCGGCCCAAAGTGAAAACAGCAACCCCGCCAACAAAACAAAAATCTGCTTCATGCCCTCAGGATGGCTTAGAAACCAGAAGATTCCAACACCTCTCGCCCCGCGCCAGATACTTCCTTTCGAAGTGTGTGCGGGGCGTTGCGCCCGGCTCCACGGCATGGGCGGATTCCAGCCGAAAGTTCCAATGCCCCGTGAGCCATTCCCTCGCCTCTTGAAAATACCACTCCTCATTGGTCGCCAGCTCGAGACAGCCTCCCGGCCGCAAAATTTCCCGCAGAAGCGCCATCGCCGGAGCTCGATGCCAGCGTTGATTGCTCTGGCTCTCCTTCGGGCATGGGTTGGGATAAAGAAGATAGATCTTTCCCGCGGTTGCTCCCGGCGAGAGATGCGAAAGCCACGCGACCCCACAGCCGTGCACGGCGATCACGTTTCTCACCTGCGGGTGCCGGTCGAGCCGCCGCTGAAACTTTTGAAACTTCTCGGTCGTCCGCTCAAAGGCGAGCAGCGTTCGCGACGGGTTCGCCAACGACCAGCGGATCGGGTGAAGGCCCACGCCGCATCCGATCTCCACGTCGAAGTCACCATTCATCCGGCGAAAATCTTTGGGAACCGGAACAAGGGACCGATCAAAGGACCGCACCGTTTCCTCCGAACTTCCGAGAAATCACCTGACGTCGATAATCAAAAATGGATCCTACGTCCTTTGCGACCCAGCGAGCCGCAACCGCATAGCTAAGCCAGCCAAGCGGCAGCCGATACACCACTCGATCGCGTAGCAGAGTCCCCGTGCCGAGCTCCTCAAAATCATGGCAATGATCCCAAAGGGAATAGGGCCCGGCTGCCTGGTAATCCGTAAACCTCTTGCCCGGCTCCCAGCTCGTGATCACGGTTTTCCACCTTAATGGAACTCCATGCACGCGGAGCCGATACAATATTTCTGTGCCCTTTTGTGTCGACGGTGTGCTCATCGATAGAATTCGAAATCGCAACGAAGGAGGAGTGATCTGTTCCAGATTTTTCGCATCCGAGAAGAACGAAAACACGCCACGGGCGGGCACCCACTGGGCCGCCTCAAACTCATCGGAGTACCGTCCATGGGTCCCTTCCACGGATCCACACAGATTCCGTAAGGCCGCGGAGAGGTCCGGAAACTCAAACTGGTAACCCGACGCCTGAATCGCGCCGGCACTGCAACGCAAACTCGCCAGCAGAATCACGCTCATTTCGCCCAGCAAAATCTTCAGTACCCCTTCAGGAGCCGGAAGGAAAACCGGGGCCTTCACGGCGTCGGCCAAACAGCGGGTGAAATCCGCGTTCGTTACCGGCTCCGGCGCCACCGCATTGAAGCAGCCCCTCACCTCTTCGTGTTCGAGCGCGTGAATGAAAATTCCCACCAGGTCCCGCCAGTGAATCCAGCTCATCCACTGCCGGCCACTCCCGAGCCTGCCCGCTACGCCAAGCTTAAACATCGGCAGCATTTCCCGGAGGGCGCCGCCGTCGCGCCCGAGCACCACACCGATCCGAAACGCCGCCACTCGCGAGCCAAAGTCCTCGGCGCGAAAAAGCTCCGCCTCCCAACGGCGGCAAAGGTCGCCTAAAAATGACGACGAAAGCGGAGACTTCTCCGTCAGCACCTCGTGGCCACGGTCCCCATAGATCCCCACCGCCGATGCACCCAGCACGACCCGCGGTTTGCGGCCGCGAACTTTCGGCAAAATCTCCACGAGCTGCCGGGTGGTTCCGAGACGGGACGTAACAAGCTGTTCCTTTCGACGGGCGGTCCAACGCCCTCCGGCGATCGATTCTCCGGCCAGATGAATCACGGCGTCGATATTCTCCGGAACGTCGCCCCAGCGAATCACTTCCGACGGAAACGGGAGCTCCACTTTTCCCGGGTTTCGCACCACGGCCACCACCTCATGGCCTCGCCGCACAAGCTCTAGTCCGAGCTTCTTCCCCACAAATCCTGTAGCCCCAGAAAGCAAAATGCGCATGGATTCGACTCTAAAGGGAGCCGCGCCCATGCGCAACACGTTGAAAATCGCCAGCTATTTACAGGCGTTGAATCTCGCCAGTGGTGCCGTTGCTCGGATTCTTCGGCTTCTCCTCGCCTCCGCGCACGAAGGTATAAACCTTCGGACCGGCCGGGCAACCCATCTGCATCTGCTGCGTGGTCATGTCGAGCATCACCTGGCCGTCGGTGCAGTGGAAGAACTGAACGGAAGGAACCTTGTCCTCCCGCTTGGAGTCCACGATCGTGTAGAGAACTTCGCTCGTGTACCAAACGAAGCCTTCCACTTCCTGACGGGTCGTGAGGTTCGGGTTCAGCCAGAAGATGTCCACCAGATTCCCATTACGAGTGTTCTGGCCGAGGAAAATTCCGGGCTTACCTTCTTTGATGTTCTCGAACTTATGGTCGTCGGCTTTTGCCTCGAGCTTGCGCCCGTCGGCAAACACCAGCTCACCGTCGCTTCCGCCGAGCTTCAGCTTCACGCCCGAAGCGGCATCCACGAACTCACCCTGGTAGGCGCTGGGGATCTTTCCGCATCCCACCGCTACCAGAGCCACTGCTACAGCCATCATCACTTTCACGAATTTCATAATTACCTCTGGTCTCTAAAAATTGGTTTAGAACTCGGCGCGGTGGATCACCACCGTGCGTCCGTCTTCCTGCACTTCCAGTTCCAACACTCCGTTCATTCCGGAGCTCTTCGCGAGCACCGGCACCACGAAGGTGAGGTTCTGCCCCTGAAGGAGCGGCTGGAGGTACTGAGGGTTAGGACCTACCACCGCGAAGTTCGCGGAGTTGTCCCCGGTGACGCTCACCTTCAGCTGAAGGCCCTTCATCACCATTCTCGATCCCACGTTGGTGATCGTGTAGCTCACACGGGTCACACCGGCGGTACGCAGGTTCGACGCCGCGCCGTTGGTGTGAATCCGATAGTCGTTCACGAGCGGGATACGCTCCTCACGATCCATCAGTCCCACGCGGCGTCCGGTGCCGAGAGCGGCCTCGAACACTACGGGAGCGCTGATCGAAGATCCGCCACGACCGCGAGCGATCACCTTGTAGTCGATCACTCGCTCTTCGCCGGCATTGAGCACGCCCACTGCCACGATCGGATTCTGGATCTCGAGAACCTTCGGGTCCGACGAGAACTTCACCGCGAAGGCAGCATCGGTAGCGGCGCGGCTCTGGTTCTTCACCTTCACGCGCAGCACGCTCTCGAGGCCCTCTTTGAGCTCGGGGCTTTCGGCGAAGTTCACGTCGATCATGAACTTCGTCGTTACCGCGAGATCCTGAGTGGAGATCACGTTACCCTGATACACCACGCTCACGCGGAACGTGCGCGCCCGGTTCACCGCATTTTCATTCATGCGGAACTCCAAAGCCTCGCCCACCGTAGTGATGCTCTTGGCTTTGATGTTCTGCGCGAGAACCTGCTCGGCTTCGGTGATCACGGCGCTCGAAGCATCGAGAGCCTGGACCTGAAGCTTCAGCTTGTCGCGGGAGATGTTGCCGCCGAAGTTGCGCATTTTTACTTTCACGCGCAGGGCTTCGCCCGGCTCAAACACTCCGTTCACGATGGTCTCCGTTGCTTCCGCGCCCAAGATCCTTACAGGGCGGGCGGCGAACTCGGCGGCCTCGTCGGTGCGTCCGCGGTTGAACGCAGCCTGAGCATAGCCAGGATACATCTCCGCATACTTAGCCGCGCGGGCAGGCTCATAGGAAGCGTTGTAGAGCTCGTTGTAGCGAGCGCGATAAGCTTCCGAGCGGGCCTGCTCGAAGTAGTTGTCGTAGTAACCCTGGTAGCTACGACGGTAAGCCGCATCGGAGTACTCGCGGAAGTTCGCGTCGTAGTACTCGCGGAACACGCGGTCGTAGGTGAAGCGGTACGCCCGATCGTAACCGGCGCGATGTCCTTCTTCCTCACCACGGCGGCGAGCTTCCGGATACCGACGGTTGCGAGCTTCGTTACAGCCCTGATCCTGACCCGTGCGGTAAGCGGCCTGGTAGGCCACGGAGTAGCCCTGGGCATAGGCGCCCTGGAATCCGCTCTTGTAGCCTTCGTTGTAAGCCGTACGGTAAGCGGCGTTCTCTTCAGGAGTCGGCCAGGTACGCGAAGGAGCGTTGTAGCGGTTGTCGGGGGTAGCCGTAACGCCGGGAACGTTTACGTTTCCGTTATTACCTCCGCCGTTATTTCCGCCGTTGTTACCGCCACGACCATCACCACGACCATCGCCAGGACGTCCGCCTCGGCCATCACGATCACCGGGGGCGGGAGCTGCGGCAAGCATCGCAAATTTGGAAAGCTCCAGCATCGCGTTCACGCGAGGAGGATTCTTCTGGTTGAAGCTCTCCTCTACCGCAACGGCTTCAGCCCAGCGTTCGTCTGAGTAAGCTTTGCGACCACGGGGATAATCCGTGCGTTCCGCCGCTTCGCGAGCTTGCGCATCACCGGCCACGATTCCGTCGGCGTTTCCGCGGGCAGGAGCATCGCTCTGGTTCGCTTCGTTATAACCGCGCTCGCGTCCCACAGGATAGGCGTGGGTGCGGGCATCGCTATCGGCGCGACGGATACCGTCGGTGTCACCTTCGGAACGTCCGCGCTGTTCGCCGTCCTGACGACCACGAGCTGAGCCATCCCAGGCTCCGCGACGTTCACCTTCGCGGAAACCTTCGTGGTAGCCCTCGTCATAAGCTTTGCGACGTTCTTCCTTTTCACAAACGTCACGTCCCTCTTCGAGACCCTTGGCAAGACCAGCGGCACGACCTTCTACGGGACCGCGATCCTGACCTTCGCGGGCGCCAGCGGTCTGACCTTCGGCAAGACCGGCGGCCTTAGCAGCGCTCGTGTCTACAGGGGCAGGAGCCGGTGCAGGGGTCGGGGTCGGAGCCGGGGCGGTGTTTCCGCCGCCTCCGCCAGGACGTCCTGGGCGGTTAGGGTTTTCCTGAGCACCAGCCAGGATCGACTGGGCACTTACCGCCACAGCCAGAAGCATTACAAATGGGGTCCGGAACATCATTGGGTCACTCCTCCACGGGGAAACGGTTCAACAACAAGCGCATGAGCAAACGGAAATCCAGAGACTTCCGGTCGGGCTTGTATCAATTTGCGCACCGCATTACAAGTGGGGATTTTTCATTTAATTCTAGATACTTGAGCAAATAACCCCTTCCAATTCCTCACGGGCCAAGGTATGAACGCAACGCATTGAAATCTGGAGCCAAAATGCCCTACAGGGTCAAAACGGCTCCACTTTTAGGGGGTCTCGTCATGCGCTTTCTCGTCCTACTCGCACTCAGCTTTTCCACCCTGGCCCAGGCTCGGGTTCAATACGTGTCGCTCCCCGACGGGCACCGCGTGGCCGTGAATGTCACCGCCGCCAAGGGGTCGAAACCCACCCTGCTCCTCATGAACGGCCTCGTTTATCCCATGGAACGCTGGGACGGCATGACGGACGCCCTCACCCAACAAGGCTTCGGCGTGATCCGCTACGAGTTCCGCGGACAGATTCGCACCCTGAAGGCCGAGGTGAAAGATCGCGGCACCCCAGCGTTTTACACTACGGGACTGTCGCCCGAGAGCCTCGCCGACGAAGCGGCGGATGTACTTCGCGCCCTCAAGGTGTCACGCCCGGTCACCGTCGTGGGTCTTTCCTACGGAGCAGGCATCGCCGCCGCGTTCGCAGATCGTTATCCAGACCTCACCGACAAGCTCATCTTCCTCGCACCGCTCGTGATCTCACTGCATCGCTATGATGGGAACGGGCAATGGATCCAGATGAATCTCGATGCTCTCCGTCTCTGGTGGGGGCCGCTTTGGGGACCATACGTTTACGACTTCTACTACAACATGATCTTCCGCTCTTATCTCAGTCAGAGAATCGTGCCGGAGCGTGTGCCGGAAGAAGTGAAGGACATCCCGGACCACTACAAGGAAGCTGTGTTTCACCAAGTGCGTGCCATGAGGGACTTCGACCTCCGCACCTACAGCTTCCAGTCTCTCGCGAAAAACGCCGTGCACATGGTGATTGCATCGGAAGAAGAGCTTCCTGCCATGAAAGACCAGTTCCGCGCCTGGAACTCATTCGCTCAAAAAGGTTCCGTGGTCTATGCAAGCCCCTCGTGGCACGCGATCCCGGATTCGATTCCCGACCTCGCGGGCTCTCTGGTGGGAATGATGGCGGAAGGCCGTAAGGAGTTTACGGGCGGGTCCGCCTGGATGCTTCCCACAAAGTCGGGCCGACTCCAGGCCGTGAAATCAGCGCAAGCCCTCGAAGAGGCAGCGCTGAAAGATCGACGCTAGCGGGCCGCCCGCTAGAAGTTGTAAGTAGCCGACGCCCGCGTAAACAGCGAGTTCCCGCTGATTTCACCGGAGGTGGAACCGGTCACCACCGCATCGAGGTCGAAGCCCTTCCAGGTGAATGCTACGCCGGCGGAAGCCGACGTATTGTTGGCCACCGTATCCTTCCTGTCGCTGGGCGCAGTCAAAGTGGTGTCTTTCGAGTAACCGATGAGAAGGTTTTGGGTGAGCGACGCGCGAGCCTTAAACCAGTCCGCCACCGCTTGTTCAATTCCGATCACCACCGGCGCGGTGAAGTTATATTGAGCATAAACATCCTTCTCCAGCACGTCATACTTCAGAGAGGCTCCGTAGTAGAAAGTGCGATCTTTATTGCTCAGAGAGAGGTCTTGCACACCCAGCTCCCAAACCTTCTTGTCCACTTCGGCTCCGCCCTTGGTGATGGGTGAGGTGATGTCCTGCCTGGAGCGGGCGTAAGTGCCTTCCGCAAAGAAATAGAGGTCACCCGCTTTAAACTCTCCGCCCAAATTCACGGCGGGATACTTTAGCTTGGAACTATTCGACGCAGACTTCCGAGTCTGCCCCACAAAATCCACGGAGGTGAACACTTCCCAGGTTTTCTCGGCGAGACCAAACCTCGCACCGAGAGTCTTCTGCCCCTTGATCGTGGTGTTCTTATTGCTTCGGGAATAGTTCAAAGCCGCGCCCCAGACCCCTCGGCCGTAGGTAATCTCAAAAGGATTTTCCTCCTGCAGATACGCCTCGCTATCGCGCAGAGCGCTCTGCGTGGAATTCATGTGGCCGAGGTAAAGCCCCGCCTTCCCGCCCATCTTCTTCAGCAAAAGCCCTCCCTCTGCCTTCGGAGAGTCGGAGTTGGCGGTACCGCCAAATTCAGCGGTGAAGTATTCGCCAAGATCGTTCACATGAGCTGGATTGGTGAAGACAGTCTGGGGATCCCTAAGAAAGCGGGCCCCTTGCAAACTTTGCACTCGAGCCTTGGACGCTTCAACGCTTCCGCTCACCAAAACTGCCAGCACGAAAAAAATAAAATTCCGCATCTTCATTCACTCCCTTGGTTTCTCACGCATCAGTGTAGAGAAGCCGGGGCAATTTGCAAAGAGATCATTCCCAACGCAGCGTGCGGAAGTACCACTTATCAAGCGGATTGAGCGCCAATCCCTTAATCCCCTCCCTCACCAACGCTTGGTGCGACGAGTGAACAAGCGGAACAATCACCGCCTCACGCTCAACCAAAATGTCCTGCGCTTCTCGTGCGAGCAAAGCGCGAGACTCCTCATTGGTCTCCCGACCGTAGCGAGCGACCAGATCGTCGTACTCCTTACTGTTCCAACCGGTGAGGTTGGTCTCCGAGTCGGAAACAAAAATCCTAAGAAAACTCAACGCGTCGGGATAGTCGGCCCCCCAGCCAAAATGCAGCAGATGCGCTGGATTCTTTCGAGAAGAAAGAATCTCATTAAAATCTTTCCACTCGATTCGCTGGAGTCGAAGCGCGACTTTCTTCTCGAGTTGCTTTTGCAACAACTGATACGCCACGTTCCAGGTGTCGCTGCCGGAGAACCTCAAATCCAGAGGCTGCCCGTCCAGTTTAATGTCCTTCGCTGGCGAAGGCTCCCAAGGGCGATACCCCGCAAGGCCGGGAGGAACAAGACTTCGGGCGGGGCTCGCATGAAACAACCGCGCCAGCTCTTCGCGAGCCAAAGCCTCGGAAAATGCTCTCCGCGCCTCCACCCGATGAAATGGAGGACGCCGCGTATTAAGCATAAGAAAAAAGGTCGAAAGACGAGAGCCAGACCGAAATTCTTTTCGCTTTGCTAGCTCACCCAGCAGATTCGCGGGCAGCTCCCGCGGCAACACATCAAGCTCGCCGCTTTCAAACATGGCCAACGCCGTAGATGGCTCCGACACCATTCTAGCCACCACCCGATGAATGGCGGGCGGCTCGCCCCAGTATTCCGCATTTCTCACCAACTCGATCCGATCCCGGGGAACCAAGCGCTCCAGTCGATACGCACCAAGGGTCACGAGGTGATCCGGGTGCACCCAGTCCACGCCCAAGCGATCAATGATGTCTTTTCGCACCGGAAAAGTGCTCGGGGTCGTGAGAAGGTGCAAAAAATATGGGACTGGCTCCTGCAGACGGACTTCCAGCGTGTGAGCGTCGACCGCCTTAACCCCCACATCTTCAAAATTCTTGAGTCGCCCCCGATTGAACTCAAGAGCCCCCACAATATGAAAAAGATGGGACGCTTGATCTGCTCTCGTTTCCGGAGAGAGCAATCTCTGCCAGGAATCCACAAACTGCTGGGCATGAAGTCGCACGCCATCCGTCCACTTCACTCCCTCGCGCAAATGGAATCGAATCCTGCGTCCCCCATCGGAAATCGTCCAGCTTTTGGCGAGCGCAGGAACTGGCCGCAGAAGTTCCGGCGCGCCACCATGAAACGACGGACTATAGGTAACCAATCCCTCCATGATGTTGTCGATCACAATCACGGACGACGCGTCGACCACGCGATTCCAATCCAGTTGAACATTCTCGCTCACCAAATTGAAACCAAGACGATCACTCTTCCACGAGCAGCCGCAAAGAAAAATCAGAAGCAGCCAAACCTTCACGAGAGAAGCCCTTCCCTGGAAACACGAGACGCTCGGGCTGTGCCCGGCACGGCCACATTTCCCCATGCCGCCGGGAAAAGTGGTGCGTCCAGCAAATTCAACTCGCGATACAAAGCCATCACCGCAGCACTGAGGGCATCGAAACTCCCGAGATCCCGGGCAAGAGCCACTTGATCAGATTTATAGAAGAAAATTCCGGGAGCGCCTCCCTCGGCCAATCGCTCGAGGAACTCGAGACGATGGAGAGCGCCATCCTCCACGTCGCGGTAGCGACGCAACCCTCTCGTCGAAAACTTCAGCCTCTGTCCCATGCCCGCCACCGACACGCGGGGGTTGCACTCCAACAAATCCCCACACAGAAGATGTCGGCGCAAATACATCATGCGCGCTGCAAGAGGCGCCCGGTTGGCTCCTAAAGTTTCCTCCGCAAACGCTTCTCCCTTCACCCGTTCTGCGATCACTCCGCGCAGCGCCAGATCCACTGGGCGCTGGGTGTAAGGGGTAGGATGCTTTGCTTTGGGAATTCTCAGACGTTTGGCCTCTTTTCTCATCCACTCCACTTCGGGAACTTCGCAAAATCTCGCGGTGGGGCATACCGAAAGAGCGCACCCCACACACGGAGGGAACGAAAGCGGCGCATTTATTCCGATTCCCGCCAGTTCGTGTTCATTGAGGAGCGCGATTAGTCGATCGTCGCCCGTGGAGCCGTCGCGCCCCTGCACTTGCGCATGAATCCCACTAACAAAGGCGCGCTCATCGCGATCAAACCAGTCCAGCAGCACTACTGTGGTGCGGGAGCTCTTGCTCCCCCCCAACTCCACGCCTGCGAACCGTTTGGGGGTCATACTGCCGTTACGCTAAGCCCTTCGGAGTCCACATGGAAATCGATCACCTGGGCACCCTTCTCCCGAAGCTTTCCGCGCAGGAGCTGCTTATCCGACGGATTCACCCAAAACATCACGCATCCGCCACCGCCCGCGCCACAGATCTTCGTGGCCTGAGCTCCGTTTTCCTTGGCAAACGTGGCGAGTTCGTCAATCTCCGGCGTGGAGATGCCCGGCGACAATTTGCGACGATGGCTCATCTCATACTCGATGGCGCGAGCCACATCGGGCCAACGACCCGTCTTGAGCGCACCCTCCACTTCCTGGGCAGCTTCCTGAATGCCGGCGAGGTGCTTCTGTACCTCCTGGTTTCCGTCGAGGTAATTTTTCATCACGTCCCAGTTATTGAAACCGGAGTTGCGGCTCTTGCCGCTATAGATAAGCACCATCCGTGTCGCGATCTGATGAGCGAGGATATGGGAGTGACGAAGCACCCCTTCCCCGGTCACTTCCAAAAGCACCGAGTTCAGACCGCCATACATCGCCGGATAATAGTCCTGCACTCCTGCGGGAATCTTCAGCACCTGAGTTTCAATGTTTTTTGCGATCGTGAGGAGCTCTTCGCGGGAGTAGCGGCCGTCGATCAAGGCATTGAAGGCGCCGCAAAGGGCCACGTTCAACGCCGAAGATCCGCCAAGCCCCGCCCCGGCCGGACTCATGCAGCTCGTGCGAATTTTCAAACCGCCCCGTGGCTGAAAAAAGGCCAGAAGACGGAGAACCAGCTCCAGCTGATGCTTCTCCTTGAGCGCCTCTTCCACATAGTCAATCGAGTTAAACTGCGCCTGGGCCCCAAGATCCTCGGAGATGATTTCGATGGCGTTTCCACCGGTTCGCTCGACCCTTACCTTTGCCCGTTGGTCGATGGCCACGTTCACGGTTCGCGCGCCAGGATGAAAGAGATAAAGCGGCCAGATATCCGCGGTGCCGCCCGCTAGGTCGATGCGCGTGGGAGCGCTGCTGTTAATGATCATGAGGGCCTCCGGATGATCGGGCACGGCCTTAAAGAGGCCGTTCCACCACACCGATGTAGGAGAGCCAGCGATACCGTTCCTCATGGTCGATGCCGTAGCCCACCACGAACTCATCGCCGATGTTGAATCCAACAAAGTCGATCTCGTAGGGACTGCGCACCGAATGAGACTTCAGAAACAGGGAACACACCTTGAGACTCGCTGGTTTGCGAGCCGAGAGAGTTTGCATGAGATATTGGAGCGTGGCGCCTGAGTCCACCACATCCTCCACGATCAAAACATGCTTTCCGGCCACGGAACTAGCGAGATCCAGGGTCACCTTCACTTCTCCGGAATTACTCGGACGGTTGGCGTAGCCGCCGAGCCCGAGAAACTCCACCTGCATGGGCAAATCTACCTGCCGAATCAAGTCTGAGAAAAATACGAACGACCCTTTAAGCACACATACAACAACAAGAGGCTCCAACCCCTCGTAGTGCTCTTCAATCTCCTTGGCCAGCTCACGCACTCTCGATTGGAGGCGCTCCTCGGGGATCAATACCCTCGGGTTGTCTGGCCGTTCCACTGCCATCGGTTCCCTTTCCTTGATGGTTACGCTGGAGGGGTGAAATTCACCTCTCTCCGGGGTTAAACATTCGTCGCGTTAAACGTACGCGTTATTCAAAAGCTCTCCGAACCCACCGCCGCCGGGAACAATATACTGCTCCTCATTAAGACCCCGCTCCTGATCCCACTTCGAACCAGGCCGGGAAGCCAGCACTTCGGGGGCAGAAAGCCCACGGTCCAACCGTACCGCATATACTATCAAATCGCTATGATGCTTCTGTACGTTGCGGAGGTATTCCGGGGTCACGATAAGATGCAGTGCAATATACTTGCGCGCCTTCCCCACTTTTCCTTCCCAACGCTGATTCTTGTAGAGGTCCACGGCGGAAATCAAAGTGCTTCCGGTGGCGCCCATGGGATCCGGAAACAACACGATTGCATCGTCCACGGGACCTCCGATTTTTGCCCCGCCCATCGCACTTCCAGTTACCTTGTGAGCCTCGTTCACCGTGCGACTCATGATGATGTGATCCTGGCGCACCTTATCGGGATTCAACAAATAGTTAAGTGCGCTGTAGCAAAGGTGACTCGGGTAGGTTCCCGCACGAGCCAGATTCACGCACACCGTGGGCTGTTCCCGGTCCACCATCTCTGCCGTGAACGTTCCCTCCGGATGCTTGGATGCCATCCGGGTGGTTACCCGAGTTTTCTTCCTCGGAAACTCCTCGTTGACCACAATGTGAATCATGGAGTCGTAAATGATTTTCACGAGCGCGTTGATCTGGGGCTGCTTCGTTTCCAGCACACACAGACTGGCCAAATAGCTGAACAAAGCCACATCACTCAGGATGTGCACATTCGAGCCGTAATCGTGCTCAATTTCGCTCAGCTGATACTTCTGGTTTAGATACTGCTTATCCATGGAGCCCTTCTAACGCGAAAGGCCGATCAATGGGAAGCCTGCGTCTCCGCCGCTCTCCATGGCTGTTTGGCCACCATCGAGTTCTCCCCCTCGGGATGATGATGAGCCCTGCAGCGAGCTTCGTAGGAGTCGTGGGCCCCCACCAAGACCTGTTCTTCGGAGGCGCTCACCCGCTGTGATCTGGTGGCCGGGGCTCCGCAAACAACACAAATCGCCGGCAATTTCTTCACGTCTTCCGCCATTGCCATCAACACAGGCATCGGACCAAACGGCTTCCCGCGGTAGTCCATGTCCAGACCGGCCACAACGACACGAATCCCGCGATTGGCCAAACGCTCCACAACATCAGAGAGGCCTGGGTCAAAAAATTGAGCTTCGTCGATTCCCACAATCCGGGTTGCGTCGTCGAGCATCTCTAGAATTTGGGAAGAGTGGGCCACCGGAACGGCATCAATTCGGTTGGCATTGTGAGACGCTACGAACTCCTTGCCGTAACGGTCATCAATCACGGGCTTGAAAACCTGCAACTTCTGGCGAGCGATTTGCGCCCGTTTCATCCGCCGGATCAGTTCCTCGGTCTTACCGCTGAACATAGGCCCACAAACGACCTCCACGTAACCATAGAAGCTGATGCCTTCGCGCATTTCTTCGTCCCCCCGAAGGAAAATTATTACCCGACAGGTTTCGAAGCCCGCAAAAGAAATGCAGCGCGAAACGAAAAATTACCTAGTTCATCCCCAAAATTTCCTGTGGAAATTGGGGAAAACAAGGAGAGGTGGCGCGTCAAACGGCGCCCGGACTAAGGAGCCTCAAAACTCCAATAGTTGCCGTGAGCCACCGGGGCCGTCGCCGGGGCGTTCTTCACGTAGGGAGCACCGCCACTCCCAGCCGCCACCGGTGCGGGTGCGGGCTCCACTTTCCATGGAAAGAACACACTCTGCTTAGTCACGGGTCCCCAATCGCGGCCCGCGTTCCCTACAGCAAAATAGACGTTATAGAATCCACGCTCGAGGAAAGCTCGAGCGAGAGCGGCCCGATAGGTGTTCCCGTCGGTGCGATCCAAGATGATTTCACGCACCTCGGCGCCGCCAACCTGGTTCATGTTGAGCACCACGAGTTCCTTTTCGTTCGACTCCGTCAACCCTGTGCGAGTGATGCGGAAATACATGAATTTTGGCGATCCCTCCACGTTGATACGAAGACGGATTCGATCCTGATCGATCACTTCCGCTGAGAGCGAGTTCACGTGAAGGTTCACGTTGGTTCCCACCTCAGGATTATCGATGTTCGCAGCTCTCCGGTATTCTTCAATCGTCTTCCCTACGTCGGAGAATGCGCCTTCCTGGAGCACCACACGCCCCATGGAATAGTTGGAGGCCGTGAGAAAATAGGGAGCCTTCTGCTCCTTGGTGCTTTGACTGAACACAGCCAGGCGCTCGGGTCCATAATCGGAATCCGTAAAGAAACTGCCCAGCTTAAAGGCCAAGTCCTTAGGCTCCGACTCCTTGGAAATGTTGTCCCACTGGGTTTCGATTCGATCAGCGACCCAAAGGCTCTCGATCGCACGGAGGCGAAGATCAAACGGGTAAAGCAAGAGATTCACCGTGACGCCCAGGCCCTGCATCGCCTTCAGCATTATACGCTGAAAGCGGGAGCTCCAGCTGCCACGCCCCACACCGAAAACATCCTCGAGAACTTCCCACCGCTGATCTTCTTTCGTGCGCAGGAATCCGGCAAGAACGTTTTCATCGAAGTCCATGCGGTAGTAGAAATTCGTGGCTCCAGTGTTCACGGCCTGTTGGGTTGGCAGCTGCATACCGTCGTCGCCGTTATAGCCACGGTCGGGAACCGACGGCGGACCGTAGGCGGGAATTCGCGGGAATATCGTGCCCCGAGCGAGCACCATTTCCACCACGTTCTGGTATTGATTGAGTTCCACGCCATCGGTGATCGAGTCTTCCGTCCATCCTTCGAAAACGATGCCTCGATCTTCCCCTTTGAAGTCGACCGTAGCTTTCGTAACGAACTTTTCGCGGCTTCCGAATGTTACCTTCTGCTCCAGACGGTTTTCCGCCACAGCAGAATAGATTCTCTGTTTCTCTTTCGACTCGAGCGTAAGGTCAGCATCGGTGGTGCGAGTTTCGGCGCTCTTACTCTTTTGGTAAATCACGATCTTCTGATCGCGCTGCCAACGTTCAGACGTTTCTTTACCTTCCTTAATAAAGAGGCGACGCACCGGAGCGTCGGGCTGCCCCTGATACTTAATGAACAGCTCATCGGCCTTGGCGAGGCGCCCCAGGGCGGCAGCATCATAGGCTTCCGCGGCCTCGGGGTTGGAGAGGTCGAACCGATAGCCGATCTCCAGCTCCGGTCCGCCCACCTTGGTCCAACTCACGTTAAACGGCATCACCTGCACGCCGAACTCGCCCAGCTTACTTCCGGCGATGGCGAAACCGTCGTAGAGCATCACGCGATTGGAGCTGGCGCCGATACCTGCGCGCTGGCCCCACGCGATCGTGCGGGTGAACTTCAGTTTCACGAACCGTTCGTCTTCCTTCAACACGGCCACTCGGAAACCGCCGGAGAGCATATATCTCCACCAGGCGCTGGCATTGAGTACCTGAGTTTGATCCTCCAAAAATCCTCGGAACTCCTTCGACCAGCCGAAACTCGGACCGAGTTCCACATAGCCGGAACCCGAGTAGGTGATGATCTCGCCTGGCTCCATTCGCTTGAGCCACTCAGCACGAAACGGCAGCTTGGCGGGAAAGGCGACGATGTTCCAAAACTTCGCGAAGCGGGCGTGGTTGATCGATGAGAGATCAAAGAGCGGGTTATCGGTTTGGTTCTTCGGAATTTCTTTGAACGGGGGGTTGTTTTCCGGAGTGCCGGGCGTGCCGCCAGCGTTGGCCGCATCGTTATTGGTGCGATACCAGTCGGTGCCCGTGATCGTCTCAGCCTGCTCCTTCACCGATAGAAGGTCCTTCAGGCCGTTTTTTGAAACCTGTCGAAAGTTTCTCAACGCCACACCGCCGCCCACGCCCACGGAAAAGCTGAAGTTAGGGCTGCCGCCGATCGGAGTACCCCAGCTGTAGAGGTTGAATGGGATGTTGATCGTGTCTACTACGGTATACGAGTTAAATACATCTTGGTTGTTATAAACTGCGCGGCCGATTCGTAGCTGCATGCTCGTGTGCTCGCCGGAAAGCTCCGCTACCTTAAAGTCGTGAGCTTTGTCGAAGAGAGCTTCGATCAACCGCTGCTTAGTATCGTTCACTCCCTTGTAGATTCTGTAGTTAAAGTCGGAGGGAAATTCGAAGATCGCCTGAAGCTCACCGGCGAAAGCAGAGAAAGGAAGGAGGAGTGGCAACAGGAGCAGGAACCGCATGAGATACACCCTTTTTTAAAAACTAATTTGGACAGGTATCCCCCTTTTAACGCTGCATGTCAAAGAGTATTTTCGCCTGCGATTTTGACGAGATAGGAGCGATTTGCCCCTAAGGAAGCCAGGCTCAGCCCGGGAAATTGCTTATGATTTCAAGCGGTTACTAAACGTCGTCGTCGGAATCGGCGCCCGTCTTCCGTTCAATCATCCCCTTATCGAACAAGAGCCAGGTGCGGATAAAGGGATCCACCGCGCCATCCAAAACATCTTCGGCGCTCGAGGTTACTTCTCCCGTGCGGTGATCCTTCACCATTTTGTAGGGATGCAACACATACGATCGAATCTGGCTGCCCCATTCCACGGCCTTCTTGCCAGCTTCCACCGCCGCCTGTTTCGCGCGCTCTTCCTCTAGGTGCTTTTCATAGAGACGCGCCTTAAGGATCTTAAAAGCCTTATCCTTGTTCTTGTGCTGAGAGCGCTCGTTCTGGCAACTCACCACGATGCCCGACGGAAAGTGCGTAATTCGCACGGCTGAGTCGGTGGTATTCACGCTCTGACCTCCGGCGCCGGAGGAGCGGAACACGTCGACGCGAATGTCCTGATCGCGAATCTCCACATCAATTTCTTCGTCAACTTCCGGATACACGTACACCGAGGAAAAGCTCGTGTGTCGCCGCTTGTTCGAGTCAAAGGGAGAAATGCGCACCAGACGATGCACGCCGTTCTCCGCCTTCAACAGACCGAAAGCATACTGGCCCTTCACGTTGACCGTGGCGCTTTTGATTCCCGCCTCTTCACCGGCGCTGATCTCTAGGATTTCGTAGCCGAAGCCCTTCTTTTCGCACCAACGGATATACATTCGCAGCAGCATGTTGGCCCAATCCTGGCTCTCCGTGCCGCCCGCTCCGGAATTGATGTTGATGAAGCAGTTCTTCGGATCGTTATCGCCCCCGAGAAGCGTGCGCGTCTCCAGTTCGTCTACCTTCGGCTGAAGATTTCGAATCTCTTTGGCAGCTTCCTCAAGCAGGGAGGCATCTCCGCCGCTTTCCACAGCCAACTCGATCAATGCACCGGTGTCGTCGGTGCCCTGGCGCAGGGTTTTAAACTCCGCAAGGATGCTCCCGATCTGGGCTTTTTCTTTTTGAATCTGTGATGCTTTTCGATTGTCGTTCCAAAACGATGGATCGGCCTCCATCGCCTGAATTTCGCCTAGCCGCCGCTCTTTCGTGTCGACGTCAAAGCGACCTCCCGAGGGCCTCAATTTTGGTCCTCTGAATGGTGAGCGTGCGCTTGAGTTCTGTGAGCGAAATTTCGTCCATGGCGACGGCATCATAAGACAAATCCCCGGCGCGGGATAGGTGGAAATTAGGGCGGAAAATCTGGTAACACATCCCCATGATCATTCTCACCGGAGCCGCAGGATTCATCGGAAGCCACGTAGCGAAGCGCCTCGCCGACGCGGGAGAGCGCCTCATTTTAGTGGATCTACCGGAACACTTTCGAAATCGCGGCTACTTCGGTCCGGAGTCCGTAACCCTGGATCACTGGGCCCGCGAAAAGTTCCCGGAGGAACGCCACAAGGTGGTGGATCGGCGGTATTTTCCGCAAGTGCTGGCGAAGCTCCGTGCCGCCGCTCCTGCTGGCGAGCCTACGGCGAAAGAGCATGTGCTTTTGCCCCAGGGAGAAAAAGTTTCTTGTGTGATTCACCTCGGCGCCTGCACGAATACGGCTGAGACCAGGATGGATTTCCTCCAGGAATGGAATGTGGATTATTCCAAGCACCTCTGGAATTGGTGCGCCGAGCAAGGGGTCCCCTACATTTACGCCAGCTCCGGGGCCACCTATGGGAACGGGGAGAACGGTTTTTCCGATTCCTGGGAAACGGCACTCCGCCTTAAACCCATGAATCCCTACGGGCAATCGAAACAGGATTTTGATCTTTGGGTACACGAACAGGTCCGCGCCGGGGCGAAAACACCGCCCCATTGGTATGGTCTGAAGTTTTTCAACGTTTACGGCTCTCAGGAGGGCCACAAAGGACCGATGGCCAGCCCCGTGTTCCACTCGTTTCGCCACGTCCAGCGCACCGGAAAGTGCCGTCTTTTCCGTTCAGCAAATCCTGCGGTGAAAGACGGCGAACAGAAACGCGACTTCATCCATGTCGACGACATCGTGGAAATCGTAGACTTCATGCGGGTCAATCAGCCCGAAAGCGGCCTCTACAACTGCGGCACCGGACAAGCGCGGACCTTTTACGCCATGATGGAAGCCCTGTTTTCCGCCCTGGGAAAGAAAATGGACGTGGAATGGGTCGAGACACCGGAACAGTTTCGAAAGGCCTACCAGTATTTCACCGAGGCCGATGTGACCCACCTTCGCCGTGCGGGCTTCAAGAAACCCTTCCGATCGCTGGAAGACGGCGTGACGCATTACGTTAGCTGGCTTCTTGCCCACGAGGCCCGCCCCACAACATTGCCCCCGAATTACAACTGAAGTTGCCTTCAACGGGGGTTTCCGTTAACTTCACCGCTCCATCTCGGACGGGCGCTTAGCTCAGTTGGTAGAGCACCTGCTTTGCAAGCAGGGGGCCAGCGGTTCGACTCCGCTAGCGTCCACCACCATTCGGTGTCCGACCCCTTTGGTGGGGAGCATGTGTCAAATGAGGTCAAAGGCAAGGGCTCGTAGCTCAGTTGGTAGAGCGTGTCGTTCGCAATGACAAGGTCAGGGGTTCGACTCCCCTCGAGTCCACCAAATTTCCCGCAAAAAAAGAAGAGGCCGGTCAAAGCCGGCCTCCCAAAAAATTGACACTGAACTTATTTAATTCGTCTTACAAGAAAGCTCGAACTTCACCGGCTCTTCTCCCGGCTCGCCAGAAATGGTGGCTTCGCCAGCTACTTTCTTCGTGGTGCTGTTCCACTTCGTCACGATCGAGTAGGTCGCCTTTTGACCGATGAACTGCATGGTGCCGAGAATGTCGTAACAGCTGGGGCCGCAACGAAGCGTATCGAATTTTTCGATCTTAAGTTCCAAGCCCGAGAGCGGCTGGCCCGGACGTGGCGCCTTCGCTTGCCAAACCCGGCGGGCGTCGGCATCGATCGCAAAGAAACCATCTCCGCCCTTTACGAAACAATAGAGATCCGCCCCTTCCACTTGGGTAATTTTGGAATCGCCTGGCTGCTCCGGAAGGAACGCATGGGCGCTGAGGGAAATCACAGCTGCAACAATCACAAATAGAACTTTCATAGATCACTCCCGATTAAGTTTGAGGTTTCAAACCGGGATATATTCGGTGCGTCATTTTTGAGCAAGAAGAAACGCGGCTAGAGAGCTTCGGCCCTAACTCTTTGATTCGGCCTTTTTCTTGAAAATCAGACAGTAGTCCCGGATCAGTTCTCGGTAACGAGCTTCAGTCGTCTCCGGAACATTGGAAAATTTCACACCAAAGGCTCGTCGCGTCCCCTTTTCAGCCAGCTCGCCCTCACCCAGTGAGGAAAAGATATTCTGAATGATCCCATGAAAACCCGACAAAACCTCTCCACGGTTACTCACAAGGTCAAAGCCTATCTCCGACCCCACCTTTAGGTGCGAGAGGGATTCGCCATAGGTTTCAAACCGCACCCCCTCGGGAGAGAAATTCACCACATTCACGAAGTGCTCCTTCCCAAGAGTTCGAATCACCCCGAGGTTCGGCACTGGATATTCCACTTCATTCGGGCTCACAGGAATCCGCGGACTACGCCGCACCCACGGCGGAACCTCCCCACGAGCGCCAATTTCCGACGCTAGAAACGACTTCGTCTCAGAATCCATCTCCAGAAACTTGAGACCGAAAAACGTTCCGTTCTTCAGCCCCTCCAACACGAGAACGGCCGGAATCTCCAGCCCTAATACGATCGCCTCCACCGGCTGCCCCAAAGCTTCCGTTAAAAAGAACGGAATCTGCTCCTCCATGAAGAGACGAGTTGCCCCACCCTCGCTCACGTAGGCCTCCACCTCCATAGAGCTTCCGGAGTAACGAATTGAAATTTTCGTGCGTAGAAATCTTTTCATTTCGCATGTTATCGTTTCATACGTGAAGCCAGAGAACAAGTTCACGAAATCCCCGCTCCTCATGGCCCGCGCCGACACATCGATCGGCGAATGCATCCGCATTATGCGCGAAAACAACGTGGGCGCGGTAATAATCGTCACCGATAACGCCCGCGAAGAAGTGGCCGGAATTTTCACAGAACGCGATCTTCTCAAACAAATTGAACTGATTCAGCGGGGCCGCTTTTGGGACAAATCCATCCGAACCGTGATGACGAAAAACGTGACATGCATCACGGCGGAAGAAATTCCTGAGGCAGGCCGCATCATGCTCAAACACAGGTTTCGCCACCTGCCGGTCGTGGCCGAGGTGAACGGCGCGCAAAAACTCGTGGGAGTGATCTCGATGCGAGATCTCTTCCGCTCCATGATGGAAGAACACGCCCGCGATCTGCTTAAGGCCGTGCTGCCTAAGTTTCCCGACAATAAACTAGGCATTCCCACAGAACTGGGCGTTTTGTCGAAAAACGCCGCAATTAACAAATTCATCAAGGACACTTTTTCCGGCACGCCCCATGTGGTGGTCCGAAGAATCTCCCCGCGCTATTTGCAGAATCAAGCCACCCTCATTTCCGGGCTCTACCGTCTTAAAAGCTTGGTTTTCGACATCGACAACACTCGCGTGGATCATTGGGGGCCCATACTCCGCCAGGTGAACTCCGACACCGCGGTTCCCCACGTAATCATACTTTTCGACCCATCCCTACACGACTCCCGGGAACGGCAGCTTTTAGAAAAACTCAGCGGCTCGAAAAAATTTACAGTGATGCAAAAGCCCATCGACTTGGGCGTATTGTTCAAAAAGATGGGTGAACTCCTCAATGGCGACGCCATGCGCCAATTGAAGTGACGGGCCGGCTGCGGTAGGGTCTCAATCTTTGGGGGACACGCCATGAGCAACCAAGCCATCACTTACGACGACGTACTTCTCGTTCCAAACTACAACGGCCACGAGAGCCGGCGCCTTGTGGACATCTCCAGCACCGACAAAACCGGAAAGCTTCGCCTCGACCTTCCAGTTCTCACGGCAAACATGGACTCCGTCACAGAGAGTCCAATGGCCAACTTCATCTCGGCCAAAGGTGGGATCGGAGTTCTTCACCGATTCATGAGCATCGAAAAAAATGTCGCCGAATTTCGCGCCTCAAAGGGAAAGGCCTTCGTTTCGATCGGTACCACCGAGGCGGAGCTGGAACGCGCGCAAGCCCTTCGCGATGCGGGCGCCACCTATTTCTGCGTAGACGTGGCCCACGCTCACGCAAAATATGTGGGAAAAATGATCAAGAGCCTCCGGGAGATGCTGCCGGAAGCCTGCATCTTGGCGGGCAACGTGGCTACCTATGCAGGAGCCGATTACCTGGCCGCCTGCGGAGCCGACATCATCAAGGTGGGAATCGGCGGCGGCTCGGTGTGCACGACTCGGATTAAAACCGGCTTCGGTGTGCCGAACCTCACGGCAATCAAGGAATGCGCGAAAGTCGATCGCTCTCTCGTGGCCGATGGCGGAATCCGCGCCCCCGGCGACATCGTGAAGGCACTCGCCTTCGGTGCCGATTTCGTGATGATCGGCGGCATGCTGGCCGGCACCCGCCCCACCCCGGGAAAAGTAATCGTTAAGTCCGACGGAAAAAAAGTGAAGCAGTATCGCGGAATGGCGAGCTTCGAGGCCCAGAACGAATTCATGGGTGGAGTTCCGGAGTGGAAAACGGCCGAAGGTGTGGCTGTAGATGTGGCTTACCGGGAAGACGAGGAAGCCATCATCGCCGACATTATTGGCGGTCTGCGATCAGGGCTCACCTATGGTGGAGCCAGCACGATTCGCGAGTTACAGCGGAAGGCAAGCTGGGTCCAGATCACTCCGGCCGGACGCATTGAAAGCTTGGCCCACAAGGCGCTCTAACAGGCCGACAAATCTAGTTAGTTACAACTCCGATGTAGGGGAGCTCTCGGTAATTCTGAGCGTAGTCCAAGCCGTAGCCAACGACGAACTCGTTTCCGATTTGGAATCCCACGTAATCGACCTTCACGTCCGCCTTCAAGGCTTCCGGCTTCTCGAGAAGGGTACAAGTCCGGAGGGACTTCGGATTCCGTACGGAAAGAAGATCGAGGATGAACCGCAACGTAAGTCCGGAGTCCACAATATCCTCCACAACGATCACATTCTTTCCGTCGAGCGGAGTACTGAGATCGAGCACCATCTTAACTTCACCGGATGAGGTTTTCGCATTGCCGTAGCTCGACACTGAGAGGAACTCGCACGTCAGGGGCAACTTGATGTGCCTCACCAGGTCTGCGAAATACATGAAGCTGCCTTTTAAAACACACACCATCACGAGTTCCTGACCGGAAAAATCGCGGGTAATTTGAGCGCCGATCTCTGCGATGCGCCCGGCAATCTTTTCTTGGGGGATCAAAACCTTGATGTTTTTATCTTTCATGATTCCCTTTGGTTATCAGATTGCACCCCCATTCGCCAATGGAGTAGAACCAATCCATGTCGCTTCCGTCTGACCGACACCAACTGGAATCCATGATCCAAGCCGACCCCGCGCTCAAAAAGATTCACGAATTCGTGAAGCGGGAGTTTCAGCACGATCCAGCCCACGACCTACCCCACCTCTACCGGGTAGCAATCTGGACAATCCGCATTGCCGGGAGCGGAATTGACCAGCGCGACGCGGTGGCCGCCGCCCTTCTCCATGATTTGGTGAACGTGCCAAAGAACTCCCCCCTTCGCTCTCAGGCCAGTGAGCTTTCCGCTGCGAAGTCCCGGCCATTTCTGGAAGACCTCGGCTTCGAGTCCGAGTCAGTGGACCGAATCTGCGGGGCGATTCGGGACCACAGCTTCAGTCGCGGTGCTCGCCCCACGGACCTCCTTGGCCAAGCGCTCCAAGACGCGGAT
This sequence comes from uncultured Bdellovibrionales bacterium, assembly GCA_964551325.1. Lineage (GTDB taxonomy): Bacteria > Bdellovibrionota > UBA1018 > CAIPTA01 > CAIPTA01 > CAZKBU01. The sequence continues at coordinate 497,932 of CAZKBU010000002.1, forward strand.
CGCCTGGAAGCTCTGGGGGCCATCGGAATTGCCCGTTGTTTTGCCACAGGGGGCCGACTCGGCACCTCCCTCTGGAACGCGGATGACCCGTGGGCCAAAGCCAGAGAACTCAACGACTCGGAATTCTCTCTGGACCATTTCTTCGCAAAGCTTTTGAAGCTTCCAGACACATTTCTCACCTCGGGCGGACGAGAGGAAGCCAGATGCAGGGCTCAGCGCCTGATCGATTTCATTTCCGCGCTCGAGGAAGAGCTCGGGGAGGCACGCCCATGAGCCCGATCTACGGATTCACGCTCCTTCGAAACGGACTGAAATACGACTACCCGTTCCGCGAAAGCCTCGCGACTCTACTCGGTCTCACGGAAGGGGTGTGGCTTGCCTTAGGAAGAAGCGAAGACGGCACGGAGAACGCCATCGGCGGGCTTCCCAAGCTGAATATCAAATCAACTGTTTGGGATGAGAACCTCCGGAAGGAAGGGATCATTCTTTCGCAGCAAACGAACGTTGCCCTCCAATTCCTTCGAGACCATCACCCTCAGGGATGGGGATTCTACCTCCAGGCCGACGAGGTTCTCCTGGAAAGCGAGTTCCCCCAAATCAAGCGCGACCTTGAGCAAGCGGAGCGGGAAGGTTGCGATGCGGTAGCCCTCCGCTACCTCCACTTTTGGCAAAGCTACGACCGTATCGCCTATGCTCGCCGCTGGTATCCAGAGGAAGTGCGCGCGATCCGCCTCGAACATCCGATCGAGAGCTATTCCGATGCGCAGGGATTTCGCGGTCATAAGAAAATTTTTCGAAGCGACTGCCATGTTTTCCATTACGGCCACGTGAGGGAAGCATCGGCCTACTCCCGCAAGAAATCCGATTTTCATCGCTGGTGGCACTCCGACGAGGAAATGAAAAAACGGGCAACAAAGGCCGAGACCACCGATGCCGAAGAGCCCACGCTGGCCTGGTTTGGTCCCCATCCCACCGCCATGAACAGTCGTCGCGGCAATCCCCCCCTCCCCTCACGCCGGAAGATACTCGTCTACGGTGAGCGCGGTGACTTGCCTGAAAATTTCTGGCCCCGCGTTCACGCCGACCTGGAGTTCACGTTGGATGCAGAGAGGGCCACAGCTACACCGCAAGATCAGGTGGTGTTCCTCAGGAAACTTCCTCTCTGGCGGAGCTGGTTTAAAAAATCAAAGGTCCCCAAAGGAATGCTGTGGAAAGGCTGCCGGTCTTGGACGCCGGAATTCAGAGCAATTCTGCTTTTCTCTGAAAAAGGCGTAGCAACCGCGTAGCGATTTCGCTAACCCCGGAGGGCCCGGAGCCGCTCCGTAACAGGCGGATGAGAGTATTCCAGGAATACTTTGAGCGGATGGGGATTGAGGTTCGCCAGATTCTCTACAGCTAGCTTTTTAAGCGCCGAAGAAAGTGCGACTCCACTGCCCGTGGTCTTTCGCGCAAATGCATCGGCCTCGAATTCATGCTTTCGGGAAAGTGCACTCATGGCAACTCCCATCACTTCCTGAATCGGTCCGAACAATACTCCGAGGATTACCAGCCCGGAGTAAATGCTCGCCTGGTCCACCTGAAAAGCCCGGTACATACCATCAAAAGACAGGAGGAAATCGGCCCCCTTAAACAGGAGCAAAGACGAAAGCGATGATATGGCAAACATCTTCGGCACATGACTGCACTTCGAATGGCCGACTTCGTGGGCCAACACCGCTACCACCTCTTCTTTCGTGGTTTTCTCCAGCAGAGTGTCGAAGAGAGCGATCCGCCGAGTTCGTCCGAACCCCGTGAAAAAGGCATTGGCCTTCGAGGAGCGTTTGGATCCGTCCATGGTGAAAATCCCACCCAACTGAAATCCCTCTTTTTTTGCATAGGCTTCGATGGCCTGGCGAAGCTCCCCCTCGGGTAGCGGAGTGAACTTATTGAATAGCGGTAGCAGCCAAACCGGAGCAATCACCATTAAAATCAGTTGCACCGTCACCAGAAAGAGCCAAGCGATCCACCAGGCATTCCCTCCCGCCTCTTGAAAAAACCAGATCAAGGCGGCGAAGATACCCCCTCCGAGAATTGTTCCAAGAAGTAGCCCCTTCACTCGATCGAGAATCCATGTGCGAACGGTGGTGCGATTAAATCCAAAACGCTCCTCTAGTCGGAACGTGTGCCAAAGGGAGAAGGGAAGTCCCAGGAAAAATCCAAGCAGGGCGATCACTCCAGCGAAGAGAAGCCCCGTAAGAATATCTCCTCTTCCGAAACCTCGAGCCCACTCGTCGATCAAACCGAATCCCCCAAAGAGTAAAAACAAAACTGAGCCCCCCAGTTCTACTCCCGAATGAACCCATCCAAAGTGTGTTTGCGCCACCAAATATGGGATTGAATCCCGAGGCCCGCTTTCCTGAAATTCAGGGGGGATCACCCCCTTCTTTGCTGATTGTAGATTCAGCCAATCGGCGGCCATGCGAAGGCCCCAAAACGAAATCGGCACAAATACCGCGAACGCTAGGATTGGATTCATGCTGTTCATCTTACAATTCCTCCAAAATCATTGGAATCGGGGTGTGCTCCAAGAGGAGTTCCTTTGTTATACTCATCCCATGGACCGATTTCTAAAAACCGACGAAAACCCCGTAAGCTTTCTCGACCATCTCGAGTCGAGGGGGCTCATCCACGATCAAACACCCAATCTTCGCACTTACCTAGAATCGTGCCGCAAAGACGGTACCGTGCCGAAGGTCTACTGCGGTTTCGACCCTTCTGCTCCCAGCCTGCAAGTGGGGAATCTACTTCCCGTGCTCATGCTTCGTCGCGCACAACTTCATGGGGTGCGCCCCATCGTGCTCCTTGGCGGGGCTACCGGCCTGATCGGCGACCCTTCCGGAAAAAAGGAGGAGCGTGTGCTTCTGGATTCGAGCGTTACGGAGTTCAACGTAGACCGGATCAGAAAACAGCTCGCCGGACTGATCGATCTCGATGATGGAAAATTTGGCGGCCTTCTCCGCAATAACTTCACCTGGTTTGAAAACTTCGGCTATCTCGACTTCCTCCGAGAAGTAGGGAAGCACATTACGGTGAACTACATGACGGCGAAGGATAGCGTGAAGATTCGCATGGAAACTGGAATTTCCTATGCGGAGTTCGGCTACATGCTGATCCAAGGCTACGACTTTCTCCATCTCTTCGAGAAGGACGGCTGCGCCATTCAGATGGGGGGCTCCGACCAGTGGGGCAACATGACAACGGGCCTTGAACTCATCCGAAGAAAACACGGAAAGGAAGCCCACGCCCTGTCGGCCCCGCTCCTCACCGATGCCACGGGCAACAAGCTCGGAAAAAGTGAGAAGGGCACCGTTTTCCTGGATCCGGAGATGACCTCTCCCTTCGCCTTCTATCAGTTCTGGCTCAATCAAGCCGACGCGGATCTACCCAAGCTGCTCCGCTTCCTCACTCTTTTCACCGACAAGTACATTCTCGAAATCGAGGACCACATCCGCAAAGAGCCCGAGAAGAGAATGGCTCAAAGGGTACTCGCTTTCGAACTCACGCAACTCATTCATGGGGCCGAATCTGCCCTCGGGGCCGAAAACGCCTCGAAGGTGCTCTTCTCCAAGGACGCCGCTGTGCTCGATCACCTCAGCGAGAAAGGCCTCGAACTTCTGGCTCGCGAAGTTCCGAGCACGAAACTCATCCAGCCGCTTCCGACCCCAATCGTGGACTTATTGGTGACCACCGGACTAGCGACGAGCAAGGGGGAGGCGCGACGCCACCTCAAGGGTGGAGCAGTGTCGCTGAATCGAGTGAAAGTCACCGACGAAAATCACCAAGTTTCTTCCGATGCGTTCGGGCACCGCCCCTTCTTCCTCCTGGGGGTCGGAAAGAGCAATTTGCACCTCGTGCTTCGCTAGAAACGGTGCAGACCGGTTTCGGTAATCACGAACTCCAAATGTTCGTCGTGATCCTCTACAGGAAGTGAATCTTCCGTACGCTGGCACTCAAAGGCCACACCGATCTTGAGTCCACCAAACTCTTGGAGAAACCGATCGTAGAATCCCTTACCCTGCCCTAACCGCCGACCACCATTGTCGAACGCCAGAAGGGGGATGAAACAAATTCCGATATCAATAACCGGCACCGCTGGATGAAATTCCTTCGGCTCCAGAATGCCCCATAGATTCGGCTCAAAGGATTTGGAATCCAAAGGGTCCTCCACGGCTCGAAAGTCCATGTTTCCGGAGGTGTCGAGGATGCGCGGGAAGCAAAAGCGAAAAGGCGCTTGAAAGACGGGAGTTAAATCCGGCTCCGTGGGGCGGCCGCGAAACGCCGCCACAAAACCCGCGGGTCGCCTTTGCTCCAGAATCTCGCGGGCCCAACGGGAGATCTGCCGATTCCAATCGGCCACCCGGGCTGGCTCTTGCCGCTGCAGGGTCTTTCGAAAGCGCCCCCGAAGCTCGGCCTTGGCGTCTTTCACAGAAATTCCTTAGAGAGGGAACTCTTTTTCAAGGCGCGTCAAAAGCGCCTCGCTCTTCACCTTCACCTGATCGCGAAAGCGCCGGCCTTCCCCATCGGCTTGAATCAGCTCGTCCGCTAGGGTCATGGCGGCCACTAGAAGCACCTGCTGACTCAGAGGCTGCCCCAGCGGCAAGAGCTTGTTAATGCGCTCATTCACCATATCAGCGGCCTGCCGCACTCGAGCAGGGTCCTGGTCTGTCTTGAGACTCAGTTTATGTTGGCCCACCACTACTTCTACGGATCTTTTTTCTGCCATGAGAAAACGATACGGAACCGTTACTCCCAGTGTCAAGGCCGCCAACAAGTTTACAAATGATCGGAAATCTTCTATTTTCTTCCTCTTACCGCTGCTCAGGAGTAGCTCAGTCGGTAGAGCAAGTGACTGTTAATCACTGGGTCCCCGGTTCGAGTCCGGGCTCCTGAGCCAATTTTGAAAGCCCAGTGAAGTTAAATCGACAAACAAAGCTCCTTATAATTCGCCCACTCGAGGCGCGCGACTACGGCGCGTGGCGCACAGCTCACTCTGAAATGTTGCCTCAGCGGAATCGTTGGGACGTCGGCCCCCGCCCCAATAGCGAACTCACCCGCGCTCGTTTTCAAAAAAACCTCAAAAATCAGAAAAAGCTGCGCCGGGAAGGCATCAAACGCCGAGCCGTGTACCTTCGTAAGGAGTGGCGCGATTTGGTGATGTTTAGCATCACCTGTGAGGAACGAGGCGCCCCTTGGCGAGGCCAAACCCAAGCACGCCCCCGGTAAATCGAACGGAAACACTCAACTAATGCCGTTTCCGCCTGTGTTTTTCCCAAGAACAGCCCGGAAGTTGCCGATACGTAGAGGATGGATCGTCTACGTGAAACCCTTCTAAAAGGGGCCCAACTCATTGCCCGCACCCCCTCGGAGGCGGCGAATCTCGGCAGTGATTTTTCCCACTACATCCGAGTGGGCCTCGCTCTTACCATCTTGGCTCCAGGCTCTGCTCTGATTCTCTGGGCGTATGTTTCCGAGATTCGCTCCTGGAGCGCACAAGCTCAGCCCACGGTGCCAATCAATCGAGCAGAGTGGAAGGTAGTTCTTCGGGAGGAAACTCCTCAGGAAAGGTGCAGCCGCACAGTGCCCTCCTCAAAATGCATTGCCGCCTCCCCCTCCGGCCCTTTGTTTTCCAGCTCACTCTCCCGAATGAGCGACGAAGCCAAAAAGGAAATCACCCAAGGTAAGACAAAGACCTTTTGGATGGGCGTTGAAATCTCCCCCACCAAATTGGAAGTGGCGGCGAAGGCCGAGGCCAACCAGCTGGTGCTGGGCTACATACTTGGATCGTGGGAAGTGTGGGTTGATGGTCGATTCTACGGGGCCGCGAGCTACGCCGATACTCGCATGCCCGTTCGCATTGCCATTCCGATGGACACCCTAAGAAACGGACGCCCACTACGGATAGCGATAAAAATCAACAACGACGGCGGCAGTGTGCGTCCAGATAAATTCAACTACAACAATGTGCCCGCCGGACTGTCTACTGCCGCCAGTTCAGAGCGGGCGATGATTGCTATGACCTATGGGCGCGGAGGGCAGAACCAGCTCTTTCTGGGAATCTACTCCGCGTTCACTTTTATTCTCTTCGGATTTTGGATGCTCACCAGAAAAAAGCCGGAGTACCTGGCTCTAAGTTTAGTGTCTTTTTTTGGAATGGTGAGCTCAAGCCTCGATGTTGAATTTGTTTCAAGTAATCTTTCCCCCTCCGTAATCCTCACCATCCGAACCATTATTATTGCGCTGTCGGCAGTTTCTATTGTCGCCACGGGCGCGTCCTTTGCCCGATTAAACCGAGCCGCCACCGTGGGGGCGATAGCGGCGTTCCTTGTAGCCGTAACTTGGACTTTTAGTGAGGGTCTCTCCCCCCATGACTTTCAACAGGCCATAGTCAAAGGCACGCTTTGGTACTTTGGTGGCCCCTACGTTGTTGCGGCAGTGCTCGCTTTGATTCAATGGTCAGCCCTAAAGGCTTCGGCCACCACCGCTCCGTCTCGCTTGAGAATGAACACATTGGCCCGATTTTCTGCGCTCGCCTCAATTACTGGCGTCTGGATTCTCGTAGAGCGACACTTTGCGGGCGGTGAGATTTTTCGCTATCGAACCTATGAACTCGTGTCCCTTACGTTTTTCACTTGGCTAATTTTGAAAGAGTATCGCATCCAAGAGCGCCAACTGGTGGCGAATCCGGTTTCAAAATACCATCGGGCTCTCCAACTTCCGGAACGCCTCACCGGAGCGATCATCTCATTTGATCTAAAGGCGTCAGAGAAACTCTTCTCCGCGAATCTGCCCGGGACCGCTCCCGGCGAATTGGTTCACCTCGCCGTCTCCCACATCTGGAGTGCGGCTCAAGAAAATGGCGGCGTAGTGCTGTCCACCGCTGGAGACTCGATTCAAGTTTTCTTTGAGGGCGCCAACCCGCTTGAGACTACGATTCCAGTGCTACACGCGAGCATTCTCCGACTTCAGGAACTTTCAGACCAGTTAAATAGCGTTGCACCAACTCCCCCCATTCATTTTCGGGCAGCGATCTCCATCGGCTCTATCCGGCCGGTATGGACTGAAATCGGCGGAGAAAAAAAGGCGGAGTGGCGCGATGCCAACGATCACCTCGTATTTCTCGAACAGGCACGGCTTCTCGAATCAGAAAAGGCACTTGGTCTTAAGAACTCCACTGTAGTGACGTTGGAGTCAAACTTATCTCGGATTACGCAAAAACTCGGCTCTCCCAGCGTACAAAGAGAGGTATTAGCCAAGCACGACCAAAAGTGGAAAATTTGCGCTTGGGAGCTAAATGAATCAGCCCCACACCTCAAGCTTGTAGCCTAGCGAACCGCCCGACCATTTTCAGGCTGCTTGTTCTCAGACTCCACCGGCCGCCGTACCTTTTGAGCCCGTCCGGTGTTAACGGCAGACTCAGGAATTGGCTTTGCAGTTTTTGCGTTCTGCAGAACTTGCTTCACTTTTTCCAAGCTCTTCTCTTCTATCGCTTTGTTGAGCCCTTGGATCAAACCCCGAACTCTCACAGCATTCTTCAGCTGAATTTCCTTTTGGATTCTCTCCAGCACTAGCACCACATTTTTCCCGAGCTCATCTCCAGACAAAGCGGCCTTCGCATCATCGGATAGCGTTAACTGAATCTGTGCTTTGGGGTTTACCTTGAGGCGAGCATCCACTTTTCTAAGCATCTGAACCAAGCACTCATAACGCCCTTGATCTTGAACATCGCAAGTCGTCCCCGCTAATGGGCTGTTCTTGGGATTGCTTAGGGGCTGCATCTTACCGGCGCCCCCCGTCATAATTCCCATGCTCCTGGTGCGCTCATGGGCGCAAACAACGCTCAAAGGACATTCAGGATCATCAGGATCGTAGTCGTCAGCCGAAACCCCTTCCGCCAACACAATCAACCCAAAGACCCAAACCATAGATCTGATGAACATGTGAGAAAGCCCCCTAGGAATAGGATAACCAGCCCTTCCCCCACCTTCAACTTTCAATGTGCGGCGGGTCGTGTGGTAGGTTTTCCCCAACCAAAACAAAGGGGTAGTTATGTTCTCTGGCATCATCGAACGCACCGGCAAGATCACCTCCGTGGAAGAAAAGCGAGGATTCCGGAAATTTTCGCTCAACACAGGGTTTTCCGACCTTCAGGCAGGCGATGCTCTCAGCATCAATGGTGTGGGGGTTACGGTTTCCGAAGCCAACGGACGAGGCGAAGCTTGGTTTCAGATTCCTGAGGGCGCCCTCGATAGCAACAACCTGAAGCAACTCGAAGCAGAGAGCATGGTGAATCTCGAGCGAGCCGTGCCGGCCAATGGCCGCTTCAATGGTCATTTTGTGCAGGGCTCGATCGACTCCACTGGAATGATGCTTCACCTGGGAGAGAGTGGCGACCACTTCAAGGCCTCGATCGCGGTGCCACCGAAATTTGGTCGTTACTGCGCTGAGGGTGGCTTCCTTACGGTGAATGGCGTGAGCCTTCGCATTCAATCCATTCAGGTTACAAAGAACGGCGAATACATCACTCACTGCGAGATTCCGCACCCTGTATGGAAAAACTCCACCTTCCCGCAACTGAAAAGCGGCGAGTTCGCCAACCTCGAAATGGACATGATCGCGAAGTATATCGAACGCCTCTGCCCTCCGGAAATTCGCCACTGGGCTGAACTCGCCTGGAAACAACTCCAACCAAAAGAATCGATTACGGCGCCGGTGGAGCCTTCCTCGGCCGAGCCCTGCTCCAATCCGGAGGAGTGATGTCACACACGTTTTCCCCCTGCCCTTCTTGTGGAAAGGTCAATCGGGTGGCACTGAGCGAAGCATCTAGTAAGGAGCCCATTTGCGGTCACTGCAAAACTCCACTTTCGCTTCATTTCAACATCAGCGAAGTAAACGGCACTGGTCTTAAGAACCTCATTGAAAAGAGTTCGCTCCCGGTGGTGGTGGATTTTTGGGCTCCTTGGTGCGGGCCCTGCAAAGCGTTCGCGCCCACGTTCCAAAAAGCCGCCCACGAATTTGGTGAAAAGGCCGTGTTCGTGAAGCTCAACACCGAGGCCCATCCTGCGGCGGGAGAACTCTACAAAGTTCGAAGCATTCCCACTCTCGCGGTTTTTTCAGGGGGCCAAGAAAAACAGCGGCTCTCCGGAGCCCTCCCCTACGATGATTTTGTTGGATGGCTGAGCGAGGTGATTCCCCTTTGAAATTTAGAGATATTAATTCCGAGGTCGCGTCCTACCTAACGTCCCATCCCGAGCGACATTCTTTTCAGAAGTTTTTGGACGCCCCGTGCGGCGATGGCCGCTTCGTGCGTCTTGCCAAAGAGCACTTCCCTCAGGGCCTGGTTCGCGGAGCCGACATTATTCGATTCCCATCAATGGAAGAGTCCCTATGGAGAAAGGTCGACGCCACTCGCCCCTTCGCTCTGGCAGATGCCCCATTCGACGTTGTGACCTCGATCTGTGGAGTCATGGATTTCGATAACACAGCAAATTTTCTGGAGATGTGCGCAAAGCATCTCCGCCCGGGTGGACTGCTCATCGTCACAAATGACAATGTGTTGAGCCTACGGGACCGACTTAGTTTTTTGTTTTTCGGGCGATTCAAGCGTTTCGCCTCGTTCTTTCGCCCCGGCGATCCCACGTTCAAGGCCATACTGATTCAGGAACTGCATAAGCTCGTGCTCGAGCAAGGCCTTGAGATTCAACTCGTGCGGTACTGTTGTGTGCGCGCCGAGGACTGGCTGCTTCTTCCCTTTGCACTTCCACTATTCTTGGTGCAAGCCCTTCACCACCTGCTCGCCAAACATCCCATTCCATTGCGTGAAAGATTTCAGCTTGTTCCCTTGCAAGCCCTCACTCATCGTCACTATTTCTTCGTTTGCCGAAAGCACAAATAGAAAGGGCCGCGATGTTTCCATCGCAGCCCCGTTCTGCTCGCAGGATCGTTACTGACGATTGCCGCTGATCGGAGGAGGCGCCATTACGCCGCCCGGAGACGGTGAGCCAATGGCAGGCGACACGATTCCGCCACCAATGAAACCACCACCACCGTAGAAGCTTCCACCAGAGCCGTTCATCTGTCCCACGATCTGCTGATACCGAGTGTAGGCCTCATTGAGTGCCTGTCCAGCGGCCATCGCGTCCTGCTGAAGCGTCATCTGCTGCTGCATCTGGCGCATCTGTGCCGCCATCTGCTGCTGCTGATACTGGAAATAAGCTCCCCAACCGGCATTGGCCTGGCCGTTCACGCCACCAAACCAAGGGTTATAGTTGTTGAGTCCTCCATACCCATAAGGATTCGCTCCATTGAACGGGTTCCCGTAGACGTTGCCGCCACCAGGGAATCCGATGGGAGGATACATTCCTGGATATCCACCGCCGGGGAATCCGCCACCGGGGAATCCGCCACCGGGGAATCCGCCACCGGGGAATCCGCCACCGGGGAATCCGCCGAATCCGCCACCCCACGGCGAGAATCCCGCTCCAGGAGTAAAGGCACCACCGTAGCCAGGGCCGCCGAAGCCGCCGCCGAACGGTCCGCCGAAGCCGCCGCCGTAGGGACCACCGAAGCCGCCACCGAATCCACCACCGAACGGTCCGCCGAAGCCGCCGCCGTAGGGACCACCGAAGCCGCCACCGAATCCACCACCGAACGGTCCGCCGAAGCCGCCGCCG
>CAZKBU010000003.1:0-487739 GCA_964551325.1 uncultured Bdellovibrionales bacterium
CCTGACGCGGCGGGACTGACCCTAGAAGTGGCCAGATTTTTCAGGTAAGCGCGGCTAAAGCTTCGGGGTTGGTACGTGGAGCATAACGCTTCACAACTTGGCCTTGGCGATCTACTAAGAACTTCGTGAAATTCCATTTGATGGCCTCGGTCCCAAGTAAGCCTTTTCTTTCGCTTTTCAAATATTCATACAAGGGATCGGCGTTCGACCCATTGACTTCAATTTTTGCAAACAAAGGAAAACTCACATCGTAGTTGAGGTTACAAAATTTTTTTATTTCTTCTTCATTGCCCGGCTCTTGCGCACCAAATTGATTGCAGGGAAATCCCAAAATCTCAAAGCCTTTTGCTTTATGCTCCCGATAGAGCTTTTCAAGGCCTTCATATTGAGGGGTAAAACCACACTTACTGGCCACATTCACAACAAGAAGGACTTTATTTTCAAAGCTCTTCATTGAAATAGCCTTACCCCCCACTGTTTTAACGGAAAAGTCATAAATTGACATGATTGCATCTCCTCTCTAAGCCCAAAAGCTAACCCCTTGTGGCGCTACATATTAAATCTAGAAACTTCTCAACACTTTCTTTCAAAGTCACTTTCGATTCTCCGAAATGAAGGAAACTATAAAATGAGTGCCCGGTACCTTCTCCAGCAGCTTTTCTATTAAGGCATTTACAATTCCAGGAGACGCGAGAAGATTATGGCAATGCCCGTACGGTCTATCTCGTAGCTGGTTTTCCAGAGATAGCGCTCTCGGAAGTAGCGCACTTTATTGAGAAAATTCTCATTGGGAAGTTTCTGGTACTTCAAGAGGAAGTGAAAGACAGCCTCATAGTCTTCTTCACTGTTTAAGCCAAAACGAGAGGTTTTTTCTACCAAAAATCCTCGGAACACTGGATATGCTCTCCGTGCTTCTTGTTTAGATATGGTGCCGGAATCGTCCATGTCATATCGATGGAATAGTGCTTCTATGTAGTATAGCAGGAGAGTCATTCCAAGCGTGTCACCCTGTCGAATAGGCTGATTCCACACATCATCAGTTTTACGCACGATTGTATCAATCACATGAATAAAGTTGGTGCGTGATGCTTTAGAAATCGAAACTGAAGGCATGCTTTCATCTGATTTCGGTTGCTCTACCGGTCTCAAAGTGGAGGAATCGCTGTAATCTTTTGGCTGATTTTTCAAGTAGCCCACAATTCCAGGAACAAAGTTCCAAAGTTCCGATATCTCTTCGGCGAGTTTATTCCGGTAGCAACTGGTGTCTACCGGGCGATCAGGAACATCTTTCGGTACCTTACATTTACTGGCTAAGAAATCATGAATTACGTCACTTCGTTTCCATGAGGAAATGAGAAGTGTGAGCAATTCCGTGGCTTCGTTATAAGATAAATGGCCGTCACCATCAGCCGAAGGAAGAAATAAGTCGGCTTCCATCAACCTGTTGATCACAGCTTCTTTGTTAAAGGATTCAAAAAACCCCAAGTCTATCACTGCCGGGAGGATATCATTGTAAAACACCATGGTTTCTTCCCTGGAAAGAATCTGTCGATCGCGGTCTGGTTCGGTCGCATAGCCTTGAATTACAGTACGAACCGCCGTTCTCAGCCAGTTGAGTGTGCTCAGGTAAGTGAGCATAAGTTCTGGTGCCACTCCGTGTTTGGGAATCACCACGTAGTCAAGCCCAGGCGGATAGAATAACCGCTCGTCTAAGAGATTTCTTCTCACTTCGCGAATGGCCGCTAGTGATATCTCGTTTCGATGTTGCGTGAACCGCAAGCTCTCCGTCTCGCTAATTGAGAGGATTTGCTTCGCCGATAAAGGTTTAGAGAGGAACTGCTCGCCGAGAAAGTGCCTAAATACACCTTCTAGATAGAATTGGCCTTCTGACCAAGTGAGATATCGATCAAAGAGTCCGTCGACTACCGCCTTATTAATTCCGTCGGACGGCACTGGGTTTTCTAAGTTGCGGAACACTCGTGCAGCAACGGAAAGAAGGAGGGCTTCCACGGTAGACGACTTCACCGGCAGTAGCGCTTGATCTTCCAGTGCACGAGCCAAGCGATTGAGTTCGTCGAAAGAAATTTTTTGCGCTGGATGGTACTCGATCGATTCCAATAAATTCTCACGTAAAGTTTCCGCAAAACGGCTTAAGTGACGAAGACCTTTTCCTGTCATTTTCGATTCCTTCTCGTCAGAGAAGTAGAGTGAATAGCGCAGGTAGAGTGTGTAGTAGCGTGGCACGAGACGGAAAATGCGTAGCCAGTCGGTCTTATTCAGTTGGTTCTCTGGTGGGCCGATTAAAATAGATTTTGTGGCTTTCACAATGCCGATGTATTTCCCGGCACGGCCTAACCAGTTTTCAGTGTAATTGCTACCGTAGAGATAAATCCCGAGTTCACGGAGGAGTGCTTCCATCGATGTGAAGCTATAAGTTTCCGTGCTGCGGCTGAAGCTGCGACCGATTTCTTCCATGGCGGAGTGGAACACGCTGGCCACTTCGTCAAAATGGTCGTCGGTAGTCTTTGCTGCCAAGATCGTTTCCAGATCGAATGGCATAAATGGACGTACACGTAGTGTTTGTTCTTTAAAAGTTCGAATTAGGTTCAGGGTACCGCGGAGTTCACTTTTCGTTACAGAACCAGTTGAGCCGCCCACGATGGCATGCTTCAGCAACATGGCTTCAGCGATTAGAGAGGGGGGTAACTTTTTTCCTTTCAAGAAGTATTTTTCAAGAAAGAGCGCAAGTTCATCGGGAGTGTAATGGCTATCGCTTTTACCGCGAGTGTTCTCCAGAAACATTTCAAAGCTTTTGTAGAGACAATCCCAGAATCCGCCGAGCTCTTGTTCAGACACTGCCCCCAAAAAGAAGCGATTGAGGACTTCACCGGCATTCGTTAGGCAGCCATCATCCACAGGGCTAACAGCCATGAGTTCTGTTTTCGGACTTTCCTCATTCAACTTGAGTGTGCAGGCTGCTTCGCCAAGACCCAAAAGAACAATGATCATTGTCATAAGGAAGCGCTTAGCAAACATATTTTTGACGCCTCCTAAATCATTTCCTCGGAAACTTGCACTTGGTCACCCCAATCAGCATTGGGAATCCACGTACATCGGCTAATTTTCTTGTGACTGTCCGCTGAAGCGCTTACTCACGGCTTTAGGATCGCAGATGGGGTCCTCTTCCTCGTCCGACTCCCAGGGCCAGCGCCAACCACTGCGTTTCTCTTTTTTTTCTTTTGGCAACACTTCGCAGCCTTTTATTTCAGCGAACTGCTCTCCCACAACGATCCTATGCATGGAAACGCGCAGAAGTTGGAGATCGGTGTTTGCGCGCAGACGCTCAAGGCCAGCCTGGCGGTAGCGCGCCATCGTTTCGGTCAGTTCCATGAGAGAGATGTCGCCAGCGGCGTAACGCTGTTGGTCGTTTTCAAATACGCGCTTTAGGAGATTTTCGCTCTTCGTTGACTCGCGATGTCGGGTCTTCACGAAGTCCAAGCGGCCTTGCATACTATCGACGAGGCGTGCCAGTTCAGAGTTCAGTTCTGCCTCGCGAATCTGGAGCTCTTCGATGTTCCGGTGAGACAGGCTAATATTGGGGAAGTAGTCAAAGCCGAAATTGAAGAAGCCGCCTACGCCTTGGTCAGAGAAAGCGAAGCTGGCGGAACCGCCATCAAGCCCGGTTACTTTGTTACTCGCGCTTGCGCCCGAAATGAATCCGAACTGTTTGCTCCAGCGCTCCTTCTTGGCGGCTTCGAGAAGGTTTTTTATTTGCTCCGATTCCGGAGCTTTTTCCAGAGCAAGAGCCAATGCCTCCGGAAATGCCATTTCTTCCATCGGGGAGGGGGGCACGTCCAGCCTTTCAAACTGGATTGAAGTTTCCATTGGGAGTCCAATACTTTGTTTCACTACGGAGATTTCGTCGACAAGGAGTTCATTAAACCGGGCGAGACGTACTTTTGCCGATGCGGACTGGCTGCGCGCTGAGTTCAGGTCCATTTCCGTGGCCCGTCCGTCCTCGAAGGCTCGCTCTACAAGCTGCTCGATCAGCACAGCGTCGCGGAAATCCATGGTGAGGAACTCTCGAGTTTGAAGGTCTAGGTTTACTGTGTAGTACAATGAATAGAGCGAGGCGTAGAGGTTTAGCTCAGTGAGGAGAAATGCCGCACGTTCTGCTTGGGCGAGATATTTAGCCTTGCCTACGTCAAACCATCGCGCAGGAATAAGGAACGGAAGCACGTATTCTACTGATGCAAGAATGAACGTAGGATTAGCTATTGATGCTGCAAGTGCGCCGAGATTTAAAGAGGGAAGAAGACGGGCTCGGGCCAAGTTTACTGTATCCTTCGCTTTGTGCACGCGATTGGCCGCCGCGAGTATAGGGAGACCGTCGGAAATCATGCGCGTGCGTAGAGATTCCGGATTCAGCACTACGGTTTCTGCGGCAGTGGCTTGAAGAGAAAATATTGTGAAGAGTGTAAAGGCCAGGATTTTTGCTTTCATTCTATTGCTCACTTTCCGATCGGCGCGTAGGACGTCACCGAGCATGACATGCGATTTAAGCGCTCCCAGCCGTCGCGGCCACGAGAATAGCGTAGGAAAAACTCCTCCCCGCTTTCGCTTTCCTCCCTGGAAAAAATGTAGCGGAGACTGGAAAGTACTTCCTTCCGCGCGGCCTTGTGCGCTGGAAAGGCAACGGTAAGGGCCTCATCGGCTATTCTCCGCTCAATATTCCAAAGGTAGTCGCGTGCTTCTATGCCGGTGGTGCTTTTCACTAGGAGTGTCACGCGGTAGGAGTCTCCCACACTGGAAAGGGAAAGCGCTTGAACCACTTGATCATTCTCGCGGAGAGGGAGCGCGGTATTTTCCAATTTCCCTTCGCGAAAGAGTGCTAGGCGATAAATGCCGAGCGTTTTCTCAACCCACCAAAAGCCTTGATCAAAAACTTCGCCATCGATCTGCTCGGAGGATTCGCTGGCAGGAGTGATTTCCTTTTCTCCCTGGAAGAACTTCCGCTTCCCATCCTTCGCCAGGAAGGAAAGGACGCGGGTTCCCGCGTGGTACTGGGGCCGGAGCAAGTCGGGATAAGAGAAGCGCGTGGGGCTTAGAGTTTCCCCGTTCCACACAGCCCATGCCGCGCTGTCCGGTGTTTTATGGGGAACAAGGTAGTTGCCGTTTTCCAGAGCGACGGCAATGGGAGACGCAGCCCTTACTAGACTCTTCCGACCGGGTAGTTCCGACAAGCGGCGCAACGTATAGTTACGTTTTCGAAGATCTAAATTCACAGCATAAATATATCGGTGGGTGAAAGACTCCTTGCTAGCGCTAGCCGACAAGAAGAGAGTCATGTGGTCTGAATTTACATTTAGACCCGTGACATCGGAGATCTCAGTGAGGGGAAAGCCCGATTCTTCCAAATAATAAGAGGAGGGAAAAGTATCTGCGGCAGCTGAGGGACGCAGGACTCGCACCGCGTTCTCCGACTGTCCGGAAATACAGATCAAGTGGCCACTATCCGCTAGTGTAGCATCGTTTCCAGTTGCATTTAGGGATTGACTTCCCAACTGGGACGATCCGTCGCTTGGAGCGGATCGAAGGGGGGTATTCGAAACACCACATGCGGAGAGGAGGAGGATGCAGGCGATTATCGAGAAGCGCAATTTCATAGAGTCTCCTTATTGTCTTACTCGTTTCAACGTAAAGCGGCCGAGCACGCCACGTTGGTTACGGAGTTCTCCTGCCATTGAAATGCCCTCCATGCGGCCACTCAGGGAGAGGTAGTTGGGGTCGGAGGCGGGGCTCGCCGTCCCCATAGCGGTAAGGCTTACAAATGTAAAAGTCAGTGACTCTGCGTAGTAACGTGCTGTGAGATTCCGCTCCGAGCTTGAGTCAAGCGGGTAGTCGGGGCGCCTATAGCGAGCACGCAGCGCGGGGCGGAATTTTAGCTCTCCATCTTCATTAACCCCATTCGGCTCGTCTACGAGGAATACTGTGAGTTCGACCGGGAATGGGTAGGAACCCTGGGAGCCGTTGTTCACTTCTCCTTCGTACACACCGGTAAGGGGCTGTAGCGTGGAAAGGAGCGCTGCTCGGTCGTCGATTTCTTTCTGCTTGTTCGCATTGCTTTCCTGGGTTTCGGAGCCACATGAGGCAAACATGATCACGGCCCCAAAAGAAGCCAAAATGACTTTGGTGTATTTTTTCATCCTCATAAAGGAGTCCTCGCTAAAAAGTTAAACGCATGTTTAATTAATTTGATTACATGGTTAATTGAGCGTATAGATATCTCCGAATAGTTGAGCAGTCAATGCTGAACTGTGAAATGGTAAATTTTTGAGTTTTAGGCGGAATAGCTATGTTGGCTAATAAATTGAATTACTTGGTGTTGTTGGTTTATGTCTTGGGGCTCGCCACATCGGCAAGCGCTAGCGAAGGCGTGAAGGCCTTAGCGGAAACAGAGCTAAGCATAGCGCCATCCAGCCCGATCCCCGATGCGGTGGTGGGACCAACTGCGGCAGTGGAAGTCAAAGCCGAGAAACCAAAGATGCTAACTGAACGTCTTAATAAGGAGTTCTTTCTTTCCGGGCAGTCTTATACTCCGCAAGGGCAAGCTCAAGTGCTAGGGACTGAGCGCTATGATTTGAATGCCGCCGGAAAGTCTACCATGGTCTCCGCGGGCCTGTTTTATTGGCCATGGAAAATATCCGAAACGTTGGATATTGGCGCTTCTCCTTCGGTCGCGTTTTCCAAAAACAAGTACCCGCTCCAAACTAGCACGGGCTTTTTCTTCCCGGAGATTCGTCTCAATGCGTTTTTGATTGGTCTCAGGGCGGCTATGGACTGGAAGTTGAGCCGGGTATTTTCTGCTGGCCTTCTTGCTGGCCCGGGCTTCTTGGCCGCGAGCCACTCCTCCTCTACGAGCAATACGGCGAACTGGTCATCCAATCTCTGGGTAATTACTGGCGGTACATTTCTGAAGGCCCGGCTTTTTGATCCGATTCGGTTGGCAGTGATCTACGAGAGGAGAAGCCCCCTCGGGAAGGCCGGAGATTTGGATGTGCAAGCAGATAATGTGCAGGCTGCATTACTGTATAGCTTTTAAGAATGGATATGAAAAAAATTATTCTAGGTTTAGCGGCGGTTTTTCTTTGCATCCCAAAGTCGGATGCGGCAGTGGTGAAGTTAAGCGTGAAAGACGCTGTGGGCATTGTGCTTCAATCGGGGAACGAGCGTAAGCTCATTGATTTTACTTACCAGAGGAGCGAGTTTCCTCTGTATCAGGCGCTCGGCCTTTTTGATCCCACATTCTCCAGCTCTTATAGCTATGATAAGAGTCGCCTGGAGTCGTTTTCCGGGTTAACTAACCCGGAGGACCGAACCACGGTTTGGAAAGCCGGAATATCGAAAAAGTTTCCTACGGGTACGGTTCTCTCCACCGAATACTCCCGCACCCAGCAAGACAGCATCCTAAATAGTTTTACAGCAGGCCTCCGTCCAGCCAAGCAGGTGATGGACCAGTTTGACATCAGCCTCCGTCAGAATATTTTGGGAAACTTTTTCGGGGTGCTCGATCGTGGAGCCGTGGACAACGCCGAACGTGTGGTGCAGCGCTCGGAACTGGAGAAGCACGAGTCCACGGAGGACCTTGTAATTCGTGTGGTGCGGGCCTATTGGGATGCTTTTGCGGCGAAAGAGTCATTTCAAGAAGCAATGCGGGGCCGCGAAAAGTACCGGCAGCTGGTGGTATCCTTGAAGCGAAAGTTTGGCCGCGGGATCGACGACGACCGGGCTGAACTCCCGAAAGCCCAGGCAGAACTGACGAACCAGGAGCGTGCGGTGAAGTCTGTGTCCCTGGTTTACCTGAATGCTTTAGATACACTTTTTAATCTCATGAATATTCCACCTGCCAGTGATGTGGAATTTGTGGTGCCTCAGCGCCTGCCGAATCCACCGGCCTCAGAAGACGATCGCGCCCTAATCAGCAAGCTTCGCAAAGTGGCAGTAGCGAAGCTCAATTTGGAGAATGCGGCTTCGGAAAGGCGGGCGGCAAGACTTGGTAACTTGCCCAGTCTCGATATTCTCAGTCGCACCACTTTCAACGGCGTGGAGGCCAACTCGGGTAAGGCGTTTGCGGATATGTCTAACGGCAACCATCCACGTTATATGGTAGGAGTGGAACTCATCTATAAGTTCGGCTCGGAACTCGCCCGCGGTGAGCGCGCACTCAAAGAAGTGCAGTTCATGGAGTCGGAAGTGCTTCTTGAAAAAACAAAGCTCGATATGTGGGACCGTTTGGAACGTACTTCGAGAGACGTAAAGGCCAAGTATCTTGTTGCTTCGGAGGCGGAAGAGGCGGTAGCGAGTTGGGAAAAAGCAGTGCTCCAGCAGGAGCGGAATTTCCGTGTTGGCCGCACTAGCACCGCAGAATTAATCCAAGACTACAGTTCCCTTTTCCGAGCCCAGGCGGCCCGGAGTGCGGCTTTGTCGGATTATCACGTTGCGATCCAGGAATACGCGGCTGCCCGCGACCGAATAGTGGAGAAGTAAAATGAACCTAGCGGAACTTTCGATTCGACGCCCGATCTTTATTACTTGCGTATTCTTCCTCATCCTGGCCGTGGGCTTAATCAGCCTGCTGCGAATTCCGGTGGATTTATTCCCGGACGTTAGCTTTCCCGTGGTTACGGTTACAACCCCGTATCCAGGTGCCGGTCCTCTCGAAGTGGAAACCCTCGTATCGAAGGTGGTGGAAGATGAAGTAAGCACCATTTCAGGCGTGAAGAACGTGCGCTCCGTGAATAAAGAGGGCGTGAGCACCGTGATTGTTGAGTTTGAGTTGAGCACAGACGTGAAATACGCCGAGCAGCAGGTGCGTGACAGGGTATCTGCCGCCCGTCGCAAACTTCCGAATGAGATTGAAGAGTCTACGATCCGCAGGATTGATCCTTCCGACCAGCCCGTTATCACTATTAGCCTGACAGCCGACACAACCCCGAGCGAGCTTTACGACTTAGCCAACGAAATTATTCGTCCCAAAATCCAGCAGGTGAATCAAGTCGGTCTTGTGGAGGTGCTCGGGGGGCGCAAGCGCGAGATCCAGGTGCAGCTCGATCAGGATAAGCTTCGGCTTTTTCAGATCTCTGCCAGCACTGTGGCGCAGCGGATCGGCGCTGCGGGTGAAAACGTTCCAGCTGGTAAAGTGTCCGTAGATGAGTCAGAGCTAGTCTACCGCACGCTTGCCGAATTCAACTCCCCAAAAGAGATTGAATCTACGATTGTGAGCTTTTACGCTAACGAACGCCAGGTTCGGGTGAATGATCTCGGGCGGGTGGTAGACACGTTGGAAGACGAGAAGTCCCGGGTATTTCTAAACGGCACCCGCTCCCTCGTTCTGCAGGTATTCCGCCAATCGGGCTCTAACACCGTTGCCGTGGTGAACGACGTGAAGAAGCGTCTCGCCAAAATCAACGAGGAATACAAAGATCACCCGAAGAAAGTGCGCCTTTCTGTAGTGCGAGATAACTCCGTGATCATTCATAACAACGTGTTCGACGTTCAGGAGGCGATCATCATTGGGATCATCCTGACAGTACTTGTCGTTCTCTATTTCCTGGGAAGCGTGCGCTCCACGTTTATCACGGGGCTTGCTCTACCAAATTCCCTGCTTGGTGCGTTCATTCTCATGGCGTGGGCCGGATTCTCCGTGAATATCATGACTCTATTGGCGTTAAGCTTGGCAGTTGGTCTTCTCATTGATGATGCAATTGTGGTGCGGGAGAATATCTTTCGTCACCTTGAGATGGGTAAAACACCCCGCCAAGCGGCAATCGAGGGAACCAATGAAGTGCTGCTCGCCGTGATCGCCACTACAATGACAGTTATTGCGGTATTCGGCCCAATAGGATTCCTCCAGGGCGTGGTTGGCCAGTTTTTTAAGCAGTTCGGCCTCACAGTGTGTTTTGCTATGATGATCAGCCTTTTCGACGCTCTCACTATGGCACCGATGCTTTCCTCTTACTTCGCTGGAAGAATTAAGCACGGGCATTCGGGAGAAGAGAAAGAGGGCGAAAAGCGCGGTTTTGTTTCCCGCTTGTGGAACCGTACGGTACAACCCAGTATCGAGGCTTTCGATCGATTGCAGCGCCGCCTTGAAAATGTCTATGAATCCACCCTTAATCTAGTAATGGCCCACCCCAAAAAAGTGATTCTGATGGGGCTTAGTATTTTCGTAGTGAGTGTTCTGGGACTTCGCTTTGTACCGAAGACATTCTTGCCCGCTCAGGACAATGGCGAATTCACCGTGCGCCTAGAGATGCCTCCGGGTACGAGCATAGATGGGATGAGTCAGACTGCCGCGAAGGTGGATCAGGCAATTCGTGCGAATAAAGAGGTCAAAAACTCGCTTCTTCTCGTCGGCGGCCGCGACGGTGAAGCGAATGTGGCCACGCTATTTATCCAGCTCGTAGGCTCCAAGCAGCGGAAGATGAATACTTCCGAAATGAAAGATCTTGTGCGTCAGCAATTGAAGGATTTTGCTCATGCCGCGCCTATCGTATCTGATGTGGACGCCACCGGCTCCGGCCAACGTCCGTTTACCGTGAACTTCGCTGGATCGGATCTGGGCGCTCTGGAAGTTTACGTGCATAAGCTCTTTGATAAAATCAAGGATCATCCCGGCCTGAAGGATCCTGAGATTGCTTCCAAGCCAGGGAAACCTGAGTTCCAATTTGTGATGGACCCCGAACGGGCGGAGTCCCTTGGGGTTTCCTCGAAGGTAGCTGGTGCCGAGCTGCGGGTGCTCGTGGAGGGTACGGTGCCCGCGGTGCTCCGCTCTTCGGGTCTGGAGTACGACGTCCGGGTGCGTTCCATGGAAGAACAGCGAAAACTTAAGGATAGGGTGAATAAAATTTATGTTCCAAATATCAACGGAAAGCTCGTGCAGCTCGCCTCGATCTCGACTCCAGTTGAGAAGACCGGACCGGCCGTGATCAATCGCGAAAACCGGAACCGTTACGTCTCCATCTCCGCCGACATTGCTCCGAATGGGCCAGGCATGGGGGGCGCTATTGCCGAAATCAGGCGAATAACGAGCCAAGAGCTTCCACCGCCTCAAGGCATTACGTATTCATTCGTGGGGCAAGCCGAGAACTTCCAGGAACTTATTGTGAATATGCTGGTGGCAATGGTTCTCGGGATTCTCTTCATCTACTTCGTGCTAGCAAGTCTTTACGAATCTTTTGTGACTCCTTTTGTGATCATGCTTGTGCTGCCGCTCGCACTTTGCGGTGCCTTTTTCGCATTGCTCTTCAGCGGCAAATCGCTCGATCTTTTCTCTATGATCGGCTGTGTGATGCTCCTTGGGGTGGCTACTAAGAATTCGATTCTGCTCGTGGACTACACGAACCAACTTCTGCAGCAGGGGATGGAACGGAACAAGGCAATTATTTTGGCTGGGAAGGTCCGTCTCCGCCCAATCCTAATGACAAGCTTCGCGCTCATCGCCGGGATGCTCCCTGTGGCGATTGGCCTCAACGAAGCCTCGAAGCAGCGCACGAGCATGGGCATTGCCATCATCGGCGGATTGATTAGTTCCACTTTGCTCACGCTCGTGATCGTGCCCGCCGCGTTCCCTTATGTGGACGACTTCGGAAATTGGCTTAAACGCAAATTCCAGAAGGTCTCCGGGGCCAGTGAAGAAGAAGAGACTCCACATGAGGCGTAAGAAAAAATCCAAGCACTCCCCGGCGAAGAGTAAGGTACATACGGATCAGAATATTTTGGCTGCTGCCCAGAACCTTTTTGCTATTAAAGGATTCGAGGGGGTGACAATCCGGGATATCTCCGAGGCCACAGGTGCTAACCCGGCGCTCGTGAGTTATTATTTCGGAGATAAAATAGGCCTTTACCGCAAATGCCTCGAAAACATCGGGAATAAGCGCCTCGCTTTTGCTGAACGCTTTCTTGTAATGGCTCCGTCCTCTCCCGAGGACGTACGCCTTCGGCTGGCACTCTTTGTAGAAGATATTATTGAGTCTTATCTCGAGGATCCTACGGCAATGTTGCTGGTACACAGGGAGTGCGAAAACCAGACGAATCTTTCTGAAGACATTTTTCGAAAAATTTTCGTTGCCGTATTTGATCACTTAAAGAATTTCCTAGCCATGTCGCAGCGAGCAAAATATATCAAGCCTGGTGTTGACATCCACTTAGCCACGATTATTTTCTTCGGCGCGACGGTGAACTTCACCCGCACGGAAGCCTTGAACGATAAGTACTTCAAGGTAAGTCTCCGGAGTAATGATTTCCGAAAAAGAGTGGTCGCTTCTCTTGTCGAGATCTTTTGGGAAGGTGTGCGGGTTTCGTAGCATTTCCTTTTTGGGATGCTCGGTCGTAGCTAATGCGAGCCCCGAACATGCTCTGGTGAAAGATTGGCAAACACGAGCTTGGCCCGGTTACTTCGAGACTGGAAGAAGCATGGACAATCCTTCTCTTCGCATTCGGAGGCATCGACGGCGGAGTTGAGCATCAAACAAATTCGGAAAATGAATCGTGTCGTGAGGCTGTGTGTTTGAAAGTGCATCTGATTTCATAGCGAAATATATATAATATATCGAGTTTCGATATATCAATGAAGCTTGACTGATCGGATTTCGGAACCATCTTTTTTGTTCGAACCGAATTATCAGGATAGCTAATTTTAGGGGTGGGCGGGATGTTCCATAACGAATACCGCAAAGAATGGGATTGCATCAGAGAATGAGCTATTTCGAAGAGAACTACGAAAAACTTAGGTTTGTGCATGCTGGCGAAAGGAAGGTTGGGCTACGCAGCGCGCAGATTGGGGCGATCTACTCTCTGGCATCTCACTTCACCACTTCCCAAGAGCCCGCGATAGTCGTGATGCCAACGGGCTCCGGAAAGTCGGCGGTGATTATGGCTGCCTGCTATCTATTGCGCCCAAAAAGAGTACTTATTGTCACTCCAAGCAAGCTTCTCCGAGACCAGATCGTGGAAGACTTCTCAAGTCTCGTCTCTCTTAAGAAATTTGCTGCGGCGCCGATCGACTTAAAGCCACCAAAAATAAAAGAGGTATCTCAAAAACTGACTGACGTGGATGCATGGAGGGGGCTCAGAGGCTTTGATGTGGTGGTATCCACTCCTAACTGTATTAGTCCGGAGCACCCGGGTGTAGCAGCCCCACCGGAAGATATGTTTGATGCGATATTCGTCGATGAGGCTCATCACAGTCCCGCAAAAACATGGATCGCAATTCTCGACGCCTTTCCAAATGCAAAAACGACTCTTGTGACCGCGACGCCCTATCGAAATGACAAGAAAGAAATGAAGGGAAAATTCGCATACATCTACAGCCTCAGGCAGGCAAAATCCGATGGGATTTTTGGTGAGATAGAATTTTCAGCTGTCTCAGATGCACCACCGGGCGATGACGAGGCGGTGGCGAAACATGCGGAACAGATTCTAAAGGAAGACCGTAAGAAGGGATTTGAGCACTTCCTGGTCGTAAGAACCGATAGCAAAAAGAAAGCCGATGAGCTGCACGAAATCTACAAGGCTAAGACTAACCTTAAGTTGAAGGTGATACACAGCGGCCATTCCTTTCGAATAATTAAATCTACGATAAAGGATCTAAAAGAAAAGAAGCTCGACGGCGTCATTGCCGTAGCAATGCTGGGTGAAGGTTTTGACTTTCCGAATTTAAAAATTGCCGCAATTCACGCTCCTCACAAATCTCTGGCGGTGACATTACAATTCATCGGGCGTTTCGCCAGGACAGGGACCGGTAAAATCGGTAAGGCCAGGTTTGTAGCAATCCCAAACGACATCAAGATCGAATCGGAAAAATTGTACGAGGAAGGCGCAAGCTGGGAGGAGATCATCACGAATTTGAGCGAAACCCGCGTTGATTCGGAAATCGAAATTCAGCAACAGCTGGATTCTTTTGAGTCCATAAGTGAAGAGGAAGAGGCTGAGGATTTTTCGCTGAGTTCGCTCACTCCTTACTTGCACGTCAAAATTTTCCAAACGAAGGGAGATATCGATCTAAAGACAGATTTTGACGAAATTCAGGGAAAAATGATCATTGAAGATCACTTTAGCGATGATCTTTCCGCGCGAACGATACTGTGCAAGCAGGAGCTGATTCCCAAATGGTCGGCGACGGAGAGCTTTGCCCAGGTTGATCATGACCTTCATATCATTTACTTCCACGAGGAAAGTGGCCTGCTTTTCATCAATTCCTCTGATAGGGGGCAAGCTCTTTACGACGAAATTGCGAAAGCCGTTTGCCCGGAGGGATATCGAATTCTTAGTCTTTCGGAAGTTAATCGAGTAATTCGGGGAATCACCAATGCAGAGTTTTTCAATATTGGGATGAAGAATTCTGTAACTGGGGGAAAAACCGAATCCTATAGAATTATTGCCGGACCAAACGCCCAGCAGGCCGTATCTAAGACGGACGGTGCCTTATTCCATAGGGGTCATGTGTTTGGAAAAGGGGTTTCCGAAGGTGCCGATATTACCATCGGATACAGCAGCGCCTCGAAAGTGTGGTCGCAGGCCTATGCTAAAATTCCGGTACTCATAGGCTGGTGCAAAGCGCTAGCTCTAAAGATACTTGATGAATCGCCAGTTCGAACCAATTCGAATCTCGATCATTTACAGGTGGGAGAAAGGATCACGGCGATTGATTCGCCAGTGATTTTTGCCGACTGGAATCCAAGTTGGCTCTCCAAAGATATTGTTTTGAAAGTAGCCCAAGAGGAGCCGGGCGAGAGAATTTGGAATGCAAATATTCGGATTGTCGGCAACACGAGAGATGGAATTCAATTCGTGGTGGAAACCCCGACGCACCATCAGGAATTTGAGTATCGGTTAAACGAAGTGCCTCACTTCACTACAACTGACGGGCAAGGTTTTTCTATTGCGGGCGAAGAAGAAATTACTCTCTTAGCACTATTCAATTCGGACCCTATTAGTTTTTACTTAGCAGATCTTTCCCGCCTTCGGGGGCGTGACATTTTTCGCTCAGGACAAGTGGATGGCGCGTTGGCCGCAGATAGCATGATCCGCTTGGATTGGAACGGGGTTGACATTACGAAGGAGACAAATCGCGGTAGGATTCGAGCCGGCCTCGTTTGCATTCAAGATAGATTAGAGCAGTGGCTTGTCGGGCAGGATTATGAGTTGGTAATCTTTGACGATCGAGCGGGAGAAATCGCCGACTTCGTATGCCTAAAGCGGAGCGGGAACCAGTTGCGTATTGATCTTTTTCACGCAAAGGCCTCAGGAGCGGATGCTCCGGGCGCGCGCGTCACAGATCTTTATGAGGTTTGTGGGCAGGCGGCGAAGAGTTTCCTTAAGACTAACCGTCCTAGCCAGCTTTTTGACCGGCTCGAAGGTCGAATTACTGATGGGTCGCGTTTTGCAAAGGGTAACGCTGCCCTGCTTCGCGCGACGAAAGCTGCTGCAATAAATCTTAAACCGGTTCACCAGATATTTGCGGTGCAGCCCGGAGTCGATATCGATCGATTGACGGATGCGATGCAATCTCAAGTGTTGGCAACGGAGTCATTTTTGACAAAAATTCAGGACGCGCGATTTAAAGTGATCGGCAGCTAGTTTCCATCGTGCGACGGAAGTGCCTTGCCAACGAGGAAGTGCAAGCTACGGAGGATTCGGAGGTTTTATGCAAGAGGAATTTTCACTTCCCGAAATTCCGAACACTGCTGCTGCGAAGCTTTTCGTGGATAAAAATCTGCCGATTACTGCAGCGATTACCCAATAGGCGTCGGGGGCATGCGCTTACAATTTGTTTGGAGGACCTGAGATGAAAAAAAAGAAAACGGCGAGGAAGAAAAAGCCGGAACCATTCATAAATCGCCCTTGTGTCTGCGCCACTCAGGATCCGACAAAGCCTGAGCCGAAGTAGGATGTAAGTTATGTGGGGGGACTGGGCGACTACCGGGGCGAGACGGAGTGGGAGCTGTTGGGCTCAGAACGCCGAGAGGTTGACTCGATGCGCGTGATGCACTGGCAGAAGCATTGGCCTCCCCCATTTGGAGGACTGCGAGTCCTTAAGAAGCTGAAGCTGCGCCACGCGCACAGTCTGCACGAGGCGGGGTAGTTGTCCGGCAGCAGCGGCTAGAAGGACTACGACAAGCGCGGCCTCAATCAATCGGTTAAGCATGATAGTCTCCTTTTTGGGGGACTTGATGGCGTTGAATGATTGAACGAACGATGGAGTGGTCCCACTTTTTGGCTGTTCGAGGTTTTATCTTGTGTCTGTTCAAATGGGCGGCGATCGCCATGAGGTTCTTTCCTTCGGACTTGAGCCGCATGATAAGGCGGACAATCTGCTGCTCCTTCGGGACTCCCACCAGCTTTCCGTGAATGACGCAGTATCCGTAGGGCGCGACGCCGACATGAGTGCGGGCAGATTGCTTCGGAGTGTCGCGAAGACTGCGATTAGAGGGGCGCAGGTCTGTGCCGCCGTCGATCAGGATCTTACGGAGGGCTGTCTTGGATACTCCCAGCTCCTTGGAAATCTCACGCAAAGACTGTCCCGAAGCGTAAAGAGGGGCCGCTTTTTGAAAAATCCCTTGCGGACCAAGGTGAAATAAGTCAATTTTATCAAAAGGTTGTGGAGTACAATGATTTGTCTGAAAACCCCGACCAAATTAAAAAAGCTCACCGTTTAGGTGGGCTTTTTTAATTTGTGGACGGAGAGGGATTTGAAGGGAATGCGGCGGCGTCCGGTGGACGCCGAGGGAGCGTGAGGCGACCGAGAGCCGCGTTCCCAGGGCTGAGCGGAGGAGGAACGGAGGTTCCGACGAGCGCTTAGCCAAATCCCGCCACCCCGACCAAATTAAAAAAGCTCACCGTTTAGGTGGGCTTTTTTAATTTGGGGGTGGAGAGGTTTAAAAAGAAAAATACCCCTGACAAACCACTTTTCCCTGGAGCGACGGGAGGGGGGTGCAGTGTTGGAGAATGTAGTCTCGCACCTCTTGATGGGTCCAAGTGGGATGGGCCGACCAGATCAAAGCGGCGGCACCGGTGATGTGAGGCGTGGCCATCGAGGTGCCGTTCTTGTAGCCGTATTTTTGGCCGGGAATGGTGCTCAGGATGCTCTCGCCCGGAGCGGCCACATGCACGGTGGTGGCTCCGAAATTCGAGAACCAGGAGAGATCGTCGTGGAGATCGATCGACGCCACGGAAAGTATATTGTCGAGGGGAAATGAAGCCGGATAGGTGGGGGTGAAATCGTTGTTCACTCCCTCATTGCCCGCGGCTGCCACGAGGAGAATGCCCTTGTCGCGGCAACGGGTGAGGATCTCGAGAAGAAGAGGGCTCTCGGTTCGTCCTCCCCAGCTGGCGTTGACGATGCGGGCGCCTCGGGCCACCGCATAGTCGATCGCCCGCACGATTCCTTCCGTGGTGGCTTCGCCGCGAGGGCCGAAGGCTTTAACGGGTACCAAGGATACTTTCCAGTTCAGGCCCGCCACTCCGATGTTGTTGTTCACGCTGGCGCCGATGGTGCCGGAAACGTGAGTGCCGTGCTCGAGGGTGTCCATCACCTCGCCGTCCTGGGAAAAAGCGTTCCAGCCGCGCACGTCGTCCACGTAGCCGTTTTCGTCGTCGTCCACGCCGTTGCCGGGGATCTCGCCGGGATTGACGGCCAGGTTCTGGGTCAGATCCTCATGACCGTAGTCGTAGCCGGAATCCACCACCGCCACGATCGTGCGCACGTCTCCGATCGAGGTGCTGTCCCAGAACTCTCGCACCCGCATCCGGTCGAGCGACCACTGGTCCGAACTCATCGGATCGGAATGCAGGGAGGGCGCGTCGGAGTCGAGAAAGAGATTCCAGGTAGTGGACTGTTCCGCCTTCAACACCGCAGAGAACGAAAGCGTTGAAGGAAGAAATTCACCGCACGAGACCGACCACACGTCGCCGCCGAGGTTCGGGTTCAGAAGTTTCGTGTCGCAGTCGGCGGTGGCGCTGAGGGCCGGATGGTCGGGGTGCATCTGCACGATCCAATTCCCGGCATGAGACGGAAGGCTCAGAAGAGAAATGAGTGCGACAAGCGAACGAATCATAGCGAGCCTCCGAAAACGGGATCCATCACGATTTTTCCCTGATCCTGAAATGTCCAAGTGGTTCCTGATGGCGCTCGCACTTCGTCGATCACCTGATACCACACATCGAATTTCTCGCTCGGGATCACCACGGAGTTTAGGCTCCACGACACGAGATGATCTTCCTCATGGCGTTCCAGAACTCCCCGGAACAAAGGAATGGAGCGCGATATCTGAATGAAGATCTTTCGAGTGGTTCGCTTTCCTTCGGCGTCCTTCCAGTCGAGCACCAGCTCTGTGGTGCCGCCGGTGATCCAGGTGTCCCGTTCGAGGTCACTTTGCGTGTAATCGTAGACGGGGCAGTTCGGCTTTTCCCAGTCCATCTGATGGGTGGTGCCGCCTACGAAGAAATCGATCTCGCTTCTTACAGACACAGCGTCGGCAAACTCGATCACCAGGTCGCCGATATCTTCAAAGGCCAGATAGTTGGTGCAGAAAACTTCGTAAGAGTCTGGGTCGGTTTGCGAAAATTGTCTGGCTGCTCCCGGGGCGACGGGAGAAAAACGAAACTGAAATTTCAGCGGCTGGGTTCCGAGAAGCGTGGAATTCAACATGCCTTGGAACTTGGCTTCGGAATAGGCGGGCTGAGTGAACGCCTGAGCGTTCATCCCGATTAGAACGAGAATGACACCTAAAAACCTCACCCGATTCCCCCGGCGAAGAGCTATAGCCGTAGGCGGTCTTGGGCGCAATGTCGGATAGGGGACTGCGGGACTGAACGCCCCAGGTTTTCGGGTCCCTCAGAGCTCGCTGCCGCCCTCGCCGGCCGTGCTACGGGGCCGACCTTTTGCTTGCGGTGCGGCAGAAAGAGGATCCTCAGGCCAGGCGTGTTTCGGGTAGCGGGTGCGCATTTCCTTCCGCACCTCCGGATAACCGTTGCGCCAGAAGCTGGCCAGGTCACGAGTCACTTGCACGGGGCGAAAATTCGGCGCGAGAAGCACGAGGGTAAGCGGCGCGCCGGCAATCTTGGGCGCCTCCGGTAGTCCGAAGAGTTCCTGCAGCCGCACCTCCACCATGGGACCTTGTTCCTCGCTGTATTGAATCTTGAGGCGCGATCCACTCGGCACCGTCCACGCCGATGGGCACTGCCGATGCAACGCCTCGCGATGAGCGGTCTCCAGGGATGCTTCAAAAAATGGAACGAGGTTCTTCTCCGCCACGGCCGAGAGCGATTTCTCACCGTAGCAGGCCTGAGCGAGGGCCTCACGAATCTGGCTGGGCCCGATTTCCGAAAAACCGTGTTTGGCGAGAAACCGCACCCGCGCCCACCATTCGGCGAGCCCGGTATTTTGAGCGAGAATTCTGTCGAGGCGGTCTTCGGCTACGTCTACCAGTTTTTCTTCGATTTCCAGTGCCGTGGCCGGACGTCGGTGTTCTTTTCCCACGGAGAGACCGAGCCAATCGCGGGTTTCGATCGCAAAAAACCTTTGCTTCTCTTCGTCCCACTCGAGCCGGATTGAAGAGGTGGTTTTCGGAATGATCTGTGCGGCGAGGAGTTCTTCGGAAATCCCCACGGCGTCGAACACCAGGGCCTCCTGAGCGGTTCGCCCTTCGCTCACCTCCACCGCTACGAAAAATTCGGAATGATGGACCGAGGAGTCGGGATGGAGTTTCACGCCTCGTCCTCCCACCATCTTCGCTTCCGGCGCTCCCGGGCGGCGGCGGCGGCATAGTCGATCGGGCCAGGCCGCCAGCGCCAGTTCCGGAATCTTTTGGCTCGCGCCCGGAATGTCTTCGCCTTCTCCCAAGAGACGCTGCAGCTGCTCTGCGGCCCGGGATATAGCGCGGGAGCGGTTTCGCTCTTGCCAGCGGAGAAGCAAATCGTTTTCCGCTCCGGTGTTGGCGCCGAGGCGGCGTGAACTTTTCTCCGAGAGAAGGGCGGCGAGCTCGGCGGCCATGCGGGGAACCTGCAGCTTCTCGCCCACGAGAAGGAGCTTGGCGATGCGCGGATGCACGGGGAGTTCACGAAGGCGGCGGCCGTCTGGCGAGAGCGTGCCGTCGGCGGACAGGGCGCCGAGCGCGATTAAAAACTCTCGGGCCTGATGGAGCACTCGTGGCGGCGGCGCTTCGAACCAACTGAAACTCTCGAAGTGAGTAACGCCAAGGGAGGAAAGCAAAAGGAGACTCTCGGAAAGATCCGAGCGCGTCAGCTCCGGCAGCTCGAAGTCGCGCATCGATAGTTCGTCGTGGGGAATCCAGGCTCGCACCACGAGGCCCGGTCCGAGCCGTGCCGCGCGGCCGGCCCGTTGGGTGGCGGACGCCTTGGAGATCCTCACGAGGTCGAGCGATTCAAAGCCCGTGCGCGGGTGGAGTTGGGAAATCCGCGCGAGTCCCGAATCGATCACGATGCGCACGCCCTCCACCGTGAGCGAGCTTTCCGCCACGTTGGTGGTGAGAATCACTTTGCGCCGTCCTCGGTCGGGCATAATCGCGGCGCGCTGTTCGGCGATGTCGAGTTGACCGTGAAGAACATGAATCGCCACGCGGGCGGAAGCGGCCCAGGGTTCAAGAGCCTCTCGTAGACGCTCGATTTCCCCGCGTCCCGGGAGGAAAACCAAGGCGTCGCCCTCGGGATTTTCGGTGACCGTTTTCTGAGTGAGGCGGGCCATTCGTTCAGTGAACTCAGGGCCGGTGCGGAGGAGCTGAGGCTTGTCGCCGTAGCGGACGGTGAGAGGGAAGAGCTTTCCCGGTACATCCACCACGGGGGCGTCGCCCAGGTACTTGGCCAGAGGCGCGGCGTCGAGAGTGGCGCTCATCACCACGACCTTCAGATCGGGACGAGCCAATTCCTGCAGCTCGCGAAGGGCGCCGAGGGCGAGGTCCACATGGACGCTGCGCTCGTGGAACTCGTCGAGCACCACGCAGCCCACGTCACGAAGCTCGGGGTCCTGGATGAGTTTTCGCAGGAGCAGAGCCTCCGTGAGAAAAAGAATGCGCGTCTGTGCTGAAGATTTTTTTTCGAAGCGCACCTGATAGCCCACTTCGCGCCCGAGCTCCCAGCCGTTCTCCTCGGCGATCCGTTGGGCGGCGGAAATGGCGGCGATTCGGCGTGGTTCCAGCACCCACACCGCGCCCTTTACGCGGGGAAGCAGGGCCGGGGGAAGGCGCGTTGTTTTTCCGGCTCCCGGTGCGGCGCTCACCACGAGATTTTTGGAAAGCAGCTCCACGGCCCGAGGGAGAAACGCGTCGATGGGAAGCGAGGTTTTCATGGGTGATCAGCCAATAAGATGGAGCCCTACCACCGATCCCACGAGCACCACGAGGAGCGCAATCTTGGTTGGTCCGGCGGCCTCTTGAAAAAGAATCATTCCCACGGCCGACGTGCCGATCACGCCCACCGCGCTCCACACTGCATAGGCCACGCCGAGGGGGATCTGCCGGAGCGACAGGGTGAAGCACCCGAAGCTGGCAAGGGCTCCGAGGCAAGCCGCCACTCCCCACGGAATATGGGTGAAGTTCTGGGAGAGTTTGAGGGCGGCAGAGAACAGGATCTGAAAGGCGCCGGCGGTGAGGAGGAGGATCCAGCTGGTGTTCATGGTGCGTCCTTTGGTGTGGGTCGGCGGGGAGTAATCTTCTGGAATTTCTTACCTTTAGTTCCTCTACCCAGGTTTCTTCCCACTCATTTTGCCGGATCCCTTCGGCGTTTGCGTCGGTTTTTATGGGCGTTCCGGCGGGGAATTCTTGCGGAGCGTCATTTCATTTGGTATCACCCGCGCCACTAACATCCTGAGGGGGATATCCATGCGTTTTCTTGTTTTGTTCTTCGCCCTTTGCGCTGCCATGGTGGCCATGGCCG
The DNA here is from genome assembly GCA_964551325.1 of uncultured Bdellovibrionales bacterium. Taxonomy (GTDB): domain Bacteria; phylum Bdellovibrionota; class UBA1018; order CAIPTA01; family CAIPTA01; genus CAZKBU01. The sequence goes on from CAZKBU010000003.1 coordinate 21,952, forward strand.
CCACTCCACTTCGTTCCGAATACCTTCGCGGCCTTGTGGCGAAGAGCGTGGATGCCTATTTGCTGAAGACCGTGAAGACTTCCGACGACGTATCCCTGGGTGTGGTCGACGAGTCGCAGACGCAGATGTTGATCGAAGACGCCGTGGAGCGCGACGGTGTGGTGGTGGAAATGAAGGTTACCGCTGCCGGATCGGTGTTTACCTACGATCACGAATTTGGCGACCCTGTGAGCGAAGTGGAATTCCGCTGCACGACCTGGCTGAAGCGCAAGGTCGACGGTGAATGGCGAACCCGAACACTTCGTTGCGACCTTTAAGGGTCTTTCTTCGCTTTACGGCGCCCTCGCTTCCGAATAACTTCACGCCATGGCCTCGTTGAACCTAACCTCCGGTCTTGTGTCGGTGGTGATCCGCACCCGGGATCGCCCGCGTCTTCTGGCTCGCGCTTTGGCGGGACTTGCAGCCCAGACTTTCCGGAATTTTGAGGTGGTCGTGGTCAACGACGGCGGCGATCGCGCGACCGTGGAAGCCGCCCTCGCAGCCGCGGCGCTTCCCGATCGAGTGCGCGTGATTCATCGAGCGGAGCCGGCGGGAAAGTTCAACGGCATTTCCGCCAACATTGGAGTGCGCGCGTCTCAGGGAGAATTCGTTCTCATCCACGACGATGATGATCTCCTGGCCCCCGAGTTTCTCGCGAAAACCACCGCGGCGCTTACGCCTGATGTTCACGGTGTGGTGACTCGCTGCCGCTTGGTGAAAGAGCGATTCGACGGTGATCGCCCCATGGAAGTGAGCCGCGAGATCTACAACGAGTGGCAGGACTGCGGTGTGGATCTCTTTCGCCTCGCCGAGAGCAACACGTTTCCGCCCGTGAGTTTCCTGTTCCGGCGTTCGGCGTTCGAGACGGTGGGCGGATTTCGGGAAAACATCTCGATTCTCAACGACTGGGTATTTCATCTCGAGATGGTGGCGCGTCACCGTGTCGGATTCGTGCCCGAGATCCTCTGCTCGTATCACCAGCGTGTGGAGGCTGATGGCGGGGAGGCGGGAAACATCGCCGGGTTTGACCGTCAAAAAGAGCTTGGCGCCATCGATATCGAAATCCGCAACACCCTACTTCGGGAAGACCTTGCTGCCGGGCGCTTCGGGCTCGGCTCTCTTGTGGCGATGGCCCATGGGCAGGGCCAGATCTTCAGTTGGGTTAAGGAAAAGTAAGGACGGGCTCGGCTCGCCGCCGCGAAACAAGTTAGAGAAGCTGAGTGCCGGCTCCGAGAGTGGTTCCTCCGCTCACGAGATACTTCACCGCCACATGGCAGAACCGAATGCAGCTCATGAGTAGGCGACCGTAGGGCGTGCCGTCGTAGCTTTCAATCACCACACCAGCCACTGTCTGATAGCTGAAATCGCAATCCTTCACGCTTCCCTCAGGGCTCACGCCACCTTCGGTTTCGAGCTTGAGTGCGGTGTCGTTTCCATGGGCTCGCATAGTGCGAATTTTGAACTTTTTCACACGATAGAGGTCGAGCCCGATGCGCTCCTGGTTGGAGTCGCCCGGGGTGCGAGTGGAGAAGTCCGACATTTTTACCTCGACCTGATCGGCGCTATCCACGAATACTCCGATCTTGCGGATGTCGGCGAAAGCCGTGGTGAAGCCTTCGATCAAAAAAGCGCCGTGGGCGAGATACACACCGTTGATGGAGCCGTTCAGGGCGTTGCCGTCGAGGCTTGTTAGCTTCCAGCTCGCTGCTTTGATCTGCATGGCGTAGCTTCCTGACCGGGAGAAGTCATTCCACTGGATTACGGGACTCACGATGGCGCCAGGAGCATCGAAGCTCGTGCGAATGCCAAACAGTTGATTGTTGGAGGACCGATTTTTCTTCACCGTCACACCGGCTACGGCGGAGCGATCCGCATAGACAGAAATGCCGATTAGATTTCTGCTGAAATCATTCCCTTGAATTTGGATGCGAGGCGTTTCGTAAGCCAGGAGGCCGGCACCTTGAGCGGTGCCGTTGGCTCTTACACGAGTGATCGTAATGTCGTCGCCCTCGGCGAACAGGGCTGCGGCCGCGTTCGGCGCAGTAATTGAGTGGCCGTTTCCATCGAGCGTTACATTGTCTCCGATTACAAGAAGAGCAAAACCGGTGGTGTCGGGGCACACCAGATCGTTGGCCATCACTGTGTGGGCGGTGATGATCTCGCCACACTGAACCACCCGCGGATCGGGACGGTTCTGGCGGTGGTTGCGTCGCTTTTCAAAAAAACGCGGACGGTGATCGCCCACGCATCGGCGAACTTCATCGTCGCGCTCCAGCTCGTAGGTGCGGCCGCCATGAGCCTGGCCGATTGTAGTGAAGCTGGTTAGAGCCAAGAGAACGGCGAATAGGCGAAGCATGAAATCCCTCCAGATAGAGAGGTGATCGCAAGCGGCATGCCGCGCATAACTAATTGAATTTGTTAATAAAAAATTGATACAGGGTGCCCAAAAGCAGTGCACCCTCGACTAAACTTTGATCACTCGCCCCGTTCGCCCGTTCCTTTTGCGGCAGCCTCTTCGGCGGAGGCTCTTCCGCTCCGGGCCTGGCTTGCCTCGATCATCGTGTAGAAGAGCGAGTCGCGGTTCCAGCATCGGCTCAGGTGGTGCATGGCCGCGCCGGTAACCCCTTGAGGCACCACCAGCGATTTGTGTCCCATGGCGCCGTAGTTGGTCTGCCGATGAATTTTCACTTCCTTCTCTGCGTTGTGTCGGTCGAGGAGCTTAGAGAGGGATTGGTCGGTTTCCGCGGTGCCGCAGTGGCAGGCGAGCGCCTCCGGTTTACGGTCGAAGAAACGCGCGAGCGACAAACAGAGGGAGACATCGAAGAGTTTTTCTTCCCGCCCGTCGGCGTGGGTTCTTACTCCGTCTTCCACCTGGCAGGTGCCCTTAGCGTCGCGAAAACGGTACAGGTCTTTGCGCTTGTCGCGGGTATTGATCACTTCCACCTTGGCTAGGTCGGAATTCGAATCGTGGATGGCGCGGAATTCGGTGTATTCGGAGGCGTTGGATTTGCTGCGCGTGGTGAAGCGAAAGAGTTTATCGGACTTTTCAAACTCGAAGGTCGTATCGCGGTAATACTGACGGCCTTCCTGAGTCTTCAGGAACTCCATGGCTTCTTTGTCGAAAACAAACTCGCCGTCGGATTGAACGCGCCAAACGCTGGCGATTCTATATTCGGAGTCGATCTCTTTTTGGAGGAACTCAATGCAATTGCGGTAGTTTGTCATCTTCGCAAAAGCGGGGGAGCTCAGGGTAAGTGCGATGAAGGCAAGGGCCAAAAACTTCATGGGGAATCCTCCGAAGGTCCTATCGGAAGATTCCCCGCGAGGGTTTAGAGATTCAGCTTACTGAGCCGGAACGGCCTCGCCACGAGGCTCATCCGCAGGAATCGATCGATCTTCCACGGGGGCCGGCTCACGCTTCTTGAACCACTCGCCGGGCAGATCCAGGTCGTGCTGCTTCCATCTTTCGCGGAGTCCAAACAACGAGAAAGTGTTTACCTGCAGGTCGCCGTTCGAAAACACACGGATCACGGTGCCGCAGGAACCTTCGCTCCAGGAGTGGTACTTTTTCACGAGGCAGACTTCGTCGCCTGCCTTCACGCCGTCTTTCGAGGCAGGAACTTCTTTCACAAGGTGTTCCGAATGAACGATCCAGGCCTTGGGGCGGCATTCGAACCTGCATTCGGGATCGCTCTCGCGCACCCAGGTTAAACCGTTGCGGAACACAAACACCGTGGGGCTGGCATGGAGTTCCCGGAAGGAGCGTCCACCTACGGTTTTCGTAACTTCAAACTTCACCACATCGCCGCGCTTGATGCCGTCCACGGCCTCGCCTTTGGCGGCCTCCACTGTGACCTGGTGGGCTGGGCGCGTGTATTTCTGGCCGCTGCCCGATTCGTAGAGCTCTAGCTCGCCGTTCTTTTCGCCGATCACCTGGACTAGGCGGTAGGGACGCTCCGAAAGATCGAGGGCGTAGGGCTTGTCTCCGGCACGGGCTTCAATGGCCAGGAACGACGCAAAAATGGCTACTACCCCCACGAAAAACAGCAGAGTTCGGGACGCAAAAATGGCTGGGCTCATGAAAAGTCCTCCTGAGTGGTAAATCAGGGGGGTAGGAGCAAGGCTCGTGCCGGAAAATGCCATTGAAATTATTGAGATTTATCCACTGGCTGCGGCTCGTTTTGTTTACCTCATTTACACCCTGCCCAAGGTTGACACACCCACGCTCCCGGGCGAGAAAAGATGGTCGGCCCAAATGGCAGGAGGAGGAAGGGATGAATTATTCATCGCCCACCATCGATCAAATCGGCGTGGAAGAGCGCGTAGCGAAGCTCAATTCCCGCAGCATCAAAAAAGAGTCCAAGCTCTTCGCGCTGAAGCTCGCGATGAGCATGATGGACCTCACCACCCTCGACGCGAAAGACACACCCGGAAAGGTGCGCCAGCTCTGCTCGAAGGCAATGCGGCCGAGCGCTGATCTTCCCGATGTGCCGTCGGTGGCGGCCGTGTGCGTGTATCCCAACATGCTGAAAATCGCGAAGAAGGCTCTCAACGGCAGCGGCGTGAAGCTCGCGGCTGTGGCCACTGCGTTTCCGAGCGGAATGAGTTCCCTAAAATTCAAGCTTGAGGAAACGAAATGGGCCGTGGATCAAGGCGCCGACGAAATCGACATGGTGATCTCCCGCGGAAAATTTCTCGAAGGTGAATACGATTTTGTGTTCGACGAAATCGCCGCCGTGAAGGAAGTCTGCGGTCCCGCCCATCTCAAGGTGATCCTTGAAACCGGAGAACTTTCCACGCTCGATAACGTGAGAAAGGCTTCGGACCTTGCCATCGCGGCCGGTGCCGACTTCATAAAAACTTCTACCGGAAAAATTCAGCCCGCGGCCACGCTTCCTGTGACGCTCGTGATGCTGGAGGCAATCCGTGATCACTACTACAAGACCGGTAAAATGATCGGTATGAAGCCCGCCGGAGGAATCGCCACGGCGAAGCTCGCCCTTAACTATCTCGTGATGGTGCGTGAGACTCTCGGTCAGGCGTGGCTCGATCCGGATTGGTTCCGATTCGGCGCCAGCGCGCTGGCGAACGACGTGCTTCGCCAGATCGTGAAGGAAAAAACCGGCGTGTACCAATCATTCGATTATTTCACCAAGGACTGAGATTTTTATGACCACTAAGACATCCAAAAAGAAGATCGCCAAGCCGACCAAGCCGGCCGTGAAAGCTCCTGCCCGCCGCGCGGAGCCCCAGCTGGAATTCACCACGGCGTGGAACTATGCTCCGGCGCCGGAAGCGGTCGACCACGTGAAGATCGCGCCGAAGTACGACCACTTCATCAACGGAAAGTGGCAGGCTCCGAGCGAGGGGAAATATTTCTCCACCACGAATCCGGCCAACGAGAAGAAGCTCTCGGAAGTGGCCGATGGTTCCGAGAAGGACGTGGATCTCGCCGTAAAGGCCGCCCGGAATGCTTACGAAAATGTCTGGAGTAAGATGCCGGCCAAGGAGCGGGGGAAATACATTTTCCGAATCGCCCGGATGATTCAAGAGCGCGCTCGTGAGCTGGTGGTGATCGAGACCTTGGACGGCGGAAAGCCCATCCGCGAAAGCCGAACGGTGGATGTGCCTCTGGCCGCCGCCCACTTTTTCTACTACGCCGGCTGGGCCGATAAGCTCGACTACGCCTTTCCTGGACGAAAGCCGAGGCCGCTCGGAGTTGCAGGCCAAATCATACCGTGGAACTTTCCCTTGCTCATGGCCGCCTGGAAGATCGCTCCGGCTCTCGCGGCGGGCAACACCGTGGTTCTGAAGCCGGCGGAAACCACCCCCCTTTCCGCCTTGAAGCTCGCGGAAATTTTCCAAGACGTGGGATTGCCTGAGGGCGTGGTGAACGTGGTTACGGGCGCGGGCCGTACCGGTGCCGCTCTCGTGAATCATCCAGGTATCGACAAGGTGGCCTTCACCGGATCCACCGAGGTGGGAAAGGTGATCCAGCGCGCGGTGGCTGGCACTGGGAAGAAGCTCACCCTGGAGCTCGGTGGCAAGAGCGCCCACATCATTTTCGAAGATGCGCCGATCGACCAGGCCGTGGAAGGCATCGTCAACGGAATCTTTTTCAACCAGGGCCACGTTTGTTGCGCCGGATCCCGGCTCTATGTGCAGGAGAGCGTGGTGAAAGAGGTGGTGCGCAAGCTGAAGGATCGAATGGAGACCCTCATCGTGGGTGATCCTCTCGACAAAAACACCGATATCGGCGCGATCAACTCCAAGATGCAGCTGGATACGATCGAAGAATACGTGAAGCACGGGCTTGCGGAAGGAGCGGAAATTTTCCAGCCGAGAAGCTGCAAGCTTCCGTCGAAAGGGTTTTTCCACAAGCCGACGCTCTTCACTAACGTGGCTCAGAGTCATCGAATCGCGCAGGAAGAGATCTTTGGCCCGGTGCTAACGATCCAAACCTTCCGCACTCCGGAAGAGGCGATCGAAAAGGCCAACAACTCGCCCTACGGCCTGGCAGGCGGCGTGTGGACCGACAAGGGCGCCAAGATTTTCAATATCACCGGCCAGCTCAACGCCGGTGTGATCTGGGCCAATACCTACAACAAGTTCGACCCTGTTTCGCCCTTCGGCGGCTACAAGGAGAGCGGTCTCGGGCGCGAGGGCGGTCTCCAGGGGTTGGCTCCTTACTTGAAGTTCTGAGGATGGATGCGATGGAAAAGAGACTCAAAGTTTTGAAGACCTACAAAATCTATGTCGACGGAAAATTTCCGCGCACGGAATCGGGCCGTTACTTGCCGTTCCGAGCGAAGAGCGGCGAGGAAGTGGCGAACGTGTGCAATTGCTCGCGCAAGGATTTCCGCGACGCCGTGACCGTGGCTCGTGCCGCGCAGGCGAAGTGGGCCAAGGCAACCGCCTACAACCGGGGGCAGATTCTTTATCGGATCGCCGAGATGCTGGAAGGCCGCCGCGCCCAGTTCGTGGAAGAGCTGATCCAGCAGGGGTTGGAGTCGGCGGAGGCACATCGTGAGGTGGATCTCTCGGTGGATCGCCTCGTGCACTACGCGGGCTGGAGCGACAAGTACCAGCAGATTTTCAGCTCCGTGAATCCTGTGGCTTCGAGCCATTTCAACTTCTCGCTTCTTGAGCCCACGGGAGTGATTTCGGTGATCGCTCCTGACGAAAGTCCGCTTCTAGGCTTGGTGACCGTGATCGCTCCGGCGATCGTAGGTGGTAACGCCGTGGTAGTATTGGCAAGTGAGTCGATGCCGTTGAGTGCCGTTACGTTCGGCGAGGTGTTGGCTACCTCCGACGTTCCGGGTGGCGTGGTGAATATTCTCACGGGGACCCGCAAAGAACTTCTCGGTCACATGACCACTCACATGGACGTGAACGCGGTGGTGTATTGCGGGGAGAGCACCGAAGAGCTGAAGACCATCGAGACCAATGCGGCGTTGAACGTAAAGCGTGTGGCCACCTGGAAGAGTGTGAGCTGGAACGATTCCGCTGCTACGGAATCGCCTTACCGGATCGTCGAGTTGCAGGAAACGAAGACCACTTGGCATCCGATCGGTCTTTAATCGGTTTATAATGGAGGGATGAGAGCACTCCTTCCGCTGTTTTTGATGGTTTCCGTTCCGGCGTTCGCGGCCGAACTGATCGCGTTTCGCGGCGTCCACGCGAATTTCAAAGGGTTTTATTTAGGGGCTGAGCACTGCACGGCCCGGCGGATCGAACCGCTTCGTCACAACTTCGTGGAGAACACCATTGCGTCCATCCAGGAAGCCTTCCGAAAGGGAGCGAAGGTGGTCACCATCGATGTGCAGCCAACATTGGAGAGTGAACTCGCCAAAGAGACCCTCGTGGCCTACAGCGACGAAACGCTCGATTGCCGGGCATTTGTGGGCTGTGGCAATGCGTGCAAGTGCGGTAAAGACAAAAAATGTTGGGTCCGCGACCAGAGCCTTCAGTATTTAAAGACACTCGATATCGGCAACGGATATACGCCCGACGGAGGTAACACCGTTCCGCTCCGCGGTAAAATTGGCGAGATGCCTTCACTGGCGGAAATTCTGAACACTCTCTCGCTCTTTTCTGATCACGAAATTTGGTTGAATCGAATCGATCCGGAAGGGAAGGCGGGCCCCATTCTCCTGCGGGAACTCAAGGCCCGAGGCCCTGAGCTGGCGCGCCGGATTCGGATGAATTTTGGGGGTGTTCCACCGGATGACGCCAAAGCGTTACAAGAAATGGGAGTGCGCGATACTTCGGCCATGGCCGATGCGGGAGAGCGATGCCTGTTTCGCTGGGTGTTAGTGGGCTGGAGCGGCTACTTCCCCGATGCGTGCAAGGGCGCGGAGGTGATTGTGCCGATGAACGAAACGTTGGATCGATTTTTCCCCCCACTCGGAATGTTCAAAATCCGTGACTTGGTTTGGGGATGGCCGGTGAACTTCCTTCTTAAGGCCAATAAATACGGTCTAAAAGTGATCGCGTCTGAGGTGAATTCTACCGAGGATCTCAAGGCGGCCATGGATCTTCCTTTGGCGGGAATCATGACCAACAGGATCGAGGAAATCGGGCCGCAGTTTAAAAAGTTTTCTTCAGCAGAGTTGTCGGAATAGATCCGGCCGATCCGTTAGATTTTTTGAGATCAGATTTTAGTTAATCAGCGGAAATATCATCCGAATTTTGGGACGTGTTGTATCGACGGCGCGAAGGATTGTCGCGCGCCGAACCCAAAGCAAAGCGCCTTTCCAGCGCTGCGCGGTCATAGGGAGGCCCGATTAGTTCAGTGGGTAAGTTTCGCACTCGCATCGAGAGCCCGATTCCAGGCGCTGTGTCTAGAGAGCGATGAGAGCCCGCAGTTACTATGCAAACGACTCCATCTTGCACAAGGGCTTCATCTAGGAAGTCGAAAGTTATCAGCCAGGAATTGTCGGAGAACACAATTAACCTTCGTTGCGTGGAGCCTTGAATGCCAGGGAGTACTTCCAGGCGATACTGGGTGCCAACGGAGCGCGCGTCGATGTGTATGTTGATATGTTCCAGACGACCGCAAGCCGGGTAGAAAGTGGAGGCGTATGGGATATCCAGATCGTTCTTTGTTGGGGCAAGTGCTCCCCAAGACAGACTTGGGCTCCCGAGAGTCAGAAGTATCAAGATCAGCAGAGATTTCATGGGCGCCCTTTTTATCGCGAAACCGGCTGCCGCGGCAAGATAAAACTGATTAAAAACGTCAAGAATAAAGCCAATTAAAAACAACTGCTTAGCGAATATCTCGACGTGGAAATCTCAAGAAATCCGGGGCTCCTGCCGATAAGCCATTCATGAAGAATTTCGTAAAAATTTGGTCTTTTAGCGCAGTGATGTTTCTGGTTTCCACGGGAAGCGTGCAAGCGCATCGATTCTCGTCACATCTCGAGTGTTTTTCCGGGCTTGGGGCTTTCGCCCACAAGGGAAATGTTTTCCTGCACCAATCGAAGCAGGATCGCTTTGTCGCTCTTCACGGCGAGCGCGACGGGATCAAGGGCATGTACTTCATGACGGAGCAACAGATCTATTGGCAGCCGTTGACCGCGCCGTCGGGACTGATTCGTTTGGGTGATCTGCAGCCCTGGCGCGACGATCCGGCTCCAAAGCCTGCGATGATCCCCACCGACGTGAAAGGGTTTTCCTATTCCTGGAAACTTTCCTTTCTCGGAAACGAACCGAGGGACCGCGCCATCGGAGCCTATGAGGCGCCCGTGTTTCGTTTTGAGCGCGACGTGGACGAAAAGAGCCCCGACCTGAAGCGACGGGCCTGGGTGGAAAAGAAGATGGGAATGAGCATCTTTGCGCGCGATCGCATGCAGGAGATCCGGCCTCAGGCCGTGAGCGACGCGGCCGCGCGCAAAAGTGTGGAAGATGAGATTCTCCGTGTTCTGGAAACCGTGAAAGTGGAAGGGAAAGAGGTGTCGGCAGCCGCCGGTGCCTGCGCCTCTGGAATGAAAGACGTGAACCGCGAAATTCACACAAGGGCCGGAAAGATTCAGGCGCTTCCGCAGCGCTTTAAGCCTGGGTCGGGAGGCGAGAAGGGCCGAATGCCCGCTTCCGACACGATCGGCGATACCGAACGAGCGGAATAAAACTCACACGCCAACGTGAGCCAGCCCCGGATGCTCCAGCACTCCGGGGTTTTTTGTTATCCTTGGAAGCATGAAACCGCAAAATGCTCTCGAAGACCTGGAACAAATTCTGAAGGAGTGGACTTCCACCCCCATCGGCCGCCGTGCTTTTTTAGCGTCGGCAGGATTTCTGCTCGCCTCCTGCGCTACCGGGGGGCGCCATCGAGAGCGCGAGGGCGATAACACCGGTCAGGCAGCAGCGCTCAGCGTGGAAGATGAAAAGCGCATGACGGCCGAAGTGATGCCGGAAATGCGAAAGGACTATCCTGCCCTCAATAACCCGGAGCTTCAGTCCTACATAAACACGATCGGCCAGCGGATCGTGCGCGCCAATGGGCTCCATGGAAATCCCTATAACTACAACTTCACTGTGGTGGGCGTGAAGCAAGTGAACGCTTTCGCGCTGCCGGCGGGAACAGTTTTTGTAACGGCGCCGCTACTCGCCATGGCGGAGACGGAGGCAGAGCTCGCCGGAGTGGTGGGGCACGAAATCGGCCACATCAAGGCCCGTCACACAGCGGAAAGAATTGCGGTAGCTCAACAGGAAAAGGGAAAGAGCTGGATGTTTGCCGGAGGCGGCGGTCTTCTCGGCGGTCTGGCGGGTCTAGGCCTCGGAAAACTGCTTTGCCCGCCGGAGGATAAGAAGTGCGTGATGAAGGCGGCCGGGGCCGGAGTGGCGGCGGGCGCAGCCGGAGGGCTTCTGATTCAAAAATACTACTTCATGGCCAACTCCAGAGAAGACGAAATGGAAGCCGATAGAATCGGATTCCGCACATCGGTGGCCGCAGGATTTCACAAAGATCATGTGGGCTCGTTCTACGCCAAGCTGCTTCAGATGGAAGAGCAGCGACAGCAGAAAAACGTTCCGATCCTCGGTTCGCTCAGCGATGCGATGAGCACCCATCCGCCGAGCAGAGATCGAGTGGGGCAGATGCAGGAAATGGCGGCCCGTGAGCCGGCAAAGGCAAGTGCCGTGGTTTCCAGCAAAGAATTTGAGCGAGCCAAGAAAATTGCCGCCGACTTCTCGAAGGGCTGACGGTGCGAGCCCTCGTGCAGAGAGTGAAGGAAGCGAGAGTCGAGGTCGACGGACGCGCCATCGGATCGATTCAGAAGGGACTTCTCGTTCTTCTCGGCATTGGCGTAGACGATGAGCAGGCCGACCTCGCCTGGATCGTGAAGAAGATATCAGCTCTGCGAATATTCGAAGATCAGGAGCGGAAGATGAATCTCTCAATCCTCGACGTGGGCGGTTCCGTGCTTCTTGTGTCGCAGTTCACCCTGATGGCCGACAATGCAAAAGGCAATCGGCCTTCTTTTATCAATGCCGCCCGCCCGGAAATGGCGATTCCTTTGTATGAGCAAACTATTCGTGACCTTCAGTCATTAGGAATTCCGGTGGAAACGGGTGAATTCGGTGCCGACATGCAAGTGCACCTTCAGAACGACGGGCCGGTCACCATTCTCCTCGACTCACGGGAGAAATGAATTGGAAGTAGTGGGCGTTCCTGGGTTCGAAGACAACTACCATTGGATACTCCGCTGCCCCGTAACCGGAGTGGTGGCGCTAGTGGACCCCGGGGATCCGGAGCCGGTGATTGCGGAACTCGCGCGCCGGGCATGGAGGCCGTCGCTCCTACTCAACACTCACCACCACTGGGATCACGTGAATGGAAATGCACGGATGATTTCTCTATTCGAGCTTGAGGTGGTGGGGGCAGCACGAGATCGGGGGCGTATTCCCGGGCTGCAGCGAGGAGTGAGCGAGGGCGAACGCATCCGCGTGGGCGTAAGCGAGGCGCAGGTTCTCGATACCTCAGGCCACACCCGTGGTCATGTGAGCTTTTGGTTCGAGAAAGAGAATGCGCTCTTCTGCGGCGACACGATGTTTTCCCTCGGGTGTGGCAAGCTCTTTGAGGGGACACCGGACGACGGTTGGAGAAGCCTCGACAAGATTCGATCTCTCCCTCCTGAGACGAAGATCTATTGCGCTCATGAATATACGCTCGGAAACGCGGCCTTCGCCCGATTCCTTGAGCCCAGCAATCAGCCGCTCCAGGTGTTTGTGGAGAAAATTAGAGAGAAGAGGTCGCGAGGAGAGGCAAGCGTTCCAAGTCTCTTGGTCGACGAGCTCCGATTCAATCCGTTTCTCCGCGTGGACGATCCGCAAATTCGGAAGGCGGCGGGCATCGGCACGGCGGAGCCAGATTCCGTCGCATTCGGTGTTCTTAGAAGGGCAAAGGATGATTTCGACGCGAGATGAGAGTCAGTTCTCGTCGCTCGCTGTCACGATGCAATTATCGCTGAACGAGAAGGAAACCTTATCGTCCGGATTTTCCACATCCGGGCGCCAGTAGGCCGCGAGAGTGCCGGCAAGGTAACCTTTATCGCGCACGTTGTAGCGGCAGTAGGAATCAATCATGCGTTTACACTTGTCTCGACTGTCGGCGTCGAAACGCATCCGAATCATGTCGCTGAGTTCACCCTTCTTGTTCTCGTCCTTCGGCTTCACGATTCCGTGGAGGTAACACTGGGTCACCGGCACTTTTTTCTTTTTCTCGCCTTTTGCCGCTGCTTGGGCGTGGAAACCAGTGCTGAAAGCAACTATGCTGAAAGTCATCCAGGTAAGTATGCGGTTCTTCATAGAACTAGTTTGAACCTCAACGTGCATTAGGGAAAGACCCATGAAACATCACCCCCTGAGCTTCCTACGCCTTCCCGTAGCTATCGTGGGCATGGGAGTGACTGGGGAATCCGTTCTTCGCCTTCTGGAGCACTTCCAGGTTCCCCGTTCCCAGATCGTAACATTCGACGGTAAAGCTCCCGCCGATTACGCGGATCCGGATAAAATGCTTCACGAGAAGGAACCGCAAACTCTGATCGTGAGCCCTGGTGTGCCCCTCGCTTCGCCCTGGATTCGCGCCTTTGTGGCCGAGGGCGGTGCCGTGACGAGCGAAATCGCTCTGGCGTGTCATCTTTTGGAGTCAGAGCGAATCGTCGGGGTCACGGGCGCCGTAGGTAAGAGCACGGTGGTGTCGCTACTAGATGCGGGACTTCAGCGATTTTCCCCCGATAGCTTCACCGGCGGCAATATCGGGGTTCCCTTCGCGGATTATGTGGTGGCGGTGGAGAAGAAAACTCGTCCACGGGCGCCTTGGGTGGTGCTGGAGCTTTCAAGCTATCAATTGGAAAATTGTGGTGGTCTCCGCTGCGAGTATTCGATGGTGACTTACCTAACGTCGAACCACATGGAGCGCTATCCGTCTCTCGACGCCTACTATTCTACGAAGTGGGATTTGGTGAAGCGCACGCAGAAGGGTACAGTGCTCAATCGTAATGGCGGCGACCTGTTCAAATTCGCCAAGGGCCGTGATGTTCCAGGCGTTCACTTCTTTTGGACCGACCACACCGACGACGCGCTTGTGGATCTGCATCTCGAAAAGGCCCGTCTCCTCGGTCAACACAACCAAGACAACCTCGCTTTGGCTGCCACGTTGGCGTTAAAGGCTGGCTGGCCGCTGGAAGCCATTGAGGCGATGAAGGAGTTTCCCGGGCTTCCTCACCGTATGGAAAACCTGGGAACCCATCGTGGAATTCTCTGCGTGAACGACAGTAAAGCAACCACGATCGAAAGCGTGAAGACCGCCGCGCTTGGAATTTTTCACCAGATGGATCCGAAGAAGCAGCTCGTGCTTCTTCTCGGTGGGAAAGACAAGAACCTCCCCTGGCAGGACCTGGCCGCTCTCAAGCGCGTTCCTAAGCTCCGTTGTGTCTATTTCGGTGAGGTGGGCGCTCATGCGAAAACTCTTGCGGGCTTTGAGGGCGAAGTATTCCCTAAGCTCCAGCCCGCCGTGAATCGGGCGATGCAGATCGCGCAGCCGGGCGACGTGATTCTGCTCTCTCCCGGAGGTACCAGTCTCGACGAGTTCAAGAACTTCGAGGAGCGCGGGAAAAAGTTTCGGGAGTGGGTAGGTGGGTAAGCCCATCGGCGAGTCCTATTCAATGAATCCCAAATCGAGGAGCAACAGTTACGAATTTAAATCCACCGTTTGGCGCTACGGACAAAGCGGCTGGCATTTCGTAACTCTTCCTAAACAGCTAGCGCAGAGAATTCGGAAGGTTCACGGAGTTGCAGAAGAGGGCTGGGGCCGATTAAAAGCAACGGCCCAAATCGGGAAGAGCGAATGGAAAACGGCTATTTGGTACGACACGAAGGCCGGGAGCTACATTCTCCCCCTAAAGGCCAAAATTCGTGATGCTGAAGGCGTTGGTCTCGGTTCGCGGTTGTCGGTAGGCCTACGGCTCACGCCCGTGGATCCGATTCTCCGTCGATTCAAAAAAACCGTTCTGTGAACTAGGGACTAAGGGGCTTTGGCTTGTTCACCCAGCTAATGTGCCCATTCTCAAGCTCATCTGCCAAAGTTCCAGGTTTCGGTGAAACTCAGCTCGAGCTTCGGCCATTTCGCGGCGGAAGTCGGCCAACTTCTGCGATGCTTCCTCCTTCGCCAGGGCGTAGTCCGATTTCAGCTGAGCTTTCTTTTCCGCATATTCCGCTTTGAGGCGTATCCACCGCTGCTGCGCCTGAAGCACCTGCTCTCGTAGGGCCTCCACGCGATCTGCGGGAAGACCGATCTCCTTCAATTTGGAACTTTCCACCTGCATGCGAGCTCGGAGGATTTCTCCAGCGGGCACGGTGCGGAGTTTTTCTGCCAAGCCGAGACCGCGCAACGTCAGAATCACCCACTTCGTGGGATCCCACTGATACCAGCGAATCGCATTGCGATAGTCGCTCTGAAATCGATGGTGGAAATTATGATAACCCTCGCCGTGAGTGAGGATCGCCACGATCCAGCTGTCGCGAGCCGAAATCTCGTTGGCGTAGGGCTTGTTGCCAAGTGTGTGGCAGAGCGAATTCACGAAAAAAGTACTCTGTTGGGTGAGGAAGATGCGAAGCGCACCGCCTACGAACAATCCCATCCAGAAGGAATCGCAAAAGATCCAGCTCACGGTCGCCGGCAATAGGAATCCCATGAGTGAACCGAGCGGGATGAACCACCGGTCCTGGAATGCCACGCGCAGGTTTCTCGTCAAATCGGGCGCATGGATCGGACGATCCACGGAATCTTTCCAGAAAAGCCAACCCATGTGGGCATACCAGAATCCCTTCGCGATGCTGTAGGGGTCATCGTTGGTGTCTACCCTGGTGTGGTGCACCCGGTGATCACTCGACCACTTGAGTGCGGATCCTTGAAACGCCGATGCGCCGATCAGAAGATAAATCCATTCCACGAGAGGGCGCGTGTTGTAGCTGCGGTGGGCGAAGAGACGATGATACCCCGCCGTGATGCTCAAGTTTGTGGCCCCTGCGAACACTACGGTGAAAACCCAATAGCCGAGAGGAACCTCATCTTGGCCCACAAACCAAATCGTGCCGAGCAAAGCCGCGATCGGATTGATCACCATAAACAACGCTACTGGCCAATACACATCTTTCCATCCGCGCATGATGCCTCCTGAATCGGCCCATTCTCCTCCATCTCAGGAACAGTCTCCACCGAATTTGACCCAGTTGCGCTAGGGTGGCAGGATCTCTTGCAGGAGGACCTCCCCATGAAGACCCTGATCGCCACTATTTTACTCGGACTTTCCGCCCAAGCCTTTGCCGATGGCGGATTTACCGCTGGTAACGACTTCGAAGCGACCTGGATTGAGGGCGAGATCACGCTTCGTTGCGATGATGCGTCTTCCGGCCGAAGCGACTTCGCCCACTTCCGCTGCACGAGCGAAATTCTTGATCCAGCGGAGTATTCCTACTTCAAAGGGCCGCAGATCGACGCTGATAAGGTCACTCTTCTCGCCACCCGCGAAGACGGTTCTACCCGTGAAAAGAGCGGCGACTACGACGCTTCCGCAGGAAAGAGCAAAAGCAGCTTTAATCTATGGATTTCCACTCTTCTCCAGCGACCTCTGCTCAAGATGGGAAAAAATGAGATCTCCTGGAAGCTCACCAAAGAGGGCGCTCCGGTGGCAGAAGGGAAATTCGACGCCAACGTGAAGCAGGGCAAGGATCGCAGCTGCAAGTATCGTCGCGCTTATTATTCGAGCAACATCAACGATTGCTCCACGGGCGGCTTCTACTGCGATCGTTACTTTCAGGACGAGAACTACTGCCAGTAGCCAAAAGGTGTCCGACCCCTTTGGTGGGAGGGGCGCGTTAACAGGCCGTTCAAAAATGCCCATCCACTTTGTTCTCGGCACCCAATCGAACTCCACCGTACAGCCAGTACGCTTACGTTCGATTGGGTTCCTGCGGCCGCGTGTCTGGGCGTTTTTGAACGGCCTGAGATTTGTTTTTCAACAGACTGTTAAATCAGCGTTTCCACATAGTCGATAAACTTACCGGTGAGGCCGGGTCCACCGATTTGTCGGTAAGTGAGAAGTCCGGTGGGCGACGTGATGTTGATCTCCGTCACCCGTCCTCCGATCATATCCACCCCGGCAAACACAATGCCGATTTCTTTTAGGAACGACGCCACGTTGTCGGCCACGCGCTCTTCCGTGGGCGTCATGGGGCGGACGATTCCGGTTCCACCCGAAGCGATGTTCGATTTGATTTCTCCCGGGGGTGGGATTCTTGTGAAGGAGCCGATCACGGTACCGTCGAGAATAAACACCCGGCGATCGCCCGTCTCCATTACCTCAGGCAGCAACGGCTGGAGGATCTCCCAGGGTTCCGGGCTTTGTGGTGAGGGAACCTTCTTCACGCCTTTGCCGCCGTGGCCGAGCCAGGGCTTCATCACGCATTCGCCACGGGGAAAGTCTTTCGGCACCGGAAGGCGCCTTCCGCCGGGCACATAAGTAGGCACCACCTCGTCGGGAGAGAGAAATCCTCGATCGAGCGCTTCCCAGGGAAGCATCTTCTCGTGGTACCTCAGGAGCAGCGATGGCTTGTTCACCATCGGTACATTGTTTTCCTCCAAAGCGAGCAACCAGCAGAGGCTTAGGTAGTTTTGATCGAAGGGGGGATCTTTCCGAATCCACACACCGTCGTATTCATTCAGGGCCAAGGGCTCTTTGATCAACTCCGTACTCGGAAGACCGCCCTCGCGGCAGTCCACGAGATTTTCCACGCGGGCATGCACGCGGCCATGCCAGAAAAAAATATCCTCAGCGGTGCAGTGGTGCACGGTATAGCCCCGGATCAAGGCGTCGCGAGCAAAGCCGAGGCTTGTGTCGGTGGCGGGCTTCAGGTCCTTCATGGGGTCGGCGATCAAAAGGAATTGCATTCAAAGTCTCCCGGAGTGTTCATCGAGGAATTTCTCCTCAAAAGCAAGATCCCTTTCCGGAGGGCTTCGTTTCACGAGATGCCGATCCAGGAAATGGGCCACGAGCAGGTTTTGCCAGAGCATCGAGGCAAAGCTCTGGTGGAGGGGGCGGGAGGAATCGCCCTTCGCAGCGGCCACTCGTTTCACGACGGACGGATCTACCAAACCCGCCTCCCTTACGTTTTGTTCCTGCAGCAGGTCGCCTTGGCTTTGGGCCAAAAACGGCGCATTGAACTGCTTTTTGGGAGCCCGGGTGAAGGAGCCGAGTTCTGAGGAATAGGCAGCGCGAAGAACCGCTTTGTCGCGGAGGCCGCGAACGAGGAAGTGATCGGGAAGATGGCGCACGAATTCCAGTACCGATCGGGACAGGAATATGGGTCTACCCTCCAGGGTGTTGGCCATTTCCATCCGGTCACCCACCCAGTTGAGCACATGGGTAGGGAAGTGAGTGCGTAGGAAGTAGTTCTGCCAGGTTTCCAGCGGACTTCCCTCGGTCGCAAGCGAGGCCAGGGCGGAACTCTCTCTTTTGGCCCATTCAGAATCGCCTAAAAGATCGGCCATGGTTTGAATTTGCTCAAAAAGGGGATGGGCCCATCCGAGGGCAAGGCGGGACGCCGTGAGATCAGATCCATCAGGAAGGCTGCTCAGGCCACGTTCCCAATACTTCCCGGCACCCTGCACACGGGCCGCATAGAGTGAAGCCCGCGCCGATGAGGG
The DNA here is from genome assembly GCA_964551325.1 of uncultured Bdellovibrionales bacterium. Classification (GTDB taxonomy): domain Bacteria; phylum Bdellovibrionota; class UBA1018; order CAIPTA01; family CAIPTA01; genus CAZKBU01. The sequence goes on from CAZKBU010000003.1 coordinate 40,196, forward strand.
GTGCCGCTGCCAAAACTTCCACCAGGCGAGATACCGATAACTCGGATAGCCGCAAAATAGTTCGTCACTGCCGTCTCCCGTAAGCACGCCCCTCACCGTGCGTCGGGCAAACCGGGAGAGCCACCACTTGGCGGCGCCGTTGGTATACGGCTGAATCAGTTCCGAGGCCCAGAGAGCATGCGGATAGGAATATTCCAAAGCTGCGTTTGTGGTGCGAAGCACATGGCCCTGAAGTCCGGGATAGGCCCGAAGAAATTCCCTCACGTCGGAGGTCTCGTCGTAGTCCTTGTCTTCAAAGCCCACGGTGAAGGTGTTCACTGTGGCGCCCAGGCGACTCATTTCGTGGGCGGTGATACGACTGTCGATTCCGCCACTGAGATAGGCTCCAAGCGGCACCTCGGCATCGAGTTTTCGCGCCACATTGGCCGACACCAGGGACCGCAAGTCGCGGGCGCTTTCGTGAAAGTCGGCGCCGTGGTTTCCGGATCGGTTGGTGGCGATTTTTCTCTCGATCACACAGGCCCATCCGGTGCCGCGACGCTGAGCGCGGAACAGCGCCCCCGGCGGCAGTGAAATCACATTCTCAAACGCCGTACCGATCTCTTCATAGAGTCCGGTGAGTTGCCGTAGTAGGCCGCGGCGGTTCCAGCGGAGCGGGATCGGAAGTCCTTTGATCTCCGAAGAGAGAAAAAGCGGACCTTCGAGAGAGAAAGTCCAACGGTCGCGGCTCTCACGAAAGAAATTTTCACCTAATGCCTTGATCGACGCATTGGCCAGAAAGAGCGGTTTTACGCCGAAGAAGTCGCGGCCCGCCCAGAGTTCCTTTGTGTCGTGGCGCCAGATGCCGAAGGCGTATTCGCCGTCGAGATCATCGAGGAAACCTTCCGGGTTGCGAAGGTGAGCGGCAAGGATCACTTCCGTGTCGGATCGATTCCTAAATTCGTAGCCGTGAGCGAGCCGGGAACGAAGCTTATCGAATCCGTAGAGCTCACCGTTGTAGACAACTCGCGCCCGCCCACAGGAGCTAGCCATCGGTTGCTTACCTTCCGCAAGATCACGAAAGGCGAGGCGGTGATGAAAGAGCGCAAGCCCTGGCTCAAGGTGTTCGCCGTAGCTGGAGTTGCCGCGATGCTTCAGGAGTTCGGCGTGTTCACGGAAACGCGCGGTATCGCGCTCTGCATAAATGCCAAACACTCCGAGAAAACCGCACATTCCATTTCCTTACCATGCCTACCCAGGTATGAAATCACTTCGATGATACCAGCACTCGAAATCAAGGATCTTAGGAAGAAGTTCGGGGCCCTTGAGGTGGTTAAGGGACTGTCGCTCACCGTGGAGCCAGGGGAGATTTTCGGTCTGCTTGGGCCAAACGGAGCGGGAAAGAGCACCACGATCAATATGATCGGAGGCGTGTGCCGTATCGGGTCCGGGTCGGTGCGGATCTTCGGCGCCTGTAATCAGGCCGATTTCGTGACCGCTCGCCGTTGGACCGGAGTGATGCACCAAGAGATCGTGGTCGACAATTTTTTTCCGATTGGTACGGCCCTGAAATTTCACTCGGGCTACTACGGTGTGCCCGACGATGCGCCTTGGCGGGAAAAACTCATTGAACGACTCGACCTTGGTCCTCATCTGAAGAAGCCGATGAACCGTCTCTCCGGCGGGATGAAACGGAGATTCATGGTGGCTAAGGCGCTCATTCATCGCCCACGGCTCCTGATTCTCGATGAGCCCACGGCCGGCGTGGATGTGGAGCTTCGAAAAGCTCTCTGGGACTTCGTGCGCGAAATCAACCGGGATCGTGGAACCACCGTGATCCTCACCACTCATTACCTAGAAGAGGCGGAGCAGATGTGTGGGCGCGTGGCGATTCTCGACAAAGGCGCGCTCGTGGCCCTGGACCGTACGCGAAACCTCCAGCGCCAGATGAATGAGCGAAAGATTTTCGTTCATCTCGAGACGCCGATCTCCGAGATCCCTTCCGCCTTGCACGAATTTCAGTGCGAGCTCCAGGAGGGCGGGGAAGTGCTTCGTATTTCTTCCAACACCTCGGCCCAAACCGTGCTGGAGAAACTCGTAACGGCGCGCCTTCCGGTTCGCGACCTCGAGACCCGCCTACCCAGCTTGGAGGAGGTCTTCTTGCACCTCACACGGAGGAAAAATGGCTGAGCAAAAGTTTTCCTCTCTTCTCACCTTCTGGACTCTTCTTAAGAGAGAGATACTGCGTTTTCTCTATCTCGCACCGCAGACGGTTCTCGCGCCGCTCGTAACGGGCAGTTTGTATCTGTTGGTGTTTGGCGTGAGCCTCGGGTCGAAGGTGCAACTTGGAACGCAGCACACCTACCTGCAGTTCATCGTGCCCGGGCTCGTGATGATGGGAATCATGAATAACGCGTTCATGAACACTTCTTCTTCTCTTTTCTTTTGGCGCTTCATGGGGAGTTTCGTGGACATGCTGGTGACGCCGCTCACCCCGTTCCAGTATGTGGCGGCTTATACCCTCGGGGCCATGGCGCGAGGACTCCTCGTGGGCGGATTGATCTTAGTGGCAAGCCTCGCCTTCACCGGTCTTCCTTGGGTGGATCCGATTCGCGCCTTGGGAGTGGCGATGCTGGCAGCATTTCTATTCTCTCAAATGGGAATCTTGGTGGGGTTGGCGGCCACGTCCTGGGACTCTTTGTCGATGTATTCCAACTTCCTGATTCTGCCGCTGATCTACCTGGGCGGGATGTTCTATCCGTCGAGCGGGCTGCCTCCGTTTTGGGCGGCGGTTTCGCGGATGAATCCTCTTTACTACCTGATGGATGGCTTTCGCGGCGCGATTCTCGGGGAGCAGGAAACTTCCACGTTCATGCAATTCGCCCTCACCGGATCCATCGCGCTTGGATTTTCCGTGGCGGTGATGGTGCTCTTCTCCCGGGGCTGGAGAATCAAGAGCTGATTTAGAAGCTGTATCCCAGCCCCACCCCGGCCAGCCCTTGGTGGGACTGTGGGATTGATACGTATTCGTATTGGTAGTTATAGGGGCAGTTGGTTAATCCAAACGTAAAGATACTGCAGAAAGCTTGAGTGACGGCGCTTGTCTCTGTGCGTCCTGTCTCTCTTTTAACCGAGTGCTGTCGGGCATAAAACCAGCCAGCGGTGAAATTCACGTCGAATTTTTTTCCGAGCGGAACCTTGTAAGACGCATTTAACCCGTAGGCTCCGGCGCTCCCCGACTCATATCCGTCGATGTGAGAGTGCACGGATCCCAAGAGGCCCGCGACCATCAGTTTGTCGTCAAAAAGGCGCCGACCAAGGCGTAAGAATAAAGTGGCCCGATCCATGGTTACCGGACCGAAGGCTTGATTGTACCCGGAGACTTCCAATCCAAGCACCGAACCCCAAAGCAGCGATTCAAATTTCCAATCGAATCCGGCGCGGAAGGCGGGGCGCACTCTCACTGGTTCCGTCATAATTTCCTGGGTCACCACTCCGGCTCCGGTGGCATAGATCCAACGGGGCGCGTCTTCCGCGCGGGACGGAATGGATAAGAGTGAAATCAACGTCAGGGCAACTCGAGAGAGTTTCATGCTTGGATAGTAGCGTAAATCTCGCAGGCCCCGCCAGAACTAGGCGGCTGCCTTTTGGGAGGCTGGCTTACCCAGGAATCTCCCGCGAAGTTCCACAAGGAACTCATGCCAGTGGAGGTATTCGGGATCTTGGCTTTGAGCTTCAAATGGTTGTGGCCCGCTGGCGCCCACTGCCCGAGTTTTGGTTTGGATCCGATCACGAAGCGCCACGAGACGCCGCAGGCTCTCCTCCGCATGAGGGTCTTGCGTTGGCTCTGGTGTGAAAGAAAATTCCGATTCTTCGTTGGTCGAAGGAGGTTCTGGTAGAGGCTCAAGAGCTTGGGCGGGCGCCTCTTCAGGCGCCGCAAGAACGGCCGGTGCATGGTGTTCCGCTCCCGGTGCGATTTCTTCCTGAGCAGTTTGAAAACTGGTGAGAAGATCCTCCTTGAGATCAAGGGCGGGCTCCACTGGTGCAACGGCCACAGCTACGGCCGGCATTTCCATTACTTCTTCTTCTATGGAGTCGCTGGATCCAAATGAAAAGAACTCTTCCTCTTCTTCTTCCGGAATGGAATCCGGCGTGAACGTTTCAAATTCTTCTTCTGCCGTTGCGGGCGCAGGCGTTGCCGCAGCAGTCTCTAGCGGGGCGGGAGGCAAAGCAGCAGGCTTCGGCTCCGGCACCGGCACACGAGGGGCAAACATGTCTTCCACGGAAGGTGGCTTGTTTTGGTTTCCCACGTCTATCGTATCGGTGGGTTATCAAACTTTTTTGAGGGTTATCCGGTACCGGTTATTCGCCGTCGATCGAGACACGCCCGGGGCCCACGAACGAGAGCCCAAAAAACACGAAGGCAAGCTCTAAGGCGTGGGAATACTTGGAGAAATCATCGCCCATCCGGTAGTGCATCAAGGTGGCCACAATCATCGTAAAGAGGAGCGCCAAGGTGGCCGGGCGGAACAGGAACCCGAAAACCATCAGGATACCGCCGGCAAATTCCGCCAAAGACGCCGCAAACCCCCAATAGGGGTATCCGAAGGAGATTCCCAGATGCTGCATGGCGGAGCCCACTTGGGTCCACATCTCGGCACCGCCGAAAACTTTCCCCGAGCCGTGCACGATGAACGCAATGCCGATCCCGATGCGCATCACGAGCAGCCCGATGTCTTTGCCTTTGCCGAGAAATTTTAAAGTGAGGAACATAATTCCATCGTAACCGAAGGGCGACTCACGTCAACCGGAGTAATTACTGGAGTAACGAAGTGGTTTCAATCGCGGCTGAAGCCCTGCCGCGAAGTCCGAAGCTTTGCTCGAGGGCGCTGCGGATGAGGCTGGTTACATGCTCCACCTTTTCCGTGAATCGCTCGGTGGCCTCAACCAGGTGACGGTTCGGGTGCCCGGCCCAGACTTGTTCGATCCTTGCATCGAGCACGGCGGCTTGTTCCGGTGTTTCGATGCGCATCGGGTTGGAGAGATTGTAGCCCATGGCAAGTGATGGTGTGCGGAGATGAATCACGGTTCCATAGCGAGCAAACACATCTTCGCGAGGGAGGCCGATATCTTCATAAAACTCATGGTAGCCGCCGGGCCAGTAGGCGGCTCCGTCGCTGATGCCGCGGTCGCAGAGTGCTACGAGGGCGCGCTTTTCGTCGCGCACATAACGCTCAAGCTCGCTCTGCACGTGAACAATTGCTCGCTGAGCGGCGCGCACTCCGTGGATGCCGGGAGTGCGGGGAAATCCACCGGAATAAATAATGCTCGCGGCCTCCGGTAGAACCACCACCTGATCGCCGAAGATTTGTCGGGCGGCTTCCATCACGGCCGTTTTCCCGGCCCCGGGCCCGCCCGTAAGAACAACGAAATGCACCGATGCGCTCATGGGCGCACTTATAACTCCGCCTTAGCGGGGCGGCAAGGAGGCAGAGACTTCGCGGCGCAGTTGAATCAGGTCGGCCAAAACCTGGAAGGCTTCGCTGCGGTGGGGGGCGTGGCGCTCTTTTGCCAATTCTTTCGCAGCCTTTTCCTTGTTGCCCTTCTTCTTGTCCTTGGCCCTTTGCTCTTGATCCTTTTTGCGAAGCTCGGAAAGTTTCACGAGGCCGCGCCGATCATTGAGTTCTTTGATCTCTTTTTCGATCTCCTGAAACTCCTTGCTGGCGGTCACACGAAGGCGCGACTGGGCGCGAAGCTTTTCGATTTCCGTCGGGTTCACGGGCGTCCAACTGCCCGATGAGTTCGCCTCTGCGGAAACAAAGGTAGGGATTACGTCGGGGTTTAGGGAGTAGTCGAGGTACTTTTCCCCCACGTCCTCGGTGGCGAAAATACTGGGTATTACAACGTCGCTTGCCACGCCTCGGTGCTGGGTGGAGCGACCGCCGGGAATGTAGAAGAGTCCCGTCGTGACCTTAAGAATTCCGAGATCATTCTGGAGCGGTAGCACGGCCTGCACGCTGCCCTTGCCGTAGGTATGGTCGGAACCCACCACAACGGCACGTTTATAATCCTGGAGTGCGCCGGCCACGATCTCCGAGGCGGAGGCGCTGAGGCGGCTGGTGAGCACTACGAGCGGACCGTCCCACTGCACGAGAGGGTCTTCGTCGTCTAGGGCTTGCACGTCCTTGCGGGAGTCCTTGGTGGCCACCACGTTACCCTTGTTGATAAACAATCCCACGATTCTCACAGCTTCTTCCAGGAGGCCGCCGCCGTTCTGGGAGAGGTCGAGCACGATGCCGTCGGCCTTTTTCTTCTTAATTTCCTGTATGGCATTGGCTACGTCGCGATAGCTGGATCGCTCGCGGCGGGTGGGGTCGCCGTAGAAGGCGGGAAGTTCAAGGCGAGCGAGCGTAACTTTTTTCCCGCCGATCTTGCGCGTTTCGTATTCCACGTTGGCGGCCTTGTCTTCGAGTTTCACCTTCGAGCGCACGAGCGTGACGTCGAACCTCTGACTCTCCGGTTTTTCGCGAAGAATGCGAAGGTGAACTTTACTTCCTGCCTTGCCTCGGATTTTTCTCACTACGTCGCGAAGATCCATGTCGATCACGTTTTCCAGCTGCCCATCTTCACCCTGGCCTACGGCGATGATCTTGTCCTTCGGCTCGAGGAGTTTCGACTTGGCGGCCGCGCCCCCGGGGATCAGCTCCTGAATCACGGTAAAGCCGTCGTCGGAGCTAAGGGAGGCGCCGATTCCTTCGAGGGATAGGCTCATGTCGATGCGGAAGTCTTCGGTGTCTTCCGGGGAGAGGTAGTCGGAGTGCGGATCGAGCGCGGAAGCGAAGGCGTTCACCACGTAACTATACATGTCGCTCTTCGAGAGTTCCTCCACGCGCTTGAGGTTCAACTCATAACGGTGCACGAGCTGCTTGCGAGCTTCGGGAAGTTTCAGGTCGGTGAGAAGGTAATTGGAAATCTGAAATTGGATCTGGGCGAATTGGCGCTTCTTCGCGTCGTCGGCGTCTTTGATCCAGGCGCGTTTTTCATTGTCGAGCTGGATCTCCACGTTTTCGTCGAGTTTAAAACTGTCATCGTTGAGGACCGACTTAGCGTATTCGAGCTGCTCTTTCGTGCGCTTTACGAGCAAGTCTCTCACACCTTCAACTACGCCGCAGTCGAAGCGGCCTTCCTGCTTCATAAACTCGCGAACTTTCGGTTCAAGAGAAGTGGCGTCGCTCTGCCAGAGGAAATTTTTCCCTGGATCGATGCGCTTAAGAAATTGCGAAGCGGTGCGGTTTACGAGTTCTCCGTCGAAGGGGCGTGCCGACACGTGGGCCTTCAGGAACGCCTGCATGAGGAGTGGCACCACTTGGCACGGGATCTCAGCCTTCTCTGCGGAGGCAGGATGGGCGGAGAAGAGGAGGGTAAAAATCAGGAGAATGTGGGGGAATTTGCTAGTCATTTGGCAAGTTTAGGGCCTTATGAGGGGAAGCTCAATTTGATTTCCGCCGCGGCTCGGATCGCAATAATGCAACGCATTAAGTTTGTCAGGAAAACTTCAAAATAACGCAACCGGTTGACGCGCCACTCCCGGGATGGTCTATAGCTTCAACCGCGCCGGGGTGGAGCGGAATGTAAGGGGGGGGGACTATGCGTATTCTATTGGCTATTTTTCTTTCGTCACTGATTCAACTAAATGCTGTGGCCCACGGAGTGGAGCGCGCTGAGGAGAACGATCCTTTGGCCGGTGCCGTGTTTGCAGTGGAGGAAGTGATTCCGTCGATCGTGGAGGTTCAAGACGATCCGGGCATGTCGGCTTGGGTTGACTGGCGCATGCGTGCCGTTGTTCCCACCATTCTCGAGGAGTCGATTGACCCTACTCAGGTGGTAACGATCGGAAAGGCAATCTTCGACATCATCAAGGCCGGAGCTCCGGTGGTGAATGTAAAGCGCGATACTCTTTCGGTGGTGCCGAAGGGGATAACCGACTGGAGCATGCTTTCCAATTGGCAGGCGCCGGTGGTGAAGTCGTATCGCGTGACGCTCAAGAACGGATTCAACCGCGACATGGTCGACATCCGCTTCAAGGTCTCCGCCGTGTGGGGCGGGCAGTATGACGGGAAGGGCCGCTATTTGGCTCACGTGACCGTGATTCCCACTGCCATCAACGTGGGATGGGGTGTGACGCTCGACATGTGGACCGAGAGCCGCGAGCCCCTAAACATGGGCACCAAGGCCAATCCGCTGGCCGCGATCGGGCTTGATGTGATGTTCCGTGCGAAAACTTTGGTGAGCGATGTGCAAGGCACTCAGGACTTCTTCTTGAGTGGCGACGGTCAAATGCGCACTAACGACTAAGTTGCAAAAAAAGGGGCAAGCCGCTGAGGCCTGCCCCTTTTTGTTTTTCTAGGGTTGTTTACTTACAGAGTTCCATCAAGAGATAAAGCCCCGCACAGAGACCGAACCCGCAGGAAATCACGCCTTTCACGGTGGTCATCGGCCCGGTCTTTCCCTTCATAGCGTTTGCTTGCAGCGCTAGAAGCACTACTGCAAGCAGTCCGAAATAAACGCCAAACTTATAGCTCATGGGATCCACGGCTAGAGGCAGGTGCCGAGCCGCCACCATTCCGAAGAGCATCGGGATGGAAAACAGAACGTTTGTTCTTGATGCCACTCCGGCGCGCGCGCCTGCATTGGCTGCCTCAGGATTAGCGGGTTTGCCGGCCAGCACATTCTGAGCGTTCTCGATCACTTTCTTCTGATTGGGCCAGATCACGAACCAAACATTGAACCACATGAAAGAGCCGAGGAGACCGCCCGTCAGAATCGTAACTCCCCAGCTAGTTTTGAAGAGATCGGGGCCTTCAAGGTGACCGCGCCAGAGGAGATAGAACCAGCCGAGCAGGAACGTCCACATGGCGGCCCAGCGGAACCACCAGAGCGCTCTTGGCACCAGCTTGGAGATGGCGTTGTTCTTGGTGGACGCGTCGGTTTCGGCAAACCAGGAACCTTGCACGAAGTTGAAATAATACAGCATGCCGATCCAAATCAGCCCTGCAAAAATATGCATCCAGCGTACGAGGAAAAGAAATCCCTGCTGGTTAAAAAGCGCGATATCCATGGAACCCCCTAGGAAATTGAGAATGATTCTCTACACCAAATATAAAGGAAGGGGGGAGGGGCGCCAACCCTTCCGACAGATATTAATGGTCGGCCATAGGTCTTTACACGGGGCAGTGTTTTCTGCGAGTCAAGGTTTTGACACAAACTGCCGATCCGTGAAGCATGAGGAAATCGCCCCGGCTGTTCTGGCTTCTGATGCTTTGCTCGGTGTTCGTAACCGTATCCATGGCGTTTGCGAAGCAGTTCGAGATTTTCGACGGTCAGCTCTACAACGGACTCTACTATCCACGGGTCGATCTCATCGAGTGGGGGCAGCCTCCTCACATGGAAGTTCATATTTATTCGAAGGATAAACAGATCGAGCTCGCCGCTGTGCCCGGGATTCATCCGCGAAGCGGGAAACCCGTATTGTGGCTGATGTATGACCTTCGTTTCCGTGACGAGAGAATTTGTCGTCATGTGGTAGCGCCGGCTCATTTTCGGGAAGGGGAAAAGGTCTACGCCTACCGCGACACCTCTCCTCGAGACTACGACAACATCTACGTGAGTCTTCATCCGCTTGAGGGGAAGAATTTGATTCCCTATAGAATGCCGGAATATGAACCCTGTTCCGACGAGCTCGCCTCGAATATGCCGGGGGCAGCGAAGGGGTTGAATCGGGCGCCCGCTTCCGTGCCTGCTTCTACGCCAGCGGCGCCACCCGCCACCGGCAAAGACGGAAAACTTCCTATTGACTACGACAACGCTGCGGTGCCGTTTTCATTCTGAGATTCCGTGTTAAAACAAGCTCATGAAGAAAGTCACCATCTATACGGCAGATAGTTGTCCCTATTGCGTGCGCGCCAAGGCACTTCTGCAGCAAAAGGGCGTCGCATTTGAGGAAATAAAAATTGCCTGGGACGACGAGAAAGCCTGGGACGAGGCACGCGCTCGCTCCGGAATGAAAACTGTTCCTCAGATTTTTATCGGAGAGAAGTGCGTGGGCGGATACACCGACCTCGCCGCACTCGAATCAAAGGGCGAACTGGACGCGCTTCTTAGTTGATCAGCGGAGGTTCTTCGCCGTTTTTTCCATGCGCTGTTCTGCTTCAGCGCGAAGTTCATCGGCTGCGGATTTTTCTGAAAGCATAAATTGGAACACCCGCTCCACCAATTCCGGCTGCACCTCGTGAACTGCTTTAGGATCCTGGGCGGCCGCGTAAATGTAGTCGAATGCCTCCGCCGGCGACAAATCTTGAGACGTTTGTTTTCCCGAGCAGAGACGATCAAATAGGTTGGCGAGGTGAAGAAGCTGGCTCAATTCGTCGATCTGTGAGCCTTTCAATCCGGCGGGGAATCCTGAGCCGTCGTAGTTTTCATGATGCTCTCGGATCATTCGGAATACCCGAGGGTCAAACTGAGAAGCGCTGTCTTTCAGAATTTCCAGTCCAGCCAGCACGTGTTGCTCGTATTCCTTGCGCTCCGCTGCGCTCCATTTTTGCTCTGGCTTAGATATTACCTCGGGCCGAACTTTTACGAGGCCCAGGTCGTGAAACATGGCCGCTACGGTGATGTCGGCCAGCAGGTTTTCATCGGCGAAACCAATGGCAAGAGCAAACATCGTGGACACCGTGCCCACGATGATGCTGTGTTCAATATCTTCCTGTGACTGGCGGAGTGCGAGGATTTCGTCGTAGATGTTGCTGTTGGAGGAGGCCACGCTGAGAATTTCATCGGCTATTTCTCGGCACCGTTTCAAGCCTTCCGACCTAGCTCCTTCACCGCGAGTGGTGATTTGATTTAGGGAGCGCAAGAGATCCTGGCTCAAGGCAGATAGCACTTGGGCTTTTTCTTCCTGAGAAAGCTCTTCGTCTTCGAAGACGTCGCGCACCATTGTGGCTTCTTCGCTCTTCGGGATCACAGCCGCCTGAGGCGCTGCCGTGGCTCCGGCCGGAGGAATAACTTCTTTTTCCGGCGCTGAGGTGAGCGGAGTTTGTCCGATTCCTTTTAAGTACTGATTGAAAGCATCCAGGAATTCCTTGGGGATCCACAGTTCCTGAAGTTGTCCCCTTCGAAGCTGCTGGTACTTCTGATCGCCGATCGGATCGCCGGCAAGCCGCATCGGAACAAATTTTTCATTGCGCTTGAGGTAAATATACACGGGAAAAGGAGGAGCAGAATCGGCCTGGAGTTTCTCCAAGGATACCGAAAACATCTTGTTCAGATCTGCTTTCAAGCGGCCGACTTCTCCTTCTTCGTCTCTTCATTCTCGCGTGCTTCCCAAAGTTGCGCAACTTTCGCACCGGTCTTGTTTAGAGCGTCGGTTTCATTAGGGGTAAGTTCCGTTCGCGGCGGGATCGGCTCAATCACCATCCAGCCAAGGAGGTCTCCCGCGCCAGTTTTCAGTGCAATGGAGATGCGGGGGGCGGCGGTAACGTCCATCACGGAATCCAAGGGATGTTGTGGATTCGAGCTACCCATTACGGTTGCGTCGCTTCCCTCGAGATTCACCCTGCGCGCAAAAGTCACAAAAGTATTTTCAATCGTGCCCGACACGGCTCGGGCCATGCGAACGGCGGTGCGAGGGAACTCTCTGTTGGCATAAACCGCATCACTGAGGGCCACATAGATTCCGAGAAACGCGACTGGCCCGCCGGGGTCGCGGGGCTTATTGGCGATAACGGCATCGGCCACGGGCTTCGCTTCCGCCGCCTTCTGTTTCCGGCGTTCAAAAAATTTCTTCATCGCAGGCGATTGCCCGGAAAGCGCGTCTTCCACCTTTGCGGCAGGATTTTTTTCTTCTGTTGATGCTTCCGGCTCTTGTTTGAGCTCGTTGGCCCCCAGTTTTTCCCGTAGTGCTGCTAGGCGATCCTCTTTCTGTTCCTTGTTCCGATCACGCTTTTCTTTGGGAGCGGCGGACTCTTCGGTGTCGCTCGATTCGGCGGCCTTCTCGTTTTCGGGCTGTGATTCGGAGTCTACATCCTCTCCCGATCCATCATCGCCGAGTCGCTTTTTCATAGCCGCCAGGCGGTCCTCTTTGGAGGCGGCGCCTCGATCTTTTTTCTTCTTTTCGCTGGCAAGGCCGATCTCTTCGGTGCTGGAATCGTCTGCCTTCGTCTCCTTTTCCTGGGACTCGGCTTCATCCTCCTGGGCGCTCCGGTCATCCTCCCCGGCTCCCATGCGGGCTTTCAGTGCGGCCAAGCGGTCCTCTTTGGAGGCGCCGTCTCGATCTTTTTTCTTCTTCTCGCTGGCAAGGCCGATCTCTTCGGTGCTGGAATCGTCTGTCTTCGTCTCCTTTTCCTGGGACTCGGCTTCATCCTCCTGGGCGCTCCGACCATCCTCCCCGGCTCCCATGCGGGCCTTCAGTGCGGCCAGGCGGTCCTCTTTGGAGGCGGCGTCTCGATCTTTTTTCTTCTTCTCGATGTCGGCAAAACCGGCCTTTCCAGCCGCCACCTTTTCTTTCAGCGTTTTCTTTCGCTCTTCGGACTCCGCCGCCACTTCCGCCATGTTTCGAGGCTTGGTGCGCTCCTCTGGGGTAGCGTCCTCGGAACTTGTGGGAGCATTTGAGTCACCCGGCTCATCGTCTCGAGTGTCATCTGCATCGGACGGTGCAGTGTCTCTTAATTTTTCCTTCAGTGCGGCGGCGCGATCAGGCTTTTCCGCGTTTTTCTTGCCTTCCCCCTTCTTGATTTGCTCGTTGAGCGCATTGAGGTAATCCACCACTCCGATCGGGACCTGTGAAATTTCTTTCGCATGCACAGGCTCCCGAGAGTAGAACCGCCATTCTTTTCGCTTGGCGATGAGTTCAGGAACGCGCTCTCCTTCATAGATCCAAAGGGGCAGCAGGCTTTCCACAGTGGTGAAGCCTTTGTAGCGAGTCAGAGCGTCGAGGTAGACAAAGTGAAACCCTGTGGTTTCCCAGGCGCCCCCGAGCGGAAGTATTTCGGATTCTTTACGCCAAAACTCCGGTTCTTCTACTGTTCCTTCGCGGGATTTTTTAGCGGCCCTTTCAGCGAACTTTTTCTTTTCCTGCTCGGCGAGCTCCTCTTCGCTCACCTCCGAGTCGTAGGCATTCAGCTTTCTTCCAGTGGAGGCCTGGGCCGCCAGATCCTTTTCTGACCATGTGTTCTCAGGGTCTTCCGCCTTGAGATCATGGATTTTCGGCTCAGGACGCTCGGCCTCTTCCTGCACATCGGTCAGGTCACTGTCAAAGTCCTTGAGCTTGTCTTTCATCCGCTTCAGCTTATTGAACTTCTTTTTACGCGCGAGCTCCTTCTGCGACACATTAGGATCCGTAATGCCGAGTTCAGCCCGGGCTTCGGCCTCTTCCTCGGGGCTGATGGTTTCGGGAATTGGCTTCGAGAGTTCTTCCGTGAGTTGCTGGGTAAGTTGTTTCTTCTCTTTAAGAAGCTTTTCCTTCAGGGCCAGTAGACCGCCTTTGGCGCCTTCGCCCTTTTTCTTCTTCTTTTCAGATCGGAGTGAGTCCTGGTCCTCTTTTTCACTTGCCTCAGAATCATCTTCGTCGTCCATGCTGGCCAATAGCTTCTTGAGGCGGTCCGCCTTCGACTCACCCGGATCTCGGGCGGGACGTTCTTTTTCTTTTGACGACGCTATCTCCTGGTCTTCCCTGGTGGCCTTGCGCTTGTCCTTTGCTCCAACCAGTGGCTCTGAAGGACCGCCTGTCTTGTTCCGGAATTCGCCCTTACTCTCTTCCCACTTTTCAGCGGGCGCTTTCTCTTTTGCCTTCTGCGCTTCGGACTGCTTTTTTTGCAGGAACGCGAGTGCCGGATTGGTCTTCTCCTCCGGTTGGGGGTTCGCTGATTCGGTCGAGGCCGTTTTTTTGCTCTCCACCGTGGGATCCTCGGTGGACTCATCGGCTTCCGCTTTACCTGGGTTTTTGGAAGGTTTCTTTTTTCTGTTCTTGAGCGTCAGCTCCGGTGAATCGGATTCCTTTTCTTCTTGTGACTCTAATTTGAGTTCCTTGGATTCGGGCAGGGTAGAACCCGTGTAAGAAAGGTCCTTGGAGGCTTTAACTTCGGCGCTGCCCCCGGTTTTATCCTGCAAACCGGGGCCTTTCGGTTCCGCCGAAACGAGATTCATCGAATTCAGGTTACTCTTGGACTCCTCGGGCGCGCTTTCTTGAAGTGGGTTCGCTCCTTTTGCTTCTTCCGCTTTGAGGGCGGCAGGGTTCCACTTAGCCGTAATTGCCTTTAAGTTTGACTCCGCCTTCGGAGAGTCTTCGGCAACTTCTAGTTCACCTTCGGCATTGGTGGCCACCTTTGTCGCTGTCTTCTTTTTGTCCTTCTGGTAGCTGAGATCCGGCTTCTCGGAGGCCATCTGCCACTTTTTGGAATTGGGGTTGAACACGGGCTTGTCGCCTTCGTGGACCCATCCGTCGCCGTTTTTGGTTTCTGGTTTGTCTTTTTCGTCGTTGGGAACCCAGCGCCAAGCCGACTTGGCCTCTCCCTTATCCTCGTGCTGAACCCAGGCGCCGCTCGCCGGATCGGGCCCCTCTAGTTCCAGCATGAATTTCTTCCCGGCTTTTTTGGCGGCGCCGTTTTTGAAGAGAAACATGTCGTTTTCAACTTGGAGTGCGGGCTTTAACTTAGAGTTAGCGGGCTGTGCTCCTGCTGCTCCCGCAGCGGCCTCAGCATCGGTTTTGAAGACCACCTTTTCGGAGGCCTTCTTTTTTCCTTCCTCGATCTTTCGCACGCTTTCTACGGCCTTAATTTGCACGTTGCTCTTGAATACGAGCGTACGGGCGGGCACGGGTTCTTCCATGTAGTCGGTTACGCCGAGACTCGAAACCAGCTTGGAGAGCTGTTTGTTTTTGATCTTCGAGATCACCAAGGTTTTGAGACGGCCATATTTAATGCCGCTGTCGGATCGCTTCAGGGTGTTGACTACTCCCGGAATTCCCTGGTTGTCCACCACGCTACCCACGAACATGCACGGCAGGTTCGTGGCGATCAGCATCACCGCCTCGTCGGGGCTCTTTGCTTCGAGAATTTCCAAGTCGTCGCGTTTTCCCTGCACAGCCAGCAGTTCTTTCACTGCATCGCTGTAGGGCGCGAGCGCTACGAGGACATTCTTTTGCTTCTCGGTGGACATAAGTTAGATCCGCTTAGGCGGCTTTTCCTCCGAGCTTTTGGGTCAACTCATCAACCTTCTTGGAGAGAAGCGATCGCTGTCGCATCGACTCTTCGAGTTGCTTTTCGAGCTGAGCAACCTTGGAGTTAGTGCCGCCGCTGCTCATGCGAAGCTTTCCTTCCAAGTCCTTCACCTTCTTGACGGCTTCGTCGCGAAGCTGCACAGCCTTGTCGGCGATGCTCATCATCTCCTTTTCCCGTTTGTCGGCCTCTAGGAGCTCGGCTTCCAGACGTTTGATGTTGTCGACCAAGCCTTGCTTCTGGTTGTCTTTGATGCTGGAGATTACGCCCATCTTCAGAGGATCCTTGATTTCCTCGATCTCCTTGTTGAGCTTTTTAATGAGCTCCTCGCGCTGCTTGATGGTGTCGTGAGCGCTCTGCAGCTTGCTCTCCAGGAGTGCTACGGCTTCAGGCTTTTGCCCATCAATCACGATGGGTTGGATAGTCGTGGTCGGTGCGGCTTCCGCCCTTCCGCTCACAAGTGATGCCGTAAAGTCGTCGACCTCTTTTTGCGCCTTAACCACCGAAACCGGTTCGGCTTCCGCTTTATCTCCGGAGATCACCTTCACCTGCTCAGAGAATTTTTTCTTGAAGCCTTTCACCTTGCGCACCGGCTCGGCGCCGCCTTCGTCGGCTGCCTGAGCGAGGGGTTTGAAGATGTAGTCCTTTACTTCATCTGCAGACTCGAGGGTATTTGCGGCCGTGGTTACGAAGCTTCGCACGCAGGCTTTCGGGGCTGCATCGAGAAAAAACACCAGGTTCACTTCCATCTTGCCGCCGGCCGTGAGGTGTCGCACCTCCAGCATATGGCACTGCTCTAGGGCCGTGCGAAGGGACGTTTCCTGGAGAATCTTCTGAACACTTTCCGCCTGGGCTCCGAATCTCACGCTCATGGCAAAAGTTCGATTGTCGGATCCCACCTGCACATCCACGCGCTCCCCAGTGGAACCGTCGCCGTTGCCTGGCAGATACTGGAACGCAGTGAGGATCACGGCCTCCAAGGTGGCCCAGGTGCGCAGTGCGAATGCGTTGTTCATTCGCTTTCGAGAGTAGTCGAATGCGGGGTCGAGGCGGGAGCCCAAGTGACCCGCATCAAAGAGCGCCTCTCCGTAGATTACGGAACCCTTCTCTAGGAAGTTTTTAATGCCCACGGTGCGTTTCATGGAGTGTGAGTGGGCGAGCATTTCAAAAAGTCGCGGAAGCTTCATGTCCTCGAAGGTGAAGCCCGGCATATTCGACTCGGTAGGGTCCACCCAGTAAACTCTACCGGCGGTTTCGAATCGAAGAAGCGCTGGGATCAAGTCCGGATCTGCGGCGAGCTCCGACGGAGCAATCACCAAGTGATCATCCACGCTGCAACCGCTCAATAGCTTTTGTATTGCTTGGGCGCTGGTTTGCCAGGAATGCTTCGCGACTTTGCCGTGCTTCTGCACTGCCGCCATCGTCTCTGGATCGAGCAAAAAAACTTCTGTTTCTATAATCAAAAATTCCATTGGAATCGGGCTCCTTTTCCGTGGTAACTCATCGTCAGTTTTTCACTGTTTCTGTAGGAGTTTCGCTTGGTTAAGCCCCCTGTAATCGACGGTTTAGCGTCCGTGTATTTGCCTGCACCGCGTCCTTCGGAAGGGGGGGCAGAAACAGAAAAGTTGATCGTTGTGCTTCATGGCTTAGGCGACAGTGTGGAGGGTTATCGCTTTCTCCCCCAAGTGATGGGAATGCCGGAGGTTTCGTACCTGCTTGTGAACGCCCCGGACTCTTACTTTACCGGATATTCTTGGTTCGACATTTACGGCGACCTGGCACCAGGTATTATCCGCAGCCGCAAACTCCTGACCTCGCTACTGGGGCAATTGCGGGGCCAAAACCGAAAGCCGGAGAATATCGCTCTTTTTGGATTTTCTCAGGGGTGCGTAATGGTGGCGGATACCGCTCTCCGATATCCGCTCCCTTTGGCGGGAGTTGTGGGGGTTAGCGGATTCGTGTTTTTTATGGAGGAATACCCCCAAGCCTTTTCTTCCGTGGCAGCGAAACAGAATTTTCTATTCACCCACGGATCTCACGACTCTATGCTCGACTCAAAAGTTACCCACCAACAGGTGGAGGCGCTCCAGAAGATGGGAATCCGAGCGGAGTGGGCCGAGTTCGCCAAAGACCACACCATCGACATGGAGGAAGAAGTTCCGATGATTCGTCACTTCCTCAGGGAAGCATTTGCATTGGATCGTTAACGGTCGTTTCCGACGCTACGGGGCCTAGTGCCGCCTTGGCCTTTGCCAATTCGTCGGGGTCGCCCGCGAGAACCAAGATCAGATTTTTCGGATCGTGAATTCTCCGAGCCGCCGACAGCACTTTCTCCCGAGTTGTCGCCTTTAGCATGCGGCGCATTTCCTCCAGCCCCGGGAAGGGAGCACCATCCAGCCTTTGGTATAGTCTTCGGTTCAGCCGTTGCACGGCATCCGCCAATTCAAAAGGGTAGCTCTTGCTCATCGAATTTACGGCGAATCGCAGCTCCTCCTTTGTTACGCCCTTACTCACATACTCCTCAAGGAGCTGGAGCGCGCGCGGGGCAAGCAGGTGTGTGTATTGAGCCTGCGGAAACGCATACATCAAAAAGGTTCCACCATGTTTACGAGGAGAATCGAAGGCGGTGTAGAAGCCGTAGGCTCCGTAGGTCCAGCCGCTTTGTTTTCGAAGCACTTCAGAGAGCCGGGAAGTGAATTCCGACCCGAACACGAACATTCCCGTGTTGAGCGCAACCCATTGAGGGTCACCCGCGGAAAAACCACGATGTCCGAATAGAACTTCCGTGGTGGCGGACCCTTTGCGCGGCACTAAGTAGAGGTGGCGGCCCTTAAGGGGGGCGGGTTGAAACACGCGAGGCGCCGGGGCGCTGCCGTTGGCGAGCGCCGTAAGGCGAGACCTCACTAGTTCAGCCACCTCTCCTTCCGATCGGTTACCGGCGGCCGCAACAATCAGGTTCTCGCTCTTCAGATGATCCTTGAGAAAGGCGCGCACGTCGGATGCGCTGATTTTTTCCAGACTACCCGGAGTTCCTTCGGGCGGGAACTGAAACGGTGTATTCCGATAGAGTGCCTGGAGAAGCGTGCGGCGGGCCATTTGGCGGTTGCTGGCCTTTTCCATCGACACGGCGGCGAGTTCTTCGTTCAGAAGGTTTTTGATTTCTTCGTCGCGAAGTCCTGGAGACACAATTGCTTCTGCAATGAGGTCCAAGGCGGGAGCCAGATTCTCACGAATTGCCGTGAGCGTGAGGATACTGCGCGAGGGTTTCGTGTCTACCGTGGCAGTGGCTCCGAGTTCTTCTAGGGCGCGAATAAACTCAACGCGATCGAGTTTTTTAGTGCCTCTCAGAAGCGAGAGGAAGCTGATTCTAGCCAGTCCTTCCTTGCCTACCGGGTCGTGGAAGCTTCCCGAGCGGAACACGAACTGCACCATTTCAACCATCATTTTCGGATCGCGTTCGTGGAGGAAGTTACCCGTTTTTCCTGCGGAAGGGCGGAAGTCGGCTTGCGCCGTGAGGGAAATCAAAAAAGCGAAAATCCAGAGTTTCATCTCTATTTCCTTCCTGCTCGGAGGAGCACGGTGTTTGATCGAGGGGCGGTGAGGTATTGAGACGCCACCCGCTGAATGTCGGCCAACGTGACCTTTTTCATTTTCTCCAGCTGTTCGAAAGCGAAGAGATAGTTGCCGAAGCTCATCATGGCCTCGCCTAAGAAATCACCCAGGCCTTCGAGTGTCTTAATTTCCGCGTAGGTTTCCAGGAGCGACTGATTGATGGCTCTTCGAAGATCGCGCTCCGTGGTTTTTCCCTCAGCCACTTCTCGCATTTTCCCCAAAATAACTTCCTCCAGCTCCTCCGCCTTTTTCCCCGGAGCCGCATCCGCGTGCACGATAAAAAGTCCGGGGTCGCGGATGGAGTAGGGGCCGGCAGAAACTTGAGTCGCCAAGCCTGAGGCCACGAGCGCTTGCTCGAGGACGGAACTCTCTCCCGAAGAAAGCACTGCAGCGAGAGCAAAGATGGCTGGGCCATCGGATTCGCTCACGGCCGGAATCTTGAAGCCCAAGTGGATTCCTTCGTTCGTGGCGAGCGGGTGGGTTACTTCCTTCCGTCTGGCTTCCGTTTGGGCGGGTTCCTGGGGAGCAGGCGTGCGTTCAATTTCCTGGGGGAGCATCGGGCCGTAATATTTCACGGCAAGGTCGAGAGCCTTTTGAATCGGAAAGTCGCCGAGAAGAATTAAAGTCGCATTGTTCGGAGAATAAAACTTTTTATAGAAATAAAGTGCGTCGTCCACAGTGAAGCTCTTAAGTTCTGCTTCCGTGCCGATCGTAGTGGAGCGGTAGGGGTGCTTCTGGTAGGCCATGGCCCAAAGTTCCTCGCTCAGAACCCGCGACGGCTTGTCCTTGTTCATTTTGAGCTCGCCCAGGACAGCTCCCCGTTCCGTGTCGAAAAGCTTCTGGTTGATGATGAGGTTCGCCATCCGATCGCTTTCCAAGTCGAAAAGAAGTTCCAGGCTTTCCTTCGGCACAGACGCAAAATAGTTGGTTCGCTCCAGCCAGGTGGTGGCGTTTTCCTTGGTGCCGCCGATCTCGGAAATGCGGGCGGAGAATTGTCCGTCGGGAACCTTGGGTGTGCCTCGGAACATCATGTGCTCGAAGAAGTGAGCGAGGCCCGTGCGATTGAGTCGAGCGTCCATCTGTTCGTCCACGGCGCCCACCCGAAACCAGACCTGATAAGTCACCACCGGTGCGGAGTGATCCGGAACAAGAAGGATGCGCATTCCGTTGGCCATCAGATACTCATGTACTTTCAGGCCGTTAGGGAGCCGTTTTTCGGCCACCTTCTTGGGCTTTGCATGCCCGGGGAACACCAGGGCGCCTTCCGGCTTGAATCCGTCTGAAACACCTTTGGGGGAGGAGTTGTCGGGAAGAGGGGAGTCGGCTGCCCTGGCCGAAAGGGACGAAAACACCAGAAGGGTTGCGATCAATATGGGTTGAACAAACATGGAAATCCTCTCGTAAATCTGCGGAGTCGCCCCAGTGTAGCGAAGCCCTGGCGTTTGGGAAACCAAAGGTAAGCGTGTTAAGAGAAAGCCAGGAGTCCCAACGATGAGCCCAACCGTGGAAATTAGACTGGAATTTACCCCTAACCCCAACGCCCTCAAATATGTGGTGGACGATCACACGTTCATGCCGCGCGGCTCCGCGACTTTTACCGGAAAGACCGATGCAGAGGGGGCCCCTTTGGCTAAGCGGTTGCTGGAGATCCCGGGGATGGCGAGCTGCATGATCGGGCTGAACTTTGTGACGGTGACCAAGTCGGAGTCCGGCGACTGGGAGGTGCTCGATACCCGTACCCGCCAGGCGATTCAAGAACACGTGGCCTCCGGCGAACCCGCGGTGAGCCCGCTCTCTCTCGATAAGCCCGTGGGATCTGCGAAGGCCGGAGCTACCGAACTGGAGAAGAAGATCATTGAAGTTCTTGATCGGGAAATCCGTCCGGCCGTTGCGATGGACGGGGGCGACGTGGTGTTTGAGCGCTTTGAAAACGGCGTTGTTTATCTCTATATGCAGGGATCCTGCGCCGGTTGCCCCAGCTCCACTGCCACCCTGAAAATGGGGATTGAAACGCGGATCAAGAATGCGGTGCCTGAGGTTACAGAAGTAGTAGCCCTTTAATTTTCGGAAAAAAAAAGGAGCCCTTTCAGGGGCTCCTTTTTCATTTCAGTCCAGTGGCCGGATCAGGTGGTTGGAATGTCGCGATCCATCACCGTCTTACGACCGTCTTTTTGGGCGTTTTCGATGGCGCGTTCCAGCATTACCACGATGCGCTTGGAAAGCTCTTCCGGCACATTGCCACTCGTATTCATCTGGGACTTTTCCTTGATGAACGCTTTCACCTTCGACGTTACTACCAGAACTTCACTCATTCGATTCTCTCCTTTTCAATGCGGCGCACATGGCCGCGGGATTCATTCTCCAATTCCAATGGAAAAAGTACAGCCTAAAGGTAGGGAAATTTCTTATTTTTTTCAAAAAAATGTGGGAAAACACCCTCGCCGCGGAGCGTAGCACGGCAGTTTCCGAACATCCGGAGGGGGAAGTCGTTGGAAGCCTGGAACGTCACAAAGAGCGCGAATCTTTATAATGTAAACGGTTGGAGCGATGGTTTCTTCTCGATCAACGAGAAGGGAAATGTCGTTGTCACCCCACGAGGGCCCACGGGGCCCAAACTCGATCTTCTCGAACTTGTAAACGACCTGGTGGATCGTGGTCTTCGCGCTCCGCTGTGGATTCGTTTTCCGGAAATTCTTGAGTCGAGGGTGAAAGTTTTGGCGGGTGCTTTTCAGCAGGCCTTCCAAACCTACGGTTACAAGGGCAGGTATCGCGGAGTTTATCCCATCAAGGTGAACCAGCAACGGCATCTGGTGGAGGCCCTCGTGAACTATGGGCGGGAGACTTGCTTGGGTCTGGAGGCCGGCTCTAAGCCGGAACTCCTCGTGGCCCTCGCTCTGCTCGACAACCCGGATGCGCTCCTGATTTGTAACGGCTTTAAGGACAAGGAATACATCGAAACCGCGCTTCAGGCCTCGCGCCTCGGCCGAAACGTGGTGATCGTGATCGATCGCTTTCAGGAGCTACCTCTGCTTCTCGATATCGCGAAGGCCCTCGGGATCAAGCCCGAGATCGGTTTCCGGGCGAAACTCGAACAGAAGGGGGCGGGAAAATGGGTCGATTCGTCGGGGCCGCGTTCTAAGTTCGGACTCACCGCCTATGAGATCGTGGAAGGTGTGGAGCTCTTGAAGCGCGAGGGAATGCTCGACAGCTTGAAGCTTCTTCACTTTCACATCGGGTCCCAGATCACCTCGATCCGTCCGATCAAGAATTCCCTTCAGGAAGCGACCCGAATTTTCGCCGATCTTTGCGCGATGGGCGCCAATCTTACCTACCTCGACGTGGGTGGCGGTCTCGGCGTGGACTACGATGGATCGAAGACCAACTGGGAGAACTCCCTGAACTACTCCGAGCAGGAGTATGCCAACGACGTGGTCGACGCGATTCGCAATATCTGCGAGGAACGTGATCTTCCGCATCCGGACATCATCACGGAGTCGGGCCGCGCACTCGTGGCGCATCACGCGGTGCTGGTTTTCAACGTTCTTGGCACTCACGAAATTTTGAAGAGCGGTGTGCCGCAACAGCCCGGTCCCGACGATCACGAAAAGCTAAGCGACCTCTATGATGTTTGGCAGAAGCTCGGCACGAAGAATCTGATGGAGGCCTATCACGACACCATCCAGATCAAGGAAGACGCGGTTAAGCTTTTCAACCTCGGTTACCTCACGCTGAAGGAGCGCGCCACGATCGAGGGATTGTTCTGGCACATCATCACGAAGATCCAAAAAATCGTGAAGGAAATGGGGTCGGCTCCCGAGGAATTCGAAGCGATCGACAAAGAGCTTTTCGACACCTACTACTGCAACTTCTCCGTGTTCCAGAGCTGTCCCGACCACTGGGCCGTGCGCCAGCTCTTCCCGGTGATGCCGATTCATCGTCTTCAAGAGGAGCCCACTCGCCGCGCCACTTTCGTGGACCTCACCTGTGACTCCGACGGGAAGATGGATCGTTTTATCGACGTTAAGGACGTAAAACACGCCATCGAAGTTCATCCCGTGGAGCCTGGTAAAGAGTATTTCATTGGGGTTTTCCTCCTGGGGGCTTACCAGGAGATTCTCGGCGATATGCACAACCTCTTTGGTGATACCGATGCTGTGTATGTTTCAATCAAAGACGACGACTACGAGATCGAGCACCTCGTGGAGGGCGATACCGTGTCGCAGGTTCTGGAATATGTGGAGTACCACAAGCCGGCGCTGATGGAGCGTATGCGCTATACGGTGGAGAACGCCATGAAGAACAAGCGTATGACGATTCAAGAGGGCCGACGTTTCCTCCACCAGTACGAAGAAGGACTCAACGGCTACACCTACCTGGAAGGTAACGAGTAAAACTCATTTCATAGTCCCTCTCTACTGCGCCTGGCTCAATCCTACGCCAGCTTTGTTCTCCGCGTTCAGGCTCATAACGAGCGGGGTTATGAAATGAGTTACTTAGCCGTCTTTCCGTCTTTGGGGAGCGGCAGATAGTCTTCGCGCTCCTCTAGGGGTGCCTCAAGGTAATTATCGGCCGAGTATCCATATTTGTAGCCGTAGTCGTTGGTTTCAATCACGTGAACCGAGGCCACAGGTACCATATCCGTGCGCTCCGCGAGGTTGAACACGCTCGCGGTCTGGCGCCATAGGGGGCCGGCCTCCACGAGGGCGGTGCCGTCGGAATAGAGCTTCACCACCTTGCCCTCAAATCCAACGCTCTCCCGGTTCGTAAGATCCTTCACGGCGCGCACATAGGCGCCTCGGCAAATGTCGGGACGCTTCGAGCTACAAGCGGAATTTTCTTCTTTTCCGAGTTGCGCAACGGCTACTCGGCGCAGCTCGCCGTCGCGAACAAGGGCCACGCCGTTATTGAAAATCGCCTCCACTTTTCCTTCCGGCAGGCCGATCGTGACCGCCGCATTGGGGTAGTGCACGCTATCGCCTTCGCAGATCTCCGCGCTGCCCACTTTTTTGCATCCCACGGGCATGGCGAGTTGATAATCCCGGTTTTTGGAGGCCACAGTGGCCCGCATTCCGTTGTCGAACGTGAGCCGGAGAGTGCCGTCTTTGAAAATCTCCGTCACTCGCGCCACCTTACCGTTGAAGGGGGCCTCGGAGTTCTTCACCAGAACATGTTTTCCCAGCAAAGCGGAGTCGCCCGCCGTGAGATCCGGGGTATCCCCGAGGGCTGATGCGGACCCGAGTGCCAGGATCAAAAGAGAAATGTGCTTCATAATAAACCTCTCCGAAGCATGTATCGGCCCGGAAGCGGGGGATCTTGATGACCTCCCGGCTGTTTTTTCACTTTTTGCCATTCCCCGCCGGTTCCGTGTGGGCCGGGAGTTGCCATACCGCCGTTGTCCGCTTTACTCTCCTGACCATGAAGCTCCGATTTTCTCCCCCTGCGGTGACCACTCAAGTGCTCGAAGTGGCGCGTAGTTCCGCTTGGCGTGCCAAAATTGAACGGGCCGCCACCAAAGGCGCGATTGTTTTTTGGGACGAAGGACTTCGCTCCACCATGCCCTGGCTCGAATCCTTGCCGATGGCTCGTCCTCTCCCAGCCGGCGAGGGATGCAAGCGATGGCATGTGCTCGAGGGGGCGCTTACCCATCTCACGGCCGCTCGTTTTCCGCGCACCGGCACCGTGATAGCGGTCGGTGGAGGCGCTGCCTGTGACCTCACGGCGATGGCGTCCTCCCTTTACCGCCGCGGGGTGGATCTCGTTCTGGCGCCCACCACGCTTCTTGCGGTGATCGATGCAGGAGTGGGCGGAAAAACGGCGGTGGACCTGGAAGAGGGATCCCGGCTTTTAAAGAATTTCGCAGGCTCGTTTCACCCCGCATCGCAGGTATGGATCTGCCCGGAGGTTTTGGTGAGCCTCCCGGAGCGGGAGCGGAGGAGTGGTGCTGGCGAGCTACTGAAAATGCTTTGGATCTCCCGCGCGCGGGCTCACCTTCCCGGCATTCAGGCTTGGGTTCAACAGGGAAAAATCACCCGCGATTTCTGGCTTCAGGTGAAAGCGGCGGTTCGGGCGAAGGTGAAGATCGTGGAACGGGATCCGCTCGACCGAAAGGGAATACGCGAAGCACTGAATTACGGCCACACGGTGGGGCACGCACTGGAGTCGCTCGCCGGAGGAAAGATTTCCCACGGCGAAGCTGTGGCATGGGGCATGTGGGTGGAGAGTGCACTTGTGTCGAAGAAATTCGCTCAGGAGGTGAAGCAGACGCTTCAGCTTCTCGGATTCAACGATCCGCGTCCGAGTCTCGAGGGCGACGCGTCCGACTGGGAGTATCTCCTGGCGGGCGATAAAAAAAGCGATGGCAGGAAGATCTCACTCTCGGTGGCCTCGGGCGGGCGCTTGCAGCGGATATCGAAGACACCGGCTCAGTTGACGGCCCATGCGCTCAAAACGCTAGACGCTCTTTAGGCGATTACTTCCGCAACCACAGATCGGCGAGAGCGATTTTTACCATGGCTTCCACCATGGGCACGGCGCGCGGGAGCGGGAATGAATCATGGCGCCCTTTAACCGTCACCGTCTCTTGAGTTCCAGTTTGTAGATTTACGCTTTCTACGGCCAGGGGAACGCTTGTGGGGGCATGGAAATGCACAGTCACCGCTAGGCGCTCGCCCGTAGTGATTCCTCCGAGGAGCCCGCCGTGTTTCGGTCCGTCGACACGAACCTGCCCCTCTACTTTTCGAATCGGGTCTCTCACCTCAGAACCTGGCAGCATCGAGAGAGGAATTCCTCCGCCGATTTCCACCGCTGTGGCGGCGGGTAGGCTCATGAGGGCGTGGGCTAGAACGGAGTTCACTTTGTCGAACACGGGTTCGCCCAAACCGCGAGGAAGTCCCGCGACCCAACAGGTTACAGATCCACCTAAACTATCGCCGCACTCCCGTGCCTGTTCCACTCTCGTATCGAGAGGAGAGGCGCCCTTCACGGGGAGGCGCAGGGGATGGTGTTCGGCTAAGGTCTTTGCCTCGGAAAGGCTTTCGGGCGGGGTAACCGAGGTGTCGCCCACGCGGCTCACGAAGCCAACTACGTCCACGCCCTTCAGAATCTTACCCGCTACCACGCCGGCGGCAACTCGAGCCGCAGTTTCCCGCGCGCTAGCACGACCGCCGCCACGATGGTCACGATGTCCTTCTTTCCAGAAGGTGGTGATGTCGGCATGACCGGGACGCGGAACGTGGCGGAACTCCTCATAGTCGCTGGATTTTACATTTTCGTTCACGATGCGGAGGGCGATCGGTGTGCCCGTGGTGAGCCCCTCGAACACACCGCTTTCGATGGCTACCGTGTCGGATTCTTTGCGTGGCGTGGAGTGGGTGCCTTGCCCGCCTTGCCGCTTTGCCATCACCGGTAGGAAATCCGCCTCCGACAAAGGAACTCCGGCCGGACAGCCGTCGATCACGGCACCGGTTGCGGGCCCGTGGCTTTCGCCCCAAGTGGTGACCCGAAAGAGCACTCCAAAAGAATTCCCGTTCATGGCACACTTCTACCTCAAAGTGGGGCTCCGCACAAAATGACCTACGTTTGCATCACCGGCAACGAATCCGATCCCGGGGCCCTTCGCCAAAGGGTCGATGAGGTGATTCGCTCCCACTCCCGGGTGCTCTGCGAGCTTCGCCTGGATTTTCTCGACCTATCTCCTGCGCACGCTTTTTCCTTCCTCGCCAAGCTTCCCAGTGACTGGGCTCCCCGATTGGTCATTACTCAGCGCCTTCGCGCGTCGGGGCTCGCCGGGCAAGGGCGTTGCGGGTGGGACGTGCCCACCTGGCAGAGCTGGTGGAAGGACGTGATGTCGCTTCGTCCGTGGTTTGCCGTGGACCTCGATTGGCTCGTGATTGATCGCATTACGGGTGAGAGTTTGGATTGGCAGGGCACGTTTCGCGGTCGCCATGCCTTTTTCTCCCTTCACGGCACCTTAGAGGAGGCCGAAAACTTGGGGCAGGAGCTCGCCTCCAGCGCGCGCAAACACAACGCGGGAATTAAAATTGCGGCGCCTGTGCGTGGACCGAGATGCTTGGCGCGATTGATGGACTTATCCGATCGCCTTGGTGAATTTCCGCTCAAAACAATGGCGGCGATGGGCGATGCGGGTCGGGCTTGGCGGTGGAGTCCGCTAGCGGGAAACCTTTCCTACTTTGCGTTCGACGAAACTCGCACCACGGCGTCGGGGCAGCACACTTTTGCCGACGTAAAACCCTATCTCACTGATCGGCAGCGTCCTGATCTCTATCTTCTCTGGAGTGACGATCCTCAGAATCGTCACGGCGAGCGCCTTTGGAATCAAACCTTTCTTTCTCGCGACGCCAACGCCCGCTACGTGAATGTGGCAAGTTCCGACATTCCGGAATCCGCGGAAGACCGACAGTCGTGGGCGCGGGATGCTCTTCGCTGGATGGAGCGGGCCGGAGTTAAGGGAGCGAGCGTCACCAAGCCGTTCAAGGAAATTTTCCCGCCGGTTCTGGGGGGATTTGGCTCCGTGAACACACTTTGGCGCGACGGCGGATGGAAGTGCGCCAGTACCGACGGTGAGGCAGTGTGCCGAATTTTAGAGGCGCGAGTAGACAGGAGCCTTCCTGTGGCGGTGCTCGGCGGGGGCGGCGCCGCTCAGGCCGTGGTGCATTCTCTGAGAGAGGCAGGCTGGTCGGTTGCTCAATACCGCCGCAATCAAGACGGTTCACTGCCCAAGGGAAATGGCGAAGCCATAATTGTGAGTACCTGGCCGGGGCCGTTCCAGGAGCGGCTCGTGGAGGAAATGGCGGGGTGGCACGACGTTCGTCTCTGCGTGGACGCTCAGTTTTCCCGACGGGAAGACGAGAGTCCGCTGGCCCTGTGGTGCAGAAAGAAGGCCATTCCTTATGTGCCGGGCACTGAGTGGTGGCACTGGCAGGCGCTCGGGCAGGACCGCCTTTGGTTTGGCGTCGATCGCCCTGGACCAAGGGCCCTTCAGAAGCTGCAGGAGTTTGTGCCCGGCTCGAAGAGTGAGACGATTCGTGCCTTAGCTATCGCTGCGGTGCGGGCGGGGCGTACGGAGATCCAATCTCCGAGCCGATGCCGCGACACGGAGGCGTTCCGAGCCGCTGTTGAGAAACTCGGCGTGGACGTGGAGGATCGCGGTGACTCCTGGATCGTTACTCCGGCCCCGCTGCGAGCGCCGAAGTCGGCGGTGTTTTGCGACGAAGGTGCAACTGGTCTCCGCATTCTCACGGCCCTTGCGCCCGCGATGGAGGGGGATGCGCTGCTGCTCGACGCTGCGGATTCCCTTCGCCGTAGGCCCGGAGCGAACGGAATTGTTCCCGTATGGCCCATGAGAGTTTCGCTTCCCGCGCAACTTCCCGTGGTGGTTCCGGGAAGTGCGAGCAGTCAGTTTGCCACGGGTGCTCTGATTGCGGCCGCATCTCTGGCGGCGCGCACGCGCGAAACGCAGGGGTTTTCTCTCGACACAAAGCCACGCAGCGCTCCCTATCTGGGTCTCACGCGTTTAATGCTCGAAGAGGCGGGCGCCGTCGTTTCTTGCGAAGGACTCGAATGGCGTGTGTCGATCGGCCCGAGTTGGAGTCTGCCCTGGTTGCCTCGGATTCATGCGGATTCCTCCGCCATGGCTTTTTTAGAGGTGGTGGCACGGGCCCAGGGAGCAACACTGATGCATCGGGAGACCTCGCGCCAGGGCGATAGCGCCTTCCCGCAATTGCTCGATCAATGGCTGCAGTCTGGAGGTCCCGTGGATTTGGGTGATCATCCCGACCTGGCGCCGCCTTTTTTGGCTGCTGCCGTTGTGCTTCGCCGCCCGCTTACCATCACAGGGGCCCCCCACCTTCGTTTCAAGGAAAGTGATCGCGTGGAATTGCTTGTGGATCTCGCTCACGCAATTGGAATGGCGGCGGAGGCAATGCCCGATGGATTTGCCGTTTCGGGTGCGGTTCGTGCGCCTGCCAGGATTCGAACTGCCGGCGATCACCGTATCGCCATGGCGGCAGGAGTGATCGGTATTTTTTTTCCGGGCGTAGAGCCCGACGACCGAAAATGCGTGGAGAAATCGTTTCCGCGGTTCTGGGGCGCGCTTCAACTCCTGAAGGAGATGTTTCCTTGAAGTCGGCCGCGTTGATCGGGTTTCGCGGGGCAGGTAAGTCGCAGGTCGCCGCCATTCTGGCGCGAGATTTTTCTATGAAACTCATTGATATCGACGCGGAGTTTGAGCGCGAAGCTGGAACTTCCATTCCCGCTTTTGTGGGAATCCACGGAGAAGAAGCATTCCGATCCCGTGAGACTGAGCTTCTAAGGGGCGCTCTTCAGAAGTCAGAGAATTCCTCTCACGTGGTGGTGACGGGCGGTGGGGTGATAGAGCGAGACCAAAATCGGGCCGCTCTTCTCGCCTGGCCTCACTTCCGGATTTGGCTTTCCGTGGAGGAAGAAGAACTTTGGAGCCGCCTCCAAGGATCGGCGGAGCGACTTCTCGTGGGGGGCTGGGAGAATCGGGACCGATTCCGAGAGGCGTTCGTTCGCCGCCAGCCCTGGTATCGGGCTCTCGCAACCCACACCCTCATAAATGGTTCACCCTCTGATAATGCGGCGAAAATATTTGAAATTATGAGAGATTTTTGAGATTCCCAGGTTTTGGTCGCGGGAAAATCGAGTGCAAAAAAGCACGACCCTTGTTAGAAGAATCTTCCATTTTCATGCTGCTCCTACTGAAAGAAAAAGATCGCCTCTCTGCCGCTCGTGAAGCCCTTACTGGGCTTGGGATCGAGTATTCCGTTCACACCGTGGATCAAGGTGTCACGATCGAACTGCGCGACGAATCCACGCCGCTTCATCCGGAAGAAATCGAAGCAAGCCTCGCATCCTTTGGACGCGTGGTTCGTTCGGTATCAAAGACCCCTTGCTTGGATCAGATTCGCGACGGTCACCGCGTGGTAGTGGAAGGAGCTGGTTTCTCCGTTGAGTTTGGCGGTGGTTCTCCTGTTTGGGTTGCCGGCCCGTGTGCCATCGAATCCCGCGAAAGTTTGGAAGACATCGCGGCGTCGCTGAGTTCACTCGGAGTGAGGGTTCTGCGCGGTGGCGCTACTAAGCCTCGTACTTCTCCTCACGACTTTCAGGGCGTAGGTCCCGAGGGATTCCGCGTAATCGCCGATGTGGCGCGACGCTTCGGTATGCTGTCGGTGTCGGAGGCCCTCTCGGAAGACGACGTTGAGGAAGCCCTCGAGTATCTCGACATCATTCAAGTGGGCGCTCGGAATATGCAGAACTTTGCTCTTCTCAAGAAACTGGGAAAAGGGCGTCGTCCTGTGATTCTCAAGCGCGGCCATGGCTGCACTCTCCGGGAGTGGGCTCTGGCGGCGGAGTATATTTTGGCGGGCGGTAATGATCGGTTGATTCTTTGTGAGCGAGGCGTGCGGGGTCTTGAGCGCGAGATGCGATACACGCTCGACCTTGCGGGCGCCGCTTTCATGCAGATGAGATATCGTTTGCCGGTGGTGGTGGATCCGTCGCACGGCACGGGCAGCCGGTTTCTTCTCGACGCCTGCACGGCAGGAACCTTGGCGATGGGCATGGCGGGCGTGATGCTCGAAGTGCATCCTCGTCCGGTGGAGGCTCGTTCCGACGCGCTACAAGCCCTCACGTTGCGGGAATTCCGCGCGATCAAGGAGCGACTCGATCCGGGGAGTTCCGTTAGAAAGCACGCAAAACTGCAGGTGCTTTCCGAGCCGCTTCAAATCTAAAAAATTCTAGTGTGGTGCGTGGGGCTTTTTCCCCACGTAGAGCCAGGTCATTCCAGTGGTGAGCGGGCGCGGAGCGAACGGAAGAAATCCCGCCTTGGAGAACAATCGCCGGATGTTTTCCGGGGGAGGAAACTCCAGGATCGATTCTGCCAGATATTCATAGGCATCTTTGGGGCCGAAGAGAGACGCAAACCGGGGCATTCCATAGCGGAGCAGCAGGCGATAGGTTTTTCTCCAGGCGCCGTCTTTCGGTTGTCCAAGCTCCAGCACCGCAAATACTCCACCGGGACGGAGAACGCGAAATACCTCGTCCATACACTTTTGCCGCTGGTCTTCCGCCACGTTTCGAAATCCAAACGCGATCGTAACGGCGTCGAAACTCTCAGGGGAAAAGGAAATATTCTCAGCTACGCCTTCGGCCCATTGGATACTCTGCAAGGGCGCTTTTTTTGCCGACAGGCTCTTATCCCGCGCCACTTGAAGCATCGCTGGTGTGGGGTCGGTGCCGACTACGCGGGCTTCCGGCCATTTTTGGGCCATCATTCGTGGCACGTCGCCTGTGCCTGTGGCCAAATCAAGAAGATCCTGGGGCTTCTTTCCGAGAGCGGCCTCCAGAGTGGCCAGCATCTTTTTACGCCAGGCACGGTCCTGTCCGGCGGTCATGAGGGTGTTCAGGAGTTCATACTTCGGGGCAACTTCAGTGAAAATACCCACGGTGTGAGGCTGCTGGTGCATGCCACGAGGTGTAGCATGGGGCTTGCGGTTTACAAATGCCCCCAGATTCGCAGGTGGACGGTTTCCCCGTTTCTGGGGGCGCCATCAGGACGAGCCGGGGGCTTCACCACTGGTAGTCGTAGTGACTGACCACTAAACACGCTTCGCCCGGGCCCCTGGCACCCTTGCGTGAGGTCTTGATCCCATGTCCAGGGGTTCGTGTCGCTCAATCCACGGAAATCCATCGCGATCCGATAAATATGGAACGGAAGCCCGGTCTGCCCCGCGGGAAGCTGATAGTCCACCACGGGAGTGATTTCACCGGTGGGATTCGAGATCCACTGGAAGCCCGCATGGGTGAGGAATCGCCCGTTTACGTTAAAGCTAGGAAGCGTGATTCGCTGCCAAGTGGGCTCACTGTAGTGAACAACGACATCGCGGTCGATGATCAGGAAGTCGGTGAGACAGTCGTCGGCCCCGGCGAGGACGGGCATTGAAATGGCCAGGAGCAGCAAAATAATCTTGCGCATACCTGGGCCTTTCGGCGGAAGCGTGTATTAAGTTGAGTTAAATAATCGGAAAACAGATACACGGTGACGTGTAATAGCGGTGATGTAGGGTGCTCTTAGTTGTGCACGAGGCTGACGCTCGCCCCGAACTGGTCCATCAGGATTTGGGTCGCTCGATCCGTGCGTCCCGACCGGGCGTCTTCCAAAGGAAACACCTGCACCAGGACCTTGCCGTTCGCTACCGGTGCGCCGTCGGCCAGGAGGCCATCGTGGGAGTGGAGACAGAGTCGCCTTACTTCCTTCACGTCGCCGGACCCTTCGGGGCGGAACTGAATGCGCATCACGGTTTCGCCAAACTGCAGCTCCTGCGGCGGCAGCGTGGACTCACCGTCGCATTGTCCCGAAGTATGTTGCCTTCTGATCCAATGAATATGGTCCCCTTGGTCCAGGGTGAGACTAACCGATTGACGGCTCAACGATGCTGTTTGGCGGGAAATCAAAACCTCGTGAGCCAGGCGCCGGGCTTCTCGGCTTGCTGAAAAATAGGGAATTAGATCTGTCACCACCGGGATTGCCAGAGCTCCGAGCGTGAACAGGAACGACCAGACCACGACCCAGCGGCGGAAGCGCCACTTCTGATCCTCAGGATCGGGAAGGTGATCATCAACTCGAAAAAGTACTCTGCGTCCGAACATTTCAACGAAAAAAGTACCACTGCCAGATCGCTTCTCCAAAAAGGAAAGCGAGCAGCGCGCCCAGAGAAAGGAATGGGCCGAAAGGAATCGCGGTCTTTCCGCCTTTTCCCTTAATTCCCATGAGGAACGCGCCAATCACGGAGCCGCCCAAAGCGCCCAGCACCAGCGTGATTAGCGCGCCCTTGAATCCGAGTAAGGCGCCCACCATGGCGAGAAATTTCACGTCGCCGCCGCCCAGCCCTTCGCGTCGGGCTAGTAGTCGATAAATCCAGCTTACGGCGATAAGAAAACCGCCGCCGAAAGCGGCACCCGCCACATGCTCAATCCAGTGTTGGTGTGGAATCAAAAATGAGCCTGCGATTCCTATCGCAATTCCCGGAAGCGTCACTACATCGGGAATGATCCAATGATCGAGGTCGATGAAGGTGGTAAGCACGAGGGCCGACAAGAAATAGGCGGTGAAGGGGAGCTCCACCCAGGATCGTGCTGTGAGAAGGCCGATCACAAACAACACGCCCGTGAGAAACTCCACCAGAGGATAGCGGGGAGAGATACCTGCCCTACAGTGAGCGCATTTGCCTTTCAAGATGAGCCAGCTGGCGATCGGAATGTTGCGGAACCATTCGATGGGTTTTTCGCAGTGAGGGCATCGGCTCCGTGGGCGCACCACGCTTTCCTCCCGAGGGATACGGTGTATGCACACGTTAAGAAAACTGCCCACGGTGGCGCCCACAAGAAAGGCAAAGGAAGCTACAAGGTTCACGCGTTTATCGTAGCTTAATCACTGCTGAAGGGGAACAGCCAAGGGTCCGAGACAGGTCTCCTGTGGAGACGCCGAAAAGCCCCACTCTCGATTCCAGTGGGGGGTGCGCAGGTCGCGATCAGCAGATTTTTTTTCACAAATTTCATCCAGCTCACGGCGAGTCCAGAGCGAGGCAACAACTCCCCAAAAAGGGGCAGCGCTAGAGGAGCACGCCACAATTTCGAAATGGTCCCCTCTCTTTACTGCAGGAATCGGAATCAAAACCTGAACGGCTCCGGTTTTCTCGTAGGCAGATCGCGAGGCAAACAGCGGGCGGCCGTTTCTCCAAGCGCGTAGGTTTCTGCCTCCGCCCAAGCCGAGTAACGTTGCACCAGGTCTGAGCTGGTCCTCAGGAATGTGAACACTTGCACAGCGAGCAAATTTTTCTCCTTCGCGCTCCAGGGAGAGAGAGCCGAGGTTTAAGTAATGAGTGCTTTCCAGTTTTGTCTCTTGTGAAGAACTCTTTTTTGCGTTTAACGATGTAATATTCTGATACTGATCTACCGGAACGTTTAACCAACGCTCCCAGCGCCACCTCCGCACGAACTGAGGAGGGGGAGATTTAATGACCTCAAAGATATGGGTGACGTTGAACTTTGTCGAAAGGTCGCTGGAAACCTTTGGGTAAATTTGTCGGAAACCAGGATCTTTTTGAAGCTGTTGCACGGCCAGCGGCCAGTAACAGTAAACGTAATCCGCTTTGAATGCCTCGGCAATCATTCGGCGAGGATCTGGAACATATCCCCGCTTGAAAAGCTCACGTAGATCGCTGCGTTGCGGGTCGCGACTATGGAAAAGTGAAGGATCGAGAAGATCGAGAAAGGCTGCTTCGGGTCGGGCCCAGTAGAGGTACGGCGTGCGATCCCATTCGCAGTTGAATACGCGTATGCTCCCTGCTGGCAGGGCCGCCGCGGCAGCGAGATGACTTCGAATATTTTGTTCGTCGAAAGTGCGAATTTCTTCCTTGTGCGTGTTCCATAGGATCCAACCGGCAACCACCAGGAGAACCCCCGACACACTTCGCCCCAACCCGGATCCCCAAAGTCGTTCCCGAAGCGTAAGCGCCAAACTCAGTGAGGCCATCGGAATTGCATATTCCCCGGCTCTCGGGCTCTGAGTGCAGAGGGCAAGAAAAAATCCGAGCGCAAGCACCGAATACAGATGCGCAGAATAGTGTTCATCGCATTTGGGACGGCTTCTCATCCAAAAGACGATCCCGACCAGAAAAATTAAAACGGGATAAAGGAAGCGAAGAATGAAAACGTGGGAGGGGAGCGGGTAAAGTTCTTCTCCGAAATGGAGCCAGGCCGTGGGGTTCTGAACCATGCTCGTGATTCCGGCAATCTTTATCCCGAGGATCAGGTTCGTGGGAAAGTGAGGATTTAGAAGAATTCCTGCCGCAATACCCGCGATTCCCCAAAGGTGGAACTGTGCGCTCTCACGCCATTTTCTGGGCTCCACCCAGTATCGCGCTGCCATCGAAATTAATAGACACGCCAAAGGAATATAGAATGCGTGATAGGCAAGAGCGAAAAGCATTGCGCCGCCCGCGAGAAGCCATCGGTTTTGCAGGATGAGTCCTCCCTGGACGATAACGAAGGTGAGAACTCCAAGAGTGTGGGGGCGCAACATAAAAAGACGAAACAGAAGTACCGGAGCGCAAAACGATGCAGCTGTTGAAAAAAAAGCCTGAAACGGGGCGACCACGCGCGACGCTATCAAATAGAGTGAAATGAACACGAGAATCGAAACTAACGTGCCCAGAGCGATTACGCCCGACTCGCCGCCAAGATGAAATCCCAGTGTTCCTAGAAGATGAAAAAGAAATTCTTTTTCGTGGAAGAGGTCGTTCCATCCCAAGCCCTCCACCTGAGGTATGGATTCCAGAAACCAGCGACCTGCCTTAACGGTCTCCCGTGCCAACGCGAGGTGAAAGAATCGATCTGGATCCCCGTTCTGAATGTCGGTTCTGGCGCGGAGTAGAAGAAACGCGCCGGCAAGAGTCGCAATCCAGGGAAAATGCCGTAGCATCCACTTCATCGCAACTCCTTTTGCTCAAACAGCCAGGAAGTCAAAGAGAGACTTAGAACGATCCAAAGCAGTGCATAGCCGAGACCGATTGGAAGCATTTCTGGAGGAAACTCTTTCCCCCATGCCACCAGCTCACGGATGTTGAACCGTTCGAGATTAGGAAACAGCCAGGAGATTACTCGGGCGGTAGTTCGCACTTCCGTTGTGGCGGCGGATTCGCTCATGGTGATGAGGGATGGTCCACTTCTTCCGATTAGAAAGACCGCGAGACTGAGACTGCCCGCCAAAAATCCGCTCGTTACCATGGAGAAAAGGAAGCTCACGGCGAGGATCAAAAGGCTTTCAAGAAGATTGAGAGCCTGGCAGGTCCAGAATCCCGGCGGGGAGCTTTCTCCTGCAAGGGAAAGGATCAGAAAAAGTATAAGACCGAGGGCCAAGTGCACTGCGAAGAGAATGGAAGTGCTTCCAAGAAATTTTCCAATTACGAACGATGTGCGGCTGATTGGTTTGGAGAGAGAGCTGTAGATTGTTCTGGTCTCGATTTCCTTGGCGATTGCGAAATTCCCGATGAAAACTGATATTAGAATTCCGCAAAGTGAAACAGCACCGAGCCCAAAATCGAGCATGATCTTTCGGGTTTCGATGATTGTTAGCGTCGCAAGAAGGAAAGAAAATCCCAGCATAAGTATGCTGGCAAGCACGACTGCGTAGAACACCTTCTCTCTAAGAAAGGTTCTCCAGGTTGCAGTTGCTACGGTTAGAATGGAATTATTCAAAGCGCTCAAAGAGTGCCTCCTCCAGGGAATGGGCTACTTTTTGGTAAGACTCTACCCGGCCCCCAGCCGTCCAAATCCACTCCATTATCGCGCGCCCCTCGCTCGGATCAGTGGTGGTGACTACTTGGCTCGAACCGCGGAACTCTGCTCGGGCAGCCCACGGCCCAGAGGAGAGTTTTTCTTGAGGAACACTAAATTTAATCTCCCAGCTAGGATGTTTGGAATCTTGAAGCAGAGGCGTTACCGGTCCGATATACGAAGCAATCCCCTTCCGCAGGAAAACGATTTCATCGCAAATCTCCTCCACGTCGCTGAGGATGTGGGTTGAAAAGAACACCGTACGTCCCTCTTGGTGCAGCCGGGAAATGAGATGCCGAATTTCCCGGCGCCCAACAGGGTCGAGACCGCTCATTGGCTCGTCGAGGATCACTAGCTCCGGGTCATTCACAAGGGCCTGAGCGATTCCGATCCGTTGGAGCATTCCCTTGGAAAAATCTCGAAGGAGGCGCCCCTCCACTCCGGTAAGCCCCACGGTAGAAAGTAGTTCCGCGTTAGATGGGAGCTTAGATTTCTTGAGATAGGATCCGAAAAGGTCGCGATGATAATTCAGAAACTCCGTGGCGGTGAGCCCCTCCTGGAAGTAGGGGCGCTCCGGTAAATAGCCGATGCGAGCTCGCGGCTCATGATCCTGGGGGGGGCGGCCAAAGAGCATTACTTCGCCTGCGGTTGGTCTCTGTAGTCCAAGAAGCAGTTTGATTGAGGTGGTTTTGCCCGCTCCGTTTGCGCCCAGGAACCCGAAAACGCCTCCAGCGCTCACCTCGAACGACAGATCTCGAAGAATCGGCACTGGTTTCCGCCAGAATCCATCGAGGTAGGTCTTCGTTACCTTACGAAACTCAATCACCTTAGCGTCCACGATCGTTGCCCTCCCGCGCTTTACGCAACTTTTCCTGGATTCGCTTTTTCAGCTCGGGACTAGTGGCATTTCTTTCCAGCTCCTCGAGCGCCGCAAGGCCGCCTTGTGACTGTTTCGACTGAATGGAGGCGGCGATACTTTTGAGAACATCGGGGGAGCCCGGTAACTGTGCGGCCCGGAGATAAAGTGGCCGCGCCCCGTCGGGATCGTTCAGCTCAAACTGAAAGTGATAGGCTAAGTAAGCGGGGAGTTTCCAGTTCTGAGGAAACCGCTCCATTCCTTTGCGGAGGATTTTCTCGGCGCCATTACGGTCTTCGGTGATTACGGAAATGAACATACCTCCAAACTGGTATGCAGGAAGAAACTCTGGATCGAGTTCGGTAATCGCCTCCAAATCCAAATAGAGCCAGCTCACTTCATTGGGGCTTACCTTAACAGGGTGTGTATTTTGGAGAAACCGAAGCCAAAGTGCCGCTGCTGTCATTCGCTCGTAACCGAAAGAAATGAAGCGTAGGGTTTGGGCGGAAAACGTTACTGCGCCTTCATTGAACGAGATCGCCCGACCTTCCGTGGCTCTCCTTTGCGGTAAAGATTCCTGGAGAGCCACGGTGCCGGTAAGAGCGACTGCTGCCAGGGCGAATTGCCTCCACAGCATGGCCGACTTGCTCAGATGCCGATGACGTTGTTCGAAAGGATCTTCGTATCAGTAATGTTCCAGTGGTCCGACGTGGCCGCACCCTGGCGAATACAGCCCGCGGCACTCACCGTGAAGGCTTGCGCGTCACCGTCCATGTTTGTGGCAAGAGTGTTGTTACCACCGGTGCAACCGTAAGGATTGCTTAATGTCGCATAGTTAGCTTGGGTGGTGGCGCCGGCATAACCAGTCACCGTGGAACCGTGAACAGCACTCCATCCCACTCCGTAGTAACGACGGTTACCTTCCGGGGCATAACCCACAGCATCCATAGAGCTTATGTAGGCCGAGTATTCGGAGTAGAAGCTCTTTTCTGCGGTGTAGATCGCGGCGAGCGCGATTTTCGCCTCCGATTGGCGGGCTTTCGACTGATATTTGGCAAAGTTCGGGGCGGCGATGGCCACCAGAATACCGATAATGCCCACCACGATCATGAGCTCGATCAGAGTAAAGCCTTTGTTGTTTCTAACCAGTTTTTGAGTCATTTTAGATGTTTTCATAATGGACCCCCATTCCGTTTTGGTCCCTTTAGAGTTGATAGTCGCAATTCCCTTGCCAATAAATTATCTATTAAAATCAAAGATTTGAAAATAGGGTGCCCAAAAATGGCAGCTCAAAATTGTCACTTTTGGCCCCCTGGTGCTCAAAATTGTCACTCCTCTTCTCCGGGGTTCGGGTCGTCGATTCCATATTTGGCGATCCGGTAGCGGAGGCTTCTAAAGCTAATGCCAAGGAGAGTGGCCGCCTTCTTTTTGGCTCCGCCCGTCTTTTGTAGTGCATCGAGGATGTATTGCTTCTCGAGTTGTTCCACCTTGGCTTCAAGATCTACTCCGGGAGAGTCTATCCCGGTTGATCGAGTATCGAGGGTTTTGGGGAGGGGGGTCGGTTCGGCTCCTCCCTTTAACACCTTTTCTGGGAGGCTCTCGGGGAAGACCATCCCTTTACTTTCGAGGGCTACCGCTCTTTCCACGATATTTTCGAGTTCTCGCACGTTTCCCGGAAAGGAGTATCGCGACAAGACGTCGAGCGTTTCCTGACTGAGTCCCTTGATGTTCTTGCCCATCGCGAGACTTGCCTTGCGAGCAAAGTGATCGGCGAGAGCGGGAATGTCCTCCATGCGCTCCCGGAGCGGCGGCAGAACAACTGATATTACATTCAAACGGTAGAATAAATCCTCTCTGAACGCGCCTTTGCTCACGAGCGCTTCGAGATCCCGATTGGTGGCACTAATGATTCGCATGTCGATCGTTTCGTCTTCAGTGCCTCCTACCGGACGAACCGTCTTTTCCTGTATTGCGCGCAGCAACTTGGCTTGGAATCCCAAAGGGATTTCTCCTACTTCGTCGATGAAAAGAGTGCCGCCTCGCGCAAGCTGAAACAGCCCTTCTTTGTCGGCAACTGCGCCAGTGAAGGCGCCCTTTCGATGTCCGAACATTTCACTTTCGAAAAGCGTCTCAGGAATCGCCGTGCAGTTGACTGCCACAAAGGGGCCGGGTTTTTCACTGGAGTGCCGGTGAATCGCGTGGGCCACAAGCTCCTTACCGGTGCCGCTTTCGCCCAGAATTAGAACGTTTGCTTTCGTGGGAGCGATTCTCTCCAGCAGCGAAAAGACATCGCGCATCTTTCGTGAGGCGCCCACGATGCTGTCGAATGAGAAGGTCTTTTGAAGCTCCTGCTTAAGCTGAGAATTTTCCCGTTCAAGCGCACTTTTTTTGAGTGATTCATCGAGACAGAGTTTTAGCTCATGAAGCTCGAACGGTTTGGTGAGGTAATCAGTGGCGCCAAGCTTCATCGCCTCCACGGCCGATTCAGTTGAGCCGTAGGCGGTGATCACAATCACCGGCAAATTTCTAAATTGCTGTCTGATGCGGGTCAGAAGCTTGATTCCGGTCATGTCCGGCATCGAAATGTCGGTAATTACAACGTCAAATGGTTTCTTGGTTAAGGCGCCAAGCGCAGCACTGGCGGAGGAAAAAGCTTCTACTTTCCAGCCTTCGCGCTTCAACATTATCTGGAGAAACTCTCGAATAGACTCCTCATCGTCGACGACCATTACGCTGCGCTTGTCAGGTGCCATGATCCCCTGCTTTCTCGGCTTCAACCCAGAGCTCGGGTTTGGGAAACGAGAGCTCAAAGGCGGCGCCGTGGGAAGAGTCCTGTAAAGAGATGCTTGCTTTGATCGACCGAAGAAGTTGTACGACGGTAGACAGGCCTAGGCCCGTGCCGGAAGTCTTTGTGGTAAAGAACGGATCAAAAATGCGCCGTCTAAGTTCCTTAGGGATGCCGGGCCCATTGTCCAGCACTTGTAAGTAAATCTGTTCTGCTGACTCTCTGCCAAGGACTCGAATGGAGAGTGGAGATCCGCCGGAAGCTTCAATGGCATTCAAAAACAGGTTCATAAAAACCTGTTTCAGAAGATCTCGGTCGGCCATGACTTCGGTATCCTGTGTAACTTCAATCTGAAATTGAACCGACGTGTCCTTTCGAGTGCTCATCGTTTCGGTCACTTCG
The DNA here is from genome assembly GCA_964551325.1 of uncultured Bdellovibrionales bacterium. Classification (GTDB taxonomy): domain Bacteria; phylum Bdellovibrionota; class UBA1018; order CAIPTA01; family CAIPTA01; genus CAZKBU01. The sequence goes on from CAZKBU010000003.1 coordinate 80,475, forward strand.
GAAAGAATCTCTTTTAAGGAACATCGCTCCAAACGTTCGCTCTTGGGTTTTGCGAATTCTAAGAACTCGGTAACAAGTTTGTTGAGGCGTTTGATTTCCCTAAGTGCTATGGCGATGAGCCGCCCGTCTTCTTCTGAGTCCGTACGCAGGTGCTGACCCAGGGTTTCGATCGAACCAGAAATAGAGGCGAGCGGGTTGCGAATTTCATGGGCGATGCCCGCGGCCAACTGGCCGGTTGCGGCCAACCGTGACTCCACTTCTAGCTGCGTCTCGAGATCCCGGATTTTTGTTACATCCTGGAACATTAAAATAGAGCTAACGCCGTCGGACTCATTTTCCAGCAGGCGAACTACCTGAAGGGAGAACTTTCTCTTTTTCTCTCCGTTTCGGGAGAAGAAGTAACGTAGTCGCCGTTTGGCAGGCAATGCTTCCCATCCTTCAGGTACGCCGGCGAGCTCGGGTACAATCGTTTGATAGGTGGACCCGACTGCCTCTGCTTCATTTAAGTCTAGTAGCTTGAGGGCTGGTTGATTGGTGGCTTCGACCACGCCTTTCGGGCCGATCACAATCACACCTACGGGTAAGTTGTTTAGCAGCCGAGTATTAAAATCAGTAAGACGTTCAATGTCTTTTTGCTTGGTGGAGATCAGTTGCCGCTGGCGCTTCAGCTCGTCCATCAGCTGTCCACACAAGAGGGCAGTGAGAAGAAACAACAGTTCGTCGTAGGCGAGCTGATGGAGGCTGTCGGAGGTGTTATTTACATAATAGATTAGGCCATAAATGACGCCGGAAATTCCCGCCACCGTGAGCGCGCCGTTGAGTTGGTAAATCATCGACGAGAACACGATGTTTAAAAGGTAAAGAAACAGAAAAATGGAATCATTTACGCCAGTGAGGAATACAAGGTAGCTGGTGAGCAAAAGGTCGTAGAGAAGCTGCGAGGGGATAAAAAATCGGACCTTTAAGGTATCGGTCCAAAAACTAATCTGCACCAAACTCAATAAAAACGATACCGCCAGCGCGGTATAAATCTGCACGATTGCTGTGGCGCCGAGAACGTCCTGGCGCAGAAATACAGTGGTGAGCAACACAGCCGTGAGGAGAAGAACTCTTGCAAGCGAGAACGCCTCGATTTTTTTTAGAATATCGAAGTCGAGTCTGTCCAGGATTGCCATTAGCCGCCTATCTGCTGGGATCCGGCAATGTTGAAGATCGGCATATACATAGCGATCAAAATAAAGGTCACAATTCCGCCGAGCACGACTAGTACCAACGGCTCGATGAGTTTTGACATGTTTGCTACCGCGGCCTCTACCTCAGCCTCATAGAAATCGGCGATCTTCATAAGCATCTGATCGAGGGTACCTGTGTTCTCTCCCACGTTGATCATTTGAACCACCATGGAGGGGAAGAGCTTCGCTTGCGCAAGAGGTACGGCGATAGTTTTACCGCTGGAGATCTCTTCTTTCACCTTGGCAAGTGATTCCTGAATGATCACGTTGTCCATGGTCATTTTACAAATCTCGATTGCGTCAATGAGGTTCACTCCGGAGGTGAGCATGGTGCCTAGGGTGCGGGAAAATCTTGCCGTCGCCCCTTTTAGGGCGAGATCTCCGAAGATCGGCATTCCGAGCACAAATCGATCCCAGATCGGTTTGCCGGCGTCGCTGGTCTTCCAACGGTAGAACACCACAGCTCCGCCCACTACGGAGCCGATGATGTAGACCGCGTTTGAGGATGCGTATTTGGAGATTTGGATCACGAGCTGGGTGATATAGGGAAGTTCGCCACCGCTTGAGGTGATCATTTGTTCGAACTGAGGCACTACGAACGCGAGCAGGCCGAATGTAACCCCGAAGCCCACTACCAAAACGATGGCCGGATACACCATTGCTCCCTTGACCATTCTTACGAGGCGCACGTTGTCGTCGAGGTATTTGGCCAGACGATTCAGAATTTGATCAAGGGCACCACCGAGTTCGCCGGCTCGCACGAGATATATATAGAGATGGCTGAAGATTTTCTTCTGCTTGCTCATGGCCTCCCACAGCGGAGTACCTCCGCTGATGCTTTCCGCGATTTCCTTGAGTGCGATTCGAAGCGATGCGTTTTTTTCTCCTTGTTGAAGGATCTCAAACGCCTGAAGCAGGGGCACGCCCGACCCCACCATTACTGCGAGCTGGCGGGTCATGATGGATACGTCGGTTTCCTTGACGCCCCCGCCGAAAATCGAGAGATCCCTGTTCAGCATGCCCTCCGCTTCTACCAATACGGGGCGTGCTCCTTGTTGGCGGAGAAAGATCCGGACCTCCTGCTCGTTGGGCAGGTCTACTGTTCCCTTAAATTTCTCGCCGTTCTTACGTAGGGCTTCGTACTTAAAGACGGGCACTACCTACCTCACTTCTTTGGGCCGGGCTTTCCTGGTGTTACTGCGGATAGCATCCTTACGAGTTCATCAGGTACGGTAGTGGCGCTCATGGCGGCTTGTTCGGTAATGCTACCGTCGCCGACCAGTTTGACGAGCCACTGGTTCATCGTAATCATTCCGGACTCGCCCTGGCCCACCTGCATGGAGGAATATACCTGTTCTAGCTTTTCCTCTCGGATCAGGTTTCGAATGGCGTTATTGGTGCGCATGACTTCCATGGCGAGCACTCGGCCTTTTCCATTCTTTTTGGGAACCAGCTGCTGGCTCACCACTCCCAAAAGTACGAAACTAAGTAGCTGCCTCACGGCATTTTGCTTGTCCGGAGGAAAAACGTCGACCATTCGGTTGATGGTTTGGATGGCCGAGTTCGTGTGAAGAGTGCCAAATACGAGGTGGCCGGTTTCTGCTGCAGTGAGCGCCATTTCGATTGTTTCCATGTCTCGAAGCTCGCCCACGAGGATGTAGTCCGGGTCTTGGCGAAGCACTCGTTTGAGGGCGTCATGGAAAGTTAGTGAGTCAGCTCCAATTTCCCGCTGGTTCACTATGCAACTTTTGTGAGGATGAATGAATTCGATCGGGTCTTCGAGGGTGATGATGTGCCCGCGTTCCGTAGTGTTGATGAAGTCAATGATGGAGGCGAGGGTAGTGGACTTACCGGAACCCGTGGGGCCGGTAACCAGGAGAAGGCCGTTGGGGGCTGTGAGTAGTTCTCTGATCACATTGGGCAGGCCGAGTGCTCCCATGTCGGGAATTTCGAAAGGAATGCGTCGAAAAACTCCTGCAACACTACCGCGCTGTTGGAACACATTTCCTCGAAAACGAGCGAGTCCCTTGATTCCGAAGCTCACGTCCACAGAAAGAGCCTCTTCAAATTCCTGTTTTTGAGCGTCTGTGAGCACGCCGTAGCAGAGATTTTTAGTATCGGCGCTAGTAAGAGGGTCGGTTTTCACCTTGGTCATGGCGCCTGAGATGCGGAGCTGAGGTGGAGATCCCACGGTGAGGTGAAGGTCGGATGCTTCTTGTTCCACCATGGCCTTGAGAAGTTGTTGTAGTGTTACCTGAGACATTCTTTTGCTCCGTTAGAAATCTGCTGCGGTAGAGGTTAGTGCTTCTTCTAGGGAGGTAAGGCCTTCGGCTACCTTTGCGAGACCGGCCATTCGCAGGGTTCGCATTCCCTCTTCCATCGCTTTTTTCTTAAGCTGCAAGGAATTGGCTCCGGCAAGCACGGCTTCTTTAAGGCCGGAAGTAAAGGGCATTACCTCATAGATACCGAATCGCCCGGAGTAGCCGGTGTTAGAGCACGAACCACATCCCGCTCCCTTATAAACTTTCATCTGCTTGGCGTAGTTGGGCTCGATGCCAAGATCTAGGAGGCGCTGAATCGGCACCTTTACTTCTGTTTTACAGTTCGGACAAATCCGTCTCACAAGGCGCTGAGCCACTATAAGGTTCACGGCGGCAGTCACAAGGAATGGCTCGATTCCCATGTTGAGCATTCGGGTAATGGAGCTCGGAGCGTCGTTGGTGTGGAGCGTGGAGAGCACCATGTGACCTGTGAGGGCGGCTTGGACCCCCACCTCCGCGGTTTCGTAGTCTCTGATCTCACCTACGAGGATCACGTCGGGGTCCTGACGCATGAATGTTCTCAGAGCGGCGGCGAAGTTGAGGCCGATATCGGCGTGAGTCTGCAGCTGGTTAATGCCCTCGAGGTTGTATTCCACGGGGTCTTCGGCGGTGGAGATGTTCTCGGTGGTTTTATTAAGCTCCTGAAGCGCCGAGTAGAGGGTGGTGGTTTTTCCGGATCCCGTGGGTCCTGTTACGAGTACCATCCCGTAGCTCTCATGAATGGCCTCGGTGAAGGCTTCCAGGGCTTTTTTCTCGAATCCGAGCTTCAACAAGTCGGTTTGCAATCCGCTCTTGTTTAGGAGACGAAGCACTACCTTTTCGCCGAACACGGTGGGCATTGTGCTCACACGAAAGTCCATCTCGCCCACGGGGGTGCGGATCTTGATCCTCCCATCCTGCGGTAGGCGCTTTTCGGCGATGTCCATTCTGGCCATGATCTTTACGCGGGCGATCACGGCCCCCTTCACCTGCGCGGGAGGCTTCATGGCTTCGTAGAGAGCGCCGTCGATGCGGTAGCGCACGCGAAACGTGTGCTCGTAGGGCTCGATGTGAATATCGGAGGCTTTCTTTTTGATCGCGTCCACGAGAATGGAGTTCACGAGCTGAATGATCGGCGCGTCGATCTCATTGGCGTCTTTGATCTCGTGGGCATCGGCGGTCATGCCTACGTCTTCAACGGCATCTGCCTCACTCTTGTTTTTGACCTGGCTTTCGAGGCTCGTAAGAACCCCGTAGTACTTCTCCATGGCCGCTTCGAACGCGGAAATAGAGGTAATCACCGCCTCTACTTTCATCTGCGTGCGGAACTTCATGTCCTCCAAATTTACGAGTGCGGTCGGGTCGCAAATGGCGACTACCACGGTTCCCTTGGCCTTCTGGAGGGGGATCATTTTGTAGCGGCGAGCTTCTTCCGTGGAGAGCGTTTTGATTACTTCGTCGGGCACCGCATATTTCGAGAGGTCAAAGGAGGGAATGGAATATTTTTTCGAAAAGAACGCGACCAGTTTGTCTTCAGTGATGATTCCCGATCGAGTCAAGAATTTGATGTGCTGCTCTTTCGCCTTGGCAAAATTTTCCTCCGCCGCGCTGTAGTCGGCTTGAGAAATGAGGCGCTCTTTGAGTAGAAGGTCAGCTAACTGTTTCGACATCGAATCTTCCCTGATTCCCTGGGGCCGAACGAACTCAACTCCTTGAGTTTCGCAGGCTTCGGCTTATTACCATTTTAGGGAGCGGTGACAATTTTCGTCAAGGAAGCATGGCAGCATGCTTGACGTTTTGGCCCAGCAAAACGTAAGGTGTGCCGTTCTCTCTATCCGGTAACGGAACAAGAAAACAGGTTCGGGGCGTGGCGCAGCCTGGCTAGCGCACTTGCATGGGGTGCAAGGGGTCGTGGGTTCAAATCCCGCCGCCCCGACCAATTTTGATAATAGGCAAACAACCGACCGCTTCAGCTCCAGCTGCCAACGGCAGCGGCGGTTCGGGCGAAATCGACGGACAAGGAAATTCCAGAACCGTGGCCTCGGATACTAAATCCGAGGCCACTTTGTTTTTATGGATCTGGCCGTCGCCCAGGGACTCGGCGTCCGTCCAGTAGCGCACGGCAATCTCGTCAGGACCAACCACGATGGACGCAAAGATCTTCCTCAGGAGCCGTTTAAGCATCATCCGGTTAGCGGACTTCCTCGCCTTTTGAAAATCAAGAAGGGTCCGTTCAATCCTCTGGCGAGCACGGTCGGGGGACAGTTCTTCTTCCTCCAGCTGTTCCGTGAGTTCCTTCAGACGGGCTTCGATCTCAATCTTCCGGTCTCGTAGGTTCTTGAGCCTGTCCTTGAAGAGGTCGTCGATCGCCAGTGCACCCATTTCCGAGTGCAGGCGGAAGGCAGCCTGAATGTCTTTTTCGACAGCTACCAGCTCGGCCTGACGCCTCTCCTGCTCGGCGAGGATTTCGTTCTTCAGTGGCTTTTCCATCTCGGCGATGCGTCCTTCAATTTTGTCGAGGTAGCCTTCCTGCCAGACGGTTGCGTCCAGGTGGTTCAAAATTTCCTGTTCGATTTCATCCGCGCGGACGGATTTGACGGAGCAGGTGACCGTCTCACCGGAAATGGGGCGGTGGACATAATAGCGGTGGACCGTTTTTTCGCCGTGGCCTGTTGTTCCCATGAGGGGGCGACCACATTCCCCGCAGTTCATGAATCCCGAGAGCAGGAAAATTCGTTCCTCGGCTTTATCTAACCGGGCACGCTCCAGTTTCGCGTTGTCGTTCAGGAGCTTTTGAACTTCGTCAAATAACGTCCTGTCGACTATTGCGGGCCAGCTCGCTTTCACGACCTGGTACTTCTGGAAAGACTTCAGAAGGTTCTGATCCTTGTCTTTGTTGGCGCGATTGATCTCCCGCAGAGCTACGTACGCCTGGTTGCGAAGGAGGTTGTGAAGGCTTTGAGCTGTCCAAGATCCCTTGGCATTATGGCGGCACTTGGCTCGACTCACGGACTTCGGCTTGATGAGTCCGGTATTCAGCTTCTTGGCAAGACGGTTCAGAGAACCCTCTTCGATGAACATCTGAAAGATGGCCTTCACATCCTGAGCCTCGGCAGGGTTAAGGATGTAGGTGCTCGCATTACCGGGATCAATATCGTACCCAAGAAGCGGCTGTCCGCCGTTTCTCAGCCCGCGCATGGCGCGAGCGTGGAAATTGAGCGACACGCGTTCGGACGTTTGCTTTCGCTCAAACTGGGCGAGATTGATCATATTGAAGACCATCATCTCGCCAGCCGCAGTCGTGGTGTCGAACTGTTCCTTGAGAGAGAGAAACTGGGCACTGGCTTTTCGCAGGTCTTCCAAAAGGAGACAGAAATCGAGGATGTTGCGCGAAAGGCGGGAAAGATCGGTCACCAGAATGAGGTTCAGCTTGCCTTTCTTCACGTCCTTCATCATCCGCTGGAATGCCGGGCGCTTGGTGTCCTTGGCGGAAAACCCGTCATCACTATAGATTTCCGCGATCCGGCCCCAGCCTGGGTCCTGCATGTTCTTGATATCGACGAAGGACGTGAGCCGATGTTTTTGATTGTCGATGGAACCTTCATGGCGGACCGCCTGTTCGTCGGTGCTGACACGAAGATAGAGGCCGATGTTATGCCGCGACGACTTCATTGCTATCTCCTTTTCTGCGGCGTCCACGCTTTCGCGAGAGAACGAACATACGGGCCAGGATTTGCCGTACATCCTCCTTCCGGGAGTCGGACTCGTACAGCTCTTGTGGGACCGGAATCAAGACGATGCGCGGGAGTTCCCGAACGCGCCGTTGGCATTCGGTAGCGAGTTTTTTCGCCATCTTGAAACTCCGATTTAGGATGAGATTAATGGTTTCCATATCGCCTCATCAGCTCCAAAAGATCCTGGGCGCGCGCGGGAGGGAGACTGTCTAGGACGCGCAGAAGAATCATCGTGAGTTTGCTGGGGCGGCGATAGCCAAGCTCGATATTGGACACCGCCTTATAGCCTGAGAGCCCGAACACCTCGGCAAACTCCTCGCGGCTTAGCCCCAGCATTTCCCTGATTCGCTTTATCTCACCCTTTTTCACCTAGCCTGATCCTCTAACCTTTGTCGTCCAATGTACTAGACATTCCATCATTGATGGACGCCTTTGTCAAGCGGCTCCTGGCGGCCTTCCTGGGGCCTGGTTCCAGTCCGATTTGGGACTGAAGCAGTGCACGAAGCTCGGCCGGAACTCGCCCGGAATCTTTTGCCCTCTTGTAAATGGATTCGAGGAGGGCCAATTCATTGAAGTGTTCGGATCTGATTTCGCGGATGTCGCCGTCTGAGATGCGCTCCGCGAATTTTATGAGAACCCAGCTCGCGAGGTCGGTTCGGTTCACGCGCCCAGCCTCGAACCCGTCGTTCACGCGTTCCATTATGCTCATGAGGGCCTGTTCCGCGGATTTCGATACAGTAAGTCTGTATGTCTCTTCGGTTTTGTTATTTCGGTCTTGGGTTTTCTCTGGTTTTTTTTCCTGGTTCTGTTCTTCTTCCACTGTCTTTCTCCTCTCATTTGCCGCTGCCGCCTTTTGTGCTCCTGCCACCAGCTGCTGACCCCTTCCACACAACTCGTTGGGGGGGAGGGGTCAGCAGCGAAGAGGGGGCGGGGCGGGAAAGGCGGCGGCGGCGGTTTCTCCGTGTTTCTAGTGAGTTCCGCTTCAATCTGGCGTAATGAACCCAACTCAATAGATGACCCTCAGCGGGCCTGCGCGCGGGCCAACTCCTCTGCCGGTTCGGTCCGCCGAGTTTGGCAGATCCCCCGGAGCGAGATGACCTTGGCCCCGAGCTGAATCGGCGCATCGGCAGGCCGTTTCCGCCAATCATCCGCTGAGACAAACGCCACGCGGTCGTAGAGATTCGTGATCCGAAGAAAGTTCATACGTCCTTCGATCAACTTCTGGATCGTCTGGTTCTCGACGACGAAAAGGATCATCGCGAAGCTATCGCTCCTGGAGTAGAGCCACAGGATGTCCTTGTAGCGCGTAACGCCCTTTCTCGTCCTTTCGTACTCGATGGCAAAGGTTCGCTCTTTTCCGAAAACTCGCGCAGTTACCACAGCGTCCGGGTACTTTTTGTTCCTGACATCGCGGCTGATCTGGTAGTCCTTCACCTGCTGATTCTTCAGCTCGCCCTCCATCCGCCACGCCGCCAAAATCCCCTCGCGCTCAAGGATCAGGAGGGATCGCGCGACCGTCTCGTCATGATGGATCTGCGCCACCGGGGCCGGACCAATGTGAACGGAGTTCTCATTCTCCAAGAGCTGACGTGTAAATAGGGTCGGGACGAAGTAGCCCTTGGCCGCTGGGTTGGGGTGGGGCTTCAGAAGTCCCCGTTCCTCAAGCCGTTGCAGTTGGCGCCTGGACCAGCGTTGATCGCCATTGCCGAAGAACTCGTGCCACGCATCTCGACTAAGGAATCCGGACTTTCCGGCGAAGCGAAGCGCAGCAAGTACGTTCGCGGATAGCTGCTGGCCGCTTCGGTACTTCATTCGTTCTCCCAGCGAGCGGGTTCGACGATCAGGTACTCCCAGTGGCCGTCCACGTAGCGATTGCCGACGACCTTGCCTTCAACCCATCGTGCCTCCACCTTCGGATTTCTGAGCTGGGGAGCCTCCCCGACGGGCCGCGCCTTTTCCACCGAGGTCTTCCCTTGCTGGAAGGCCTCCTTCTTTTGCTTATCGGTTTCCTCGTGGATCACGGAGCCAGCAACCATGCCAGCCATGCCACCCAGGGCCGCGCCTACGATCACGTTCCTCGTTCGGTACTCACCGCTTTTGCCGGGATCGGCGATTCCTCCCAGAACGGCGCCGGTACCGGCGCCGATCGTTCCGCCAAGTCCGATGCTCTTGCTCTGGGTTGCGCAGCCCGAAATGGCGACGCCAAGGGCTGCTAACGAAATGATGATACTTCTTTTCATGAGGCCTCCTTTTGCAGAGTTTCTCCAATCGGCTCCTCACGCGGTTTGTTCTTCTCCTTGGGATCGGGTGGTACTTCCAGGACAACTGGGACGGGGTGCTTCACGGTGGGGAGCGGGACAGCGTCCCTGTCGGGAAAGATGTCGAACTTAATCTTCACTGTCTTTGAACCCGCTTCGTGAGGCACAACCATGACGGCCTCGCCCACGCCGAGCGTCCTCTTGAAGTCGTTCGGGTGAATGATGAACTCCTCCACCTCGCGCGCCGATACGTCGCCAGTTTTCTGTGTGGCAAGAAACCCAACCTTCTTTCTCTCGGTGAATTTCTCGCCTGTCCTCGTGCCGATCACCTTGGAAAAGTACTCGGCGGAGTTCGGGTCGTTTCCGCGCATGAATACCTTGATGTTCGAGTTCGTGAGGATCGCGTTCGCGACGGAATCTCCCATGGCTTCGATGTCGCCCAAGGCCTGGTGAGCAAAGGCGATACCGACCTTCGCACTTCTCGACTTATTGAGCACGGTCACGAAGCCGGGATAAAGGTATTCGGAGAAGTCATCCAGAAAGACCGAGAAGAACTTCGCCTCCTTTACTCCGACGCGGTGCCGGTTCGCGACCGCGGCTTGAAGCGACTGAAGAACCAACTTTCCAGTCGCCTTCCCAAGGAAGGGCGACAGGAGTGCCGGAAGCTGAAAGTAGACGATTCGGTTCTGTGATAGCGCCTCGTCGATCGTGATCGACGGATTTTCCTGGTTGAAAAGCGGCGAAGTTTTACCAAATGCAAAATGACTGATTTGCGAGGTGAGTCCGGCGGTTCTTTGCTCCCGCTCCGCTCCGGACAGGGTCTTGAAATAGGAGACCCAGTGGCGAAGTGTTATGTCACCGCACTTTTCTGTCATCTTGTCGAGAATCGAGGGATTCGAAATCGCCTGATGGAGCTTGAGAAAGGTCGGAACCATCTTCGCACTCTCGAAAATCCGAAGCACCTGCGCCAAGACCTCGTATTGAACACTTCGATAAAACGGGTTCTCGAAGTCGAAGGCGTTAAAAATCCGTTCAGTAATCTCTTCGGCGGTACCGCCACACACCGGATTAAAGGACTGGGATGACTCCGTGTAGCTCAGCGAAAACAGTCGGAAGTCGCTTTCACGTCTAGCTTCGACTGCATAAGCCCAGAGCTTGTCGAGCAAGCTCCGGTCGGCTTTCCCGTCGATCAGGATGAGGCCCCGGCCTTGTTGAATGTCCTGGATCGCCCAAGGAAGGATCACCGATTCCGTTTTTCCGGCGTTCGTGGTCCCCACGATCTGGGTGTGCATTGCCCGTTGGCGCGGCTTAATGAAAACCTGCTCTCTCTTGTTCGTCCTTCCGCAGTAGACGGCACCCTCTTCGTTTCCAAGCACGGAGACTTCCTGTTTCCTTTTCGCGAGGTTCTCCGCACGCCTTTTCGTAGCCCAAGGGACGAGCACTCCGGCGGAAATTCCGGCGATTCCAGCGAGCAGCGCTTGGTTCCATGGGCTTCTGACCCAAACTTCGAACCATCTCGAAACTTTCTCGATAAAGGCGCCAAAGAAAAAGAGCCCGCCGATGACCATGAGAAAGTGGTCTCCACCTTTCGTTTCATTCTTCATCTCGTGCTCCCCGGATCTTGAAAGGTGAAACCGTCGGTCAGTACGGCATGGAAGCGCACTAGAGACGAAAGCTCGATCCAGCGGCGCTCCTTCTTGAGATCCTCGCCAAAATCGTTGGCCTGATCCTTTGCGGTTTCGGCGATCGCTTGCCTGAGTCCGTTTTCTGCGCCACCTCGCGACACGCCCGTTTCGCTTCGGGTGATGGAGCCTTCAGCGTAGGCGCCAACGAAGCGTGTAATCACCTTGCCAACCGTGTTCTTCACGCCATTTGAGCCGACATTCCCGCCAACACCTGCCTCGCCATCGAGTCCCATTCCGAGCGCGCTCAGCGCCCGCTGCCTTCCATCGGGGAAGATGATTGCGCGAAAGTTAACCGAGGCGCGCGCGGCACCGTCGTTAAAGCTTGCGTCTCCCAGTAGTTTCGAGCCCTGGGGGATAGCAAGCGTGTCCTCATGGGCTACGTCCTTCTCGACGACACCGATCACTGGGAGGGCGTGTCCTGAAAGGGTCAATCCCTCGGTTAGGCGCACCAGGATCTTGCTGCTAGGAGGAAGCTGGGTTCTGGAGTCGCCTCCCGCACGCATTAGAATCATGGAGCTGTTCTGCCGGGCGCCAGGCCCACCGGAGCCGCCACTACCTGCACTTCGGTAGAGATGGTCGAGGTTTCCTGGGACGGCCACTGCGCCGCTGCCTTGAAGCTGAACAAGGGCATCCTGAGTAGGGTCGGTATGAAAAGGAACTCTCACTCCGCTCGATGCCTCGCCTCGTTCGGAAAATGAATCCCTTTCTGGCGCCGTGTTCGGTAGCAGCAAGATTACGAGCAGGGCAACACCGATCGTCACGCCGGAAAATATCTTCACCGTGCGCCAGTTGATGTCACGCTTATTGGTGAAGGGCCGAGCCTCTTTCAAAAAGGTACCGGCAATGCGATCCATCCACGTAGCTACTTCCATGAAGCCGCCTTGGGTAGGGTGAGGTAGGAAACCCGCTTCCTCCTTACCTCCACCCGAAATGGAAGACCGGCGTCGACTTCAGACAACAGCACATGGATCAGCCCTCGCACGGAGCTACTCGGACCTACGTTTAATCCGGACAGCACCAGATTTTGGATGGGCCGCGTCTTCCCTTCTTGCGTGATCCAGAGCCACTCGGGCTTGAACTCCTCGCTCTTTGTACTTTCAAGCCGGAAGTCGACCAACAGGAGGCCGTTCGGCCCCTTGCCGACGCGTTCGACAGATAACTTGAGTGACTCACTCATGAGACTGTTCCTAAATGGCATCCAGCAAATGCGCGATTTCTCTTCTTTCACTGTTTTCGGCGATTCGAGGTAGACCACGTAGTCCGCAGTCGCCTCTGCACCGGTCACTAGCTCCACATTGAATCGCCTCCATTCCGTATAGATATAGAGATTGCTCTTCGATCCGGGCCGAAGCGGTTTGATCGTGATGGCCTGGTCGAGGTACTCAACCTTGAACGCGTCCTGGTCCCCAACGACCACGCTGTTGGGGCGGTCCGGTACCTGAATGATTGTCGCAATTCCCAGCGCGGTCCTTACGGTAGCGACTTTGTCCACCGCAATCTCGACCTTTCTGACTTTTCCTTCGGCGAAAGCCGGAACGGAAAACAGAAGCAGGAAGAAAAACTTCCACATCACAGCCCCTCCTTTTCTCTGCTGATATAGACTCCCCAAGGATTTTTTCGAGTGCGGGGACCGCTCTCGAAGCCGAGTTCCAAGCGAAGATTTCCCGCAGCCTTTAGGCCCTGAATCTCGGTTACTCGGTCACCCATGACGACGACGGCCTGCTTTTCGAGATCGACGGCGATCTTATCGGCGTAGACCCGCTGCGATACGCTCCTCTCCTTCGAGAATCGGGAGACGTTGGATGCGGCTTGGTCATAGGCGCGTTCGGCCTTCGGGATCACGAAGGCCTTTGCCTCTCCCATTCGCGCCATCACTGTCGCGGGTTCCCACTTGTATCGAAGTTCCAAGTAGTGAAGAATTGCAGCTCGAACTTGGTCCTCGGCAGTCGGCAGCGCTGATTCCTTCAGCACTTCTGCCTTTGTATCCAGCGTGAGTACAACGGGGCCTCGATTTACGAGAATAGCTACGATGATCAGGGACAACATCGCGCAGCCCAGCGCCGCGAGCGCGAACGCCTTGAGGTAGTGGTTTGCCGTCGCGAGTTTAGAAAATAGCTTCGGGTAACGGGCGGTTTGAAGAGTTTGCTTATCCATTCTGGATGTCCTTTCTATTGACCTGTGTTGGCGTTCCTTTCAGTTTCTCGATTCCACGCATCACGAAGGCGCGATTCATGCTGAGTTCATTTCTTCCCATGGTTGCCAAGGTCGCTACTCGTGCTGGAGCAACGGCCATGGCGGCAACGGTGCTCGCAGCGAAATTAGACGACATACTCTGGAATCCCGATCCCACAAGGGATCGGACGATCATGGGCGTGCATAGCATCGCTACCGCGATCACAAAATTCATGACGATCAAAGTGAGATAGTTCCCGTCGGTTCGATAGGCGTCTCCGAAGGAGATCGCGGCAAGCATAGCGCCGAGGATCGCCCAGACGATCTTCCAGCAGGCCACCTCGATCATTCCTTTGAAGAGGTTTACCGTGATGATGCTCGTCGACCGGAAGATATTGAAGAGAAGGAGCAGTGGCGCCGTTACCATAAAAAAAATCCAGAAGAAGTGATACATGGCGATAGTCAGGTAGCGGGCAATGTAGAGAATGAGAAAGCTCAAGAAGGAGAGCGTCGCCAGCAACAAGTCGTTGAATTGGAGAATGATACTCGTCGGCGAGAGTGAGTAGTTCTCACTCTTTCCCTTGGCCATGCGAATGAGAGTGTCGATCGTCGAAAGGCCGTTGATTCGATCTGCGATTCCATCGGCCACAAAGATGATCGCGCGGGAAATGTCGGGAAATGCGACCAGCAGGAGCGTGGAGATCACGGCTCGTTTCAGGATGTCCAGGAACTCTGGACTGCCCTGGGGTGAACGAAACCAAGCCACGGCGACCGCGAGCGCGAAGAACACGGGCAACAGTAGGTAATAGAGCCTGACGAACTCCTGATGGAGGTCGATCATCAAGGAGCCAAGTAGCTGTAAATCCGGCATTAGCGTCCTCCTTCTTCAAGGGGTTTGAGCTGCGTATCTTTCGGAAGACCCTGGAACGCGTTCGACAGCCCGTCATATTGGGTGCGGAACTGGGCGGACTGGAGCTTGTCTTTTCGGTTTTGCAGGGCCATGTTTTCTGCCATGAGCTTGAGCATCATCGAGTTCGTGCGGAGCACTTGTGTCGTGACACCGATCAGGACGGCGATGCTTTGGGCGGTAAGCTTCGCTGCTCCTTGCGGGTTCACCTCTCGCGCGTGTGCGATCATCCGTCTGCTTTCCTCGTCCGCCTGGTCGGCAAAGCGAAACAGCGTTCCATTCATGGCGATGCTTTCGGAGACAGATTGGTCCTGTACCTGCTGGAGTTTTGCCTCTCCCGTCTGGGGGATCTTTCCATAAAGATCCTGGATCACCGCGAGCACACGGTCGGCAGTGTCAAGGTTTCCGTAAAGTCCTGGGTTGAATCTCGGGTTCAGGATCTGAATAACAGAGAGCCCGTCTCGAATCCCGCGGTTGATGTCTCGCAGAAGCCCCAAGGTGTCGCTTCCAGTCGACAAAATTTGCCTGAGCTGAATGAGCTGCTGCACGGCGTTCGCGAGAATTTGCGTCAGCACGATCACATCTCCGCCCCAGAGATCCGCTCGGCTCGGTTGGGGAAGGAGAAGCGCAAAGCTCATCATTCCAGCGATCCACGTCTTCCTGATCCACTTCATGACGACCTCCTTCCGGTGACGCCATTTGGGTGTTGTTCCGCCGCTTTCCTGATGGCCTCAACCAAGCCGATCCCCCTCGCGCGAAGATCCGCGAGATGGGCGTTGTCCGCCGCATCGCTGGTGGAAAGCCAATACTCGGTGGGAGTCGGGTAGACGCGCACTACCTGCCGGTGGTCGCCCTCGATCATGAAGCCTTCGGAGAACTCTCCCTTTTGCTGGCTAAGAGAGTGAATGAGCCGTACTTCCTGCGAGTTGAGCTTCAAGGTTTGCGCGAGAATTTCCGAATCTCCCCGCTGAAGCATCACGAACTTCGTTGCGGTGTTGTTGAGAATCGCGGGGCCGATGGGGCTTGCGACGATTTCCTCTACCCCCTGTGTAATAAAGGTGATGCCCGAACCAGTCTTTCGGAGAGTCCTCGCGCAATATTCCATGAAAGCCGCCGCCGCCGGTGACTTGAGGAGTTCCCAGGCTTCATCGAGGATGATGCGTTTTCGATTCGCCTTGTCCGCCTCGATCTGACTCAGGATGAAATCCGTGAGGATCAGGATCATGACGCTCTGGAGATCCGGGTAGCTTGAGAGGCCCTTGAGGTCAAAGGCGCACAGCATGGAACTCGCGTTGAGGGTTCCTGGGCCATCGAGTAGGCGCCCGTAAGGACGATCCCCCGTCCACATATAGAGCATCTTGGCGATCGCCTGCATTCCAGGTTCTCTGCTTGCGGAAAGTTCTTTCGCAAGATCGCTCAGCACCGGAATCGTTCCGGCGGTACGCTTCTTTGCGTAAATCTCGATAATCGCCTTTTCTAGGAGAACGCGATCAAGTTTCTGGAGCTTCGATCTATCGTCCTCAGCGACCATGCATTCGATCACTGCCAGGAGGGATTTCACCTTTTCAGGGCTCGGCTTCTGGGTTGGATCGGGCAGGGCAAAAGGATTGATTCGGTACTGCTCCGAAAGATTGATTTCCAAGTATTGGCCGCCAAGGGCTTCCGTCAGTTTCTTGTATGAACCTCCGATATCGACAATGAACACGCGGAGATTCCGGGCCAGCTCTTGAAGAAGGATGCAGTTATTCAGGAAGCTCTTCCCGGCTCCCGACGAGCCAGTGACGAGGCAGTTATAGTTCGGAAGGCCCGAGTCAAAGGGATCAAAGCTCACGAGTCCGTTCAGCCGATTCCGGAATAGGACAACGGGATTTCCGTCTCCCTCCCTCGGTCCATAAACAGGGAGGAAGTCGGCCAGATTGTTCGATTTCATTTTCCTGGCTCGCTCCAGTGAAACAGGAGCGGCAGGAAGATTGCCGCGCATGACTTTCCAGGCTCCGACCGTTTCTTCCAGTCCCTCGGCGCCATGAAGGGCGCGAAATCGGGCAAGTACCTCGCGCACATGGCGATTCAGTTCCTTGTTTCCCTCCTCTGTTGCGGGCGCCCTGAGTACGATGCTCATCTCTACAGCGTAAATACGTTGACCGGTATTCAGCAGTTCCCGAATCAGTTCCTCTGTAGAAGAGAGCTTCGACTCGCTTTCCAAGTCGGATGCCCGGCCACCTTGCGTGACCGCAAGGGAGTGGGCCATTTTTCGCTTCTGCTGGAGCTTGAACATTTCGCTCGCCTGGGGCGGCACATGGCAGCTCAGTATGAGGTCGTAATGAAATGGCATTCTCAGGAAGTTCGAGAGCTGACCGGCAAAGGTGATCTCTGGGAGGGTCTTCAAAGTCACGACGCGGTGGTAGACGGAATCGAGTGTAAATTGCTCAAAGCCGAGAACGAGATCGCCAAATACGAGCTGCTCCCGGGGAGACTGCGCGGCGAGCCACGATGTTTCTTCGAGCAGGCTCCTTTCGAGGTCCTCCTCCGCGAACGTGACGATCTTCGGAGTGGGCTCCAGCTTTGAGCGCTTCGGGTTCAGGAACCGATAAATCTCTGTGACGATCTCAGGCTTTTCAATACTTCGGCACTCCATCCCGAGCGAGACCAGGGAGGATTCGAGAGTAACCAGATTCTGGGAGAGTACCTCCAAGGACTCGCCATAGGTGGATTCGGCAGCCGCCGAAAATGGTTCCCGCCGTTTCCAGGAGCGCCGCTTCTTCGTGATCGGCGGTACGCGAAGATAAACGGAGAGGGCCGGACGGTACAGAGTCCCATTCGCCTGTTCCTGCTTCAGACGTGCGGCCCGGCGCCCTGCAATCTCTTCTACGAGTGGATGAATGTCGGCCCTTCGCCCATCCTCGTGTTTTTGGATCAACTTGGAATAGTCCGATCCCACGCTAAAGATGAACTGGGCCGTGGTCTCTTCGGAGAGGGCGTTAAGGACGGAACGAAGCCCCGCGGTGAACTGGTTGATTTCCTCGGCGCTCAGGCATTCGATGTCTCTGAGGGAAACAGCGAGGCCGCCGACCAGCGATCCGTCCGTCAAGATTGCGTGGGGAAATGGGGACTCTCCAAAATCCCAGTACGGAAGCTCCTCGGATAGAGGAGAATCTTCGGTCTTCTTCATTTATCGTTCCTTTCTGAAGCGGCGATATCGCCGATCCGGGGCTCCTGCCGCCCGATACGAAGGCTGCGCCAGGAATTCGCCCAAGTGTTGAAGGTAGCTGTCGGGACGACCACGCTTCGCCAGGAAGAGGAACGACGCCATCCCTAGCGTCGTTCCCCAAACGAGGAGATAGCGGAAGCTCGTCGCACCGAAGACAAGGTTCGTAACCGCGAGATTCGCGAAGATGATCAAAAGATCGGGAAGCTCAAAGCCAAACAGCTTGCTCTTCATCTCCAATGCGCGCGGCACCTTACTTGTGTGAAGTTCTTCCATCTTTCGAGCCTCCTAGCGCACGGTCTGGGCAATGAAGTCCACGATTCCCTGCGCGCCGAAGCCGAAAATGCAGCCGAGGATCGCGTAGAGGATGTGGGTCTTGGCGTTCGGGTTGCCCGTGAAGAACGAGATCGCTGCGACAGCGATTCCGATCACGGACAGAAGCGGGAGGATCACTCCTGTGAGCTTCATCTTGAGTCCCATGAGGCTCGACTCCAGGCCCGCGTGCGCGAGATCCGGGACGAAAAGCCCGATGGTCATGAATAGTCCAAGAAGGACGAATGCAGTTCTGTGTTTCATATTACTCCTTGTTGATGATTGATTTGATTTCAGGCGGCTATTTCGTCGAAACTCGCGAAATCGGGGAGGCTCGCCGCCTGAGCCGAAGACTCGGGGTAGATCGCCATGTAAATCGGCTTGTCGAAGAGATCGAACTCGAAGCGGATGTAGCCGAGAGACGAGAGGGCTACGCCGTTTCCAACGATGTTCCAGAAGTAGCGGTTCTTTCCGTTGGGATTTTTGTTCGGCTCCCGCGTCATCACGAGGTACTTCGCCGGATCGTGCTTGCTTGGGATCACGTAGAAGCGATCGTTCAAGAGCGTCCAGAGGCGGAGCGTGTAGGTTGACTGGCCTTCTTTCAGGTAGGCCATGCCGATGGTCTTGGTTTTCTCGAAGCCTGCGCTCGACTCGTTACCGAGCACTACCTGGAATCGATAAAACGCGCTCGACGATGGGTTGATTGCTTGTGGATTCATATTTTACTCCTTGCAGACGGATGAAATTGATTTGTTCGCGGCACCACTCCTCCTGGGTGAGCCACCTCTCTTGGTTTCTTTCTCGAATTAGGAAGACGATCTGGTCTCGCGGTCGCCGGAAAATCGCGCTAAGACGGCTCAGGCCGCGCATCGCATCGCCTTTCCGATTGATTCGGGTTCCCAGCCGCAGGTTGAGCAACAGGGATCTCTCCGATCGACTTGCGAACGTTCTCCGCATGCCGGACAGACGATCCAGCCGATATGCATTCGCCGTTCGGAGTCGAAGAGTTCCGGCAGCTCGATCCTCGGCGTGTCGAGGTCCTCGATGATGTCCCGGAGGCGATAGCCTTCCTTGAGCAACGCCCGGTCCACCCAGAAGCGTCCGATTCGTTTCATGCTTGGTTTTCGTTTCACTTTTCCTCCCCTTGGTTGGTGGTTACGGGGAGGGACTAAGAGCAAGGGTGTGCCAGCGCGTGCCGACCGCGTGTGCCGGAGGCCCGAAATAAGGAAGGCAGTGGAAATGTTTTAGGAAATTCGGAAAGGGAGGAAATTCAGAGACGGATCACCTGTCTCGCATGCGTGAGAGAGTCTCTCGCGAAAAGTCTCTCATTGATGAGAGAGGGGCATCAATCTCTTCAGATATCAAATATGTCCTTAAACGTGGCCCGATGCTCACAAACGAACTGTAGCGTTCGTAGTAAAACGAAGTTTTCTGGAACTGCCTGGCTAGCAACACGACGATTCTGTAGTTCTTCTAGAATTGGCCCCATGAAAGCCTGAATGGTCATCATGTCGCCACCACCCAGCTTCTTGTGGTTTTTGGAACTCGCAAGCCCTAGTAGCGCGATTTGATCAATTTTCTTCGGAACCTTTAATCCTGTGAATAGAGAAGGAATATGCTTTTTCCCTGCTTTGAATTTCTTCTTGTACCGTTGCTCGCGCTTTTTCCATGAATGAGCATCCATAGACGGTTCGATCTGGAGCAGATGTTTTTTGACAGGATGGAACGCGACTATATCCAGTTCGCATTGATAACCCCCATTTTTTCTGGGGCCGACACGGACGTTTCGCCTGACAAAGTATCCTTGAAATTCAAGCCACTCAGCCGCGAGCTGTTCCAAAAAATTATAAGCCACCTTAACCCCCCATCCACCTTTGCGTTAGCGCTCATTCAAGCTGCGACGGGTTGCTCGATATTGGCTATCGCTCCATCAATCACAGGAATCGTTTCTCGAATGATCCTTTCAATTTGAGCCTTGAAGGAACTATAAGTAACGACTTCGGGCTCATGAAATTCGCGATGAGCCAGCTTCAACCAGCTGGGGTAGCTTTGATTCCAATATCTAGGTAGATTCGATCGGATCAATTCCACACGGCGAGCCCTGGCCTCAAGATGGCTTTCGCAAAAGTCCGGAGAAAGCGTCTCAAAGCGTTTTCTGGGCAAATATGGCTCCGTTTCGTGATGTAGAAAGAGAACAAATTTCTTCTCCCGCTCGAAGAACTGAAGCTCGAAGTGTAGATTGAAACAAGCCTTTCCCCGACTGTTGGGTGCGTCGAATGGCTTACCTATCCATGCGGGCTTTGCCCAAAGACGCAACGGAATTGTCCCTGAGCCCGGGTTGTTGGTCAGACCGAAATAGGTATGAGTCAGGGAATGCGAAGCCACTAGATCTCGGGTTAATACCTGGAATGCTCGATGGGGCGTCAACAGATGAAAATTCGCAGCTTGCATGTACGAGAGAATCTTCTCATCAGGCTGTGGAGGGGCGAGATCTACATACTCCGTGATGCGCAGCTTGGCTTCTTCCATTAGGACCCCAATTTTCGAACTGGGATCAATGCTGGATTGGAGTTGAAAAATTTCCTGCAAATTGATGGATGAAAACGTCGCGTCGTTGGGGCGCGTCTCTGGATCGAGGGCGAGGAAGAAGTAGTGGATATCAGTTGTGCCGAACTTTTTCTTTAGGGCCTTCTTGAACTCGTCGCTTGCATAGCGATTTGTTTGTTCGATGCCTTCACCTGCGAAGACCTTATTCTCAAGAACGTATGCTTCGTTTGAGCTGCAGGAGCGCAGGATTAGATCAGGGATGTCTTTCCTGGATTTTGCTCCGATCGCAGAGAAAACGGCTTTTCTCATCTCCGCTTCCCACTGGATGGAGGGGTCCGCTCCAAGGAGGCTGAGGAAATTGCGACGGAATAGAGCATCGTAATTGAAGGCGGTTTTGATGAGTGATGTATAGGAGTCTTCTCTCGAAGTGATGTCCAGGATTTCGAAGATGTGGTCGGGGCAAGTCATCAGCTCTAACCTCGGAGTATTTGGTGTCCATGCGTGGCTAGTGAGGACACGTTCTCTTGTCGGCACAACTGGCTGATTACTTTAGATAATTTGTATAGAAGTTATTGCTGCGTTACTAGAGGCACGGCCTCAATCAGATCACACCGAGACGCCCCATAAAGTGAAATGACCATCGAGAGGCGATTGAGCGGGATGCGAGCGGGCTCACGTTCGATCCGCAAGATTTCGTGTTCAGTCAGCCCCAGCCGAATGGCTGCTTCCTTTACGGTAAAACCAGAGCGGTGCCTCGCAGTCCTTATCGTCGAGCCCAGTCTGCGGTTCGCTTCGCTGATGTATTGATTCATGTGTCCACCCATTGCGTCCAATACACTGGACGCCGCGCATTTACTACTCTCGTACAATGAATTGGACAAGTCAATTCTGCGTATGAGAGGAATATTTGAAACGAACAGGGAAATCCAAGAAAGATGAAGTCTGGCTAAAGAAACTCGGCGAACGCATCGATTCCCTGATTCGAGAGAAGGGGTACGCCTCCCCATATGATTTTTGGGTCCAGCGGGCCGGGGATAAAGTATCCCGCGCCGCATTGAACTACATCCTCACCGGAAAGACTGACCCCAAGGCAACGACCCTCAAAGCCCTGGCCGATCTTCTTCAAGTAAGAGTCCGGGATCTGATGGACTTTTCCGACTAGCCCTCTCTCACGAATGAGAGACTTTTTTGTAAGAATTACCGTGAATTTCCGCGCGGCACGGAGGGCTCTTGCCATCCATGTGGGGCTCGCTTCCCAGACGTTCTTTTGAGCCTAAAACAGTTCCAACTGTATGAATATAAAGCATATAGTGGCATCAAATTGTAATTATTAACGCTACGCGCTATATTCCCTCGGGATTTGTGGCCCGGATTTCGCTCTAGGTGCGTCACGAAACGTGAACGCTACCGCGAGTTTTTGGGGAACGGGGGAAAGAGATGGCTCAATTGTCGGCATGGATTTCGGGCTTTGTTGGAGGCGCACTCTTGCTCGCCTTCGGCGCCGAGCCATGCCTCGCGGCGCCCGCGATCCCGACGGCCTATCTCAAGCCTGTCTATTCGCTCCCCCTTACGCTCGATCCCATCAAGATGAACGACACGGCTTCCCTGGTCGTCGCAAATCTTCTTTACGACGGACTTCTCCGCTTTTCGCCCACCCTAAAGCTCGAAGGCGCACTGGCTGAAAAGTGGAAGACGAGCGCGGACGGTAAGGCCCTCACCTTTACCCTTCGAAGGAACGCTCGGTTTCACGACGGAACGAAGGTCACACCGAATGACGTAGTCGCCTCTCTCCGCCGCGCCGTGGGCCCAGAAAGCAAGGTGCGGAAGTATTATGAAAGCATCGAGGGTGCCGCAGAGTTTGCTAACAGCGGCAATCCGGCAAAGCTCGGCATCCGAGCACTCGACGAGCGCACGGTAGAGATTCGCTTAACATATCCTTTCCCACCGTTTCTCTCGATCCTCGCTGGAGCCACAGCCAAGATCTTGCCCGCCAAGAATCTCTCGACGAAGAATTTCTTCATCGCTCCAATCGGCTCCGGCGCCTTCCGCTTTGTTCGGAGGAATGAGGCTCCGCAAAAGGAACTCGTGCTTTCTCGCTTCGAGGGATACCACTCCGGTGCACCAGCTCTGGAGACGCTGGTTCTTCGGGAAACCAACGAGGAAGAGGCAACTCACCTCGCAATTCAGGGCTTAGCCCACGATCTCGCCAACTTTCCGCTTTCGGCGACGAAGCCGGTTTTCCAAAACGGCAATCGCATTGCGAGTCCAGTATCCGCAACCTGGATTATTGGCCTGAGCGCGAAGCTTCCGCCTTTCGACCAGAAGTCCGTTCGCCAGGCGTTCCGCGCGGCTATTGACGCCGATGGGTTCCGTAACAAGTTCTTTCCTGATGCGATTCCTGCATTCGGCTATGTGCCGCCCGGGATCGCCGGATATCGCCGCTCGCCTGCCGAGCCGTTGAAGCAGGGCGAGCCCATAAAGGAAAAAGTCCGTATCGCCATCCCGAAGGAACTTGAAAACCACGATGCGATGAAGGCCTTTCTCGAAAAAAATCTGCAGAGCAGACGCTGGAACGTAGAAGTAGCGGTGCTTCCCTGGGATGAACTCATGAAGGGTTACACCGGGAAGGCTCTTCAGGCTTTTCTCGTCTCGATGAACATGGACTATCCAGATGCGGAATTTTTGCTTCAGAACTTCGTGTCATCGAATCCCGACAACTTCAGCGGCCTCACCGACCCTCAAATAGACCGGCTCCTCAAGAAAGCCCGCACCGAACGGGATCGTAACCAGAGAAATAAGCTGTATGAGGAGGCGATCCACCTGCTCGATGACGCCGCCGTTACAGTGAATCTCTTTCATCCAAGAGCCAACTACTGGGTCTCGCGCTGCGTGGAGGGCTTCACCCCAAATATCCTGGCCGATGTCTATATTGATTATCGCAAAGTCGCTCTCAGGCCCGGGTGCGGAGAAGGGCGGGCTGCCCGATGAAGCCTGTATCTTTTTTCCGCCACGTGCACGATGCGTTGAGTCCGTTCCGCTGGGTGGTATCCATAGTCGTATCTCTCCTGGTTGCGGGAGGATTTGCGGCTCAATCGGTAGCCATGCGAGCGAAGTCGGATCAGCAGCTTCTCGTCGGCATCTCCCCTTACCTTGCCACCCTTGTTGAATCCCAGGATCGGCCCGAGATTCTTCGGGTTCTTCAGTCGATTTCGGAGTCCCGTTCCTCCGGTGCTGTTCTGGTGCAAGAGGGCGTTGTACTTGCAAGCACTCGGTCGATCGGCGAGATGGATCAGCCCTTTCGAGAGCCGCGGACGGACTACTCGGTTTGGGGCCTTCACTTTGCCGAAGGCCACCTCCAGACAAGTGAGGGAGTGTCGCGGCAGGGTGGACCGGAGCTGAACGCCAAAGTGATGCTACTCACGCCGCTTCGTCCCGTGCTACTCGGGGCGGTGGGTATTTCCTTGGCTGCGCTCCTACTGAGCCTATCCATCGCCTTCCTTTCCGGCTACAAAATGCGAAAGGCCATCCGAAAGGCTTTACTCCCGGTAGAGCAGCTTCAGCGGGAGATTGCCGCTCTAAGTGGTGGCCATATTGGAACCACTGATCCCATTCAGGTGCGGGAACTGGAAGCGATCCGGAAGGCAATTCACTCAGCGAAGGCGGAGCTGGAGAACACCAAGGAACGCCTCGCCGAGGAGAGGGCGAAGAAGTTGAGTGCCGCTTCGTATAAACGGCTGATCCACGATCTCCACAATCCCGTGGTGGCGCTCCGGCAGTGGGTAACCGTGCTGCTTGACTCTGCAAACGATGAAGATGTGTATCGCGAGGCCGCCGAGCGTCTTCCAAAGGTGGCCGAGCAGATCCTGAATCAGGTCAGCGCGGCGAAGAAGAATCTCGACTCTGAGCCCGCAGCCCTCAGAGAGGGCGATCTCAGGAGTTGCTTGGAAACTTCGGCGCGGATCGCACAAGAAAGCCACTTCGCTGCTAACGGGAAACGCGTTGATGTTGCTCTGCCAGACGCTCCAGTAGTCGTTCCTCACGACCCAGTGCTCCTTCAACGCGCGATCGTCAATCTTCTCGAAAATGGCCTTGAAGCCTGCACAAACCAGGTAAAACTCTCTGTGGATCAGCGCGAGGGATTCACCTCTGTCGCCGTTTCCGACGATGGCCATGGAATGGAGGAAACCTATCTTTCCCGCTGTCTACAAGGCCAGGGGGAATCGAGCAAAGGAGGGCGCCAAGCACTGGGGCTTTCTTCCGCGCACCATATCGTTCGCTCCCATGGTGGGAGAATCGTCTATCGAACGAGTGCAATGGGCGGCGCCGAGTTTGAAATCCGCTTGGGGGCACTATGAATAGGAAGCCCCTCATTCTGATCTGCGACGATAATTCCGATCTCCTGCGAAGCCTTCAGCTCTCCCTGCGCAACCAATTCGAGGTTCACACGAGTTCCACGGTTATGG
The DNA here is from genome assembly GCA_964551325.1 of uncultured Bdellovibrionales bacterium. GTDB lineage: Bacteria > Bdellovibrionota > UBA1018 > CAIPTA01 > CAIPTA01 > CAZKBU01. Next base: position 105,290 of record CAZKBU010000003.1, read on the forward strand.
CCGCGAAGGCGCTCGCCGGTAAACATGATTACGACGCAGCGGTGATCGATCTCAACTTCGAGGGACAAGAGCATGACGGCGTTGATCTCCTCGGTCACATGAATAAGGAGTCGCCCGGGACGTTTTTGCTGATCCTGAGTGGCGACCCGTCCACGAAGCGCGTGGTGCAGGCCCATCGGCAACGGCATTTCGCCTTTATCTACAAGGATAAGGACTTCTTCGAGCCCCTCCTGCTTGCGCTGAATCGCGCCGTACAGCTCAAAGAGGCACGAGAGAAGCGTTCACCAGGCAAGTACCTCACGCGCTCACCCGCCGTAAAATATGTGCTCGAAACGGCGGATCGCATCCTCCGGGCCAATACGGATTCCGCTATACTGATCCTTGGCGAAACGGGCACCGGGAAAGAGTTTCTCGCTCAGCATATCGCGGCCCAGATGGGCAGGCCTCTGGTTGCCGCCAACATGGCAAGCGTTCCGAAGGATACCGCGGAGTCGGTACTTTTTGGCCACGAGCGGGGCGCTTTCACCGGAGCCGTCACGAACAAAGTCGGCCTCATTGAGACGGCAAATGGCGGGATCTTCTTCCTGGACGAAATTGGCGAGAGCTCCTCTGCCGTTCAGGCCAAGCTCCTCCGCGTGCTTCAAGAGAAAGAGGTCCAACCCCTCGGCTCTACCAGGACAAGGAAGGTGCAGGTGCGATTTATTGCGGCCACGCACAGAAATCTCGACACTATGGTAGGAGACGGCGCTTTCCGTCTCGATCTCCTTCAGCGACTGAACACATTCGTGCTCCGGCTTCCGACACTGAAGGAACGCCCGGAGGACATCCTCCTTTATACTGAACTTTTCTTGGAAGAGGCCGCGGAGGATCAGGCTGGATTTTCCATCACTCCCGATGGCGTGCAGGCGCTTCTCTCCTATTCTTGGCCTGGCAATATCCGCGAGCTGAAAAGCGTGATCCAACGGATCGTGATCCTCTCACCCCGACGCGTGGTGGACGAGAGGGCGGTTCAGGATGCCCTTTGTATGGGAAGGGAAGAGTCGCCCGCAAGTACTGGCCGTGTTGCTGTGCTTTCCGCCAATTTGAAGAGAGATGAATTGCTCCGTGCTCTGGAAGAAAGCAATGGCAACAAGCGAATGGCCGCCCAGAAACTAAAAATCAGTGAAGCCACGATCTACCGCTGGATTCAGGAATTTGGCTTGGCCTCCTTCAAATCGTCAGGGATGCCGCACGGTAAGGATTTGCGGCAGGAGGCGACATCATGATTCGACTTACGCGTATTCCGGCAGAACGCAGCCAGCAAAAGGACGCACCAATAGTCCTGATTCCTGGAGGTCCGGGCCTTAGTTCGCGCACCTTGGCTCCTCTTGCTGCGTTGAACCGGCAGCGTGATCTCTATTTCGCCGATCTGCCGGGTGCCAACGGAGTGCCGTTTCAGGACGGCGTGACATTCGATGGTGTGTGCGACGGAATTACGGCGGAGATTTCGGCGTTGTCGGGGCCGGTGTTCCTATTGGGGCACTCGTTCGGTGGATTTTTCGCGGCTGAAGTGGCGCTCCGAAGTCCTTCCGTATCTGGTTTGATTTGCCTCTCCGTGCCGTTTGGCAAAGCTACGCTTGCGAAGTCTGCCGAAAACTACAGCAGGGGAATGTCAGTTACACTTAAGGATGCCGCCGCCGCCTGGTCGAAATCGCCCAACATGAGCACATTCAATCGTTGGATGGCCGCATGCGGGCCGATCTACTTTTCGGACGAGAATGGTGGGGCCGCGCTTCTGGGAACCGATCCCTCAAGCTTCGAAGTCTATCGGGCTCTTCGGAAGAATGCGGATGCAATGGAGCCTCTCTTGGATCGCCTCGCCGAATGGAAAGGGCTAAAGCTCTTCTTCGCAGGCGAGGAAGATCCGCTCTTCCTGCGATCTTATCTGGAGGACGAGGCCCGTCGGGCAAGGGCACACTTTCATGCACTGCCGGGGGCGAAACATTTTCTCCACTTTGACCAGCCGGAAACCGTCGTTCGGCTGATTGATGACTTTTTGTCGACGGAAGGAAGGTGATCTGTATGAAGCGCATACTTCAGGGCATCGCCGTGGTTCTCGCCCTTGGCGCTATGGCTCAGACCATTGGTCAGGCGAACGAGAAGCAGAAGGAAAGGAGCGGCTCAATCAAGGAGTCCGCGCCGAAAGAGAATGGCGGCAAGAAGGGCGGGGGTGGAAATGATCCAACGCGACCAACCGCTCAGGGTGAACCCGGGATTTGATCGTGATCCGTGTAAACCGACCTCAAGCTGATCCAACGGGATGGATCGGCGCGGGCCTTATGATCGGATTTGCTGCCGTGGCCGGGTATCGCTGGAACACGACGGGATTGCTTTTCTTCGTGCTTACGATGTTCCGAGATGTGCTGGCAGCGGGGTTTCTGGTGACTCGGCGGCCTGTTGTTGGAGTGCAAATCGCGAGCGCTCCGGGGCGCGGAGTAGCGCTGCTCGCGTATGTATCGAGCGCGATCCCATTGTTCTATTTCGGACCAGTCGGGGAAGTGGCCTTGGGACTTCGGCTCGCTTCCGAGATCCTGGTCATCGCCGGATATACGCTCGCGACTCTCGCGCTCATTGAGCTTGGCCGATCCTTCGGCGTTTCTCCTGCGAATCGAGGGTGGGTAGCCTCCGGAGTGTACCGGCTGACGAGACATCCCATGTATGTGGGGTATGCGCTCGCCGAGTTGGGGTTGGTTGTTCTTAACCCGTGGAACGCGGGGATTTACGTCTTGGCTCTGGGCCTCTATGCAGCTCGGACAGCGGTAGAAAATCGCGTTTTTGATGAGGGCAAATCTATTCCTCTGACTCAGAAAGGAATTCTATGAAAAAGATGCTGGTGACCTTAATGCTCATCTTCGGACTAAATAGTGCTCAGGCTTCAAGCCTCGGGGCCAAGCTTGAGCTGCTTCGCAGCGGATCGGGTGCGCCTCTTTTTAGCGCTACATATGCGGAGGGCGAAAATGCTCTCATCTGGATGTCGTTCTCGTTGAGAGGTGCGACCATCGTGGGCGACCGAGCCACGCAGGTAAGCCCTGCGTATTACTCCTTTGTTGATCTTACTTCAGGAGAATCCATTTCCCCGTGGATGGAGGCAGCCATTCAAAACTCTCCGGTAACTCCAGACCAGGAGCTGGGCTTTAACATCCTGGTTGAGGATCAGGCCGTTGCATCAAGGATCATCGAGAACCTAAAGAACTCCGCGCTCGTATTCTCATTCGGGGAAACGCCGCCTCAGATGATCCCCGCCTTTCATCTCGATCTTAGAGAATTTTGTTTGAGGTATCCTGACGTGTTCTCCGATGCGGATTCGGCTCGTAAAGGGTGCCCGTAATAGGAATCCTTCTTGGCGAGGAGAAGCTCCGTGGATTTGAAGAGCGGCTTGCCGAGCATGAATCATCGGAGAATACGCGTATCCACTCTTGCGCTTATCGAGCCTAATTGATCGCTCGGGCTTCTGACCTGCTGACGGACGACGGCGAATGTGCCAACAGGAATCCGCGCGAACGGTGTACTTTTATTTAACTAATGGAAGCGTAAGGATATTTTCAATTTTTACACGCCGCGTGAAGCTAGTCTAAGGTATATTTGTTCCTCAATTTTCTCTAATTTTCCCCAATTTTCTCTTTTCCTTGGCCGGTGGTATGTTATTTTAACCACATGTCGGAAAATATTCTCACTATTCGAGAGGTCGCTGACCTCCTAAAGATCAACGAGAAGACGGTCTACAAGCTGGCTGCTGCTTCCAAAATCCCCGGGATTAAGGTTGGCGGGTCTTGGCGATTTGACCGCACGGCTATTTCGAATTGGCTAAAGACCAAGGCCGCCGACGTAACTGCTTCTAATGTTAATGTCGGCGCCGCCGTCAAATCCGAGCACTCCCCAGAGGCCTCATTCGCCGACGGATGCTACTCGCCTCAGCAGGGCGCCTTCTTTGCGCACCGTCTTACGCTGGAGGGAACGGGCGGGGATGCACTAGCACAGTCCCTTTCGACTGCGCGCGTGGACATGAATCCACATCAGGTGGATGCAGCTCTATTTGCTCTATCTTCGCCACTTTCTAAGGGTGTATTGCTTGCCGATGAGGTTGGCCTTGGCAAGACTATCGAGGCCAGTCTTGTTATCGCTCAACGCTGGGCTGAGCGCAAACGTCGCATATTGCTCATCGTGCCCGCGTCTCTACGTAAGCAGTGGAGCCAAGAGCTATACGATAAGTTCTCGCTTCAATCGGTAATCGTTGAGCGTCAAAGCTATAATGAGCTGCGCAAGAAAGGGCTTGCGCTACCCTTCGAACAAAAAGACCACATTGTTATTACGTCCTATGAATTCGCGGCGCTGAAAGCGGATGAAATTCGCGCCGGTCAGTGGGACTTGGTGGTCTTTGATGAAGCGCACCGCCTGCGTAACGTCTACAAGAAAGATGGCGCTGCTCGCGCAAAACGCCTGCGCGACGCCACTCGCCCGTTCTTCAAGATTTTGCTGACCGCAACCCCGCTCCAAAACTCCTTAATGGAGCTTTATGGCCTTGTTTCTGTGATTGAAGAGCACCATTTCGGCGATGAGGAGTCTTTTCGCGGCCAGTATGTTGCTGGGCCTGGTGCACGCAATGGGTACATTTTTTTACGCAAGCGGCTGGAGCCGATTTGCAAGCGCACACTTCGCCGCCAAGTTCAGCAGGCGGGGCTTATTCGTTATACCGAGCGCAGTCCATTGACTATGGAGTATACGCCGTCATCGGCTGAGCTGAAGCTTTATGCCGACGTATCAGCTTATTTGCAGCGCAAAGACACGATTGCTTTTGGAAACAAGCCGAACCAGCTCGTTACCATGGTCGTACGCAAGATTCTTGGCTCATCCACTTTCGCGATTGCCGACACGCTGAAAAAGATCATTGAACGACTTGCCCAAATGCAGCCCCCGACAGTTGAGACGGTTTCAGACTACGATTTGATCGATGAGGCCGTTGAGGAGATGGACGACGGCGATGCCAGCACGCAAGATTCGACTCCGATTGATCCAGAAAAACTAAGGGCCGAAATCGCTCAGCTTGAAGAGTTCCGCAAGCTCGCGCTTTCTATTGGAGAGAACGAAAAAGGGAATAAACTCATCAAGGCGCTACCTGGGGTGCTAAGTGAAATCGTAAAGAAGGGTGGAGAGCGTAAGGCCGTTATTTTCACGGAATCGGTTCGCACGCAGCACTACTTGGCGCAGCTCCTTACCGACCAAGGCTATGCGGACGATATTGTTCTTCTCAACGGCCAGAATAACGACCCGCAAAGTAAGGCGATCTATCAGGACTGGCTTGTGCGGCACAAGGGCACGGATGCTGTATCTGGCTCAAAAACCGCGGACATGAAGGCTGCGATCGTCGACGCATTCCGCAATCACAAAAGCATCCTTATCGCCACAGAGTCTGGTGCTGAAGGTATTAACCTTCAGTTCTGCTCGCTTCTTATTAATTTTGATCTTCCCTGGAATCCTCAGCGTGTCGAACAGCGCATTGGGCGCTGTCACCGCTACGGCCAAAAAATCGACGTTACCGTCGTTAACTTTCTCAACTTAAAGAACCACGCTGAGCAACGCATCCATCAACTTCTCGATCAGAAGTTTACCTTATTCAAGGGGGTGTTTGGGGCCAGCGATGAGGTACTTGGTGTTATCGAGCGCGGCGTAGATATTGAGCGCCGAATCTTCCAAATCGTGCAGAGTGCGCGTACCGAATCCGAGATCAATGCAGAGTTTGATAGGCTTCAAGAGGATCTGCAAGCGCAAATCGACGAGCAGATCCTCGACGCGCGTAAGCGACTTCTCGAATCTGTCGATGAAAAAGTCATAGATAGGCTCAAGGTTCGTAAAGATGAGATTAAAAATCAGCTTTCGGATTTTGAAAAACAACTTCTTTACGTAGCACGCGCTGAACTCCCAGATGCTCGATTTCACGAGAACGATGGGCGGCGTTTCGATTATCGCGGAGATACTTATACTACCGAGTGGCCGGTCGCCGATGAGAAGAGCTGGAAATTTTTTCGTTTGTTAGAGGGTAATCTAGCGACTGATGTCGTGAATCGAGCCAAAGATCGTAGATTCGATGCGCCTTCGTGCCTGCGCTTCGACATTTCTACCTATCGCGGCGGACGTTTGGCTGACGTAGAGCTACTGCGTGGAAAGTCCGGCTGGGCACGTGTGGCCAAGCTCCATATCAAAACCCCTGCCGTGGTGCGTGAGCACCTGGTCGTTTCCGCGGTCACAGACGAAGGGGAAGAGATTCATCCGGAAATATTTGAGCGCCTGTTCCGAGTGCCGGCATCAAATGAGCCGTTTGAGGGCGCGCCGCCAGATGCAGTCCTCCAGGATTATGAAAATTCGAGGCGCAAGGAACTGCTCGAAGAAGCAGAAAAGCAGAACGCTGAGTGGCTTGATGTTGAAAGTGAAAACCTTGACCACTATGCGGAAGATTTGGAGCGTGCCTTCGAGATGGAGATTAAGGCTGCGGAAACAGAGATCAAAGAAGCAAAGAAGGCTTTGCGAGGTTCCGCTTTACCTATGGCCGAAAGATTGGCCGAGAAAAAGCGTATCAATGGTCTCGGGGCCAAACGAGATAAGTTAAAGCGGGAGTTCTTCGACCGCCGCGAGAAAATTCGCGCTGATGTGGAAGCTATGCTCGATAAAGTTCAAGCAAGTCTGAAGATCGATCCTTCCATGACCCCACTATTTACAATTCGTTGGGAGATCGCATGAAGCGTGGCGTCGGTATGGCCATACAGAATGAGCTTATGGGCGCTCTCGTAGCCGTTGCGATTTATGAAATTGCGATGACCTTTTATGCAGGAGACAAAACATGACTTCAACCCCTGAATCAGCGTTAGGATCGAAGGCCAAGACAAATTCCGCGCCTTTCGAGGACATTCATGAAGTTCCCGGCGCCACGCCCGACTTCAAGACTGAACTCGCTGTGCGGCTAGCCGAGTTAGTTCCCGAAGTGGTTGCCGACGGCAAACTGGATGTTGCCAAGCTCAGAGAATTGTTAGGCGATGATGCCGACAATGAAAGCGAACGCTTCGGCCTATTTTGGCCGGGCAAGAAGCGCGCTTTACGGGCGGCCCAGGCGCCAACCGCGGCAACACTGAGGCCCGACCCCGCTCACTCGAAGGACTGGGATACGACTCAGAACGTGTTTATCGAAGGAGATAACCTCGAAGTACTGAAGGTTCTGCAAAAGCACTACCATAACAAAATCAAGTTCATCTATATCGACCCGCCCTACAACACGGGCAAGGACTTCGTTTACCCAGACAACTACAAGGAAGGGCTGGACACCTACTTGGAGTGGACTAGGCAGGTGAACGAGGAGGGCAAAAAGGTTTCGACGAACAGCGAAACTGAGGGGCGCTATCATTCGAATTGGCTGAACATGATGTATCCACGCCTGAAACTAGCCCGGAATCTACTCACCGACGACGGCGTTATTTTCATTTCGATTGATGATAACGAGCAGGAGAACCTGAAAAAACTCTGTAATGAGGTTTTTGGCGAGGCTAACTTCTCAGGTCAAATAATATGGAAGAATAGCAGCAAAAATGACCAGGATTACGTGTCAGTTCAACACGAATATTTTCTCGTCTATGTGAAGAGCAAGAACTACAACAAGGGTCAGTGGCATGAGGCGAAAGAGGGTCTGGATGCCATCTATAAGAAATTCGATGAACTACGCCGTGAATTCGGTGACGACTGGAACAAAATTCATGCCGAGGCACTTAAGTGGTATGGCAGCTTCAGTGAATCAAACCCAATTTATGCTAGCAAGCACTATTCGTGGATGGACGAACGCGGAGTCTACTTTCCAGGTGACATTTCAGGGCCCAACTTTGGCCAATATCGTTACGACGTTACCCACCCATTGACCGGAAAGGTTGTTAAGGAACCGGCGAGCGGATGGCGCTACCCAGAGCCGACAATGCAGCAGCGCATTCGAGATGGGCTTGTTCACTTCGGAAAAGATGAAAGTACCATCCCAAACAACAAAGTCTATCTCCGTGACAATGAGGCACAGAGTTTAACGAGTATTAAGTATCGTGACGGTCGCGTCTCCTCGAATGCACTTAAATCTCTGATGGGCGGCTCTTACTTCACAAACCCGAAGAACGTGGATCTGCTGGCTCAGTTCATCCTAGCGGTGGGGGTAGCTGAGAATGACACCGTCCTCGACTTTTTCGCTGGCTCCTCCACTACCGCTCATGCGGTCATGAAACTCAACGCTGAAGATGGCGGTAAGCGCCGTTTCATCATGGTGCAGCTGCCCGAGCCCACGCCCGAAGATTCCGAAGCGCGCAAAGCCGGTTTCAAGACCATTGCCGAAATTTCGCGCAAGCGCATCGAGTTGGCGGGCGATAGCATCAAACAGGAGGCTGGACTGACGGCGCAGAACGTCGACATTGGCTTTCGTGCCTACAAATTGGCGGACACCAGTTTCGCTAAATGGCGTGTCACCAGTGACATCGAGCCTAATAAACTGGAACAACAACTGCTGAAATTGCGCGATAGCGCCGCCGACGATGCAAAGGCTGACGACCTGCTAACCGAAATTCTGCTTAAAACCGGCTTCTCACTCACGGCCAGTATCGCGGATGCAGAAGTCGCGGGCCTGCCAGTCAAGCGTGTCTCTGTGGGAGAAAGCGAAAACCTACTCCTGGCCTATCTCGACCAACACACCAAACCTTCGCTTTCACAGTTGCGTGCAATGGTGGATGCGAAACCTATGTGTCTTATTGTACTGGAAGATGCTTTTCACGGCGACGACGAACTGAAAACTAATCTTGCGCAATACGCAAAGAGCAAGAGCATCGAATTGTGGACGGCGTGACATGAGCAACGCAAGTTTTCAGTTCGATTCGCACCAGCAGTATCAGCTTAACGCCATCAACGCAGTGGTAGATTTGTTCGATGGTCAGCCCAAGGACGTTGAAAGACTCACCACGCTGCGCATTGAAATCGCGGCGCGCGAAGGTGAATTGGCACTGGACACCGTGCAGGAAGTTGGTGCCATCGGCAACAACCTCGTACTAGATGAGGCCGCCGTCCTTGCCAATCTTCAACGGGTGCAAGACCGTAACGGGCTGGAAGTGAGTGGTTCTCTTGTCGGGGAAAAACTTGATTTCGACATCGAGATGGAAACTGGAACAGGAAAAACTTACGTCTACCTGCGTACTGTGTTCGAGCTAGCTGAGCGCTACGGTTTCACGAAGTTCATCATCCTCGTGCCCAGCGTCGCCATTCGCGAAGGCGTGAACACAAGTATCCGCCTGATGCGTGAGCATTTCCGCAAACTATATCCAGCGCATCCCTTCGATGCCGGTGTTTACAGCGGAAAAAGTTCGGAAGAAGTTCAAGCGTTCGCTACTTCAACCAACGTACAGATTTTGGTAATGACCATCGGTTCCATTCGTGAACGCGCTGCTGCTACCCGCGATGATGCCGGAAACAAGGACGGAGGAGCGGAAGCGAAAGATGAAGCCCGCCTCATTCTCAATCGTAAGCGCGACAAGCTTAACGGCCTCCGCCCCATTGATTACCTTCAAGCCACGCGTCCCGTCGTCATTATGGACGAGCCGCAGAACATGGAATCTGATGCTTCAATGGATGCTTTGCAACGCTTGCGGCCCGCCTTCGCCCTGCGTTATTCGGCCACCCACAAACAGCAGCGCAATCTGATCTACCGGCTCGACCCGGTGGATGCGCACGACTTGGGGCTGGTAAAGCAAATCGTAGTCGCCGAAGTCGCGCAGCAGGGGGCGGATGCCGCGCCTTACATCAAGTTGCTGAATGTTGAAAATAATCGCGGCACGTTCAAGGCTAAGTTGGAGCTGGCCTGTCGCATGGCTGATGGTTCACTGGCGCGGAAATCCAAGACAGTGAAGCCTCATCAGGAGTTATCCGAGGTGGCGGGCAACCCGGCTTACGCGGGCTGGCGCATCAACGAAATGCGCATTGCAGATGGCGCGGAAGCAGCCAGCATTGAACTCACCAACCACGGAGTGTTGCTAGAGGGCGAAGCCATCGGCGGCGCAACGGGCGCGATTTACAAGGAAATGATTAGGGAAACCGTGCGCGAGCATTTGCGCAAGGAAGCCATGCTTCGAGAGAGGGGGATCAAGGTCTTGAGCCTTTTCTTCGTGGACAAAGTAGCGAGCTTTCTTGGCGATGGCGCGAACAACGATGATGCCAACGGCGAGTTTGTGAAATGGTTCGATGAAGTGTTTGTCGATGAACGCAAAAAGGACAAGCGCTATCAGACGCTTCTGCCGCAAGAGCCGCGCGAGTTGCGGCGTGCGTACTTCTCCCAACTGAAGGCCAAGGGCAAAACTACCTTCGTGGATTCATCCGGAACGACGGCCAAGGATGATGACGCCTACGAACTCATAATGCAAGACAAGCAGCGACTGCTGGACATTGGCGAGCCGGTGCGCTTCATATTCAGCCATTCTGCACTGCGTGAAGGCTGGGACAACCCGAACGTGTTTCAGATTTGCACTTTACGCGAAATGGGCGCGGAAACCGAGCGCCGCCAGACACTGGGCCGCGGTTTGCGCCTGCCTGTGGCGAAAACCGAAAAGGGCTACGAGCGGGTCGCCGACCGAGGCATCGCCACGCTGACCGTCGTTGCCAACGAGTCTTACGCCGCCTTCGCGCAAAGCCTACAAGAAGAGTACAAGACAGCGGGCGTGGCCATTGGTCAAGTGCGTCCCAACGAATTTGCCAAGCTGACCAAGCTGGACGCCAACGGCGCGGCGACGGACGAGATCTGCGGCTATCAATGGTCGAAGGAAGTGTTTGAGCATCTGGAAAGCGCGGGCTTCATTAAGGATGGTAAGGCGACCCCGAAATTCTTGCCGGACACGGAAGGGTTTTCTCTGCATCTGCCGGAGCAGTTCAAGGCCTACGAGGCCGATATCATTGGTTTGATCGGTCGGGCAAGCATTGAGAAATACGTAAAGCCCAAAGCCAAGCGGGCGACGCGCAAGTTCAACAAGGCGCTTTACTCGACGCCGGAGTTCGAGAAATTTTGGAATACCATCAGCCAGAAGACGACTTATCGAGTGAAGGTAGAGCGCGACAAATTGATTGCAGCTTCCATCAAAGCCATCAAGGAAGCACCAGAAATCCAGCCGCTCCGGATCGAAGTGACTCGCGCAGGCGTCAAGGTGTTGCGCGGAGGCACACAGGGCCAGGCATTGGGCACGCGCACCGCAGAACTCAAGGGCAGCTACGACCTGCCGGACATCATCAGTGAATTGCAGCAAGCCACGTCACTGACCCGCAAGACGCTGGTCGACATTCTCACCGGCAGCGGCAGGCTGGACGAGTTCATCGGCAGCCCGAACGATTTCATTGCGATGGCCCGGCAATGTGTGGAAAGCGAACTGCGACAAATTGTGATGGAAGGCATCCAATACGAAAAAATCGCTGGTTCACTTTACGAGCTGCGCGAATTGCAAGCCGATGGCTTAGAAGAAAAAGAACATTTTTTCGATCACATGTATCGAGTGCAGAACACGCAGAAAACCGATTTCGATTACATCGTGTTCGATGGTGGACCCGACAGCCCGGAACGTCAATTCGCCGAGCTACTTGATAGCCGCGAGGACATCAAACTGTTCATGAAGCTACCAGCTAAGTTCAAGATTCCTACGCCGGTAGGCGACTACAACCCGGACTGGGCAATTATCAAGCATGTAGATGGAGAGGACCGGATTTATCTGATTCGAGAAACTAAGAGCACACAAGACAACAGCAAGCTGCGGCCATCCGAGTTGGCGAAAATTAGGTCAGCCAAGGAACATTTCGCCACTATTGGCGTCGACTACGAACGTTCAACCCCAAAAGCGTGGAATATTTGAAAGGGTTCAACTCACTGATGCCTCGATATCTCAGCAAATCGCGTTTCAAAGTCGCCTACGAGTGTCCGGCCAAGCTCTATTACAACGAACAACCTTCTGTTTACGGCAATAACAATTTGGATAACGAGTTCCTGAGAGCGCTGGCATACGGTGGCTTTCAAGTCGGAGCTTTGGCAAAACGTTACTACCCAGGCGGCCTCGACCTTGAGGGGCTTAAAACCGACGAGGCCATCGCAAGAACGCGCGAACTCTTACAGCAGAATACGGTGACGATCTTCGAGGCCGCGATTCAAGTGGGCCTGTTTCTCGTTCGAGTGGACGTTCTGGTAAAGGACGGTGAAAACGTCTCGTTGATCGAGGTGAAGTCGAAGTCCTTCAACTCTTCAGACCACGGTGACTTTTTCAAGAAGCGCGATCCGGGTGTTGACGGCGATTGGGAGCCATATCTCGTCGACGTGGCCTTTCAGACCTGGGTTACGAGCCAAGCATTTCCCAATTGGAAGATCTCGCCCTTCCTGATGCTTGCCGATAAATCGGTCCAGACGACGGTAGATGGGCTGCACCAGTGTTTTCGACTGCAATCTCCGGATCGACGAACTGCTCGCGTACAGGTCAAGCCTACGCTTTCTTCTACGGATCTCGGAGTTCCGATTCTGACTGCCGTGTCCGTGGATCGCGAAGTGAATTACATCATCACGCAGGAGATTTTTCCAAATGGAGAGAAGCTTCCCGAGTTTGCTCAATATCTTGCAGAACATCATGCGAACGGTTCCAAGGGACTCATGCGTATTTCCTCCCTTTGCAAGAGCTGTGAATTTCGAATTGGAGAGGAACTTAGGTCAACAGGCGTAAAGAGCGGCTTTGACGAATGTTGGACCACATCCGGCAAGCTTTCTGAGAAAGACAAAGACCGCGCGCTGATATTCGACATTTGGAACTGCCGTAAGACCAACGACCTCCTGGCCAAAGACAAACTATTTTTCGATCAGCTCGCCGAAACTGATCTCAAACCCAAGGGAAAGTCGAAGAAAGATCGTAGGCTTGAGCCCTGGCGTCGGCAGTGGATTCAGATCGAGAAACGCCTCTCAAATGATCCCACTCCCTATGTCGACGGAGACGGACTTAGAGAGATCATCGACAATCTCGATTATCCCGTTCACTGCATCGATTTCGAAACGACGATGGTCGCGATCCCGTTTCATAAGGGCCGTCGTCCCTATGAGCAAATCGCGTTTCAATTTTCTCATCACGTGCTCAATCAAGACGGCAGCATCGTGCACATGGATCAGCACATTGACATGCGCACTGGGGTTTTCCCCAATTTCGACTTTGTAAGAAGGCTCAAGGAGTCCCTTTCCAAAGATCAGGGCACCATCTTCCGCTATGCTGCGCACGAGAACACGGTCCTTCGGCAAATCCGCAGGCAGCTTCTCGATACACCTCAACCCGATCAGGATGTACTCCTCGCCTTTATCGATTCAATCACCCAGCCAAAGAACGGTGAGGAGGGTAAGGCAGGGCCTCGGAACATGCTCGACCTTCGCGAGATCGTCCTTGACCACTACTTTCATCCCCTGATGGGAGGTTCGAATTCGATCAAAAAGGTCATTCCGGCCGTTTTGGAGGAATCCGGCTTTCTAAAGGAAAAATACTCAAAACCTATTTACGGCAAAGGTCGAGCGATCCCAAGTCTCAACTTTGATGAACTGACCTGGATCGAGCTCGACCAGGCCGGACGGGTCAAAGACCCATACAAGAGACTGCCGCCTGTATTTGGTGATATTCCGCAGGATGTCTTCAGCGAGGAACATCCCCTCTTCCAGGATGATGCAATTGATGATGGCGGCGCAGCGATGACAGCTTGGGGCAGAATGCAATTCACAGAAATGAAGGACGTGGAACGGCAGGCGATTCAGAAGGCGCTGCTAAAGTACTGCGAACTCGATACGCTCTCAATGATCTGGTTATTGGAATACTGGGGAAGCGTGCTGTGAGGTCTATCCGTTCAATGCGGGACATATAGGCGGTAAAAACCTGTCCAGACAATCGGCCTAAAAATTTCTCGTGGTTACCAAAACAGATTTTTTTGAGAGGGCTTCGGTGACATGCATCAGAATAAAAACCTGGTAGCTATTGGTAAAAGCCTCGGCGACACATTCGTGATCTGTTCCATTTGAGTCTTTGATCTGAATACTTCGCTGGCCCGACATACGGCGTTTACCAATCGGCACCATCGCGCCGATTTTGTCGTCTGGTGTGTAACATTCTGGCCAGACCGTCTTCCCAAATTTCTGCTCAAAGGAGGGCGACATTACCAGGCGTCGAAGGCTTGCTTTAAAGCCATCACCCTCTTGTAGCTCGGGCTTGTTAAGAACCAAAACTGCGCATGTTTTATTATTCTTTGAAACGTACCGTCGAATTGTTGCGTAAATGGATGCCCCGTATTTTTTACTCAAATCAACGGGAACATTTATCCCGAAATTAAATCCCGCTGCTTCTTCGGAAAAATTTTCTAGCTGAAATAAAACCTCCGAGGCGAACACATTCGCCTCTCTGTCGAAGAGATCGCTTACGTCCGGGGCAAGAGTCTTTTCGCAGTCTTCTACGACAGAATAAATGCTCTTTTGCCATGGCAGCAGGGCATGCGCTGTCTCGTGAAGCTTAAGGAACGTTTGTTTTACTGCCAGAACGGTTCGATCAATGTAGATCATTCCTTCTTGCGCGTGGAACAACCCCCAAACTTTGCTCATGGCGCGCTTGAGTGCATCGCCCGCCTTATGCCGAATTTTTGTGAGGAAGCTTTCCTTAAGAACGTCGTCAGAAGAAATTTTTAATTTAGCGGAGCTTAGAATTGCGCTCACTGGAGTGGGGTAGTGCCCGATGGCTCCCGCCCGCTCAAGTGCAAGCTTGGCTTCTTTCTGAATCCGCTTGTACTGGGCGGGGGTTAGGGAGCTATCGTCTAGTTTCATTTGCTTTTATTCTTAGACCGAAGAAACGAAAGATATTGAAGAAGCGCCTCTTCCTCTTCCTTCGTTAGAGTCTTATCTCCAACTGCGAAGGTAGCAATACGTCCATGCTTTTCATGATCCTTCCTAGAGCTGCTGGCAACGACGTAATCAGCTTTTTCCATAAGCTCTTCGTAAGACACGCCATAGATTTCCGCCAGGCTATATAGAATATTCGGAGAGGGCTTAACTATCTTTTCATTTTCCAATTGGCTTAGGTAAGCGTTGGAAACTTCTTTCTCGGTCTGTGCTTCCACATCGCGCAGAGTAAGTTTTTTAGCTTCTCTGAGTGTCTTAAGGTAAGCCCCCAGTGACAGCTTTTCCTGTTGTTGTTTCGCCATGTTACCTCTTTGGTTGACTAATTAGTTCCACAATTATTCTACCAGGCCTTGCTAAGAAAATCAAGCGCCGCTAAATTGCTGCTTGACGCACTTAGCGACGCAAACTACACTTAGATTAAGTCCATGGAGGAAGTGGACGCCAATAAACAGCGAGTCTTGAGGAGAGCATCATGGAAAAGAATACACAGGCGCCAAAAGCGATTCCGGCGACAAACTCACCCGCTCCGGCGACAAACTCACCCGCTCCGGCGGCGGAAGCAAACCATATTCCGCGGGGTTTCACCGTTGATCTCGGTAAAGCGAAAGCCAATTGGGGAAAAGATTTTTCCTCAGTAAGCGACTTGTTTACGACATCGATCGATTTTCCCGGTGGCAAAATCAGCACGCCGAGCCACATGCTTGGGATGCAAGAGCAGGATTTACGGATACTCCCCTATGACGACAGCCGTGGCATCGCACAACACCACTTGGCGGTTCATGTCCGCAACGGAGAGATCGCGCTATCCTTTAAGCACCATTGCCCGCATCCCGATAATAATCCGCTGGAGGCGCTGAAATTTCAGACGACCCACGTTCAGATCGCAGTCGGAGTTGCAGGTGGCGTTTTAACCGTGAACAATCCGCAAAACTATACGTCTGGCCTTTTCGGCGACCCGAGCTATCCGATGATTTTCGTGAAGCCAAAGTTTCCGGAAGGAATTTCAGAGCAAAAGACCTCTATGTACCTGGACAATGTCCGGACCTGGCTAGTGATTGCGAACACTTTCACGGAGTTTCCCACGAATTACAATGGGGGAGATCCGCTAAAGTGCATCACAAAACAGCATCTGGAATCACTCGCGTACGCACTGATTAAGGCTTTGTTGGGGGATCAGACGGCATTGGCCTGGCTCAAGGAGCCGGAACAAGCCACTTATTGCGCTGAACTTGCGTTTCTTTCGCTTAACCTCGGTATTTACTTCCCCTTGAACAAGAAATTCCTGGGCGAAAATTTCGAGAGTGTCGAGCAAGCGCTTTCATCGAAAGTGTTTCTCGAGAAGAACAGCAATCCACATATCGATCTGGTCGAACTCCGCATGGCTCCCGAGGCGCTCAATCCTATTGATCAGGAAATTACCGTTCATGATCACGGCACAACTTTCTGGAGTGGGTTGGCGGTTCAACCCCTTCATAGCGCCGACATGGTGATTGAGTATATTCGGCGCTCGGTTCCTAGAAAGAGATTGGGCGAAGAGGTCGCGTCTCAGGTTCAGGGGAAAATTCTGCGGAAGATGAGGCCTACGTTTTACGATGTGCTTGCCTTGAAGGATGAGACCGAGCGCGCGGCTATGGATATACTCGTTGATCGTGCTGTCGAGATCACCGAGAGGATACATCCTTCCTATGAAGCATTTCGTGCCGCTATTGAACCCACGTTAATGGAGTTGGCTAAATTTTCCCAGGCGCACGGGATGGCTTATATCCCGCCGCACTGTTTCTTGCTTCGCGCGACGGACTTCGTTGCCGACGGGACTCGAAATGGTCTTTTTGGCTTCACGTATGTTGGTCACGGCGTCCACCAGAGCTTGGTGAGGGAATTATGAAAATAATAATCTCGAAGGAAAGTCTAGCTGCGGCTATCAAGTATGCGGAGGTTTGTGATTGGGCTTACCTCGATCACGCAAGCCTGCGGGAAAAGGTGGGTGCTTCGGAATGTTTCCTTTTCGAAGATATTGAAACCGACACTCAGGCTTATGTGATTTGCCGGAAGAACGAGATCATCGTTGCGTTTCGCGGGACTGAACCCAGTAAAGCAAAAGATTTCGTCACCGACGCGAGGTTTAAACTCATTGCTCACTCAATGGGTACAGTCCACGAAGGCTTTTCGCAGGCTTTGTCCGCCGTAAGGACTGCCTTACTGGAAAAAGTCTTTGAGTTGCATACGGACCAGAGGGTTATCATTGTCGGCCATTCTCTTGGCGGTGCATTGGCGATGCTCCTTGCTGCTGATATAAAGAAAGAGATCGCGGCCTCCCATGTGGACGTTTACACGTTCGGACAGCCTCGGGTCGGGTGCCCCAAATTTATCTCGGCGTACGAGCAATATGTCCCGAGATATCATCGCTTTGTGAATGACAAAGATGTTGTGCCGAAAGTACCGACGAATCTGTGGTTGGGATATCGGCATTCGACAAACTTCTTTCATATAGGCAGTGACTTCACGATTACTCCCCAAAAGGAGGGGTACCAGTGGATCGACAACCTTAAGACGCTTCTCGTGGGGCTCTTCGAGAATGTGAAGGATTGGACCCGCCTCAAAAGCTTCCTAGAGGCATTCGCAAAAGAGCAGGTTAACGATCACAGTATGGCTGTTTACATTAGTGCATTAAAACATGGGTTGGCTTTGTTCGAGAAAGCAGAAGAGCAGGCCGAGACGCGTGCGGTCGCACCATCCATTGACGGGGCCGAGACGCGAGAACAAAATTGATGCGGTCTGAGGGCTATAAGATCGGCGAAGATTACTCTTCGCCTTCAAGAAATTCCTCCAGATCGTGCTTCCGGTAGTATGTAGAGCTGCCATCGAAGGAAATGATTTGGCCTTCATCGGCTTCCATGGATTCCCACTCAGACTGAGCACAGCGCCAGGAAACCGGGTCCATTTCTTTCATAATCGAAACCGTATCCAGGCCCGTCATCCAGCCAACGGTGGTGCTCTCGGGATAGCACTCGCGGACATGCTCCTCGAAAGCCTCATCCAGATCGACCTCGGTCAGCTCGGCTTCGAGGATAGAGCGGATGATCCAATCGGTGCCGTATTCACATCCCACGCCGGGAAGGAGGCGCATGAGATCATCGGAGCCGCAGGTCACGCAACGCCCGGTTGGGGCTTCGGCGTAGCACTGATAGCAGAACGGAATGGAACGTTTGTAGGCCAGTTCTTTCAGCTTTTTGTGGATTTCGGTGTTCATAATGGTTTCCTCCGGTTCTTGAGTCGTTTTCCCTCTTGCGAGGGCTCCTGCACCCCAAGCTGAGGAGCCCTCAAGACGGGAAAAAGTGAGTGGAGGAAGCGGACCTCGCTCCGACCGCGCATGCGGCAGGGCAAATGACAGCCGCAAAGCGGATGGCATGAAGCCTGCGGAGGAGCGAAATTGGGCCGCGCCCGGAACGAGCGGCAGACGAAGAGGCAGCAGGAAACGTTCGCCGAAAGCCGGAAAGCGGGATCTGGCCCTAAGTTACCGGGACGGGGGTAGCAGCATCCCCTGTCCCCAGTTCGAGGACTGCGATTCCTTGATGAGCTGGAGCTGCGCCACACGCACGGCGTGAAGAATCCGGGGAAGCTGGCCCGTGGATACGGCGACCACCGCGAGCGCGGCGGCTAGAGAGATGAGTTTACTGAGTCCCATGTGATTACCTCCTCAAGTTCTTGCGGGTTGGATTGAAGACGAAGAACGGCACGCCGAATGACCGTGTGCTCCCAAAGGGTGTCGCTCCGAGTGCGCTTGCCGAGGCCATTTAGCTTCGCAGCGATGTCCCGGAAGGAGAGACCCTTCTGACGGAATTTGAGCATCAGGCGGACGGTTTCGATTTCGTTTGGGTCCACCACGAGCCGACTGCGCAGCCAGGCGAAGCCGTAAGGCGGGTTTCCGATCCGGCATTTCGGTGCCCGAGCGGGTAGGGGGCGGTGGTTGTCGCTCGCGGATCTCAAGGACACGCCCGCGTGTTTCAGGGCATCGCGGACGGTGGTTTTTGGGAGCCCCGTTTCAGCGGCGATCTCGCGGAGCGAGAACCCCAAACCGTAAAGATGGGCGCATTTCCTGGAAATTCCCTCTTCCGTGGCCTTGAAAAAGCCTATATAATCGTGATGTTGCCTTCGTTTGCGGTTTATGTCTCCGGGGCGACCAAATTAAAAAAGCTCACCGTTAGGTGGGCTTTTTTAATTTGGGGGTGGAGAGGTGAATGAGCGCAAGGGTTCACCGTTCGGCCGGGAAGGCCGAACGGCACTGAGCGAAGCGAAGCCCGAAGGGTGAGTCCCAGGAGCGCCCGACTAATTCACAAGACTGAACGCTGTATTGTGCGAGCGACTGCGGCTAATTAACCTCATACAGCTCTATTTTTTTTGGAGTCCCAAAGGTTTTAACCAAGCGATACTCACGCTTTACCCACTCCAAAATCGAAGCGCCATACTCCTCCGGAAACCGGTCAAAATCTTCGTGGCTCTCCTTGGCTGCTACAAACACGTATCTTGGTCTGCTTTTTTGAAAAGATTGAAGAATGGTTGCTTCACCGAACTCCTTAAGTTCTCCCAGAGAAAGATTGAAAGGTTGAGGGCGAGCAGTTCTCAGCAAGTAATTCACGAGGTGCCCATCGGGAAGGCCAAGGATCGTGTCGCCTGGTTGAACTTCATTGCGGAGATGGCTGACCAGTTCCTTTATCGCTGGACCGCGGGCGCTAAACTCCTTCTCCCAGTCAAGTACAGGATCGGTTCCTTCAGAGACTGCGTAGGTTTTGTGCTCAAAGAATGGAGCTCTAAGGTGCATGGCGGAAGTGACCAGAGCGCAACAAAGGGCCAGCCCCAGTGTCCAATTAAAATCGTTGCCCAGTCGCTTGGAAATCATAGGAAGAAACTCATGCAAAATCGGGAAAAGCAAAAGGGTTGCTCCTAAGGCGAGTGAGAACCCGTAGTAGTGAAGCATCGGATTGAGAAACATCCGAATCAAAAGACCAAAAGACATTGCCGCCAAAATGCCAATGATCAAGTTTCCAGATTTCTTCCAGATCAACAGGCCGGTGATAGGCACCAAGGTGAGAAGTTTGGGAAAGGTTAGCCAAAACGGTGCGGTGAGATCCAGCGCATGAATGACCACAGAAGGGCCCAAAACGAGAGCGCTCAAAATGAACGGCCTGCCAACTCCCGCTTTGGTCCGCTTCAGGGCGAGGTTGTGTCCCAGCACCCAAACTGAGAATACCAAAAAGGATGCCAGCACCTTCCCTAACCGTAGTAAAGGAAGATCGATCCCCATTAGTTCCTTGAGGTCATGGGCCATCACAAGTTTTGAAAAGAATAGGATTTCAATCGCCCTAAACGTGGCGGAGCATGCGCTTGTAAAATCAATCTCGCGTGAGAGGAAAAATCCTGTGACCGATGCAATCGGAACTGCTGCTCCAATCAGTATTCGTGCGAATGGAAAAGCGCTGCGAAAGGAAAGCGCGGTGACTGCCAACATGCCGCCCGCTGCAAGAGCTATCTCCGAACTGGTTAGGATCAGCGCTCCAGCCAGTGCTCCGAGCAGAATCGGTATCTTTCGGCCTGCGCAAAGGTCGGCCAAAAGAAGTAGAAGCGGAGTGCCTAGGGCAATTTCGGGTTTATAGGGCGCCATAAAATTGTAATTGCCCTGATGAATATACTGGCCCAGAGCAAACACCCCCAGAAAGCAAGTGGTAGCCATTACTGCAGTAAAAAATGAAAAGCGGCGAAAAATTTTATGGATCAAGAAAGTGTCAACCACCAGAAGCAGCGCATTCACCCAATAGAGTAGCGAGATGGAAGCTCCAAAAACCTTAAACAATGCGCCGTAGAAGAGAAGAGCCAACGGACCGTAGTAGTAGATGATGTCTCTTCCAGGAAGACCCCCCTCCGACACCGTCCACACGTTCTGCAACGTTAGGCCAAAATCCACCCATGGGTCTGGCCAGCGTAGCCACGAGGTCGAAAGGAGAAAGGCGCCAAACAAGAGGTAAAAAAAGAATACGAGGGGTTCATATTGTTTTTTCACACTGACCTCGTGGGAACAAAATATTGAGGGAACGAATACTTGCTGAAAACGAGACATACATTGCAGGACCAATGTTATTTCCTCCCGACGGCTGGCGCAATTGCCGCAACTTGGGCAAACTGAGACTATGATATTTGGCGCAGTTCGCCGCCTTCTTCCGCCACTGATCTTGGTGGCGCTGGCAGTAATATACGGTTCCACGATTAATGATCCAACGCTCCTAAAGCGCGATGACTTGTTCTATCTCGACCCGCTTTGGAGTATCGCCAGCATTTCGGATTTTTTTCACTACTTAAGATCTCCAGCGGCCATGGACTTTCAGCCCATTCGAGACTTGAGCTGGCTTTTGGACATTTTTCTGGAAAGAGAGACTGGCGTTAGATTTTTCCGTGCACACAATCTTGTTCTTTGGCTGGGGTGTTGTTTTCTTTTCTGGAAGTGGATTGGAGAAATTGTTGAGGATAGTGATGCCTCTCTGTATTTGGTTTCTCTATTTTCCGTGCACCCGCTCTATCTAAATTCGGTGGCTTGGATTTCGGCTAGAAAACATCTGCTGGCATTTTTGTTCTTCTTGGGATTGATGTGGGTTTTCGAAAAACGTAGGCGAGGTCGTGGGGGTGTTCTTGCCGACACTGCTATTGTTGTGCTGTATTTACTTTCCGTATTTTCTCAGCCGATTCTCGTGTTTTTGCCGGTTTGGTTGGCGCTGGTCACCACTCTTGACCTGGGCGGCTTTCGCGGGAGGCGATTTTTTTCGCGCGAAAATTATTCTCGCCTGACGACTCTTCTGGTCCTCACCATACTTATGGTTGGCGTGGTTGTGGTTCAGAGAAACCACTACTACGCATACTATCGCACGGCCCTAGAGCCCGCGATTAAAGTGGCCACGATGGACTGGATGAGCTTAAGCCCTCCCGGTGAAGCGCTATTGGCGTTGGGGCGGTATTTTTTTCAAGTCGCTGTTCCATTGAGATATGCGGTTGTTTACGACGAGCATTCGCTTTTAAATATGCTCGGGCTTGGTTTGGGGGCCTTGTTTTTTGGGCTTCTAGGGGCGCGTAAGGGGGGGAGAAATGCCTTGGAGTTTGGTGCTCTATTTTTGATCTGTTTGATCCTGCCAGTTTTAAAAATTCGAACATTGTTCGTTTCCGATACCTATCTTCTCGGCGCGTCGGTGGCCTTCTGGGCTGGGCTTGGAAAGATGACGTCGCGTCGCTTGGTTCGCCATCGCTTCTTCCCATTGTTTATTCTTCTTGGTTTCGGAGTGTTGGCCTTCAAATCCGCACAACTCATCCCCGCTTGGCGGTCCGACTCCGCCATGTGGTCTCATGCCTACAAAGTGGAGCCTTCCTGCTATGGGTCAATGCTTCACGCAATGCATGAGCTGAAGGCGGGAAAAAAGGAGAGCTTTTTAACGGTGTCCGACTACCACTTTTCCCGGAAGTGTTCCGGAGACATCTCCGCGTCACTTTTCTTATTGGCTCTCTACCACCATAACGATCTTCCCGTTGGTGATCGGGTGGGGGCTTTGGAGAAAATCCCGGGCATACCGACCCCACTTCATGGGGCCATTCTGGCGGCACTTCAGTTGAAAAAACAGGATTCACCGGCAGCGGCCCAGACTCTCAAGACAACGATCGAGAAGTTTCCTGACTTCTGGCACCGACTGCATCGAATCGAGATGGATCCGCTGCGTGCCGAGCTGGATATTTTTTGTAAAACAGCGCGGTTTTTGTATTGTGGTCTCGCTAAAGCGCCTCATCACCCGCTTGAGTGAGGCAGCTTTCTAACGCGGCAGATCCGCCGAATTCCATCCACACTTCTTCACCAGCACTTCGGAATAAAAGTCCTCATCTCGTGGATAGAGGAAATAGGCCGTTTCCGACTCGCTTTGGTTCCAGAGTTGACTCGCCCTCACCTTACACGATTTTTTACCATGCGTGATCGTGGCCCATTTGGCCGCACCCCACACATTGTCGCTCTCAGGTGTTTCGCCACGCTGGTCTGCGCGAACCATCACGCCTTGTCCTGTGTAGGCGAGTTGCGGGAACTTTCTCTTGAAACGGTCGGTACTATTGTCCACGGGAGCTGTCTCATGAAGCACTCCTCCTGTTATTTCCTTATGCTCTTGATCGAACTGAACTTTCTCCCCAGTGGGGAGCGTCACCACGAGTTGTTTGTTCAAAATCACCACGCTTGGCACTACACGGCGCGGGAAAAGATATAGGGCGGTATTCATTTCGTTGGCGCTCACATCTGCTTGCGGGTCGGAGCGTTCGGTGAGGTGAATCTTAAGGCCTTGCCTTGCCCGATCGGGAAATTCGAAGGCCCACTCTCGGTAGGGGTTCGAGCCATTTTTTGCAGGGTAGGGAAGTACTCGGGGCGATCCCGTATTACTAATAATAAAGCCTTGGATACTTCCGCCCTTCCGGCGCTTTACGGAGAGGGGGCCTTGTCCTGAGACGTACGCCTCGTAATCAATCGCGCCCGGAGAGGGAAGCCGGTCGGCGGCCGGAGCCTCCGAGACTGCCAGTTCCAAAAACACACCCGACAGCCCTTCTGCTGTTGCGGAGGGAGCGTCTGGACAGTCGGCGATATCGGCAGCCAATGCGGTCTCGGCCAGGAGTGCGAGAATCAGTAGTTTCTTCATATGTACTTGTCGGCGATTCGCCTCATTTCCTTCAGCGCAGCTACACGTTTCCAGGTGATTTAGATTTTGGCCCACAATGGTTACAAAACCTGGAACACTGGAAAAACACACTCTTATGGCTCCAGCACGTTCAATATTTTTCCTGGGTCTTGTCAGTTTTTTCACCGACGTTTCGAGTGAAATGATCTATCCGTTACTTCCGGTTTTTCTGGCTGTTCATCTCGGGGCCGGACCAGCGGCTCTTGGCGTAATCGAGGGAGTTGCCGAATCTACCGCAGCGCTTCTCAAATATCTATCCGGTGTGTTTACCGATCGAATGCCGAGGCGAAAGCCCTTGATCGCCTTAGGCTACGGCATTTCGGGTTTGTTTCGTCCATTGATGGGGCTGGCCGGGAGCTGGCCCACGGTTGCGTTGATCCGCTTCTTTGATCGGGTGGGGAAGGGGCTGCGAACGTCTCCACGTGATGCCCTGATCGCCGATATCACCTCCGAGCATTCTCGAGGCCAAGCTTACGGTTTTCATCGCGCCATGGACAATGCGGGAGCGGTGGTGGGCCCTTTGCTTGCCGCCGTGCTTCTGATGATTCCAGGGGTTGAGTTGAAAACAGTTTTCTTGGCCTCAGCCGTGCCGGCGCTGATCGCGTTCATGATTTTGGTACGGAAAGTGGAGGAGCCGCAGTCGTCCAGAACGCCGGTTCCGCTCAACGGCGCTGATTTCTCCGCGATTCGAAACTGGAAACGTCTTACGCCGGAGACGCACAGGCTTCTACTGGCGGTTGGGTTGTTTACTCTTGGCAATGCGACGGACGCATTTTTTCTTCTGCGATTCACGGAGATCGGTCTTTCCGCTCAGGAGGTCGTAGTGTTGTGGGCTGCGCATAGCGCGATTCGCTCGGCTTCGAGTTGGTGGGGCGGAGGGCTTAGCGATCGCTGGGGCGAGCGTCGCACCTTGGTAGGCGCGTGGTTCTACTTCGCGGTTATCTATGGACTCTTCGCTTTGGTCCATTCTCCCGCAGCGCTTGTGGCGTTGTTTCTCGGATACGGGCTCTATTTCGGGCTCGGTGAACCGGCGGAGCGAGCCTTCGTGGCCCGCCTAGCGCCCCCCCATCTGAGAGGCACTGCCTTTGGTGTATTTCACTTCACGGTCGCAGTGGGAGCGCTTCCCAGTAGTTTGTTGTTTGGGGTGATCTGGCAGCAATTTGGTCATGTAGCCGCCTTCAGCTACGGCGCAATACTGTCTGTTTGTGCGGCAGTAGTGCTGCTGAGGGCTACTTTCCAGTAACCCAGTCTTCGGACTGGCAGCCCGCTCGTCTGGGCGTGAACTGACAGCCTTGCCCCGACGGATCATTTTCCTTCGAAGTGCGGTAAGCCTCGGCGGCGCAGAGGTAGTAGTTCAGATTGGAGCTGCATCCCGGCTCGAGAATGGATCGAAGCTGGCTGGGGTAAAGGAGAGAGCGCTTTGGCGGTAGCTCCACGCCGGTGATCATGACAAATCCATCCGCGTCTTCCATGAGGCCATTTTTGGGTTCGTTTGTGGAGTCCAGGTGTGTGTCCCACGCCGATCGCGGAACGCCGATGGCACAGCCAATTTTTTTGCATAGAGCCTGGATATTAATTTTTTCAACGCCGACCTGTTTTCTCAGGGCCTCTTTGCACGCATTGGATGTGCAGTAGAGTCGCTCCGACTGAGCCGGAAACGTTGCCGCATAGGCCGTCCAATGGGCAGACATAAGGGAGTCGTCCGGCCCCCGCGCTCGGCAGTCATAGTTCGGGATTTCGGCGCCGTCTTCAACCCGTTTCAGCTCCTCCGCACCGGTCTGTGGGTTACGAATGCGAACATAACCGGAAGATGATTCGCGGTACTCGTCGCAAAGCCCGAGGAGGTGCATTACCTCGTGCACGATTGTGGTACACGGAAGTGTGTCGCTCCACTCCGCGCTGTTGGCGCGTTTCAGTTGCGGAATGATCTTGATGGGGCTCTTGGGAGGATCAGACTGAGGATTGGAAGACTCTCCTGCTACCTTCACCTTCAGTGTCTCTCCTGCTGGCCCGGTGAGGGCTCGATTCGCAGTACGCAGGCATGCGTTCGTTCGTTCAATCATTTTTGTGTTCAGTTCGCGCAGTCTAGCGCCTGAAACTCCCTCTTGGGAGAACTCCAGGGTAAGCTCGGCTTCGAAGTCCTTTTCGCCCACGCGTCGCAAGCGATAGGCATGACTAACCCCGGTCGGGCTGGAGTATCCGGCTGCCACCACATCCCGGTGTGTCCCTATTGCCAACTTCTCACAGGGTATTCCCTGGGAGCGGTCCACCACCTCTTTCACTTGCTGGAGTAGATTTTTCTCGTTCAGGTTTGCCCCTGTTGACCGGTCGATACATGCGCCGACCTCCGGCATGCCTGGCTCCATACCGGGCCCCACGATCGGATTTCTAGGGCGCTGGCCCATGCCGCCTAAAGTGAGAATGAATAATACGGCGCAGAGAAGTCTCATCCCACGCCTATCGGTCAGGCTGACTATTAAATTGAGACAACACTTGAAAAACAATCAGCTATACTCGCCTCATGATGATACCTCGGCCCATTACCGACCCATCTTGCTCCACCTGTTTCCGTATAGTGCTTTCCGGGGGGCCCGGAGGCGGAAAGACAACGGCGGCCGACATGTTTCGTCGGGAAGTCGGCGATCGAATTGTCGTTGTCCCCGAAGCCGCAACGATGCTGTTTTCCGGCGGTTTTCCGAGGGGAGGCGGGCAAGAGGCGCTGAAAAGCGCACAGACGGCCATCTATCATGTGCAGCGAAATCTTGAAGACATTCAATTCCGCGGGTATCCAGGCAGAGTGCTGCTGTGCGATCGCGGTACCGTTGACGGAGCAGCTTACTGGCCCGGGCCCTCAGAAGAGTTTTTTGCTAATCTTGGCACTACTCTCGACCAAGAATTGGCCAGGTACGACGCCGTGATCTTCTTCGAAACGGCGGCGGCAGGGGGGCTCTCCATTGAGGGGGGTAACCGTTTTCGCTCGGAGTCTTTAGAGGAGTCTCTGGAACTCGACCGTCGCCTTCGTGCGGTATGGGGCAAGCATCCACACTTCACGCTGATCCACCACCACGAGTCTTTTATGGAAAAGATTCAGGTTGGTCTCACCGCCCTCGTGCAGGTGATTGATGATCTCCAGCGCCGGAGAAATGGAAAGAAGAAGTAGTGTCCTGGTTGAACTACCATCACCTGTATTATTTTTGGATGATCGCCAAAGAGGGTGGCGTGGCCAAGGCTGCAGAACGGCTTCGGTTGGGGCAGCCGACTCTCTCCACTCAGCTCAAACAACTGGAAGACTCTCTGGGGCATGAGCTGTTTGAGCGAAGAAATCGTAGACTGATTCTCACGGATTCAGGAAAGGTAGCCTTCAACTACGCAGAAGAAATCTTTCGGCTGGGGAATGAATTGTCGGAGGTTATGAACGACAAGGCTCCGGCTAAAGACAGAATCCACCTTCAAATCGGGGCCCTCGACAGCATGCCGAAGAGCTTGGTGATGGAGCTGGTGAAGCAAGCGTGGAAGATTTCCCGGTGTTCCGTCAGTATTCTTGAGGGGAAGGGCGATGAGCTGATGCGAGAACTTCAAGCCCACCGTGTGGATTTGGTTCTATCGAATTATCCTCCTCTCGCCGACGAGAAGCGCAGAGTCTTTTCTCGCTCAGTAGCTAAGGTGCCGATCGTGGTTTGTGGCACTCCGTCGTTTCGGCATTTAAAGCGAAATTTCCCGGCATCACTTTCCGGCCAGCCCTTCATCTTCCCCACACCTCATTCGCGCCTTCGGCACGACTTGGATCACTACTTTAGTCTTCAAGGCATTGTGGTTGATCCGGTGGCTGAAACCCAGGACACAAGTCTGCAAAAAATCATGGGGAGCGAAGGCTTGGGTCTGGTTCCGCTCCCGAGGAGCTCCGCCCAGGCGATGCTCGATTCCAAGCAGTTGGTGGAACTCGGCCAGTTGCCCGCGGTTTTCGAAGAGGTTTGGTTGATCTCCGGGGAGAGAAGAATACAAAACGTGGTGGCCGCCGAGCTCTTCCGCTCGTTTCGGGTTTGATCGATTTAATTGAAGTATTGGTTGGCAATAATCGATTTACTATATTTCACAGAAGAGGCGATAAAGACCCATGCAACAA
Source organism: uncultured Bdellovibrionales bacterium (assembly GCA_964551325.1). Taxonomy (GTDB): domain Bacteria; phylum Bdellovibrionota; class UBA1018; order CAIPTA01; family CAIPTA01; genus CAZKBU01. The sequence goes on from CAZKBU010000003.1 coordinate 133,128, forward strand.
ATTTCCCTATTCCCGTTCTCTGAATATTGGTGGGCCTATGTGGCCTTTAACTTGTTCGTGCTGGCGCTCTTGGCGCTGGATCTTGGAGTCTTCCATAAGAAGTCACATGTGGTTTCCGTCAAGGAGGCTTCAATCTGGACGGTCGTTTGGATATCCCTGGCGATGCTCTTTAACCTTGGGCTCTACCTCTATTCCAGCTGGAAGTTTGCCGTAGACCCGCGGCTCCTGGCAGTACCCGGGTTTGACGCTGCGGCGGCCGCCAAGCAGGTTAGTCTCGAGTTCCTCACAGGATTCATCGTGGAAAAGAGTCTGGCCGTCGACAACATCTTCATCTTTGTGGTGGTGTTTTCGTATTTCGCCATTCCTAGGGCGCTTCAGCACAGGGTTCTGTTCTACGGAATTTTGGGAGCGCTATTCTTCCGTGCTCTGTTCATCGCGATGGGCTCACTGCTGATGCAGTATCACCTTGTGATCTACATCTTTGGGGCGTTTCTAATTCTCACTGGAATCAAGTTGATGTTCGCTCCGGAAAAACCCGTGGATCCCGAGAAAAACTTGGGCATTAGGGTGCTTAAGAAATTTCTTCCGATCACGCCTCGTCTGGAGGGCGAGCATTTCTTTGTAAGGAAGGAAGGGAAGCTTTTCGGAACACCACTGTTGGTGGCGCTGGTATTCTTAGAATTTACCGACATTATCTTCGCCGTCGACTCTGTTCCTGCCATTTTTGCTCTCACGAAAGAGCCATGGATTGTATTCACGTCCAACATCTTCGCCATTCTTGGACTTCGATCGATGTATTTCCTTTTGGCCAACGTGGTCGATAAGTTTCACCTGCTCAAGTATGGGCTCGCTGTAATTCTCGTTTTCGTAGGACTCAAGATGGTTTGGCTGAACGATGTGTTCAACGGAAAGTTTCCTATTAGCTGGAGTCTTGGCTTTATTGGCTCCGTTTTGGCCGTCTCGATAGCCTCATCGCTTTTCTTTCCGAAGAAGGCTCATGGCAACTGATTGGCTTGAAGATAAAACATCGTAAAAAGCGAATTAAACGTTCATAAATATCCAATTTTATGAATCATGGATTTTCCTTAAAATCTTTCTAACGCCCCATTTCGGGGCGGGGAGGATTTATTTTGAAGATCGCCAAACGAATCGTTCTGTTTCTCGCCGTGAACGTGCTCGTGATGGTCGCCATTTCGTTTGTGGTGAACATCTTGGGCATTCGCCCCTACATGGAGTCGAGCGGGATTAATCTCACCGCGCTCGCCGCATTTTGTCTCTTGTGGGGCTTCGGAGGCGCATTCATTTCCTTGGCGCTGTCACGGGTAATGGCCAAGTGGATGATGGGGGTCCGAGTGATCGACCCGGCCACAAGAATCCCCGAGGAGCAGGAACTGTTGCAAACGGTTCACCGCCTTAGTCGTGCAGCGGGGCTCCAGGCGATGCCGGAAGTCGGCGTTTACGACTCTCCTGAGATCAATGCCTTCGCCACTGGCCCCACGAAGAACAGAGCGTTGGTGGCCGTGAGCTCCGGTCTCCTTCATGGAATGAATCGCCACCAGGTGGAAGGAGTGCTTGGTCATGAAGTTGCCCACATCGCCAACGGCGACATGGTGACCATGACCCTCCTGCAAGGCGTAGTGAACGCTTTTGTTATGTTTCTTGCCCGAATTTTGGCTTGGGGAGTGAGCCAGGCTGTTCGAGGAAGAGACGGGGAAGACAGCGGCATCTCCGGCTTTGCCCATATGGCGCTTGTGATGGTGTTTGAGCTCGCTTTCATGGTGCTCGGATCAGTCGTGGTGGCTTGGTTCTCTCGCTATCGTGAATACCGGGCCGACATCGGAGGCGCGCGCCTCGCCGGTCGCGAAAGCATGATCTCAGCATTGCGCGCCTTGCAAAAGGTCCAGTCTCCTAATGAGGAAGCCATGGCAGAGCATTCTCAACCCGCGCTTCAGGGACTGAAGATTTATGGCCGGCGCCAATCGAAAATTTTGAAGCTTTTCTCCTCCCATCCGCCACTGGAGGAGAGAATCCAGCGTTTGGAGTTTGCGAGAGGGCTCTAGCGTTGGATGGTACCGGGCCGGGCCCACGAAGAGAGATGCGTGGAGTCCGGCCTGGGGCCATTTTCCTGAAAATTCACCACATCGGAATTAGGGGCCAGATTCAATCCCTGAAGGATCTGGCCCCGGCTCCATTCGAGGGCTCCCTTGTTTTCAGGAGTTGTTTTCGAATGCTGAACCCGGCAGCGGATTTTTCCCGTTTGGCTGCAGAGGTGACATTCCGTGTATCCCTTTCGTTCCAGCCTTTGGCTCACCATGCGAAATCCGTTTTTTGGCCAGGTGGAAACCTCCGGAAATTCACCTATGGAAAATACGAGGTAGCTGAAGAGCACGCTTTCTTTTCGTAGTCCCGCCTCCCGCCCAACCTCATTTATCCAGCTTGGCAAGTTTACGGCGACTTCTTCGTGGCACCAATCGTCGCCCTTTTCGAGTGCTCCGCAGTCTCGATTGTCGAGGCACGGAAGCCAGAGTCGAAGGTGCTTGGCCTGGAGTAGGCCCTGACGCAGCTCCAATAAGTCACGGGAACTGGATTTGAGGGCCGGTTCGATCAAGATCAGCCAGCGAACGCCCGGTGTTTTGGCGGATTCCCTGGTTATTCGAAGCAAACGCTCCAGGCGCTCTTTCGGGTCAGAAAAAATCTCATGCACGGAGTTTTGAAATACAAAAAAATTGAAGTCGTCAGATCTTGCAAATTTCACTGGATCGCCGTGCGTCCAACGGGCATCAATCGGCACCAGACCTTGCAGTTCATTCTGTAATTTTCTACCGAGCGAGGCAAACTCGGGGCTTTGTTCCCAAGCTCTGTAGAGGATCGGATGACCGAGTAGAGTTGCTCCCCAAAGAGTGGTGCCCGGTCCTGCGCCGAAGTCAGCAATATGAAGTTTTTCGGGGATGGGGAGGCCGAGGAGCCGCATTTCTTCGAGAACCAAAGGAAACTTCAATGCGTTTGCCGGAAGATAGTAGGCTGCATAGGCTTCCGCGAGCTTTGAGTCAAAGGAGTAGTGCCGGTGGTCACCGAGGCCGCGGTCCTTGCTGAGGGTGGGCCAGAGTCGCGCGACCTGAGATCCCAGGTCTCGAAGCCTCTCTGGGTTGTTCGCAACAAAAAGACCGCGCTGTAGTCGTTCATCGAGTGCGCGGGGGAAGTCGATCCCGCCAGGTGCAAAAAACATCAAACAGTGCCCTTCGGAAAATAGCACACGAATTCGGTGCCGCCGCCGGCGCGTGCCATAGCCTTAACCGAACCGCCATGGCGCTGAACGATGTGCTTCACAATCGCGAGGCCAAGGCCGGTTCCGCCGGATTCTTGGGTAGTGCGGGTGCGCGACGAGTCTACCCTGTAAAAACGCTCAAACAGCCGAGGGTAGTGTTCGTCTGGGATTCCGGGACCGTCATCCAACACGTGCAGTTCCACGCCCTTTTCTGTTTCCATCCAATGGACCTCGATGGACTTACCGGTGGGAACGTACTTTATGGCGTTGTCGAGAAGGTTCAGAAGAATTTGTTCAATGCGGGGACCGTCGGCAAAAAGAAAATCCGCATCAACTTTTACCACTATGTTTTGATTCTTCTCCTGGCGTCTTGGCTCAAAGCCGCTGACTACGCGCTGAGTGAGTTCGGCGAGGTCCACGGTTTCCTTGTGAATGTCCATGCCGGATTCCAAGTGGGAGAGGTTCAAAAGATCTCTAACGAGATCAATCAGGCGATCCACGTTGCGGGAGATCGTGGAGACAAATCTCTCGGCCTCAGGCAGGCCCTTTTCGGCCAGCTCTTCCCGCAGAGTTTGGGTGTAACCCTTGATTGATGTGAGTGGAGTTCGCAGCTCATGGGAAACGTTCGCCACAAAATCAATGCGGAGTTGTTCCATTCGTTTCAACTCATCGACGTCGTGAAACAAACCCACCGCTCCGATCAGTGTGCCGTCGGCTTCCCGAATCGGAGCCACTGAGAGCTTGAAGTGCCGGTTGGTGCGATCGTGCCGGAGCGCGATCACCGTTTGAATCACTCGCGACTTTCCCTCTCGCACCACTCTTTGGAATCCGTCGATTACCTCGGGATTTCGGATGTATTCGGAGATGTGGTGCCCGCCGCCTTCAATTCGCGCAAACTGGCCGAACAATACCGCGAACTGAGTGTTAAGAAAGGTGAGCTCGCATTTGGTGTCAATTGCCACCACTGCATCGCTGATAGCGGAGATGATGGCCTCGATTTCGCCGCGCTCCTGAGAAAGGGATTTATCCTGGACTTGGATGTTTTGCTCGATGCGATTCAAAACACTTTCCAGGTCGCTCCACTCGCCTGCTTCTGGATCGAGTGCTGCCGACTCACCGTCCTGGCGTTCCCTTCGCAGGATTGCCTGGGCCTTCATCAGCACTCGTCCCATGGGAAGTACCATTCGGTATCCAATCCACAGTGATCCCAGAAGAAAAACCATGGCGAGAGCGAACCCGCTTATGAGGAGCACCTCGTCGAGTACCGCTTCAAGAGAGAACGGTGCAGGCACCCGGTGCAGCACATACCAGCGAGCCGCGAGCGCGGTGATCACCACAGCGGGTGTGGTGATCAGGAGCTGCGCAATCACGAATCTCCGGAAGAGAAGGCGCGGGAAAATTTTGCTTTGCTGAACGGACTTCAATCAGTTTTTGCCTGTGATTCGATAACCTACGCCGCGCACCGTTTCTATCACATCCGAACAAGCGCCCAGCTTTTTCCTCAACCCAAACACATGGGTATCGATCGCGCGCTCGACAACGGCCACGCCCTCGCCCTGAACTTCGCTGATCAGCTGTTCACGGGTAAGTACCCGCCCTTTGTTTTGAGCGAGCGTGAGAATCAGTTTGAACTCATAGGGTGTGAGTGAAATCAGGTCTCCGTTGCAGCGGGCCTCGTGGCTTTGCTCATCGATTTCTAGGCCGGCGATGGTGAGTTTTTGTTCCTGTGTCTTTTCGGTTCTTCGCAGTACGGCTCTGGCCCGGGCCATGAGCACCGACAATTCAAACGGCTTCACGAGGTAGTCGTCGGCTCCCGCTTCGAGCCCCATCACAACGTCGGAGTTGTTCCCTTTCGCGGTGACCATCACCACGCCGAGTTCGTTGTGATCCTTGCTCTTCCGGATTTCACGGGTAATTTCCAGGCCACTCAAGTCGGGCAGCATCCAGTCGAGAATTGCCAATTGGAACTGGCCATCCTGAAGTTTCTTGAGCGCCTCAACTCCGTTGCCTGTGGCTTCGATCGAGTGCCCCTCTCTGGAGAGATGGAGCACGATCAGGTCGCGGATATCGTTATCGTCTTCGGCTACTAGGATCCGGGCTTTCGACATGGATGTCTCCTATCGTGAACCGTGACGAATGTCCTTTCCTGAAACGGCAAAGATCACGTCTTCGGCAATGTTGGTGGCGTGATCGCCCACTCTTTCGAGGTTGCGAGCAATCAAGATCATGTCTAACGCTTGCTCCACCTCTGAGGAATGGGTGGTCATGTGTTTGATCATTTCCTGAAAAACCTTGTCCTTGAGGTTGTCTACCTTGTCGTCGGCATCCAGAACTGTTTGCGCCATTGCCACGTCGCCGTTCACAAAGGCGTCCAGAGCGTTCCGCGTCATTTTACGGACCTCTGTGGCCATTTCCTGCACATTTTTCTGAATACCGATTCCGGAGGCCTCGAGATATTCGCGGGTGTTATGGGCGATGTTCACCGCCTGATCTCCCATGCGCTCAAGATCGGTGGAAATTTTCAAAATCGCGACCACGAATCGGAGATCGGCCGCCAGTGGGCTTTGGCGGGCGAGCAGCTGCACGCAAGTTTCATCAACCTCCATGTGCTCGCGATTAATTCTGTCTTCAATTTCGTGGACCTGACGGAGTAAGTCGGGGCGCTTATCAATGAGAGCTCGCGTGGCAAGCTCGATGGCGTTTTCCACATCTCCCCCCATGCGGAGGATTTGGGCCTTCAATTCTTTCAACTCGATTTCAAAGTGTCGGTGCATGATGGACTGGATTATATCTAAACGCCCTGCAATCAACACCCCGTTTCATTGACAAGAATTTGTTCGTTCTCGCCATTTTTTACTTGTTGAAACGGAAATTCCGCTTCCATACTAAATCCTGTTGAACATGGCTCTGCGTCAGAGAAGCGATAGGTGGCCAATTTGATGCGGTAAGTTCAGTGCGACGTGTTGCAATTGTAAGAGTTTTCCCTTTGGAACTGGGAGAGTTCTTTCGTAAATTGGAGCGCGTCTTTTTGAGGCCCGCGCAGGGGCCTTGTGCAGGAGGGGTAATGGCACGCAAAGCAGAGAATCTGAAGAAGAGCGAAATCAACTCTCTCAAGAAGTGGTTGGAGAGCGAGAGAACCAAGATCCTGAGCACCGATAAGGTGCGCACCGAAGATCTGAAGATCAGTCCGGATGACCTGATGGACGAAGCAGATCTGGCTTCGAGCGATGTGGAGCTTTCCATGCAGACTCGATTCATGAATAAGAACAAGATGTATCTGAAGAAGGTGGAAGAGGCGTTGGCTCGCATTGCGGAAGGCAGCTATGGTGAGTGCGATTCCTGTGGCTCTCCGATCGGTTTCAAGCGTCTTGAAGCACGTCCTGTGACCGACATGTGCATCGACTGCAAGGAAGAGCAGGAGAAGATGGAGAACAGCTCGGTAACCGGACGCCAATCGAAGAGCTTGGGAAGAACCTTCGTTTCCACCCGCGGCGCTACGAGCTCATAAAGCCGCTTCGTCAAAATTAAAAAGGCACCGGAGAACATCTCTCGGTGCCTTTTTTGTTCTGCTGCTGGCGATTAGTCCGATTGCTTCTCCACCGTTAGGCGGAACTTCTGGTACCCGGCGCGCCCGGCCGTAAACATCACGCGGCGGAGAATCTCGTAGGGAACTCCTTTGTCGGCCTGCACCATGATCTCGCCCTTCCACTGCTTGAGAGCGGAGGTGGGATCGGGGCTGCGGCTGGCCAGCAACTCAAAGTCGGCCTTTTTCTTTTGCAGGGCTTCGAAGAGCGGAAGAATACCGCGTTCATTGCCCCCATTTTCCACGGTCCCTTCGGGAAGCTGGAAGGTCCGCTCCTCGGGGTTTCCGGTGAACTGCACTACTGGCTGCCCATCCACCACGATTCGGTCGCGGGCCACCATCAGGGTGAGTCCCTCGCCGAATGCCTCGGGAGCGCGGCTTACCGGGAGCTGGAGCTGGGCGTCTTGGGCGATGTTCATGCTAGAGATTCCGTAGCTCTTGAGCAGGAACACCACAATGATCATCAGTGCGTCCATGAGGCTCGTAAGCTGGAGGGCAAATGCTTTGTTGCGCAGTCGCCGAGAAGAAGAGCGCCGCTTGCTGCGTGCGCGTCCCGCGCTAGACGGTGCCGGTAAACTGATTCCGCCGCTCATCTCAGTTCCCTCCGCTCACGATGTTACCGAACACTACGTCGGGGAATAGGTCGGTTATAACAGTGGTCACGTCGCCCTCGCCCTTTGCGTAAATGGACTCATCGGTTTTTTCGATCTTACGGCTGGCATCCATGAGCTTCACGATGTCCTCGTACTTCACTCCGGCAGTCGGCATGAACACCAGAGTCTTTTCCGTCACAAACTGCTTTTTGATCTCGTGAAGAGCTTGGTGCAGCTTTTCGATGTTGTAGTCTCTTTCCACTTTCGGGATCACTCGTTCCTGAATGAGGCGCGAGCCGCTTTCGAGCTTCAGCCCTTCTTCAGAAATTTTCAGTGTAAGCGCTAAGGGCTTTTTCGGGTCCTTATCGGGCATCGCGGCCATAATCGGCACCGGAGTGTCGATCAGCGTCACGGAGAGGAGCGACGTAGCCATGATGAGAAAAGCGATCAGGGTCACGAATGCGTCCATGATCGGGACGAGAGGCAGATCCGCTGCCTCTTGCGACTGGCTCTTTCTGCGGGCTGAGGGGCGCTTCAGCATCTAGGCCCCCGCTCAGATTTGTTCTTCGGTGGAGTGCTTGTATTGCCGCGCCGAAAGAAGGTCGATGAGCTTCACAGAGTACTCGTCGATTTCCTCGATCAGCGTGGCCCCTTTGGCGCTCAACCAGGTATGGCCAATCATTGCCGTGATCGCCACAAGGAGGCCGAATGCCGTACAGTTCAGGGCCTCGGAGATTTCTCCGGAGAGAATGCTTTGGCGCTGGGAGGCTTCCGCAACCGCAACGGCTTCGAAGGCGCCGATCAGGCCGCTGATGGTTCCGAGGAGACCCAGGAGGGTGGCCAGGTTTGCAATCAGGGCGAGGTAACCGAGGCGCTTTTCCACCTTCGGAATAACCTCCAGGGAGGCCGCATCAATCGCATTCTGGATCTGGTGTTCGTCCCGAGACGCTCTCTGGAGGCCGGCCTTGATCACTCTTGGCAGTGCGGCTTTTCCGGTGCCGTTGCAGAGGCGAATGGCTCCGTCGATGTCATTGGCGAGCACATACTTCTGCACTTCAAACATGAAGCTCGTGCCGTCGATGTTGAATTGCATCACCACGCGGATGAAGCGCTCCAGAATAATGGCCACAGCGATCGCACCGCACAACGCGATGGGATGCATGAATGGGCCGCCCTTTTGGTATTGGTCAGCGAGTACTTGGATGAAGTGCATGGTTTCCTCTCCTTGGAAAAAGTGCCTTCTTGATATTCAAGACAGTCTGGTTTTTACGAACAGTAACTACTTCAGAGCACGATCAATTACGGCCTTGATGGAATCCTTTGGTTGGTTGCCCACCAATTGATCCACAACATTGCCATTTTTGAACAAAATCAGGGTGGGAATGCCGCGCACCTTATACTGCTGAGGAGCGTTCGGGCTCTCGTCCACATTCACTTTAACCACTTTAAGTTTTTTTCCGTATTCGTCGGCGATGGAGTCGAGCACGGGGCCGAGGGCCTTACATGGGCCACACCACTCCGCCCAAAAATCCACGAGCACTGGACCGCTATGCTTCAGCACTTCGGCATCGAAGTTTTCGTCGGAGGCGTGGAAAACAAACTGGGAATCGCTCATTGCTCGGGGCATCCTTTTACGCTAGTAATTTCTTTAGATTTTAACTGGCGAAAGTGCGAAACGCAAAACGATTCCAAGCATTTAACGCGACGCATCATAAGTTGGGAGAGGGCAAATTATGACCACATCCACCCAGGCACTTCAGCGCATGAGGGACCAGCTCGATGAAAGTGAGCGTGTAAGGGCTGATTTCTGGAAGCGGAACGCAGAGAGGGTGTGCGACGTGGCGGCGGCCATGGGGGCATGCATTCGCGGCGGCGGAAAAATTCTGATTTGCGGTAACGGCGGCTCCGCATCGGATGCGCAGCACTTTTCCGGGGAGATGGTGGGGCGTTTTTTTAAGGAGCGTCGCCCGCTTCCTGCGATCGCTCTGAGCACCGACACTTCCGTGCTCACAGCGATCGGCAACGACTATGGGTATGAGTATGTTTTTGCTCGAGGGGTCGAGGCCTACGGCAAGCCCGGAGATCTTTTGTTTGCGATCTCCACGAGCGGCAAGAGTCCCAATGTTATGCGAGCGGTAGAGGCGGCTCAGCGGATTGGAGTGAAGGTCGTGGGCATGACCGGCAATACTGGCGGGCCTCTCGGCGAGCAGTGCGACTGGCATCTCAACGTTTCGCAGGGGAAAAATTCGGCACGGATTCAGGAAGTGCACATCCAAATCATTCATTTGCTCGTGGACCTCATGGATGAATTCCATTTGAATTCCTAAATCCATCCTTTAACCTTTTGGTTGGATGTTTCCTTCAAATCCGCTCTTTCTGAATCGGTTGATCGGGAAGTCGATCGACTTGATCGTGGTGATCGCTCTGGCTTGGCCGGTGTTTCTTTATCCCGCAGGTCCGTTGGCCGCGTTCTTATACATTCTCATTTCCGACGGATTGAATAACGGCCAGAGCTTAGGAAAGCGTGTAGTGAAATTGCGCGTCATCAACACTGCAACAGGTAAACCGGCCGATTTTCGCGACTCAATTATTCGGAATTCTCCTATAGCAGTGGCCGTACTTTTCTTTCTCATTCCGTTCTGGGGATGGTTGCTGTGGATAATCATTGGAATTCCAACACTTGCCATTGAGCTTTATCTCATGCGAAGCTTGGATCATCAGGCTCGTTTAGGGGACACGATGGCAGATACCAAGGTGGTAGAAGCCGGAAGCGGAACCTAACGGCGTGTACCGGTTACATGTTCAACGTTGCTGAAATGCTTCAAGGAAGGAGCTATTAAATGAGCGCAGAAAAACTCGGACCCTGGGACTCTGAAACTATCCGTCGTGCCCGCAAGGCTCGCGGCCTCACCCAAGCGGAGCTCGCTGAGAGCCTCGGATGCCGTCAACAGACGATCAGTGAGTGGGAATTGGGAATGTATGGTCCCAAGAACGCTTACCAGAAACTGCTGACGATGTTCTTTGGATCCGCCCCCGTGGTGGCTGAGGCGGTACCGTCCCAGTCTGTTTGGGCTAACGACGATGTAATCGCCGTGGCTCCGTCCGCAGCTTCCGTGGCCCCAGGCCTCGAGAAGTCGAACTGAATCTTCGGCAACGTTACACGCCAGGATGGCCAGGGGCAGGTGATGAACCTGCCCCTTCGCTTTTTAGGGGATCGCAAGTAAAGTCGCTCCATCCATGAGCCAACGGCCCCTGTTTTGTATTATCGATGCGAGCTCTTTCATCTTCCGCGCGTTCTACGCGGTAAGACCTCTTAGCAACAAAGCCGGGCTTCCCACGAATGCCGTGTTTGGTTTCGCACAAATGATTTTGAAAGTTTTGCAGGACTTTCAGCCCACTTATATCGCAGTGGTCTACGACACGAAGCATCCCTCATTTCGAAAGGATTTATATCCCGACTACAAGGCCAATCGAGGAACGATGCCCGAGGACTTGGTTCCTCAGATTCCCTACATCAAAAAATTCGTGGAAGTTCTGGGTCTCCCTGGATTTGAGCGCCCGGGATTCGAGGCCGACGACGTGATCGCTACTTTGGCCCATCAGGCCGCTGAACGAAGCGGGGAGGCCGATGTTTGCATCATTTCCAGCGATAAAGATTTGATGCAACTCGTGGGACGGCACGTTTACCTCTTCGACACCATGAAGGAGCTTCGGATCGACGAAGCCGGGGTGAAGGAAAAGCTCGGTGTGCCGCCCTCGCAGGTGGCTGACTATTTGGGAATCGTGGGCGACTCTAGCGACAATATTCCAGGAGTCAAAGGCGTGGGGCCTAAGGGCGCAGTTGGCTTGCTGGAAGAGTTTGGATCCTTGGAGGGGGTTTACGAGAATCTGTCCTCCGTTAAGAAAGAAGCCCTGCGCACAAAACTGGAAGAGAGCCGGGACCTTGCGCTTCTTTCAAAGCGTCTCGCCACGGTAAAGAGAGATCTCGACATAGCGCTTGATTGGCATTCCCTTCGTCCGCGAGCTCGGAATGAGGAGGACGTGAAGGGCCTTCTGGAAGAGTTGGAATTTCAGCAACTCCTGAAGAGGATCCAGGTGGCCCCCGCTGGAGCCGCGGCTAGAAATTCCGAACCGGAAGTGCCCAGTGTGGAAGATCGGGTTGCATCTCTGGGGGCCGAGTATCGTTCCGTGCTGAGTATCGTGGAGTTGAAGGAAGTGTTGGCGAACCTGCGACGGTTCTCGTCCGTAGCAGTGGACACGGAGACGAATTCCCTTCAGACGAGAGACGACTGCTTGGTGGGGGTTTCTCTTTGTGCTTCGGAAAAAGAGGCCTTTTATATTCCGCTTCGGCACGAAGGGATCGAGCAGTGCGATTTTCGAGAGGCTGTTTCGCTGATCGGAGAGTTTCTTGCCGAAAAGAAGCTCATCGGTCAGAACATGAAGTTCGACGTGAATGTGTTCCGGTCTGCAGGGGTTCGAATTCCTGATTCATCTCTTTGGTTCGACACGATGGTGGCATCCTATGTTCTTGATGCTGAGGATCGCCACGGATTGGACCACTTGGCAGAAAAGTACTTTTCCCATCGCAATATTTCTTACGAAGAGGTTTGCGGATCTGGCAAGCAAGGGGTTCCGTTTTCGCGTGCACCTTTCGATCTGGCCAGTCGGTATGCGGCCGAAGATGCTCACGTGACCCTTTTGCTCGCTAGAGAAATGGAGCGCCGCTTGGCCGCTGATTCCCGTTTGCAGGAGGTGTTTCGTTCCATCGACATGCCGCTGGTGGGGATTCTGGCGGATCTCGAGTGGGAGGGGGTGTCCATAGATCGAGACCTGCTTCGGCGTTTAGGAGAGGAATTCGGCTCCGAATTGCGTGATTTGGAAAAGCGAGCGGTGGAGTTGGCTGGCGAGGAGTTCAATCTTGCGAGTCCGAAACAGCTGCAGCATATCCTTTTTGAGAAACTGAAATTACCGGCCTTGAAGAAAACAAAGACCGGGTTTTCCACCGACGTGGAGGTTTTGGAAAAACTCGCTTGGCAACACGAATTACCTTCTGTGATTTTGCAGCATCGAGAGCTGGCGAAATTAAAGAGCACCTATGTGGACGTTCTGCCGGAGCTGGTGCACCCGGCTTCCGGTCGGGTGCATGCCAGGTTTCACCAAACGGTGGCGGCTACCGGTCGCCTTTCGAGTTCCGACCCCAATCTTCAGAACATTCCGGTGAGAACGGAAAGTGGAAAACGGATTCGCGCCTCTTTTGTGGCGCGCCCGGGCTTCCAACTTGTGGGTGCCGACTACTCTCAAATCGAGTTGCGAATTTTGGCGGCCATGTGTGGGGATCCGGCACTCGTTAAAGCGTTTCACGACGGTATCGATATTCACACCCTCACAGCCTCCCAGGTTTTTGGGGTACCTGAGTCGGAAGTGAATCCAGAGCTGCGGCGCCAGGCTAAGGCGATCAACTTCGGTTTACTCTACGGAAAGACAGCCTATAGCTTGGGTGAAGAACTGGGTATTGGCCGCACCCAGGCCGCTGAAATCATCCGTAAGTATTTTGAACAATATCCCACGGTGAAGGCCTTCCTTGAGGGACTTGCTCAAAAGGCGAAGGAATCTGGATACGCGGAAACCGTCTTCGGCAGGCGCCGGAGGATCGATGGAATTCAGAGCAAGAATAAGGCGATTGTGGCAATGGCCGAGCGGATGGCGGTAAATACTCCAATTCAGGGCACCGCGGCCGACGTGATGAAGAGAGCTATGATTCGCCTTCATTCCGGGCTAGCGAAAAGGGGGCTTTCCGCCCGCCTGATTCTACAGGTCCACGACGAACTGGTAGTGGAAGCTCCTGACTCGGAAGTGGAAGCTGTGAAAACGGTGGTGAAGGAATCGATGGAGGGGGCGGGGCTTCCGCAGATCAACGTCCCTCTAACCGTTGAAACCAATTCAGCGGAGAATTGGCTGGAACTTTAAGCGGCCTCAGATTTCAGTCTGATGCTTGTAATTTGCACCTTCGGCATCACCTCTTTGATTCGTTGCTTGAGGGCCGCGCGTGAATCGGTGGGGGCTCCTACCCAGGACCACACCTTGAGTTCTCGTCCGCCCTCCGGTCCGATAAACGGGAGAAAGTTTATTATAAACCCTCTACCCCGTGTCTCGATTTCAAGTGCTTGGAGGAGTTGAGTCTTCCAAAACGGGATTTGCTCAAGAAGGATTTGGTCTTCCACGAGGCAATGGTTCCAACCCAAAAGTGCAATTTCGCGAGCCTTTTTGGATACGAGATCGCTCACGTAGTAAAGATCTTCCGGAATATCCGAAAGCCGTTCCTCGTGCGGGATATCGCGCTCCATGAGTCCGGGTAACTGATCGATTGTTTGTCCGAGTTCGGAAAGGGAAAATCGGTGCGCCTCCAGGAAATCGGCCACTTTGCGGAGCACTCGTGCCGCATCTGGTCCGCGCCGAATCACAAACGGCCCGGTCAACGCTTCACCTACAAGATGGGTGAAGCGGGTGATGAAATCGCCCATTCCAAGAGGAGTCGCGAGAATGTTTACGATCCCCTTCATCGAGTGGAGCGCCGCATGTAAATCTTCCCACGCCGGCAAGTAACTGTTGTGGGGTTTCAGGCCCTCCAACTCAGAGCTTACGTTTCGGAGCACCTGCACGAGGTCGGGTACCCGATCTTCGAAGCGTGGAAGCTCAGCGGATGATCCGTCCATTGCTTCCTGCCAGTTGGGGGCGTCGCTGCCGAAGAGCTTGGAGAGCCTGCACTAAAGCATCGTTGCGTGCCCGCTCTTCAAAGTTATGGGAGATGAGACGCGACGCCACCGAAAAAGAGCCGGAAGAGGCAGGGGAGTCCGAGGGTTTTCCGACGGTCTCCGCTTCTGCGCACAGGGAAGCGTGTATAAAATCGTGGGGGTCGGAGAAGGTTTCCATTTGGCGTCGTTTGTCCGACGCGAGGGGGCAGTCGAGCAGAAGCAAAGCTTGGTCGCCCGCCCTCAGTGGATTTGCCAATCCAGTGTGGACCATTTGATTTGTTCCTTACTCAAATTGTCCTTCAACTTCGCAAGAAAGTCTTTCGAAAATCCCGACTCCTCGAGCGTTACCGTATGTGCTCCGAGTAGTTTCAGGCGCTGGGACAACTGGGATGGGGTCATTCCGTGGTCCGGGGGAACCAAAAGAAGTTTGGATTTTCCCAATTTCATCGGACCAGCTACCACGCAAAGACGGCCCGGCATGAGTTCGCCTCGGGCCAGGAGGCGGGAAACCTGTCCGTGCAGGCGCCAGTCGAAATAACCAACCGGGCCACGGAGTGCTGATGCTTCATTCCACTCCGCTCCGGCGATTATCCAGTCGGATGTGCACGAGTCGATTGCCTTTCGGAGGATTTCCGTTTGCACCGGATCAAGTCTTGCCATGGATCGATTCTACCGAACCTGGAAAATTAGGGTCAAGAATTGGCCGCTTTGTGTGGATTTTTCGGAAGAGATTTCCAAAACTGATCCAAAAGTCCGTTGATAAACGGAGGGGAGTCCTCGGTGCCGAAGCGTTTAGCGAGTTGAATTGCTTCGTCGAGTGTGACCGATGCGGGCACGTCATCGAATCCGATCAGCTCCGCCGCTGCGAGACGAAGAATATTTCGATCAACCCGGGTCATTCGACTGAGTTTCCAGTTCTGGCTCTTGTCTTCAATCAGCTGATCGAGTTCGGAGCGGCGCTGTTCTGTTTCTACCACGAGACGTTGAAAGAACTCTCCGTCGAGACGCTCTTCTTTAAAATCTGCCGGGCAGATCTCTTTCAATTCGCTGATGGCGATGTTTGTCGGCTTGGGGTCGATTTCCAAGGCAAACAAAACTTGAAGCGCGAGTTCACGGGCCTTCCTGCGACGCATCGATTAGGTCTCCAGGTTCCGGGGGGCGCCGCCGGCTTTGCTGAGCTCGGCGAAGAATTCATCTACGTCCTGAAACTCACGATACACGGAGGCGAAACGGATGTAGGCAACCTTGTCGCGTTTGCGAAGAGTCTCCATCACTCGCTCACCGATATCATGGGAACTCAGCTCCTTAACGCCCAGGTGCTGAGCCCAGCTTTCCACTTCCTGAGTCATGTCGTCGATGTCGGTCACGGTAAGTGGCCGCTTTTGACAGGCCTTCTTGATTCCATCGCGAATTTTTTCGCGGTCAAACTCTTCGCATCGCCCATCTTTTTTTACGATCTGGGGCATGAGCTCTTCCACCCGCTCATAAGTGGTGAAACGCGCGGCGCACTGAAGGCACTCGCGCCTACGACGGGTAATGTCTCCCACCTGGCTGATTCGGGAGTCCACCACCTTGTTTTCCATATGTCCGCAGTAGGGGCATCTCATGGCAATTGTAACCCATTGAAAATAAAGGGCATTTCTGATTGTTGCCGAGTCTAGCACACGGAAACCGGTGGTGCACGGGGATTTGCGCTTCCGACTGGGGCTAAAGGAGCTTTTCTGGTGTGTTTTGCGGAGTATAACCCCCTGTTTCTACAGAGGAAGGCGAGTGACCGTTTGGGGAGCTACACGACTCCGGAACAAATCAGACTACCGATTAAAGTCCCTGGAAAATCGGACCGATAAGTCCACAAGGTATTTTATGGCCGATCAACCGAAACGAACGAGTAACACCGCAAAGAGCACCGCTCATCTTCTGAACATAAAGAAGCCGGGTGAGGTGAAGAAGCGTCTGAAGCTCGCCTTCCAGCGTGTTCCCGCCAAAATGAACTTGGTGAGAAACCAGGAGACGCTTCATATCGCGCTCGCCCTAGTGGACGTTTCTGAAACGGGCGCCGGATTTTTCCTGAGCCGTATGGTGAACAAGGGCTCTTTGGTGGAGTTTGAAATCACCGATCCACGCCCGATGAAAGTGAAGGGACTAGTGGCTTGGTGTGTGCCGATGAATTCTGGCATGCATGTTTTAAAGCACCCTTTCCGAGCCGGGGTTCAATTTGTATTCGACTCTGAGGAGGAACGCGCAAAGGTGGCGTCTTTCGTTCAGCAGTTGATGAGCGATCAGTCCGTACACTGGCCCACCACTGCGGACGAAAAAACCGCGATGGCGCCTGTTGCTGAAGTGCCTCCGGCCGAATCCACCCCCGAGGCAGTACCTGTCGCGGAAGCCGCACCAACTACAGCTCCCGCGGCGGAAGCAGCACCAGCTGCGGAGCCGGCGGCTTCGGATACCGAGAAAAAGGCCGCCTAACTTAACTGCGGTCTATTTTACCCGATAGATGGGGAATCGTTCGCAGAGCGCCTTCACCTTCTGGTGAATTTCATTTTTTGTCGCCTCGGAAAGCAGCCGTGTGTCGCCGGTGGCAGACTTCAGTTCCACGCAAACCTTGGCAATTAAGGATCCAATTTCGCGCATTTCGGCTTCGCCCATGCCGCGAGAAGTGATCGCTGGCGTGCCCACTCGTATTCCGCTTGTAACAAACGGTGAGCGTGTCTCGAACGGAATGGTATTTTTGTTCACGGTGATGTGCACGGAGTCGAGCGCTGCTTCCACTTCCTTGCCCGTAAGGCCCATGGCGCCTACGTCGAGGAGCATCAGGTGATTGTCGGTTCCGCCGCCCACGATTCTAACACCCGCCTTTTCAAGCTCATGGGCGAGAGCGGCAGCGTTTTTCACCACCTGCTGCTGATATATTTTGAACTCGGGTTGAAGGGCCTCTCCAAATGCAGCAGCCTTGGCGGCGATCACATGCATGAGGGGGCCGCCCTGCATGCCGGGAAACACCGCACTGTTGATGCCCTTGGCGAGGTCGGGCCGGCAAAGAATCACGCCGCCGCGAGGCCCGCGAAGAGTCTTGTGTGTGGTGCTCGTTACAAAATGAGCATGAGGGATCGGCGAAGGGTGTAGCCCCGCGGCCACTAGCCCGGCGATGTGAGCCATGTCCACCAAGAGATAGGCGCCTACTTCTTCGGCGATGCCTGCCAGTTTTGCGAAATCAATCACCCGCGGGTATGCGCTGGCGCCCGCCACGATGAGTTTAGGTTTCACTTCACGGGCTTTTTCGCGAACGAGGTTATAATCGAGCCGTTCGGTGTCCTTGCTTACTCCGTAGTGGTGGGCCTGAAAAAGCTTACCGGAGAAATTAACCGGAGAGCCGTGAGTGAGGTGCCCGCCGTGGGACAGGTCCATTCCCAAAATCACATCCCCGGGCTTCAGCACAGATAGGAACACGGCCATGTTGGCTTGGGCTCCGCTGTGTGGTTGCACGTTGGCGTGATAGGGGTGGGGCGATGAGTCGTCGCAACCGAACAATTTTCGTAGTCGTTGAATGGCGAGGTTCTCTGCTTCGTCCACATGGACACAGCCACCGTAGTAGCGCTTACCGGGGTATCCTTCTGCGTACTTGTTGGTAAGCACAGATCCCTGGGCTTCCATTACCGCCGCGGAAACGTAGTTCTCAGAAGCGATCAGCTCCAGGCCGTCTTCTTGCCGCACAAGTTCACGCCCGATGGCGGCGGCCAATTCGGGATCGCTTGTTTTTAGTCTGTGGGGAAGGTCGTAGGAAAAAATGGGTTTCATGGTTCCTCAGCTTTCGAGTTTATGAATTTTTTCGATGCGTCGTTGGTGCCGGCTCTTTACGTCGTCCTTTGCGCCAGCTCCGCCGAACTCGGCCTTCAGCCAAGCCTCTACCATCGCGAGTGCGTAGTGGGGCGCGGTGATGCGCTCTCCAAGACACAAAACATTTGCTCGGTTGTGTTCACCTGCTAGTTGGGCAGTGAAAGTGCTCTCCACATGGGCCGCTCGAATGCCGGGAATTTTATTGGCCGCTATGCTCATGCCGATCCCACTGCCACACACCAAAACTGCTCGGCTGGCTTTGCCTTCGGTCACTAAGCCACACGCCTTTTCAGCAAAGTCGGGATAATCCACGGACTCTGTGGACGCGGGGCCCACATCAATCCAGCTCACTGCTTTGAGATTTTCCACAAGGAAACGCTTGAGGTTAACGCCCGCGTGATCCGCGCCAATCGCCAATTTTTCCATGATTTCCCTCGCTTGATGCGAGTCAGGCTAGCGTCACACCCGGCCGAAAACAAGGCTGGCGTTGGTGCCGCCAAAACCGAAGCTGTTGCTCAGCACAAATTGCGTTCCCGTGGGAAGGCGAGTGGCTTGATTGGCCGCGTAATTAAGGCGGCAGTTTTCGTCGGGATTGTCGAGGTTGATCGTGGGGGGGACATCTCCCGTTTCCAGCACTTTTAACGAAATCACAGCTTCGAGAGCACCGGCTCCGCCAAGGAGGTGCCCGGTCATGCTCTTCGTGGAGTTCACGATAAGCTTCTTGGCCTGGTCGCCGAACACCCGTTCCACTGCAATCGATTCGTTTTCATCTCCGGCCGGAGTGCTCGTGCCGTGGGCGTTCACGTAGCCCACTTTCGAGGGATCGATCTTCCCGCGCTCGAGGGCTTGCTTCATGCAGCGTCCCGCACCTTCGCCCTCGGGGGCGGGGGAGGTGATGTGGTGTGCGTCGGCGGTGGAGCCGTAGCCGCAAACTTCGCCGAGAATTCTCGCGCCACGCTTTTTGGCGTGCTCATAACTTTCCAAAATCAGCGCCGCTCCGCCTTCCCCCATCACGAATCCGTCGCGATCTCTGTCGAACGGACGAGAGGCCTTTTCAGGAGCATCGTTGCGGGTGGAAAGTGCTTTCATGGCGCCGAATCCGCCGATGCCGGAAGGACACACAACAGACTCGCTTCCACCGGCAATCATTACGTCGCAATCGCCTCGGGAAATCATCAGCGCCGCATCGCCAATCGCGTGGGAGCTGCTTGCGCAGGCCGAAACCACACAAACATTCGGACCGCGGGCATTGAGCATAATCGAAAGGTGACCGGCGGTAAGGTTGGGAATCACCGAGGGAATGAAGAAGGGGGTAACCCGTCGTGGGCCCTTGTTGATGATCGTGTGCACGGTGTCTTCAATCAAGGGGAGGCCGCCCATCCCAGCCGACATAATAATGCCGAACTTTTCGGCGTCCAGGCCATTGGCTTCCGATCGACCATTGAAGCCGGCGTCCTTCCAGGCGTGCATGGCGGCTACGATCCCGAGATGGATAAAGCGATCCATCTTGCGCTGATCTTTGGAAGATAGGTAGGCGTCGGCGGAAAAGCCCTTCACCTCACAGGCGAAGGTGGTGGAGTAGTCTTTGGCGTCAAAAATAGTGATGGGCCCAGCTCCCGACTTTCCAGCCAAGAGAGAGGCCCATGTTTCCTGAAAATTTAGACCGACGGGAGAAACGGCACCGACTCCGGTAACCACCACTCGGCGATGGAGATTTGGCCAGTTTGCCATACTCATCGGATTACCCCCGGGTCTAAAATTTCGATTGAATTAGGCGTTGCCCTTTTTGGACTTGATGTAGCTCACTACATCGCCCACGGTCTTCATCTTCTCGGCATCTTCATCCGGGATGTCGAGCTCGAACTCTTCTTCCATCGTCATTACGAGTTCCACGATGTCGAGGGAGTCGGCGCCAAGGTCATCGATGAAAGAGGCAGTGTCGGTTACTTTCTCGGCTTCCACAGCAAGTTGATCACAGATGATATTCTTTACGCGCTCTTGAATGTTCATTTCTTTCCCTTCATTAACTTTCCGTACTTTTTGAAAGTCCCTATTCCTTATCACTCAATTTTGGCACCGGCAACAGGGCATTTCTGTGTAATTACATGTACATGCCGCCATTTACGGCGATGATTTGGCCGGTTACATAACTCGCCTGAGGGGAAGCCAGCCAGGCGATCGCGTCGGCCACCTCTCGGGAGCTTCCCATACGACCCATGGGGATTCCCTTGAGCATCTCATCTTTTGCAGTCTGGGGTAGATTCTCCGTCATTTCAGTATCGATAAATCCGGGGGCCACCGCGTTCACTCGAATGTTCCGAGAAGCGAGTTCCCGCGCGAGCGATTTGGTGAGACCGAAAAGGCCGGCTTTACTGGCACTATAGGCGGCCTGTCCGGCATTGCCCATCTGGCCCACTACGCTGGAAACGTTGATGATCGCGCCTTCGCGCGCCTTCATCATGGGGCGGGTAACGGCTCTCGCACAGAGAGCTGCGCCCTTCAGATTTGTGTTGAGAGTTTCGTCCCACTCCTCGTCCTTCATCCGCATGAAAAGAGAGTCTCTGGTGATGCCGGCGTTGTTAATTAGGATGTGTATGGCACCCTTCTCTTTGATTATCGCATCCACGGCGGCATCCACCGCCGCCGAATCGGCCACGGAAAACTGCTTCACAAGGCCGCCGGAAGTGGCGGGGGCCTTCCCTTCTTTCTTCAAAGCTTCGATTTCCGCCACCACCGCTTCGGCTTTTTCTACGCCGCGGGTGCAGTTAACGACCACAAAAGCTCCTGCGCGGGCCATGCCCAAAGCGATCTCGCGACCGATGCCGCGGGACGCTCCCGTTACGAGAGCCACTTTTCCGGAAAGAGGAAACTGATTCATTATCTTCTCCTTACCAACGAATGAGGGCGCCGGCCCAGGAAAGGCCGCCACCGAAAGTTGTCATGAGCACCAGGTCGCCGGGCTTAATTTTTCCGGCTTTGTCATATTCGTCGAAACAGGTAGGAATCGTGGCGGCGCTGGTGTTGCCGTATTTGTGAAGGTTCACGGCCACGCGTTCCATGGGAAAGCCCATCTTTTTTGCCACAGACTCCACGATTCGAATGTTGGCCTGGTGAGGAATGATCCAAGCCACCTGGTCCTTGGTTACACCGGCGGCGTCGAGCGCTTCCTGGGCGCAAGCCGCCATGTCGCGAACCGCATGCTTAAACACATCCTGTCCCTTCATATGGACAAACTGCAGCCCGGCGGCGGCCGTTTCCACGGAAGTGGGGGTGCGGCTCCCTCCTGCCGGGAATTCGAGAATTTCTCCGTGGCGGCCGTCGGCGTGAATATTCACTGAAAGAATTTCTCCGCGATCTCCCTCGGAGCAGGGCTGAACAAGCGCGGCACCGGCGGCGTCGCCGAAGAGCACACATGTGCCTCGGTCGGACCAGTTCACGAAACGGGTGAGCGCTTCACTGCCCACCACGAGCACGTTTCGATACTGTCCGGAGCGCACGAATGCATTCGCAGTGGCCAGCGCCACGACCCACCCGGCGCAGGCGGTTACGATGTCGAAGGCCCCGCACTCCGAAGAAATTCCGAGCTTCGCCTGCGTGGTGCAGGCCAAGTTCGGCATCCAGCGGTCGGGCGTGTTAGTGGCGGCGATGATGAGGTCGACCTCATTGGGCAAAACGCCCGCTGCATCCAACGCCTTCCGGCAGGCCGCGGTGGCCATATCAGAATTGTTCTCGCCATCGCGAAGCTTGCGGCGCTCCGATATGCCGGTGCGTTCCTTGATCCACTGGTCGGAGGTATCCACGATTTTTTCGATGTCGTGGTTAGAAAGCACTTGATCGGGAAAGGCGCTACCGAATGAGGCGATTTTGGCGTGCAGGGTCTTCTTATTCGGCACAGATCACTCCTTCTTCTCTCGGGTCTTCAGTTCAGCCTCTACCATGGGTCCGGCCTTGGCCAGGATCTCTCGCAGAATTTTGGGAAGATCGGTTTTCGCGCTCTCCGCCGCTCGAAGAATTCCGTTTTTGATGGCCTTGTCGTGGCTGCGACCGTGGGAAATAAAAGCGTGACCATTAACTCCGATCAAAGGAGCGGCACCGATTTCCGCGTAGTCCATGCGCTTCTTGAGTCCTTTGAGCGCCCGCCAAGCAAACACGGCTCCAATGGCGGCAAGCCAATCGCCCTTGAGCTCTTTTTTTAGAAGATCCACCACGGTCTTCGCGAGGCCTTCGAGACTTTTAAGTACGAGATTGCCTGTGAAGCCGTCGCAAATCACCACGTCCACGTTCCCGCTGAACATCCGGCCGCCTTCGATGTAGCCATGATAGGTGTTGGGAGGAAAAATCTCTTTTTCCTGAAGAGCCTTTAAGAGAGCGTTCGTTTCACGAGTTAGGTCGGTTCCCTTGGAGTCTTCGCTGCCGTTGGAAAGGGTGCCCACGGTGCCTTTGCTGCCGAAGATCGTGCGATGGACGCCGCTTCCCATGATCGCCCACTGCACCAGATATTCCGGCTTGCATTGAATGTTTGCGCCTGCATCCATTAGGAGAAGAAAACCACGGGTGGTGGGGAGCGGGGCGGCGATGGCCGGTCGATCGACTCCTTCGATTCGGCGCATGTTCATAATGGCCGATGCCAGGGCCGCTCCAGAATTTCCCGCACTCAGAAATGCGGAATGAGGGGTTTCTGCCGCCATTCGCATCGCCACGTTCATCGAAGCTTCTTTCTTTTGTCGGACCGCGGAGGCCGGGTGTTCACCCATTTCGATAAAATCAGAAGTGTGATGAATGCTGAGGCGAGTGGCTACTTCGGGCTTCGTGTTCTCTAGTTCTTTCTTCAGAACCGGCCGGATCTTTTCCTCGTGACCAACCAGAACCACACGGAGGTTAGGTGCTTCTGCGAGTGCCAGCAGCGCCCCCTTCACGTTCACCTTGGGCGCAAAATCGCCTCCCATGGCGTCCACGAACACAGTGGTGCTTTTGGAACTCATTCAGTGAGATAAGAGCGGATGGTAAGAATCAGGCTTCCGCGCTGCGAGCAGCGGCCACTTGCTTACCGTTGTAGTGTCCGCACTCACCACACACGCGGTGCGGGAGGGTGGCGGCGCCACAGTTGGAACACTTCACGGAATGAGTGGCCGAAAGGCGGTAGGCCGCGGAAAGGCGGCGCATATCTCTGCGAGAGCGGGTCTGACGTTTCTTCGGTACTGCCATAGTGGGTCGGAATTTAGACGAAAGCCGCCCGATTTTCCAGAGGTTTTCCTAAAAACGGTTCTCACGGGCGGTTGCCCCCATCGATAGGGCGATTGAATTTGGCGTAAAACACGAAAAATCCGTGAATTTTTGAGGACTTCCCGCGATTTCTCAGCTTGCGGCCCCCTTCAAAACCCGGGTACACTTTGCCCATAGGGCAACCAAGCACACGGGAGGTGCTTTTTGGCCGACCAGTCATTTTTTGTATTCCACGGTGGGAAGGCTCAGGGCCCACTCTCAAAATCCGAGGTCTCGAAGAAAGCCAAGGCCGGAGACTATCACTGGACCGACTACCTATGGGTGGATGGTGAGTGGTGTATGTTGGCGGAGTTCTTCCGTGCCGATTTCCCTGCGCCTACAGAGCCGCCTCCCGGCGTCAGCGTTAAAGAGCGCAAGCTGGAACCCTATGAGAAGGACGTGTTTTCCGGAGACGTGGGCATTTCCAACGAGCCCATTTGGTTTCTTTATAAGGATAATACGAAGTTCGGGCCTTACCGATACCTGGAATTGGTGCGGCTTCTCCAGACGAACGCTTGTTCTCGCGAAGACTTCGTGTGGAAGCCTGGATTTCAGGATTGGGTGAGGCTCCGTCAGGCGGAGGAATTCCAGGACAAGACGTTGGATCGGCTCGTACACATGAAGAATTTCGGCGTGGAGAAGGTGTTCGTTAAGCGCCGGTTCCCGAGAGTTCCCTATGAGAGCGAAGTGATCCTTCACGATGAAAAAAAGGTGGTGTTTGGCGCCGCAAAGTCCCTTTCGGAAGGCGGGGCATTTGTGGAGGTTTCCCGCCCCACTCATGTGAAGGGTGATCGCATCAAACTCCACTTCACTCCAGGAAATTTGTCGATGCCGTTCAACTGCATCGCTGAGGTCACCCAGGTTTCCAAGGGGAACCCTGCTGGGTACAACGTGAAGTTCATTTACCTCGAAGAAGAGGATCGCAAGCGAATTGCACAGTACGCCGACAAGGTGGCCCAAAAACAAGGTGGCTAAATGGCGGGACTAAAGAAATTTCTAGTTAGGACCCCCAGCGGAGAGGTTCCTTTTGAAACCGAGGAAAAACTCCGGGAAGCATTTCTTGCGGGACAGGTGAAGGGAGGTTGGCTCGTTCAATTTTGGGCCGACAAATCCTGGCGCTACGTGTGCGATGTTCCCATGATCGCCGCATTCTTTTCCCAGGCTCCGGGATCTACGGTGATCGAGCCGCGAAACGTGCACGTTTATGTTCCGGGCCCTCAGGGATACCAGGCCGGTCCGTTTTCGCTCTCTGAAATGAAGAGTCGCGTGAGTCGCGGAGAGATTTCTCCTTCCAACTGGGTATTCATGGAAGGCGATTCCGAGTGGCGGCAAGTGAAGTCCGTCGACGGCCTGCGGGAAATGATTTCGCCGCTTCCGAATCAGTCGAGGGGGCCCGGGCTTGCCGAGGGCATCACCGGCTCCGGTGCCGAATCCATCACGGCAGTGCCTGTTGCGGGCGGGGAAGAGGGTGGAATTCCTTTGGGGGCGGCTCAAGACACGCCGCTTGGTTCTGTTGAGGGATCCAGTGAGGCTCCCGAGCCTCAGACCAATCCTTCCATTAAATTGGATCTTCAGGAGGCGATGAGCCTCGAGGCGGCGGGTCAGCCGCTAGTGCCGGCCGCGATTCCACCTGCGGCTACCGATGTGGCCTTCGACCTGCCTACTCCGAAGGCTCCTGACGTATCATTTGCGCCTATGCCCGCGGCCGCAGCGGCTGGTGCTGTTGGGACCAATGAGGCTGCTGGCTCGAAGGATGGAGTGGATGTGGAATCGCCCACGATGGCCATCAACATTCATGGATTGAATCTGGCTACGGGAGCGGCGAAGGCGCCTCCCCCCAAGCCTGGGGTCGCAGCAGCATCGCCGGCCCCAGCGAAACCTGCGCCTCCCAAGCCCGCCGCTCCGCCTGCTGCGAGCACTGCGGGATCCGCAGTTCCCGCCGCGCCCACGGCGTCCGGACTGAAGGAAGAGAGCACATTCGAGGGTATCGTGGCTGAAGTTCCGATGGACCCGATTTGGCTGGTCAAGCAGGGCACATCGGAAACCGCAAGCGGCCCCTATCGATTCCTGGATGTTGTGAAGTTTTTGAAAGAAGGAAAGCTCAACAAGAACGACAAAATTTCTCGCGCTGGCACCAACCGCTATCAGAAAATTTCCCAGCAGTATGAATTCAGCGTGGCATATTCGGTGGAAACCGTAGTGCGCGGTGGAGTGGAAACCCAGCGGATCGTGATTCGCCGCCGCCATCCTCGAGTGGCTTATATGGCCAACGTGCAAATCATTAAGGGGCAGCAGGTGGCAGCTGGCACCTGTGTGAACATCAGCGCCGGGGGGGTGTTGGTGGAGGTTCCCAAGATGGAGCTGGCCGTGGGCGACAAGCTTGTGCTTCGTCTACTCCCTGCAGTTATTCAGCGGCCGATCCAGTGTTCGGTAACGGTGATGGGAAAAGTACCGAAGATCCCGCCGGGCTATTCTTTGCAGTTTGACGATCTCAAGAAGGAGGACAAAGAGGCGATTGAGTTCTTTGTGGGTGAAGCGTTGAAGAAGGAACAGGCGTCGAAACAAAACGCCGCAGGCTGAGGAGCGAACCGTTGGAAAAAAAGAAGTTGTTTATCATCGATACGAACGTGGTCCTTTTCGATCCGCATGCGATCTTCAAATTTGAAGAGCATGACGTGGTGATCCCCCTTGTGGTGATCGAGGAGGTCGACAAGTTCAAGCGCGACATGAACGAAAACGGAAGGAACGCGAGAACCTTCTCACGTATCGTGGATGAACTCCGGCAGCAGGCGCCGCTTTCCAAGGGCGTGAAGCTGAAGAGCGGCGGACATCTGATGGTTCACATCTCCAGTATCGATAAGATTCCGGAGCTTCCTGAACTCGACATGAAAAAGGCCGACAACCAGATGCTCGCGTTGGCGAAGCGTTTGCAGAAGGAGCACGGGAAAGAGCATGTGACCTTCATCTCCAAGGACATCAACCTTCGCATTAAAGCTGATGCGGCGGGTGTGGACGCGGAAGACTATGAGCCGTCTAAGTTTGAGATGGACGACATCTATACCGGGACGAGCAATATTTCGCTTCCCGGGCAGGCGATCGACGAGTTCTATACGAAGAAACGCCTTCCGGTCGACGGAGACAAGTATCGTCTTCATCCGAACCAATTCGTGTTTTTGAAGGATGAGGCAAATGCGAACCATACGGCAATCGGCCGTTACGACTCTGTTCAAAATTGCATGGTCACCGTGTTCAAGCCCGTTGAAGGTCTCTGGGGTGTTTATCCACGCAACGCGGAGCAGGCGTTTGCCATTGATCTCCTTCTCAACGACGACATCAAGCTCGTCAGTCTGGTGGGGAAGGCCGGTACGGGTAAGACTCTGATGGCGATCGCTGCGGGACTTTCCAAGACCGTGGATGAGGGGCTGTTTTCCCGTTTGCTAGTGAGCCGACCCGTGATGCCCATGGGACACGACATCGGCTATCTGCCTGGAACAATCGAGGAAAAGCTGAATCCCTACATGCAGCCAATTTTCGATAACATCGATTTTCTGTTCGGGGTGAGTACGGTAGCGAAAACGAACCGTCGCGGCGCGGGTAAGGGGTGTCAGGAGCTGATCAATCAAGGATTGCTCAACATCGAGCCGCTTACTTATATCCGCGGTCGTTCGATTCCGAACCAATACATGATCGTGGACGAGGCGCAGAACCTCACGCCCCATGAAATCAAAACGATTATCACTCGCGCAGGCGAGGGCACGAAGATCGTGCTAACGGGCGATACGATGCAGATCGACTCGCCCTACCTCGACAGCATGAACAACGGTTTGGCTTATGTAGTGGAGTGTTTCAAGAATGAGCCGATTGCGGGACACGTGACCCTCGTGAAGGGGGAACGCTCCAAGCTGTCGGAGCTTGCCACCCAGCTCATGGTCTAAATTCGCATGGGGAAGAGGAATCCCTATCAACCCAGCACGCCCCGGGGGCTTCCACCCACCGGGGCTCCTATTTTTGTAGAGGTCACCAGGGGGACGGAGGTCGAAAGCGTTCATCGGGTTCACGCGGTTGTCTGTGATTCCGCAGGCAGTGTGGTGGAGTGTTGGGGCGATTCCGAGTTAACGCTATTCCCGCGATCTGCGGTGAAAATGATACAGGCGCTTCCCATGATCGAGGCCGGGCACCACGAGAAGCATCATTTGGATCAGCGGCATTTGGCGCTCGCTTGTGCCTCTCATCATGGTGAACTCCGCCATGTGAATCTCGTGTCTGAATGGTTGGAAAGAATCGGGTTGAAGAGCGCGGCGTTGGAGTGTGGCGCTCAGGAACCGGTGAATGAGGGGGCTCGTCGCGATCTTTGGCGCGCTGGGCATGTGGGCTGTCCGGTTCATAATAACTGCTCGGGCAAGCACGCTGGAATGCTCACGGGGTGTGTTGCCGAGGGGCTTCCCGTGCCAGGGTATACCGGGGAAGATCATCCTTGGCAGCGACGAGTAAGACAGGCCCTGGATGATTTTTTAGGTCTCAGGCTGCAGCAGGCTCCCTGGGGCATTGATGGCTGCGGTCTTCCCACCTGGAGGGTTCCCCTCCGTTCGCTTGCGTTGGCGGCGTCGAGAATTGCAGACCCGGGGAGGCTTTCTTGGGCGTCGTCTCTTCGCGCTCTAAGGAACGCAGTGGTGGCGGAGCCCTGGATGCTGGGTGGAGAGGAAAGTTTGTGTTCAAAATTGGTGGCCAACTCCCAGGGAGAAGTGATTGTGAAGGTGGGGGCGGAAGGGGTCTATCTCTGCTCTCTTCCGCGACTGGGTCTGGGGATGGCGCTTAAGGCGGAGTGTGGCTCGGTGCGAGCGGTAGAGACCGTTCTTTTGGAGCTGCTCCGCGCGCGTGGGATTGCTCCGTTGGGAGCGGACTGGATTCCCGTGAAGCGATGGACCGGGGAAACGGTGGGGGAAATTCGGGTTAGGGTGTAGGCGTGATCAGGCTACTGGCGTCGGGCGGCGACTTCGCCTGTCCATTCTTCGTGAAGGCGTTTGTAGAGATTTACCTTCAGGCGCCGTTCTTCAGAGGTAGCGAATTCCCGAAGCTCGCTGGTGAGGGACCGGCCTCGCACGGCGGCCATCAGGATCTCACCTTTCACGATGGTGAGAAGGTGGTCGGGGTAGTTTGCGGCCTCTTGTCGGTACCGTTCCACCTCTTGGAGGAGATCGGCTTTGTCGATCTTCTCGAGACGGTTTCTATAGCCGTCAAATAGGCGTTGGCATTCTTTGAGGGTTCGGAAGGCTTTTAGGCTCACCACGTTGGTGCTCATAAGTGTCGACTTTATATAATTCCAGATCAAAACAATCAAGAACTTTATAAGTTATTGAAATTATTCGATAAAATATGAAACAAAAGCAAGAGTTGGCGCGCGGCGAAAAACTATTTTGACGCCGGCCATCAAATCAAGATACCCAGGGCCCAACGAAAATCTCTTGGGAGGGAGACTGTATGAACAAACTAGCTGTGCTTTTTGCCGCCCTTTTCGCCGTAGTGGCGCAAGGTGCTGTGTTGGAAACTACCCCAGGCACCTCGGAAATCGAGGGCGTGAAGATCTCCAAGGGTGGAACCGCAAATGTGGAGACCCCCGTGGCGATGACCACCGTGGGCGCGGGCATCCGAAAGAAGAAGGTCGCCGTGGTGAAAGTGAACGTCTACGTGGCTGAGCTTCTTGTGAGCGACGGCGCGAAGTTCGTGCGCACTAATGAAGGCGCCTTGCCATCCCTCGATAATATGCAGGCAGTGGCCTTGCAGATGACCTTCCTTCGCTCCGTGGACGCGGAAAAGGTTCAGAGCTCCTTCCGCGACGGTTTGGACGAGAACGACGAGGCGTTCGCCAAGCGAGCCGACGTAGCCAAGTTCCTCGACGCCGTGAAGAACGGTGGCGAAGCCGTTGAAAAGGGAACCCTCCGCATCGTGGCCGAGCGCCAAGGTGAAAAGGAAGTAGTCGCTTACGAGAACACTAAAGCTGAAGTGGTTAAGATCGTGGGAACCAAGGGTTTCATTAAGGCCCTCATGAGCATCTGGCTCGGCGCCCCGGCCGACGGCGGCCTCGAAGACCTCAAGGACAATCTCATTAAAGGGAGCAACTAAAATGCGTACCATTATCGCACTGATCGTTATTTCCGTATCCGTGCTCACCGGCTGTAAAGCCACCCAGGCGCTGGATGCCACCATCGGCATGCAGGGTCAGATGAGCAGCATGATCGGCACCACGAAAGAAATGCAGACCGAAACCTCCAAACTCACTGAGGGAATCCGCCTTCAGAAGGTGGGAGAGGGGCTGAAGATGCTCAACGACCCCATCAACGGTCGCAACTTCTTTCCTCCTTCACCGGCCCTTCTGGCTGGCTCCAAACTTTTTGGTGAAAATGCCAACAGTCTGGAACTCGTGGAATTTTTCTACGCCACCATGAAGGAAATCGAATCGGCGGAGATCCCTGAGTGGTTCACCCCGGGTTCTGCAGAGCAGATGGCGTTTGAAAGAGACTTCATTCGCCACAATGCTGTGCGCGTGAGCGCTCTTCAGGCGATCGCAGCCCACATTCCGCAGAACGTGGTGGAGCAGATCATCCGTGAGCAACTCTTCGGCGGCCGAGGCCGATTTGAAGATACCGCTTACCAGATGCTGATGTTCCGCGCGCAGTTCCTTAAGAGCTATTTTCTGCAGGAAGGTGTGCTTGCCACCGCTCCCGACAACGTGGGTGAGCTCGACAAGGCACATGAGTACCTGAACCGTCTCTTCTTCGTGATCGATCTTCCTGATGCCTCGAAGGTGGCCTACAAGCTTTCCACGAAGTATCTGCCGAAGAACTTTTTGCGAGAGGTCGACGCCAAGAACGAAGACTTCGTGAAGGAGAGCGTGAAATTCTGGCGCAAACTTCGCAACGCCGTGAACGATAACTTCCCGGCAGAGAAGCTTTCCACACTTTCTGCTTCCGACCAGCGACGCGTGGCGGAAGTTCGTGACGCCGCCGATCGTAACTGGGAGCAGCGTAAGTAACGTCTTAGTGGGGCTATGGATTGATGCCCGCCGTCGGAGAGAACATTCCTCCGACGGCTTTTTTTGGCCTTGAATTTGCTGTGTCTGCGACTGCGCGGGGATTTTTTTGGAGTTTCGGTCCCGAATTTGCAAAAATTTCCTGAAATAGCGCCAATCTGACACTAGGAGACACCCCCCCCATGAAGCATCTTATTATCGCACTCTTGCTCGTATTAACGTCTTCCGCCCACGCCAATCAGTGCCTGTCGGAGGCCACCAATGAGGAGTTGTTGTCGGAGATCAGTCGCCGGATGGGCCAGGGCGGCGGTGGCGAGAGTGGCGTTCAGGTAACGTTTCAATGCGATGCCGGCTACAATCTGGTCGTCAGTGCGGTGAATCTCGATACGGGCGTTTCAGGTGACTTTCAGGCCTACAGTCATCAATGTGGAACGGACCGGGATCTCTTCAGCCAGCGTCTCGGCGGATCTCCGCTCCGGGGCGGCAAGCTGATCGCGTGGTGCGACGGGGGCTATAATCTCGTGAAGCTCAACATAACTGTGTCGGGACGGTTAAACCTGATTTCGAAAAAGTACTCGAGCCAGTGCCAGCAAGACGCCGACGCCATCAATCGTAAGCTTTAGTTCCGTCGTCGAGGGATTTTCCGAAGTTCTGCACCCGAAACGCGTCCAGTTGGCGCATCCGGTAGTGCTCCAGCTCGTTGATCCTTTCGTAGGCTTGGGTGATCAATCGATCGAGAAGGAGCGCGTATCGATCCTGCACGGCGGGGTCCGGGTGATGGGCCATGTCTTCCGAAAGGTGAAGACTGCGGTCATGCATCAGCTTCAAACTTTGGTTCACGATTTCGTTGGCGCGGGTTTGTTCGAAGCGGAGTAGGCGGTCAAGGTGTTGTTCCCTGCGGGCAAGATAACGCTTCACGGTGTTTACGTTTCGATTGTCTGAGGGGATCGGAAGATCCACATATACTGTGCTGTTTCTCGAAGCTCGTGTGGCCGGCGCCTCGCGAGTGAAAAAGTAACAGGCGATGGAGCGTCTCGAAAACTGAGGGCCTTCAGGAGAGTGGATTTCCGGGAAACCATGCCACGAGCGGTCGCTTGTGGTGAAAATCACGCATCGGTTAAACAGCGGCGCTACCGACGACTTTACGTTCTCCTTTTGATTTCGGGGGTTGGAGTGCAGCTCGAGATTGCCGCCCCAGGAGGGATTCCAGTCCTTGTTGAGGTACAGGAGGAAGTTCAGGCGGCGATACCAGAGCGTGGTGGGATGAATGCTGAAATCCACATGAGGGTCCAGGCACTGCCCATGGATATTTTCGTGAGTGCCGCCGCCAAAATATTCAGGGTCAAAAAGCAAATGCGGGATGCCCGAAAGATCGGAAAGCCACTGTCGGAACTCACTCGACTGAAACATCGTGTGCAGTTGGGCGTAGGCAGGTCCGAGGTCCGGGAGCGTGGTAATCACCGCCTTGCCCCCTGTGCGACCGTCTTCGTTCACTGCGTATTGTTCGGAGAATCCCGGGAACGACTCGAGGAGCTGCTGGCAAAAAACGGTGTCGAGAAAATTATCGAGCACGATGTGGGGAAACGGCGCCGCCCACCCATACCGTTCGTGGAGTTTCGCCGCAGAATTCCGGTAGTCAGGATTTAAAAAAGCCAGCGGGTTCTGCATGAGATCCATTGCTACATGGAGGGGGAGGGGGGCATCAAGTGTTGTGTGAGCTTAGATCCTCGGTCGCCGTGCCATTTTTGCTGCGCCCCACCTATCTGAACTCAGCATTCCGAACAGCATACTGTATACCGAATACCGTATTCCGTATTCCGTTCTAGTATGGCGGAGCCTACAGGATTCGAACCTGTGACCCCCTGCTTAGAAGGCAGGTGCTCTATCCAACTGAGCTAAGGCTCCGAGAAATTCCAAAGAGTGCAGTTGACTGCTATCTTCACCCTTTATGGGAAAAGAATCCAACAGGCAAGACTCGATCCCCTTTGCAAAGGTCCACGGTGCTGGCAACGACGCTTTGATCGTGGAGGAGTGCCATTGGCGACACGTTTCGGCCAGGGCAAAGCCCGGCGTGGTGCGTAGGATTGCCCATCGTTCGATGGGGATTGGCGCCGACCAGGTGCTGGAGGTGCTGAGTCGGAGCCCGCTTCGTTTTTTGGTTTGGAATCAAGACGGGAGCCGGGCGGAGATGTGCGCGAACGGAACTCGAAGTTTGTGTTTCTACGCGCTTCGTAAGGGCTGGTTCGGGCAGGATGCCGCCGTCGTGTCATCGGTGGTGGTGGAGGTGGGGGAGCGGAGCTATTCGGCAAAGCGCCTCGGGGCTGGTTTTTCCATTTCACTGGGGGTTCCCGTGGTGGGCGCCGCTGCGATCCTTACCCATCGAGGGCAGAGAGTTCC
The DNA here is from genome assembly GCA_964551325.1 of uncultured Bdellovibrionales bacterium. Lineage (GTDB taxonomy): Bacteria > Bdellovibrionota > UBA1018 > CAIPTA01 > CAIPTA01 > CAZKBU01. The sequence goes on from CAZKBU010000003.1 coordinate 165,844, forward strand.
CTATGTGCCTGTGAGCGTGGGCAATCCTCACGCAGTTATTTTTGCCTCAGGGGGAAGGGGCGACTGGCGCGCGCCGAAAGATTTCGATTTTCGTGTGTGGGGGGCTGAACTGGAGCGGCACAAAGTCTTTCCGAAACGAGCCAACGTGGAGTTTGTGCGCAGGCTCGAGGTTTCCGGACGGAGGGCCTGGGTGGAGACGGAATTTTGGGAGCGCGGATCTGGGGCAACCTTGAGTTGCGGCACCGGCGCAGTGGCCGTGGCAAGCGCGCTAAAGGCGCGACTTCCCGGTGTGAGGGAAGTTCTCGTGAGGATGACGGAATTCGAACTTCGCGTAAATTTCGACGGCTCAACGGCCTGGCTCAGTGGACCAAGCGCTCTCGTCGCGGAGGGCGTTTGGACACCTGAATATTGACGGGTCTCGCGACGCCGGCCTCCTGCTTGGAGGGGCGATCAGTTGTTTGCTTTGGAAAGCAAAGGATTCATGTAGAGACGATAGCTTCGATCTCGGTTTCGGCGGATCGCTACGTGATCCTGTTCCTTTTCCTGTACGAGCTGCTGGTAGAGTTCCGGGTCCAGCTGTCGCACCTGAGAAACCGTTTGCCCTTCGTATTGACCGAACTCCACGAAAACCATGTTCTCGTCGATAACGCCGGTTAGCGGGCTAATGTTGGCACTCATAAATTCCGGGAATCTCCTGACAGCGGGCCCGATTTCTGCCGGGTACCGAATCCGTTCGGTGCCGGGCCTTGGCCCTAAGGAGAATCTACCTCAGCTACCTACCCTGAGGGAAGATGGTAAAAAATTCCCAAATAATATCAAATGGTTGCGGGAAAATCCCCGATTATAGTGCTATGGAAAGACCACCGAAAATCAGCACTACGCTGGAGGCCGTGAGGGTGGCATCCGTGGCGGTAAGGCGCGTGCTTGGGGTAGTGAAACCATTAGCGCTACCCGAGGAAAGCGTGGCGTCCTGGGAGCTGATCGGCCGAAAGTATCGCAAGCCGGCGGCGATCTGATAGCGATCCGCCACTCGCACCTTCGCGCCGAGAGATCCCACCAGGCCAAGACTGCTCTGCGACAGGGAACCACCGCTCTGCTGGAACGAAGGAAGATCTTCGTCGAGGGAGCTGTTCTTCCAGCCTAGTCCTAGCCCGGCATAGGGTCGGAGGCGCTTGTGAGTGTCGGAGAGGTGGAACTGCACTTCTCCGGTTACGAGATGGTTAGCGAGGGTGGCATCCGATTGGTTGGTGCTGGTGGATCCGCCTCCGCGATTGGCGAGCCCGAGCCTCAGATTGTTCTTAGCGTAGGAATATCCGAGATCGAACCCCACGAACTCGTCGAGGTTTTGGGAAACGCTGAACCCGAGTCCAGTGGCGGCGCCGGATTTGGATTCCGTGACCTGAAAGCTTCCGATTGAGGTGCCGATGTAGAGCGGGTCGTGGAGCGGTAGTGAGGGCTCTTCCGTGGTACGAACCACAGAGGTGCGGGTCGTGGCGGCTGGATCGTCGTTTCTGACCACTTGTCCTTGATTACGGGGCGGTTCAGAACTGATTTGGAGAACGGGAGCCGGCTCGGCTGCGGCAGGGGCCGGCGCCATCTTGGCCTGAGTTTGCTCCACCATGGTTGGGGTCTTGGGCGAGGCGGCCTGGGCAGCTTGGGGCTCGCAGCTGTAGGTGTAGTTTCCGTTGATCACGGCATAGGTGCACCCGTTGGCCGTGTTTCCGGCTGGCCCTTGAGCGAGAGCCTGGGCTCCTGCGAGGGCGCCGATCAGGCAGGCGAGGCCAAGAATTTGGGTTTCCGAATAGGACAACATCAGGAGCTCCTTTGAAATCGTGGACGATTTCTGTTGACGCGACGCAATGTATAATTGTTGTCTTATTGTGTCAACAATATAGCGTGTAAAAAAGCCCTTTAAATTCGAGTTGTTGTTGCTTGATTTCCCTTCGGGGGTGCCTTACCACCTAGAGCTAGGCATGCCAAAGAAGAAGACCCCTCCTGCAGACGCCCAAGTGCCCGTGGTGGCCACCCCGCGAATTCCTACGGTGGTGACCCGTCTTCCGCCTGCGCCCGTTTCCCCGAAAGACCCCCTCACTCGGTATTTAGAAGAATTACGGCGCTATCCCGTGTTGGACCCCGAACGTCAACACGAGCTTTCCATTCAACTCAAAGAGACGGGAAACCTCGAAATTGCCCGCATGCTGGTGACCACGAACCTGCGCCTCGTGGTGAAGATCGCCATGGAGTACCGAAACGCCTACAGCAACGTGATGGACCTCATTCAAGAGGGAAACGTGGGTCTGATGAAGGCGGTACAAAACTACGATCCCTATAAGGGAACGCGGCTTTCCTATTATGCGTCCTGGTGGATTCGTTCCTATATTCTCAAGTTCCTACTCGATAACTTCCGCTTGGTAAAAGTGGGCACAACTCAAGCTCAGAAGAAGCTCTTCTACAATCTCATGAGAGAGAAAGAGCGGCTGGAGGCACAGGGAATTCAAGCAGGTCCCAAATTGCTCGCCCATCAGCTCAACGTGAAGGAGAAGGAAGTGGAGGAAATGAGCCTCCGCCTGTCCTCGAAGGGGGGAGAGGTTTCTTTGGACGCTCCGGTTGGTCACGACGAAGACGGACCATCGCGAGGAGAGCTCATTCCCGATGGCGCCGAACCAGCCGATGAGGCACTGGCGAAGCAGCAACTGGAGGACATTCTTCACGACAAACTCGGTGGATTTGCGGAGCTTCTCAATGAAAAGGAGCGAATGCTCTTTCAGGATCGTCTCGTGGCGGAAGAGCCGAAGACTCTTCAGGAAATTGCTGACCAGTTTGGGATTACGCGGGAGCGCGCCCGCCAGATCGAGGCACGGGTGGTGGAGAAATTGCGCCATCACATGAGCGACTCCATTGATGGCCTGCCTGGCCCGAGAAAGTCTCATTCCGCGCCGCGAAAAGACCGTAAATAGGGAAATTTGCGCGGGAGCGGCCCCCCGTGTTAGGAAGGGGCGATCAAAATAGTGGAAAGAAAAGAAGAAAAGGAACTGAATTGTGATGAAACCTAAGAAAGACGTGATGGCTAAGTTTGCCCGTTCGGGAAGCGACACTGGTTCGCCCGAAGTGCAGGTGGCCCTTCTCACCGAACGTATCAACTATCTCACCGACCATTTCAAGAAGCACCTGAAGGACCATCATGGTCGTCGCGGGCTTCTTCGTATGGTGAGCAAGCGTCGTAGTTTGCTCGAATACCTCAAGCGCACCGATGAAGGCCGTTACTCGGCTGTGATCAACGCGCTCGATCTCCGCAAATAAGCGCGGAACATCCGTAACGAAACAACACATTTCGCACGGGGTTCCGCCGTGAGCGGGAAGGCGCCATTTCGCGCTTTGCCCTGGGCCTCGAACTCCGTGTGATGCAATACAAAGGAAAATTTCATGTTCAATAAAACCATACTCAGCTGTGATTTCGGTGGTCGCCCCATAACTGTGGAAACCGGTCGCTTGGCTCGTCAGGCCGATGCCTCCGTGCTCGTAACCTACGGGGAAACTGTGGTGCTCGTGACCGCCGTTTCGGCGAAGAAGCCGAAGCCAGGTCAGAGCTTTTTCCCTCTCACCGTGGACTACCTGGAGAAGTACTACGCCTCCGGTAAGTTTCCTGGCGGTTTCTTTAAGCGGGAAAATCGTCCGAGTACCGACGCTACGTTGATCGCTCGTTTGATCGATCGACCGATTCGTCCGCTCTTTCCGGAGGGCTACATGAACGACACCCAGGTGGTGGCGACTGTGCTTTCCGTGGATCAGGAAAACGATCCTGAAATCGCAGCCTCTCTGGGCGCTTCTTGTGCACTCACGATATCCGACATCCCTTTCGCCGGCCCCACCGCGGCTGTTCGTGTGGGTCGGATCAACGGAAAAATCATCATCAACCCCACGCTCGCTGAACAGGAAAAGAGCGACATGGAAGTGATGGTTACCGCCACCAAGAATGCCATCATGATGGTGGAGGGCGGCGCCCAGGAAGTTCCCGAGAGCGAGCTTCTCGAAGCAATCCTGGAAGGTCACCGCTCGATCCAGCCCGTGCTGGAGCTTCAGCGGGAGCTGGCCAAAAAAGTAGGCAAGGCCAAGCGCGAGTTTGTGCCCGCTCTTCCTGGAGAAGACATCAAGAACGCCGTGAACTCTGCTGCACAGAAGAAGGTGGAAGACGCCTTCCGAATCAAGGAAAAGCAGGTTCGATACCAAACCCTCGGCAAGATTCTCGACGAGTTGGTGGCGCAAATGGTGCCCGCATCCCTTGATAAGGATGCTGCTGCTGAAAAGAAAAAGACGATTGAAAACGTCTACGAGACTCTGAAGTACAACGTGATGCGCGAGATGGTGCTGAACGGTCAGCGCTTGGATGGCCGCGGATTGAAGAATGTTCGTCCGATCATGTGTGAGGCCGGCGTTCTTCCCCGTACCCACGGTTCTTCGCTCTTCACTCGTGGTGAAACGCAGGTGATGGCGGTGGCCACGCTTGGCACTAAGGACGATGAGCAGATGGTGGATCCGCTTCGCGTGCCGCAAACCACGAGAAAGTTCATGCTCCACTACAACTTCCCGTCGTTCTCGGTGGGTGAAGTGGGATTCATGCGTGCTCCCGGTCGACGTGAAGTGGGCCACGGTGCGCTAGCCGAGCGGGCCCTCGCCGCGATGATGCCGGACAAGAGCAAGTTTCCCTACACGGTTCGTCTTGTGTGTGAAACTTTCGAGTCCAACGGATCTTCTTCGATGGCTTCGGTGTGTTCCGGTTCGATGGCTTTGATGGATGGCGGCGTGCCGTTCCCTAAGCCGGTTGCCGGAATCGCGATGGGTCTCGTGAAGGAAGGGGAGCGATTCTCCGTTCTTTCCGACATCCTCGGAGATGAAGATCATCTCGGTGATATGGACTTCAAAGTTGCCGGTACCGCCGACGGTGTGACCGCCATTCAGATGGACATCAAGATCGAAGGTGTGAACGAGCAGATCATGAAGACGGCTCTTGCTCAGGCCTTCGAGGGCCGGATGCACATTCTTGGCGAAATGGCGAAAGCCATCAGCCAGCCGCGCGCAGAGCTTTCGAAAAATGCTCCTCGTATCGTGACGATTAAGGTGAAGCCCGACAAAGTGCGCGAAGTGATCGGTTCCGGTGGAAAAGTGATTCGCGGAATCATCGAGAGCACCGGCGTGAAGATCGACATCGAAGACGACGGCACGGTGAATATCGCGTCCGTGGATGGCGAATCTGCGAAGAAGGCCATCCAGATGATTGAAGCGATCGTGGCTGAAGTGGAAGTGGGCAAGATCTACACCGGTAAGGTGAAGAAGATCATGGATTTCGGAGCCTTCGTGGAAGTGACTCCCGGAAACGACGGTCTTCTCCATATTTCCGAGATCGCTCACGAGCGCGTGAAGAACGTGACCGACTTCCTGAAGGAAGGCGACATTATCGACGTGAAGGTGCTGGATGTGGATCGTCAGGGCAAAATGCGCTTGTCGCGTAAGGTGCTCCTCGATCAGCCCAACAAGCACTGATCGAATACTCCCGTGAGAAACAGAGGCCTCGGCGATTAACCGCCGGGGCCTTTTTGCTTTTTGGGCCACCAGCCCACGCGCCACCGTGTGAAGGGAACGCTTTGACCCGCGGCTGGTTCTGTTAACCTGGGAGTATGGCCAAGCGCACTAAGCAGTTCTATCGCCGCAGCGTTTTGAGCAACGGCACCGTAGTGCTCACGGAAAGGGCCCCGGGGTTTCGTACTCTCGCGGTAGGGGTATTCGTGAAGGGCGGTTCTCGTCACGAGCGTCCGAAGCAAGCAGGGTTGGCGCATTTTCTCGAACACATGATGTTCAAGGGCACTGAAAAGCGGTCGGCTTTTGAAATTGCCCGAGACGTGGATCTCGTGGGCGGTGACTTCAATGCGATGACCACGCGGGAGTATACGGCGTTTCACATTACCCTCCCGGTGCACGCTCTCGATTTTTCTCTGGAACTCCTTACCGACATCATCAGGCACTCGCGGTTCGATCCGATTGAAATCGAGCGCGAGCGGCAAGTGATTTTGCAGGAGATCGCGATGACGGAAGAAGATCCTGAGGAATGGATCCACGATCTTTTGTTTGAGCGTGCCTATCGGAATCATCCGATTGGCAGACAGATTCTCGGCACCATTCAAACGGTGAAGAGTTTCACCCGCGAAGACATTCTCGATTATTTCCAGCGACACTACTATTCGCGCAATCTTGTGATCACGATGGCTGGTAACGTGAACCACGACGCCGTGGTGAGAAAGCTGGAGCGTCTGCTCGGCGATTTCAGGGGCAAGAAGAATGCCCCACCGCGCGAGAGCCTGAAGAAGCCCAAGGTTTATCCGGGGCTGCATGTGGTGAAGCGGGAGACCGAGCAGACCCATCTTCTGGTGGCCTGTGAGAGCTACCCGATGACTCACAAGCAGAGACTGGCTGCGTTTCTCCTCAACTCATTTTTGGGCGGCAACATGTCGAGCACGCTCTTTCAAACGATTCGTGAGCAGAAGGGCTACGCCTATTCGGTGTATTCCTCCCTGGCCAACTTCACCGACTCCGGCTTGATGGGAATGTATGTGGGAACGAGTCCAAAGCACGCCCCCGAGTGCTTGCGCCTGATTCGTGAGGAAATACGCCGGATAAGATCGCAGCCCGTGAACGAGCATGATTTGCAGGTGGCAAAGAACAGCGTGAAGAGCGCCATCGAGCTTGGGTCCGACTCCATGGACTCTCGTATGTTTGCCTTGGCGAAGAGCGAAATGTTCTATGAGCGTCAATTGAGCGATAAAGAGATATCAGCCATGGTGGAGTCGATAACGCCTCTAGACGTTTGGCGCGCCTGCAGGGATTTGTTCGGCGACGATCGGTGGATTGTGCTGGCTCTTGGCGACATAACGCCCCAGGCCGTGAAAAAAAATTTCCTAGCCAGAGATTTTTAGCTTGAAAGGTTTTGAAAGAGCCTTAGCATGGAATCTATGAAAAGGACTTTCGGTGTGGTGGCCATGATGGCCTTTTTCACCTTCCCCGCCGAAGCCGATCGGCAATCCCCCTCGAAAAATCAAGACTTGAAGGACCTTCGCATGCACTACATCTCCGCGTGGGTGGAGGATGTTGCGGCCGAAGTGAAGCTAGAACCCGCGCTTCTGCGGGCCATCATTCGAGTGGAGTCGAATTTTAATCACAAGGCAGTCTCGCGGGTGGGCGCGCGAGGACTCATGCAGCTCATGCCCTCTACCGCACTGGAATTGCGGGAAGCCAGGGCCGTGAGCGCTCGTGATCCTCGTTCTAATATCCGGGCTGGAGCCCGCTACCTACGGCAGATGATCAATCGATTTGACGGCGACTTGAACATGGCATTGGCCGCCTACAACGCAGGCCCTGCGGCCGTAGATCGTCATGGTGGTGTTCCTCCCTACCGAGAGACGCGGGCCTATGTGGGAAAAGTGATGGCGGCCTTAGACTTCGAGCGCACCCGTCAACATTGAGTCTAAAAGAAAAAGCCGTTGTCCCCGATCGGGATCAACGGCTTTGGGGGAAGGGGAGGGACTATTGGCCTCCGCCGCCCTTCTTTTTCTTGCGCCAAATGATGAAACCACCGGCTCCCGCAAGGAGGAGCAGAAGGAGAATCAAGCTCGCCGAGTCGTCGACCGGTTTCTGGCCCGCGGCAACCTTCGGCTTTTTCGAGCCGTCTCCAAATACTCCGGCGTCGCCGGCAGAGGCGTCGGTTGCGGGAAGGTCAGAGGCATTCGGATCGCCGGGCTTCCGGAAGGCGCGGAGGCTCTTCACCATGTTGTCGATGTCGGGGCCGTACTCTTCGTACTTGTCCTTTCGCACCGAGAACGTCACGAGAACGCCGAGGTCTTCTTTGATGGTGGCTAGGTAGCGCGTGTAGAAGTCCGGAATCTCGCTTTGCAGATGAAGCGAATCCACCCATTGGTGACCGGAAATATCGATTTCCTTCACGTAGCGGGGCTCTGACTCTACGCTGTCGCCGCTCAAACTTTGGTAGGTCTGTTTCTTTTCGAGGTGAGCTTTGTAGACGCCCATCTCGTCCATTCCCGACTTACGAATCTTGGCCGCAAGCACGATGATCGCGTCCCGTTTCTTCTGTTCGTCGGTGCTCTGGCACACCCATTCCGTGCCGTCGAGCATGCATTCCCACTTGTCGGGAAGCTGGAACTCTACGAATTGGTTGGAGAACACTTTGGCGAAGGCGGACGGTGCCAGGAGCACGAACGCCGCCATCGCAACCAGGGCGATTCTTGGAATTCTCTTCATATCCAATAGCCTAGGGCGGAAGCGGAGCCATTACAAGCCGTTACACAAGAGTGATTACCCGGTGGAGTGTTAGATCGATCCGCGTGCCGCGAGCGCGCGATACTTTGCGTTGATCTGTTCGAAGATCGAAAGATCAGCTTGTGTGCCTTCTCCTTGGCCGCCCTCTGAGGCGGGTAGACGGGAATCACTTCTGACCTCTCCCTGAAGCACAACGGCCTGGTCGCCGCCCTTGCAATTATTGGGATCGATCAAACACTTCATGGCGTCCATCAAGCCTGGGTCCGCCGCCGGGGCGGAACTCAAGGGACCACGGCCTCCGCCGCTGCCTACTCCGTTGCCGAAGTCGAGGTTGCCGATCTTTTGTGGACCGGTCTTGGCCGGAGTGCGGGCGTTACGCCCGGATGCTCCACCGCGAGCGGGGCCGCCGCCGGCTCCACCGCTGCCGGAAACAGAAGACTTGGAGCCGCGAAGCGGAATGGACGGGGCTTGTACGCCGCCAGGGCCGCCGCGATCCGGCACGCCGCGGGCGCCGTCGCCGCTGAGGAAAGATCCGCCGGGAGACTCGATGCCTAAATCGTCTTGGAGGTCGCCCTTTTTCCCTGGAGCGGAGCTGGCGCCTCCTCCGGGATTGAAACGATAAGAGGGAGGAGTGAGCGATCGCATGTCGGTTGCTTGTTGATTGGCCCGCTTGCTCATCTGGAGAGCTTGGTAAGCTACGAGAGCGTCCACACCGGCACCGAGGCCTTGCTGAATGGCGGCATTTTTTGCGGCCTTGCTCTGAGCGAGCGTTTCATCTTGGGCATTGCTGAGGCGGCGTGCGAGATTCTCTGTGGCCGCGTGGTCGATGGGCTTGCCCGAAACGGAGGAGAAGCAGCTCCCTAGCTTTTGGCGAAGGATCGCCTTGTCGCGCGTGCCATCAGCGGTGACGGAATAAGCCTCAATGTCGGTTCCACATTTATCTTTCATGGCTGTGGAATGTTTTTTAAGTGTCTCTGCTTCCGAGGATGAGAGTTCGGAATGGGTATAGAGCTCCGTTGCGGCATATCCTTTGGTGGCGGCTTCGGCGAACTTTGCGATGGCAGTTTGCTTGGTGATTTGGCTCACTGCCTTTTGAGCGTCTTGAGCCGTGCCTTTAGAGCTCATCGATTGGACTCCGGCGACTGTCGTTACGGCGGTTTGACCGATCGCCGAAACGGCTTGACTCCGTTCCATGTTTTCTCTGATGGCCTTCTCTGTGGTCTGGCAGGACTTGTAATTTGTCGCATTGGCCTCGTTGCAATCGGTGCCTTTTCGGGCTTCGGGCTTGGAGTCTGCTCGAGTCTCTATAAATTTAGATTTGCAAGTTTCAAAGCGCTCCTGGAATTTCTCAGCGGACTCAGTTTTTCCGTTCGAATAAGTCAGGGGTTTGGTGCCGACTTTGTTTTTGCATGAGGCCTCAGCTGCGGCATCCAGTTGTGCGTCCGCAATAGCCAGCGCAGGCCCACAAAAAAGCCCCAGTGCGATAGTGATTGCGATCCTTTGAATATGCCGACTCATACACCCTCTTATCGGCGCTTTCGGGCCAGTTATTTAGAGCCCTCGGCCGAGAGACGTCCTCTGTTAACCATTTGAATATGCTTGGTTTTTACAAGATCGAAGAGAGTCTTGTTGGAGTCCGCTGAAACCACGCCCGCTTCGACCATTGTGGCTTCGCCCACCACGGCATCATTGATGGCTGCGGGGGCGCGCTGGTTTTCCGTCTTTTCCTGCTGACCAAGAATCGTTTGCATGATGTCGCCAAACGGGCCGGGCGAGGCAGACTCGCCGCCGCCATGGAACGGCGTGCCGCTTCCGGAGCCCCAAGACGAAGAACTTTCGCTAGGGCCACCCTTGCTTACTTCCACATGCAGGGAGGCGGGAGATCGGCTGGCGCCTCCCAAGTTACTCGAGGACGGACCGGTTCCACCTGGGCCGCCTCCAGAAATTGCCGATCCGCCCTTACGGTTCGCGGTCTGTTGGAGTGCATTCAAGCCTTGGCTTGAAAGCGAGGAGCTGCCGGTGCCGGGAAGAGAATTGCCTCCTACGGGAGAGTTTCCAATCGTGTTGGTGCTCGCGGCGCCGGTGAGTTGCACCTGAGGATTATTGTTTTGATAGGCGGGAGGAATGCCCACGCCGTACATGTTGCCGGTGTAGGCTTGCACTTTGGTTGCCTGGCTCAAACTCTTCATGTCGTCGGCTTGTTTGGTGGCGCTTTTCGCGAATTTTGTAGCTGCAAGGCCCGACGCGAGCTTTCCTGCCCCCCACTTGGCGTGTTGAATCGAAGCAGTGGTGGTTTTGTCGATGGCCGCGTTTAGTTCTTTTTCGATAGCATCCTTGCGGGTTTTTAGGCCGGCGATAAATGCTTCTTTCTTTGCCTGATTGTTGCCGAACTGCTTCGTCAATGCTTCGGGGGAGGATATTGAATTGAGCTTCGCCTCGATTGACTTGGCTTCCTCTTCAAGGCGCTTCTTCTGACTCAACCACGCGTAACCTGCAAGGCCCAGATCTGTCGCTCCTGCGGCGAGGTTCGCGGCTCCGGCTGCCTTGTGCACCTTTGCTACGCTTTCCAGAGACTTCTGTTGGTCCTGCTTCTTTCTCAGCTCATTGAGGGCCGTGGCGCCAACGGCGGCCATACCGACTGCGTCAGACACGCGTGAAACATCGGCCATGGTTTCTTGCTCTTTGGAAACTTTACCTGCAGTTTTCGAGGCGCCCTCACAGAGCTCGCCGTGGCCACAGCTCTTGGCTGCTTTTTTATTGGCGTCGGCAGCGTCGTCGAAGGAGTTTCTCCAAAGATGCTTTTTGAGGAAGCTGTCCTCGCCGTCCTTTTCCGATGAGCTCACGGGCTTGAACTCGTTGGAAACGTCAGGCGCGGCTGCGACACTCGCGCCTGAAGGAGAGCCAGTGGTTGATTCTGCGCCAGTTACCGTTGCTTCGGTTTGCGGTTTCGTGGAGGTCACACCAGCTGGAGTTCCGGTACCGGCTGTCTTCGGCGGCTCGGATCCAAAGTCGCCCATGGGAGGAAAGGCTCCCGTTGGTTGGGCCTGGGTTGCTTGGGGCTTGGCGGCGGGGCTTGCGGGCTGGCCCGGTCGACTGGTTGCCCGGCCTATTCTTGGAACTGCGGGGGCAGAGCCGCAGCCGAATTTGATGAGCTCCGCATCGTTGTATTTTTTTGAGTCACGCCATTCGGCACAGCGTTTCACCCAGTCATCGGCTTCAGACCGAACCGGAAGCGCCACCAATCCAAATAGAAATACAGTGAGGAGCTTCATAGTTTGCTGTTCAATCCATTCATTACTTTGCCGCGCTTCAAGGAGGCTTCAATTCGCTCGCGGGTTCGTTTGAAAAGGTTTTGTGTGTCGGCGCCCAATACCTCTGGGGGGAGGGGGGCAAACTGCGACGAAAGAGACGCAAGTCGTCGGCTTTCTAACAGCGCCTTTTCCTCTTCGGACAAGTTCTGTTCTGAGGGGTTAATGCCCAGAACTCCCTTCAGCATGTCGCCAAAGTCACCGGATCCTCCCAGTCCCACCGCAAGACCGAGATCGCCCACCTCTGAACCGGCAGAGGCATTGGCTTCGGGATTCAGAAGATCAGATTTCGCGGCGGCCTTTCCTGCCTTCGCGTCTTCGATCGCCTTGGCGAGGGCGGGAGGAGGAGTAGCGGCCAGCGATTTTCGGCCTGCGAGCTCGCCACGCAGTTTATCTTTGAGCGAACCCACGGAGGATGATGTGGTGTTGCTTCCTGAAAACTTAGAGCCAGATCCCACGAGGTTACCGAAATCATCCTTTGCAAGCGGGGAGCGGCTGTTTTTATCGAAAGACGTTCCGTCTATGTTGGCTGGACTCCTAGACTGACTGGTTGAACCTCCCTGAAACGCCATGCCGCTTCCTGGATATGATCCTGACGGGTTCGCAATCGCGCCTGGAGATCCACTTGATCCGGACCCGCCGCCACCAGCTCCTCCGGCCGCTTGTTGTGCAAATGCCAGAGCATCCTTTGCGGAAAGGGAGCTCATATCTTCGCCTCGGCCGTCGGCCGTCTTTTCCATCCCCTCAAATTTGGCAGCAGCGTCGTTGGCTTGAATTGTTTCCCTTTGGGTGCTCACCGCCTCAGCTTCATAACCGCGTTGCATTTTCTGCAGGCGGCCAATGTCGCGGTCCGCTTTTTGGGCGAGGTCGCGATACTGCTGTTGGAGCGATGGGTCGTTCGTTGTTGGGATGGACTGCTGGTAGGTGTCCCGGATCTGCTGCATCTGCTGAATCATCTTCTTTGTTTCGTCGATGGCGGACAGAATTTGCCGAGAGTGGTTTTGGGTATACTGAGAAATATTGCGATTTGCACTGCCTCCACCACCCGACATGTTTTCCACTCTACCCTGAGAGTTTTTTGCTGTGCCATCTGCCGTCTTTGCTTGGGCTTTTACGGCGTTGGCGACTCCGGATTGGATATTTCGAACAGCAGCGTTGGTAGCTACGCTACTGGCTTTGGCTGATTCCTGAATCTGAGCCGCCTGATTCTTTACGTGCTCAAACTCCATTTCGTTAGGAACCGGGTCGATCTCCTTTAAGGGTTCACCCACCATATGGGAAACGCCGGTTTGGCCCGCGTCTCCGGAATGGATGTCTTCGGCATTCGCCGAAGAGCAAGGAAGAGCCATCGCGATCACCAGAGCGGTGACTGCGGGCAGTACGATCAAACGAGAGTAAATTAAATAGGCCATCCCACTCTCCATTATCTCATATATCGGACATATTTAATCAGATATTGAGACGTAAATTACGCAATAATATTGGATGGTTAAGTTGGGTATCGCCCTAAATTACTTCAATTTCGCCGAGATTCCGTTGATCACATGCCCCCGTTTTAGGGAGATCGTGATTCGGTTTTTGGTGCGGTCGAAGAGGCTCACGGAATCTGCTTCCAGGACACCCTGGGTGTTTAGCCCCTTCGCCTCTCCGCTCAGAGAGGCAAGATTTCTGCTCTGCTGAAGCAGCGCCTTTTCTTCTTCGGAGAGCGCGCCCTCTTCCTTGCCTAGACCTAGGAGGTCTTTCATTTTTTCATCGAAGCCTGGGTCGCCGAGGTTTGCCGACAGTCCAAAGTCTGCAGACGAAAGGCCGCCGCCCGAGTCGTAACCGCCTCCTGCTGAAGTGGCTCCTGACTGGCTTAAGGCTCCGGCTCCAACTCCGAGAGAAGTATTGTTCTTGTTGGCGCCCGCAGCTGCAGCAGCTGCTGCGTTGGCTTTGGTGGCTCTTTGCTCGCGAAGCACTTCCGACACATCGCTCGACGAGGCAGAAGACGTGGGGGTGCCAAGTCCCACTTTATTGGCGGTCGCCAATGCTCCGCCCTTGTTGCTCTTGAAGAAGTTCGCAGGATCCGACATCGAAGAAGAAGTGGTGTTGAGGCCACTCGTTCCAGAGCCCGCATTTGAACTATTCTTGGCAATAGAGCCGATACTGGCTGAGCCCGTCTGAACTCCGGCTCCACCGGCGCCAATAGGGCCGCCACCTCCGCCGCCTCCGCCGCCACCGCCTTGCATACTATTTAACTGACTGGCGATTTGCAGTGCTTGCTGGGCGTTGATTCCGGCCTCCGTTGCAGCAGCTACCTGGCGAAGCGTGTCTTGATCAAGTTGCCCGTGAAAGGCTTGGCGGGCGGTGATCATTTTTCCGATTCCAACTGCGAGTTTTGCGGCATTTTGCGCAAACTGCATGAATCTTTCAAAATTTTGCCGATGGGCCTCAGCGCTAGCACGGTCATTTCGTTGCATCGCTTGCTGCTGCAGGGATTTCTCGTCCCGAGCCATATGCTCGTACTCGCTCGAGATCTCCTGTAAATTCTCTTTCCGCTCCCCAAGCGTGGCAAGGTCGGGCTTTTCCTCTGCCACTACTTCTCTATTTAAGTTTGCGAGCGCTGTCTTGGCGGATTCTCCAGCGCTACTGGCATCGCTCACCGATTTGGCGGCTTGGTCTTGAGACTGTTTGTTGGCCACAGCCGCCTTGGCGGCAGTAGTCTTAGCTTGGGCCCCGGCTTCAATCGACTTTTTTCGGTACTCGCGGGCGATCTTTCGGGTGGCATGCTTTGTTGCCTTGTCCTTACAGATCTTTCGCGCCTCTTGAGCGCCGATGCTTAGCTCCTGGTCGGGAATTTCTTCGAGACAAAATTCTTTGAACTCTTGCGCCATGCCACTATTGGCATCTGATCGAACGGAAGAATCAACATCACTTATATCGCCCCCATGAAGACCAGCATCAAGTCGGTCAGCATTGGCGCCAAAGCCAAAAAAAAGTACAGCGAGTGCAACGACAGTGGGATTCAATCTCGAGGTGTTCATATCGTTTTAAGTCTACCTTCCCAGGTTACTTCTTGATCTTCATCGCCAGGCCACTAAGCAGTTTCCCCTGCTTCAGCGACACTTTGATCCGATCCTTTGTGCGATCGAAGAGGGTTGCCGAGTCTGCCTCTAGCACCTCAGGAGGAAGCGGAGCGAATTCGCCGATCGACGCGAGCTGTCTGCTCGCCAATAGGGCCTGTTCCTGTTCGGACATTGGAGCTGGATCAGAGCCCAGGCCGAGCAAATTCTTCATTGAATCGTCGAAGCCGGAACTGCCATCGAGTCCGATAGAGAGGCTCATATCGGCAAATGAACTTCCACCGAAAGCCCCGGATCCTGCAGCGGACGCAGCCGCCTTGCCCTGTTCCGTTGCGCCGAGTGCTCCGTCGGGAGATGCCGACTTTTGGCTTCCCGGTTTATCGGAACCGGTCTTGCCGGAGCCACTGCGCGCGGCTCTTTCTGCCTGTAACATTTCTTTCAAATTGGCCACGGAGGCTGAGCCCGTGGGTGCGGAAATCTTATTCGATCCCGAGCCAAAAGCCGCCGTCACACCGCTGGAGTTCTTCTTGAAGAAGTTCGCCGGGTCAGCCATGGAGGCCGAAGAAGTTCCTGTGGCAGACTTTCCGTCGATTTTTGTGCGGTCAAACTTTGAGGTATCTGAGCTAATGCTGCTCACTCCGGGATTGGCAAAGTTTCCGCCACCGCCGCCACCCCCGCCGCCTTCTCCTCCGCCCATCAGACCTTTTGCGGCCTGAAGTGCTTGCAGCGCATCCGAGTTTCCGGCGCTGGCGCCACTCATCTTGGCGAGGTCGGCCATGTCTACGCCGGTGAGTCCGTCTTCGGCGGCATAGTTTCTGGCTTCGGTGGTGATCGGGCGTTCTACGTCGCGGTCCACCTGTTGGGCGTAGTCGTCGAGATCTTTCGCCTTTTGGTCGTACTGCTGAGCTTGGGATTCAAAATGCTGATGGCAGGAGGCGTCCTGACACATACTGGCGTCGTACCGGAGACCCTGGGCAGTGCTGCGATGTTGTTCTGCCTCTTGGGTGGCCGCTTCTCTCAGTTTTTGAAACTGCTGGGCAGCGGCCTGAAGTCGCTTCATTTGCTCCTGATATCGAGCACGAGTTTCCGCTTTGCTCTTCTTGGCAAACTCGGCACCTTTTTCGTTTAGGTCGTTCGACTGTGCCTGGGCGCCGCTCGCGGCTTTGGTGAGTTCGCTGGCACGCATACCGAAATCCATCTCGCTCGCGTTAGCTTGTGCGGTTTTGGCGGAGGTGGCTTCCTTGGTTTCCTGGTGAAACTGGTTACAGTATTGGGCCAGCTGGGCGCCCGACTCGGACTGGCTCGCGGTTCCTTTGGGCTCGCAGCCTTTGGCGGTGCTCCCCAGAACGCCCAGAAATTTTACGTGAACCGAAGTTTCCCCCAATGCGGCGGCTAGAGCTCCGGTCGGCATAAGGAAAAGGAACGGGATCAGTAAAATTTTTAGTAAGCCAAATGACTTGTAGGCCATGGGCGATCTCCCAGTTTTAAGTTCCCCACGTTCCATTATCCCATAATATCGGACAAAAAAGGTCCAAAATTAAGTAATGGCCATTTTCCTGTATAAAAACAGATGGTTATGGGCCTCTTGGGGGCGTACTCAAATGATTTCACGGGCTTTGCCGCCGTTTCGCTAGTAAACCCCTGATTTTCCCGGTTAAATGGCCCCGCTATGTTTGATTCTCTTCGAGAAAAGATCCTGAATCCCATTCGTAATTTGGGAAAGGGCGGGCGTCTTACTGAGGCCGACCTGGAAGAGGCCCTGAAGGACATTCGCCGCGCCCTCCTGGAAGCCGACGTCCATTTCAAAGTGAGCAAGGAGTTTCTCGATCAAATCCGCCAGGAGGCCGTGGGGCAGGAGCTGCTCAAGAGCGTGACCCCCGGGCAGCAGTTCACAAAAATTGTTTATGATGCGCTGGTGAAGTTTCTGGGCGGCACCGGGGAAGAAGCACGGTTCGAGCTTCGGGCTGCCCCCCCTGTGCCGATTCTCCTCGTTGGTCTCCAGGGATCCGGAAAGACCACCACCGCCGCCAAGCTAGCACTGCACCTGAAAAAGAAAGAGAAGAAGAGAGTGCTTCTCGTGCCCTGCGACCCTCGGCGGCCGGCCGCTAAGGAGCAGCTCAGAACGCTCGCTCGCCAGGCCGAGCTCGATTGTTTCGATTCCGATCTCTCACTGCCGCCGGCGAAAATCGTGAAAGCCGCCATGGAGGAGGCTCGTCACAAGGTTTTCGATGCCGTGATTGTCGACACAGCCGGGCGTCTCGCTGTGGATGAGGAGCTCATGGCGGAGATCCAGGAAGTGAAAAACTCCCTCCAGCCCTACGCCACGCTTTTTGTGGCCGACTCCATGACGGGGCAGGACGCGGTGAACGTGGCCAAGGCCTTTCACGAGCGCACTCCGCTCACCGGCGTGGTTCTTACGAAGCTCGACGGCGATGCCCGCGGCGGTGCCGCTCTTTCCATCAAGTACCTCACGGGTCTACCGATCTTTTTCTTCGGTACCGGGGAGGGGATCTCCGCACTCGAGCCCTTCCATGCGGATCGGCTCGCCTCCCGCATTCTCGACCGGGGCGACGTGCTCACCCTCGTGGAAAAGGCCCAGGAGGCGATCAGCGAAGACGAGGCCAAGGCCGGTATCCAAAAAATGGCCAAGGGCCAGTTCAGTCTGGAAGACTTTCTCGGGCAGATGCGGATGATGCAGAAGCTCGGCTCCATGGAGAGCGTGATGAAAATGCTCCCCGGGGGCAATCAGCTCATGTCGCAGATGAAGGGCGTGGATGCCGAGAAAGAGCTGAAGCGCACCGAGGCCATTATTCTGTCGATGACCCGCAAAGAGCGCCGAAATCACAAGGTTTTAAACGGTAGCCGCCGTCTTAGGATCGCCGAGGGCTCCGGCACTTCCGTGGCCGACGTAAATCGCCTGGTGCAGCGGTTCGAACAGACCCAGAAGATGATGGCCCAGTTTTCCAAGATGGGGCTTCTCAAGAAAATGCTTCCGTTTTGAGGGGTCCTTGCCACCCCATCCGAAAAAGGGTATTAGGAACAGTCTGTTTTTTAAGGAGAACTCACAAATGGTGAAGATTCGCATGTCCCGAAAAGGGAAGCGTAACTCGGCTTTCTGGCACATCGTGGCCGTAGACGAGAACAAGAAGCGTGACGGTGCCGTGTTGGATAAGATCGGTACCTACAATCCTGCCGCCAAGAGCGCGAAGGATAAGATCAAGTACGACACCGAACTTTACACGGCGTGGATCAAAAAAGGCGCTCAGCCCTCTGAAACTGTTGCGCGACTCATCAAAGCCGCTGCAAAATAATAGTTGCTGTTGTTTTGTTGAATTTGCCCGAGCAAAGGAATGCGCGGGCCAGTGATTTGTTGTGTTCAGGGAGGATGAGATGAAGTCCGCATCGGAAGAGCTCCGCGAGCTCATTGATTTTATGGCCAGGGCCCTGGTGGACCTGCCCGACCAAGTGACGGTACGCCTGATCGAAGGCGAGCAAACCACCGTGATCGAACTAAAAGTCGCCAAAGAAGATCTGGGAAAAGTGATTGGAAAGCAGGGCCGCACGGCTCGGGCGATTCGCACGATTCTCAATGGCGCGTCCACAAAACTGAAGAAGCGCACGGTACTCGAAATTCTCGAGTAAACGCGGCTTCTCCGGGAACTTAAGAGCCTCGGCGGTTCCGCCGGGGCTTTTTATGTTTCGCGCTCCCGGGGATTCGGGGTAGGTGATTCCCGATGGAAATCGACATTCTCACTCTGTTTCCCGGAATGTTTGAAAGCGTGCTCGGAGAGAGCATTCTGAAGCGAGCGATCGCCAAAGGCGTGATCCGCGTGCACCTCCATCCGATTCGCGACTTCGCCGCCGACAAGCACCGCACTACCGACGACATTCCCTACGGTGGCGGCGCCGGCATGGTGATGAAATGCGAGCCTCTCTACGGAGCCTGGGAGGCCGCCCGAGACCGCAACCCTGAGATTCCTGTTCATACCGTCTACCTGAGCCCTCAGGGGCGCCCGCTAACGCAGCCTCTTCTTGAAGAGTGGGCTGGAACTCTTCCCGGCAGAAAGCGCCTCGTGCTGATTTGCGGACGCTACGAAGGCGTGGACGAACGGTTTCTCGAAGAGTGCGTGGACGAAGAGGTGAGCCTCGGGGACTTTGTGGTTTCCGGCGGGGAAATCCCCGCCATGGCCCTCGTGGACGGGCTGATGCGCCTCCTGCCCGGGGCCCTGGGAAATGAGGCCAGTGCGGCCCAGGAGAGCTTTTCGGGGGCTAATCAGAGGCTCCTGGAGGCGCCGCAGTATACCAGGCCTCCCGAATGGCGAGGTCGGAAGGTGCCCGATGAGCTGCTTTCCGGCCACCACGCCCAGATTGAAAAGTGGCGGAAAGAGCGGGCTCTGGAGCGGACCCGCCGAAAAAGACCCGACCTCTTGGCTCAGCCCTTGGGGGGCAAGCCGAGAGGTGGTAAACCCTGATTCCCTATGCTAAAAGAAGACCCTTCGCGGAGCAGTGTTTTCGTGGGGTTGCTGCATCATTCGATGCGCAACAAAAGCGGCGAGTTGGTGACCACCGCGGTTACAAATCTCGACGTTCACGACATTGCTCGGGCCAGCCGCACTTTCGGTGCCGCCGGTTATTACCTGATTCAGCCCCTTGAGGAGCAGAAGCAGGTGGTGAATCGGATCATCGCGCACTGGATGGGCTCCGGTGGAAGGGACTACAATCCCGACCGGTCGGACGCTTTCGAGCTTACGAAAGTAGTGGATTGGCTTCAGGATGCGATCGCCGACATCACTCGGCGCACTGGTGAGAAGCCCTATGTGGTGATGACCAGCGCGAGACGAGTGGACGGAGTGGAACGGCTTACTTGCCGTGCTCTCCGAGAAAAATTCGGTGAAAGCTCCCGGCCGGTTTTCCTGGTGTTCGGCACTGGGTGGGGCATCGACGAGTCGGTGCTCAAAACGGCGGACGCGGTGCTCGAGCCGATCGAGCCCGAGAGAGACAGTGGCTACAACCACCTCTCCGTGAGATCGGCGGTAGCGATTTATCTCGATCGTTTGCTCGGCAACGGGCGCGGTTGAAAAGTTTTTAGGTAACGAAAGGGAAAAGACCATGTACGGCACGAAAAACATTCAGGCAGTGGAAAAGAAGCTCGCTCGCACCGAGGCTCTCCCGGATTTCCGCGCGGGCGACACTGTGGTGGTGCATGCGAAGATCAAGGAAGGCGCCAAGGAGCGTATTCAGTACGTCGAAGGCGTTGTGCTTCGTCGCTCCGGCAAGGGCTCCAACAAGACCTTCACCCTTCGCAAAATTTCCGGCGGAATCGGCGTAGAGATCATCTACCCGGAAGTTTCGCCTGCCGTTTCTAAGGTGGAAATCAAGCAGCGTGGAAAAGTGCGCCAGGGTCGCATCTACTACGTGCGCAAGCTCACCGGTAAGGCTGCTCGCTTGAAGAGCGCTGAAACCATGGGCACCGATGGTGCCGCCGCCGCTTCGGCCGCCAAGTAAGAATCCAACGTGCGTCCCACGCTGGAAAGGGAAACGCTGCTCTGGAAACAGAGTGGCGTTTTTGTTTTTGGGCTCGACGAAGCAGGGCGGGGTTGTTTGGCGGGGCCGGTCTGCGCCGCCGCCTTCTCGTTTCCCCGTGGCGTGGAGTCCATCCCGGATGTGAGAGATTCGAAGCAAATCGCGGAACCGGCCCGTGAGGCGATGTTCGAAGAGGTTAGGAGTGCGTCTCAGGCCTCGGGAATCGGCTTTGCGAGCGCCGAGGAAATCGACCGGTTCAATATTTTGAACGCCACTTGCTTGGCGGTATTGCGGGCCGTGGAGCAGGCATTGGAGTCGGCGATCAGGCGAGAACCCGCCGCGAAGTTTGTGTTCCTCACCGACGGTAATCTTCAGCTGCTTCACCGTGCTGAACAATTTGTGAAGCTGCCCGAGTTTCGCAGAGTGAGAGATCTGTTCGGCGCAGGATTCGAAGAGATTCCTGTAGTGAAGGGCGACGCACAGGTGGCTTCCATAGCCGGAGCCTCTCTCCTCGCCAAAGTGAGTCGTGATCGAGTGATGCGGGAGCTCGATGATAGATTTCCGGGCTACGAGTTTCGGGTACACAAAGGCTATTCCACGGCGCTTCATGTTCAGAAATTGCGTGAGCTGGGCCCGATCTCCGAGCACCGTCGATCATTCGCTCCGGTAAAACAAATGGTTGCCTCGAATCCAGAGCGCGCCTGATTTTGCATAGCCTGTTTGCATGTCTATGGGCCATCAAGTGGGGCGTGAGGGAGAAGCTCGCGCCGCTGAATTTTTGAAAGCAGAGGGCTATGAAATCTTGGCGAGGAATCTCCGAAGCCGAATCGGAGAAATTGACCTAGTGGCCTGGCGTGAGGGTGTGCTGGTGTTCGTGGAGGTGAAGGCGCGTTCGCGGAGCCGGTGGGACGTGGCGTTCTCTATTGATCGCCGGAAGAGGGCCCATCTGGTGCGGACAGCGAATTGGGCCTTGGCCCGAAATCCGGATTGGCTCCGGCGAAGCGAGGAGGTTCGGTTTGATCTTGTGGTGGTGGAAAGGGGGAGCCCCGTGGAACACGCCACCGGGTTCTTTGCTCTTTAGGGCCGGCCCGGTTTAAAATTCTGGTAGGCAGGGGGGCTTCATGAGGAAGTGTACGATTTTGGTGGTTTTGATGTCTTTGGTGTCGGCCAATGTTTGGGCCGCAAACGAGTCCCTCAATAACACGGGGAAACGCGCCGCCATCGTGGGCAAGAGCGCGATCTATGGAGCTGCCGGCGGTCTTGTGGTGGGCGTTGCGAGTCAGGCTTTTAAGCGAAAAACGAAGAACATTTTCGTATTCGGATCGCTGGGTCTTTATGCCGGGATCGCGATGGGGCTCTACATCGTGATGGCCCCGCGAGGAGCGACTCCTTACGAAGGTCCAGATACCTACGAGGACTTCGGCTCCTACGACAACGGAGCGATTTGGGAAAAACCTACCTCCACCGGCGCGCTCCAAGTAAAGGCAAACCCTTTCGTGGCAGAGCCAGGAAAGGGTGCTGAGGTTTCGCTCGTAAGTTTGGATTTCTAGGCGAGTTTCCTACGTCCTATTTCTTCTTTTTCCCCTGGATCCAGTTGGCCAGAATCAGAGCTGCCTTTTTGGCCACGATTGGATTGTCGATTACGCGCTTCTGTAGTTTGTCGCGAATCTGTTCCGTCTGAATCTTGGTGCGGCGAAGCTCTTCCTGCTTATCGCGAGCAGGCTGATGCTGATCATCAGCCTTTTCTTTCGGATATTGATAAGGAAGTTTTTTGGCGCCCATAAATCAAGCAGCTTTGAGTGGCTTACGCTTCACGTTGTTTCGCTCTTCCTGCTGTTTGGCCATGTGAGCTTCTACGGTGGATTCATCCACTTTGCTCATGTAGCAGTCGCCGTCGAGTTCAGTGAAAGCGTACCAATTGTCGCCGAGGCGCTGATAGAGCACGTGGGCGAGGCTGAAGTCGGAATTCTTGTTTTGTTTTTTGGAATTTTTCATATTGGTACTCCTCCTGAGTGTGTCGAAAGTTTCTACAAACTCATCGGCACACCCAGGAAAAGATTTAGAGTTTCCTACTGGGTGAGTTCCGGTGTTTCACCCATAGTTGAGTTTGGGGCGCGGGTACCGGAGCCCATAAACTGAATTCTGTCGACGAGGATTTCCGACGTTCGCCGTTGCTTACCTTCCCGATCCTCCCAGGAGCGGCTCTGGATCGTGCCCTCGAGGAATACCCGACTTCCTTTGGTAAGGTGTTGCGCGCAGGACTCCGCCCGCTTCCCCCACACGATGGCTCGGTGCCATTCCGTTTCCGGAATCGACTCTCCGCTTTCCGACTTTCTCCATCGGGTGGTTGCCAGCGAAAGGTTCACTACGGAGTTACCTTTCGCCGTGTGGCGCAGTTCAGGGTCGCGCCCGAGGTTGCCCATTAAGATCACTTTGTTCATGTTGCTCATATTGATTCCCTCCTTTTGGGATCGACCAGAGGAGGAGCGAATTTCACGCCAGGGAGCCGCCAAGGAGAGGGCTAAAATGGCGGCGGAAATTCAAATCGGTGCACGAAAACAGGTCGGGAAACGATCCGAAATTGCCGATTTATGGGTATGAGAAAACTCATCCTCGCATTGGTGCTGATTCCGTTTTTGGCGAATGCCTCCCAGCCTCGTGCCACCTGCACTCGCATGAAAGAAGGAGACCCGATCGTTTACTCCAACGACTTCAAGTGGGGCTTTTCGATGGAAGAGATGAAGGCCAAGTTTGAAGAAATGTATGAGAGTCCCAAGCGGCTCAAGCACCGGGCGTTTTGGGATCCAATCAGGAAGGCCTATGTGATGGAGGTGGAGCAGGACGGAGTGATGAGTCCGGTGGTTCTTCCCGGCAAGTTTCTGGCGAGCGTCACGCGTCACGTGGAGATTTCTCTCGAACGCCGCTACGCTGACTTCGTGTTTTTTCCCGACATGGGACATTCTCACTTCTATTATGCGGAATCGAAAAAAGACGACTTCGATAAAGCGGCGGGAAACGATCGCGCCAAAATATATACGTGGCTCCTCAATGAGTCTTCCCTGAAGGTGCTCTACCACACGGCCGAGCAGCTCGCGCAGCGGGCTGATAAAGGCACGGGCGAGATCTTTCCCGGCGCCGAAAATCACTGGCGCTACTACACGCGGAACCCCGTGGGAGATATCAGGGGAGGGGAAACGATTGCTCCGATTTATGCGTGGGACAACGAACGTTACAACACGGTGTCGAACTTACCGGGTCACGAGAGTTACAGTTCAGGATTCAACATCCACGCGAGCAAGGACGGCTGCTTTCCCTATCGTTACAAAGGGAAAACCTACTGGTTCGACTTAAGCTGGTACGACCTCGAATACGGCGGTCCGGTGACGGATGTGCAGCGAGGCGGCTACGAAACGTTCCATCCGCATTGGAAAAAACTACTGGATCGTTAAGGTCTAGGGGAGAACTTCTCCGCTTTCGAAGCCGAGATAGAAGCGGGTGTCGCCGCCTTCGCGTCGTTGAAATCCTTGGTGGACACCGAGCACTAGGCGAACGGGCACGTGGTGGAATACCGTTCCCGTCAGAAGGAAATCCGCGCCCGCTCCGGTAAGAACTCGCTTTCCAAAGCCGTGGCCGGAGTATCCCCGGAAGTTTTGGTTAGCGTCGAAGGTTGCGGTCCAGGTGGCGGTTCCTGCGTCGGCCGCCAGTCGAATTCCCGCCTGTTTCACGAACCAGGGGGCCACGCCCGAACCGCGCCATAGTCGCTTAACAGGAAACACATAGGAGCTGTTTACGGTGAGAATCCGTTGACCGAGAAGCGCATCAACCGGATAGCCGCGCACGATCCAGGGCGACGGGCTCACGGCCGACGGGCCGCCGCCTTGAAAGTAGTTGGAGGCGAGGAGACGGTTGGTGCTGAATCCGCCGTGGGTTTCCAGCGATGCGGAATGCGATGGTCGGAACCCCTCCATGTGAATTGCCGCAGAAGGCTGCGTTTCAAAAAAACTGCTCTCGTAGCGGGAGGCAGGATGGGCCATCAGGGTGATCGAGGCGGCGCCGCCCTTGTTGGGTGCCATGGCTTCCGGCGTGTTCCATTCGTTGCTGAAGCGGGTGCTGTGAAAGATAAAACCGCTCTCCACCCGGCGGCCGCTCAGGCTGTGGCCTTCGAGGCCGGTGCCGAAGGCGAACGCCCAATGGTTCCAGGGAATCGTGAGGTCCACCACGTGGAGCTCTTCACGATTGCTTTCGCGCGTGGAGGAGAACCAGTTGTTCCACTGTCGTGAACTAACGCGGAGTGTGTTGCCCGTAGATCGGTTGGCATAGAACGCGTTCCAGGTAGGGAAGGGGGCACGGGTGTCGTATTGCAACGAGGCCCCCCAGTAGTGATAGCGTAGCGGATCGTTGCCGGAGGTGGTGGCGCCGAGAAGAGTTCCATCGAGCGTGGAGGTGATGAGTGGAAGCCAGTATTGAGGCCAAATGCTGGTGGCGGCAGTTTCGTGAGCAGAGTAGGGAGTCACTAAGTCGGCCGGTAACCCGCGGTCGGCCAGCAGTTGTGGACTTTCTCCGGAAAGACTTTTGTGGAGATCATCGGTCGGTGGCGTGGTCGCCGCATCGGACTGGCTCATCCAGCGAAGGTCGAAGCCTTCGGGGTAATAATCAGTTACGAGATAACCGGTGCCCGCCGGAATCGCACGGCCGAGATAGCCCGACTCCGATCGAAGAACCAGAGAGGATTGTCCGTTCGATGCGCGTTTCCAAATGCTCCAAGTGTTGGAGGCTCGATCCCAGGCGGCGTAGAGCAAAGAATTGTCGGACTGAGGCACCGGATGCCGCTGCCTCGTGCCGGAAAGGGCCGGCACCTGTGCGGCTTTCCGGGTGGTAAGGTCGAAGGACCACACTTCCTCTCGACCATTGTTGAAGTGACGAGTGAAGAACACCGTATTTCCGAAAGCTGCGGGATGGCTCAGTCTTTCAAAAGGGGCAGCGGTGAAAAGAGTTTCTGGTTTTGATCCGATCACCATCCGCTCAAGAGACTGGGTGACGCCTCCTTGATTCCGCACGAAAACCAGCTCGTGCTTCCCGGGGAGGAATGCCGGATCAAAGGCCCGAAGGCCATGGGTGAGCCGTTCGGTGCTGCGGGTTTCCCGGTTCCAGATCCACAGATCATGAAACAGGCGCTCCGAGCGATGGAGGTCTGAGTCGGTGTAGGCCACGAGAGATCCGTCGGAGGAGGCGGCCACCAGCGGGGTGCCGGGTCGCTCTCGTTCCACGAGGAGTTCCAGCTTGTCGGGCGCACAGCCGCTGGAAGGCACTCGTGCGAGCCAATGGCCGCGAGAGGGATGGCTGTAGGTGAAGTAAACCCAGCCGTCGAGTGAGGCGGAGTGGCCCCCTGTGTGAGCTCCCGCTGTGGTCACGCGGCAGGTGGAAGGTGAGGCCTCTCCGGGGAAGCGGGATTTAAGTTTTTCGCCCAGATCTTTCCACGCCTGCGACCAGTCGATGCCCTTCATTTCGTCGAGGAGCGTGTTAGGCGTCCACGGAAAGCGTGCCGCATTCTTCTGACTGAAGGATCCGGGAAACGGCTGCGCGTCCGACGCTTTGGCGAGACTTGCTTGCAGGGAGTAGCCCACGAGATAGGGAGTGTGACCGTCGGGCCACCAAAAGGGGCCTTCGTTGAGTCGATCGAGCGTCAGGTAATCGGGGTGGTCGAAGAGACGATTTCTTATCGCCGAGCGGAGGAGCGCTTCCGTGAGCGGCGAGCGACCACGACCACCGTGGGTGAAGCGGGTTTCAAAGTAAACGGCCAGGCCCTCGATGAGCCAGGCGGGCTGAAGTCCGTTGGGCTTGATCACGCTCCCGAAGACGGAACGCAAACCGCCCCATGCGCCTCGAGCCGTGTCGTTGGCCACGATGTGGGTGAGCTCGTGAATGGCGAGTTCCTCGATCCAGTCGGTATAGTCGCCAAGTGAGGTGTCGACCGGGAACGGCACGGGCCACACCTCGATGTGAGTGTTGGGGAAGCTGACGGCGAGAGCATTCGGAAAGTCGCTCCGGTCGTTGACCACAACGTCGATCGGAGTGGCCGGACGCCAGCCGAGATCCTTTTCCAGGGCCGGAAGTGCGCGCTCCAAGTGCCGCGCGAATTCGCGAGCAAAAAGCTCGTAGCCTGCGGTGAAGTGGACGCGAAAATGGCCCGTGGGCAGAGTGGACCAGGTTTCGCCGCCAACCGCGGCGGCCCTTGAGTGCGACGCGTGGAGAGCGAGCAAAAGAATTGGCAAAAAGAATCGGTGGCGCATAGACTTTCCCACTGTAAACGCATGCTTACCTACCCGCAAATCGATCCAGTGATCTTTCGTCTCGGTCCTCTCGAGCCGCGTTGGTATGGGTTCATGTATCTGTTGGGATTTGCCTACACCTTCTATCTCCTCAAAAAGCATCATCGTTGGCTGGGTTTGGCGAGCGTGGAGCTCGTGGATTCGATGTTGGCGTGGCTGGTGGGCTGTATGATTCTCGGCTCTCGCACGGTGTACGTGACGTTCTACAACTGGGAAGAGACCATGCGTGGGCCGTGGTGGGAGCCGTTTGCTGTTTGGCACGGGGGGCTCGCCTTTCACGGTGGTCTCCTCGGTGTGGTGTTGTCGAGCATCTGGGTGTCGAAGAAGTTTCGTGTTCCGTGGCTGAGGCTTACGGACGTTCTCTCCCTGGCTACGCCGGTGGGCCTGGGTCTGGGGCGCATCGCGAACTTTATCAACGGCGAGCTGTGGGGACGCGTGACGGATTCTCCCTTGGGTATGGTTTTCCCGCACGGAGGTCCGATGCCGCGGCATCCTTCGCAGCTTTATCAGAGTGCGCTGGAGGGCTTGGTGCTCTTCGTGGTGTTGCGTTTGGTTTGGAGCAAGAAGCCGCGGGTGGGTGTGACGTCGGCTGTGTTTCTGGTTGGCTACGGGCTCGTGAGAATTCTCGGCGAGTTTTGGCGTGAGCCCGACGCGCAACTCGGGTTCCTCTTCGGCGGAGTGACGATGGGACAGCTTCTCAGCGTGGTGGTGTTGTTGGGGGGGAGTTGGCTCTTGCGCCATGCGCTAACGCGCGGCGCCGATTGGAACGCGAAGCCCTAAGGGGTTGCGAAACCTGTTTCGTTTCGGTAGTTCTTGTGGCTCACGTTTCGCGTGAGTGCCCAGATAGCTCAGTCGGTAGAGCAACGCACTGAAAATGCGTGTGTCGGCAGTTCGATTCTGTCTCTGGGCACCAATTTTTTCTAACTCCCTGATACCGCAACCACTTTTCGATTCGGCTCCGAAAAATGTCGTAAATATGTCGTATCGTTATCCACATTTTTCGCTCCTTCGCCGCTGAAGTTCACGATTTGAATCGCATTCTCCAAGTGCGTGGGGCTCAAGTGCGCGTAGCGTTCCGTCATCTTCACCGTGCTGTGCCCGAGGATTTTCTGCAGGTCATACAAATTTCCTCCCTTCATCATGAAGTGAGAGGCGAACGTGTGCCTGAGATCGTGGAAGCGGATCAGGTTCTGAAAGCCTGCGTGCCTCTGGGCTGCGTGAAAATCCCGGTAGATGTGGTGAGCATCCACCGGGCTTCCATCTTCTTCCTGGAAGACGAACTGGCCCTTTTGCGCCTGCCAGAGAGGCCAGAGCAATCGGTAAACCGCATCGTTCATGGGGACGATTCTCTTTCGGCCGCTTTTGGTGCGATCCTGGAGGCCAAATCGGCTCACGCTTCGTGTGACTTCGATTTGTTTCCTCTGGAAACTCACGCGATCCCATTTCAGGGCGGCGAGCTCTCCTCTTCGCATCCCTGTGTTGAGCGCCGTTACCCAGAGGGGGTAACGGATGTCTCGCAGGTTGGCGCGGAGGAACTGCTCGATCTCGGAATCCGTCCAGTAGGTATCCACCACATTTTCCCCTTTGAGGGGTTTTAGGCCCACCATCGGGTTTCGGTGGCAATACTGCCAGAGCACGGCCTCGTTCAGAATTCCTTGCAAGAGACCGATCACGCCGTTGATTGTTTTCGGCGCTCTTCTTTTGCCTACAAGGGAAAGCAGAATCTGGTTTCCGTGATCCAGGCGCAGGCTTCGGAGCGGAACGTCTTTGATGATCGGGAGGATGTGCAGCCTGAGATCGGATTCGTATCCGGCCTGGGTGCTAGGAGCGAGCCGGGTTGCGACCTTCTCCTTCATCCACTTTTCCACGAACTCCCCGAACGTGAGGGAATCCTGGATCACGATGCCCGTGATCCGTACCTGGTCGCGCTCTTCCAATTTCTTGCGCTTCCAGGCTTCTGCATCCGCCTTGCGGCGGAAGCTTTGGCTCATCTCCTTGCCGTCGATCCAGTAGATCTTGGCTCGGTAAGAGAAGCCGTCTTTGAGTTTCAATTTCTCAATCATAGGGTCTCCTTTCTGAGGGGAGACCTGTTACGAACTGCCTTGTCAAAGAACGATAGGCGCTTGATTACCATATTTATGCTCCGTGTTGCAGCGTCTAGTAGACGGCCTTTTTAAAGGGGGCTACGTCGCCTATGTGGGGCGACCAGCCGCCTGGTTCTTCGGTGTTTAGGTCTTCGAGGGTCATCACGATGTGCGCAGGGCGCTCGGGGGCCTTTTCGAGAAATCGCGCGAGGTTGTTGTAGATTTCGTTGCTCGTGGCGATGAAGATCACCAACACGGTTTTGCGGCCGTGGAACCAGCTTCTAATGCGGCTCTCGAAGCGCTTACGCCCCTTCAGGGAGTTCTCCACTTCGATGATCGCCTCGTTTTCGGTTTCCTCGAAGATGAAGATGCCATCGGGAATTTCCCGGGGATTCTCTACGCGGAGGGCATGCTCGGGTACCCAATGGCCCTCCCAGCGTTTTTGGATGAGGAGTCGCGCCTCGGTCACATAGGCGTTGTGTTCGAGGGTAGCAGGGTCGAGATCGTAGCGGGGTAGTGGGCCAATTCGGGAGTAGGAATCGGCGAGCTTGCGGCCCTCCTTGGTAAGCTCCAGCACTTTGTTTCGGCCAAGCCGGGCACCGGCCTCGCGGAGGAGATTCGCCTTCTTCAGCTCGCGTACCCTCCGCTTGGCTTCGCTGTAGTTTGATTTGAAATAGTATTGGCTGATGTGTTTGATCAGCAAAAACCGCTGCTCATAGCAGAGCGTTAGAATGTCCTTATCCCTTTGTTGTAGTTCCATCAGTTACTCCTTTCACTCATTTCCTTCCGCCCGCCTCGGTCTCTCTCCTTCGTTTCCCGATCGTCCGTTTACTAGACCACCCGAACACTCGTAGTGGGCGGGTGGTCTAGGAACGCGCCAGCGAGGACGATCGAGTGAAACTCGCGAAATCATTGAATCGTGGCGGGCGGAAGTGGCCATACCTCGCTGCAATGTGCAGGGGCTAGATGGGGGGCTAGATGGGGTGCTAGTGGGGGTGGTGGGGAGATTTTGATCTTCCTGCTTGGTGGTGATCGTCTGCTGCGCGATTCCGTTTTGGGCGAAGCGGTTTACTCGGCGGATTGGAGATTCCAGGAAGGTCGTTGCGTCTGATTGGTGGGTCGCAGCTTTCGGGGGCGTGGCTGATGGCGTTGAGATAGTGGCTTCGTTGAGTTCCATGGGCATCTTCCTTTCACTTGCTCACTGTGGTCGGCCTTGGTTGGCCGGAATTAGTGGGCAGGAAGATGCTTATAAATGCGAACTATTTGAGAGAACAGGGGGTGGTTTGGTCAACAATCACAACAGGCAACAAAAAAACACAAAAGACGAAAGCAGACGACAAAAGGAGATAACAGGTAATAAGAAATTTTTTTCGCTAATGGGCTTTGCCTTCGAGTGTTCGGAGTGAGTTGAGGCTGCTGCAGGTCGTATCCGGCCGCGTGTGGGCCTCCCAAAAAGCCGTTTAAAATTCAGCCCCCAGGTAGAAGTGATCCCGATAAATACCGATACGATCAAAGTAGAGGTGAGGAAGAAGCTTGTCAGACGTTTTAGATAGAAAGCAATTTCTAATGCGAATAGCCATTGGAGGGGTTTTTGAAAATGTTTGTATGGAAGATGAGTGAATGAACGGGCTGCCTAAGTGGATTGTAAGGATTTCGCTTTCAGGAGTCTCGGCGGTCGTGGCCTTTGGCCTCGTAATGGCCGGTTTGGCCGTGCTGGTAGAGGTCATAAAGACATTAAAAATTGAGGTAATAAATTCCGTCGTAGTTGATCGAAAATTGATTTCGGCCTTTTATGCAATCTGGTGTCCTTCCCTAGTAGTGATTTGGAGTGGGTCCACTGTTTCCAAGGGTAGGAAGCTGTCAATTTGGGGAGGGAGTGCGCTTGCTGGTTGTTTGGCGGCGGTAGCCTATGAAGGTCTCTATGCTCCCGCCTTGTTGGCAATTTCTGCTGCAAAAGGGCTAATGGTAGCTGCGTCAAAACTCTCTTCTGCCTCGGGATTGGAGGAGAATGAAAGCCCAACAAAGATTAATGCTGCTTACAGTTTGTGGGATTTTCGTGCTTGGCTGGCCGTTAGACTGAATAATCCGACAAGGAGGCTCTTCTGGGTAATTTTTCTTTGCTCGGCGCTTGGCTCGGTTTTTGGTGCGCTTTATCCAAGCCCCATTGAACGTACAAGCCACGAAGCATGGGAGGAAGTCAAAGGATCTAATACGGTCAAGGAGGAAAAGGCTCTGTTATTGAACACAGAGTGCGCGGCGGGAATCGTCGGATCGAAAGCTGTGTTTGAGCACGATTTTGCCGTTCTTTCGTCGTTATCAGACCCTTACGCAATGATTTTTCACGAAGTGTATCCGGATTCACATTTTCGAAAGGAAGTTGCTTTAAGAGCTGAAGAGCTAAAGACAATCAGGGCCGAGTTTTTGAAGAGCGAAAAAATATGCGCTTCCGGTGAATGTGCCCGAGTAGTCGATAAGAAAAAATTTGGGCAGATTCTAGAGGGTTGCGTGCGGCCGACTGTTCTTTTCCTGAATCGCTACTCAGAGTTTCGATCCCGCATTGGTGCCAACATCCAGGCTAGCGTTCTTTGGCGTTTGTCCATCATTCTGGCTGCTTTTTCCCTCGCATTTAGTGTGTTTTCCGAAAGCCTAAAGAGTATTCTTGCGAAAACGATTGGCCGGGTGTTGGGCTGGATCAGGCATGGAAAATAGCCGCGACTCATAGTTGCCCACTATATTTCAGCATGGTGCGCAGGTGAATGCTTATCAATTCGAATTGTTGCGGAATGCTGGGGCGGGTTAGTCGCGCGGGAACTCTCAAAAATCAACAAAAGAAAAAGTTGGTAACAATAGACGAAAGCGAACGACAAAAGGTAACGGCGAAAATATTTTTTAAAAAGTATTGAAGCCAAAATTTGAAGACCGCAAGTAAACTCATGAAGAATGCCTTTATGGCCTGTCTTTTTGTTTCGTCTTTCGAGATATCCTGGAGGAAACAACTTTGTTGATTACTAGTTTCAGAAATGCAGCCCGTTCTTTATCTGTTGGAAAAATTATTGCAACACGGTGAAAAAGCGAGTCCCCGATCTCATCCCATAAAACGCCAAAAAGCTCGTCTGAAAATCCCGATGTCATCATTTCCACGTGGCTCAAATCAATTTCTATCTTTTCGTTAGACGATAGGGCGGTTTCAACTGCGGACCGGAACTCTTTTGCTGCCAGCCGAGTTGAGAGAGTATTTCCTTTTGAGCCGAGGTCTATGCGCACAGCTAAGTCCTCCAGTATTCATCAAGCATATTCATGCTTGTTTCGCGCAAAATGTCATTTAGTGGAACTACGGCGCTCTTTTTTATGGCTAGGTAAATTAGTGTCCCCTGAAAATCCGGTACCGATCGATAGTGGATCTCGCCATTGATAACTCGAAGTTGTGCTCCGTTTGAAAGAATATGCATTTTACTCTTTGAGCGTTTAATTATTTCTGAACAACTATACAGACCAAAGCCTGGGCTAAAAACTGGGTGTCCGCTTACCCCCTCTTCCAATGCGAGAGGAAGTAGCTCCTCTTTGGGGCGTCCCGCATATTTTTGTTTTGATCGAAGCGACTGTATAATTCCCTGACCTCTGTCGGCAATAACAAGCTCGACTTCGTCCTCCGAATTATAAGCAGTAATATAAACCGCTTTTGGAAAGCGCTCACCGTTGTAAGCTTTGTATCCATGGACGCCAGCGTTGTCACTGAGTTCGCCGATGCTCCAAGAAAAAGCCTTCGCCACCATTTCAGATGGTTGCATTTCCGATTTAATTATATCTGCTATTTTTTGGGTCGCATCAAATGTGTCGTTTCCTGAGTAGCATCTCGTGAATTTCACTCTTTTTTTGCTCAGATACTCGTCCAATTCGCGATAGCTCCTGCCCAAAATAAAGTCACCAAACCACTGTGGGATACTGTCTGGTTTGAACTTTACCTTTACCGATATGTTTCTTTCTTTTGCTAAATCAAAAAGGAGAATGAAGAGCACATAGCCGGAAAGCTCTACATATCGTGTCTCCTGGCAGTCCAAAATTATTTCACTAGGCAGCTTTCGAATGCTTGCGAAAAAGTCGTTAAGAAATTCTTTGAATTCGTCGCAAGTAAGGTACTCGCCAATTTTTACTACTTCAGTCATTGTCGATCGCTGTCTGTGGGGAGTGCTCGTTAAAAAGTTTAGGCTATCCTGCTTTTCGTTTTTTTTCCGCCAGGCTCAAGTCCCACATCACCTGCAGATTCATCCAAATTTCGGGAGAAGTCCCGAGGGCATCAGCAAGATCCAGGGCGCTGTCGGCCGTAATGCCGCGCTTGCCCTTGATGAGCTCATTCAGCTTGGCGGTCGTCCAGCCAAGCTCGGAAGCAAAAGCTGTCTGGGCCTTCTTCATGGGAATGAGGAACTCTTCCAGGAGCATCTCACCGGGATGGATTGGATTGGCGGGGCGCATAAGGTTCTCCTAGTGGTAATCCACGATCTTTACGTTCTCGGCGTGGCCGTCATTCCAATGGAACACGACACGCCATTGGTCGTTGATCCTGATGGAGTGGCAGCCCTTCAGATCGCCCTTTAAAGCCTCCAGGCGGTTTCCTGGCGGTACTTTTAGGTCGCCTAAGAGCACGGCAGCGTTCACATATTGCAGCTTACGCTGAGCCACGCGCCGAAGGTCAGCCGGAAAGCTCCGAGTGGCCTTCGTGTTTCGATCTTGAAAAAGATCCTCTGCAAGGTCATTTCCAAAAGACCGAATCATATTATCATATTATCGGAAAACGATAATTTTAGCAAGTTCCAATATCTCCTGGGTTATTCGCGGAGTGCCGGGGGAATGAAATCAAACTCGCTCAGGGCTCTGGGGGGGATATTCTTAATAAATCCTTGGGTTTTTAGGTCCCAGGCCGACCCAGAGGCGCCATTAAAACCTCTTTTCAGCTCTTTCCAGATTTGCTTCCCGAGCCATCTCAATTCTAGGGTGGCTATCGCTCGCATAGAGACCCACCAAACCATCACGGCGGCCGCATCCTGAAACTTTCCGGCTTTTTGAAAATCTTGCACCAGATGGTCAAAAGTGACGGCGATCTTTACCGTATCCAGCTCAAGAGGAAAATCGTAATGACTCCACATGTCTCGGGGAATGATTCGGTTGTCTTCCATGTTGATTCTGACGCACGTGGCCCAGGCTACTAGGCCCGCGATGGTTTCGTCGTCCATTCCGCGGAGGCTTTCGTAGAAACGATTCAAGTCGTCTCTTTGAGCGTCATTTGCAAGATTCGTGATTTTCTTTTGTAGCCATCTAAACATCGACTGTGGTCGCCTTCATGATTCATTTTAGGGCATCTGAAAAATGTCGTAAATATGTCGTACTAACCACGAAAAAACACGAAAACAGACACCAAATAACGACAATCCGTAACAAGTCTCCCCGGGTGTATTTTTCGCTCTAAGTTATTGTCTTCTTTGAATTTCCAAGCACTATTCAGCACTTAGAAATCAGCGACCGCGAATCGCCGAAAATTCGCAGGACGCCTCTGTCTCTGGGCACCAATTTTTTCTAACTCCCTGATACCGCAACCACTTTTCGATTCGGCTCCGAATCTGTAACACCTTAAAATTATTGACAAAACAAGTATCACAAATCGTGATTTGTGATTGCTGATATGAGATGGTAAAATTGAAAAATGAGAAAATCTGCCCAATCAGGCCTCAGGCCACAAGACGTACTCCTTCTCCTTAAGCTTGTTGCAAGTGAGCGTCAGGAGCTGCGCCAGTTGGACTTGGCAATGGCACTGGGCCTCAGCCAGGCCGAAGTGGCCTATGCGCTGGATCGCTTAAAGCGGGCCGGATTGGTTGATGAGTCAAAGAAGAAGGTTCATAGGCTCGCACTCATCGAACTAGTGAGCCACGCCATTAAATACTTCTATCCTCCGGTGTTCGGTAGCTTCGAGCGGGGAATCGCTACGGGGCATTCCACGAAGCCCCTAAAGGGCAAGCTCGTGGTGGATGAGAATCTGGAATGGGTTTGGCCTGATCCCGATGGTGATCGAAGAGGCTTGGCCCTCGTTCCGCTTTATGCGTCGGTGCCTTTGGCTGCAAGGCAGGATGCAAAGCTCTATGAGCTTCTGGCATTAGTGGACTCGATTCGCGCCGGAGGGCCCCGGGAACGGAAAATGGCAGAAGAAGAGTTTAAGAAACGAGTGCTGCAAAAGAAGCAAAGCGAGAAGCGTAATGAAGCAGCATCGTAATACGCTCATGATCCAAGTCGTCGCGGAAGGGCTTGGGGACATAAAGGACTTAGTTGCCTTTGTTGGTGGAGCCACAACAGCGCTCTATATCGACGATATGATCGCTGCGGTACCGACTCCTTCCGACGATGTGGATTTCGTAGTGGAAATCACGAGTCGCCATAAATATGCGGAGCTGGAAAATCTTTTACGGAAAAAGGGCTTTAGAGACCCGCTTCCCGATCCGGATGCGCCGTTTCCTCTTTGCCGGAAAATTTACCGGGATATTCAGGTGGATATCATGCCGACCGATTCAAAGATTTTAGGCTTCGGCAATCGCTGGTACGCGGATGCGATGAAGCATAAAGAGAGTGTCACGCTGCCCAACGGCACTGAGGTGTATTTTTTCAATGTCGCGTACTTTCTGGTGACAAAGCTGGAAGCATTCAATAGCCGCGGCAAGAGTAACGACATTCGCTTTAGCCAGGACTTGGAGGATATTCTCGCCGTCCTCGATGGATGCTCCTACGTTGAGGAGAAGTTAAGTGCCGCGAACAGCAAAGTCTGCGACTACGTAAAGGCGGAATTTCGTGAACTTTTGAAGGACGAAGAGCTATTGGAAGAGGCTGCGTCGGGTTTTATTCGCTCTCCCGTGCGCGTTCGGAGGGTCGTGGAGCGGATTCGGAAGTTGATTAAGTAGGGGGCGGTGGCAATGAGCTTTTTTAAGGGATGGTTAATGCGATTATCAGGAAAAAAACCTGCCCCGATTAGCTATGTAGTCGGCAAGATGATGCAGGACTTCGATGTGCATTTTAGCGACACGGCTAACGATTTTTTGGCCGAAAAGGGGGTGGATACTAGGGGGCGTTTCAAAATTCTTTTCCTCCTTCACACGATGAGCTGGGTCGTCGCTTGCCAAAAAATCCAACCGGACGCATTGGGGGATTTGCGCCTGTTAAATCGTTCTTTTCAGGATGCTTTGGCTGATCGTTATGTTGAAGGGTTCAAAGGGGCGGCCTATGAGGATTTGAGTCCAGTAAAAGAAGCCCTTATTGCCGGGATCGAGATGTCCAATTCTTCAGATGAGAGTGTTGCCTCGTCATTGCGCTTAGGTAATCTGATTTCTTCTGTCGGGGGAGTTGACCACGATCCATTTGTTGCCACCGCGCTTCGAGTCATGCTCACGAAGTTAACTGTCGCGCACCTTGAGTTGCTGAACGGTCTTGTGAAGCAGGGTATTGTGTTCGTTTAAGGGGTGAAAGACTCGCTCCCCAAAAAAATGTCGTAAATATGTCGTAATAACCACGAAAAAACACGAAAACAGACACCAAATAACGACAATTCGTAACAAGTCTCCCCGAGTGTGTTTTTCGTTCTAAGTTATTGTCTTCTTTGAATTTCCAAGCACTATATCGTTGCCTTCCTCAGCGCCCCGTTCCGCCGTAGCGTATGTACGGCTCACGGCTGCTCATCGTTGTCGCCTCGTCTCTGAATCCCGGCCCATTTCTTCAGTGGGATTTCACGTAGTCCAGCATCGATTCCAGGTTTTTGAATTCGGCGCTGCGGCACTTCGTTTGGGTGCGCTCCAAATAATGGTTCATCGCACCCGGGTCGAGCACGCGCCCGCGTTCTGAGGTGAAAGCAAGAACCGTTACGGAGTGGGATCGGTTCTGGTGAACGATCTCGAGGGACGTCTCCCGCACACTCCCGATTTTTTGAATTCGAATTAGGGCGGTGTCCCCGTTGTCGCAGGGGGCGGTGTGGGTGGCCTCTGCGAGATATCTCTCGCTGATTTTGGCGTTCTGCTCGACGGTATTTTCGTTTCGCCTGTCTTCACCTCGGATCGTGTGCACGAAGAGGGCGGCGAGGAGCAGGATCGAGACGGTGTTTGTGATCTTGGCTGGTGTGGTGCGGTCGATGGCTTTTAGGATCAGGGCAAGAGTGGCGGACCCGCACGACGCCCAGAACATTACAGCCGCGGTGAGGTCTTGGGTGCGCGCCAGGTGCATTACCCCGTACCAGTACATATTGGCCGCGAGCAAAGTGCCGTAGAGGGCTAGGGCGGGAAGAAGGGCAATCCATCGCTTCATTGTGTTTCCTGGGGTCAGTGGCCGATCAAGTGTCTTGAAGTTTGAGCAGCACGATTCCTGTGACCACGAGAATCGTTCCCATTACTTTAAGCCAGGTGAAAGGCTCTTTCAGCCAGATTACGCCGATCGCCGCAGCAAGAACCGCTTCGAGACCGAGGACGAGCACGTAGGCAACGCCGAGTTCCTGCGCTTTCATGCCGATCGTTTGCAGGGCGGCGGCTGATCCGAAGAAAACGAAGACCAGCACCGAGGGCCAGAGGTGCTGAAAGCCGTGAGACTTGGTCATGGCGGCGCCGCCAAAGACGTAGAGAAACGATGCCATGATTAGGTAGTGCACTGTTGGTTTCCAAAACTGAAGCGTTTCGTGAGGTCAGGCGGCCAGTGATGCCGCATGCATCAGCGAATCTTGGCTAGATACTTTTCACCGAGTGAATTGGTGTAAACCGGGACCATCTCCCAGCCGGCTTTAACGGCGTCTCTCACTCTGCTGCGCACTTCGGCTTCGGTGGTAGAAACGGAACCGCCGCCCCAAGAGTAAATCGTGCCGCTGCCGCTCTCCGGAAACACGAATACTCGGAAGTCGCTTTGGTCGTGGTTCACGAGCGTGATGGTGGGCACGGGTGTCCAGTAGTCCGAGCTGATCTCTTTCATGATCTTTAATAGGGATCTCATGTCTTGCGGCTGATTGGCTGGATCACGGAACACAGACGGACGACACGATAGAGGGCGTTGTGAGGCGGCGCAGGTGAAGGACGTGCTGGTGCTGCGAGAAACGGGCACTCGGGGGCCGAATTCGCTGGCGCTTGGAAAGCCGCCGTAGACCGTGAATGTGTCCAAAGAATCGAAGCTCGGAGGGAAGCCGAACGTAAGCACGCGAAGCGGAGTGACCACGTCCCATGATGTGCCTCGGCTGCCGTTGACGGTCTGCTGGCCGACTCCTGATTCACCGACTACGAGAACGCGGGGACCGCGTTTATCTAACTGAGCGGTGCAGTAGCTGATCTGCTCACCTTGCACGGCGAATTCGATCGTTCCCGACTGGCTCGTGGACTCGCAGCGATAGGTGGTGGCGGCAAGGGCCGGCAAGCTTACAAGCGCAAAAAGACAAAGATAGACAACTTTCATGGATTTCCCCCTCAAGTAAAGTTGTCGATAAATAGGCGTTTTGTTGCGGGTTGTCAACGTGGCAGTTCTGCCGGCCAAG
The DNA here is from genome assembly GCA_964551325.1 of uncultured Bdellovibrionales bacterium. Taxonomy (GTDB): domain Bacteria; phylum Bdellovibrionota; class UBA1018; order CAIPTA01; family CAIPTA01; genus CAZKBU01. Next base: position 204,004 of record CAZKBU010000003.1, read on the forward strand.
AAATGGGGGTGCTTAGGCGAGGTCTTCCGGTTATCGCGGGCGGAGTGGTAACCGCATGAATCCATTAAATTTTCATGAGGGCCCACACCGTGGGCCGCACCAGCGCCCTAGGCGCTCTTTTTCTTTTGCGCTTTGTGCACCTGGGCGAGGTGCTCGATCATGCGGGCCCAGGTGGGGTCGTGGCTCTGGATCTCGAACCCGTAGCAGTCGGACTCGCTGATCCACACCAGGCGCGCGATGATTTCGCTCTTATGCCAGACGCCGGTGTTGATCTGGAGGGCGTAGACGGTGCCGTGGTCGAGACGGGCGTCGCAGCGTACGCGCAGCCCTCCGAGGGAGACGTCCGCCACCTCAAAGTGAACGGCCTTTCCTTTTCGGGTGAGCAGGACTCCGTCGCAGGTCACGTCGTAGCGCTGATGGCGGGGGAGCTTTGCGAACTCCTTGTCGACGTTTCGCTTGGGTAGCACCTCGGCGTGATCTCCGAAGGCGTAGATGTTTTTCACGGCGCGGAGTTCTTTGTCGGAGAGCTCCGACAGTACGCGGGACTTTCGGTTGAAGAAGTAGTCTACGAGCTCCGCGGTGAGCACGGGGTCGTTAACGCGAAAGAATTTTCGCTCCGGCCAGATAAACTTCGCATATCCAAAGCCATCATCGGGTAGCATGCGAAGCGCATCCTGGGTGCGTTTTACCAGCACCGTAATCCGGCTTTCGGCGGGCGTGGGCATTGTGAAGAACTCGAGCTTCTTCCAAAACGCGGTGCTCGAAGTGCTCCACGCCTGCGTGATGAGAACGTCGAGATGGCAGTAGGTGTGGGCGTATTCGAAGGCAAATTTGAGAAGCGGCATCGCCACGAAGGATTCGTTGCCGCGAATCACGGCGATAGGGCTCACCTCCGCCACGCGACGATAGGATCCGAACTCCTCGAGCTGATGGCGCGTAACCAGGCGTTGCTCTTCCACGGGGGTGCCGAAGACGCCACTCGCCACTAACACCACGGCGCCCACAATCTCCCCAGCGCTCTCGGCGATGATCGTGGTGGTGCCGGGAAGGAGCTGGAACTTGTTCAGCCAGAGTCCCGATGGGTGTGCTTCGCACAGTCCCCGGGCGACGTAATGGTCGTGGAGGATGCGATAGGCCGCCTCCAGTTCTTCCTGGGTTTGCGCGATCCGGATTTCCAGTGCTTCAGATATGGTTGCGGATGTTTTGGGGCCGCTTTCGAAAGGAAAAGCGCCCATAGGAATAACCCCCTCACAGAGTATCCAAGTGCCCGATTTTCTTATTATATGATAGATTGCGCGGCGTGTCTACCGGCGCCGTGTGGCCTGTAATTATTAAGGAAAATAAACAGGCCCCAGAGCGGGGGCTCTGAGGCCTATTCGATCGCACGCTAAGGCGGGTTTTCAGTCCGAGCCGGTGGCGTCGAAGTCGTCGGCTTCGTCGATGTCGTCCACAGGGGTGCGACCACCCGCAGCCGCAGCAAGACGCCGCTTATCCAGTTCGTACTTCTCCACCTTCATGATCAGTCCGGCGCGGGAAATACCGAGCTCCTTGGCGAGGCGGCTCTTGTTCCAGTTGCAGCGCTTGAGGCCGTCTTTGATCATCGTCTTCTCGAGTTCTTCGAGCGCGTCCTTCAGCTTACCAGCCACGCGCACACCCTGAACCTTGGCGGTTTCGCCGAAGTCCTTGATGCGGGGAGAGAGAAGATCAGCGTTGATCATCTGCTCGTCGCCGGAAAGAACGATCAGGCGCTCCATCTCGTTTTGAAGTTCGCGTACGTTACCCGGCCAGGCGTAATCGAAAACTTTCTCCATCGCGCGCTTGGCGAGGCGTTTGGTGACCATGCCCTTTTCTTTGCAACCTTTGTCGAGGAAAGCCTCCACGAGCAGGGGAATATCTTCCTTGCGGTCGCGAAGGGCTGGCACGTGCACGTTGATCACGTTCACCCGGTAATAAAGATCTTCGCGGAAGGTGTTGTTTTCCACCATCGCCTTGAGGTCTTTGTTGGTGGCGGTGATTACCCTCACGTCCACTTTCTTGCCCTCGGTGGCGCCTACGGGAAGGATCGTGCCTTCTTGAAGCACTCGAAGCAGCTTCACCTGCATCGTGGGGCTCATGTCGCCGATTTCGTCGAGGAACAGTGTTCCGCCGTTGGCGGCTTCGAAAAGACCCTTCTTGTCCTTCACGGCGCCGGTGAAGGCGCCCTTCACGTGACCGAAGAGTTCGGAGTCGAGAAGGTTTTCGTTGAATGCCGCGCAGTTCATCTTCAGGAACGTGCGCTCCTTGCGGGGCGAATTGTAGTGGATCGCGCTGGCGATCATTTCCTTACCGGTTCCGTTGTCGCCGCTCACCATCACGGTGCTCTCGGAGTTCTTGATCTTGTCGAGGAGCGAGTAGAGCGATTGCATCGGCTTCGATTTACCGATGATGTTGTCGTAGCGGTAGCGCACGCCGAGCTCGCTGTTCAGCGCGCTGATGCGCTCCTCGCGGGCGGAGATTTCGCTGTGGAAGGTTTCGATTTCCTGGCCCACGAGCTGCACGAGCTCCTGCATGTAGTAGAGGTTCGGGCCGTCGACGGCCTTCAGCATCTCCACGGCCTTTTCCACGTCGTTTGCGTTGAAGCCTTGGGCGATCGCGGCTTTCTTCAGGGCCTGCTTGTCGTCACTGGCGAGCTCGTCGGGAACGAAAGGCCACGCGAACACAGCGCCGAGAAACTCATTGTCGATGCGCACGTTGGCCACGATCGCCTTCGTGTTGGGTAGAGGCCCCTCCACGATTTCAAACGGCTTCGAGCTCGAGCCCACTTTTCCGCAAACCCGCGACGCCCAGTTCTCCAGGAAGTCGTGGCCGGGGCCGCTCTTCAGAAACAGAGAGCAGAGTAAATTTTTTGTTCCAGTCTTGTCGCCCTTCGGGTGGTTAGTGATTGCGCCGTGAGCATCCGTGATGAGGATCGCGGTGTTGAACCACGAGCTCAAAATGCCGTCGAGTTTTCGGATCACGTGAATATGGCGAAGTTCTTCCCAATTAATCATAGGCAGGACCCTTTCCAAAAAGTTGCCATCGTCCAATCTTTCGACAGATCAGGGGAGAAACTTTAACGCTTTCGCAAATCTCGCCTAGGTCCAAGGGGTTACGCGGCAACAGGGGAACTTGTCTGGCCCACCTCAGCGAGGCTCCGACCATGATTCGGAACGAAATATTTCGCTCATATTCCGTGTAGCGGGGACCGATATTCCAGACACTATGATGAAGTTTATGCTGGTGGCCGCCGCTGCGGCCTGGATGGTGTTGGTAGCAAAAAATCTATCGCCGGAAGCGAAGCAGGAAACCCTTGCGAAGGCGGAAACTGCCCGCAACTTCACGCGTTGATCAGCGTTTTTCAGCCTTTTTCTGCGCCTCTCTCACGGCGTTCAGATATTTTTGCTCGAGTTTCTGTAGAGTGGCCACCTGAGTGCTCAGGCTCTGCTTCCACTTGTTGAGTTGCTGCTGATTTTCCAACTTTTTCTTTTCCTGCGCATCACGATCCGCGGTGAGGCCTTCAATGTCTTTCTCGATATCGTTGATTTCTTCCTGGATATGGGACGCATTCTTGTTCCAACCTTCCGAACGGTCACCCATCTGAGAGAGATTGTCTTCAGAGATCTCGATACTCTCCTCTAGCGCTTTCTTGGCGGCTTTCAGTGCCGACAATTTTTTCTCTGTGGCGATGATGTCCTTGTCGACGGCTGACAGCTCCTGCTTGTCTTTGCTCAGGCTGCGCTCGAAATCTTTACGGGCGTTCGTGGTGCTGGAAAGTTTCTGGTGGTAGTCGGCGAGATTGAAGCGCGCTTCTTTGCGCTCGTCGGATTTTTTCGCCAGTTCTTTCTCCAGTTTGCGGAGATTCTCTGTGAGCTTGGCGTTGTTGTCTTCGATCTCGGTGATTTGTTGCTTGGTTTGTTCCACCTTCTTTTGGGCCTCATCGAGATTGCTTTTGATCTCATCGAGAACCACGTCGGCCATGGCCGGGAGGGAGAGGGTTAGGAGTGCGGTGGTTAGGAGTGCCTTCATTTCTTTTCTTCCTTGATTCGGTCGAGGTACGTCTTCATGGAGCCACTCAGCCAAGGCTGCGGCCCCACCAGTCTATTATCCACGAGGAACTGCCTGTTGATAAGGAACGTCTCGGGAAACCTCGTGACCTGATAAAGGTCGGCGATCTTTCCCTTTGGGTCGATCACCACTTCCATGTGTTCGCCGATCTGGGAAAGCTTGGGGTGTTTGGTTAAAAACTTGTCTACGGCTGCGCGATCATCCATCGCTACGGCCACCACCCGAACGTCGCGATCTTTCTTTGCCAGCTCTAAAAGCTCCGGAAGTTCCGCCACGCAGGGCCCGCACCAGGTGCCCCAAAAGTGGAGAACCAATGGGCCCGGGCGCTTCTCCGAAACTTCTACGCCTTCGCCCCGCAGCATTTCTTGGGTTGCTACCGCGAATGCCAGGGCGGGCTTGCCTACTTTTACGGCATCGACCGTGGACTCAGCAGCGGGAGCGATCTTTCCGCCGCTGTCTTCTTCCCAGCGACTCCATCCCCACCATGCGCCGGCCACGAGGAGGGCTCCCAAAATCAACTTAACTACCGGTAACAAAGGAGATTTTTCGTTTGATTGCATGGGTGTATCCTATACTGTAGAAACTCCGTTGGCATTCAATTCAGCGGGCAACACTAAATCTTCGGAGCATTTGGTCGAAGAGCTACCGGGGGAGTGTGGGAGAGGAATGATAAAGAGAATTAGTCGGATATATTCGCCGGCATTGTCGGGGGCTCGCAAAGCGGAGCTTCTCGGGTTGCTCGCGCCGTATTTCGACGGGCTCTACGATTTCCTTTTTCATGTTTACGGCGAACAGGAAGCCGCCCTTGAGATGATGGAGCGGGCCTTGCGGCTGGCTCATCGGCGATTTCGATCGGAACGATACGAGCGTTATCTTCGCCATTGGATTTTTCGCATTACCCTGGAATGTACCCTTCGCCACTACCCAAAATTTTTAGAAGAACACGAGGACCGTGAGGCGGTTCCGCTTTGGTATCTTTCTCCTGAGGAAAAAATGGCCGTGCTCCTGCGTGATCGGGCCGGATTTTCTTCGGTTGAAATTGCAGAGGCCCTCCAAACATCTGAGGGGCGGGTGGGACGTGCCTTGGCTTATGGTCGTGAGGCGATTGCCCAGCGTTTAATGCCCGTGGATTGGCGGGAAGAGTTGAAGACGGCTACAAACTGCCATCTCGTGAGTCTTCAGTCCCGCGCGCGCGACAACTTCGCCCTGGAAGCACTCGATTCAAATGCCGGGAAAGCGTGCGCTCCTTGCCGGGTGTATTTCCGAGGAATCGATGCGGCCCGGAAGTCGGTGATGGATCTTCCGGAGATGCGTTTTGAGAGTGTTGATAAGGCAATTCGGAACGTGCGAATTCTTCCGCTACTTGCTGAGCGGAGACCGTTGCGGTGGAACGAGCTCAAGTGGCACACGAAGCTGGCCCTGGAAGGCGCTGCTCTTGTGATCGTGGGACTTTTGGCCATGGTGGTTGTGCCCAGAGTAGCCTCACGTGTGAACATGGGAGCGCTCTTGGCCGGGCAGTTTTCGGCGGTAATCATGAATTCGCCGAATTCCGACGCGGAAGTGGAGCCTGAGATTTCGGCGGAGCGGGTGCTGGCGTCTTCCGCCAGTTCAAGCGCGGAGGCCGAGGCAGGAGTGGACGTGCCGGAGGAAACCTTTTCGGATCAGGATTTCCCGTCGGGAGATTTCTATGAAACTGGGGCCGCGCCGGTGGCGCCTTCGCGTCAGAACGCCCTAGTGTATCGATTGATTGTCCAGAGCTCCGATCCTAAAGACATGGCCCCGAAGGTGCGCGAATTGTTTGTCGACAAAAACGTGAAGGAACGGGAGAAGTCGGGGCAGTCTCTTCCCGGTGGAGTTTATTTCGACGGCGTCACGAGCGTTGGCACCTATCCGATTCTTCTGGAAGAAATTCAGAAGCTCGGGAAAACCAAGACCTATAACAATCCCGACGGACGACGAAACCCCACGGAGCGGGCTCGGGTTATCGTTTGGATTCAGCAGATCTGAGCCGGTAGTCAGCGTTTTTGCGCCTGGCTGGGCCACACTTCGTCGATAAATTTATCGAAATCGTTGATGTCGATTGAATAGGTCACAGCCGACCCGGGGCTGGCCTTCGCCTTTTCCGAGATGGCCGTGTCCACCGCCTGATTCACGCGCTCTGCGGCCTTACGGTAGGCGACCATCCGGGCCTCATGGGCGCCGAGAGGGTTGGTGAGACTTTTCTTGACCAAGCCGTCCACAGAGGCGAGCTCTTCCGGCCCGCCCTGAAGCTGTTGCAAAGAGTTCATTCCGGTGGACTCCACGTCCACGATGTATCGGCCGGACTTCGGGTCGAACTTTTGCCGGAGCTCCCGCGTCTTCACCTTGTTTTGGAACTCCTGGCGGGCTCTCTCCATGTTGGCGTGAGATTGCGTCGTCAGGTCTTCATGGTGGCGAATCGAATCCACCTCAACTACCGAGCCCCGGTTGGAAGCGTCGAGATTCGTCCGATGAGATTGCTCGAGAGAAGTCCCCGTTTTTCCTGTGGCGACCCGGCTAAAACCGGCGGCTGCGTTGGATTGATAGGCTGATGTGAGATGGAGATCTTGCCCCGTCGTGGGACGAACATAGTTGTTGAGCACGAACTCATATTCTCGGGAAAATCCGCCGTCGAGAAGTGTGCCTTGGTCGACGCGAAGGTCGAGCTTTTTTTCGTCGATCTTGAAAGGCTTTCGCGCAGCGAGATTCCACTCGCTGGGATGAAGCGGTTCCATGCCCCGCCGTTGCAGATCGGCGTTCATGCGTGCCTGGAGTCCCGGGGAAATGAGAAACGGATCTTTCGATCCCTTCGCTTCGAGCTGTGCCTTATTGAGGGACTCCATGTTTCTCGCGTTGGTGTTGTTTTCGAGGATCATTCTCCTCACGTTGCGAAACATGTTCGCCGCGGCGGCTCGTTGGAGGAGAAGCTCCCGGTCCTTGGCGGTACAGTCGCCGGACCCCTGGAGACAGGCTTGAAAGGCGACCTTCACTTTTTGCTGTTCCACCGGGTCGGTGAACTGCACCGAGGTGCGCATGTAGGTGGCGTAGTAGGAGAGCACTTCGGCAGCAGTGGTGAACGAGCAGCGTTGGCCGCACTCGCCCGGATCGAAAGAACCCTCCGGTGCAACAGGGGGCTTGGCCGTGCGAGCCACGTAGGAGGCGTGTGCCGGCAAAGCGGCAACTAGGAGTAGCAGGATCAGAGGGCTCATGAGTTTCATTCTAGCCTATCCTCTTGATTCTGATGAAAATCATGCAAGTACCGATCCTCGGAAAACCCATTGATTCTGTGGGGGATTTTTCGGCACGAGGTGTAGAGGAGATCGGCACTGTAGAAAAAGTGGGCATTGCTCTACTGGTGGGGGTCCAGCCACTCACGGAGCCCCTCGCCCAGCAGATTCAGCGCCAGCACGGTGATCATTAAAACCACGCCGGGTACCGCCGCCACATGAGGCGCTTCCAGCAAGTAGCTTTTTCCCGAATTCAGGAGCGCGCCCCAACTGGGCGTTCCAACCGGAACTCCCACGCCCAGAAAACTCAAGCTCGCCTCGCCCACCACAACGGCGGCGAAAGAAAATGTGGCGGAAACAAAGAGAGTAGGAAGCAAGTTCGGCCACACGTGGCGAACGAGGATCCGCCAGGGGCGCAGGCCAAGGGCACGGGCGGCCTCCACGAATTCACGGGAGCGAAGAGAGAGCACTTCGCCGCGCACGATTCGGGTGGTACCAGCCCATCCGGTGACCACAAGGCAAAGCACCAGGTTTCCTAAGCTTGGTCCCAGCATGCTGGCCAGCGCGATGGCGAGAAGAATTCCCGGAAAGGCGAAGACTACGTCGAGCAGCCAGCGCACGAGAGTGTCGCGCCACCCGCCGTGCCAGGCCGCCACGCTTCCGAGCAGGAGAGCGATCAGGGTGCAGGCGAAGGTTACGGCGCCGCCCACGAAAAGCGACAGGCGTGATCCGTGGAGAATAACGGAGAGAATGTCGGTTCCGTTGCTATCGCATCCAAGCGGACAAACAGAACCCGGCGGAAGCAGGGAGCGAGGGAGTTGGATCGCTCGAGGGTCTTCCGGCCAAATCGTGGGCCCGAAAATCGCGAGCAACACGATCACGGTCAGCACACCGCCACCCATGAGGATTTTCCAGTGCATTCCTTGCCGTGTCACGATTCCAGCTCCGTTCGAGGGTTGGCCCAACGGTAGGCGAGGTCGGTAAGCGTGTTGACCATCACATAGGTGGTGGCGATCAGGAGAACGCAGGACTGCACCAGGGGATAGTCGCGCCCCTGTATGCCCCGAAAGAGGAGTTCGCCGAGGCCGGGCCAGTCGAATATCGTTTCCGTGATCACAACGCCTCCGAGAAGTCCGCCGAGTTGAAGGCCCACCACCGAGATTACGGGGATCAGAGCATTTTTGAGCGCGTGGCGAAACCAAAGGCGAACGGATCCCACGCCCTTCGCCTCCGCGGCCGTGATGTAGGTTTGTCGAAGCACATCAAGCATGGAAGTGCGGGTGATGCGAAGAAGCACGGCGGCCATGGATATCGAGAGGGTGGCGGTGGGAAGAGCGTAGCTAGAAAGGCCCGCTCTTTCCGAGACAGGGAACCAACCAAGGTGAAGGGAGAACCCCATCATGAGAAGGGGGCCGAGCCAGAAATTAGGAATGGAAAAAGCGGCAGTGGAAAGGAACAAGAGGGATCTGTCGAACCAGGATCCTTTCAGTGCAGCGGAGACGACGCCCAGCGGAATTCCCACAAGAAGTGCTGAGGCAAGAGCCAGCAGGGCCAGGGAAACGGTGCCGGGGATTCGCTCGGCGATGAGGGCCGCTACTGGTTTTTTTAGAACGATCGAATTTCCAAGATGGCCGGTGGCGGCGTTTTTCCAGAAGAGAAGATATTGTTCAACGAGCGGTCGATCCAGGTGAAGCTCCGAGCGAAGTTGCTCGCGATTGGCGGGCAAGGCGGACTCACCGAGCATTAAGTCCACGGGATCGCCGGGAACGGCGTGGAGGAGCAGGAATACCAAGGTGCCCGCGCCCCAGATCACCGGGAGGGACAACAGAATCCGTCGGATCAGAAACAGACTCATTTCGCTCCCGGCAGCCACTTGGCCGCCTCCTTCGCGCTCACGGCCACGATGTTGGACGAGCCGGGGAATTCCACCTCACAGGTACGACCGCTTTTCTCCACCCACCAAGAACTTTTGATTTCCTGAAAGGTCACACGGTAACCGTGGCATTTTTTTCCGCCGATCAAGCGAGTTTTTCCGAGGTTCTCGGCTCTTCCCACGCGGGCTTCAAACACGCCGTCGCGGATGTCTTCCACCACTGCGTTGAAAAGGAGCGGCTTTTGGGGCGTGGCCGACCGGGACATTTCCCAGGGGAGAAAGAGGGAAAGCAACAGTCCATCCACTAACGCGATGGCTGACTGCTCTTCCGGCTGGCTCACTGGACCTCTGTGGCGGATCTTCAGCGTGAGCTTCTGATCCACGGCTCTGGCGTCGATGGTGTAGGATTTAGCCCCTTCCTTCACCTCCACATAGAAAGCTACCGGGGGATATCCCGCTTCGTTTTTGGCTACGCTCCCGATGTAGACCTCGCGCCCGCTTCCCTCAAACCAGCGCTGGCTCACCGCGAACTCGTTGGATTTTTTCCGCTCCTCCACTTCCTCCTGAAACGCGGCGGCCACTCCCTGGGGGGTTTTGTGGAGATACCATTGGGATGCTGTTGCCGAGTCTGCGGCCTCAGCCGAAAGCGAGAGAAGGAGGAGTATGGACGCCGGCGGCACAAGGCGTTTTCTGTTTTGAAGAGCGTAGTTCAGGAGGCTTCCGCCGAGGAAGATATTCCAGTTGAGGTAGAGCCAAAGGAGGAAGAGGGGCAAGACCGCGAGACCGCCGTAGACTTTGTTGTAGATCAGGGCTTTCGAGGTGTAGAAGCCGTAACCCACTTTGGCTACTTCGATTAGGAAGGCTACCAAGAACGCGCAGAGGAGGCTCCATCCGGCGTGCACTTTCGTGTTGGGGAAAAGTTTGTAGACGAACGTGACGAAAACAGTGGTGATAATTACTGCCGTAATTTGGGCTTGAAATACTTTACCCGGGAAAAACTTCACCACGAAGGTGGTGGCGGCAATCGACGCGGCCACGGAGATCGGGGCAAGGAGAAGGAAGAGGTTGTAGAGCGCGAATCGACTGAAAATATCCTTGGGCTTACGGATCGACCACACACGGTTGAGGGTAGACTCCACCGACGAGATCATCAGCAGTGCCGTTACCACCAGGGAGGAGAACCCCACGATACCGATGGTGCGGAAGCGAACTTTGTTGAGAATCTGGTCGATATACTGACTCACGAGGTTTCCCGAGCCTGCCGTGAGGTTTTTGAGGAGAAACATGCGGAGATCCTGGGAGTAGGACCGTACGTCGACGAGTGCCGTAACCGCAGCAAGCCCCACCGCGATCAGAGGGATCATGGCGAGCATGGTGGTGTAGGTGAGTGCGGCCGAACGCATTCCGATCTGATGCCGTACCCAGAGTTGGAGGTAGACGCGGGTGAATTTTAACGCCTGCATGGAGTCCTACACGGTTTTGTGTTGAGCGAGTTCAGTCCGTTTCATTGTTCCTCGCATTCCACTAGAATATTACTATGTTCGAGCTTGCACTCCTAGCCCTTGGAGCGGCCGTGTATTTCATGGTCCGCACGGTTTTCTCCGACGAGGAGAAACGAAGTGCGAGTCGCGCCCTCGGATCTGGCCGCGAAAACGCGTCAGACGCGGGCAACGTGATTCTCCGCTACTCTCGCCCGTTCTTCACGCGGTACCTCGTGCCGATCGTGGAAGATCTCAAGATCGATAACCAGCGAAAAATTCTGAAAAAGAAACTCGCCACGGCGGGAATGACCGATGTGTTCACTCCCGATGAACTGTTCAGCTTCAAACTATTCCTTATCATCGGGTTTCCGGTGATGTTGGCCTTCGTGCGATATGCGTGGGAAATGGAAGTTCCGCCATGGCTGTATCCTCTCTCGATGGCGATCGGATACTTCTACCCGGATCGCATGTGGTTGCCCTCCGTGATTAAAACGCGACAGGAAGCGGTTCGCCGGGCGATGCCGTTCGTGGTGGATCTACTCGCGCTCTCAACGGAAGCCGGACTCGATTTCATGGGTGCAATGCAAAGAGTGGTGGAAAAGGCGAAGCCGAGCCCACTTGTGCAGGAACTGGATATGGTGCTCAAAGAAGTTCGAGTGGGCGCCTCACGGGGCGAGGCAATGCGCAATATGGCGTGGCGTATCGACATTCAGGAGATCTCTTCGTTTGTGGCGGTTCTCATCAGCGCCGATGAAATGGGCGCCAGTATCGGAAAGATTCTTCGGCAGCAGAGTGATCAGATTCGCCATGAGCAGTTCATGAGGGCGGAAAAAGAGGGCGCCAAGGCCGCTCAGAAGATCATGATCCCGATGATTTTCTTCATCGTACCCGCCATCTTCATCATCATCTTCGCCCCTTTCGTGCTCGACATGAATCAAGGCGGCGGCCTGGGGGCTCTCAACTGATGCCTATGAAGAACGCCCGAGTGCTCAGAAAAGAAGATCTTCAGGTGGTGGCGGAAAACTGCGCCGTTACCGAAAGCGCTTGGGAAAGAATGAAGGGACTCCTTGGCCGGAAGGGGCTCATGCGGGGTGAGGGCATGTGGATCAGCCCTTGCGTGGGTGTGCACACATTTTTCATGAGGTTTCCTATCGACGTGGTGTTTCTTTCCAGCTCCGGAAAGGTTTTGGCCGTTGTGGACGATATGAAACCATGGCGTCACTCGCCGTTCTATTTTTCGGCAGCCGGAGTGCTTGAGCTGCCTAGCGGGAGATGCGCCGAAATGGAGATTCACCCTGGCGACACCTTGGAGGTAGCGCCATGCCGATGAAACTGGTCGTGATAGGCGGACCGTCCCGAGGCGCTACATATTTCCTCCAAGAAGGGGAAAACTCGATCGGTCGCGCAGAAAACAATACTGTGGTGCTCCCGAGCGGGCAGGTATCGAAAACCCATTGCATCGTGAGCGTGAGAAACGCGAGGGCGGAAGTGGCCGACAATGCTTCGGCCAACGGGACGTTCGTAAACGGCGTGCTCGTTAAAACCCGAGTGCTTAAGCCTAAGGACAAAATTTCCGTAGGACCGTTTGTTATGGAATTTGTTTCCGCTCCGGCTACTCGAGCGGTAGCGACGCGTCCGTCTCAGACTGCTCCTGCCGGTCTTCCACCGATGGATCTATCCGCTAATGTGCCCGCATTTGGGACCGACACCGCGGTGACGACTCCCGTTGGCGGCGACGCCGATCTCGGCGCGATGAACCAGAGTTTGCAAGGTGGCGGGGGTGACCAGAAAAGTTTGGTGGTTCGCCTTAAACACCGCTTCGACGAAGTGGTGCTGCCGGTGCTTCACGACTATAACGAGCGCCAGGAAACCGCCACCCTCATCATCATTCTCTTTGCGATCTTTGTGGTGCTGAACATCGGCTTCACCATTTACCCGATTCTGGAGCAAAGCCGGGAAGAGGTGCTTCGTGAGGCCCAGAACAAGGCCAAGTACATCGCGCAGCAGATCGACGAACTAAATCGCAACGACGTGAGCATGGGGCGCGAGAGCGTGCTCAATGTGGATTTTGCCGAGAGCGAGCCGAACATGAAGGAAGCTCTCATCGTGAACATGGAGGGGAGAATTCTTGCTCCGTCGTCGCGTCTCAACGAGAGCTACAATGATCCGTTTTTCCTTTCTATAAAGGACAAGATGATGCGTGATCCGGGGGCGTGGAAGGTTCACGGCCGCCGATTCGGTGATCAGGCTGTGATCCGAGTGATTCACCCAATCATGATTTTCAACAAGGCAAAACAAATGAACGCTCCTGGCGCGATGGCGGTGGTGGTTCTTTCCACGGCGTCGATCAATCTCGATCCGGGGACCGTGGGCGTGATCTACTTCGAGGCGCTAGCCACTTCGGTGATCTTGGGGGCGATTTTCTTGTATCTTGTGTATGCGCTCCTTCAGCGCCCCGTGCATCATCTGAATGAAAACCTCGACCGCGCTCTTCGCGGAGAGATCGACGAAGTTTCGAAAAAATACCGGAACCCGGAATTTGATTCGCTCATCGATACGGTGAACGCTGCGATTTCTCGTATTCCGAAGTCCACGGGTGAGACGGGTATGGACATGGGGGCCGCCTCTGCAAGCGACCAGCAAATGGCCGACAATTTCCTGCGCACGATGGAGTCGATGGCGGTCAAACTCAATCGGCCGGCCCTGATTCTCGACGCCGAATTCAGGATTCGGGCAGCCAACCAGGCTTTTGAGGATGTTACAGGAATTCGCGCCAGTGCTTCGGTGGGTGATGTATTCGATAACGTGAGCCGCGATGAGTCTTTCCCTGCGTTGTTGAAAGAGATTGCAGAGAAATCGAAGGTAGCCGGCGTTGATGGTGTGGACGACCAATATGAGTTCCCGAGTGGTCTATATAAGCTCAATGTGCAGGTGGTGAGCGGAGTTCCGGGCAGGGCCGACGCGTTCCTCTATCTGATGGAAAAGAACGAGGGGTAAATGGGCGGAGCCGTTAAGAACCCCAAGGGCCTGCCTCACGGGATGCAGCCCGGAGAGCGGGCTCGGCTTCTCGTGGCGCAGGGACCTGCGAAAGGGACCGCCTTCACGTTGATGGGTGATCGTATCTCCGTTGGGCGTAAGGATTGCGACGTGGATCTCGACGATTCCACCGTGTCCCGACACCATCTGGATTTGCTTTGGAACGGGGACCACTACCAAGCGATCGATATGGGAAGTTCCAATGGGTTCGTCCATAACCGAAAGCTTCTCCGGAATGCGCCTCTCCGGCCGGGTGACGCTGTTTTGCTCGGCTCGACTGTGGTGGAGATTTACGACAAAGGCGCGTTTCGAGCCCGGGCTTCAGGGCAAGAAAGCGGTGAATTACGCCGTCAGCGCGAACGGGACTCGATCGAAAAGGCCAAGGTGGCGAAAAACCGGATCGTGGTCCTTTTGGTGGTGTTTCTTCTCGTGATGATGGCCTGGTCGAGTTCCGATGAGAAGGTTAAAACTTTCAAGGAGCGCGCTCGAATCCCTGTGGAGGAGGTTGAGGCTGCGCAGAAGAAAAAGAAACTGGATCCAAAGGCCGCCAAAGAGGCACTGGAACAAATCGTCACGGGGAAAGCTTCGTCTACGGAACAGCGCGAGGGCGCGGAAAAATTTTTCCACGATGGGGTGAGAGAGCTTCAAAATCGCAATTTCCGGCGCGCGATCATCAGCTTTGAGACCGCTGTTACAGTCGACCCCAACCACAATATGGCAAAGTTTTATCTGAAGACTGCCTACACCGAATTTTTCAAAGAGATTCGCCAGATGTTTCATGCCGGTGTTCAGGCCGACCGGGCGTTTCGACTTGCTGATGCCAGAATCAACTACGAAGGAGTGATGGCCAGCCTTCCAAATATCCTGGTTTATCTCGAGCGAAGCAAAGATGACCGCTCCGAGACCAGTCAGAAGAAGCTTTGGAGCGAGGCGAAGGAAATTGAGAAGCAAACTACCGAAGGCTTAAAGCGGATCAGCGACAGGGAAGGGCGGAAGCAGTGATTCGACTTACCGTCCTCTACGAAGCCAAACCGGTGCAGGAATTCGAGCAAGGGGAGAACCCGCGTGAGATCACGATCGGCCGAGCTGCCGGGTGCTTGATTCGACTCGACGAGGCGACGGTTAGCCGACTGCATGCGGTGGTGCGGTTTGCCAACGGACGCTGGGTGCTCGAGCGAAAAGCGAGTTTCGGCGCTGTGAGAGTGAACGGCGAGGAAGTGGAAAACGCTCCTCTGCAAGGCGGCGAGGAAATTTCTGTAGGAAAGTTTCTCATTCGTGTGTCGATCGAAGCCGGTCAGGCGGTGGGCGATGGTGGCTACGATGCCTCCGACGACGACGACGGGCGCACTCGTGTAGTGGGCGGTGGCACGGCAGGTGTGTTTCGATTTCCCCCCGGGTCCGCCAATGTGGCCCAGTTTCCGCTGGAAAAAGGAAAGGCGGTTTTCGGCCGCGCCACCAACTGCGATGTGGTGCTTCTGGAGAAAAAGGCTTCCCGTCGACACTTTGAGGTGTCCAGGAAGGGGATCAACTTTGTCCTCAAGGACCTCAATAGCGCCAACGGCACCATCGTAAATGGCCAGAAGGTACAGGGCGAGATTCAGCTAAACTCTGGTGACGTGATTTCCGTGTCGGAAGCGGAATTCAACTTCAATGTAGAGAACGCCGCCTTCTTTCAAAATGAGCAGAGCTTCCTTCCTGTTGCTCAGGAAGAACCGATGGACCTTACGTCCACCGACGACTCATCGCAGGTACCGAACTCCACTCAGGGGTGGAGCGCCGGGGCCTCGGGTGGCGCTGCGGCGGCGTTAGAGCCGAGTTTCAATCCGGGGGAGCCGGAAACGAAGAGCATCATCGTAAAGGCGATTCGCTGGTACAAGGCTCAGCCTCCGTTTCGTCGCTACATCGTTTTGCTCTCGATCATAGCGGGCGTGGTTTGGATGGTGGAAGACCAGGCTCCCAAGCGAAAAAATGGGAAGCCGGGAGCCGGCCAGCCCGGGACGGGGCAGCAGCAGCCGCGGCAGTTGCAGCGAGGGTCCGACGGAAGAGTGCTTCGGGTATTCGAGAATCTCAATAAAGAGAAACAAGAAGCCGTGCTCAAAGCCTACGACGAACTCAAGGATGCAAATGCACGGAAGGACTACCTCCGCGTTCTGGAAAAAGTGACTTTCATCACCGGTTATCTCGACGACTACAAGGAAACCCGCTTTATCGAAGGCATCGCGAAGAAGGCGATTGAGAAAGCGGAGTCCGACGAGCGTGCCCGTCAGCTCAACGAGAAGAAGCAGTTGATCCGTGAGCAGGTGGCCGCATTGGAGGAAAAGGGACGTGCGCTCTATGAGAGGGCACTAAAAGATAAGAGTGTACGCCCCCAATTACAGGAAGTGATCGGCGAGATCTATGCGAAGGATCCCAATAACAGGTTGGCCCCCGACTGGATCTCCGGTTTGAAAGAGCGAGACAAGGAAGAAAAGCGGCTGGCTGAAGAGGCCGCTCGAAAAGAAGAGGAAAGAAAAAAAGCGGAGACCGCGTTTCTCCGGGTGGAGCGCATCTTCCAGGACGGCCGGTATTTGGATGCGATCGCGGAAGCCGACAAGCTCAAGGGTCTCGGGTACCAAGAGGAGGACTATCTTGGCCGGATAGACAAGCTGAAGAGCGACGTGAGGGCCAAAATGTCGTCGCTCATCAATCCATTGATGGCGGAGGCGGAGCGTTTGAGCAAGGATGGAGGCGATTTGGTGAAGGCCAAGGAAACCTATCTGAAGATCTTCAATGTGGATCCCGATCACGAGGGGGCGATACGCGGATTGAATTCGATTCGTGAAACGCTTCATCTCCAGGCGAGGCGGTTTTACTCCGAGGCGATCTTGGCTGAAAGCGTGAGCGATCTCGTGGAGGCCAAAGAGAAATTTGAGAAGTGTGAGCGATCGGCCCCAGAGGGCGATGTCTATAAGCAGCGGTGCCGCGCCAAGATGCAGCGGTTTCAGGCATTTCCCGAAGTTCAGGACGGAGGCTGAGATGATTACATTGGCATGGGGTGCGGCCTCTCATTTGGGGGATTGGAGCGTCCAGGAAGATGGTTTTTGGGTGGACCCGGCGCGCGGATGGATGATTCTGGCCGATGGTGCCGGGGGCCTCGGCGTTGGTGATGCGGAAACACGGGCCGTGATGAAGAATTTGGCGGAGGGACTCGGCAATTGCGGTTCCGAATTTGCGCTACGAAGCCTTTTGGATCGGGAATGTGCTCGTGTGAGTGGTGAGAATGGTACCAAGGATCCGGCGCGGCGATCAGCCGTGAGCGTGCTGGTAGCGCGAATGAGTAACGGTCACCTCCAATGGGCCTCAGGCGGGTCCGTGGGCGCGGTGGTCGTAAGGGAGGGGGCCGTGTTGCCGTTGGTGGCTCCTCAGGTAATCACGGTTGAGGGTTTGGCGCTGCCCTTGCGGGCCGTGGGCGTGGTCAGTTCCCTTTCGTTTCAATGTGGCGTGTTTACCCTTCGACCGGGAGATCTTGTGATGGCGTGGACGGGTGGGTTTCCCGTTGATCGAGGGGCGTTTCCGTCGGCTCTTCTCCAGGCGGTGGGAGCTCGAATTCCTGGTGACACCCTTCAGCCGTTGGCGGAGCAGCTGGTGGAGGGTGCCTGGGCTGGGGAGGGGCTTCCCCAGGGGAATCGTTCTTGTGTGTTGGCAGAGTGGCCAAGTAGTTGATTTTATTGCTTCACAATTACCTCTCGCGTAGAAAAAACCCATTAAATTCAGTGAGTTGTGAAGAAAAACTGACTTTTACACTCAACCAAATTCCGCTAGAATAAAATGTGGGGTGTCAACTGTTTCCCCTAAAGTTTTCGCTGGAAAGGGGCGATGAGTTTCTGAAGCAACCCAGAAGCCATGGGAGATTGAGCGGGCTTATGAGAATGGATTGGAAGACAAGATTGAAGAGCTTCCTCCTTGAGGAGAGTGGTCAGACCACGACCGAGTATATTCTTATGCTCGTAGTGGTGGTGACGATCTTCATGAAGTTCCGAACCAAGCTTACGGGAATCATCAACACCCTGTTTGGTGGTCTCGAAGGCGGCGTACAAAACGCCGTGGGCACTATGAACGAGGGCGGCGGCGACTTCTAAGGCCGACGTTACGGGAAAAAAGGCGGCTGAAGCCGCTTTTTTTATTTCCCCTGACTCACACGCCAAAAGGTAAATCGAACTTGTTTTTCCGACTCTTTTGCAGCGGTAGGCTTTATTCCCGTAGAATGTCGGTAGGAGCGCGCTCATGGATGAGAAACGAAAGCGCAGGCGGCGCCAGCGGGGCCAGGCCCTGCTTGAATTTTTGTTGTTCCTGTCGATTGCCGTGGGTTTTACCCGCTATCTCTACTACAACCGGGACTTCGGCTTTAAAGCAGTACTCGATAAAACCATGCTGCGCTTCGGGGTTTTTCTCGAGCAGAATTTGAAGTCGGGAACCAAGATCGGCGGCAATGGCCGCGATAGCACCGACAAGTATATCGGGACCGGTCAATGGACCAACTGAGAAATGCCGCCTTCGCCCTGGCTCTACTGGGAGGCGTTCACGACCTCTTCACCCGAAAGGTTCCCAATTGGCTCACCATTCCAGGCGTAGTGGCGGGAGTGATCGCTCACTTCGTTTTACTCGGGCTGGAGGCTGGCTTGTGGAGCATGGCTGCAGCCGCGGTTCCGTTTCTCTTGCTCTGGCCCGTATGGATGGTGGGTTGGGCTGGAGCCGGTGACGTGAAGCTTCTTATGGCAGTGGGCGCCGTGGGCGGATTCACCTTCGGCTGGCAAGTGCTTGTGGCGTCGTTTCTTCTCGGCGGGATTTGGGGATTTTTCGACGTAACCTTCCGAGGGCGGTTGCTCATTTTTCTAGGAGAAATGCTCCGCTTTTTCAAAA
This sequence comes from uncultured Bdellovibrionales bacterium, assembly GCA_964551325.1. Lineage (GTDB taxonomy): Bacteria > Bdellovibrionota > UBA1018 > CAIPTA01 > CAIPTA01 > CAZKBU01. The sequence goes on from CAZKBU010000003.1 coordinate 222,621, forward strand.
GTATGGTTACGCCCGGAATGCCGGTATTGAAGCCCGCGCTCGACACCTCTCGAAAAGCGAGTTTTGGAGTATTTGTGGCACTCGCCGCCGTGGGAGTGATTCTTTGGGGGCAGTATGCTCCGGCGTAAACGTCTGCGCCGTTGGCGCAACCAGCGAGGGCAAAGCACATTGGAGTATTTGCTCGTGGCACTGGTGGTGGTGGGGGCCGTGAGCGGAGCCTTGAAGTTCCTCAAGAGCAACAAGTATTTCTACAACAACGTTACTAAACCGCTCGTGGCCTATCTGCGCTACAACTACAAATATGGCAGTCCAAAAGTGCAGGGGTGGGACGAGGGCACCGCCCGGGGGCACATCCAGGTTTCAGAGCCAGCAGGAACGAATTTCCGTATTGTTTTGCCGAAGGACAATTGAATGAAATTGCGGAAAAAGAAAAATGAAAAGGGCCAGGTACTCATCGAGTTCCTTATCGTTTTCATGATTCTCCTCACCTTCATTTTTGCCGTGGTGCAGGTGTGTTGGGGGCTCGCCTTCGGTCACTACACCCAATATGCGACATTTATGGCCGCTCGAGCCTATATGGCTGGCGGCACCACCCGTCAGGATCAAACTAAAGCGGCCGAGTCTGTGTTGAACTCGATGTTGAAGACTACTGCGGGAGGTGACCTTATCCCTTTCTTGGCGCGAGCCAGAAAGGGAGATGAACGCGATATTTCATCCGGTGCGGAAACGGTCGAAGGCGCCTTCATCGGGACCCATCCGAATGCGGAAGGCACGATGAATCGTCGTGGCTATGCTTGGGCGGAAGGCGTGCAGTATAACTTCGAAGTACCTCTGTATTTGATTCCTCTCGCGAGCATAGTGAAAGAGGGTGAGGGCGAAGCGATCGAGATCGGCAGCGGCAGCGAAGGTGTGAAATCAGTAACCTGGAAGGGCGCGATTCCTTTCACCAGTGACTCTTGGTTGGGGCGGGAGGAGTCGAATTCGGAGTGCTTGCAGGAGATGAATCGCTTGGGCGGAATGCCCTGGGCCCGACAAGACGGCCAGCCTCTCATCGAGGACAACGGATGTTGAGGCGCCGGGACGAGCGAGGCCAGGCACTAGTGGAGTTCCTGATGATGATGCCTTTGCTCATCGGGCTTCTTTGGTATGTTCTTCATGTGAATGCCGCCATCAATACTTCGATCGTGCAGCAGAAGCATGTGCGCAGCCATCTCTTCATCAAGATGTTCAACCATGCAAACGGACCGGTGATCGGTGAATACCTGCCGCCCTCTGGGCCGGCACGAGCCCACTACGCCATGGCAGTTTCCGCCAATGTATTGGGAGGAGGCGAGAGCGGCGCCACCGGCTCGATCCGGGCGCCCGTGAAACGGTTGGGTATTGGATTCAGTCCGTCGGCGAACCCAGCCGCCAACAACGACCCTGGCGAACCTTCCGGAGGCGTGTTGCGCCAAGACATACGAATTCGCACGGCCTTTGGCATTTGCACCTCTAAAAAGCCCGCCCCAGGCTCATCTCGGCCCTTTACCGACTATTGTGGTTCACCTCAATAGTCGTTTGGTCGCTAAAAACCCTCAAAATCCACGAGTTTCCGGCCGATAGGAGTTAGGAGAGGAATTGCCGCGTGCAAAACAGAGCGTTCACCATGTCGCTTCTCGTGGCCATCATCGCCGTGATGATGATCTATTCCTATGTGGAAAGTACCGAGGAAACGCTCCGCACACAGTATGGCTCCGAGGTGGCTGTGGTCGTGGCAAAGACCGACATTCGTGAGCTCGATCTTCTCGATGAAACCAACCTCACCACGATCAACGTTCCGAAGAAATTTCGCCAAGAAGGAGCCGGCGCTAAGGTGGAGGATTTCCTCGGCGGCCTTTCTCGCGCTCCGATCAAGGCAGGTCAGCAGGTGACTCGTCAGATCGTAACCCGCGCTGGGCCACGCACTGGTTTATCCCGGCAGGTGGCTGTGGGTAAGCGGGCCGTGACTGTGCGAGTGAGTGACCATAACGGCGTGGCCAAACTCATCAAGCCTGGCGACCGCATTGATGTGCTGGTGAAGATCGATCGTGGCCAAGGCAAGAAGGAATTGATGGAGGTGAAAACCCTCCTGCAGGATGTGATTGTGCTTGCAACGGGCGTCCACGTAACTAACACGCTGCCAGGTATTCTGGAGCAGGATCCGTCGAAGCCTGAGATCAAGACCAAGAAGGCTCTGGGGGAATACGTAAACTACAACACTCTCACCCTTGAAGCCGATCCTTATCAGGCACAGATGCTCGTGTTCGCCGAAACTGCGCTCGACGGTGTGTATGTGATCCTTCGAAACAACGACGACAACTCCAAAGATCCGGTGGAGAAAGTAATGCTTTCCGACGTGACCGTGAAGGATGCCATTCGTGTGCCTGCCTCTCAGGCTCCCGCCGCTCCTCAAGGGGCAGCGCCCCAACCCGGATCTCGATAAGAGTTCCTTTCTCCGCGGGCTTTGCTAAGCTGATTAGGAATGCAGAAAACGTGTTACGGACGGCACTTTTTTCGGCTGGCATGGATTGCCGTGATCCTGAGCTACGCCTCCGCGGCATGGGCCGCTCCAGAGATTCCTCTGACGGGTGGCATGCCGTCAGACGCTGTGGGTCTCGGGGAACTAGGCACAAAACCCGCAGAGAAAAATTCCGAAAAACCGGTTGAAAAGACTCCCGAAACGGCCGCCTCGACGGGGGCTCCACAGAAGCTGGAGTCGAAAACCGAAGCGGGGAAGCTCGCTCGAGGTGAAAAAATCGGCGAGGACATCGAGGAAACGAAAAACATCGCCGCTGGAGTGGAAGACATTCTCGAGTTCGACTTCACCCCGCGATACACCGTGGGTAAGCAGGACCTTCTCAAGGCTAACGAAGGAAACGCCCCGAATCAGATTCGAGTTTATCCGCTAAAGCCGGGAATCACCTCGCTGGTGGTGATCGATCCGCAGGGAAAAGTTCGCAGGAAAATCGTTTACAACATCACCAAGTCGGATTTGTCTCAAAAGGTGATGGCTGTGAGGGAGCTCCTTTACGACATCGAGGGCATCGTCATTAAGTCGGTCGACGAGAAAATCGTGATCGACGGTGAGTTGATCGTACCGAAAGATCTCGAGCGTATTCTTATCGTGCAGAGTGCGTATCCGGAAATTCTCAATCTTGTGACGCTGAGCAAACTCTCCCGTGAAGCTATGGGGCGTCGTATGCAGAAGGAGATCAACGACGATCCGATGGGGGCAAACGTTACAGTGAGGATCAAGAACGACACGTTCTTCCTTATGGGAACCGTGGACTCGGAAGCGGCCCGTCAACGCGCTCAAAGCATAGCAGAAACATACCTTCCGGAAATGATGGGTAGCGAGGCCCTCAAGAACTCGAATCTGATCCGGGGCGTGAAAGATAAGCCTGCTATCAGGAACTTGATCATTGTGGAGGCGGAACCGCCGGCTCCAGCCCCGAAGATGGTGCGGATCACCTACCACTTCGTGGAGATCGTGAAAAATTACCTCAACAGCAGCATGTTCAAATGGAATCCACTCAACGGTGGAGACGCGAAACTCTTTTACTTCACGAATGGAACTACCGGTTTGCTCGATACCTCGTCGAAGGATCCCAATACGGGGCAGCGCGGACTCGTGGGCACGATCTCGAATCTTCTTCCGAAGCTGAAGGCCGGCACGAACGGCGGCTTCTCTCGTGTGCTATATTCCACCGTTGGAATCGGACTCGATGGGCAGCCTATCACGATCAATCGGAAACAGAGCATTCCCTACATTGCCACGGTTCAAGACGGCGTGCCCGTGCCAGCAAACCAGGACATCAGCATTTCCTTCGATGTGACGCCCACCATCAGTGGCGAGGCCGACGTTGACCTTAAGAGTACGATCAATATTTCCGTTCCCACGGGTGCTGGAGGCGGAGGCGGCCCTGTGGCCACCCAGAGCTCCGTGGTTTCGCAAACCATCCGTGTAAAGAGTGGCGAGAGTGCAGCGCTTGGTGGATTCATTTCCTCTGATATGGCGAAAGACGTAAATAAAGACCCGGAAGAGGCGAGCGGCGCTACCGGTACCGGGTTGTTCTCGATTCTGCGGTCCAAAGCATTCAAAAACAACAAAACGCAGTTCGTGGCATTTGTGACTCCAAAGATCATCGACGATGCGTCTCAAGGAACCGCTGACATCAAGAAGAAATTCGTCAATACTAAGAAGAAGCGTCTACGACAGATCAACTGAGGACGGGTAGCCAAGGATGGCAGGTCACATCATCTCCGTAATCGGGGGAAAAGGTGGCGTGGGGAAGAGTGTCTTCGCCGCGAACCTGGCCCTCGCATTTCAAAAAGAGCTCAATCTTAAGCCACTTCTCGTGGACCAGGACTTCACGGCCTGCGGAGATCAAAATCTCATCATGGGAGTTCGTCCTCCCACCGGAATTATTGAAGCGTTGAAAGTCTCTGGTAACTACGACCAAGCCACCATGGCGAAGCTCGTGTTGCAGCATCCCTCTGGCGTGCATTTTCTGGCGGCCCCTCCCAGCCCTAGTGCGGTGAAGACCGTTCAGCCCGACATGCTCGGCAAGCTCTACAAGGGCGTGCAAAACGTTTACCCCATCACCATCGTGGACTGTGGCTCCGCGATAGATCAGTACACGATCAAGGCGTTGGAATATTCCACGATGATATTTCTTGTGACGAATCCAGAGATCCTGGTGATGCACCAAACTCGTCGCGTGCTCACGGAGGTGATCGAAAATCTCTTCCCGATGGAGATGGTGGAGATCGTGCTCAATCGATTCACGCAGAACGCGCCCGTGAATCCGGCCACGATTCAGAAGAACCTCGGAAAGCCAGTGTTTGCGGGAATTCCCGAGGATCCCCAGAGCAATGCGGGCGCCCTCGCTGCCGGAAAGCCGCTTTTGATGGCGGCCCCCAGCGCCCCCAGCACACGCGCTTACCACGACATTGTGAGAAAGCTGCAGCAAACCCAGCTTCTGGCCAAGCTATCAACGCTAAAGAAGCCGCAGCGACCCACCTCTAAGCCCGCGGCAGCGGCTGGCGGAGCGGCTGAAGAAGAGGCCTCAGGGCCACGACTTGCGGGAGCGGTCGAGGAGAAGGTGGAGCCTTGGCAGGCCATGAAACTGCGAGTTCACAAAGAGCTCGTGGAGCGTGTGGACATGAAAAAAGCGGGTAACACGCCGGCTGCGCTGAAGGAGCTGCGAGAGAAATGCCGTGCCGCCGTGGTGGAGATTCTTAACAGCGAGGACACTTCTGCCATCGCCTCCACGCGAGAGTTGATGCAGCAACTGGTGAAAGAAATTCTCGACGAAGCTCTTGGATTTGGTGCTCTGGAAGATCTTCTTGCCGACGACTCCGTGACGGAAATCATGGTGAACAGCGCCACCCAGATCTACATTGAAAAGGCCGGAAAGCCTCAGCTTTCAAAAGTAGTGTTTTCATCGAATCACCAGCTGATGAACGTTATCGAGCGCATCGTGATGCCCCTCGGCCGGAGAATCGACGAAAAAACTCCCTATGTGGATGCCCGTCTTCCCGACGGTTCCCGCGTGCACGCGATCATCCCGCCGCTGGCTCTTAAAGGGCCTACGGTTACGATTCGTAAGTTCCCGAAGAAGAGAATCGTCTACAAAGACCTCGTGGCGTTCGGATCGATGACGGAAGAGATCGCCGATTTTATGCGTCTGTGCGTGGAATCGAAACTGAACATCATCGTGGCGGGCGGAACCGGATCCGGTAAGACGACGCTCCTCAACGTGCTGTCCAATTTCATTCCTGCCACCGACCGAATCATCACGGTAGAGGACTCGGCGGAACTTTCCTTGGCGCAGGATCACGTGGTTCGTCTGGAAACTCGTCCCAAAAACATCGAGGGAGAAGGAGAGGTCTCGATTCGCGACCTCGTGAAGCAAACCCTCAGAATGCGCCCCGACCGAATCATCGTGGGAGAGTGTCGCGCGGGCGAGGCACTCGATATGCTTCAGGCTATGAACACCGGCCACGACGGTTCGCTCACCACGATTCACGCCAACACCCCTCGCGATTGTATCGCGCGTCTGGAAACGCTCTGCATGATGGCGGGAATGAATCTCCCCACGAAGGCCATCAGGGAGCAGATCTCGAGCGCCGTGCACCTGATCATCCAGCAGAGCCGTCTGTCCGACGGAAGCAGAAAGGTGACTTACATCACCGAGGTCACCGGAATTCAGGGCGAAACGGTTTCGCTCCAAGACGTTTTCGTTTTCAAGCAAGAAGGGCTCGACAAGCGCCGCAAGGTGATCGGTAGATTCGTTCCCACCGGCTTCATTCCTAAGTTCGTGGAAACCATGGAATCGAAAGGGCTCAAGGTTCCGAGAAACCTCTTCGTGGGCGCCAAATGATCAAGCAGATTTTTTCCCCGCTTGGCCTTTCCATTGCCATCGGCTTCCTGGTGTTTGTGCTTGTCTACATGAACGCCGCCCGTTTCCTGGAGTGGCTGCGCTGGCAGTCGATCGGAAACCGAGACTACATTCTTGAGAAGCTCGAGCTGATGTTTATCGAAGCCACCCCGAACCAGGTGCTGGGCGTGATGATCGCCTGCGCATTTGTTCCTGGTATGACGGTGTTTGTGGTGTGTTTGCCCTCGCTCACACCGGCCCTGATTTTCGGGTTTGCTGTGGCCGCCTTCGGATGGTTTATTCCGAAAATGATCGTAAACAATCTGTTCCAGCGCAGAGTTGATCAGTTCAACTTCCAGATGATCGACGGATTGGGCCTCATGGCCAACGGTATGAAGTCTGGTCTATCTATCGTGCAAGCTCTGGGAATGGTGAAAAATGAAATGCCGAATCCGCTCTCCCAGGAGTTTGATTATGTGCTGAAGCAGACTCAGCTTGGCGTGAGCGTGGAGGAAGCCTTCCAGAACCTTGCCAAACGGATACCCTCCGACGACGTTAATATGTTCGTGACAGCAGTGGTGATCCTCAAGGAAACAGGCGGTAACTTGGCCGAAACGTTTGAAACGATCGTCTACGTTATCCGGGAACGGATAAAGGTTTATCAAAAGATCTCGGCGATGATGGCTCAAAACCTCACGCAGGGCGTGATCGTGTTCTGTATGCCATTCGGCTTGATGGCGATGTTCTACTTTTCTGATCCGGAGTTCCTGACCCCGATGTTTACGACGCCCCTCGGGTGGGCGATGTTCGGCATCGCTCTTTCTCTTCAGCTTATTGGCGGGTTCCTCATTTATAAGGCCGTACAAATCAAGGTATGATTTTCACTTCAAGGAGCAACTGGTGATGAAGAGAGCATTTTGGGCGGCGGCGGTGTTAGCGCTTCACGGCGGAGCAGCGGAAGCGACTGTAGCGATCGGAAACGGGAACTACTTTATCGGCTTCACCGATTTGGAGCACGATTCCCCACTCAACACTTTCCAGTTAAAAGTTCAGCGCACCTATAACAGCCGCTCTCAATACGATGGCGCTTTCGGCTTTGGTTGGGGCTCGGATTTCGAAGGGTATCTCGCGCCTCCGTGCGGCGATGGCGGAGTAGTGATTCAGGAAAACGGCGGCGGCGACAAAACCCGATTTTCCCCGAAGGAATTTTCCGAAGCACAAGTTAAGGCTGGTATCGACAAGATCGCCGACGCCTGGCTAAAGGCCAATCCGGGCCAGGGTTCCCGCGTGAGCGCATTTAAGGAAAAGATCCGCGACAGCGCCAATGATCGCGATGAGGCTTGTCGCACGCTCGGAGTGGCCACGGAGCTCCCCGAAGGGACACTTCTCTTCAGCACCCAACGCGGAAGCAAGCAGGCCGTGAAAGTGATTAAGGGTGGATTCGTGCGCCAATACAGCGATGGCAAGCAAGAGTTTTTCACCCTGAAGACCAACGTGGTGGATCAGGGAGTGGATCCTACTAAGCGTCGAGTGCTGAAGGGCGTTTATAAGATGACTCGTCTGCTCGATCCCGTGAAAAAAGCGCAACTCACCTACACCTACGACGCTTCCGGTCGCCTCGCGACTCTCTTGGACGGCAAGAGCCAGAAGTTGACGTTTCAATATTCCCCCGAGGGGAAGATTACGACAGTGTCAGACAGCAGAGGGCGCAAGGCCTCTTACCGCTATTGTGCCGCGGGCGGGAATGCTTACAACTCCAAGGAAAAGTGTAATCGAGGCAATTTGGTTTGGTCGCAGGACACCTCCGGCGCCCAATACACCTATCAGTATGATCAGCTCCACAACCTGACTCGCATCGGGTACCCCCAGGGCAAGGCGGAAGAGATGGCCTATTGGGGGCCGGAAGGACTCGGAGGCGTGAAGAGCGTGAAGGATACCAGCGGAACCCTTCGCGAGTATAAGTACTGGCAGAACCCAAAAAACAAAGACGAGCACTACAGCACCACCGTAAAAACGACGTGGGCCAGTGGGCGCACCAGCGAGGCTACTTATGAGTATGAGGAAAAGCGCCGTTCCGATGGTTCGCGATATCGCTACAAGCTCACCACGAAAGTCGACGGTGAGGAGACCACCACGATTTACAACGAATGTTGCGGTCAGCCCGTTCAAATCACCGCCAGTTCAGGGGTGACTCGATTCGAGTATTACCCGGGGTCGGGACTTCCCAAGGAAAAAGACTCGCCGGCGGAGAACATTCAATGGGAGTACCACCCGAAATTTCACGGAAAAATCACCAAGGTGACGGTTTCCGATAAGTCATCGAAAAAGGCTTCTAGCAGCGAATTCAGCTACGACGAAGAAAAGGGTCATTTGGTGAAGGCGAAGACCTCCGACGGGCGAGGTATCGTGCTTCAGTACGACAAAGAAAGCCGCATCGCCACGATGGTGGATCAGGACCGCCGGAAGATCACCTTCCGCTACGACCGATCCAACAAGCCCGCGGAGATCCTCCAAGAGGGCGTAGGGAGCATTTCTGTGATCTACGACAAGGATGGCAACGTCCAGGACGTGAAGTCTAAGGGGGGGCGGGAAATCGCCGTATCCGTGGCTACGGCCTTTCAAAACCTTATCGACATCATAAAGCCCGCCGGAATTCAGCCGATATAGTAAGGGTAGGGTAAGGTCCGTGTGCCGGTCCTACTGTCGAATCTTTAGACAGCCCGTCTAGTGGTTCAGCAGTTTGGCGCTAAAATGGCCCCACAACCGATGGTAACCATTGGGGAATCGGGGATGGCAATCTGGCACAGGCATTGCTCCTATGTGGAAGAAGGGGCAAATTCGCCCCTCAGGAGAGAGAACGTATGAAGAACCTTGTTTGGATCGCTGTTTTGGCTCTTTTCGCCGGCAACGCCATGGCGGAAGTGGGGCCCAACAAGACCCAGGTGAACTGCGACGAGATCGTAGCCGCCATTAAGGAAGCCAAAAAGGGTCCTGTCGCTCCGGCCCAGGCCGACGAAGAGCAGGGCAAAGGCACCAAGGGCAAGAAGGCCGAGTAATTTCGGCCGTTCCTTCTCGTCTGTGGCGCGAAAGCTGGAGTCCCGATATCGGGGCTTTCCGGCTTTCGCCGTTTGTGTTTTCCGTTTCCCCCGCGTTTTTGTTCTTCAAAAATTTCCTCACCCGACTATCTAGTTTGTTTACACCTGCTCACGAATTGACTGATTCCTAGTCGTAGTCCCTCGGATACACCCCGTTAAATCAAGTAGTTCCATCGCCGGGCATCTTGGCAAGCCTGTTGCACTATGTCTCAAGAAGGAGAGTTCCGTTTGATACTGTTGGAACGGAACACATGTTGAGAGGTAGATGATGAAGTTCAAGATGTTGTTGGCAGTAGTAGCATTGGCAAGTGTAACCGTGTTCTCCGCGCCCGCGCCCGCCGTGGGGCCCATGAAGAAAGATGATCTTCGTGGTGGAGAGCTTATCTGTCAGGATGTGATCCAAAAGATCCAGCCGCAGCAGGAGCGAGACACTCACGAGCGTAAAGCCCGTGAAATCGCCAACGCCGTTCAAGCCAACTAAAAAGTCATCGTTTCGAGCCCGCGCTTCCGGTGTAGCACGCAGGAGAGTAACTCCTCGTCGCTTACCGGGAGGGCAAGGATATCTTTCGCGCCCGTGCGGAAGGCTCGTTCCACGATTGTTCTCGTCGTTACCGGTGTGAGTAGAATCACATTGGTTTCGAGCTTCGTCATTTCGATCACCTTGAGTAGATCGAGGGCGCTCAATTCCCCCATATAAAGATCCAGTAGAATAATGTTCGGCTGTTCGGCCTTCATGATGTCGATCATGCTTTTCTGATCCACGGCATCCTTTGTGACGAGGACTTCCGCCTCAGCCAGCAGCTTCCGGATGTGCTTTCTTAGGGTCTCGCTTTGCGAAACGATCATCAGAGTAGGGGTCAAGACTTGGTCTCCTCGAGATGAACTACCACGGTTTCAATCGACCGTTCGGTGGCGCGGTGGACTCTAAATTTCAGTTTTCCAAAGAAAAGCTCGTCGCCTGCTTGAGGGATTCGGTTGAACTGCTGCAGTAAGAAACCGCTGAGCGTTTCGTACTCGCCTTTGGGAATGTTCGCTCCGATTCTTTCATTTACCTCGGAAATTCCCACATTCACGTGGACCAGCCAGGTTTTTTCGGAGATTTCCAGGAACGTGAGGGTGTTTTCGTCGAACTCATCGGAGATGTCGCCCACAATCTCTTCGAGGACGTCTTCCTTCGTTACAATGCCCACGGCTCCGCCGTATTCATCTACCGCTACGGCTAGACTCGTATTTTCGAGGCGCATCTCTTTTGTGAGTGAGTCGAGCTGCTGCATTTCAGGAACAAAGAGTGCGGGCTTCATATAGCGATCCACGGTTTCTTTGGGATCTCTGCAGGAGAATACGTCCTGGAAGTGGAGAACGCCCACGATGTTGTCGATCCGCTCGTCGTAGACGGGAAGGCGAGAATGGCGAAGGGTTTCGAAAAGCTCCACGGCGTCTTCCACCGTGCGGCTGCGCTCTACCGCATCCACATTCACCAACGGAAGCATCACCTTCTTCACTGTTGTTTGGTTAAACTCCAGAATTTTTCGGATCATCCGCCGATGCCCGAGACGGATTTCACTTTCGTGGTCCATGTCGGTAAGAAGGGACTGGAGCTCCTCCCGAGCCTTCTTCCGTCGGGAGATGGCGTCGTGGCGCCCCACTCCGAGAAGATCGGATAGTTTGGTGGTGTAAGCACTGATTGCGCCGATCGGCGGCGCGAGCAACATGCCGAAAATCGATAGGGGATAGGCGGCGCGAAGGCTGATGGTGTCGGGATTGTGCCGGCCGAGAATTTTCGGGAGGCTATCGGAGAATATCAGCACCAAGGGAGTGAAGATCAAAAACGCCCATAATTCGTGGTCTGGTAAAATTTTATCGAATGCGAGCGTGGCACAGGTGCTGGCAAGCGCGATGGAGAGATTCGCACCAAACTGGGTTGTCGTGAGAAGACGGTCCACGTTTTCCAGGTGCTTCGAGGCTAGGGCGGCTCGTTTCGAGCCTCGTTTCTTTAGTTTATTAAGAGCGACTTTGTCGCAACTGATAAGCGCGGTTTCCGCCGACGTAAAAAAAGCGGTACTGGCTACGCCCACTGCGGATCCGGCTAAGAGGAGGATCGATTCGAGATTCATTTTCCCGGCTCCTCCCACAATTCACCGAACATCTGCTCCAGAATGTCTTCCATGGTAACGACCCAGGATGAGCCTTTCTGTGGATCTTCAATTACCGCGATATGGACTTTCATCTGGCGAAATCGGCGAAAGAGCGCCTCGGCCTTCATTCCCGTATCGATTACGAGAGGCTGTTTCATCAGTTGGCGCACCGGAGTATGCGACTGGTCGCGAGTTAAGTGATTCAAGAGGTCTTTGGAATACAAAATACCCACGACCTTGCTGGTCTCGGTGCTCAGCACGGGAATTCTCGGTGCGAAGTCTTTCTTTAGGCGCTCGATCACAGCGCCGGCTGTTTCGTTGTCACGGGCTGTGAAAAACTCCGAAAGGGGAGTTCCGAGATCGATGGCGCGGTCGTCGTCCAAGTCGAAAACGTTTTCGATCAGCTCCTGTTCGGAGCTGTGAATGGCACCCTTATGCTTTCCCTCTTCCACCAGGTGAAGAAAATCTTCCTCGTCGATTTGGTCGTCTACCGGATGGCGCTTCCGCATGTTCCGCGTGAGGAGCTCCACCAGGTTTTCAATGAGGAATCTCACGGGAAACGAGAGCTTATAGAACCACCACAAGGGGCCGATCACGAACTGTCCGGTGCCGTAGGCCGACTTTGCCGCCACAATTTTAGGCGTGATCTCGCCAAAAAATACAATCAGCGGGACCACGGTACACAGATTGATCGCGGTTACCCACACCGTGGGAAGACCAGTTTGCCCCCAGTAGACGGCCATGATGTTGGAGATAAACACATTGGCTAACTCGTTGCCGAGGAGTGCAGTGGCCACGAGGGCAGCCGGACGATCCAGCAGGTGCCGGGCATGCTGAAACGTTTTTGGATGGCGGGTTTTCCATTGCCGAAGGTGAAAGCGGGAGAGGCTGAAGAGGGCGGTCTCCGAGGCAGAAAAGAACGCCGAGCAGGCGATCAGGAGCAGAATTCGTCCCAAGGGGATTGGAGGTATCTCAAACACTACGACCCTATGATAGCACCCCGGGGGGATGGATCACAGGGTCGCACCTGTTGCCGTGTGCGAAACGAGTTAGGCCGCTCGCTCCGAGGCACTCAGACGATCCCGGCTGCTCGCGCCGCCGGTACCGCTCTTTTTATTTTTCTTCTTCTCTGAAGACCCAATCTGCTTGGCTAAGGCAAACTGGAGCACTTCATCGAGATGTTTTACCGGAAGAAACTCGAGCTTCTCACGGTATTCCTCGGCGATATCGTCGAGGTCCTTCACGTTCTTCCAGGGGATGATGATCTTGGTGATTCCCATTCGCATAGCGGCGAGGGCTTTTTCCTTCAGTCCGCCGATGGGGAGTACTCGTCCCGTGAGGGTAAGTTCTCCGGTCATCGCCACATCTTTTCTCACCGGAACACCGGAGAATCTGCTCACGATCGCGGTAGCCATCGCAATTCCCGCCGACGGTCCGTCCTTCGGAATCGCCCCGGCCGGCATGTGCACATGGATGTCGTTTTCCGAGAGTGTCTTTTCTGTGATGTTGTAGCGATCTGCGTTTCCGCGGATGTAGCTCATCGCAGTGGTGGCGCTCTCCTTCATTACGTCGCCCATCTGGCCGGTAAGAATCACGCCGCCCTTACCCTTCGACATTCCAGTCTCGATGAAGAGAATTTCTCCACCGGCCTGAGTCCAGGCGAGTCCCGTGCTCACGCCCACGTCGTCGCGGTCTTCCGCGTCTTCGCGAGTGTACATCGGGGGGCCAAGCATCTTCTGCACCACTTCGGGCAGAATCTTCACCTTGTGCGCTTCGCCTTCGGCAACTTTACGGGCCACCTTGCGGCAAACCGTGCCGATCTGTCGCTCCAGGTTTCTGAGACCTGCTTCGCGTGTGTAGTGTCCGATCAAGAACGACATGCCGTCGTCGGTGAAGTCGATATTTTTCTCCGTGATCCCGTTTTCCTTGATCTGCTTCGGGATCAGGTACTGTTTGGAGATCTTCAGCTTTTCGTCTTCGGTGTAGCCGGAGAGCTGAATTACTTCCATCCTGTCGCGCAAAGCGGGCGGAATGGTTTCGAGTACGTTCGCTGTAGCCAGGAACATCACGTTCGAGAGATCAAACGGAAGGTTCAGATAGTGGTCACGGAAAGTGTTGTTCTGCTCAGGGTCGAGCACTTCCAGCAGGGCACTGGAAGGGTCGCCGCGGAAATCGTTACCGAGCTTGTCGATCTCGTCGAGCACGAAGATCGGGTTCTTGCTCTTCACCTGCTTGAGTCCCTGGATAATTTTTCCAGGCATAGCTCCCACGTAGGTGCGTCGATGGCCACGAATTTCGGCTTCGTCCTTCACGCCGCCGAGAGAGATGCGGTGGAATTCTCGTCCCAGTGCTTTTGCAATCGAGCGACCGAGCGAGGTTTTTCCCACTCCGGGAGGACCCACGAAACAGAGGATCGGTCCCTTCATGTTTTGATTGAGCTTCCTTACGGCAAGGAATTCCAGACAGCGCTCCTTGATCTTTTGCAGATCGAAGTGATCTTCGTCGAGAATCTTCTTGGCATGCTTCAGATCGAGGTTGTCCTCAGTTCCCTTGTTCCAGGGGAGATCCACGATCAGATCCATATAGGTACGCAGGATCGATGCTTCGGAGGAGTCCGGATGCATGCGTTCCAAGCGGCTGAGCTGCTTGAGCACTTCGGACTCAGTTTCTTCCGGCAATTTAGCGTCGAGAATCTTCTGGCGAATCTCAGCGAACTCTTCTTGTTTGTTGTCGGAATCTCCAAGCTCGTTTTTGATCGCCCGGATTTGTTCGCGGAGGAAGTATTCCTTCTGGCTCTTGGTCATCTCGTCCTTCGCTTGGGAGCGAATCTTGGCCTGCATCTGCAGCACTTCGAGTTCACGTACGAGGATTTCGTTCACCGCACGGATGCGCTGAAGCGAATCCGTCATTTCCAAGAGTTCCTGAGCCTCACTCATCTTGAGCCCCAGGTTGGAGGCTACGAGGTCGGCGAGTCTGCCCGGATCCGCCACGTCGTCGAGGACCATAAGAATGTCGGGTGAAAGCACTTTGCCGAGAGAGATCACCTTTTCCAGGTTCTCGCGCACCGTGCGTGCGAGTGCCTCGGCCTCCAGAGTGGTTTCGGCGCTCATCACCACTTCTTCGATCTTCTCCACATTCACGCGGTAGAAGGGTTCGCTTTGAGTGAACTCCTTTACACGAGCCTTACTCAGCCCCTGGGCAAGGATCTTGATGCGTCCGTCGGGTAGTTTCCGCATCCGCATGATCATCGCTACCGTTCCGGTAGGGTAGATACCGTCGGGCTGTGGAAACTCATCGGCGGTATTCTTCTGGCTCGACAAGAAGATCAGGCGGTCATTTCTGGCCAGCGCTTCTTCCACAGCTTTGATCGAGCTGTCCCGGCCCACAAACAGGGGCAGGATCATGAAAGGGAAAATTACGATGTCCCTGACAGGAAGCATCGGGAGATTTTCCGGGATTTTAATCTGTTCGCCTTCGTAGTTCGTAACCATCTAATTCTCCGCCTCAGTTCGAGCCTCAGCCCAACTCACCTAAATTCACATTCTCACGCTACAAACGACTTCTTCTTTCGTTCCCGCTCTTCCTGATGCTGGACGCAGTACCGCGCCGTCGGGAATACTTCCAAACGTTTGGCGCCAATCTCGCCATCGCAGTCTTCGCAACAACCATATGTACCGTCTTCAATTCTCTCGAGTGCGCTTTCGATGTCTTTCAGCGCATTGTATTCCCGGTCGAGCAGGCTGAAGACCACGCCTTGGGTCTGCTCCATGCTCGAGATGTCGCCTTCGTCGGCGAGATCGTCGGTGGTGATTTCAAAATCTTGTTTGCGCTTGGTGGCGGTGCTCTGGGTGAGAAGGCGTTGCCGCTCTTCCATCAGCCGCTTCTTGTATTTGGCCGTAGTTTTTTGGTCCATGAGTCGCCTCTCCTTGCACAATGGCGTTCATGAAACTTCTCGGTGCGTAAGGGGAGACGCTTAAGGAAAAAATCAAGGCGGTACGGGCACTTATACCCGACTCTTACCTGTCGGATGTTCTAATCCGGAAGGTAAAAGTCGGTTTTTTTAACTCTCTGATATTGCTTTGAATCGGCGTATAGACCGAGTCATCCGCTTGCTCTTTGGGTTCGCCAAAGATCGAATTTGATCTCATTTACATCGATCCGGTAACGACGAATTTTTCCGATCAGAGTCACTTTCGACAGGCCGGTGGTTCGTGCGGTGAGATTGATTCGTCCGGAATTTCTTCTCAGCATTTCCCGAATGTAAAGGCTTTCAAATTTGCGCCTGCTCTCTTGCCAGTCGTTCGAGAATAACTCTTCTACGGGCAGCTCTGAAGCCTTGCTGGGCGTGGGTTTCAGGAGATCGTCGAAGCGCAGTGTGGGCGGTAGATGTTGTGGCTGAATCACCCCATCGGGACTCATGGCTACAGCAAACTCCACTGAATTTTTCAGTTCCCGCACATTTCCGGGCCAAGAATGGCGTTGTAGTGCTTCCTCGCACTCGAGCGTGAACCGAATGAAAACTCGCCCCTGTTCATCAGCGGCCGCTCTTGCGAATTGTTTTGCCAGCGGTACTAACTTTTCTGCTTCGTCCTTTAAGTCTTTGAGGTGCACCTGAAAGGCATTGATGCGAAAGAAGAGGTCTTCCCGGAAAGTGCCCTCCTTTACCATCTTGGCAAGATCGCGATTGGTGGCGGCGATAATGCGGATGTTGAGCTTGATCTCCCGGTTGGATCCAACCGGAGTGATCGTTCGGTGGTTTAGCGCGTCGAGTAGCTTCACTTGCAGTCGAAGAGGAAGCTCTCCGATTTCGTCGAGAAACACCGTTCCGCCATTGGCGTGTTCCAGGCGTCCCACGCGGCGCTGGTCTGCCCCCGAGAAGGCTCCCTTTTCGTGGCCAAAAAGCTCGCTCTCGATGAGATTTTCACTCAAGGTAGCCAGATTTACCGCCGCGAAGCGGGCCGTGGCGCGAGGACTCATCCGGTGAATTTCTTCTGCGAGATGGGTCTTTCCTGTGCCGGTGCGTCCGGTGATCAGGATCGTTTGGTTCGTGGGTGCGATTGATTTCAGAAGTTCCATTCGAAAGCTCCTTCCCATTTCCAGGTGTTGGTGAGTTGGGCTACGGTGAAGCTTGTCTGTCTTCTGCCCTGCACGTCTTCTTCTTCTATGTTCCAAGAGGTCTCATATACCGAAGCCATCTCTTCCCGATGCGGCTCGCGGTACCCTACCTTATTCTTGATTGCGCTCATGTTTTGCCACCTCAATTGCGCCAGCAATCCCGAAGGACTGTAGGCTCTGTTGATCGATTTTGGTACGCGGCAGGGTGTAACGGAGGGCCGATCTTCGAGCAATCGGATTTGCTGTACTTCATAGAGTTTATAGATTAGTAATTATAAATAATAAATGAAGCATCTCCCCGATCCGTTGAGTTACAAGGACTTCCGCCTATATCTGAAGTCTCGCCTGAAGGCCGAGGGGCTCTCCTATCAGGCCTTCGTGGCGAAACACCCCCGGGCGGTGGGGCTCCCGGCGCTCGGGCAGTTGCTCAGCAATCCCCGTTATCGAATGGGTAACGAGGCATTTTACCGATTGATCCGTGTGCTACGGCTCGGGTCCGCGGCAGAAGCGCACCTCCTATTCCTGAAGATTGAAGACGATGTCCGCAGGGACGAAGAGGGCGCGAAGGATCTCCGGAAGGCGATACATCGGGCTGGACGGGCAGCTGTGATGGCAGAGCGTTCTGGTGGGGTTGTGATGGGGGCTGATGCACAGGCAGTGGGAGAGGTATTCGAAATTCTACCGGGATATCTTAGGGTTAGGGCTGCCGAGCATTTTTTGACCTTGCTTGAAATTTTTACCACTCGACACCAGCGGAGCGCCGCGTTAGAAGACGCGCGTGGCAAAGTTGGCGTAATTCAGCAGATCGCTAAGTTGCGCTCATAACTACTTTTGAGGGGCTGGGTGTCAGAATTAACGTCTCATTCCGTCGCAATTAATCGAAGCGTGGATGCTGAGGTTATTCTGTCTTCAGATGATATTAATGCCGACCCGGCTACATTTGCCCTTACGCACCACGTGTTTTCCAGGTCCGTTTGGCATCTGAAAGACCTTTATGAATCGGTTCCGGCAGAGCTCCATGAGTTACTTGACTCACTTATCGATAGGTTATGTGCTCGGCATGTTGGCAAGGTGTCGGGTGGAAAGCTAATTTTTAGTAAAAATTACTTTTTTACTTTCTTCGATAATCAACACCTCTCACAGTTTTTGCCGCAAGTATTTCAGATTGGCGTGGAGGCCGTATTGGCCGAGAAGCAAAATGTACCCGGCCGAAGGGTGGATTACATGGCCATTCCAAATACTGAAGTGTCCGCTCGGGCAATGCGAGAGGCTGCGCACGAGTATTTGGCAAAGTTAAGAATGATTCAGGCCGAAGCGATGAGATCGCGTGAGGCAGAAGGGGCCCCGGTTCGATTTGTTGGACTTCTTTCAAATGTTATAAACTTGAATGAATTCGTATGAGCGCCCGAACATTATTATCTTGCACGCATTAACTTGAACTCCATTTGAGGCGACCAAGAGAAGGGTTCTAGTAGTGCGTGAAGGTATCTCGACCTTGGTAAAAAACTCCTCAAAACATCAAACTGAACGCAATCGACGCATAGATTCCGCTGAACGAGTAACTTTGGGGAGTGCCCACATCATCGCGGGCCACGGAACCATTGCCTGGAGTTTGGCCGCGCACGTCGCCCGACGTGGTGAGGTTCAGCTCGTGAGCCCGTAGGTTCCGATAGCCGCCCTCCAGCTGAAACACATAGTTTTGTACGAGAAAGGTTTCAAAGCCGAGTGCTGCGGAAGTGTAGGGCACTGTGGTCCGTGCTCTCGACGTATAACTCGTTTGAGTTCCGCCGCTGGAGTAAACGCGGGTGTTGGTTAAATAGATGGTGGCCAGGCCGAGCCCGCCCGCCATATAGAGGCGAGCCGTGCGCGCCTGATTGATAAACGGCACAAGCTGTAGCTGTCCCCCATACATCAGTACCACGCTCTCCGACTTTTCAGTAAATCCGGCGCCCGATCCTTGGACATCAGGAGGAATGGCCGCGGTCACTTGACCGCGGATTACGAAGTTTCCGAAATCGACGAACGGGTCAAACCCCGCGAAGGTGGAATAATTGTGTGTGGCCGACTGCGGACGAACCACGAAGTCGGTTTGGGGGAGCACGGTAGCTCCGCCGCGAAAGGAAAAGCCCACGCCACTGCGGTTGTCGAAGGTGTTCTTCTTGGCGAAAGCGGGGCCGCTCGCCGTCAACAGCAGCAGAGCGATTAGAAGAAAAAAACTGTCAGTTCTTTGCCCGCACATCGATCACGATCCTCGGCGGGTCCACCAGAAAGAAGGATTCTACGTCTACCGTACCCTTCGTTGTGAACTCCAGCGCTGCAAGGTCGCCTTCCACGGGGGGAGCGATGTAGGCGGACTGGATTAAGGAACTTTTTTTCACGGCTGCGTTGAGCTTTTCGCTGGAGGTGCTTCGTCCGGTGATTCCTTTGATGCTCACCGTGATGGCCTGGCGGGCAGAACTCACGCCGACCTGGAAATAGGGAGGAAGTTTGCCGTCGTTCCCGCCGGAGGATCCCAGATCCACCACAATCCGCTCAAATCCTTGATTGGGGGCCCAGCGTACTCCCGACAAATTTACGGGATCGGCCAAGGCATCGCCGCCCCAGAACACAGTGTCGCTGAAGTAGACGTTCTTCTTCGTTTTGGCTGCCGCCAGCACATCGCCCGGAGCGAAGGCTGCTGCGGCCTCTCCGGCCAGAGTGATTCCTACTACTGCGATCAACCAATGATGGATACGTTTCCCGGTCATGGGAAAAGTCTATCGTCGGCGGCGCACCACTGCAAGCGAGGCTTGCGCAACTTTGATCATGACCGCGAGAATCAGCGCCAGCATGGGGCCGCCAATGCCGGGTCCGCTCGATCCGGTATCCACCGATCCGCAGCCACCGCCGCTGGTTTTTTCCCGCTCCGACGAGGCGGGCGCCCGATATGACGCATTTTGTTGGGTGTTCGCCACACTCACGCAGGCGCTCATATCGGTAGTTGCGGTGGAGCCGAAGCTCCCGTTTACTCCCACCATCAAGAGGTAGTGGGGGTCGTAGTCGGTGAGGCTATAGCCCGCAGGAAAGTTGGAATACGAGAGCGGTCCCTTGTTGTTCACGCGCAGATAGTAGGTGCCCGTGGCGAGCCCGGTGAACTGGAGGGAGGCGTCGTAGTTGGTTACTCCGCCCGGACCGGGACTCTCCACGTTGTCGACCACGGATCCTCCCGAGACCACGGAACCACTCGAATTGAGCAGATCCACCCGCACGTCGCCCGGCCCGAAGAGCGAATAGCTGGCGACCTTCACGGAAATGGAGCCGCCCACGCCGTCGAGTCGGTAGTAGTGGTTCGTGCCGGAAGCGATCGTGCCGTAACGGGCGCCGCCGCTTGAGGGAATCGCCTTGGCGCTACTGAGGGAGCTTGGAGTGCCGCCCGGGTTGCCCATCTGAGAGCAGCTCGGGGCTGCAACGCCGATAGCGGTGGAGCGTCCTCCGTCGACCCGCACCGTGGAGGCCACGCCGCTGCCGCAAGCGCCGTAGAATCCGCGTCGAAAGTTAGCCCAGCCGCCGCAGAAGCGATGATCCACGTTCTGGTAGTAGGTGCTCACCGTGGAGGTGCTTGTGAGGAAGGGCTCCATCATCACGGCGTAGCTGCCGGGAGGAAGGTCGCCGATTCGGAAGGATCCGTCGGGACTCGAGAGCGCGCCGGCCTGCACTTGCCCGCTTTCCATGTTGATGGCCAACACATGCACCCCAAACATTCCCCCGCGGGTTCCGCTCACGTTACCCGTGATGGAGCCGAGGGAGGCGCCCGAGGAGTAGGCGGTTTGAACGCCGGCCTTGTCGTCGTTGCCGAGGCGGAATTGTCCGTTGAAAGCGGAATAGATCATCGAGCTTCGACCCACGTTGCTATGATCCAGACCTACGGCATGACCGAACTCGTGCGTCGCCACGTCGCCGAGGTAAATCGTGGTGCGACCTCCCGAGCTGAATCCCGTGCTTCCCTCCGACGATGTAAACTGAAATTGCTGGTCGTTGAACACCATATCGAATTCCACGATCTGGCCGCTGTTCACGTAGTACATCACTTCGGTGACGGCGATCACGCCGTACTCCATCTGCGATCCGGCGGCGCTGGCGAAGTAGACGTTGTTCGAGCCATCGAGCCCCGAACGCGCGGGCACGCCGGAGCTCTGGCCGTACCCGATCGAGAACGAGCCGCCCGCTTGGTTCCAGGCGCTCACGGCGTTTTGAAAGATGGTTTGGATCGCGGAGGCGTCGAGGCCGCTCGAGTTGCTCGGATTGGCCTGGACGCTGAATCCGCGCGAAGGCCAGTAGAGCGGAAGTCCCGTTTCCGACATGGTTCTCACAAAGGCGTTGGCGCCCGAGTGAATGAACATAGATACGAAGAGCAATCCCAGCAAACGCATGCGCGCTCCTTGCGGCAAAGGGTCGTTTTTTGGGGGACGATCCGCGGGGGGCGGATCAAAGATCTCTCAACTGGAAGTGTTTACTTCCTGATGAGGCCGTAGATCAGCAGGCCTAAGCCCGCCAGAACCGAAACGATTCCAGCGATCCACGGCCAGCGTTGCGCTCCCTCGTGTCCCTCTGAGGACTCTTCGGGATGGGAGGGGCTTTTCTGTAGGGAGTTCGCCTGGTTTGGCTCGATACCATGAGTGCCTCCATGCACGTTAGATGGAGCGGAATCCTTCGCTCCGGATTGAATGTGTTGCTGTTCGTTGGTCTCACCGTTTTCCGTGTGAGCATGTCGCTCGGGACGAACGATCACATCGCGGTCGGCGTCGGTGAGCTTGCCGCGATTGGCGCGGTCCACGAATGCTTCAAGATCGCGCAATGTCATGGGTGAGCCGTCGGCACGGGACAGGAGCCCGCCGAGTCCGGTTCGTAAGGTCTTGCCGCCCGATTCCACCGCGTATTTTCCCGACGAGAGGCCGATTACATCTTTCACGCTCGGCGATTCCTGTGTGTCGCGAGCCATCACCACTACTTCTTCGCCGATCGAGAACTGGGCGGCGCCCGCCACCTGATAACCGATATCGCCCACTTCGCCGCCGGGTTGGCGCAAGGTGATCTCCGCAGGGAGGCGCGAACCTTTCAGCTGCTTCGACACAACCAGCTGGTAGTAGGTATGGGGGCGGCCCGTGGAGCGCTCCATTTCAGCTTTCCGGCTCAGCACGCGCCCTTCCACCACGTACTGGGAATGGTCGATCTGACCGGAGAGAGGCACGGGGCCAAAAGTGGTCGCATGGGCAGTGGAGGCGAGGAGCGCGCTGAAAAAAATCGCTCTAAATTTTTGGGCGCTTCGTTCCATGAAACGGCCTCCTAAGTGAAATTGTATGTTTATCCGGAAACAGGAGTCAAACGATCAGATTCTCTGTGAAAACAAGCGGTTAGAGCCTTATTCGATCTTGGTTATGACCCAGTTCTTCAAACCAGCCCGTACTTCATCTCCCTCCGACTTGTCGAGAAGGTCCATGCCGAGTGCGCTCTGCGTCGAAAGAATTTGAACCGTGGTGGAGGAAATCTCCACTTTATGACCTCCGGCCCACGGACAAAGAAGCCAGTGAGCCATTTGCTCCCCACTTTTTCCCGTAACGAGTGCTCCCACCGCAATGGCATCACTTGATTGAAACGGGCGAGGGTGGAAGGCAGCGAGAGCATGGATCGTGCGTCGCAAGTCTTCGACACGTTTTGCGTATCCGGCCGCGAGATAGGAGGCTTCTATTCCTCGGGTATCGTGTTGATCCTCGGCACGGCTTTCCTCGTGAGTAGCCGCTTCAGCGGCTTTCAGGGCCGTATCTTCCAGATGCTTCACCTCGGCCTGTAGCTGGGCAACGAGAGCAGAAAGAATTTTCTCCTTCATCGGCGCGACGCTCCCGGTAGGCACTCCGCAAGATACCGCGCCGTCACGGACTCCCCCTTAGACGACGCCACTTGTTCCGGTGTTCCGGTGGCTACGATGCGGCCCCCGTGATTTCCGCCACCGGGACCGATGTCGATGATCCAATCGGCTTGTGCCACGAGGTCCATATTGTGCTCGATGAAGAGCACGGTGTGTCCCTTGTCGACGAGTGAATGAAAGACTTCCATCAATTTTCGCACGTCATGGATGTGAAGCCCTGTGGTGGGTTCGTCGAAAATATAAAGAGTGGGTTTGCGCCGCGCCTCGGCCTTTTCTTGATCGAGTGTGGAGGCGATCTTGAGTCGCTGACACTCTCCGCCGGAAAGTGTGCTCACAGGTTGGCCCAGCTGCAGATAACCGAGGCCGACTTCTTCGAGAATCTGGCAGCGCTCCACGATTGCGGGCACGTCGGAAAAAAGAATCCGCGCGTCCTTCACGGTGGTGTGGAGAATCGCGTCGATATTCTTTCCTTTATAGTCCACTTCGAGCACGTGTTGTCGGAAGCGCTTGCCGTTGCACTCGTCGCATACGAGCTGCACGTTCGCCATGAAGTGCATGTCCACTTCCACATAGCCATCACCCTTACAGGTAGGGCAACGACCGCCGTCGACGTTAAACGAAAAATCCGAAGGGGACAGGCTCCGTCTTGCGGCGGAAGCCTGGAGTGCCATCAGGCGCCTCACGTCGTCGTACATTTTCATGTAGGTCGCCGCATTGGATCTGGTGCTTCGGCCGATCGGCGTTTGATCGAGCAGAAGCACATTGCCGAGGTTCTCCCAGCCATCAAGATTCTTGAACGGCGCCACCTCGTGACTGGGGATCGCCTCATGCAAAACTACCCGAGCCAGGGACTGATAGAGTGTATCGTGCACGAGTGTGCTCTTGCCGGACCCCGACACCCCAGTGATCGCCACCAGGCACCCAAGGGGAATCTCGGCTGTAATATTTTGCAGGTTGTTGCCGCGGGCTCCCGTCACGCGCAATGACTTTCCGGAACCCGCGCGTCGCTCCTTTCGAGGAGGGAGTTGGAGATCGCCCTTGAGGTAGCGGGCCGTGAGTGAGGCGCGATCCTTCAGGAATGTTTCCTTCGTTCCGCTGGCCACCACCTTGCCGCCCTCTGTGCCCGCCTCGGGGCCAATTTCCACGAGCCAGTCGGCGCTTTTCATCACCGTAGTGTCGTGCTCCACCACCACCACGGTGTTTCCATGATCGCGCAAACTGTGCAGAACCTGGATCATTTTGTCCGTATCAACCGGGTGCAAGCCGATCGACGGTTCGTCGAGCACATAGAGCGTGTTGGAGAGCTTTGAACCCAGCTGAGACGCAAGCGAGATCCGTTGATACTCGCCGCCCGAAAGTGAATTTCCCTTTCGGTTCAGTTTCAAATACTGCACGCCCACGAGATCGAGAAACCGCAATCGGTCCACGATCTGTCTCAAGAGCTCCTTCACCTTGGGTAGATCTTCTCGCGGTAGTTTCAGGTCGGAAAACCAGCGAAGGGCATCTTCCACAGTGGAGTCGAGGATGTCGGCAATATTTTTCTCGCTTCCAAGCCCAAGGCGGAAACGAAGGGGTTCGGCCGAGAGGCGGGATCCACGGCAATCGGGACAAGTGTGGAGCGACTGATAGCGCCGGATGAATACGCGCACATGCAGCTTGTATTTCCATTGCTTGAGAAGCTCGAAGTATCCGTTGATTCCTGGAAACGTGCCGTCGCCTTCCCAGAGATACTTTCGATCGTCCTTCTTGAGGTCCTTATAGCGAGTTCCCAGGGAGACGCCGCGTTTCTCCATCGCCTTATGCATTTCCTTTTCCCAGTCGGCATTAGACGGCTTCGACAGGGGGTCCACCGCCCCGTCGCGGATGGTGCGATTTCGATCCGGTATGATCAGTTCCTCATCAAGCTCCAGCACTTCGCCGAAGCCGCTGCAGTTTGCGCAGGCACCAAGCGGCGAGTTCGACGAGAAAAGTGCCGGGTTGGGGGGCATGTGAATTTCACCGCATTTCGTGCACGAGTATCCTTCGCTGGCCCGGATCCGGAGGGAGGCGTCGGGACTCTGAAAGTAGATCGTGCCGTGGCCGAAATTCAGCGCTTGTTCAATGGAGTCTATGAGTCGACTTCGGTCGAGGTTTTCGCTCACCACGATACGATCCAGTAGGAGATAGGCATCCTCCGAGCCGAGAAGTCCGCTCACATAGGTTTGGCCATCGGGACTGGAAAGATCCACCACCTCATTGTTCACGAGGAGTCGCTGAAACCCTTGTTGGAAGAGAAGTTGGCCGTCGAATAGCGGTTCCTTCTTTTTCGACTTTCCTTTGGTGGGCTCCACCTGTTCCTTGCGGGGAATCGGGGCCAGGAGATAAAGGCGGGTGGAAGCCGGTAGCGCCAAAATCCGCTCCAGAATCGAATCGCTGTCGTGATGCTTAACTTCTTGATGCCCGCACGCTTTGCATGGCTGCCGTCCTGCGGAGGCCCACAGAAGGCGGAGGTAATCATAGAGCTCGGTGATCGTGGCTAGGGTGGCGCGGTTATTGGTGATGGAGTTGCGTTGTTCCAGAGCAATAGCTGGCGGCACGTTGTGAATCGTATCCACGTCGGGCCGTGGCATTTTCTCCAGGAACTGGCGAGCATAGGTGGAAAGGCTCTCCATGTAGCGTCGTGAGCCTTCGGCATACAGGGTTTCAAACGCGAGTGAACTCTTTCCCGAGCCCGAAACACCAGTGATCACCGTGAGCTGACCCAGAGGAAAGTCGATGTCGAAATTTTTCAGATTGTTCTGGCGCACGCCTTGAAGGCGGATTAGGTCCATCGGAGTTAAATGCCCCAACGAAGAGGCATGCGCGGAAGAAATTCGAGAGCCTCAAAAATGGAGAGGCGAAATTTTACCGCGTCAGACGGCTTATCCGCGGTGCAGCCCACCACGTAAACCGCCAAAACGTTCGATGCGAGTGGCTTCCACAGCGCCGAGCCGTTCTTTTTACACGACTCACTTGCCTGACCCAGTCCCACCTGCACAATCGCGTTCTCCGGAAGTGCGTGGGGTAGTTTAATGGGGGCGAACGCGTAAGGCATGACCGATCCCTCGAAGTCGAAGGGGATCTTTTCTGCGGTGGCGGCGAACCCGAACTCCGGAATCGTGAGCCCCGTGTTTTCATAGTGACGCCAGCCGCTGGGGATTTTGTCTTTTCGTGCCGCTGTTCCAAACACATAGGAAAGGAATTGACTGAAGATGGCGTTGAAGTTCTGGGGAATGCCGAGCGCCTCCTCCACCACTAGTTCTACGGCCTGCTTCGAGGGCTGGGGAATTTGGCCCAGTTTCGCAAACAGCTTGGGCTGTTTCAGCTGATCAAAAAGGTAAGAGGCGAACAAAATCTGCGGACCATATTGCACGTAGCTTTGGGAAACGAGTGGGAACATCCACGGATGTTGGGCGTAGCGGTTCACATGACCCTGGTCGGTGTAGTAGCCGGTAAGAAGCATCGCTCCTTCGGCGATGGATTCCGACAGCCAAGCGTCCGGCCCCTCTTCCGATTCGTCGCGGTTGTGGTGGGCCAGCAGGTGTTGCAGCTCGTGGGCGATCACGCCCTGGGTGTAGGTTTCATTGGAACGAAGACCGTTGATGTAGATGATGTTGGCTTCGTTGGAGTGCTGCTGATGCTTCTCCCAGGCTTCTTTTTCGAGCATCTGATCGAACACGTTGAAGAAGCCGTCGAATTCATAATTTTTGAATTTTCCGAGATCGGCAAAAAGCACGATCACCCGAGGATCAGGGTTCATTTTCGTGGGGAGAGGGCCAAACACGGCTTCTTCAATTTCCACTATTCCCTTGTCGTTGATGAATGCTCCTTCGGGCGCGCTCACTTCAAGACGATGGAAAAGGTTCCCCACGATGGAGGGGGTGATGTTGGAATGCCAAAGCTTGTCTTCCACATAAACGAGCGAGCGATCCCCCACGGCCTGGAGCGTGGCGGTGGCGCGGCGAAAGCCGGGAGGCATCACGTTGAGATCCCAGACCCAAAACTCGCGAGAGGAGCCGAGATCCGGTGCGGCCTGAGCAGCCGGTGCGCCTAAAAGCAGCAATACTGTGGCCAAAAAGAGTTTCATTTCATTCCACCTCAAACGACCGAAGATAGCGGAATTGGCGGGGGAAGTCGAGGGCATGTGCGCGGCGTCAACCGATTGAAATTAATGTGATTTTATGACTTTGGTGTGAGGGTCACAAAGCTAAGGTAGTGCTGGAGTTCCGCCATTGATTCTCGGATGTCGTCCACAGCGCGATGCCCACCCTTTTTCACTACTTCCACACCGTAGCGGCTCTTAAAGATTTCTTTGAAAGAACTTACATCAACCATTCGGTAATGGAGGCGTGCGCCGAGCCTTCCCATCCAGCGATCAATGAATTTACGGTCCTGGCCGATGGAGTTACCGCAAAGGATCACGGGATCGTTGTCCTTGAAATGGCGAGCAATCAATTCGAGGAGCTCTTGCTCCACCTGAGATTCGGGCTTTCCCTGCGGCACGAGGGCGGAAAGTCCACTTTCCCCGTGGGTTTTGGTGCACCACTCGTCCATTGCTGCGAGGACTTCGGGAGCCTGGAATACCACTGCGTGGTATTCCTCCTTCACCTGAAAGTTGTCGTCGGCAACGATGGCGGCGGCCTCAAGAACGCGGCACTTTTCCACGTCGAGGCCGCTCATTTCCAGGTCCACCCAAAGGTAGTTGCGCATCGGCTTACTTCTTCGTTGTCGTCTTGGCGTTTTCGACTAGAAACTTCAAAGCCTTTCGGCGCTGGATTTCTCGAGACAGCTCTTCCTTTCGGGTGGCGTTGTCGGAGAAGAACTTCTCTACTTGTTCGAGCTTCTGTCCGCTTTGCTTCACGATTTGATCGAAGTGGGCTTTGTAATCTTCGTCTTTGGCTTCGATTTTCTCCAGTTCCACCACCTTGGGAAGCATCAATGCCACTTTTACTTCCTTTTCGGCGCGCTGCTTGAACTCGTCGAAGTGACGTTTGAAATAGTCTTCGATCAGAGCGTCGTTGAACTTCTGGCGCTTCAGCATCTCAGCCATTTCGCCAAAAATATGACGAAGCTGGCGCTGGATTAGGCTGGGCGGAATCTCCAGTTCGTTAGCTTCGAGGAGAGCCAGAAGGATTTCTTCATTGGCGCGGCTTTCCTGTTCGGCCTTCATCTCTGATTCGAGGTTATCCCGAACTTTTTTGCGAAGATCCGAGGCATTCTCCGCTTGAAAGTCTTTGGCGATTTCGTCGGTGAGTTCTGGATAGGTTTTTTCTTTTACTTCGTGGAGCTTCACCTTGTAGTCCACGGCTTTTCCGGCAATCGTGGCGTTCTTATAGTCGGCTTCGTATTTCACGGTGATGGTTTTTTCATCTCCGGCCTTCATGCCTTCGAGTCCCTTTTGGAAGTCTTCCAGGGACCCTTCTCCACCGACTTCCAGGAAGAAATTCTTGGCGGAGGCGTCAGGGAGCGGCGCACCGTCTAGGAGTCCGTCAAAGTCGATCGTTACGAAGTGCCCCTTCTTCACCTTGGTGCCCTCGGGGAGGGTTTCAATGGCGGCTTTCGGATCGAGAAGATTCTTGATCACGATTTCCACGTCTTCGTCGGTGATGGAGGCTTCCTTTTTGGTAATGGGGAGCCCTTTGTATTTCTTGATGGAAACCTCGGGAATCAGGTCCACCTGAGCGGTGAACTCCACCGAAGCGCCCTCCTTCCAGTCGTCGAAGTTGGCGGTGGTGATGTAGGGGTCACCTGCGGCTGGAACCTTGTTGTCCACGGCGCCCTTTCGATAGGCTTCGTTGGCCACTTCCTGGAACACATCGTCCAACACGTCTTTGCGATACTTCGCTTTCACAAGATCGATCGGGGCCTTGCCGGGACGAAATCCCGGGAGGGCTACCTTCTGCTGGAGGCGCTGGAAGGCTTTGGCCATCTTGTCCTGCACGAGGCTGGGGTGGACCTTCACCTGGAACTCGCCCAGGATGTTGGATTTCTTGGTGTACTTGACTTCGGGAAGGGGAAGAAAATTGGGTGTAGACATAGGGGGCTCTTGTAGCACAATTCGTTTGTCTTAAAAAAGCCATTTGCTACACTTTAAGTGTATGAAAACAAGGAAGTTCCTCTCGCTGTTGCTCTTGGCCATGATGGTTTCTTTCTCGGGGGCTCAGGCCGCCGATCCGGTGGTGCCTGTAGACCCTGGTGCGGCCTCTGACGACCCGTTTGCGGGAGGGGGGGATGAAGTAGGCGGTGGTGAAGACCTCCCCATTTCGGGCGAAAATCCCCTCGACAACGCGGATGATCTCCCGCCACCGAATGTGGGGCAGGGCCCTCGCCGAGTGGGCGGACAAGCGCCTGTAAGTGAGCCCTATTTGCCGGCCCAAGGATCCACGCCGCCGCAGTATTACACCCCGCAAGCTGGCCAACTTCAGCCGCTGCCCGTGGTGGGCGCGGAGACTGGCGGAGTGCCGGGCATGGTTGGCTATGGAACCGATTTTTATCGAGATACGTCCTGGGATCGCCCTGCTTTTCAAATATTCGTGGGTCCCGCCGCCAAAAGTTATCCCACGGTGTTAGTGCCGGATGCGGCGCCGGGTGCTACGGCCGGATTATCGGTGCGGGTGATGAGCCTCGGGCAAACGGTCTTTCTTCATGCCTTGGGAAGCATCTCCTGGTTTCGCGTGGGGCCTGTGCGTGACTGGGCGAATGTGCGCGACATCACCTATCACTTGGGGGGGGCGCTCGAGTTCGCTTTGGGGCGGAAGTTCAGCGTGCTGGGAGCGATCACTCGCCGCTGGAACGACATCTTCACGGATAATATTCACAAAGACGAGAGACAGCTTGCGAACATCGGCGAAGAGGCCCGGCTCAAGATCGGCTTGGGCGCGCAATACGACTTTTATGTGATTCCTCACGGCAGCCTGGGAGTCCGGTTGTATGGCGAGAAGGACTATGCGCTTTTGTCGCTCATAATGGCGATTGAGCCCGCTCCGCAGAAGAAGATGTCTCTCAACTATCGCAGCTTGGAGTGATAGGTCACCGAATCGAGGAATAGGCCCTGCGGGGGGGCGGTGATTCCGCCGGCCTTTCGGTTCTTTTCGTTCAGAATCTGTTTCATGTGTGAAGCGGGGCGTTTGCCTCTTCCAATCTCCACCAGAGTGCCGGCGATGTTGCGCACCATTTGTTTGAGAAATCCCGTGCCCTCCAACTGCAATTCCAGAAGGCGCGCCTCGTAGCCGGGGCTTGGCATCCAGGGCAGGTCGCCGCTCTCGCCCAGGGGGTGCTCGATGAGCTCGCAGCGGAGGATTTCGCGGGTGGTGTGAGGCACTGGGGTGCCGCGATTCTGGAAGGATTTGAAATCGTGGGTTCCTTGGAGGGCTGATGCGGCGTCTCGCATGGCTTCCAGATCAAGGGGGAAAGTAACAAACCAGGTGAAATTTCGGAGAAATGGCCAATTCACATGGTCGCCCTTAGGAGCATGCAGGATGAAGTAGCGGTATGTTTTCGTGCGCACATGAAGCTGGGCGTGAAAGTCCTGGGGGGCGTCCTCGAGGTGGGTGATGCGAATGTCGTCGGGAAGGTGGGCGTTGATTGCCTTGAGGAGACGTTCTGGAGCGAGGTGGGTAGCAACCCTCAGGTGAGCCACTTGAGCTCTGGCGTGAACGCCCGCATCCGTGCGACCGCTGGCATGGGGCGACGCTTTTTCCCCCGTGATTTTTTTTACGGCCTTTTCGATCAGCTCTTGGACCGTGGGGCCGCCGCCCTCGCGCGCCTGCTTCTGCCAGCCTTGATAGGATGTGCCTCGATAGGCAATCGTGAGCCGAAAAGCGCGCTTCTCTGGTTTTAGGCGTTTTTTGCCTTTTTCCATTGCTGCCAAGACCGGATGCCGTGAAGGCTCACGGACAGAATGATGTAGATAAGAAAGAACGAAAAGGCCGCCACCTCGAACCAACTTACGAGGATCACCAATGTGATGAAGAGAAAGGCAAACGGAGAGAAGGCGCGTTTACGGCGGATGTGAGTGTCTTTGAAGCTGGGAAACTTAAATGTGCTCACCATCAACAGTCCGAGTGAAAGCGTGAGGATCAGATACCAGACGCTTCGATAGGGATCGATTTGGAGTTCCTGGGCGAAGAGCAGCGACGTGGCAAGAGTGAGAGAGGCAATGGGGATTGGTAAACCCATGAAATAGCTTTTCGGCACCACATCCGCGAGCACGTTGAACCGCGCTAGGCGAAGGGCTCCGCAGAGAGCAAAAACAAATGCGGCCACCATTCCGGCCCGGCCGAAGGGTTTGAGAGCGGAATAGTAGATCAGAATTGCGGGCGCAACCCCGAAGCTCACGAGATCGCAGAGAGAATCGTATTCGACGCCGAATCGCGAGGTGGTGTTAGTGAGGCGGGCCACGCGGCCATCCAGCATGTCGAAAATTGAGGAGAATAGGATCGTCCAGACAGCTTGAATGAATTTCCCGTCGACCGCGAAAAGAATGGAGAGAAACCCTAGGAGGAGGTTGGCAGAGGTCAGAAGATTTGGCAGTGCGTAAATATAGATGCCCCTACGACGCGCTCGCACCAATTCGCGTAGATCTTCTACCTTGGGACTATGGATCACCGATTGATTCATGGGGCCCGAATGTACTCCGGGGAGGCCCGCCTCACAAGTTTGATGCAAGAGTTAGGTCCGTGGTAGCTTCGTTGCTCTTAGACAAACCGCGCGGACGTAGCTCAGTTGGATAGAGTAGCTGGCTTCGAACCAGTTGGTCGGGGGTTCGAATCCCTCCGTCCGCGCCACTTCTGGTGCCACCTGTGAGAATGTCCGGAAATAAGAAGGCTTGGATGGCCGTCCTTTTGGGACTCGGTGGACTTTTCCTTTTTTTGGAAGTTTTCAGTGTGTTCTGGTTTCTGCTGCGTCCCGGTAGCTTTGAGTATGCGCTTCAAGCATTCGAGGCCCAATCCAGTGCGGCCCATCAGCAAATGATGGGAAACGACTACTTAATGGACGTGGAGGGCACGAAGTGCCGATGGGTGGAGATCATGCGTCCGCATCCCTATTTGGGCTATGTGAAGCGCAATCATCCGCCCTGCAATGAGCCGGGAATCAATCAGATGGGGTTTAAGGGGCCGGAGTTTCCGGAGAGCCGCCCCAAGGAAGAGTTCGCGGTGCTCGTATTGGGTGGTTCCGTGGCTGAGAATTTGGTCACGTTGCCTCTGATGAACGAGCCCACCTTTGAAGAAAAGCTGAATTCTGGTTGGGAGATGCCGGGATTTCAACGGGTGAGACTGTTTAATGGCGCGATCGCGGGGTGGAAGCAGCCACAACCGTTGCATTTGTTGACTGAGGTGGCGCCACGTTTTCATGCCGTGGTTGTTCTCGATGGTTATAACGAGCTTCCATTTTTAAAGGTGGGAATGCGACTCCGCATCGGCGCTTTTCCCCCTGAAATCGGAGCGGCGATTTTTGATCGAGCCGAGAGTTATTGGGCGGGCTTAGCAGCGAGATGGGAGGGTGCACTTTTGCGTCTTCAGCTATGGCTTGGGCCGGTAGGGAGAACTCGGTCGGCAATGCTTGCATTCTCCTCTTCGCGTGGGTTCTTGCGAGGGGAGGTGGTACGGGGGGCGTTTGCCGAAGGTGGATTGGCGCGTAATTTTCTTTATCCGGAACAGCTTTCCAATGAGGAGATTGGGGCGAAGAATCTTGAGGATTTCCTTCGCTATCATCGACTGATCCATGAGGTAGCTGCTTTGCAGGGACTTAAGGAGCTTCATCTTTTGCAGCCCGTGCCGGGGATTCATCGGGAGTTGTCGGAGGAAGAGCGAAAGGTGGTGGGTGACCTCGCCTATAGGGATCGATACCTGCAGATTGAGGCCTCGTTTCTCCGTGGTGTGGGTTTTTCTGGCGCGAGTCTTACCGACGTTTTTTCCGGTGTTAAGGAAGACGTTTATGTGGATCCGATCCACTTCAATGAAGTGGGGACCCGCCTGGTGCAGAAGCGGATCTTTCGAGAAATGGAAAAACGCTGGGGACTTCGCCCTAAAAAAGGGTTGCTGCCTCGGTAACTAATTGTTCCAGCCGATCGCCCGGTTCCATTCCGGAGTTGGAGCCACTAATCGCCGAGACCTGGTGTCGAATAAGCCGAATTTAAAACGTGCTGAGGCAGACACCTGCCCCGTGCTATCCAGAATTTCCTGCTCGAGCTCTCCCACTTTTCCTTCATAGGAGATCATTTTCGTGGTGATACGAATCCGGTCGCGGAGACGGAGTTCCCGCCGAAACTGAATTTGAACTTCGAGAACAACGGGACCGAGGCCCGATTCCTCGATTTTGGCCATCCCAAAACCGTTTCCGGTGATCAGTTCCCAGCGAGCCTCTTCCATTAATGCAAGATAGGTGGCGTTGTTGACGTGTCCAAACGTATCGAGATGGTGTTCTTTGATCTGGAGTTCGTAGAAAAACGGATTCATGGACTTTCGGATTCCTGCAGGAGTTGGAGTGTTTCACGAAACGGTAGCTCATGATCTCCTGAAAAATAACGAAGACTAACGGAACCATTCCGGGCTCGCATCACAGACGCGAAGGCTTCGGCGGCAGGGCGTGTTTCTTCTGTTTGGCTCACAAGGAGCGTGAGGCTGAGACAGTCTCCAAGAGCCTTCGGATCGGAATCGGCGGTGGTGCCTGCCGCGCCCACCGATATCAAACGGCGAACGGGAGCATTCAGGCAATAGCGCAAAATTTTATTCACTAGGTATCCGCCCGACGAGAATCCCAACAGAATGGGGGGCGGCGACGAGGGCTCAAAGCAGGATGAAGACTGGCGCAACGCCTCTTTAATCAGTTGATCCGTATTGGATGGTGTGTCGGTGTTGGGATTCCAGCAAAGTCCGCGCTTGCAGGTTTGCGGCGATCGAGGAAGTGCCACTCTTGCGGGAAGGTCTCTGGCGATTCTTTCGAGATTCTTGCGATTAGACCGCTCCAGCTCACCTGGCGACGCTGTATCAATTCCGTGAAGGTAGATTACCGGAACTCCGTTGGTGGGGCCGATGCACTCTGCCGACCAGGAAAGGTGGGGGATCAGGAGCGCGAACCATAAAAAACGCATGCCCTATTTTCCCGAGGTTTTTATTGGATGCAAATGAAAAGGCCCCGACTGCTCGGGGCCTTTTCAACCAAGATAGTTTGAGATGCTCAGTAGCGGCGCTCAAACTCCACGGTGATACTGTCGATCCAGAAATTGCCCTGGAGATCGAGATAGAGGCTGCCTACCGTATCGCCCGTGAAGAGCGAGTAGGTGTAGGTGCCAAGGTAGGTGCCCACGGTTTGACCCACGGAGCAGCCGCTGTAGCTTCCGCACACACGAGCCTGTCCATGACTGGCTGCGGTGGAGGCACGGATCGTTACGGCTCTTACGCGGTAGTTTTCATAGCCGCGGAAGAGATAGCCGAGGTCGACTCGGGACCCGCCAGTGAAGCGTTGCTGCAACACTCGAGTTTCGGAGCCTACATAGCCGCCACCGCCGCCTCCATGTCCGCGGCCGAGCTTCACGCCTACGCCTTCCACCGTGAACCGGCCCTGGAGTTCGAGCTGGAGCGTTTGGATGTCGTAGCCGAGGCGATTTCGGAACGCGTCCACTTGGAAGAAGTAGTCGCGAGACCAGGTGTCTACACGTTGGGAGTAGCCAACGCGCATGCCGTTGATCTCGAGCTGAGCTTCTCCTTGGCCGGCATCAGTGCGGGCTCGCAAAACAACGTATTCCACCTCACGGCCTTCCATTTGGGGGCCGAGGTTGAGAATTTGGCGGAGCCGGAGCGAGTTGGCGCCAACCAGATACTGGTTCATCGGTTGATAGACGTAATCACTACCGTAGCCAGGGCCTGGGGGCGGGGGCGGAGGAGGGTATCCAGGGCCCGGGCCGGGAGGCGGGGGCGGAGGAGGATAGCCAGGTCCTGGGCGATCCGGATAACCGGGACGTCCCGGGTAACCAGGGTGGCCCGGATGCCGTCGGTCGCCGAGGCGATCATCGTGGCGGATTTCGTCGTTCCAGGCCGCCTCCAGTTCGCTCGCTATTGCCAACGAGCCGGCCAGTGAGGCCATCAAAACAGCAGCTAACAAAAATAAGTTCCTAAACATTGGGTCATCCTCCTCATCAGAACGGGGTGTTCTTAGTTTCTGGCTACGCAACCGTCGTGCCAGTAACACGGCCCCATGTTGCTGTGCACAAAAAAATTATTCTCTAGTGATATTCAGTTTTCCGATAAAAAAAGTCGGAAAATAAAAAGTTCACGGTGGCAAAGAGGCACCGGTGTCAGTTGATGCTATCCTATAAGGAACTGCGGTCAGGAGGACCGATGCGGCGAGTTGTTTCGTTGGCCATGATGGCCAGTGCACTAATAATGCTGGGTTGCAGCACCACCCGAAAGATTTCCCAAGTGGGGCTTCGCAATCCTGCGTCGGTTCCGGAGGAGCTGCAAAGCGAGCCCATTTCCGCGCTCCGTGCTCGTGTGCAGCTTCTCACCCAGCTTCCGCGGGAATGCCCAGACGGGATTCAAAGGGAGTTGCCATGGCTTGCTCAGCAGCAGGTGAAGCTGCCCCTGTGCCCCGCCGGCTTCACCGAACGAATGCAACAGAATTTGAACCTATTTCGGCTCGAAGAGAGAGGCTTTTTGGAAGAGGTCGTAGGTTCTCAGTGCCGGAGCCTCTCGGCTGAAGATCGTCAGGTAATGTTGCGGAGTTTGCTCGAGTCGTTTCGCCAGATGGGAACCGTTCAACGGACGGAAGACGGATCCTCGGAAAACGGGCGAACAATGGAAGAGCTTCGCGAAAATTTAAGTTCATTGCTCTTGGTGAATCTACCGTTGGAACGATGGGTGGTGAGGAATGGCCGGTGGGCGATTCCCGAAGGCGATTTGGAGCAGCTAGAGAGCATCATTGTGAGAGGAGCCTGTAGAGTGCAGGCTTCTCAAATGGAGCAGGGCTATCAGACGCTGCAGACCATGGAAGATCTTCAGAGTCTTCTGCCCGATGGAGAGCAAAAGGCTCGTCTCGGAAAGTTCCTTAACGGCTTTCATAAGCTGATCGACAACAAAGTGGTGGAGTTCTTCGGTGGCGAGCGCTGAAAAAACTCAGCGAGCGGTCGTGATGACCGGCGGTGGCGCCCGCGGGGCTTACCAAGCGGGAGTTCTCAAATACATTGCGGAGAATGTTCCCGGAGCTCACTTCGACACTCTGGTAGGAGCCTCTGCGGGCGCGATCAATATTGGCGGTCTTGCCTCCCACAAGGGATGTGTGTTCACGGCGGGTCCTCACATTGCTCAGCTCTGGTGCAATCTGCGGATGGATCAGGTGTTTCGTACCGACATGTTTTCCTTGGTACGGATCGGTCTACGTTGGCTCTACGATATGGTGTTTGGTGGTGTGTTCGGAAAGCCGCTAGCGCACGGGCTCGTGGATACCCGCCCATTGGCGGAGCTCCTGGAAAGTGAGCTGAACGTTTCCAATATCGATTCCGCTATTGAGGAGGGCCATGTTCGGCATGTAGCAATCAGCTGCACGGAAGTTTACACCGGGTGTCTCGTTACGTTTGTGCAGTCCAAGGACTTCAAGGATTG
This sequence comes from uncultured Bdellovibrionales bacterium, assembly GCA_964551325.1. Taxonomy (GTDB): domain Bacteria; phylum Bdellovibrionota; class UBA1018; order CAIPTA01; family CAIPTA01; genus CAZKBU01. Next base: position 258,885 of record CAZKBU010000003.1, read on the forward strand.
GTTCCGTGCGCGGAAGCGATCCCGGCGTGCACGCATACGGACGGAGCACATCATGGCCTCCTCGGCCATACCACTTCTTTTTCCGAGTAGGCTGGTGGGAAATCGCCGCTACGTCGACGGGTGTATCCGTGCCACGACCCCGCTGAGCCCGGCTGCCAGACTGGGCGCCGACAAAATTCTCGCCGTGGGTGTTCGTCAATACTATACGGAGGAGTTCGCCAAAGATTGGCTTGCTGAGCCGTCCGCACCCGAACCGAAAGCATCGATCTCACAGTTGGGGGCCTTGGTACTCAACTCCCTCTTCGCGGAGAGTCTCGACGCTGATGTGGAGCATCTCGACCGTCTAAATAAAACCTTAGGTGGACAACGCCTGCCCGGATTTAAGCCCATCGATATTTTGGTGATTCGTCCCTCGATGGACCTTGGTCGTTTGGCGGTTCGGTTTCATGAGCACTTGCCGCCGTTTGTGCGCTATCTCCTGCGCGGGTTGGGCTCCGAAGCTGGTGAGACCAGCGATATTCTTTCTTACATGCTCTTCACTCCGGAGTATCTTACTGCCTTGGTAAACCTCGGCTATGAAGATGCGGGCAAGCAACACGCCGAGTTGCTGAAGTTTTTTAAGGAGGGAGAGTGAACCTCTATCTAATCAGGCATGGCATTGCGGAGGAGCCCGGCGGCGGGCCAGATTCAAAGCGTGAGCTCACAGAAGAAGGGCGCGAAAAAACCGCGACCATCGCGCGGAGGATTGCTCGTGTTTTTCCTGCGCCGGATTTGATCGTATCGAGCCCGTATCTGAGGGCTCAGCAAACGGCCGACTTCTTTCAGAAGGCCTGGAGCGTTACGGAGCGAGTGCACTCCGAAAACCTGATTCCTATGGCTGATCCTGCCGCGTTTCTTCGATGGTTGGAGAAATGCGGACGCGAAGCCGTTGCAGCCGTTGCTCACGAGCCGTTACTTTCGTTAATGGCGGGAAAAATTCTGACGGGAAGAGACGGGATCAGCATGGTGGAGTTCAAAAAAGCAGCAGTGGCCCGTTTTGAATTTGAACCGCGCGACGGGCTCGGCATACTTCGCGCGCTGGTTCCTCCCAGAGCCGTGCTGGACTAAGCGCGGAATTTCATTTTTTGATAACGCGGATTTCTCTGCTTCTACGGTCACTTTCGGCCCGGATCTCCGCCAGTGTGGAGCCTTTAAGTTTTGACCTCCAGGGTCGCACTCTTTCCCAGGAAACCACTTCATCCTTCGCGCTTAATTTCCATATCCGGCCTTCTTTGGGATAGCCCACGAGAAGAGAGCCGTCGTCCCAGTCTCGAGCCTTGGCAGGTTTGATCTCCACCAGGACCTTTCCATGGGGAAGAAAAGTTTCGGGCGACGCAGGAATTTTTAGATCCACGGCCATCGACTCCAGGCGACCATCAGACAGGCGAATTGAAAATCGATTTCCGTCTTGTTCGAATCTTAGAGTGTTGGCATCGCGTTCGGCCGAAGCGGGGATTGGAAGATCCTTTTCTGGTGCTCCGGGCGACCAAGGGTCATCTTTCGCGAAAGATGACAGCGACATCAGCAGGACGACCAGAATCCAATTCCTCATGGCTTTCTCCAAAGTTTAACGGCTGGCTTGATATCGAGGCTGCGGGCTAGTTCATCGGCAAGGCGGGGCATCTTCGACAGATGGCCACCTCGCAGGAGTTGCCCCACTTCCCTCCTTAGGCAAGCTTCGTCGGGAGTTTTTACCAGCTCGCAATTTTTCTTCAGTCGTGGAAGCTCGATTCGGGCCTCGTTCATGCCAGCTTCCACCGACTCTTGAATCCGCTTGTTGGCGGGGATGCGATCGATGTGGGTGACGGTCCAGTCTTGAAGCACCCTATGATCCCGATCCTGGCAGGGCATATTTTTTGTGGGAGGAAGAAACGGGCCCGCACAGGTTTCAGCCAAATCGGGCACTCGCGCACGGATGTCGATCCGCGTGGATTTCGCCCAGCGAGAAGCGCACTGCCGAAGCAATTCCTCCGACAGAGGAATCATCGAAAGAATCTGAGGGTCACCGAATCCAGGCGGATCTTTTCCGCCGAGAAGCACTTCCTTCACTTTCTCATACTTTTCTGGGGCTACCGTTTTTAAGTAATCGGGAGCGGTAATCGCATAGGAGACCGCTTCGGCCCAGTCTTCCCAAGGCTCGGAGGATGCGTAGTCTGTGGGGAAATTGGCGTTCTCATGGTGTTTGGTCTCGTCGACTTCTTCTAGTTCTCCGGTTTTTCCAGGTTTGCGAATTTTTTCCGTCCGCCAGCCGCTAAGGGAAGCAAATCCGGTTCGTTCGTGGAATGTCTCGTTGTGATCATGTTGGCAGGTGAAATCTAGGTGATGGGCAATTTCGTGGATCACGGTGGCGCGCGCCCATCCCGGGCCAGGAGAAAACGTTCCTTCAAATAGCCGAATGAGCTTCCGTCTACCCGAGGCATAAGCGGCCGGAAGTTCGTCGCTGCCCTCGTCACCGGCGGGTTTGATCCCAGGTGGCCAACGAGAAATAGTCTGGAGCGATTTCAGCTTCCTCATCTGGTCGGGCATCATCCGCATGCCGAGTTCGGTCTGCCGAAGATCGTCTTCCTTCCAGATGTAATCTTCCGCGTGTTTATCCCGCCACTCCTGATCCACGGAAATCACGTAGCCGTCTCGGTGCCCGATCACAAGTGCGCGCAGCGCTGATTCACGGCTGCCGAAAATCATGGTGAGCGCGCAGTGTATGGTGTTGCAGGTTCCCGGCAGGTTATTAAATGTTCTGGGTGGCGTTGCTCCAAGCATTTTTTCAAGAAGCAGGGCCTCTGATTTAAGTCCGATTAGACGTTTGCCCCCCACGGTGTGGGTTTCTTCTGGTTCAGTGGGGACGACTCGTCGCCATTCCTTTTCTGCATCAGACAGATAGTAAGAAATGCAGTTCTTGAGCCCACTGGATGAGGCCACCGTTTGTTCGGCCACTTGTTTCATGACCACCAGGTTTTCGTTCGTGGCGGGCGGGGGACAGTCTGGAGTGGGGACGTCGATTCCCCACGAGACAGCAGGAAGCAGCAGAATGGCAAACAGCATGGTTCGCATCACTCATTTATCGGCCAAGTCTCTGATTTTCTTGAGAGTCGGACCAAAAAGAAAACCCCGCCGCGGTGGTCCCGGGGCGGGGTAGGCGCAAGCCTATCGCTGAGCGATTAGCTGCAGCCCATGGAGTTGCCGCAGTTTAGGCAGCGGTAACAGGTGCCGTTTCTTACCGTGGTGTGTCCGCAGGTGCTGCACGGAGGTGCGTCGCCCATGAGCGAAGCATACATCTGATTGGCGCCGTCGCCCGTGTCCTTCACGGAGGTGAATTTCACCGGTTCCTCCTGGGAGGACGGAACATCCTTTGCGATTCCGGGAAGCGTGGGCTGCGGGCTGCGCTCCAGCTTCTTCGGCTTCACATGCACGAGGTCGGTGCGTCCCAGATATTCCATGGCAAGCACTCGGAAGATGAAGTCTACAACAGAGGTTGAGCTCTTCACGTTCTCGTGCTCCACCATTCCGTTCGGTTCGAAGCGGGTGAAGGTAAAGGTATCCACGAATTCCTCGAGCGGTACGCCGTATTGGAGCCCCATCGATACGCTGATCGCGAAGCAATTCAGCATCGCGCGGAAGGCAGCACCCTCCTTATGCATATCGATGAAGATTTCTCCCAGGGAGCCGTCTTCGTATTCTCCGGTGCGGAGATATACTTTGTGTCCTCCCACCTTGGCTTCTTGGGTGAAGCCACCACGCTTGCGAGGCAGGCGGCGACGGTCGACCTTCGGACGCACACGAAGCTCTTCCGCCCGGGCTACCGCCTTGGCGATGATCTTCTCGAGGTCCTCGATCTTCGTCTGTGAAAGATCGGCTTCGGCCAGGGACTTCGGCTCCTCTTTCTTTTCTTTCGAAGACGCGCTGAGCGGCTGGCTCATCTTGGATCCGTCTCGGTAGACGGCGATCGCCTTCAGTCCGAGCTTCCAACCCTCGAAGTAGATGTGCTTGATGTCTTCGGCAGTGGCCTCATAGGGAAGGTTTACCGTTTTGGAGATCGCACCCGAGAGGAACGGCTGAGCTGCCGCCATCATCTTGATGTGGCTCATCGACGAAAGGAAGCGAGTGCCGATCTTCCCGCACTTGTTGGCGCAGTCAAACACAGGCAGGTGCTCCGGCTTGAGCTGCGGGCAGCCCTCGACCGTCATTCGACCACAGATTTCCTCGTTGGATGCGTCGATCTGAGCATCGTTGAACCCGAGGTGTTTCAAGAGCGAGAATCCCGGCTTCGAAAAGTCCTCAGCCTTGAGTTGGAGTTTCTCGATGGTCACTTCGCTCAAGTTGTAGCGATTGAATGCCATCGGAAGCTCAAACACGCCAGGGAGCGCAGCTTCGATCTTCTTGAGATCCTGATCGGAGAGGCCTTTGGCCCGGAGTGCGGCAGCGTTGACCGGTGCTGCGCCTTCCAGGGTGAGGGTTCCCACTACGTACTTGATGATCTGGTCCACTTCTTTGGCGCCGTAGCCGAGAGCCTTAAGGGCGCGAGGCACGCTCTGATTCACGATCTTGAAGTAACCGCCGCCGGCCAGTTTCTTGAACTTCACGAGAGCGAAGTCGGGCTCGATGCCGGTAGTGTCGCAGTCCATGAGAAGGCCGATCGTGCCGGTCGGAGCAAGCACCGTGGCCTGGGCGTTGCGGTAGCCGTGCTTTTCGCCATCCTTCACCGCGCGGGTGAGGGAGTCTTTGGCTGCTTCGAGCATATATTCCGGACAGGCGGCCGGAATCTGGTCAGCAGCAGCGCGATGCATGCGCATTACCTTGAGCATCGGCTCGCGGTTCTTGGCAAATCCGGCGAAGGGGCCCTTCGACTTGGCGATTTCAGCGCTGGTCGCGAAAGCTTCACCGTGCATGATTGCCGTGATGGCTCCGCACCAGGCGCGCCCGGCGTCGGAATCGTAGGGGATTCCATTTACCATGAGCAGCGTGCCGAGATTGGCGTAGCCGAGCCCCAGCGGACGGTAGTCGTGGCTGTTCTTGGCAATCTTCGCTGTGGGGTAACTCGAAAGGCTCACGAGGATTTCCTGGGCAAGGAAGAAGGTACGGCAGGCATGGCGATAGCCTTCCACGTCGAACTTCCCGGTGGCCTCGTCCATATACTTAAGAAGGTTCACCGACGACAGATTGCAGGCCGAGTCGTCGAGGAACATGTATTCCGAGCAAGGATTGGATCCGTTAATTCGGTCCGTATTAGGGGCCGTGTGCCATTTGTTGATCGTGGTATCGAACTGAACGCCGGGATCAGCGCAGCTGAAGGCAGCTCCTGCAACGTCGTCGAAAAGTTCACGGGCAGGGAAGGTTTCATAGACCTCGCCGGTGGTGCGGAAACGGGTGCTCCACGGCTTGTCTTCCACCACGGCCTGCATGAATTCATCGGAGAGGCGCACGGAGTTGTTCGAATTCTGGCCGGCCACGGTTTTGTAGGCTTCGCCGTTGAAATCGGAGGGATAACCGGCAGCCACGAGTGCTGCTACTTTCTTCTCCTCGTTTACCTTCCAGTTCACGAAGGAGCGAATTTCCGGGTGGTCCACATCAAGGCTCACCATTTTTGCGGCTCGGCGGGTGGTGCCGCCGCTCTTGGTGGCGCCGGCTCCGCGATCCAGCACTTCCAGGAAGCTCATGAGGCCGGAGCTGATGCCGCCGCCGGAGAGCTTTTCCATGGCTCCGCGAATCTTCGAGAAGTTGGTGCCGGTGCCGGAGCCGAACTTGAAGATGCGCGCTTCGTTTTTGCATAGGTCGAAGATGCTCATCAGATCGTCTTCCACGCTCTGAATGAAGCAGGCCGATGCCTGAGGGCGGGAATAGGAGTCCGGCGTTTCGTCCACTTCGCCGGTTTTTTCGTTGTAGAAGAAGTTTCCGCCAGAACCGAGAATTCCGTAGCGATGATAAAGACCCACGTTGAACCAAACGGGCGAGTTGAATGCGCCGCGCTGGGTGACCATCAGATAGGAAAGCTCGGCTTCAAACGATTCGGCGTCGGCAGAGCTGGCGAAGTAACCGTTATTTTCGCCGTGTTCGCGGATCGTGTGGGCGATTCGGTAAACGAGCTGCTTTACGCTGGTTTCGGCTCCGCTGCGAGGAACTCCCGCCTTCCGGAAATACTTGGAGATAGCGATGTCACTCGCGAGTTGGCTCCAGTCGGAGGGGATCTCGGCGTCCTTGGTTTCGAAAACGATCGAGCCGTCGGGGTTCTTAATCTTGGAGGCGCGCTTTTCGTAGGCAATCTCATCGAGGGGATTGATGCCCGGGCGGGTGTGTCTTCGTGCGAACTGCATGCCGCCTTTACGGGGAGCGCCGCTGGAATCACTTCCGGACGGGGGCATCTTGCCACCTTTTTTGTTGGAGTTGGTTTCCTTGGTTTTTTGAATGGCATCCATGCGAGCGTCCATAGCGTTTGCGTCCCCCCTCAGAGACAAAATCGGAGTTGAATGTTCCAAAGTAATTACCGGTTACCGTTTGGGGAAGGCCCGCTGCGCAACGTGCGACCCCTGGTGTTCCGTGTCCGGTGTGGACCCTGGCTTTTGCCTTACAGATCCTTACCGTTGCCATCCTGGCGGAACTTCTTTTCGATGAAGAAGATAATTTCATGTTGAAGGGGGAGTTTCGTTCCGTCAAACGAAAAGAACCGTGTAAACCACAATGGGTTGTGGTGCTAAAGAATTATAGACACCATATGGTGGATATTTTGTGGATGCGTGTGGATAAAATGCGCTGCGCGTCGCGATTTAAGTGGCTGAAAACCTTGGTTTTGTAAGGCTAGGTCAGGTGCCCGGGGTCTTGGCGAGCCGCACCATTGGGGCGGAGGCGTTGATCGGCCTCGTTCAGGGTGTTGGCGAGGGAATTGTAGATGTCGGTACCCCTTAGTTTCAGGGGAAAGCGGGTCTCCACTACGCCTCGGCCAAAAACAAAAATCATTGTGGCCATGTAGCGCGAGATACTCATGCCCATCAGAAGATAGGCCAAGAACGCAAAGCTGGAAACGATCACTGTGGCGTCGACCAGAATTTCCTGCTGGGAAATAAAGTAGTGCTGAACGGCTCCGGGGTCTCTTGTGAGGCTGACGGCCATGGAAATTACCTTCGTGTAGGCCGAGGTGAGAACATTCCCCAGGAAAAAACCTGTGACCACGGAAAGGGGGCCAAATACGGCCAGGAACTTGAGCGAGAAGAGCGGATTGAAGGTGACCACCGGGATTCTGCCGGTCCAGAGGCTGTGTTGCTTTCCGGAAAGACGCTGAGCGTAGCTCCAGAGCAAGGCTTCGAACTCAGGGCTTTCCGAGAGCCACTTGCGAGGCGCTCGAAGTGCGGCGGGTTCGTGGAGTGATGTCCAGATCAGCTTTTCGGCGTCGCGAAACGGAGAGGTGGCCCAGCGAACCGCCACCCAGCCTGCGGCAAAGGTAAAGCTGATGAGGAGAGCAATGAGGAGAAGATCGTCTGAAATCTCCATCGCGATCATGTCGTAGTAGGCTGAGCGAAGGCGCTCGTCGATAACCATGCCAGTGCTCTCGAGTAAAAAAAGATTGAGCTTCGCGAACACGAACATCAGCAGCACGAGGATCAGCGACGAGATCAGCGGAACTGAGCTGATGTAAATTGCCCAGCGAAGGTGATAGGCCTCGAGCTCGTCGATCTTGCGCCACCAAATACGAAATGGCGTGACAACGCGAGCCAGTAGACGGTTCATCACATCTCCTCGGGGGCCTTCATGCAGAGCAAGGCCAAAGTGTTGGCGAGAACCACTCGAAACCCGTCCACGAGTCCCAGTCGTCCCGCTATCTCACTGGCGTTGGCGCCCTCTTCCAATACTTTAACCTGCCGATAGAAGGAATTGAACGACTTCGCCAGATCGATCGCGTAGCCCGCTACCACGGACGGCTTGTTGAGTCGCACGGCGCCGAGCAATGTGGGCTCGAGGCGGCCAAACTGCTTCATTAAATTCACGGCAGCAGGTTGCGAGAGGAGTTTCGAATCGCTTCCCGGCAAGGCGGGGCTCAGTCCCTTGGCTTTTGCCTGACGCAGGATCGAACAGGCCCGGGCGTGGGTGTATTGCAAGTAGGGGCCTGTGTCGCCTTCGAAGTCGAGGATACGTTCCCAGTCAAACTCCACGTCCTTCACTCGGTCGGTGGAGAGATCGTTAAAGACAACTGCTCCGAAGCCGATCATTTCCGCCACATCTTCCTTGCGGGCAAGGTTGGGATTTTTGGCATTGATCACTTCCAGGGCCTTGTCGCGGGCTTCGTCGATCACGTCGGTGAGAAGCACCACTCGTCCCTTGCGGGTGGAAAACTTTCCGTCTTTGAATCGGTAAAGGCCGTAGCCGATGTGTTCCAGTTCCTTAACCCAGGGGACCCCCATTTTTTCCAGCACGGAGAAGACCTGGCGGAAGTGCAGAGTTTGTTCGCTGCCCACCACATAGAGGCACTTTTCAAATCGAAGATTTTCTTTTCTCCAAAGCGCGGCGGCAATGTCGCGGGTGGCGTAGAGCGTGGTGCCGTCGCCCGTGAGAATGAGACAGGGGGGCATGTCGTCGCCCAAGCGGACCACTTGAGCGCCTTCGCTTTCTTCTAGGAGGCCCTGGGTTCGTAACTGGCTTGTCAGGGGTTCCGTTTTGTCGAAGTAGAAGCTCTCTCCCAGATAGTGATCGAATCGGACTCCGAGGCGGCCATAGATTTTTTCCAGATCGCGGATCGAGAGTTCGCAGAATCGCTTCCAGAGCTTGGTGAGTTCTGGGTCGCCGTCTTCGATTTTTTTGAAAAGAAGGCGAGCCTCACGGTCGAGGTCCGGATTTTTCTCCGCCTCTTCATGGAACCGAATGTAGAGCTTCACCAGGTAGCTCACGGCGCTCTTTTCCAGCTCCTTTTCATCGCCCCACTGAAGAAAAGCCCACGCCACTTTTCCGAACTGCGAGCCCCAGTCGCCAAGATGGTTCACAGAAATCGTTTCCCAGCCTGCGGCGCGATAGAGGTTGCAGAGAGATTGGCCGAGCATCGTGGTGCGGAAGTGGCCGATATGGAGCTCCTTGGCCACGTTGGGACTGGAATATTCGAGAAGGATCTTTCGGCTCTTTCCTTCTGTGCTTGTGCCAAACCGGGAGCCTCGCGCCGCTACATCTCCCAGAATTCCGAGCGCAGAGGCGGGAGAGAGGCGAAAATTTAAATACGGGCCCGTGTTAACAGCGCTTTCAAAGCCCGCGCCCGCCAGACTTCCGGCCACTTTCGCGGCTAGATCCTGAGAGATCGCGGGCGGGGCCTTTTTCATTGTTTTGGCGAGTTGAAAACACGGAAACGCTATGTCGCCGTGATCCTCCCTTTGGGGGCGCTCCAGAAGCAGAAACACATCGTTTTCGCTCAGGTTTGCGTCCGGGGAGAGTTGCTCGTGGATCAGGCGGGCGGCCGCTCGTTGGTATCGGATCATAGGATAATTTCATACCACTTCGGGCGGGTTTTTACCATGGGATTTCAGGCACTTGCCGTGCAGATTCTCTTTAGTTCCGCCTCGGATTCTCCGAAGAGTCTGTTGGGATGACGGAGACTTTCGTGGGCAAATTTAAACTAATGTTGTTGTTGGCGGTGATTACGTTGCAGGGGTGCAAGGCCTCTTCACCTCTGGCTGTCTTCCGTAGTGCCAATGAAAAAGCGCACGAGATGATGGAGTACGAAGCCAAATACAATGCGCTTCGTACTGAGCATGAAAAACTTCGCCAGGACTATTTCCGGTTGGAGCACAAGTATATGGGGCTTCTCGCGGAGACGCGCTCCACAAAGACCGCCCACTTGAATCTGCAGAGCACGGGCTCGAAGGCGGGGCGCCGGCCGTCGGCAATTTCCTATACCGTTCCCTCGTTAGACGCCGAGGGCCTCTATGCACTGGCGTTCGACCATGTGCGGGAGCGCCGGATTCCTGAGGCTGCCGCAACCTTTGAGGCTCTCCTGGAAAGTCCGGAGATGGCCGCAGCCCAAAGCGCCTCGGCTTACTACACTGCCGGGGTTGTTTGGTATGAGCTTGAAAACTTCAACAAGGCCCAAGCCTACTTCGACTTGGCTCTCGAGCGAGCCGATAGCGAGGAGCGAGCCAAACTGAAGGGCAGAATTGATCTCTGGAAACGGGCGGTGAACTTGAAGCTGCAAAGGATGCCGGCTTCTGCCCCCGACCATCACACGGAAAGCAAACCAAGGACGGTGGAGCATGCGCACTGACAAACTTCTTACACTTCTTCTGATTCTCACTGTGTCGGGGGCTCACGCGTCGGATGCCGGAAAGGTAATGGCGGTGGAGGCGGCAACGGGGTCTCCCTTGCGTCAAGGCGAGCTTATCGTTACTGCCAATACAAAACGCCAGTTTGTAGATCGCGGGAACATCAAGATCGAGCTCGTGCCCTACTCTGTGGGTGAGTTCACTCAAGAGGGCGTGTTCCGCCTGTTGCGTGGTGGGGCCGTTCTTTCCTCCACTCAGGAAAAGAGCGCGGCCACCGCCAGCGCCGGAGTGGATTTTGTGGGAACTCTGGTGCTTACCTATGATCACAAAGAGCGCAGTACCTCCACCTTTGTGGTCGATGGCGAGGCGCGAGTAAAGAACCCTCATGAGCAGGATCGGACCGTTCGTCTCGACCGTGGACGAGGAGCCACAATGGTGCTCGGAGATGTCTACCCTTCCGTGGTTAGGAATCTTGGTCCGGATCAGGTCAACGACTGGTTGAAGGGATACTCCTTCGGCACCGGTGATCGTGAGCGGATCACGGAAGTATTCCGTCGCAAGCCTATCGAAGTGGAGCGGTCCCTGGCCTCCGTGAAAGAGGAAAAAAAGCTCGAGGACTTCTTTTCTGCGGTGGAGGAAGATCGGCCCGCCTATTACGAAAACAAGTTCGCCGATCCCGATAAGGTGGTCGAAGCTCAGAACGCAGAGGCGAAGGTGGCGCAAAGTAAGGTGATTGCCCCTGAAGAGGCCGCCATGATTGCTCTGCCAAGCACCAAAATCGACCTTGATTTGGGGCTTCCTGAGGTGTTTTCCAGCCACTGGGATGCGCTTGCTCAAGTGCGCGACGCCCGGAAGCGGGAAACGACCGAAAAGGCCGAGCCTCAGCGGAGCCCGGCATCCCGAGAGGAAAAGTCGCGGCCTGCAGTGGCTAAAAAGAAGCTTCACTCCGACGACGACGTGTCCGCTGCCTTAGAGCGCCTTCGTGCGGTGAAGGACGGAAAACAGAGCAGCCGCACTGCGGCTCCTGTGCGTGCGCCGGCGTCTATCGAAAGCCCCGTGGCTGATCCGGTCTACGACTTTTCTGAAAATTTCTGAGCACGCCAGGCGAGCGCAAGAATGCCGGCTACAGTAGCCGCCATAAGCACCGCGGAGATCCACACGGCTACGTTTCGGTTGGATTCAAATGCCAAGAAGGTGATTTTGTGGCCTGAGTTTTTCAAAGCTGGAATCAAGAGTTCGATGAGCGGGTTTTTATATTGTTGAGGCGCCGTGATTCCAGTTACAGCCACGAGCCAGGCAATCGTCAAGGACAGAGCTCCAGAGGTCGCGTATGCCAGCTTTTGAATTCGTCCGCAGCTGGTCCAACGAGGGAGCGCAAGGATTAGATAGGGTACTGCTACGAGAAGATACCTTGGTCCCGTAGCCCAGCCTCCGTGCCATCCATTGAACGCTGCCACGGTGAACAGATACAGAACGAAGTTTGCTCCGTGGAATAGTTGTTGTTTGCCGTCAAATTTCGTCCGAAATAGAAGCGGAATCGCGAGCACTGGTGAGAAGAAAAATAGACCGCGATACGGGCTGCCCGTAAGGAGCCAGAGCCGCTCCCCGTCGAAATGTTGAAATGCATTCAAAATACTTCCGTCCATGTATTGTGGATTTGTATTTTGGAAGGCGGAGATAAAGGGGCTGCCGAAGATCCACCACTGCAGTCCTCCCAGGAACAGCATTGGAAGCACTGCTCCCGCCACGAACCAGGCGGCCTGGGGCCGCGACTTGAATAACAAGCGCCACAAAAAACCAGTGATCAGGCTTAGCCCGGCGAGGTATTCGATCGAAACCGCCAACGCGGAGAAAAATCCCGCCACTGAGGAGCGGGACGAGAGAAGCGAAATCATAACCAATGCGGCCGCGAGCGGATGTCCCCAGAAGGAGGTTCCATAGGGGAAAAGGAGAGTTCCGAAGGCTAAAACCACGGGAGGTAGGATTGCATCGAAGGGGCCCCAGCCTTCGCGGACTCGAGCCAGGAAGAGAATGACCGCTGCCAGAGCAAGGAGAAGTGTGGTGACGAGAATATTCACGAGGTGAGCCTGAAAGGGAAGTCGAGACGTTGCGTTCGGATCCTGGCCTTGGAGCTGATCCCAGGCGCGTGCCACCCAGAGAGCGGGCAGTGCGAGAGCGGTGGACCCCGGTGCCTTGTTGGAAAAAAAGTGATCTCCGCTTCTAGACCAGTCGCCGGTGCCAATCCCGCGGATGTTTCCCGGCTTTGTGATTACATCAATCTGAAACGTGCCTTGATCGGGGCCGGGTTCAAGGAAAGTAAAAGCCCCAAAAATTCGCGCGGCCTGGTTGGCGCCCACCTCCTGTCGATGAGAGCCGTGCACTAGAAAAATTCCCGTGGCCAGCGCCAAAGCCAACCAAAACTCTTTCCTCATCCTTCCATTCTAGGGCTGACCTCTGAAAATGCGGGCCTTTTTTGGTCGGGCCACACGGTATCGGAGTCTTTTGCGCCGATTTCCGGTTTCGCATAAAATGAACCAGAGGACGGTGGGCTCCATGGAAGGGATTTCCCGCAAAATTTTGCTGATCGTGGGACTGGTGTTTCTGGGGGCACCGGCTAAGGCTGCTGTCGTGGAGCTTTCCGTGATGGGGCAGTGGGCGAAGACCCGGGTCGACAGCTATTCTTTCGATCAGCGCCGCTACTCGGGGTCACTCGAGTTTAAGTTTTCCCAAGTGTCGGGCATTCAGGTGGAATATACGGATAGCCATCAGGAAGCGAAGTACCGCACCAACGTGGGCACGCTTCTTCCTTACTACACCGACGAAGTGATCACCTATCGAGACAAGGTTTACAGTTTCAACTTCGTGCAGAATCTCGTGCCCGCGAAGTGGCTGATCCAACCCTACATTAAGTTCGGCGGCGGGCGCATGGACCGCACCTACACAAGAAGCTACCCGGAGTTCCGCTTGAAGGAGTCAGTTTCCCAAAGAGTAACCACCGGCGTGGGTGGCGCCGGAATCCGCATTTTCCTGTTTCGAAATCTCGCACTCAAGGGTGAGTTCAATACCTACGTGCCGGACTTTCGCTATTCACGCTGGAAGGAGAACGAGGTTTTCTCTACCGGCGTGTCGTGGCTCTTCTAGATCATTTGTACAAACAGCTACTCAACTTTTCGGGGATCATTTTCTCGACTCTTCTAATCTCGGGATGCTCGTCGGTTGGCTATATCGCGGAACAAGGTTGGGAGCAGTGGCGCCTCTTCAATCGCGCGCGCCCAGTGGAGGAAGTGCTGGCGAGCCCGAACACCAATCCCCGGGTGAAGACCGCCATTCGCACCGCTCGTGAAACAAAGAAATTCGCTGTGGAGCGGCTCCAGCTCCGGGCCACCGCCAGCTACGAGACCTGGGTGGATCTCGGGCGCGACTTTGTGGTCTGGGCGGTGGCGGGTAGTGATCCCTTGCTACTGGAGGAACGTACTTGGAGTTTTCCGATTGTGGGAAAGGTTCCCTACCTAGGATTCTTCCGCCAGGAAAAGGCCGACGCAGAGGCCATGCGTTTACGGGAAAAGGAAGGCCTGGATTCCTTTGTGCGTGGGGTTCCAGCATTCAGCTCTTTGGGATGGTTTCCGGATCCGATCTACAGTTCCTTTCTCCGAGGCGAAGAGCGCGATCTGGTGGAGCTTGTGATTCATGAGAGTCTTCACTCCACGGTTTGGGTGGGCGACAGTGTGGATTTCAATGAGAAGCTCGCCAACTTCGTGGGCGAAGAGGGATCGTTGCTCTTTATGGAGCTCGAGCGTGGTGGTTCCGCTGCCCGCGCAACGGCGGAGCGTTCCCTGGTGATTCACCGGAAGTTCGCGGTATTCGTGCAGAAGCAGGCGGCGAACTACAGGGCTACTGTTGAAGCCCTGGCTCGCAGCGGGCGCAAGGTGGAGGCTTTTGAAAAGAAGCGGGAGTTCTACGGAGCGTTGCCCGGTGAGTGGAAGCAGTTTGCGGGACCGGATGCCGGGCTTTTGCGCGTAGATTTTTCAAAGTGGAACAACGCGGCTCTTCTCGCCTACGAGAAGTACTTTGCCGACGTTTCCGTCTTTCGCGGGCTCTTGAGGAAGTGCGGCGGTGATCTTTCGCGCTTCGTAAAATTGATCGTGCGGGAGCAACAAAAAGGGGGCGCCTTTTTGGGCGCCCCCGAGCAACAGCTCGCGGAGATACTGAAAGAGGGAGACTGTTAGATCGCCGTCGTGCTGTTGGTCTGAATGATCAGGGCGCCGCTCCACTGGTGAGAGGAGTGCACTGCCTTTCTGCAACCGGGGTATTGGTTGTAGAGAGCGTTCACGGGTGCGTAAGTCCCCGTGTTGTAGTCCCAGTAGTAGAATGGGTTGGGAGCGTAGGTGCAGTAGAAGTCGTTCTTCGGACTCACCACGCTCACCTGTACCGGCACTCCGGGGCTTAGGTAACTAGAGAAGTCGATTACGTTGCTCGTCTCGCCCACGCGGCCGTAGGTGTAGTTGCTCGACGTGTAATTGGGGGTGATCTCCGTGCCGTTTACGCGGAGGGTAACCGCGAGTTCCGTGGCGGAGTGGACCGAATTGCCCTGCACCGTGCCCACGCGGAACTTTACCTTCAGCACGTTGTCCGTGGTGATCGGCGTGGTGGAGTAGCCGTTTGTCCCCGACTGGGTGAACTCGTAGCTAAGCGGGGCAGCGCCGCCGGGAGCCGGCGTGGTGCCGCTCGGGGGTGGGGGCGAACCTGGGGTAGGGGGTGCCACTACCGATGGGGCCGATGTGGTTGCCACGGCGTCGTCACTCAGGCGCTCTGTCTTGCCGCAGCCAGTAGTGGCCAGGGCCAGTGCGAGCACCATCAGAATTGGGTATTTCGCGGTTTTCATTTTCATCTCTCCTCTTTCAGTAACTCGGGTCTCACAGACTCGAGGGTCTCCAATCCTCTGGCATCGCAACCGGTGTGCCAGAAGCAGAGCGGCCTGATTTCCGAGGGAAATTCAGGTGTTGTTCCGGGGGGGAAGGGGGGTGTTAGGTTCAGAACATAGGCAGGTGTAAAGAGTTTGGGCAGTGAAGCGGGGGCTGGTTCCGGGAGACATCACCCTATATACTCCCGCCCCATATGCAGTTTCTTCCTCTCCTATTGATAGGTTTAGTGGCTCTGGCATCTTCCGCGTCGGCTCCCGTAGGAGCTCCCGAGGGCTCGCTTCTCGAGCGAATCTCGCAGGCCGGCTTTGAGGGGCGGGGCGTGGGTACGGAGGGACTCTTTCGAGCAAGAGAACTTCTCGTGGCGGAGCTGAAGCGCCAAGGTCTCGAGCCTGGTTTTGCCGTTAAGGACCGTCAAGGAGGCGTTCAGCGGAGCTTCACCCAGCCGTTCCGGGTTTTTGTAGGCAATAAGCTGGGGCCTGGGAACCGCCTTACGGGAGCTCGCGAGGGTGAGTTTATTCCGGTGGCTTTTTCCAAGAGCGGCGCCGTGGAAAACAGGCCCCTTGTTTTTGTGGGGTTCGGCATCTCTCTTCGTGGTTCGGGTTCGAGTGTAATTTACGACGACTACGAAGGTCTCGACGTGAAAGACAAGATCGTGGTGGCGTTATTGGGCGACCCCGCCATAGGTGCTGCCGAAAGCGTTTTCCGCAATCCGGCCTACTACCATTACTCTCAGCCGCTCTACAAAGTGCAGAACGCAGAGATGCACGGAGCAGCGGGAATTATTCTGGTGAAGGATCCGCTGAGCTGGCAGGCGGGCGTGGAGCCGCCGTTGCGATTCCAGGCTCGTCAGGGCGGTGGTGCGGTGAGCGGGCTTCTGGCGGTGCAGGCGCGATCCCGTTTGGTGGAGGAGTTGTTGGGAGCATCTCTCCGGTCACTCCAGGAAGAAATCGCCCGCAAGCAGAAGCCGGCGAGTTTTGTAGCTGAGAAGCCCGCGAATCTTGCTGTGGATATGACGCGCGAACTGGGCGACGTAGAAAACGTAGGCGCGTGGATTCCTGGTAAAGACTCGAGTGTGGCCCATGAAGTGGTTGTAATTGGCGCTCACTACGATCACCTCGGTTTTGGGGGTGACTCCTCTATGGACCCAAACGGAGTCGGGCATGTGCATCCCGGCGCCGACGACAACGCCTCCGGAGTGGAGGGCGTTATGCAAATCGCCACTCGGATCGCCCGCGAGGGGGCGAATCGGCGTTCCGTGCTCGCTCTTTTCTTTTCTGCTGAGGAAGTGGGCCTGGTGGGGTCGGCCAAATTTGTGGAGGCGCTTCCGCTACCCGAGGGCGCGAAGGTAGTGGCGATGATCAATCTCGATATGATCGGACGGCTGCAGGACAATAAGCTCTCCGCCTTGGCGCTCAAGAGCGGAAAAGAATTTGATGCCCTGATCGAGAGCACCAACGCCGCCTTTGGCTTTCATCTGCTTAAGGGCGACAGTGGATTTGGTTCGTCGGATCATGCGAGCTTTCTTGCGGCCAAGATTCCCTCGCTCTTTTTCACCACGGGCGCTCATCAGGACTATCACCGGCCGAGTGACACTTCGGAAAAAATCATGTGGGATGGTTTGTTGAGGGTGGCTTCATTCGCCCACGCAGTGTGGGAGCGGATCGACGGAGCCGCAGCGGCTCCGACCTACGATCCTGCAAGCGAGGAAACCAATCAGCCTCCACGGCAAGGACGTGGCTACGGAGTGTATTTCGGATCCGTACCCGAGTTCGAGCAGGGCGAGCGCGAGGGTGTGCTGCTACAGGGGGTTCGCCCCGGGTCTCCAGCGGAACGTGCCGGTCTCCGGGCGGGCGACGTGCTGGTGGCGCTTGGTGAAATCAAAATCAAAAATCTGAGCGACATGGTGTTCGCACTTCGTTACTACCGACCGAACGAGGAGGTCGTGGTGGCGTGGATCCGAAATGGCGAGCGTCAAGAGGGACGAACCATTCTGCTCGCCCGCGAGGGGCAGTGATGGAGGCGGTTAGGGTACTGCGCCTTCCCCATTTTCGGGGCGAGCTCCCCACCTATGAAACACCTCACGCGAGCGGATTCGATGTGAGAGCGCAGCTCGATTCACCCTTGGTTCTTGGTCCGGGGGCCCGGGCTTTGGTGCCCACGGGTTTGGCCTTTGCGATTCCCCTGGGGTTTGAAATTCAGGTGCGTCCAAGAAGTGGTTGGGCCTCGAAAAAAGGCATTACGGTGGTGAACTCGCCCGGCACCATCGACGCCGATTACCGGGGTGAAGTGAAGGTTGCCCTCGTGAACCTGGGCTCTGAGCCGATGGAGATTCAGGACCAGGATCGGGTGGCCCAGCTGGTCTTGTGCCCGGTGGTTCAGGCACGATTGGAAGACGTTCAGGAGCTTCCCCCGTCGGATCGCGGGGTTGGCGGCTTTGGAAGCACCGGGTTTCGTTAAAAACTAATAAAATCAAGCACTTTTGAAGCCATTTGCGCTGCGCCAAACCATTTGATAATCTAGTAGTTGGCCATTTTAGTCTGGTACTGCAACTGCGCTCTTTGGCCAATCATTCCGGCCACTTGTTTCAAGTGGGCCATTTCTTAGTGGTGCTACGTGCGGGGCTTTCTTGGGATGGAAAGCAGTGTAACGGGGGATACCTCTATGGGTCTCAGAGTAAACACGAACGTGCCCTCCCTGGTGGCGGTTCGAAACCTTGAGAAAAACAGCCAGGATGTTGCGAAGAGTTTCGCTCGACTCTCTTCGGGAAGTCGTTTCACGTCCGCCGGCGATGATGCCGCGGCACTTACCATCAGCTCGAAGCTCGAGGCCGAGGTGAGAGGTCTACGCCAGGCCGCGCGAAACGCCAATGACGGTGTGTCGCTTGTGCAAACGGCGGAAGGCGCTCTCAATGAGGTGAGCAACCTTCTGATTCGCTTGCGTGAGCTCGGCGTGCAATCGGCGTCCGATACATTGGGCGATGCCGAACGAGGTTTTCTCGATCAGGAGTATCAGCAGCTGAAAGCGGAGATTGACCGTCTCAGCGCCGTGACTTCCTACAACGGCAAGCCTCTCCTCGACGGGTCCGTGAACGAACTCGATTTCCAGGTGGGAGCCCACAAGGGTCCGAATCACGTGATCAAGTTCAACGGCGCCGATAATGCGGCCACCGCGAGCTACCTCGGAATCACCGGGGCGGCTGTGTCTACCAAGGACGACGCTGTGGATTCCTTAGAAGTGATCGACGCGGCCATGGGAAAAGTGAACGCGTCCCGAGCGGAACTCGGTGGTTTGCAGAACCGCCTCCACTCGGCTGCCAGCGCGAACGCTCTCTATATGGAGAACTTGGCGAGTACCCGATCGCGAATGGCCGATACGGATGTGGCAGAGGAATCTTCTCAACTAGTGAGAGGCCTCATCCTGCAAAACACCGGTGTTGCGGTCCTTGCCCAGGCAAACCAGTCGCCTAATGCCGCGCTAAAGCTCCTGTAACCGTGTGAGCGCCGATTATCCTTCGGCCTACTCCATGGGGCCGCCCTCTCGGGGCGGCCTTTTTTTTGGGATACCTCAATGGTTTCGCATGCTGGGCCGATAAGTCCTCTGAGACTGGATCATTCCTATTTTGGGGACCCTGGGCATGAAAAAGATTTTGTTAATCGCTGTTTTGGCAAACACCGCATGGGCTGGCCGCGAAGCGGACATCGTGAAGAAGGATGTCGAGTTCGGCGGCGTGAAGTTCAAAGCTTGCGAAGAAGTGGGAATGGTTTCTGCTGGGTCCTACAAAAAGAACAAACAGTTCTGGGATCAGGCAATGAGCCAGTGTGAGGGCGTGCGCGACATGGTGCAGGTCCTGCCCGACACCGGCTTCTTCAACACGATCATCGGAAAACTCGGCACCGATGCCGACGAAGCCCGCAGCGTGGAATTTCTTCAAATCGTGGGGCGCCAGGCTCTTGCTAATGCCGAGTTTAATTTGATGATGACCGAAAAGCTTACTCTGTGTGCTGGCAATAGGATGTCGGAGCTCATGTCGAAGATGCGGCGTGAAACTGACAAGAAAATGCAGAAATTCTGGTCTCCCGGAACTTGTGCCGAAGACCTTGGGGAACTTAGACAAAAAATTGCCAAGCATCGTGTGGATGCCCGTAAGTATCTGGCTCTTTCTTCTTACACTCACGATTTCGCTCCCCAGATGGAGCGAGAGGGCAATGAGCTGAACACCAGACTTCTTCAGGTTCCAGGAACCGTAGCTCCTAAACAACCCACGCTTACGGGAGCAGAGTCAGCCGAGGCGATGAAAAATTTCCGCGCAGACCAAGTTTTGATCGACGACGAATATGTGAAGTCCATGCAGCAGCGGATGAAAACTCGCGACGAACTTCGGGCCAAGGGCATTCCCGAGAGCCAGATTTCCACGATGTTCCGGTCTCTCGACGGATGGAACGGAACCATCAATCCCCGCAATGTGGAGTATCAGCGCCATCTCGTGAGCCGTCGTCAGGGGAAACAGAACGAGTATCGTCTGAAGTATATGGAGACCGTTGCCAAGGTGCCCTTGCTCGCTTTCCTGAGCGTGGAGAATCCGAGCGACCAGGAACTTGGTAAAGCGCTAGAGGATTTCAAAAAGAACGGCGAGGCCGAAGTCGCCTTCATCAAAAAGACTCTCCGTGATTCGGGAGACCGCGTGGTGACGAACGAGTTTGGGGCAGAGGAAACCTACACTCCCTCCAAGAACTCCACCATGAAGGACCTCATTCCGTTTATGAAATACGGCGGCGTGGTGAATGAAATCGTGGTGCAGAATCCGAGTCTTTGCCGTGCGGCCACCGGACTTGCGAACCACATTGCAAACACCGATGTGCGTAACAACGTGGCTTTTGCCGTCACGATGATCGGGGGTGCCGGTACCGCTATGGTGAAGGCGCCGCGCCTACTGGCTGGAACTGTGTTTGCCGGACTCTCACCTGGTGCGGTGGGCGTGATGGTGGCGGCCCCGATGGGAGCCATCTATTCGGGCACCGAGCAATTGGCCGCCTCGCGTGCCGAGCGACGTGCGTATACGGCGCCTGAAATGGAGCGATTCGGAAAGCCTCTCGGAACAATCGAAGAGGCGCAGGAGGCTCGTAGCGCCGCCACGATCAGCTTGGCTCTCATGCCGCTTGACTGGACCGGCGGTGGAGCCGTGCTCGTGAAGACCGGTGGAGCCGCTCTCGTGGGTGGTGCCGCCGGTAAGGCGCTCCAGATGGGCGCTCGTCAAAATCTTCGCAAGAGCTTGGTAAGGAAGGGAATGACGAAGGCTGAGATCGATGAGTTCTTCAAGCGCCTCGACTCCCGCGATGCGGAAGTTGCATCTCGAGCTGCCTCAGCCTTGATGAAGGAATTCGACTTGGGTGCGGATGAGCTCAATTTGATGCGCACGGCTGCTAAACGGGGATTCCTTGGCAAGGGAGGCGATCAACTCCGCTATGTGGATCTTCTGATGAAGGATCTTCCCGCCGACGTTGCGGAGCGCAAACTGGTTTCTCGGCGAGCTTTGGAGATCGTGGAGCAGATTAATCCCGCCCTACTCAATGAAGGAAATAGAGAAGGCGTGGCCCGCGCTGTGGTGGCGGCCGCGAGTTTCGGGCACCGAGATCCGAAGCACATCGCCCGTATCGTTACCGAATGGGACCGCGGTCATGAAGGTCTGGCTCGCACGTTTCAGGATGCGAAGAAACTTCTGAAGAGCCGGAATCTGGCCTCAGCTTCGGCATCCGATATGGACGATGCGTTTGAGCGATCTCTGCGAGCGCAGATTTCGGAAAGTCCCGCGTTTAAGCAAATGACCAAGGAAGAGGTAGAGGCCACGGTGAAGCAGATGAAGGCCTGTGCGCTTCCGGGTGCCAAGGGCGCTTGATGAAAAAGGAGTATGCCATGCAAGGAAGAATGGTCGTAGTAGCGGCGTTAACATTGGTTCTTGCCGCCTGTGGGTCCACGGGTATGCGGAAAGCGGATTGTTGGGATTGCGTGAACGAAGCCCAGTCCTGGAAAAAATTTCCGTTCGAAGAGCTTGTGGGAAACTGGAAGGGCAATATTGAAATTGTCTCGAACGATACGGCGAAGCAGAAAAAAGAACGAACCGAAAAGTTCGTGGAGCTCCGCTTCGAATCCATTGCCGAATTCGCAGAGAAAAGGAAGGTCGTCGCCTGCGGAAGCCTTCCGGTCGAGGGAATCGTAATGATCGGCCAGGTATGGGACGACGGTTCAGGCAGTCGGGTCTATGAGGTTTTGGGGAAAAACTCCGAAGGAGGGGTTTCCTACGGTCGCGCCACTGTGAAGGGCGCCGAGTGTGGCTATCGCGAGGTGCTCTCTTCGGTGGGAATGAATCGCATGGCGTTTCCTGCCGTCACATTTTCGCAGAGAAAGACGCCGAATGGGCGTGTGCTTGCGAGCGGAACCACCCCGGAATTCGAGGTGAGTTTTGAGGTATTGAATTTCGAGCGCCGACAAATGAAGCCGGCCGCCTTTGCGGACGGCGGGCGCCGGCCGATGTCGGCGGAAATTCAGGACAAACCGCCGCTTCTTCTCCGTGTGTTCCGCCTGAATCGCAAGGTGGATGGTCCCTACGCCCGAGGCGAGTGGACCTCCACGGAAGAACACCTCTACCGCCTGTGGCGGTCGGGAAACTAAAAGCCCAATAAAAACGAACCCTTGCCTGCTAATCTTTTGCCGTCATTGGGCCGATAAGTGAGGGCTATGGTTTTGCCTCGAGCCCGTCAGAATTTCCCAGGTTTAACGCTGCTTGCGTTGCTTGCCTTCCTTTCCTTCTCCGCCTGGGCGAACTCCGGGCAGGAAAAGAAGGAAGACAAGTTCTGCCGTGCCTACCAAAAGGTAAATACTCAGTGTTTGAGTCAGTACTCGATGATCGGTGGCGTTCAAGCTCACCAAAAGATCTGTGAGGACGCGAAGCGCGCGATCCAGGAGGCCGAGATTCTCGCCCAGCAGGCGGAGGCCGAGGAGCAGGCGAGCGTAAAGGCGACGGGTAAAGCCAATGTCGACAAGGTGAACGTCAACACCGGTGCGTTCTGTTCGCAAGCTAAACTTATCGACGACGCTCAACAGGGCATCAACGCGATCAAGGCGAAGATCGACAGGATCAACGCCACCCTGAAGAAACAGGAAGAGCGCCTTCAGAAAATTAAGGAATTGCCTCCGCAAGGGGAGGAACTGGCCTCGGCCAATGTGTTGATTCGAGAAGGAATGTGGTCGCGTGGGGCCAATATGCGGAAGTGTTTCCAAGGAAATCTTCCGCCGCTCGTGGAAGACCACAAGGTCCTGATCAAGGAGCGAATCAGTCCCACGGTGATGCGGTTGGACGAGAAGAGCCGACGGCTGGCCGCGCGGTCTTCCGAGCTGGACGGCCATATGGGGCGAATCGGCCGTAGCCTTGGCGGAGGCGCCTCCAAGAAATGCGGCGCGGACATCGCCGACAAAATGAAGGAAGCGTCCCGTCGGGAAGAATACGACAGCGAAATTCGCCGAATGAGCGCAAGGGCACCGGCGCCTCCCCAGCAGCCGGCGAACGCGACTTCAGGTGTGAGCTCCGGACGGGCTGGTAAGGCTGTGGACTCCTCCGCGCCCACGGCGCCGATCATGACGCCCGACGAGGCGATGGGAATGTCGACCGGCGGCAATGGCCCCGTCGAATCTGGAAAGCCTGGCTTGTTTGATCGAGTGAGCGACGAGTTGAAGAATGTAGGCGGCTTCGCCAAAGATGTGGTCACGGGCGGTGAGTCTCTGACCGGAATGGGAGATCGCGTCGCCAACATGGGTAAAAACGCGTGGAGCGCGGGAAAGTACATCGCCGGAGAAGCCACTGACGGGGGAAACTGGAGCGTTATGGCCGACAAAGCCAAGGCCGCCGCCACCTCCGTCGGAAACGGCATCTCGAACGTGGGTGGATTTTTGACGGATTCCGAGTCGTGGAAAGGCATGGGGAAAAATGCCGTCGAACTCCCGGGCAAAGCCGGCGCCGTGGTGATGGACTCTGCCGACGCGTGGCGCACGGATCCGAAGGGGCTTCTGAAGTTTACCGGTGAAACAGCGTTGCATGCCGGTGACGAGATGTTCGTGAAACCCACCACGGAAGGTTTCTACGGAAACCTGAAGAAAATGGGCGACTCCGAAATGTCCGGAAAAGACGCGGCCAAAGCCCTCGGCGGCGCCGGAATGGGATACGCCGAGACGGTAGGAAATGCTTTCGGTGCCGGTGCCGCTGCAAAAGCCGGTGGCCAAGCCGTAATGAAAAAGCTCGGCGGGGAGGCGCTGGATGTTGGCGCCGACGCCGCCGGCGCAGCTAACAAGGGAGCTGTAAAAGCTTCTGTTCCCGATCAAGTTCCCAGCACGCCAAGCCAAGTGGTGTCCGATGTTCCCTCAGCGCCCAGAGTGGAAACTCCCTCGCCGCGTCCTGAGGTTAAGGCGGCCGACGCTCCGTCTCGATCAGGAACTCGACCCGTTGTCGACGATTCTCCCACCGCACCGAATCGCCCCACGACTGTAGCGGATAATACTCCAGAAAGTGCGCGTCCACCGCAGGCTGCGGCCGAACGCCCGGCTCCCGTTGTCGAGCGACCTATTCCCGATAGTGTTCCCGATCGTCCTGTGACCGCGGAACGCCCGGTGACCGCAGAGCGTCCCGTGGTCGCTGAGCGTCCTGTGGATCGCCCAGCGCAGGTTGATCGTCCCGGCTCTGTGGACTCGCCCGTGGCGTCTATTCCGTCGACTCGTCCCGCAGCAGTCGCAGACGCACCAACTCCCGCGCCTACATCTGGCTTCGGCCGGGGGCCAGTGCCTACAGAGGCCGCTCCTCATTCCGGAGGACCACGTGCCGGTTCCTCCCAAATGGCTGAAGCCGCTCCCGCGCCACCCTCTGCTCGCGAATCGTTCCGTGAAAGAACACGGGAGCTTCGGGAAAAAGTGAAAGAGACCCGTCAGGAAGTGCGTCAGGCAAAGGAAATTAAACGGCAAGTGGATCAAGTGGCCGATGCCGCCGGCAAATTGTTTGGTGATGCTCCTGTTTCTACCTCGGCCAGCTCCACGAGCCGTATGGCAGGTCAGGCCGTTAAATCTACTGAACTCAAAGCCGCGCGCCAAACACAGGCTCTGCAAACCGAGGTGGTGAATGAGCGGATCGCGCGTGCCGCGGCGTCGGAGGCCAAGGTGGACCGGGCCGCTGATGCGGTTAGAGCGGCGGACGCTGAGGTAAGTGCAGCACGGGCGGGAAAAGTGGGCGCCGGTCGTTTGGCCGAGGCCGAGCAGCGGGCGACCGCCGCAAGCCGAGATCTCGACATGGCAAAGAAGGAGCTCGCCAGAAATTCCGCCCGAGCGGAAAGTTCGATTGCGCGTAATGGAAATCTCACCCGTCGCATCGACTCGTTGGAACCGGCGCCTTCGTCTGCGACATCCGGAGGAAAACCGTATAGCTGGGAGTCGCAGTTGGAGCGACCGTCGACCACGGCCCGTGAGGCCTTCGAAAACGCCGATCGCCGAATGATTCTCAAGGGCGACGAAGCCGCCGCTTTCCAGAATCACATCAACAAAGGCCTCGAGCTGGAGGCAAGAAGTGCCGTACAAACCAAGCGCGTAGAAACCGCATTGGATCGAGCGGTAGCGGCGGAGAAAGATCTGGAGCGGGCTAGAAGTACGGGTAAAGCAGAGGACATCGCCCGCGCTCAGAAGGTGCTCGATGACCGTGCCGCGGCCTTCGAAAAAGCTCGTGCCGCGAATCAGAAGATTTCCCGCGAGCTCGATGATCACGCCAGCGTAGGCCGGAAGCCCGCCTCTTTGGACGGCCCCTCGGGCGGAGCCAGCACCTCTTCTTTCAAGGATTTCACCGATGGCCCAGCGTTAACTGCAAAGGAAGCCGCCAAGGACGTAGATCGGAGAATGATCTTGAGTCCCGATGAGGCGAGCAAGCTCCGGTCCGGGTCTTCTGCGGCGTCTCCGGTAAAGGCCCCGCTCGTGTCGGAGTCCCCCGGTCCCTTGGGGAAAGATCCGCGAGGACTTAAAGGCGTGGACGTTCCCGTGGGCGAGCCGGGGTCTTTAAAAGTAGGAAAGCTTTTCAATGGTTCTGGGTCGAGAGGCGTCGTGTATGAACTAAGCGCACCGGTACAAGGAAAAACGGGTCTGCTCAAGCACGCTTCGGGATTCGGCAAGTTGACCGACGAGTTCGGAGCTTACGAAAACCAGCTAGCCAAGACCGGCATTAAGCGCCCCGACATTTTGGCCGTGGACCCCAAGGGAAACTGGATGATCACGGAGAAGGTCGACGGAATTTCCGGCGGCCAGGCAAGGAGCATCCTCAATGGAGACATCGACTCCGCCGCGTTTAAGCGCGACTTCGTGGATACCGGAAAGGTTCCTCCGGGAACAACCTATGACGGCTATCGAAAGGCGATGGCCGAGGATCTCGGAAAGAACTTCGCCAAAACGGAGCATCATAAAGTCCCCCTCGATCTGAAGCCCGAGAACTTCGTGGTGAACGGCAAGGGTGAGTTCATCCTTGTCGATCGCGGACTGAGCACTCAAGGATGGACAGGGCCCATCACTCAATCCGATACCTGGGTTAGGAATCTAATGGCGGGCGGAAAAGAGCTCGACCCGTCGCTTTCCAAGGCGTTCCAGTCGAGCGTTCGCAGCGAGCAGGCGGCCCTGACTTCGGGGGCAGCGGCGCGGGCACCCGCAGGCGTGGCCGACGATGCGGTCAGCTTCCGAAAGGGTGAGTTTGATCGAATCAATAAGGCGGCCGATCGGTCCGGCGTGGATTTGGACGCGGTAGCGAAGCGTGTCGCTCCCGATGCGGATGACATGCGGGTTCAGGCCGACGTCGTAAACGCCCTGAGAAAAAATCTACCCGAAACGGAGACGGCGAGTGCGTTGAAAAAAGCCGGACTCACCGACGACGAAGCCGCCCGATTGGCGTCGGAACATCGCAAGGTGAAACTCGAAGAGGATGTTCGCGATCTGCGCAAGGCCTCGGAGCCGGAGCGTGTCGCACAAGCAAAGGCTGAAAGTGAAGCAATTGAGCGAAGAGCTACTGCCGAGGGGCGAAGTCCGACCGAGGTACGCGGAGACCGTGCCGAGGAAGTTATCGGGAGAAAACTCACACCGGAAGAACGAGCGGCAGTGCAAGCCTCTCACGAGGTGGGAGAGGGACGGGCGATTGGTTCCTATACTGCGAAGGAAATTGCCGAGAAGGATCGTGTGTTGGCCAAGGCTGGATTCGATAAGGCTGAAAGAGAGCTCTTGGTGCGTAAGGGTATTACCGGAGATGCAAACTCCACGGCTTCCAAGACTGCGTTGCGGCAGACCGATTACCAAGCAGCTGAAGCGGCGAGGGACTCTATACGTAAGGAAATGGCCGATGCCATTCAGCGGGGAGAGAAGGCGAACCTTCAAGACATTCGGGACCGCGGCCAAAAGATCAATTCACGTTTTGCGGAGGCCGAGCGAATCGAGGTCGGACTAAAAAAGGTGGAGTCCACGCCCACTCGGTCGGGAATTGTGGCTCACAAGGTGGAAACGGAAATGTTCTCCGGAGCTCATGCGAGACAGCCCGAGTTCGTGGATACTTATCTGAAGAACGGCGTCTTCAAGCCGGTGGGAGGAACTGGTGAAACGGTTGTTTTCCGCGGCGGAAATTCGAGAAATATTCGGCCTGGCGATTGGGTTACTGCAGACATCGACAATGCGGAACGCTACGCCCAGGGTTTTCATAACAGCGGCGTAAAGGGTGAAATTTTAACGAGCCGAATTCCCAAAGAGCACCTCTACGAGGTTCACCCTGGCGGATGGGTCTACATTCCCCCGGGCACACCGCCGGAAACTGTCGGTAAGATCCTCCGCTACAAAAACGAGGCCGGAAAGGATGTGACTCTCAGAGATATTCTTAGAGACAACTCCGGGGGAAAGGCAGTGGTTCCCGGTGAAGTAGGTACATCGTCGGCATCGGTTTCTGGCAAGAGCTTGGGTTCACAGGTTCGAGATTTGAAGGAGCTTTCTCCCGAGCAGCGAGTTGTGCAGGCGCGTGCGGAAAGTACGGCCATCGAGCGAAAAGCCCTCCTGGAGGGTAAAAATCCCACAACGGTGCGCCAAGATCGCGCCGAAGAACTTCTCGGTCGCAAGTTGAGCTCTGTGGAAAGGGATGCGGTACGCGACGCCCATAAAGTGGGCGGCCTCAAGAAAATCGGCGAATACACACCTAAAGAAATTGCTCGCAAAGACCAGGTGATGCGCGCTGCGGGTATCCCTAAGGCGGAGCGTGAACTCCTGATTCGCAGGGGCATCACCGGAGGTGGCGACGATCTCGATTTCACGAGTATCGCAAGCAAGCCGGCCGCAAAAATGGATGACCTGGATTTTACATCAGCTCCCAAGGCTCCGTCGGCTGCCACCCAACGCATGAACGAGCTCCGCGCCCAGGGAAAGAGTTCCCAGGAAATCGTGCAGATTATGAAAGAGGAGCGAGCTGCTCAGCTCAGTCTCAGGAGTTCCGACGATGCCTTGGATTTCACGGGCGGTTCATCGGGAAACAATTTGCCAAAAGGGAGGATTGCTTCGCCTAGAGAGCGAGTGGAGCTATCCAATGAAGTGGTCGATGCGGACACGCGCCTGAAACGGATGTTCTCCGACCAAGGAAAGAAAGATCTGGATGCAGTTCCCGGCGGCCGCGAGGCCTATGAGGAAGTGCTTGGAAAAACGGAATTGCGCCTACAGGCCGAGGGATTCCGGACCGAGCGCGTCGTAATGGACGGGCGTGAGGTGGTGCGAATTGTGAACACCAGCGACTCACTGAAGACTCCGCTCGGACGAATGGTGAAGAGTCACGAGGATAAGTTTAATAAGCTGGAGGCCGGAGGCGTGAACCTGTCGAAAGATCGGCATGTCTATATTGATCCTCTTCTCGACAAGGGCATCGAGAAAACAGCTGCCGGTGCGTTCAACGACAATTCCATGGCGGTGAAATTTGCTCCACGGACAGTGTTTGAAAAGGGCGCCGATTCCATTCGGAACAACACTACGTTCCACCATGAGTTTGGGCACGCCGCGAACCATGCGAAGGAACTCGCGGGCAAGAAGTCCCAGGTACAATTCCGGGCCGCCGACGACCATGTCTTTGATACCGGCAATTCCTATTCGAAGTTCTACGATGTGGATGAAGCTCGCGCCCACTTGGGCGAGGCAAAAGCCTCATCGTCCAAAGCTGCGGCGAATGGCGACCTTAGGGCCAGCCAGAAAGAAATCTCTCGGGAATCGGGAATGGACGACGCGCGCGAGGCATGGAAGTTTGCGTCGGCGACCGAAGAAAATTCGCGCATGGCGATTACGGGCCTGCAAAAGGCCGATCCCGACTCTCTGTTTAAGATATCCAACAAGGGTTGGGAGGCCGAGGTGCCTCTTGTGGATGAGAGAGGGCGAACCGTTGGTTACGCCAAAGTTTCTTTGCCGAAGGACATTAACCCAATGCTGGAGCCCGAGAAGGCCATGGATGCCCTGAAGAAATCCTTGGAGAGCACAAAGGCCCAAGCCGCTGTTGATCAGGCAAAGGCAAATGCAGCATTGACGAAGTTGCAGCGAAAGGGCACTACTCCTAGCCGAAAGCCGGCTTCGTCGGACAGCGACGACCTGGACTTCACGAGTAAGTAGCTAACCCACCACCTGCTCTAAAATTTCCAATCTACCCGCCTTGGTAATTCGGGCTTTCACTCCGAGCGGCAGTGGCTCGTTTCGTGGGCCGTGCCCCACCGGAGCGCCCGTGAGCACCGGCACGCCTCGGCGCAAGAAACGATCTTCCATCACGGCACGCCACCACTTTTTTTCCGCCGGGGTCTTCACCACGAGGTCTGCTTCGAAGTCACCGCAAACCACTGCCCGCACGCCGTCTAAAGCTCCGCAGTTCCAGAGCTGCGTGATCATGCGATCCAAGCGATAGGCGGGCTCCGCGCAATCTTCCAAAAACAGAATCGCGCCTCGGAAGGAGGGCTGCCACGGAGTGCCTGCGAGGGACGCAATCAGTGTGAGATTACCGCCTAGAAGGGTGCCTTCGATGCCGCGGGAAAGTTTTTCCATCGGCCGGAGCTTCCAGCGAGCCGTGTGACTGGCCGATCCCAGCTTGGCGGATCCTTCCAGCCAATCTCGGAGCGCGCGCACCGTGCCTCCGCCCAATTTCAGAAATTTCGCAGTGGCCGCCAACGGCGCGTGCACGCTCTTCAGTCCACAGCGTTCCCAGAAATACAGATGAAGCGCGGTAATGTCGGAGTACCCGAGCAAGGGCTTAGGGTCTCGCTTCATCGCGCGGGCCGTTCCCAGCCGATCGAGTTCGGGGAGCAGGCGAGGCACTCCATAGCCGCCGCGAGCACACCAAAGGGTGCGGATCATCGGGTTCGTTACAAAATCGTGAATGTTGCGCGCGCGCACCTCGTCGGGCCCCGCAAGGAAACGTTCCTGGGCGAGGATGCGGTCGTCGAAGCATACGGGATATCCCCAGGCGCCGATGCGTTCGGCGCCTTCATGGAGGAGATGAGGGTCGATCAAGGTGGCGGGTGCAAGAATTCCCACCATGTCGCCGCGGACCACAGACCGAGGGCTGAGTTTCTTCATGCCCTCAGTATAGCCGGATTTAGCAGCCGCCGCCCACCAGGAAGATTTCCCAAATGGTGTTGTTTTCTTCGTCGATGATCAGCGGATCGGTCCACGTTACGCCGCACACGGAGCTTCCGCTCGTGGTGTAGCCAAACTTGAGGCCGGCGTCTTTCAGCTTTCGAGCGGCGGCCCAGATTTTCTCCACCGTGGCACGGTCGAGGTCACCGTTGTTCTTGCTCTCCGCTTCGCCGATGATCAGATCGATCGCTTGGGGGAACTTACACAGACCCGTTTCGTTCACGCCGGACTCTTCCGCATTCGGAATTTCCCGAGGAAAATTTACCAGCTTGAACTCGTCCTTATCCATGCCGCTGATGCGCAAGGCGAAGTCCGTGAGCATTTCGTGGGCGTTCTTGCCCTTTACCTTCCAAGATTTCGACGAGTAGGCGTAACGAGCGAGATCTTTAACCAAGGCGTTGGTATTGGCGGCGAAGGCCGAGGTCGAGGCGAGAGCGAAACAAACGGCGAGAGCGAGTTTCATGAGATCCCCCTGAGTGATGGTTTGGACGCGCTGTTTCTAGCCGCAAGTCTGCATTGCGTCAAGATTCGGCAAAGTCGATATGATTCTCTGCATTGATTCAAGACGGTTTTGCTGCCTTAATCAGGAAATTGTTGTAAGGATTGAGGGCTGTAAAAATTTTACGGGAGGGGCCCCATGGCCAAGAAGCTTTCCAACGAAAAGCTCAAAGAAATTCATTCCCTTATGGTGCTCGCGCGGCTGCTGGAAGAGCGCGTGATCAAAATGAACAAAGCCAACGAGGGATACTTTTGGATCGGTGGTCCGGGCGAGGAGGCTTTTGCCGTACCTCTTGGATTCTTGATCAACAAGGGCCAGGGCATTCAGCACGATTTCTTGCACTTTCACTACCGAGCAGCGGCCACGATCTTAGCGATGGGCGGTGAGCCGATCAACGCCATCCGGCAGATGCGCGCCGTAGCCACGGACCCATATTCCGGGGGCCGCAACTTTGTGAACCACTACTCGATCAAGAAGTGGAACGTGGTGCCGGTGAGTAGCTGTATTGAGGTGCAGTACCTGCAGTCGATCGGCACCGCTCACGCCCAGCGAGCCAAGGGATGTAAGGGAATTTCGATCGTGACGGGTGGCGATGCCGGAACTGCCGAGGGCGACTTCGCCAGCGCCCTCGTGTGGAGCTCGCGTCCTGCCGGAGAGCTTCCACTTCTTATGATCGTAACCAATAACCGTTTCGGCATTTCCACGCCGTGGGACGGTCAGCACGGAGAGCGTTACATCGCCGACCGCGGCAAGGCGTTCGGCATCAAAACCGCCGTAGTGAACGGCAACGACGTGTTCGAGGCCTGGGAGGCCTTGGAAGACGCCATGAATTACGTGCGTACGGAACGCAAACCCTTCCTGATGGAAGTGGCCGTGAGCCGTCTCTACGGACACAGTTCCGCGAGCGGCGCCAATCGTGTTCCCCATGAGGCCGACTGCATTACGCTTTTCGAAGAAAAGCTGATGAAACAGAAGATCCTTACGGAAAAGGAAATCAAACAGATCTGGGACAAGCACCTGGCCCACATCACTGAGGCTTATCAGCAAGTGCGGAAAGAGCCTTTCCCTGATCCGCGCACCATTTACGATCACGTTTGGGCCGACGACGGCAACAACGGACGCGACACATTTGCCGAGGGCATCGGCGTGGACTTCACGCTGAATCCGCCCCCACCGGCGCACCACTGATTTTTTAGGAGCAAACGATGGCAACCGTAGCACAATCCATCCGCATGGCTCTGGCCTACGCCGAGCAAAATCTCGATCTGAAGGATATTTTCGGAGAAGACGTGGGACCTCCTCTGGGCGGTGCCTTCACGGTCACTCAAGGTCTTACCAAGAGCTGGAACTCGCCTCTCGACGAGCGCGGTATCATCGGCATGGCGACCGGTCTCGGTCTCGCCGGGCAGCGTTGCGTGGCGGAAATTCAATTCGCCGACTACATCTTCAACACGATCGATCTTCTGAAGCTTGCCGGAAACATCTCCTGGTCGTCGAACGGGGATTTCAACTGCCCGATCGTGGTGATGACTCCCTCGGGCTCCGGCATTCACGGTTCGATCTATCACTCCCACTCCTTCGAGGCCTGGGCCGCCCGGATTCCCGGCTGGAAAACAGTGATTCCCTCGAACGCGCTTGATGCCTATGGGCTGATGCTTTCCGCCATCGAAGACCCCAACCCGGTGATGTATCTCATTCCGAAGGCGCTGATGAGGGTTAAGGGCAAGGATCTCGTGCCCGGCGAACCGGCCGACGAGAAAGAGCTCAAGGCGATGATCGACGCTCCGGTGAATCCGGAGGACCGTAAGAAGTGGAAGCCGCGCTGGCCAAAGCTCGAGGCCTATAAGGTGCCGATCGGCAAGGCCCGCCACGTGATGCAGGGTGATCATGCCACGGTAGTGAGCTGCGGCCGCCCTCAGGTTTTGGTGGAAGCGGTGGCGGAAAAGCTGGCCGCCGAAGGGATTCACTACGATGTGTTCGACCTTCGCACGATTTATCCCTACGACTGGGATGCGATCCGCGCCTCCGTGGAGCGCACTGGCCGCGTGATCTACATCAATGAAGACACCGAAGTGTGTAATCTTTCCGAGCATCTCCTGCGCCGCACCTGCGACGAGTTGTTTTATTCCTTGAAGGTTCGTCCGCGCGCCATCGGGGGTAAGCAGGTGCCCGGTATCGGCATTTGTCCCACGCTGGAAGATGTGAGTGTTCCGCAGATGAACCACATCGAGAAAGAAATGCGCGAGCTGGTGGAGGAACCGGCGTAATGCTTCTCGATCTCGATCGCTTACTCCTTCGCCGCTGCTACGACTTGGCTCGATCCGGGCGGAAAGCGCCAACGCGTCTGGGACTTCCGATCGAGCCAACTTGGTCCGCGCTATTGGCAAAAGGTGAGGAAGTGGTCGCTTCGGGGTTGCAGCTTCCGGGTGATCCGCAAGATGCGGTGAAGGCATTACCCGTGAGCGGCGACATGTCGGATCACACCCTGTACCTCACGATCGAGCCGTCCAGCACTTATCAACGGATCGCACCGGTTACGGAGAGCATCCGCGCCTTGGGCGTGAAGCGGGTGGTGGTGGGAGCGGAAAATCCGGTGCAGCGGTTCCGCGGCAAGGGAATCGCGGTGCTCCGTCAGTTCGGCATTGAGGTGATACTTGCCGACGGCGAAGACGGACGCCTGTGCCAGATGCTCTACGAAGATTTTTCAAAGTCGATGAATCGCTCTTTGCCCACTTTGCGATTGCTTCTCTCCCTGGATGTGGAGGAGGCTACTGCCCGCCCCGGGAGCGGGAACCACAGTCTCTCCATCTCCTACGATGCTCTCCTTGTTCATGGTCGAGACGCGCTGCGAGTGCAGCTGAGAGAGGGTTCCTGGCTGGTGGTGATCGATCCGGACCTGGAGTTTCATTCCCTCGAGCAATTGCCCGTGAAGAACGCGTTGGTGTTCCAGCCCGAAGGTCAGGACGTGGTGCGGGACGGATTCTACACTGTGCCTCGGCGCGATCTTTTTCTCGATCTCGCGATGGTGTTGCGAAAACTCCGTGACTTGGGACTGCTATCGGTAGTGAGTCCGGGTGGAAAAGATTTATTCCGCTATGCGATCGGCTCCGACTTAGTCGATTCCGCGATTTCCGTGGTTCAGTCGAAGGACGCGGCAGCGCTCACGCTTTCGCGCCTGGCCCAACTCAACGTGCGCGCTGATGGATGGGAGCCCCGGGTGAAGCTTTTGAGCCCGCGATTGATTGAGACCGCCGATCAGGACCTCATGGTCGAGTCGGAGATACGGTTGCAGAACTAATTCTTCCCCCTTACGATGGACGCCAATATGCATCTCAATCTTCCGAAAAATCCCCACGAACGAACGATGAAATGCCCGGTTTGCGGCGTAAGTTTTTCCTCCATGCCGGTGAAGCGGGGCACTTCTCCCGATCGTCCTCTTGAGGAAGTGGTAGAGCAGCACGTGTGTCCGAATGGGCATGTGTACCTGACGGAAATCGGAAAGAGCGAAATGCTCTCCCAGCACTGACTGAAAATCGGAAATTCTAAATCAATTTAAATAGTTAGTTGGAAAAACGCCGTTTGCTGTGGATCAGCTTTTCGTTGGCTAATCTCGGGTTCTTGGTCTTTACGACACAATGTGTTAATTCCGGTCCATTCAAATTTGGAAGGGGATTTTATGCGTCTGATTATCACTGCACTAGCTCTCGTAATTTCAAGCTCCGCCTTTGCTCAGCCTTGCGGACATCTCAGCCAGTTTGCCCATGCCAGGGCCTGTATGAAGCAGTTTGCAGAAGCGCGTGTGCCGCAGGGTTCGAATGGCGACCACCTCGTTTATGTGACTGCTTCGGAGAAGTCATTTGAAGCGATTCAGCAGCTGGTGACGGACTACACCGGGCGCGATCTCTCGGTGGCGCGTAAAGAACGTCTGCTGGAAAAGGTCTCCCATAGCGAGTGGGCTGCCTTGGTGATTCAGATGGACGACGAGCCCATCGTTCACTACTTCCTTTTGGAAAGCGGTGAGGAGCCGGTGAAGGTTCTTCGCTTCAATCCTGTAGATGCAGGCGACATCTTTTTCCCTAATCTTTTTGGAAAGTCTGGACCGTTCACCCTTTACATAAAGAATCTCGAGAACTGGATCTACGAAATGTTTGAGCGCGGTTGAGTCCGCTGCTCAGCATTGTCTGACAAAATTAATACGAAATGACCCGGATAGAGTGCTTCTAGCCGGGTTTTTCTTTGCCCGCAGGGACCGTTTCTCTCAGGGTTTCACGGACTTGTTCCGATACGTTGGTGATGAGGAATTGGGCGGAACTTCTTTACCGACGGGCAGGCGGCCGGGTCTACCCCACGGCGTCGCCGGCCATCCCTATTCTCGCCGTTATTTTGTTGATCGCCGTCTTTCTTGGGCCGGCTTCCATCAAAGAACACGGTGAACTCACCAGTGTGCGACCTTCGATTCCGATGGGCGATCGTTCCTGGCGCGTGGTTTATCCTAGGACGGGTGCGTCCGACCCCGTCACAGAAGCGGAATGTCCCGTGTCTCCGTTGTGTCTCGCTCGCACTGAAAACCCTCTCCTTTGGATGAGCAACTTTCGTAGAAGTGGTGAGGATCTCGCCTACCACTTCGGCCGACTTCAGGATTTGAAGAGCGAGCACTACTGGCTCGGTCTTCGGATTCCGCCTGAAAAGCTGCGAGAGGCGTTCCATTCCGACGCCACAAGATTTCTCGTGGGCTACTTTTTTTCAAGCTTTGAAGTTTATGTCGACGGAAAACTCTGGGATCGGTTCGACCAAAAGCTCATTCGTCGTCCCTTGATGTTGGAGTTTTCAAAAGAGCGGCTCGCTTCAGGGAAGGAACTCTCGATTGCCATTCGAGTGAAACGAAATCCGGGGGAAAGTTTTCCCGACGATTTCCACGCGGATCGCACCGGATTCGCCACGGAAAGAGAAAGCGCATTCTGGGCCAGGTCATCGGTGTTTGCCTATCAGAGTAAGCCGTTTTTTCTCGTGGGATTCAGCCTGTCGCTTTCTCTCTTTTTTCTGATGCTCTGGATGTTCAACAGTGATCGTCACGAATACGGAGCCATGGCTGCCTTCAATCTTCTGGAAGTAATGCGCCAGGGCCTTGAAATGAGCTTTGTTTGGTCCCAGCTCACGGGATTGCCCTGGTATCAGGCCAACCTAATTGCCGTTTGGTTTCAAGCGGTATTCGGGCTAGCGCTAGCATTCTCCATTGCCCGATTTCGCTCTGGTCCCCAGGCGGTGGTGTTGCCGCTCCTCTTGCTTATTCCGTTCCCGATTGTGGCGGTTGTTTCCACAGGGCTCGGCCTTTGGAGCCTTGCGGTACCGATCGAGAGGTTCTTGGTGCCGGGTGCTTATTTCGTAGGCGCGGTTCTCTGCGGACTACAATGGCGTGCTCTGCAGTCGGATGCAAAGCGAGCGGTTCTCATGGACCAGTTTCGCAGTTTGAAACTCGGCGCATTTTCTCTGGGGTTCGCGTTGTTGGGGGCTTTCCAGATTTTCGCCTCTCGTGAGCTGGATGAGCTCACTTCCACGTTGCCCTATACTTTTCGGTCCTCCGCTCTTCTCGTTACGGTGATCATGGGCGCCTTTGTTATGGCCGACATTCGTAGATCCCAGCACTTGATGAAAAAGATCCCCGTAAGTCGCTTCCATCGCCGGAATCAACTTCCGGAAGAGGTGCGTTGCGTGCTCCTCTCCATCGACATCAAGGGCTCGGAGGAACTTTTCCGGCTGGGGGCCAGTTTGGGTGTGGGGGGCGACTTCGTGCACTCCTGTATTGAAAACATGGCGAGAGTTCTCGGGGCGCGAGGCTTTGAGATCGTGGCCACAGAGGGTGACTCCGTGATTGCCTTCCTGGAAGCAAGCGAGCCCGCCGCATCGGTAAGCCGTGCGGCCCAAGTGTTGCCGGAACTCGAAGCGGAACTGCAGGCGATCGGCGCCGACTATCGGAAGCGCCACGGTTTCCAGGGCGGCATTCACTTTCGTAGCGCCTTGGGATTCGGTGCCATCCGCCCTGTATGGGTGAAGGCCGGTGGTGTGAATCGTGCAGAGTGGACCGAAGCCGGCAAGACCAATCTATTTGTGGACGTGGCCCGAATTCTGGAAGGGGAGCGCGCAGTGGCGCCCGAAGGTATTTCTACTCTCGTGGTGGCAGAGGCTCTCAGTATGGCTGCCGTTTCCCACGGCGGAGACGCACTGGAGCTGGTGAAGCGTTCGGTGGAAGTTTTTGATAAGAATCGGCAGCCGCATCGTGTGGCCTTGGTCGCGGTGTATCCGGCGGGGCTTCCTTCGGAGCAGATGGATGTGGGCTAGGCTGCTCTCGGTTGCCAGTATTTTCATCGCGTCGAGTGTCTGGGCAAGAGGA
Source organism: uncultured Bdellovibrionales bacterium (assembly GCA_964551325.1). GTDB lineage: Bacteria > Bdellovibrionota > UBA1018 > CAIPTA01 > CAIPTA01 > CAZKBU01. The sequence goes on from CAZKBU010000003.1 coordinate 295,653, forward strand.
TCCTCCTGTGCGGACCTCTACGCCGAGCCGTCGGGCCTGGCAGTGGCGGCCGGTGACTTTGGGATCGGGCGATCCGCACTGATTCGCAAGGAAGTTCAGTCTATACGAGGATGGATTCAGGGAGAGGCCCGGGCGGTGGACGGCTTTGCGAGCCAGCTGCCGGAAACGGAAGTGGCCGTGAATCGGTTCCGCTTTGCGACCGGTCTCTACCGCGGCTCCCGAGACGTGGTTACGGTTCCGTCGCGAGCAATCGATTCGTGGGAGAAGATCGTCGGCCCGCAGTCGATCGAGGTTCTTTATGTGCCGGGAGCGGATGTACCTTATCTCCCTGAGAAGGTGCGCCATGTGGGCCACATCGCGGTGAGGGTGGGCAACATGGTCTACCATCAAACCGGTGGATCCGGTTTCCGAAAGGAAACTCTGCAGCAGTTCATTTTGGAAACGAAGGCGGATCACAAGGTCTATGGCACGGTGCTGAAGGCGTCGCCTCGGGAACGGGAGATCATGCGCCGGTATTTTGATGCGATGTTTGACAAGCAGGTGCCGTATTCGTTTCTCCTCAACAATTGTTCGGAAGCGGCCTGTCGGGCGATGAGCTATGCGGGAGTGATGAATTTGCCGCGGGCGGCGGGTCTCGATCCTTTCGTCATGAAGAAAATCGTGGCTCGCCGGAGCGACCGCGTGGTCGTGCGTACGGTTTACAACGCCGAAAAAGAAGGTGATTGGAGGGAGCTGCGAAACGCCGTACTCCGGAACCGGATGTTTTTTTACGGAGTTCCTGTCGGCGTAACGGGCGCTGCGGGAACGGGGTTGGGGTATGGGATTTGGGAGGCTTCCGAGTTGCTCTCCGATTGGATTTCCGAAGTGAGGGATTCCATGGACGAAACCGGAGAAAACGCGGCGCGTTAATCCGGTACCGTTCCTTGCGTTTGCCCGGCGCGAAAGATAAGTTCCGAGCATGTCGGAAAACCTCACCCGTAAGCCGAAGCCTGAGTGGCTCAAAGTGCGCGCCCCCGGTGGGGAAAACTTTCTCAGAATCAAAGAGTTGATGCGCGAGCGACGACTCGCCACCGTTTGCGAAGAGGCCCGGTGTCCCAACATGGGAGAATGCTGGGGCGGTGGCACGGCTACGATCATGGTGATGGGCGACACCTGCACCCGGGGATGCCGTTTTTGCAACGTGAAGACCGCAAAATTTCCGGGCGCGCTGGATCCGGACGAGCCAACGAACGTGGCCCGTCAACTGAAGGACATGGGGTTGGAATACGTGGTGATCACCACGGTGGACCGTGATGATTTGCCGGATCAAGGCGCGAATCACTTTCGCCGAATCATCGAAGAAGTAAAAAAAGAGAATCCCCACCTTCGCGTGGAAACCCTGGCGGGAGATTTCCAGGGCAGAGAGGATCTGCTTTCCGTGTTTTTGGCCTGTGACGGACTCGATGTTTTTGCTCACAACATTGAAACCGTCGAACGGCTCACTCCGAAGGTGCGTGATCGACGGGCCGGCTATCGTCAGTCTCTTGAAGTGCTGGAGCGCGCCAAGCGGATGAAGCCGAACCTGATGACCAAGAGCTCCATCATGGTGGGACTGGGCGAGACGCCCGACGAGGTCATCTCCGCCATGAAGCACCTGCGAGAGGTGGAGGTAGACATCTTCACCTTGGGCCAATACCTCCAGCCCACTCAGCGTCACCTTCCGGTCACGGAGTTCATCACGCCGGCACAGTTCGAAGAATACCGAAGAATCGGGATGGATCTCGGTTTCCGCTATGTAGCCAGCGGACCCCTCGTGCGAAGCTCTTATCGTGCCGGAGAATTTTACATCAAAGCCTTGCTCGATGAGCGGGCCAGAAATCAGGAGACGAAGTAATGGACCTCAAGCTTCCCGACCTCGGCGAAGGTGTACTCGAAGGTGAAATCGTAAAGTGGATGGTGAAGGCCGGCGACCAGGTGAAAGAAGACCAGGTTGTTGTGGAGGTCATGACCGACAAGGCCACGATGGAAATCCCCTCGAAAGGCAGCGGCGTGGTGGAGGCTCTTACCGCAAAAGAGGGCGAGATCGTAAAGGTCGGTCAGACCATCATGAAGCTGGTGGGCGGAGCTGGAGTACAGGCTCCTAAGGAAGCTCCTAAGGAGGCCCCCAAGACCGCTCCCGTAGCGGCGCCGAAGGCTGCTCCTGTTGCCGTTAATAGCAATGCGGATGTAGCCGCCTCTCCGGCCGTGCGAAAGCTCGCTCGTGAGGCCGGCGTAAATCTCGCTTCGCTTCGGGGCACGGGACCCAACGGCCGCATTCTTTTGGAAGACGTACAGCGAGGACCGGGCTCCAGCGGCGGATCTCGCAATCGAGGTGTACGCGGTCAGCGCACCGAAGAGCGCGTTCCGGTTCGGGGCATGCGCCGAAAGATCATCGAGAAGATGGCGCAGTCGAAGCGCACTGCCGCCCACTTCACCTATGTGGAAGAATGCGACATGACGGAGCTCAATGAGTTTCGTCAGAAGCTGAAGGGGGCCGCGGAAAAGCAAGGCACGAAGATCACCTTCATGCCGTTCATCGCGAAGGCTGCCTGCATTGCCCTCAAGGAGTTCCCGGAGCTGAACGCCCAGCTGATCGAAGAGAACGGCCAACCCACGGAGATCGTTTACAAGAAATACTACAACCTTGGCGTTGCCGTGGACACGGAAGAAGGTCTCACCGTACCGGTTCTTAAGGACGCCGACTGTAAAGGCATCTGGGAGATTTCCCGTGAGATTTCTGATCTCGCCCAAAGAGCTCGCGATAAGAAACTCACGCCGGCTGATTTTCAGGAAGGCACCTTCACGATTACCAACGCGGGAAATATCGGCGGCCTGCTCGCCACTCCGGTGATCAACTATCCGGAAGTAGCCATCATGGGTGTGCACCAGATGAAAAAGCGCCCCGTGGTGATCGGCAACGAAATCAAGATTCGCGACATTATGTATCTCTCCGTATCGCTCGACCACCGCGTGGTCGATGGTGCAGTGGCCGCACGGTTCATGAATCGAGTGGTCGGCCTCCTTCAGGATCCGAAAGTGATGCTGATGGAACTTTTGGGCGCTGATTTTTAAAAGGGAAGACAAGTGGAAACGAAGAAGTTTGATGCAGTAGTGATCGGTGCCGGACCCGGCGGTTATGTTTGTGCGATTCGCCTGGCTCAGTTAGGGAAGAAAACGGCGATCATCGAGCGCGATAATGTGGGCGGAGTGTGTCTCAACGTAGGCTGTATTCCCTCGAAGGCGCTGATCAAAGCCTCCACTATGTTTGAGAAAATGCAGAAGGCCTCCGACATGGGGTTTCAAGTCAAGGGCGTCGACGTCAACTTCGGCGCGCTCCAGGAGTGGAAACACGGAGTGGTCACGAAGCTCACCGGCGGAGTAGCCCAGCTTCTCAAGGGCAACAAAGTGGAGATCATCAAGGGAGATGCGAAGTTCGTGGGCCCCAAGCAGATCGAAGTGACTTCGGGACCTGCAAAGATGGCCGTGCAGGCCGACCACATCGTGATCGCCGTGGGTTCCTCTCCGATCGAAATTCCCGGATTCAAGTTTGATGAGAAAAAGATTTTGTCCTCTACAGGCGCGCTCGCGATCGATAAACCCCTGAAGAGTGCCGTGGTGGTGGGAGCGGGCTACATCGGCCTGGAGCTCGGCACCTATCTTGCGAAGTTCGGCACCCAGGTGACCCTGATCGAGCAAGCGGATCGCCTCCTTCCCGGTTATGACCCGGACGTAAGCCAGGTCATAACCCGCGGCCTCAAGAAGCGTAACGTGAATATCCTCACCAAGGCTTCCGCTAAGGGTGTGAAGGAAAAAGGTTCCGGCATGGTGGTGGAAGTGGAGGTCGACGGAAAACTCCAGCAGATCGAAGCAGAGAAGGTGCTGGTAACCGTAGGCCGTCGTCCGAACTCTATGCCGGGGATCGAAAAGGCGGGCATAAAAGTGGATCCGAAGGGATTCATCTCGGTAAACGACAAGCTGCAGACCAACGTTCCCGGCATTTACGCCATCGGTGACGTGGCTGGTCAGCCGATGCTTGCCCACAAAGCTTCCAAAGAAGCGCTTGTGGTGGCGGAGGTGATCGCCGGTAAAAAGGGCGCGAAATACGACGTTAAGGCCATGCCCGCGGTGATTTTCTGTGAGCCGGAAGTCAGCTCTGTGGGGCTCAACGAAACAGAAGCGAAGGCCAAGGGCATTACCCCCATGGTGGGCTCCTTTCCGTTCGGCGCACTCGGCAAGGCGATTGCCTCCGGCGATACGGACGGCTTTGCAAAACTTATCGGCGACAAGAAGACCGGTCGACTGATCGGGGCCGTGATCGTGGGCGCCGAGTCGAGCTCGATGATTGCGGAGATGGCGCTCGCCATTGAAGCGGGCTTGCAGGTGGAAGACGTTGCCCTTACCGTGCACGCGCATCCTACGATGGGCGAGGCCACGATGGAGGCTGCGGAAGTGGCTCTCGGACACGCCGTGCACATTCTCCAGAAGGGCGTGCACTGAGCGTGGAGCGGATCCGAAACCTCGGCCGAGTTTCCTACGCGGAGGCGTGGGAGATTCAGCGCGAGCTTTTGGAGAAGCGGGCGCTCGGCGAGATCCCCGACACGCTTTTGATTCTTGAGCACCCCCATGTGATCACTCTCGGTAGAAAAACGCCTGGTGTAAGAGAGCTCGAAGAAAGCGGACAGAAGGAATGGCAGGGTGTGCCGCTCTACTTTGTAGAGCGAGGCGGAGAGGCCACTTATCACGGGCCAGGACAGATCGTGATGTATCCCATTTTTGAGCTCAGCGGGTCCTTTGGTCCTAAACAATTTCTACGATTGATGGAACTCGCGATGGTGGAGCTGCTCAAAGAGTTTTCGATTGAGGCGTGGGCCTTGGAAGGGAAAACCGGGGTGTGGCTGAAGGACGCCCTCGGACGGGAGCGAAAAATCGCCTCGTTAGGGATCGCCGTGCGGAAGAATGTCAGCTGGCACGGGCTTGCCTTCAACGTAAATACGGACCTCTCCTATTTTAGAAAAATTTCTCCCTGTGGATTTTCTCCGGAGGTGATGACTTCGCTCGAAGAGCTTACGGGGCGGGCTGTTGATCAGAGCGCCACGGCCACCCGTCTTGCCCAACTGCTTTTGGACCGCTTTCAAAGGGAGCGTAAGTGAAATTTCCCGGGCCTCTTGTGGAGGCAAAATTTCTGCGAAGGGAAAAAAGATTTTTTGCCTACTGTGAGGCGTCGGATGGCGCGGAGCTAGTGGCCCACTGCCCTAACCCGGGCTCCATGAAGGGTAATCGCGAGCCAGGAAGCCGAATGTGGCTCCTCGACTTTGGTTCAAGTCATCCGGGGAGGAAACTGCGTTACAAGTGGGTTTATGTCGAGAGCCAGGGCGTGAGAGTTTGTGTCGACACGAGTGTTGCCAACTCCGTGGTGGAAGAGGCTCTCCGGGAGGGCCGGGTTTCGGAAGTCAGTGACTGGCGCGAGGTGAAACCGGAAGCCACCGTGGGAGAGTCGAGATTCGACTTTCTCTTGTCTGGTCCCGGACTTCCCGATTGTTTTCTTGAAGTGAAGAGCGTGTCGATGGGGGAAGGGAAGCAGGGTGCTTTCCCCGACTCCGTAACGGAGCGCGGACAGAAGCATCTCAGGCACCTCATGGATCTTCGCCGGACGGGAAAGCGAGCGATTCTATTCTTTTTGCTCATGCGTGAGGGAGGGAAGGAAGTGCGACCGGCGGGGGAAATCGATCCGGAATACGAGCGACTCCTGCGAGAGGCCGTAGAGACTGGAGTGGAAGTGCTAGTCTACGGCACACGCTTCGACGCTCAAGGGATTTCTCTCGGAGAAAAAGGTACACTGGTGCTCTGATGAATGCTTTGGCCAAAGAATTTTTGCCCCGCCTGGATCGCCTTTTTCACGAAGTGGTGCAGAAGGATCTGCGGGAGTCGCCGCTGAGAGAGATGCTTGAGTTCCAGTGGAAGAGCGGTGGCAAGAGGCTTCGCCCGCTCTGCGTAGCGATGGCGGCGGGAGAGGCGCGACATTCTGATCTAGCCCTTCGTTTTGCTCTTGCCGTGGAGATGATCCACAACGCCACTCTCATCCATGACGACATTCAAGACGGCGACACTCACCGCCGCGGCCAGCCCACGCTATGGAAAAAATACGGCCTCGCGCACGGCATCAATGCAGGTGACGCTCTTTTTTTTCTGCCCCAGGTGATTCTCGGGGTCGATCCGGGCGCGCTGCCGCTCCTCCGCCTACTGCATCGCTGCACCTTGGCGGTGATCGAAGGCCAGTGCCTAGAGGTGGATCTTCGGGAGCGGTTCGCTCGCGGAGAAGAGTTTGCCGTGGCCGACTACGAAAAAATGGTGGCCGGAAAAACTTCTGCACTTTTTCGCATGCCGGTAGAGGGCGGGAAGATGCTGGCAGGTGAATCGCTGTCTCAGGATGAGGAGAAAGCGCTGGAGGCTCTCGGCCTTGCGTTTCAGATTCAAGACGACATGCTCGATCTCTGGGGCGAAAAGGGCCGTGACCGGCGGGGGAGCGACATTGCGGAAGGCAAGCTGAGCTACCCTGTGGTGGAGGGCTTGCGACTGTTAGAAGGCCCCGGGCGCCGGGAGTTCGTGAGAATCGTTACTGCGCCGAGAGAAGAAACCACACAGGCAGAGGTGGAGTGGGTGATCGATGCGTTGGAGCGCTGTGGGGCGAGGGATCATTCTCTGATTAAATTTCAAGGGCTGTCAGCCTGTCTGAAATCAAACCAGCAGGAGCGCCCTCTTTTTCAAATGATACTTTCATTGGGTAAAGTGAATTTTAGTCGAAATTAAATGTCTAGTGAGCGGTCAAATTCTATAAATGCGTTGAACCAGATAAAAATTCATTCCAAATCTCCTTTAGAGCGTGATCCGATCGAATATTTTTCTTTAACAGGAAGTCATTTCGCCATGCGGGGCCGAATTGCATTAGTGCCTCGTTAAAACTACTGGAGGTTTGGGTGCTTCTAATCATTATGACTGAATTGCCGTCTGCGTTTTTAGAAAAAAATTCCCCAAGGTATTCATCGAGACTCTCACTTGGAGAGAGTTCAGATTTTTGGTCATGAAAGTAGCAAACATGTGAGTTGTCTGCGGACCTCCAAAGTCTCGAATTGTGAGCAGCAAGGTTTTGGCCAGTTGGCCCCCAGTAGTAGCTCTGAACATAGTGATTGGAGCACGGAAACAACACAAATAGGTGGGGAACACCCCCATCTTTTTTTGCTAATTGGAAGGAAGAGTACAAGTGTGAAAATTGATGTGGAGGGAACGTCCATGTCCCTCCCATGTTCAACAGCTTAATGGTAAATAAAATTGCCCCAACCACTATCAGTGATAGTCGAATGCGTGACCAGCGCGGATTCGAAACTCTGATGCTGGTAACTAAAACTAGAAATACTGCAATTACCCCAAAGAATGGCGTGTGATACCGAGGGCTATACGGATAGGTAGAAAATGTCCTTAGAAAAAAAAACAATGCGAAAACCACTGAAATTAAAAAAACAAATCGGGCCACCCGCTCAGAATCGGAAGTTTTTACGGACGACCTCAATGAGACAGCTAAAAGTCCAGATCCCATGAGAACTAGCCATATCGGCAGGTCCCAGTATCGGAAATAGGAAAGTATGATTGGAATAACTTCAGAGAGAAGGGTTAAGGATTGAACCTTTTCCCATCGAAAACTTACAGGAGTAGGTAGTCCCATATAGTAGCTGTTCATTGCATAGGAGACGGCCACCAAAGACAGTGAGAGAAAAAAGTAACCCACCCGTGCTCCAGATCGGAGCTGTTCTCTCGCGATAGCAGATCGCAAAAAGTTATATACCGCTCCTGCTACAACGATAGGGACCGCAAAATAGTGTGTTCCACAAAAAAGAGCTCCAATCAGAGCCTGCCAGCCTTCGCTCTTGTGCCAAAATACAAAGCTCAAACACCAGATTAGGGATAACAAGGACGTTAAGGAATAGTGTCGTGCCTCTGCAGAGTAGTATACCTCACCACCATGTCCTGAAATCCAGGCAGTCAAAAGTAAAGTGCAGATCAATGCAGTGAGACTAGAGTCCCGCCTCGAAAAATGACGCCAGCAAAAATATGAAAATACAGAAACAGTGATGCAACTATAGAAGAGAGATGGAGCTCGAAGGGCGAGCTCGGACGTACCAGTGAGTGGGAACCAAAAATACTTTCTAAGTAGATAGTCCATTGCAGGCTGAATGGATGCCGCGGTCGTGGAAAAGAGCGCAACCAGTCCGTCAAATCCGCTCACATGAACGAGGTCTGCGTTGTGCATTAGTTCATCCGACCAGAACTCACGATAGAGTTGTCCAATTCTGGGGCGCAGTGCGATCAAAAAAACGGAAAAAACTGCAAAGAAATATGCGAGTTTTGGCATTGTCGAGAAAAAAAGGTTAGCAGAAAAAAGTAGGCGAACATTTTGAAACCGAAGGTAAAATAAGACACTTTTCATTAAAACCAATTGTGCCAAATGAGTTTCGTGCTAAGCAATGGGCACAATACCCAAATCATCTCAATTTCTACACCGAAGGCTTCGGGACAGCTCCGATTGGGAAAGTATCAGTCTTGAAATATTTGATGCGATTACCTCATTTCCCGCCTTTGTCAGGTGGCCGAATGTGCCACCAAAACGATCATAAAAGAACGTCGAGTAATTGCTTATATTAAGGGATTTCTCAAAGCCCGCCTTGTTTTCTAGTAGCCAAATCTTGTCGCCTTGAAGAATAGGGATCATCTGCCTAATTAGTTCGATGGGGCGGTTCGGATACTGCATGACGATCAAATTGATGTTCGCGTCTCGCGTCAACTTCGAGATTGCCCGGTAGTTAGATATACTGGCCGGGATCGACTCAAATATGGGGAGGTCGGGTGGGGTGCTTCGGGGCGATCGACTATTTTTTGTTGAAAGCAAAAGACCTTGGATTTTTGCATCATGAGGGTAACGTTTCGCTGCTTTAATTAATAACCTCCTGGCATCAGCAATACGGGAATGGGAAATCATTAGGTCGGCAAAGAGATGGATATTGTTTGGGGTTGTCTCTAGGTTTTCTAAAATACCATTGAAATCTTTCCACCTGGCGTCCAATGCATAGTCGACAGCTAGTTCATAGAGGAACCAATTTTTTTCGCCAGGGTCAATCACTGAATTAAGGGCTAGATTGTGGAGTCGGATGGACTCCCTATAGTTCATTTCTGTCCGGTATAGATTGGCGAGACCGAGCAATGCCCATGGATGCTCTGGAAACGCTCTTAGCGCCTTCATGTGAATCTGTTTTGAGTATTCGTGATCACCCAGATTAGTAAGTGGTTGAGTGACCAGCAGCGCAAAATTCTTGTCGTTTAGCGTTCGTCCTGCGATCATCTCATCAATAATTTGACTTGGCTTTACTCGTTGTTCTGCCTTCAATCTCCTGTTTTTTAGTTCTAATTTTGCCCAAAGGAAGAGTTTAAAGAGTTTTAAGGGCTTCGGACGAGATAGCTCAATCGTTTCGGCGTTTGGAGTTGGTTTGTCGGTGGACGGGGCGGCAAGGGTATCATCGTTTATTCCCATCATCGTAATAATAAGCCGAGGCGCGAATTGAGAAATTTGAGCAGGGAGAGATTCTAAGATTATGCGGGTGTTTGTACCGGCCACCCCAAGGTTTATTACTTCGATATTTGGATTACACTTTTCATTGAGAATTTTTTGCAAAATATTTGGATAGTTCCTGTCAGGATCTATTCCCCCAGATCCCTGAGTGGTTGACTCTCCAATCGCTAAAATTCGAATTGTATTCTCGTTTCGATTAAGTGGCTGCTTTTGGAGCGCGAGCAATATACCGGCCGACACTCTTAAAAATAATTCGAGTGAAAGTAGAAACGTGAGCACAAATAGAGCTGAGTTGATTGCGTATTTTCTTAATCTCACCTTTGGGCCTTATGTATTATTAAATAGTAGTATTGGTTTCCATCAATGTTGGGTCCGATAGTTTCTTTTATGGTCCAAAAAGTTCCATTTAGTTTCTGTTCTCGTTTTAGATCTAGAGACTTTCGGCCGTTCTGATCTATGAGAATTCTGTTAATGTTTGGATTGGCTCCGAGCAGTGTGGCCGGGAGGCTCGAATGCGGATTGCTTTTCCATTGACTGACTGCGTGCCAAATTGGAAGAGCGGACCTCCATTTAAACAGTTTTTTCTCTACTAGATGGCTATCAAGGACTGTCATCATAAAGTTAAATGAGTCGTCGAGATTTACGATCGCAATTGTGAGCGATTCGATTGGTGATTCGTGTTCAGTCAAAAACTTGATAAGTGTGGGATTTTTAGTCGGTTCTGGAAATCGCCAGTATCCGTTACTGCCGACTAATAATTTTGGATACCTATACAAGAAATTGGAAAACGGAGTAGAGATGAACGCAAGAGGCAAAATGGAAGTTAAAACAAGGGAGGCAATTAAGATCGGTGACTTCAGTCGCAGGCGTGACCTTGCTGTGCCGATCCAAGCACTGGCAAGAATCAAAAAGAGCTCTCCAGTCATAAAGCGAGCAAAAGCTAATGACGTATCACGATTTGGGATAAGGCCGATTAACCCGGCCACCGCAGCGGCCGAAATCAACGGGGTGAGGGTCCAGGATATGTTAGCCCTTAGGGGGCTTCGAATCGCGGCAAAGCTTGAAGCCAGAAGTGGGCCGATGCCCTTCCAGCCAACTAGGAATGAAAGAGCAATTGCGCAAAATGTTATGCCCCCCGTAGGGGAGCTAAGGGCGTTTTTTATGAAATCTAATTTTCTAGAACCAGAAGATCCCTCGGCCCAAAGCCAAGCTCGATTGCCAAACCAACTAAACCACACCCATGTTAAGAGGGTGTACGTAGAGAAGCTTATCAGCCACATGCTGGTGGTTCGGTCGCGTTTTAACGATAGGGCGGCGAGTCCTCCGATCAGAATGGATGCTAGAAGTATCCATTCTGAAGATTGAGACGACAGTTTGAAAAAAAAAATAAATGTAGCAGATGCGAGTATTGAAATGAGGTGCACCGATTGGCGGTGAATTATGGTTAGAAAGAAAAAATATACAAATGAAGTGATTCCGATCAGCCTTGCCGCTTCAAATGGGCGGAAGAACCCAGACACTCCGAGAAGCGCGCCAGCCAAGACCCAGCGCCTTGAAATTAGGGCCCAAAGAGACCAGGGAAGAAGGGCGAGGAAGCCGGGTTCTGAATAGAAGCCAATTAGAGATCGAAAAAGCGTTGGATCTAGGGCGAGCCAAATTAGAAATCCGCAAGATTGAGTGCGAGTTAATTTCATTGCCCGTCCGAGAGCCAAGCATCCGATCCAAAAAGTCAGAGCCGAACCGAAGGAGTATATAAACTTTGATTGGAGTACCGATAGTTTTAACCCTCCAATTAAAAACAAAGCAATAAATGAGACCGCGCTTGCTCGCCCGCCGATTATCTTATTGGGGTCTTTGACGAAATCGGAAAGCGGCTGAGAATCCTGGACAAAACGAATTGACCCGTGGATGAATTCTGCGTCATCTGAAATGACTAAAGCAGAGCCGGAGTGGTGCCAAGTAAGATAGTTGATGACGCAGATTCCGATGGAGGTCGCGATCAGGGTGATTGAGCCAAGCCAAGATGCCCTCAAAGAATTCACTTGCCCACCGTCACTCGATTCCTCCCCGCCTTCTTCGAGTCATACAAAGCGTTATCTGCCTCGCGGATCAGGTCGGGCGTGGAATGATGGTCTTTCTTTAGGGAAGCTACGCCCATGCTCGCCGTAACGGGAATCTGTTTTCCGTCAAACACAAAGGCTTGCTCTTCGATCTTTTTGCGCAGGCGCTCAGCCACATCCTGGGCCTTTTCAAGGTCACTGTCGTTGAGAATCACAAGAAACTCTTCGCCACCCCAGCGGCCCACCATGTCGCGCTCGCGGAGCCCGGCATTTTTCAAAAGCAAACCAAGCTGCGACAGCACATAGTCGCCGCCGTTGTGTCCCGAAGTGTCGTTGATCTTTTTGAAGTGATCGATATCCAGCATGATCACCGAAAAGTGGGAGTGCAGCGCCTTGGCTCGCTTGAATTCGGCCTCTAGTACGTCGCCGAAATAGTTCCGATTGAATACCCCGGTAAGTTTGTCGATGGAGGCAGCGTCGGTTTGGCGCGCGTGAAAAAGTGTTTCGAGCTCACCGGCAGGAAGATATTTTAGAATCGTGCTGCCCACTTTGATCATGTCTTCTTTGGCGAGCTTTCGTGAGCCGTGGAGCTGATCATCGTTCACGAAGGTGCCATTTCGGGAGCCGGCGTCTTCGATGGTATGTCCGGTGCCGCTTCGGGAGATTTTGGCGTGCCGTCGGGAAATGTTCGGATCGCTTACAATCAGGTCGGCGCTCTTGTCGCGGCCGAGATACAACTCGTCGCGATCAAGAGTGAACTTGGATCCTTGAGGAGTCCCGCGAATGATGATGAGAATCGCGTTTTCCGCCTTCGCTTTTTCCCGGTCGAGTTTGAGAAGGTCGGTGTCGGGGTTGAGAACCCGCGTGGTGTCGTTGCTGTCTATTTTTTTTGAGTCACCGGCCATTCTAGGATCTTATCTTCGCCTCTTTCGGGAAGCAAAACCCTCTAGGAAAGCCAGGGCGCAGCGCGCCACGAGTGCGGCAGTTTGATCGTCGCGGTCTACGGCTGGATTCAGCTCGTAGATCCCAAAGCTCAACACGCCAGCGTGGGCGCCGGAGATGCGCGAGAAGGCGATTGCCTCCGCTCCTTTGAAACCAGTGGTTTGGGGGGCGCTTACTCCAGGGGCTTCCGACCACTGAACGCTATCGATGTCGAGGCTTACCTGGAGCGGTGCGGATCTTCCCAGCATTGCTATGCGGCGCCGAAAAGCGGCTTCGGGGCGAGCCATTTTTTCGAAAAAGTCTACGCTGATTTTTCTTTGTTTTGTCCAGGTAAAGAGGTCCGACGTGTTGGCGTTGCGCTGGATGCCGAACTCATAAATTCTGGATCGGGAGGCCTGGAAGCTCTTCGACTCTGCGAGCATGTACCAGGGGCTGCCGCTCGTGATTCCGTGGGTGGTGGGGCGAACGTCGAGGTGAGCGTCGATATTGAGAAAGTTCGCTGGTTTCCCGCCCAAACTATCGAGAAGAGAGGTTGCCTCGGGAAAGGCTAAGTCGTGCCCGCCGCCGATCACCAGGGGAATCAATTTCGCCCTCCTCACGGCAAGGAGCAGCTCGTGGGCGCGGGAGTGGGTGTCGGCAGGATCCGAGCCCCCGGGCACGTCGCCCAGGTCGTAGATTGGAAACGTAAACTCGGTCGAGGCAAGACGATAGAATTTTTTTCGGAAGGCCGCCGGCCCCTGGGCGGCACCGGGGCGTCCTCCCACATTTTTCACGCCGGCGTCGCAAGCTAAACCAACAATCGCGATACCTGGTTTCAGGTGAGAAAGATTCGTGGGTGTTGCTGATGCTACGAAGGATCCGACTCTACCAGTGCTTCCGGACGAAGGTAGAAAGTCTCCTGGTCGATAAGAAATAATTTTCATAGGAAAAACCGCCTTGTTTTCTATATTCTAAAAGAAAGATGGGTGAAAAGATCTGGTTTGTATACATCTCTGATCACCACGAGGGCCCGTTCACGCCCGAAGAGGTGCAGGCGAAGATCGCGGAAGGTGCGGTAACTTCGCAAAGCCTCGTTTGGAAAGACGGGATGCCCGAGTGGGTGGCAGCCGAAACTATTCCAGAGATCCACGCTCTGTTTTCGGGGGGGGCGGAATCTCCTGCCGCGCCTGCTTTGACCGTGGGAGATGGCGGGGAAGCGTCGTTGGCGCAACTCTTGTCTCAAGAACAGACGGGGGACGCACCCGTGGCGGAACCAGGCCAGACACTGGAACAGGTTTCTGAACAGGCGCCCATGTCTTTGGATTCCCTCCCGACTGGAGGCGGCGCCGCACCGGGCGATGATGATCAGGTGTGGTCCATGCGCTCGGGCACGTCCGTATCGGGACAGTTTTCCATGTCTACTTTGAAAGAGATGGCGGGGCGAGGGGAAGTACCAGCCGACGCGGAGTTTTGGCACCCCGGCATGACGGACTTCACGCCGCTTGCTGCTTACCCGGAGTTGGAGAAGTCACGAAAGTCTCCGAAACCCACGACGGCAAAACCTCTGGCCTCTCCTGGGCGAAAACCTGGAGGACTTGCCCCGCTTACGGCCGCAGCCACGGTTGGAAGCGAGGACGAATTTGAGGCCGCCCCTCCGAAAAAGGCCGGTAAGCTGGGAGTGTTCACCGAGAAATTGAAAGGGATGTTCACTTTCAAGTTTGGGAAGAAGAAAGTGGCCGCCGCCAAGGCCGCTGCCGAGCAGAAGCCGGCCAAGAAAGTTGAAAAGAAGTCTGCCCCTTCTGGTAACGGGAAGCTGGCAAAACTGATCAAGCCTTTGATTGCCGTAGTGGTGGTTCTTCTCGTGGTGGGCGGAGGCGGCGCTGCCTACATGCTTTTCCTGAATTCGCCGGTGCCTAACCTCGAGGATGTGCCGCCCGAGAAGCTGGAAGAGATGAAGGCGACTGCAAAAGCTCCTGCCGAAGCCGGAGGAAAGCTTCTGCTGGTTCAAGCTCAGGGCGATGACTTCAGCCCCACTTTTTATGTGGCGACAAATCTCGCTGAAGGCACCCAGGTAACCCTCAAGATCGACGGGATTCCTGGAACACTGGTGAATGCCATCAGCTTTTCTCAGAGCTGGACGGCAGCGGTGGAAAAGACCAAGCTAGCGGTTTTCCGTTCGCTTAGTGTGGAAGGCAAGCCGCTTCCGATGGGAGATTTTAAAATTAAGGTGAAAGCACCGGGAGCTACCGATCTCACGCTCGACCAGTTTATCGGCGGGAAGAAAAACCATATTTATGATCGAAGAATGAAAACCTGGAAAGAAAAACTCCAAGGTGAGTTAGATCGTGAGCTGCTGGAGCTCAAGGAGATTGCGGCCTCGTTGAGAAGCATTTACAGTGATCATGAAAAAATGATGAATGCGGCGAGGGTCTCCGGGATTTCAGGTCCTCAGCGAGCGGCCATCAGTTCCAAGTGGGACAAATTTGGAACCGAAATGGATCTTTTCACCAAGGAGCTCGCTGAAAAGTTGTCGGATCGAGTGAAGCTTCCCGGTTTCGCTGACCGATTTTTCCCGGATCTTCTCAAGAGGTGCATTGATTGGCTTCCCAGACTCAACGCCGTCAGGCACAAGGAACGGGAGCGCGTGCAATCATTTTCTGCTCCCGTGAATGCGGAAGCGGAGGCGGCGTTGCTGGCGGAACTGGTAGCCATCGAGAGCGCGCTAACCGAAGCAGCCACTAAGAACCCCCTTGAAATTCTCGCAGAACGCGCCAAGTCTGCCGCGCCTTCAGCTGCCCCCGCAGCTCCGGCCACCGATGCGGCCCCGGTGGCTCCAGCCGACACTGCAACACCACCGCCCGCAGCGGCCCCCGCTGCGCCTTCGGCTGCCCCCGCGGCCCCGGCCACACCCGCGGTTCCCGCATCACCATGAGCAAAACTCCGCCGCCAGGATCCGAGCGTCGCCGATCCAAGCGCCTGATGGTGCAGGAGTCGTTCTCTCTTTTTCTGGTGGTGCCCAAGGTGCTGGGAATGGTGAAAATCTATCTCCGCGATGTCAGCAAACTCGGCCTTTGCTTCCGAACTGAACTAGAGGGTGATTTCAAAAGGGACACTGTGTTGGACTTAAGGGTATACCTGAGTCCGATGTTCTACCTTCCGGTGAAGGCTCGTGTTGTGCGCGTATTGGGCGGTGAAGTGGCAGTGGAGTTTCTGGACTCAAAGTCCACCAAAGCAATCGGACATTTGGTGGAGTTCTTCGAGGCTGCCGCCGACGCTGGAGAATCCGATTCTAAATTGACCTGAGGCCTGTACCCGCCAACCGGTACCTCCTTTGCCGGCCAAAAACCTTCAAGTCTCGCGCACTTCCCTCCGATCAGTTCCCTGAGGAAGGGAGGCCCATGATGGGTCACAAGCAGACTGGCAATGTGGTTTCGTTAAACGAGGCTCGTGAGGAGCGAATCGAAGAGCGTCGTCGCGAATTTGAGCGCGTGGTGTTCAAGAGCAATTTTGGCGCTTACACACCGGTAGAGGGGCGAGGCCTTCAAGCCATCGAGCTGGTGGATATCAGCGAGGGCGGAATTCTGTTCCAAGTGTCGGAGAGTTCCAATTTCAGTCTCCAGCCGGGCGACACCACGAGTGTGCGTCTCTACTTCGCCACGGAAGCATTTATTTCCATCGATGTTAAGGTGGCCCGCTCTTTCATTGCCGTGGAGAACGGTAAGGCCGTGCATCGCTACGGATGCATCATGGACAAGACGATGACTTCCTATGGAGCGTTTTACCACCTCGTTCACTTCATTACGAAGTGCGCTGAGCATGGGCATCACGATGCTCAGAATCACAAAATTTTCTACTGATCGCAGCGTCGATTGAGTGCAAAGATTGGATTGTGCGGCCCATAGTGTTGGCTGGTAATCGGTCATGGCGTGATCGAAGTGCGTACGCCGCGGGAGAAATCGCCCCTAGTCCCCTGACAGCGCCCCATCCGAGAGCTCTCACTCGCGAGCTGATCGCCACGTTACTCACTCAAATGAACAGGTGGGCCGCGCCCACAATCCTAGAACAGGCACCCAAATAGAAAGGCCGAGAGTTTCCTCCCGGCCCAACAAAAAACCAACACTCTCGGCCGCACAATCAGAACTTCTCTTTCAAATACCTCTGCTTCATATCCTTATCGATATCGATGTATTTCAGATCGTTCGAAATCATGCTGTTCGGACGGTAGTTTTTCACCCACCCGTGGCGGAGCGAGAAACGAATCGGGTAATAGAGCATGCTCCACACCGCATCACTGAACGCGATGTCTTCCGCGCGCTTGATCATCGCCGAGCGCTCCTTCGAGGGCGACATCTGCGCGATCTTTTCATATAGAGCGTCGTATTCCTTGTTCACCCAGTTCGAAGCATTCGGTCCGGGCGAGACGTTCTTCCCGTAGAGAAGCTGCATGAAATTCTCCGCGTCCGGGTAGTCCGCATTCCATCCGCCAAAGAAGAACTGAAGGTTTCCATTCTTCTCCTTCTCGAGATAGGCCGGGAAAGTGTTCACCACCACTTCGATCGGCACGCCGATCGCGGCCATACTCTTGGCCACGTATTCCGCTTGTTGACGTGCCGTAGTGCTGGCGCCGCGCAGGTCGAACTTGATCGGCGAGAGTCCCTTACCGCCAGGGAATCCAGCTTTTGCGAGATATTTCTTGGCTTCTTCCACGTTGAAATCGCCTTCCAGCTTTTCCCGAGCCACGTGGCCGGAAATGACCGGCGGCACAATGCTCGTGGCCTTCTGGCCCCGGCAATTCAGGAAGAGCTTGATCATTTCATCGCGGTTCAGAGCGCGCACCATGGCCTTACGCAGGTTCGCGTTTTGACCGAGGAGTTTGTCCTTCACGTTGAAGTTCAAATACCAGATCACGGGTTCCGGACTAGTGAAGAGTTGAATTCCCTTCTTGTCCAACTCGGGGCCGAGCTTCGCATTTTTGAGCGCGTTGCTGCAGTCGGCGTCCACGCCGGTTTGAATCGCCGACGAGAAGTTGTCCTTCGGAATTCCGGAGGCATCGATGCTACCTTTCTGGAACTGGAGCCACTGGGGCTGATCTTCCTTGAACACGTGGAAAATGATTCCGTCGATGAAAGGAATGGCCTTTCCAGCGTCTGCGAGCAGGCCGGCGGCCTTCGCGTCGGCGTCGCCCTCGGAAGGGAAAGATTCACCACGGAAGGTTGGGTTCTTTACGAGCTCGATCTTCGAGCCGCGGGTAACCTTCTTGAGAAGGAACGGGCCAGTGCCCACCATTCGCTCCGCAAGTCCCTCTTGTCCATACTTGGTGGTCACTTCCTTCGCCACCGGAGCGGCGAAACCCATGGTCATGATGTGGATCAGCTGGGGGTAGGGCTGGGTGAGTTTCACCTGAAGCGTGTGACTGTCGAGAGCCTTTAGTCCCTCGATCGGCGTGGCCAGGTGGTCCTCGATGCTCTTCGTCTTGTCGTTCCACATGGCCTTTTTGAGTTCGGAGTAGCCTACCACTTTGTCTTCATAAACCCAGGTGCCGGGGCTCTTGAGCGCCGGCACTAGGAGACGCTTCCAGCCGTAGACAAAATCTTCCGCTACGAGCTCGCGGCCTTTGCCGCCGGGGAAGGCTGCGTCGTCTTGGAACATCACGCCTTTCTTGATTTTGATGGTGTAGGTCTTTTTGTCCGGGGAAATCTTCGGCATTCCGTCGGCGAGGAGCGGCTCCACTTCAAGCGGCGACTTCAGGAAGGAGTATTGGTAGAGCGGTTCCACGGCGAGCGGCATCACAGTGTTGGATACCGTGTCGTAAACAAGGGCCGGATCGAGAGATTTCACATCGTCGCCGAGTGGGAAGTTTACGATCTTGAGCTTCGAATCGTTCATCTCGCGGCTGGTGCAACCCGTGGCGAGCGCCACAGCGGCAAGAGCCAAAGCCAGTACCTTCAGAATGTTTTTCATTTTATTTCCCCAATGGTGGAACCGTCAGGGCAGAAAACTATCACGGGGAAAAAACGAGTCTCAAGAATTTACTATACAGACGCGGCGATTTGATCGAGCGCGGCAGAGATACCGGAGGCATTGCTACCGCCGGCCTGGGCCAACTCCGGCTTTCCACCGCCTTTTCCACCAATCAGAGGGGCTGCGGCCTGAATCAGCTTCCCGGCATTGTAAGTTTTCGTAAGATCGGGGGATACGGAGACCATTAACGTCACCTTTCCCTGGCTTTGATCGTGAATGGCGAGCGCGATAAGGCCCGAGGGCATGAGGCTCCGTGATCGCTCGCAAACAACCTTCAGAAAGTCCGCCGAGCCGTCGCTCAGGGACGCTGCAAGAATCTTCACACCGTTGCGATCTTTCGCCTTGGCCACAAGATCCCGGGCCATGGCTCCGGCCGACTCTTCCTGCACGGCTTGAAGTTTTTTCTCGAGTTCTTTCTCGCGCGCTTGCAGTCGCTCCACTTTGGCCACTACCTCTTCGGGCGAAACCGCCTTGAGGCGTTCTTGCACTTCGGACAGCACGTTCACGCGTGAGCGCATGTGGTCCACCGCCGGTTGTCCCGTGAGCGCGGTGATTCGGCGCACACCAGCGGCGATGCCGGCCTCGCTGGTGATGAGCAGAAGGCGGATTTCCGCCGTATTGTTTACGTGCACGCCGCCGCAGAGCTCGGTGCTTTCGGCCATGGAGACCACACGAACGTCGTTGTCGTATTTCTCGCCGAAGAGAGCCATGGCTCCGGCCTGGATAGCATCGTCCTTTTTCATAAGACGGGTATTCACCTCAGAGGCGGAGGCGATTCGATCGTTCACCATTTGCTCCACACTTTCCAGCTCCTCCGGTTTCATGGCCTGGAAGTGGGTGAAGTCGAAACGAAGCACTTCGGGGTTAACCAACGAACCAGCCTGCTTCACATGGGTTCCGAGCACCTGCCGAAGCGCCCAGTGGAGCAGGTGAGTGCCGGAGTGATTCGCGGCGGTGCGCCGGCGTTGACTCGCGGGCACTTTTTGGAAATAGCGAGCGCCCACCTTCAGCAAACCTGTGACATCGGCCTTAACAACCGTGAGCTCTGGCAGTGGCTTCTTTACGTCGAGAACCTTCGCCACTAGGCGTTCACCGTCGAAAATTTCTCCGGTATCGCCCACCTGACCGCCACTTTCGCCGTAGAAGGGAGAGGAGTCGAAGATCAAATCCGCCTTCGTGCCTGCCTGTACTTCTCGCACTTCCTGGCCGCCCACGAGTATGGCAACGATATTGCCTTCACCGTCACAGTCCGAGTAGCCCGAAAACACGGTCGGCTTCAAACGGCTCGCCAGCGCAGCATAAATCTCGCTGCCTTTGCTGGTGGCGTCACCTTTCACGCCTCGGCTCTGGGCGCGCTGCTTGTCCATGAGCTTTTCGAAACCGGTTTCATCCACGTCGAGGCCCTGTTCGGCGGCGATCACGCGGGTGAGATCTACGGGGAAACCGAAGGAGTCGTAGAGAAGGAACACCACATCGCCGGGAATCTTTCCGCCTTTTTTCAGTTTTGCCGTTTCCCCCACGAGAATCTCGAGGCCGCGGCCAAGCGTTTCGAAGAACTTGTCTTCTTCCGCTTTGATCGCTGTTCGCACGAAATTCTCTTTTTCACGCAACTCCGGGTAGGCGCTTCCCATGGCCTTTACAAGACAGGGGACGAGTTTCTCTAAGAACGCGCCCTCAAAGCCAAGTTTTTTCCCGTAGCGAACGGCGCGACGGAGAATTCGGCGGAGCACATACCCACGGCCTTCATTGGAGGGCATTACGCCATCGGCGATGAGAAAGCTCACGGCGCGGAGATGGTCTGCAATCACGCGCATGGCTACTACGTCATCCGGCGCGCCGCCCTGATACTTTCGGCCGGAAAGTTTTTCAATCCCCGCAAAGATCTCACGGAACAAGTCAATATCGTAGTTGGTAGGAACGTCCTGGAGGATCGAGGAGATGCGCTCAAGACCCATTCCGGTGTCTACGCTCGGCTTGGGAAGCGGGGAGAGATTGCCCTGGGCGTCGCGATTAAACTGCATGAACACGAGGTTGTAGAATTCGAGGTATCGCCCGCCGTCGCCGCCCATGCGGTCGAGTTCAGCATCGCCGGTGTTGTAGGCAGGTCCGCGGTCGAAATAGATCTCCGTGCAGGGGCCACAGGGACCAACGTCGCCCGCTGCCCAGAAGTTGTCCTTTTCGTCGAAGCGGAAAATATGGTCCTTGGGCACGCCAACGGACTTGTGCCAGATGTCGTAGGCTTCGTCGTCGGTGCGGAAAACGGTTACATACAGGCGATCTTTGGGGAGTTTGTAAACTTCCGTGCAAAGTTCCCAGGCCCAGGCGATGGCTTCTTTCTTGAAATAGTCGCCGAAGGAAAAGTTGCCGAGCATTTCAAAGAAAGTGTGATGGCGTGCCGTGAAACCCACATTTTCCAGGTCGTTGTGCTTACCGCCTGCGCGCAAGCATTTCTGAGCGGTGGTAGCGCGGGTATAGGCTCTCTTTTCGATTCCGGTGAAGACATCTTTGAATTGCACCATTCCGGCCGACGTAAACAGAAGGGTGGGATCGTTGACCGGGACCAGCGATGAACTGCGCTCCCGGGCGCAGCCTTTCGACTCGAAAAACTTGAGGAACGCTTCGCGGATATCGGCGGTATGCATAGGTTCTAGTTTTATCCGGACTGCCGCTTTGCTGCAATGGCGGCAGGCGGGGCTTCAGAAATTCGTGAAACCCCAGGCGGGAGCGATTTTTTCGTTTTTAGTGGCGGCGATCAGGGCGCGCAGGAACTGGGATGTCCAAGGGCCTACGAAATCAGCCCTCTGGAAAGCGCCGAGGTCCATGTTGGCTTCATCGTCGGCCGTACCCGACTCCGGTCCGCCGGGTTTTACGCGGAAATCGAAAAGAGCCGGGTTTTGAAATGAGGTTTCGCTGCGGATGATCCGAGAGCTCGTGATGCGGTTGCTTTTTACGGCAAAAGCACTCTTCCAGGTGGAGTTCCGGCCGAGCGACGAGGCTGCCACTTGAGTCTGGGAAAGGAGACCGAAATTGCCCCGGAAGAATACGTTGTTTTGAAGCACAAATTTGGCGGGGGAGCCCAGAAGGTGCACACCCACGTCGGCGTCGATGAACGTATTGAATTTCACCTGGAAGGAGGGCGTTTGCGCACCGGCCGCCATGCCGTTTCCGGCTTGCATCACCAGGTTTCGCTGCAGTTTGGCCGAGCATCCGTCGCCAGCCATTACCCCTTGGCCCCAGGGACCAAAAATACCGTTGGCCTCGAACTCGAGGTTGGAATTTTCACAGACCACGCCCTTGGAGTTGGATTTTCCTGCTGGGAACACATTTCCAGCCACCGTTACTTCCTTTGACTTTTCCAATCGAAGCGCTGATCCGCCCCGAGCCTCCAAAACGTTGCCAGTGATTTGCACTCGGCGCGAGCCACGAACGTGAAAGGTGCTGTCGCTACCGAGCTGCTGGGCTGGGGGCTGTAAGCGAAGGCCGGTAATCACCACGTCCTCAAGCCCGTCGGCCTGAAGAACGGGCGACGACTTTCCGGAAATAACCGTGAGATCCGGGCCAGATCCCACGAGGGAAAAATGATCCCGAAGGAGCACTGGCTTCTCCTCCAAGTATTTTCCTTCCATCACCTTCACTACCACCCGCTCCGCTTCGGCGGGGCTTAGTTCTCGATCACGAGCGGGAGTGAAGCGCTTGGGGTCCATACGAGGCGCTTCGCCCGATTCGATGGCGGCGATGGCCGCGTTTACGGACTTATAGGCTCCTTCCACCGAAGGCGACACGAGCACTCCCCGGCCCATCACGACTCCAAGCATCGCGGGCGGCATGGCCTTAAGCTTAGACGCTTTGGTCACCAGCTGCTGGAGGGCACTGGCTAGCACGCCCTTTTGTTTCGGCAGAAGAATTCCCACTAACTCACCTTGGGAATTGATGAGGCCGGTTCCGGCGTGTTCGGGCTTGAGTTCCCAGGGAAACGTGCGGAGGGCGCTGTTGTCTTTGGTAACCGAAAGGGTGCCCTTGTCTTGGTTCAGGCCGGCCAGTTTTCCCATCATCACTTTCGATTTTGTGGGAGTGCCGGGGGCAGAACTTTGGTTGTGAACAATAATGAAAAGGCTGGTTTGGGGGCGCTCGTCTATGGCGCGGGTAAAGGGGATTGCTGCTGGCCGGATCTCTGGGTCCAGGAGCACCAGATCGAGCTGCTCGTTCACGAGGGCGATGTCGGCGTTGTATTGCTCGCCATCGTGCTGAGTGATCACCACTTCGTCGGCCCATTGCACGCTGTTGCCGAGCACCACCGATAGGGGGGCGGCGATGTAACGAGCTGACCGTCCGCCGCCTTCGCCCAGGGCCACGCCCATTCCCGAGCCGAGCACGTTACCGCCGCCATCGCGCACGGTCACGGTAACCATCGCCTCTTTGTAGCGGTCGAGAAACATTTCGGCCACTTTCACGGTGCCGTCTTTAGTGCGGAAGCGCCCGAGCGACTTTGAGGCCCCGGGGTCGGCAATGATGGTGTCTTGCTGCTGTTGTTGCCCGGGTTGTTGCGTGGGCTGTGTTTGTCCCGGCTTGGCGGCTCCTTGTGAGGGAGGCGGTTCCGTGGCTACGCCAGAGTTTGACGTATTGCTCTTGAGGCCTGTGATCGGCGGCAAAGCCGGATCGTCGGCTGCTTTGCCGTGAAGGGAAAATAAAATACCCAGGCCCGCGAGTGCGAGCACTGGGGATTTTCGGAACTTACCGACCATGGCGTCAGCTTAACATTCCGGCGTTTTTGTTACTGAATTTTCTTGGCGGGCTTGGCCGTTTTGTCGGACTTGTCTTCCGACTTCGGCTCAGCCTTCACAGCGGCGCCCTCTACCCCTTTGGCGGTGAGGATCTTTGCGCGGAGCTCGTCGATCAGCTTGGAGTGATCTTTGAAGTACTCCCGCACGGCTTCGCGTCCCTGACCGAGGCGTTCACCGGCGTAGCTGTACCAGGTGCCGCTCTTCTCCACGATGTTCATGTTCGTGGCGAGATCGAGCACGTCGCCTTCGCGGCAGATGCCTTTCCCGTAGAGAATGTCGAACTCGGCCTCTTTGAAAGGAGGGGCCACTTTGTTCTTCACTACTTTTACGCGGGTGCGGTTACCGATCACGTCGTCGCCGTTCTTGATGGCGGCGATACGGCGCACGTCCATACGCACAGAGGAGTAGAACTTGAGGGCATTACCACCGGTGGTGGTTTCCGGGTTGCCGAACATCACGCCGATTTTCATTCGCACTTGGTTGATGAAGATCACGGTGCTCTTCGACTTGCTGATGGAGCCGGTGAGTTTACGGAGAGCCTGGCTCATGAGGCGGGCTTGAGCGCCCATGGTGGCATCGCCCATGTCGCCTTCGAGTTCCGCGCGCGGCACGAGGGCAGCCACCGAATCCACCACAAGAATGTCCACAGCGGAGCTCTTGATCAGCATGTCGGCGATCTCGAGGGCCTGTTCGCCGGTGTCGGGCTGGGAGATGAGCATGTTGTCCACGTCCACGCCGAGCTTGCGCGCGTAGTTCACGTCGAGCGCGTGTTCGGCGTCTACGAATGCCGCCGTTCCGCCCTGCTTCTGGCACTCGGCCACGATGGAAAGGGAGAGGGTGGTTTTACCCGAAGACTCGGGACCATAGATCTCCACGATCCGGCCCTTCGGAATGCCACCGATGCCGAGAGCGAGGTCCAAGGAGAGGCTGCCCGTAGGAATTACACCAACGCCTTCATTGAGGGTTTGGCCTGTGCCCAGGCGCATGATGCTGCCGCGGCCGAACTGCTTCTCGATCGATTGAATCGCAAGTTCGAGAGCCTTCGATTTGTTGGCTGCAGTGTTGGTGTTGGTTTCCATTTTTATCTCCTTTTTCTCCGCCGAAGCGGGTGTACCGTAAACGTGTAAGTGAATTGAGCTTAGCGAATGCCCGCGTCCGTGCAACCGATTTCAACCGAGATCTTCCAAGATCATCAGTCGCAGGGCGTCTAACGCAAGGTTCATGGCGATTACGCGATTCTGATCCCTTGAACCTTTCCCGTTCAAAATCACCTGGTGGAGCGTTTTCATACGATGTGGTCCCAGAATCGCTACATAAACAGTGCCCACGGGTTTGTCGGGAGTGCCGCCGTCGGGGCCGCTGATTCCGGAAATGGCGAGAGCATAGTCGGTGCCGAGCTTTTGCTTAATGCCCTGGGCCATTTCCTCCACCGTGGATTGGCTCACGGCGCCATGATTTTCCAGGGTCTGTTTTCGTACGCCGAGCAGCGCTTCCTTGGCGGCGTTCGCATAACTTACCGCTCCTCCCACAAACACGCTCGACGAGCCGGAAAAGTCGGTGAAGGTTTTTCCCACGAGTCCCCCGGTGCAGCTCTCGGCGGCGCTTAACGTGAGGCGATGGGCGCGCAAGATTTGAAAAACCACATCAGGAATCGTTTTGCGCTCGCGAGTTACGAGAATATCAGTGGTCACCTTTTCCACATGCGCCACGAGCGCGGCCACTTCTCTTTCACTCGGGCTCTTCCGGCCTGCCTCCTCCCAAGTTTCCAAAGACAAATCGATGCAGGGAAAGGTGATGTGGACGCCAAAGTAAAAAGTGTGGGGATACTTTTTCTCGAGTTTCTCCACCTGCGGAGCGATCTCTTGGTAGAGCTTGCTTTCACCCCACCCAAAGGTGCGCCAGAATGCGGAATGAGTTCTTCGCTTCTGAAAGAGCTCCTGCGCTTTCGGCAAAACGGAAGCAAGAAACATAGGACGGCATTCCGTGGGAACACCGGGGAGAAAACAAATCTGGCTGCGCACGAGCTTGATCCAGAATCCGGGAGCGGTTCCTGACGGATTCTCCACGAGTGCGGCGCCCCGGGGGACTCGGGCAAGGCGCTTGCGGCTCGTCGTGAGAGGAAGCTTTCTCGCAGCGTAGCGTTCTTTCACATGACGTAACGACTCTGGCGTGATTGTCAGTGGGCGACGAAATTCACGAGCGGCGGCCTCCGCTGTGCGATCATCGTTGGTGGGGCCTAGTCCGCCCGTGACTACCACGAGCGGATACCGGGAAGCCTCGCGTAGGGCGTGGCGTATGCGATCGGGCTCATCGCCCACGGCGCGCACCTCCGCTACGGGCACGCCTGCCACACGCAGCTCTTCGCCGAACCATTGGGCGTTAGAGTTGAGCGTGCGACCGTCGAGAAGTTCGTTGCCGATGGAAAGTAGGAAAACGCCTTGAGGCCGAGTTCTGAGCATGGGGGAACGGTATCAGAAAAGGGGATCGGGGTGGAGACCTTGGATGTTATAAGAAGACAAGGGAGTATGCATGCAGCAGTTATCAAAAGCGGTTTGGTATCTTCACGTGGATGGTGAGGTGTTCGGTCCAATGGGTGCAACCGCCATTGCCGTGATTTTGGAACAGCAGCGTGCCAGTTTTGTGGACTTCGTGTGGACCCGCGGATTTTCCCGATGGGAGCGAATATGCGATGTGGACCTTTTCTGTGCACTCGCTCCCGCTTATCCAGTAGTTTCTACTCCCGACCCAGGCAGTGTTTTTTCAGGACAGCCGGGCGAGCGCCGAGTGGTGAAGGCCCCTGAGCGCTGGCCGGAACCGCCTCGTCCGACTCGCCAGCGTAAGCCGAAATTGCGACGCGATTTCGAGGTGTTGTTCAGCGAGGCGGTGGAGATAATGGGGCATGGCACCTACTCTTCAGCCAATCTCCGCGAGGGGGGTATCTACATCTTGACGGATGAACCGATTTTGCCCGGGATGGATGTAATTTTGAAGTTTTCGCTTCCAGATGGCCCGGTGAAAATCGAGGGGCGAGTGATTCGCGCAAGCAACGGAGAAGCGGAGCCGCGGGGGTTTGCTGTGGAGTTTACAGATCTCTCAAGTGAGGTAAAACTCAGGATTCAGAATTTTTTGATCCAGCGAAAGCGCTGAAACGCTCAAGAAAATCGTTGTAACAGATACACCACCACGAGACTGATTCCTCCGGCGAGAGCGTCGTCGAGCATGGCTCCGAATCCGCCCTTCACGCGGGAGTCGGCGAGGGAGATGGGGAACGGTTTCCAAATGTCGAAGATTCGGAACGTCACGAAGGCGGCCCCGAACATCCAAATATTTCCAGCGGCGGTGGCGCTCGCGAGAAAAATCCCCACCACTTCGTCGATCACGATGTCTTGCGGATCTTCAGCACCGCGGGCGCGGATCACGATTTCACTCGCAAGGGTGCCGAGCGCAAAAACGAGAGCTACAGCACTCCATGCCGGCACTGGCGGAAGCTGCCAGAGAAACCAGGCCACCGGCAGCGCCGCTAATGACCCAGCAGTGCCCGGGGCCCTGGGGAATTTCCCCAACCAGCCAAACGAAGCCACGAAATATGCGATGCGAAAACTAATGCTCTGCATTCTTCACCAGGATACCCTCCGGGCTTTCCCGATGCAAAACCTCTGGAAATCCTTTAGGGTGACCCGAGTGGGGGCAGGGTGGAAGAACTGATCCGATACATTGATTCGCTTTATCTAGGGCGCGACCTGATGGATCTCATGTTGCGCGGAAAGAGCGTGATCGATTCCCGGCGAGGACTGGCGATCGCCACTCGCGATTCCGCCGCTCGTTTTCTTGCGGGCTACGGCTACAATCTCGATAATCCGGTGGAGGCCGCCGAGCTTCTTGGGAACTACCAGGAGGCGCTGCAGTTTATTCGCAAGTATTTCCTGAAGCCGGAAGCTCCCGAGGGGGCTGACCTGGAAATACCCCGCATGTTTTTCGAAGTGAGCGATGTGCGAGACCTTTTTGTGTGGGCGGGCGACAAAGGCCTGGCCCATGAGGAAGTGCTCCGGATGCGCTGGGCTTGTGCCGTGCTAAGGGTGATGCACACGATTTCCCATATCGATAAGGATCTCCGTCACGATTACTTCTCCACCATCCAGCAGCAGGTTTTCGACCGTTTCTACAAAGAGCTGCACAACGTGGACGGTAAGCTCTTCCTGAGCGATCCCAAGAGCGACGGTATCGAGCTCGTGAAGTTTCAAACCAAGCCGCGGAAGGCTCGCGATTCCTTGATTATTAAGCTCCTTCATAAGGCCGAAAATGTGGCGGAAGAAGTTTTCGATCAAGTGGGCGTGCGTTTTGTGACAAAGAGTTCGGTCGACACCGTGCGAGTGTTGATGTTTCTCAACGACCGGAACATTGTGATGCCGATGAACCTGCGTCCCTCCCGATCGCGCAACAATCTCGTGGACCCGCTCGTGTATCGCCGCACTTGGAGAGAAGCGAAGCGCGAGGTGAAGGGCGGTATTCTTTCCTCGCGGGCTGAAGTCGACGGGCTTATGGAGCGGGCCCTGGAGGCGGGTGCGCAGCGGGGCGACGGCAAGGGCCATAACCCGTTCTCCAGCGCCAATTATAAGTCGATTCAGTTCACCTGTCGGCAGCTCATCAAGTTTAAAAATCCGGCTTACGAACAGCTGAAGGCGCTGCGCACGGCCCTCAAGGGGTCAGTGGACCCGGCCGTGAAGGCTGCCGTGGAGCAGATCGATATTTCACGGCTCACCCGGGAGCAGCGGTTCTTTTACCCCTTTGAAGTGCAGATCGTGGATCTGAAGAACCATCAGGAGGCGGAGAGCGGCCAGGCTTCTCACACCGCCTACAAAGCGGCCCAACAGCAGACCGCCATGAAGCGAGTCCTGGGGCAGCTGCTCGACTAGCCTTTTCTTCCTACTATTCAATTTATGAATAATAACCTGCTAACTATGATTTTTACTTCTGTCTTAGCGACGCGTAAACCCTGCGCAAGTTTGAAAAACCAAACCAACAACAACTTTGAACGCAGGAGAATGAAAATGAATAAGTTGATCGCAGTATTGGCAATCGCAATGGCATCCACCACCGCAATGGCAGACGGTTTTCAGTGTGAATCCGCTGACGGCCTCGTGGCAAAAGTATAC
Source organism: uncultured Bdellovibrionales bacterium (assembly GCA_964551325.1). Classification (GTDB taxonomy): domain Bacteria; phylum Bdellovibrionota; class UBA1018; order CAIPTA01; family CAIPTA01; genus CAZKBU01. The sequence continues at coordinate 324,223 of CAZKBU010000003.1, forward strand.
AACCACACCGCTCCGGAAGCCGGAACCCGCAACGCCGCCGTGATGGTGCTCTCGGATGCCGCCGTTGGTGCCGGTCGGAAGACGATCGCTCGCTTCACCGACGTGAACGGAACGCTCACGAATGCCGGAGCGATCTACATGGCCCGCGTGGACCATCGCTTCAACGACAGCAACCGTAAGGGCGAGCTCCTCGCCGGAACCAAGATCGCCTTCGTGAAGGACATCGAGCTTCGCATCGATTTCTCCTACGGTGCCCCTGTGGCCAGCGGTGACCACGCTCCCGGCGTGCTCACGATCATTAAGCGCAATGGCGATGTGACGGGCGTAGAAATGGACTGCTACCGTTATTTGAAGAACTAAGTCTGGACGGGGAGGCATGCCTCCTTATCTAGGAAGAGGGGTCCCCGGCTTTCGAAAGGAAGCCGGGGTTTTTGATTAGGGCGTATCAGTAGACTGTGGCCTTTGACATCGACGGGGGCCAAGGCATGGATTTAGGAGTTTAAGTCCACGCACCATTTTAAGGGGCGTCTGATTGAGTTAGAAATGGAAGCCATGAAATTAATTTTACTATCCGTTATGGCACTCGTGTTTCCGGTGATCAACGCCCAAGGCTCGGAGATTGCTATTCAATACCGCGCGCGCTGCTCGGAATGCCACGGAGCAGGCGGAGTCAGTGGTGTTTCCTATATTCCTAATATCGGGGGGCAAAAGGCCGAATACCTAGCCACACAGCTGAAGGATTTTCGTGACGGCCTGCGCTCGGGTTCCGCGATGCCGATCGTAGTTCGAAGAATGACTAACGAAGAAATCAGCGCTCTCGCCGACTACATTTCTTCGCTCGACAGGTGCGCGCCCTAGGGGACGAATTCAAGAATCGCGCACCCTGACCGGGCTTCGCACTCTTGCGGCGTGAATGTCTTAATCACCCTCCAGCGTCCTGACGCCTGGAAGTCGGCGAGCTCCACGCAGTTGTTATAAATTACCAGCGGGCGCCGGCTTACTTTTTTTGTTGCCCACTGCTTTTCGAGATTGGCGAGGAAGGGGCGCATCACCACGGAGGTAAAGGGGTTGTAGAGATAAAAGACAGTACCGGGAAGGTCTTTCATCGCGGCCACGTCGGTCTCGATAACTTCCACGTTTGCGTAATTTTTTAGCCTCGATCTCGTGAACTCCGCCACCGTGGGGTTGACTTCAATCCCCACGAGCCTTCCTTGCCAGTTTTCAGAGAGGAGGAAATTGAAAAATCTGCCCTTGCCGCAACCCACGTCTACGATTACATCGTCGGGCCGAAGCTCCACGAAACTGAACAGATACTTGAAAACTCGATAGTCCGTGTTCATCGTGTGGAGAAACCCTTTATCTTCCTGGGAACTCCTCACCACGCCACCCAAAAATTTCCCCCCGTAGCGGAAGTCGAGATACACGTTCTTTAAAAGTCTCTTCCAGCCGCCATCACTGAAGAGTGAGGTCATCAGCTGGGGGATGATTCCAGTGGAGAAGTTGGGTGCCATCGCAACAGTTTAGGAGCAGGAGCCGAGAGAGGCAAGCAGGGTGGTGGGAGGCACTAGCGTGCTAGAGTGAAGATACCGTAGGTAGACCACTTATTGAGTTCTTCCCGAGTGATGAGAAACGTGCCCTCGCGGAGGCTGCAGTTGGCTTGAAGGTAGGGTTTGAAGGACTCGCACCAATGTCCCCAGCTGTTCCGAACCACGTACATGCATCGCTTTCCCACGAGCTTGCGTCCTACGATCGACATCGCGTGGCTTCCCGGGGACTGGTTCTTCATGAAACGCTTGGAGTCTGTGCTCCAGCCCACCGGTCTTCCCTTATTGAGATGGGCGTCCACAAGTTCGTGCGTCTTTTCTTTTTCAGATGCGTTCTGGCGGAATATTCGCATTCCTTGTGGCATTGGAATTCTGTGATCCTTGCAGGCCACCAAGGCCGCTCTCGCGAGAATATGCACGAGTTCTTCATGCGAGTGGGCCGCTATCACCCTTACCAGCTCCTCGGCGGGAAGTCCCAGATGAAAAGAGGCCGCTAGCTGGCACTGGCGCTCGGTAAAGAAGCTGCGGAGCTCCTCCTCTCCATATCCTAATGACAAAGTGTAACGTATGGACTCCAGCTCACCCATTTGTTGGGTGAACGGTTTTCCTGCCCGACGAGATTCGTCATTTGTTGCGGGCATCGCTTCGTTTTTGCATAGCCCGATGTTCCTCATCTGGAGCGCTTCCAGAATCGACTCCGCGTTGGCCCCGGGTCCGCCCTTGAGCAGACTGCCAGCTCCTACAGCGGGAAAGTGAGGCGAGAGCGAGTGAGTGGCATAAGCGATATCGTAGGGAGAGATCGGCGTGTCGAACTCCATGGAAAAGAGATCTGCCATAGCGAAGGATGCGCAAAAACTGGAGTCGTCTTGGTCTTGGGGAAGCATGAAATGCATCTCGGTCTGGGGCGACAGGCCCGTGCGCACGTCGAGCGATGAGCATTCGTCGGCATGCGCAACAAAAGGCAAAAATACCAAGGCGAGGAGCAGGATCATGGCAATATCCTATCGGATCAAAGTGTTGGGGGATTTACACGGCATTCGTTGGATGAAACAGATCGGGAATTCCCAGTTCTGCCCTGGGGCGCTTCATCAGTATTGAAATTGCGGATGCGCTGCCAAAGCCGTGTAATCGGCCAGTCCGATGGGCGAGAGGGAATAGTTTTCCGACCGTAATGGTGCCGCATTGCCAGAGGCAAGTACTCGCTTTAGCCAGCGCTTCGCCAGGGGGCGTCGCAATTCTCCGTAGTGGATTGCGGCGATTGTTGTTTCGTCCTTCGTGTCAATGGCATCGCCAGTACCGACGAAGAATCCCGCGAGAAGTAGAGATGTTCGTGTGGCGGTGGAGCGTGAATAATTTGTGAGCAGGCAGGGAGTGGAAATCTTGGCTCGAAGTTCCTGAAAAAGAGGCAGCGTCCACATGTCCGCATTGGTTGCGGGGGAGTAGGGGTCCCAGAAGATGCTATGAGGTGAGGGCAGGGATCGATCCATGAGCGTGTCTTGAAAATCACCTTTGTGAAAAAGCCAACGGATGCCCGGGGCCGGCTGGGCCACCCCATGCTGTAATAGATCGAGCACATGATCTCGGTGGGGAGCGAGATAGGGGAGCGAGTCAGTGTTGGCGACAGCGAACTCCAGGGGTGCGGTGGTTTTGTCGAAGCTGTGGAGTTCCACGTCCGCTCCCGTGGACGCTAAAGCGTTGATGGCGGCAGTGGCGTTGGCTCCGGCCCCCAACCCAACGTCCCAGATCACAAGTCGCTGAAACCAACGGCATCGCTCCACAAGCCGCTGTTGCTCAACATGGAGAATTCTAGCCTCTTCCACGGGCCCGATTCCGGGATGGTAAGTTTCCCGATTGGCAAGCGATCTTAGGCTGTTCACGCCAGATTTCAGGGCGACGATTTCAAACTTCTCCATCGGTGGATCGAGTTATACACGAAATCCTCTTCGGTGAAACAGGCATCGGCTGGCCCGTGTTTTCCTATCGTGAGACATTTATGGAAATGAAGGAGTTACCTATGACCAGGGAATTTGTGGCGTTTTTGAAGAACTACGGCGTGGTGGGGATGGCGATCGCGGTGGTGATCGGCGGCAAACTCAACGAGTTTGTCACAAGTCTTGTGCAAGATCTGCTGATGCCCCTGGTGTTTCAGCCGGCGCTGCGTGCTGCGCAGGTGGATGACATCCGCAAGCTGAGTTACAACGGAATTCTCTACGGAAAGGCTCTTGGCTCCGCCGTGGATTTTCTAATCGTGGCGCTCGTGGTTTTTATGTTCGCGAAACTGGTTCTTCGGGAAGAATCGGTCTCGAAGAAATAAGAGCGTGTGCTCTATTTGCTCGCACGTGAGGAGCCGGGGCGCTTTTGCGTCTTAGGAGGGGGAAGGGCTTTCCGTTTCTCCGGCGCCGGGAGCGCTTTTCGCAGTCCCATATGCCGGTCTAGGAACTTCTCTAGCTCCTTGTTTACGAGGTCCGGCTTTTCCATCTGAGCGCAGTGCGAGCCCTCTTTGATCTCCAAGAATTCGCTTCCGGGAATCAGTTTATGAAAGATGCGTTGATTTACGGGTGGCGTGATCAAATCGCGCTCTCCGCAGAGGATCATCGCCGGACATTTCACCTGGTTGAGCCAGGGCGTGGCATCGAAGGCGATGAAATCCTGGGTGAGGTGGAGAAAAATGGGAAGGTTCACGGTACTCGTGATGCGGAGGTATTCGGCAATATCTTCTTTTTTCGCATACTTCATGTTGAAGCCGAGACGTCCGATAATTTCGAGATTCATCGGATTCGTGCCTTGCCAGCGCCAGAATTTTTCCGCCAGCTCAGGAGCGAGTTCGTAGAGTTTTAAAACAGTCTTCACCGCCGGCTGCATGAAGTTGTGATGAAACATGGTCTCGAAAGGATCTTTCGGCGATCCGTTGGCGAGCACCATGCATCTTACGAGCTGGGGGTGGAGGCGGTATAGCTCGAGCACGATGTTCACGCCGAGGGAGTGTCCTAGCACTGCCACTGGCGGCAGGTTCAGCTCTTTGATGAGTTGGGCCAGGTCGCGAGCCAGGTTTTCGATGGTCATCGAGGCCGGATTTTCCGGAGTGTCGCTATTGTTGTGGCCGCGATAGTCCATGTAGAGCACGCGATACTTCTGCTTAAAGTAGTCGATTTGGTATTGCCACTGCAGTTTGGAGCACACGAGTCCGTAGCAAAAAAGAAGTATCGGTCCGTCTTGCGGGCCGTCGAAAGAGTAGAAGAGCCGTAGTCCGTCGGCGGTGCGAATGTAGCCGTGTTCGTGATGGGGCGAGAGCGTCATGGGAGTCCTTGAGAGTTACCGCTTGCCCGGGAGAGGCGGCGGCAGAGGGGGTTTACCACCGCCGGCACGGGGTGGCATAGGGGGCTTCGTAGCGCCGGTAGCGCCGGTAGCGCCACCCTTCAAAAAATCGAGAGCGTCGAGGATCGCCTTTTCCTTGGATCCTTCCACCACGCGTGCCTCAAACTGGGGGTTTTGAAAGGGGCTTGGCGGACTCGCTGCCTCTTGGCTCAAATGAAGGAAATGAATCGTGGTCTTCCCCATGTTCACCGTGTCGTTGCTTTTGATGGGGGCGGGGTCCACCACGGTTCTCCCGCTTACGCGCACTTCCACATCGGGGTTTAAGTTCTCGATTACAAAGCCGGCACCTTCGGGGCGCACCTGAATCTGTTGCTCGCCCAGGTTCGGATCGTCGATGATCATGTCGCCCGATGCACTGCCCACGACCAATTCGTTATGAGGGTGGGTGTAGGCAGCGATTTGGCCTTTGTCGGGAGTTTGGATGATTTTAAACTCGATCATCGTAGTTTCATTGTAGCAAAACCCCTTGGGATCGCTGAACTATTGGATTAGATTGGCCAATCATGCAGATACCGGAAACGCGTAAAGAACGGGTGGAGCTTCTTCGCCGTAGGCTCAAGGAACGTGTGCTTGTGCTCGATGGCGCCACGGGAACGGCCCTTCAGGACGCCAACCTCACGGCCGCTGATTTTGGCGGCGAAAAATACGAGGGCTGCAACGAATACCTGGTAATCACCCGGCCCGACGTGATCAAGGGCGTGCACACGCGGTACCTGCAGGCTGGTGCCGACATCGTGGAAACCGACACCTTTGGCGGTACCCCAATGGTGCTGGGCGAATTTGGTCTTTCCGACCGAGCCCATGAAATCAATAAGCGCGCCTGTGAAATTGCTCGCGAAGCCTGCCGGGAGTTTTCCACTCCGGACTGGCCTCGGTTCGTGGCCGGCTCAATTGGCCCAACCACGAAGGCTCTTTCTGTCACCGGGGGGATTACCTACGCCGAGCTGGTGGACCAGTTCTATGCCCAGGTTAAAGGTATTTATGAAGGCGGCGCCGACTACTTCCTGATCGAAACCTGCAACGACACGCTCAACATCAAGGCTTGTTTGGAAGCGATCGACCGACTTCATAGTGAGGTTGAGGTTCCGTTGCCGGTGGCGATCTCCGGCACCATTGAGCCGATGGGAACAATGCTCGCCGGTCAGGGAGTGGATGCTCTTCTTGCCAGCGTGGAGCATCGTGATCTTCTGTATATCGGGCTCAACTGCGCCACGGGTCCGGAGTTCATGACCGACCACATTCGCACGCTCTCCCAGATGGCGCGAGCTCCGGTGGCTTGTGTGCCGAATGCCGGACTTCCCGACGAAAACGGCCAATACCTGGAAACCCCTGAGCTTGTGGGGAAGGTCCTCCACCGGTTCTTGGAAAAAGGGTGGCTCAACGTGATCGGCGGCTGCTGCGGCACCCATGCCGGTCACGTAAAAGAACTCCGCGCTCTTGCAGACCACGCCCATCCACGCGTTCCGATGAGTTCCCATGCCTCGCGTCTTTCCGGAATCGAGTACTTGGAAGTCACCGATGAGCTACGGCCGGTGCTCGTGGGTGAAAGAACAAACGTGGTGGGCTCCAAGAAGTTCCGTGAGCTGATCGTGGGCGGCAAGTGGGAAGAGGCGAGCGAAGTGGGGCGCGCTCAGGTGAAAAAGGGAGCGCAAATCATCGATGTGTGTCTCGCCAATCCGGACCGGAACGAGCTCGCCGATATCGAGAAGTTTCTTCCTGAGCTCGTGAAGAAAATCAAAGTGCCGGTCATGGTTGATTCTACCGACGACCGGGTGATTCACCGGGCCCTTCAGATGCTGCAGGGAAAGGCGATCATCAACTCCGTGAACCTGGAGGACGGCGAAGAGCGCTTCGAGAAAGTACTTCCGCTCGCGCGGCGCTACGGGGCTGCCGTAGTAGTGGGCACGATCGACGACGATCCGGTGCAGGGAATGGGAGTGACTCGGGCGCGAAAGATGGCGATTGCCGAGCGCGAGTTCGAGCTTTTGACGAAAAAATACGGCATCCCGCCCGAAGACATCTACTGGGACGCACTTGTGTTCCCCTGCGGCACGGGCGACGAGCAATATAAGGGTTCTGCCGTGGAAACGATCGAGGCCGTGGGAATGCTCAAGAAGCGATTTCCCGGCACTAAGACGATTCTTGGTGTGTCGAACGTGAGCTTCGGTCTTCCGCCGAACGGCCGCGAAGTCTTGAACGCTGTTTTTCTTTACCACTGCGTGAAACAAGGACTCGATCTTGCGATCGTGAACACGGAAAAGCTGCCGAGATATTCCCACCTCACGCCTGAGGAAATTGCTGTTTGTGAGGACATTCTATGGAATCGGGGCGCAGACCCGGTGGCGGCTTTCGCGGCATTCTTTCGGGCCCGGGTGCCGAGAACCACTGAAGCGAAGGCTGCTTTGCCGCTCGACGAGCGCCTTGCCAACTACATCATCGAAGGATCGAAGGATGGTTTAGTAGCCGACCTCGATCTCAAACTGAAAGAGGCTCGTCCCCTTGAAATCGTGAACGGTGCCCTGATGAAGGGCATGGACGAAGTGGGTCGCCGTTTCAATCGAAACGAAATGATCGTGGCCGAGGTGCTTCAGAGTGCCGAAGCGATGAAGGCGGCGGTTACCCATCTGGAACAGTTTATGGAGCGGAGCGCGGACTCCGTGCGGGGCACGGTTGTCCTCGCCACCGTGAAGGGTGATGTGCACGACATCGGGAAGAACCTGGTGGAGATCATTCTCTCCAACAATGGGTTTCGGGTAGTGAATCTGGGGATTAAAGTTCCGAGCGAACAGCTGTTGCAGGCCGTAAAGGAACACAAGCCCGACCTCGTGGGCCTTTCCGGATTGCTCGTGAAGAGCGCGCTCCAAATGGAAACGTCGGCGGGTGATTTGCGGCAGGCCGGTGTTGAGGTTCCGATTCTCGTGGGCGGGGCGGCTCTTTCGTCGAATTTCACGGATAAGCGCATTGCTAGGGCCTACGGTGACGGCACCGTGGCTTACGCGAAAGATGCCATGGAGGGACTGGAGCACGCGAAGAGGCTGGTTGATCCGGAACAGCGGCTCGATTTCGTGCAATCTCTCAAGCATCGTCAACAACGCCTCCAGAGCGAAGATGCCGAGGTGACGGCAAGGGCCCGGGGTCCGGCGAGCACGGCACGGAGCGGGGACGTGGACGTTCTAAAGGAAATTCCGCGTGCCCCCGATTTTGAGCGGCATGTGATTCGCAACACTCCGGTGGATCATGTGTGGCCGTGGATCAACAACTTGGTGCTCTTTTATCGGCACCTGGGAATTCCCGGCGAGGCCGTGAAGCTTTGGCAGAAGGGCGATCGCAAGGGACTCGAGGCCCATCCGGCCGGAGCAAAGATGCTTGAGTTTGCGGGGCTCCTCGAATCGATCAAAGACGAGCTACGCCGCACCGGCGCGATGAAGGTTTCGGCCGTGTATCGCTATTTTTCAGCCGCGAGCGAGGGCAATCGTCTGCTCCTTTGGGAGGGGGCGTCGTTTCAGGGGGATCCAGCGGCAGTGTTCGATTTTCCGCGACAGGCGAAGGACAACGGATTCTGCTTGTCCGACTTCGCTTTGCCTCTGGCGGAAGCGCGGAGTCGCGGCTCTGCGGATAACGTGGCTCTCTTTTGCGTGACAGCAGGGGAGGGGGTGCGTGCGGCCACCGCAGCGCTGAAAGAAAAAGGAGAGTATCTCAAGAGCCACGCCATGGCGGCGCTTGCGATTGAAACCGCCGAAGCCTATGCCGAGTTTCTCCATGGAAAGCTGCGGGCGCAGTGGGGCTTCCCGGATTCTCCCGACACCACAATGATGGAGCGATTCCAGGCGAAGTATCGCGGTTGCCGATTTTCCTTTGGTTATCCGGCCTGTCCTCGGCTCGACGATCAGGCGCTACTTTGGAAGCTTCTTCGTCCGGAGGAGATTGGCGTGCAGCTCACCGACGGCTTCATGATGGACCCGGAAGCCAGCGTGAGCGCTATTGTGTTTCACCACCCGCAGGCGAAGTATTTTTCGGTGGGTGGCGAGTAGGCGGGCAGTCATGTGCCGAGGCCTCAGATTTTTGTTCATAAAATCATACGCTTAGGGTTCTTTCGCTGTTCCGGCCTCGCTCAGAACAGTTCCCCGTAAATTTGGCCCGCCCCGAAATAATGCATTGCGCAAATGCGCTGCATCATTGTAGGTTCCGCCTCAACATTTCGGAGGGTTCCATGCAGAAGTTCCTATTCTTGTTATTGAGTGTGGTCGTTTTGGCGGGTTGCGAAGAGCAGCCAAAAAATCCAACTAATATTTTGCTGACTTCCAGCGTGCCGAACAAGCAGCAGGGGCTCCTGGTTGGTGACTTCAATTTCTTCCGCACCCAAAATTTCGCGGAGAACTCTGAAGAGCTTAAGAAAGTTATGGGCGTTACGGAAGTGACCCCGTTTGCCCTTCAGAATTGGCTCGAAGAACGCGTGAAGTACGTAGTGGGTGAAGACTACGGGTTTGAGAGCAACGCCTCCCTCGTGGATCGGAATTGGCAGTTTGAAAATCCCGGTGTTCTTCCCGAAGTGATTCGGAGAAAAATGGGCGGCCGCGCTCTTCGTGGCTTCAATCCGGTGGGTTCATCGGAGTGGTTGATTCCTGAGACGAGCCGAGTGATGACCGTGATGAGCAATATCGGTGCTGCAGGATATCTTGTTGGAAAAGTGGAAGGCGCTTTGATTGGAATGCGAATTCCCGACGTGGGCACCGTTCCGGCGAAGAGTCCGCGTATCGGCGTGATTCAGGTGGGCGAAGGACTCTTTGCTACCACCCTCAAAAAGCGCCAGATGGAAAAGGAAGCCGCTGCAACGCGAATTTTCCGTCTCGCCACTTTCTTCCACGAAGCCCGTCACTCTGACGGTAACGGAAAGAGTCTCGCGTTTGCTCACGAGGAGTGTCCGCTCGGTCACGACTTCGCCGGCTACAACGCTTGCGATGCTAATCTCAACGGGCCCTACAAGGTGGGCGGCGTGATGAATAAGCTCCTGGCGAAGAACTGCGCGAGCTGTTCCGCCGGCGATCTTGAGATTCTCAGACTGTTCCAGGCCGATGAAGAGAGCCGCGTGATTTGGAGCGCCGCCGCCGCGAACCGTTCTTCGAATGGTAGCGACGCACGCGTCAATGAAACGATGCGCGAGACCTGTGAGCTTCTCCGCAGAATGGATCCGCGAAATGTGCCTTCCATGTGCGAAAAGTATCTGAACCCAGCTCCAGCGGCTCCCGCAACTCCGGGTGCTGCCGACGACGCCGCCGGTTGGTGGGATGCTCGTCCTGAGGGCATGGGACTCTTCCGTCGCTAATCGGGCGCGTGATGAAGAAGTGGATACTTGGATTGGGAGCGGTGTCGGTGCTGGTGCTTGTTGCGCTGGCACTGATCCGCAACCAAATCGAGGCGACACCAGAGCCGTCCGCGGATGTTTCGCCGCGGGAAACAACCACGCCGGTTCCGGTTCATCCCCAGAAGACTGAGCCAAAGGCTGTGACAGTTTCCGATAGGGCACGGGTTTATTCGTCTCCCGAGTTTCGGAGCTTTGCAGGTGAGGTGCTTCGTGACCTTCCCACCCGGGCTGATCTCCAGCGTCTTTCTCCTGAGGAAGTGCACCATACGCCGAAGCCGGTTACCGATGCGGGCGTGAAGCTCGGAGAAATCGCGGAAATACTGGCCAAGCAACCGGAGCTGGAGGGCGACGCCTTTGGTTTCTACGAAAGTTGCGCCACGGGCTCCGACTATCCGCAAAGCGTGCGGGCCCTTTGTTTCTTCCATTGGGAGCGGCTGGGTAAGAAATTGGGGCGTACGATTCAGCCCGAAAAAGTGCCGGAAAGTGTCCGGAGAATCGCCCAGCAGCTTTAAGGGCGCGCTCGCCCAAAACGGGAAAATTATAAACCATTGAAATTACTCGGTTACGCCGCTCGTCAGTAGTTGATAATATATGTCGGATTTGATAGGATGGGGCGCCCTTTGGGCACCATGGAGGCCCCGTGATCAGGCTTTGGATCTCACTCTTGGCAATTCTCTCTTCGTTGGCGGCTCAGGCAGCTCCAGCGGAAGAGCCCCACTTTGTGTGGGCCGACGATGTGAATTTCCATCACCAGTCCACGCTGCATGCCGACGCCTCCTGGCTTCTAGCACAAAAAGAGACAGCTCCTGAATTGGCTCGAGTGATCGGGGAAGAGGCACCTGGCGGTGATGCGCTCCATGCCTGGCTCAAGGAAAGAGTGAAAGTGATTCTCTCGAAGGACTGGACCTTGGGGGATAGCTGGGAGGCACTCGCCGAAAAGGTTGATTACCCGCTGACTTCCAAAGGCGGCATCAAGAGCAATACCGTGGCGATCAATATCGGTAGCGCCCTCTATGCGTTCGGCAAGCGAAACAAAATTCTTGTGGGCGTGAATGTGCCGGGCCTTTCCGCACCGCTCGCGATTAAGAGCCCACGGGTGGGTTTGGTGCAGATCGGGGACCTTCTCTTTTCCCAGCACTCCCGCGGCGACACTCAGGCAGATCGAATCTTTCGCCTGTCCGCTCTTTTTCATGAGGCCCGCCACTCCGACGGAAATGGCCCGAGTCTGGGATTCCAGCACTCGCCATGTCCGCCCGATAGTGACCTTCCTGGTGTCTCGGCCTGCGACGCAAATCGGAACGGCCCCTACTCTGTGGACGCTCAGTTCACGCTCTCGTTTCTGAAATCTTGTAAGAACTGCACCGAAGGGGGAAAAGATTTTCTTCGCGTCACGGCCGCCAACTCGCTTTCGCGGGTGATTTCCGTCCTGAAGAAGGAGGAAATGTCGTGCGACGAAACAACCTGTCGCGTAACCATCACCGAAGCCAAGGACACCACCGAATGGGACACTACGCCCGAATCCTTGGACTGAGTTTTCTTCTCTTCAGTGCCGACGCCTCCGCATCCTGGCTTCACTGGTGCGACGATGTGCCGAACGCGCAACGGACTCGCATCGAGCGTGATCTCGAGGAGTTTTCGCTTCTTCCCGCGGTTCAGGAGGATCCAATTCTTGCGCGTATGTTAGAGCTCCGGGAGGCTACACCGGAAGCTTTTCTCGAATGGATTCGTGCCCGCGTGAAATATGTTACCGGGCGCAAATTCGATCTCGATGCTCCCGGAGTTACCGTGGTGTTGCGCGAGGGCGTGAACTATCCGCAGAAGCGAGAATTACCCTGGGGAGTCGCCGCCAAACAGCCGGCACCCGCTCACGAGTCGCTGGAGCAGCCCAAAAGCGTAACAGAAATGTCGAACCTAGGATCAGCGGTGTTTCTTGATGGAAAACTCGCTGGCAATCTTTTGGGAATGCGATTGCCCGGAATTGCCGAGCCGGTTCCCGTGACCTCGCCGCGAGTAGGAGTAGTGCAAATCGACCGGGGGCTCTTCCAGAGCCCCGATCCGGACAGACTCGCCGCTCGCCTTCATAGAGTGAGCACTCTCCTTCACGAGGCGCGCCACTCCGATGGAAACGGAAAGAGTCTGGGTTTTTTTCACTTTGTTTGCCCGGACGGATCCGACTATCCGGGTGAAGAAGCCTGCGACGTGGCCGAAAACGGCTCCTACGCCATCGAAGCCCGGGCCTTGAAAATCTTCGCTTCCACTTGCGGAAAAGACTGCACAAAAAAAGAGCGGGAAATTCTCAGGGTAGAAGCCGCCGATATGCTTGCCCGTGTTTACGATGAGCTTCCCGCATTTTCCGGCGAAGATGCGATGCCGCTAAGAAAAAAATGTCTGGAGCGCGGCGATCGATCAGAAGAGTGCCGAAAGGTGTTAACGGAGGCCGAGGGCGGGATGGTTCCGATCGTAAAGGCGTCCTGGTGGGACACGCGTCCTGAGACTCTCACACTGCCACGGGAATGATTCGGAACTGACCCACATCCACGAGGCCCTTGTCGGTGAGCTTAAGATGAGGGATCACCGGTAAGCTCAGAAACGCCAGTTGAAGGAACGGCTCTGCGAGGGAGCAGCCCGCGGCGTGGCTGGCAGCATGAAGGTCCCGCAAAGATTTCTCCACCCGATCGGCGGAGAGTGGAGTCATGAGGCCCCCGAATGGGAGAGCCAACTCGGCCATAACCGCTCCGTTATGGACCACGCAAAATCCGCCGCCGCTTCGAATCAAGGACTGGAAGGCGAGAGTCATGTCGTGAGTATCTGAACCCACGCAGATGAGATTATGACTGTCGTGTCCCACGCTGGAGGCGATCGCGCCGCGGAAGTTATCGCCAAATCCTTTCACATAACCGTTGGCCGGGCGGCTGCCATGGCCATAGCGCTCGAGAACTGAAAGTCGGGCCACTCCCGGAGCGTTGTGAGGAAGTGTGTGGTGATGGGTAATAATCTTTCCCTCTTCCACGCCGATTACATGCACATGACCCGCCGGACCTTCGAGGTCCTTCGGTGCGGGTGCAGCGGCACGTACCGTATTGGGAAAGGACGTCGCCGAAATCGTAGGGGTTGAAACCTCAGGTAGGGGAATCCCTCGGCAAAACACTTCGCGGATAGAAACCTGGCGAACGTCGTCGAGAAGCAGAAGGTCCGCTCGCCAACCCGGGGCCACAGCGCCCTTCCGGTCCGGGCCTCGATCCAGCCCGTAGTGCCGGGCCACGCTCCAGGAGCTGGCCCGGTAGGCTACCTCTGGTGCTACTCCCCCGCGTATCGCTTCCCGTACCAGCCAGTCAATGTGTCCTTCTCGGGCAATGTCGAGAGGGTTGCGGTCGTCGGTACAGAAGCCCACGCTCGTGGACGTGGCAAGCTTCACAAGCGGCAGAAGAGTGTGAAGGTCTTTGGCCACGCTTCCCTCTCGAATCCAAACGGAAATTCCCTTGGTGAGCTTTTCCTCCGCTTCGGGTAGCTGGGAGGATTCGTGGCAGCAGGAAATTCCACACGCGGCATAGGCCGAGAGTTCGCGCCCCCGGAGGAGAGGGGCGTGGCCGTCGAGTGGGCGATCGGAGAATGCCTGAAGTTTCTCGTGAACGATCGGATCGCCATGGAGCACACCCGGAACGTTCATCATCTCCGCAAGTCCAAGAGTCTTCGGATGATCCTTTAGCGGAAGAAGGTCCTTCGCTCCGAGCACCCCAGCCCCGTTGGTCTCCATTCCGGTGGCCGGCACGCACGAGGGGAGCATCACCCTAAGATCGAGTGGGAGCGTCTCCGCAGCGCGAAGAAAATATCGAATTCCTTCCACGCCGATTACGTTGGCGATCTCATGAGGATCGGCGATCACGGTGGTGGTGCCGCGAGGAAGTACGGTAGAGGAAAAATTTTCCGGAATGAGCAGCGAACTTTCAATGTGCACATGGGCGTCGATGAAACCGGGTACAAGAAATTTTCCCCGTCCGTCGATCTCCCGAATGGCCTGAAGACCTGGCTCGAGTGCCACTATCACCCCATCGGCTATAGCCACGTCGCCCGTGTGCCAGGAGCAGGAAAAGACGTCGAGCCAAGTTACGTTACGGAAGATCAAGTCGCAGGGGGCTCGCCCTTGGGCGGCGTCGAGGCGTCGAAGTAGAGAGCTCATAGAGGGAATGCTACCGCGGCTTTTGGAGGCACGCACACTTTTGTGCCAGAATGACCGCGATGAAGACCGATGGAACAAAACGTTATGCTGCTGTGCTTTCTCTCACAGAGATGGGGCTCGGGAGCTTACTCCACTCCCTTCACATCCCTCTGGCCGGGCACGCCCTTTCCCTGAACCAGGGAGCGATTCTCACATTCGCGCTCAAGCGAGCCGAAAACAGGCGAAAGGCCGTGGAAGGGAGCGCAGCGATTTCCTTGGCGGCCGCTGGAATGAAAGCCCTGTCCCCGGCGGGAAAGCGCCTCACTCCGATGCTGGGAATTTCAGTGCAGGGCTTTCTTTACGCGCTCGGCACGGCGCTGGGGGGGCGAAATCTGGCGGGGGCAGTGCTGGGAATGGCTCTCCTTTCCGTGTGGGCGTTTGCTCAGCCCGTGCTTTTGGCTTGGATCATTTTCGGCAAAGAGCTTTTTTATTCCGTTTTTGATCTTTGGCAGGGCTTGGCGGAAAAAATTGGGTTGCCGGTGGAGACTGGCATCTGGGTGTTGGCAGCGGTGGTGGCGTTGAAAGTACTAGCGGGAGTGGGCGTGGGAGCTTTGAGCTGGTTGGCAGCGCCCGCGCGCGAGGAGAGTTACATCGCAGGTCTTTCCGAGCGGGTAACCCGGGAGTTCCATCGCATGCGTGGTCCCGTGGAGGTTGAGTCGGGACGCAGGCTGGCGGTGCTTGCGCTGCGGGATATGGCGCGCCCGTGGTTTGTGGCGAGTTTCGGAGTTTCCTTGGCGTGTTTTTTCGCCTTTCGAGATAGCAACGTGGAAGCAGCCGTGGTCTATGGTTTTCGGGTTTTGTTGACGGGTTGGCTCGCGTTCTGGTTTTTTCGGTGGGCGGCCAAGCGATGGCAACTTTGGGAGAAATGGAATGAGAATTAAGCCGCTGGCAGATTATCCGCTTCTGGTGCGCCTGATTTTTTGGGCGCAACGAAAAAAATACGGTGAGGTGCTTTTGCCAGCTCGAATCTGGGGTCGTTCGCCGAAGCTGCTCTATGGTCTTCAGTGTTTTTATCGAGCTATTGATCGTAAAAGTTCCCCGATTGAACCCGCTCTACGGGCTTTGATCAATGTGAAGGTTTCTCAGATCAACCACTGTGCGTTCTGTGTAGACATCAGCAGTTCGCTTCTCGAAAAACGCGGAGTGTCGGCTGAAAAAATAGCGGCCTTGCCCCATTTTATGGAGACCGCGCTTTTTTCCTCAAGGGAACGTGTTGCATTAGCCTACGCTGTGGCTATCACTCTGCCGGAGAGAAGAGTTGACGATGCTTTGTTTCAGGAATTGAGAAAAGAGTTTTCCGAGGACGAGGTTGTGGAGCTTACGGCCCTGATCGGGTACCAAAACCTCTCTAGCAAATTCAACGCTGCTTTGGAGGTGCCGCCCCAGGGGTTTTGTCTTGTAGGGCGGGCTTCATACTCAGAAGCTCCGCGGCCACACTGATCGCAATTTCCTGCGGATCATTGCCGCCGATTGAAAGGCCGATGGGCGAGCGCAGCTCCTCGATCAGTGCAGGCGGAACTCCACTTTCTTCCAGTTCCCGGCGCATTTTTCCCGCTTTCACTTGGCTGCCCATGGCACCGATGAACGGGGCCGACGGATGCACGCGAAACAGTTCACGAAGAATCGGCATGTCCGTGGCATGGCCCTGGGTCATCACCACGAAAAACGCCGTAGATGGAAGTGATGCCACAAGATTTGCAGGTTCCGCCACCAGCTCAACTCGGAGATTCGGGGCTGATGGAAGGCGAGCAATCCACTCATTCCTCGGATCAACGCAGGTGATTCGGCAGGAAAGCGGCAGCAACACGCGCACCAGGGCCTGGGCCACATGGCCCGCTCCAAAGATCACGATTTCCCAGGCGCTTGAGGCGTGGGGTTCAAAGAGGTAGGTGGTCTCGCCTCCGCAGGTCATGCCGATGTCGCGCTGAAGATTCCAAGTAGCGAGCCATGGCGCGGTTTCCATTTCTGCGAGCATTCTCTGAGATTCTCTGATGCAGCGAGCTTCGATCTTACCGCCCCCCACAGTGCCGTGATGTAAGCCCCTTGCCGTAATAATCGCCTTTGCCCCCGGATCCGACGGCGCACCACCGCGAACTCCCACCAGGGTGACCACCACAAATGGTGTGCCCAAACGCATAAGTTCTTCGGCTGCGGAAAAATGTGTCAACGCCACTCCTCGAATCGCTCTGGATCAATGGCACGAAAAACCTCTTCCTGCGTGGCTGGGAGCTCCAGTTCGGGAAGCTTTTCCTTCCATGACGGCAATCCTCGGAGGGCGTCGTGAATTGCGGTCCAAACGGAAATCGCCAAAAGGAGAGGAGGTTCTCCAACCGCTTTCGTGCCCCGCACGTTTACGCTGTTGTGGGGATTATCCAGTAGGTCGATGTTAAATTCCCGCGGCGTATCCTGAATGTTCGGAATCTTGTAGGTGGAGGGGGCGTGGGAGAGGAGCAGGCCGCCTTCCGAGTAGTGAAGTTTTTCCGTGGTCACCCATCCCATGCCTTGCACGAAAGCTCCCGCCACCTGACCTCGGTCGAGAGACTCGTTCACGGGGCGTCCTAAATCCATCAGAATGTCCACCCGTCGAACCTTTGTTTCGCCAGTGTGAGAGTCGATCTCCACTTCCGAGCACGCGGCACCTTGGGTGAAGTAGAGAAACGCTCTTCCCTGACCAGTGAGTTTATTGAAGGTGAGGTGAGGAAACTTGTAGTGAGCATACTCCGACAGAGAAACTCGGTTCAGGTAGGCCTCGTTAACCACATCTTGAAACGAAACTTTTCGCTTCGGATCGGCGCGATCCACCACATATCCGTTACAAAAATCCACCGCTGGTTCTTCCGCTGGAATCACCGCTTCGGACTCGGTGCCGAGGCCGGCGGTTTTGGCGGCCCAACGCTCGCTCGGGAGCTGCATCAGGCGAAGGGCGATATGACCAAGTCGGTGACGGATGCGAAAGGAGGCCACTTCAGCGGCGGCTCCATTCAAGTCGGTACCCGACGATGCGGCAGTGGGAGAGGTGTTGGCGTTTTTTTCCGTAGACGTGGGCATCAGCCGCACCGATACGGCGGGTAAACCGAACACATCGGCCACGATCTTTCCAATTCGCGTATTTACACCTTGGCCCATTTCCGTGGCGCCAGTGCTGACCTGAAGCGAGCCGTCTCGGTGAATCACAACAAGAGCATTTGCTTGGTTCAGGTACCGAGTCGTGAATGAGATACCGAATTTCACGGGCGTGAGAGAGAGTCCTCGCCGCGTGGCTTGCGACTTCCGATTATGAGTCTCGATCTCTCGTCTACGAGCCCGATACGCGCAGCTTTTCTCTAAGCGGGAGAAAAGTTCGGGAAGTAGGTTATTTTCCACCTTCTGGCCGTAGGGGGTTATGTCGTGGTCCGGCCCCTCGTAACAGTTGATCCGTCTCACATCGAGCGGGTCCATTTTCAGAAAGTGGGCGATCTCTTCCACGATACGTTCGATGGTGGCCACGCCCTTGGGGCCGCCAAAACCGCGAAACGCCGTGTGGGGATGAAAATTGGTCCGGCAAACCTGGCCGCGCACTTGAAAATCGGGAATGAAATACGCGTTGTCGGTGTGGAGCATCGCCCGCTCCATGATGGCAGTGGAGAGATCCGCGCACGCGCCACCGTCGGAGAAAAGATTCACATCAAGAGCGAGGATACGGCCCTTCTGATCGAATCCCACCTTCCAATGGTTTTCGAAGGGGTTCCGCTTACCAGTGATCACCATGTCGTCGTCTTTGGTGAGCGCGATGCGGGCCGGTCGTCCGAGTTTTTGGGCGGCGAGGGCGGCATACGCGGCGAATGGAGCAGCCTGGGATTCTTTTCCGCCAAAAGCACCGCCCATGCGCTTCACCACACAAATCACCCGGGAGTAGTCGATGCCGAGAGCGTGAGCTACCACATGCTGCACCTCGGAGGGATGTTGGGCGGAAGAGTGGACCTCGATCACACCGTCTTCCCGGGGAATGGCGGCGGCGGCCTGGCTTTCGAGATAGAAGTGCTCTGCGCCTCGAATCACGATGGTACCTTCCAGACGATGTGGAGCGCTTAGGAGGGCGCTTTCAGCATCTCCGCGGGCAATTGTTCTTTCGAATCCAATAAACGACTTGCGGCTCCTAGCCTCTTGGATGGAGAGAATGGGATTCAGAATTTCCCAATCCACCTTCACTAAGTCTCGAGCCAGGCGCGCAGCGGTGGGGGAGTCGGCGACCACGAGCGCATAGGGCTCGCCGCAATAATTTACTTCTTCGTGGGCGAGAAGAGGTTGATCCTGAAAAACTGTGCCCCAGAGGTTCTCGTGAAAATCGTCGGCTGTGAACACGGCCACCACGCCGGGTGCCTTTGTGGCAGCGAGAGTGTGGAGGCGCTTAATACGGGCCCGGGCATGAGGGCTCCAACACACCTCCACATAGACCTCGCCGCGCACGGGCGGACGATCGTCGATATACTCGCTGCGCCCCGTAACGTGACTTCGCGCAGAATCGTGGGAGGCATCGCGTTTCACAGGGATCCCCCCGCTTCGTCGAAGAACTTCTTCAGAAAAGCTTCGGCGAGTCCCCGTCGAAAAGCACTCGATCCGCGGAGATCGGATAGTGGCGAGATTTCTTTTTGCAGAGCGTTTCGTGCTTCGTGGAATGCCTCTTTATCGAGACGACGCCCAAGGAGCGCCTTCTCCGTGGCCGGCAGGCGAAGAGCGGTTGCGGCCACGCCGCCGTAGGCGATGGAGATCTGTTCGAGAGTTTCATTCCGTTTCTTCCAACGAAATGCCGCGTTTACGGCGGAAATATCGAGATCCTTTCGCTGGGATGCCTTGAAGATGCGAACCACTTCATTCTTCTTCGGAAGATCGAAAATCACATGGGTCACGATTTCTCCCGGACGGAGAGCGGTTTTCTTGTAGCCGAGGAAAAAATTCCGGAGTGGAACTTTGCGCTTTCCCTTGGGTCCGTGGACTTCCACATCCGCCTCGAGCACGAGGAGCGCGGGAGGGGTGTCGGCGATTGGAGAAGCGTTCACCACGTTGCCCACGAGAGTCGCTACGTTCTTGATTTGCGGTGAGGCGAACAGATCCAGAAATCGGCCGAGCTCGGAGTTTTTTGTAGCTTGCCTAACGTTGGCCAAAGTAACCCGGGCACCGACCCGAAGCCGGCCTTTGGTTGCTTTCATTTCATAAAGCTCCGAAACCTGGTGCAGGCTCAGAAGATGAGTGAGGCGGTGCCGATATTTATTGTGAACCACCCCTAAATCAGTGGCTGCACCTGCGATCCGCACTTGCTTATTTTTTTTGATCCACGCCAGGGCGGCACGGAGAGTGGTCGGGGCGAAAAAGGAATAGTCGGCAGTCTCAAGAAGGAGGGGTTTTCGGAGCAGAGTCCTCAACTCCCGCTTTTGGGCCGGGGAAAGAAATCGCTTTTCCACCGACTCGCAGGCGCTCACATTCACCGAGCATGCCGCGTCCAAAATCGACTGGTAGCCGGTGCAGCGGCATAGGTTGCCGGTGAGGGCATTGGCGGCGTCCTTCTGGGTGATGCCTTCGTGGGTGGGGATTTTCTTCTCCACGAGGCCCGTGAGCGACATCACGAATCCCGGTGTGCAGTATCCGCATTGGGAGCCATGACAATCCACCATGGCCTGTTGAACTGGCGACAGCTTTTGCTCTGTACCGAGGGCTTCCACCGTGATGAGGCTGGAGCCGTGGAGCTGTCCGAGCGGGGCGATGCAGGAGTTGATGGGAAGAAACCGCCCCCGCTTTTCGAGGGGAAACCAACGCAAGACTGTGCAGGCGCCGCAGTCGCCCTCAGCGCAGACGACCTTGGTGCCCGTCAGGCCTCGTTCCCTGCGAAGGTATTCCGCGAGCATCAGGGGGGCGTGGTCGGCGCCGACCTCCACCCGTTCTCCATTCAGATGGAAGACGATTTTCATGGCCCTCTCAGGGTGCTAAACCGCGGAATCGGTGTCAATATCGGTGCATGGAACTATGGTTGGAATATCTACTTCGTTTCTCCCATCTGGTGGCGGGGATCGCCTGGATCGGGAGCTCCTTTTATTTCATCTGGCTCGACAGTAGCTTCGAACCGCCGGAGACGCCGCGTCGTAACGTCGAGGGTGAGCTCTTCATGGTCCACGGTGGTTTTTACTACCAGGTGGAGAAGAAAAAGATCTATCCCGGCGAACTTCCCCGGGTGCTGCATTGGTTCAAGTGGGAGGCGACTCTCACCTGGGTGACCGGGATCGTGCTCCTGGCGGTGCTTTACTTCCTTAAAGGGGCGAGTCTTCTGATAGATCCGTCTGTGATGGCTCTCACCCAGGCCCAGGCGGTTACCCTGGCGCTGGGGCTCATCGCGGGTTGCTGGCTGGTCTATGATCTTCTCTGGAATCCACGGGTACCGAAGCCGCTGAGCACGGCCGTGTCGGTGGTTTTCTTCGCACTTCTGATTTGGGGCCTTACCCGCGTATTTAGCGGGCGCGGTGCTTTCATCATGACGGGAGCGATTTTCGGCAGTCTCATGTTGGCCAATGTGTGGATGAGAATTCTCCCTGGGCAAGCAAAAATGCTGCGTGAAGCACAGGAGGGAAGAGTTCCCGATTACTCGGTGGGATTGAAGTCGAAAACCCGCTCCGTACACAACACCTACTTCACGTTTCCGGTGCTTTTCATCATGCTGAGCAACCATTACCCGCAGATCTACAACCACGCTTGGAACTGGCTTCTGTTGATCGTGCTTGCGGTGAGCGGCGCTCTCACACGCCATGCGATGGTCACGAAGCGGCCCTTAGAGCGATGGACCCTTTTCCCTGCGGCGATGGGACTTGCCGCGTTGGTATGGGCTTCGGGTCACACCGGATCTGCGTCCATGGGGGGCGGCGCTCGACCTACCTGGGCGGAAGTGGCGCCGGTAATCGAGAGGCGTTGTGCGTCTTGCCACAGCCTCCGGCCCACCGATGATGTATGGAAGGTGGCGCCTCTTGGCGCGATTTTCGATTCAGAGAATTCTTTGCGAGCGAAAGCAGAAAAAGTAATGCTTCAAGTGGTCACTGCCCGCACGATGCCTCTTGGCAATAAAACCGCGATGACCGACGAGGAGCGGGACCTAGTGCGTCGGTTCTTGGAATAGACGCGCGGGGCGGGCAATAAGGAATGACTTCAACCAACAAGCTCGATTTTTCCGTGTGGGCTGAAGTTTGGATTGGCCGCACGAAGTTTACGGTGTTCGGCCTTTTTTCGCTCGGCCTTCTTCTCCATTGGGTTCTAGGCGGAAAATTTCACTGGCTTGCCTTGTATTGTTCTCTGGGTTTCATGGCAGCTGCGTGGGGGAGCTGGCCCAGAGAGGGCGTGGCCACGTCAAAGTTTCTCCCGTGGGTTACTCTATGTTTGGTTTTGGTCGCGGGGGGAATCCACTTTGAAGATTTGGCCCAACGTCCGATCTGGAGTGACGAAGATTTGCAGGTGGGGCCGTTGTTATTTGGTGCTTCTGGAGTGGAGGCTGCCACAAACGTGATGCAACCGCCCCTGTTTCACGAAATTTCTGGACTAAGCATGCGGTTGCTGGGGCCGTCTTCCTTTTCCGCAAGGCTAGTGTCTTGGTTTGCGGGCACAGTCAGTGTCGGCATAACGTGGTTGATCGCATTGTCTTTGGGGGCGCCTTGGTGGTTTGCGCTGTCGGCTGCTACCGCTGTTTTGGGCAATAATTTGTTGATTTCATATTCTCAAGAGGCGAAACCAATCGCATTAGGATTCTTGTTTTCTCTTTTTTTCCTTCACTCGCTGCTCTCTCGAAAGTCGGTGAAATCGTTTAGCGCAGCCAGTTCCACATTTGCCTTACAGGCGGCTATTGGTTTCCAGGGGCCCATTCTGGCCGTTCTTCTGGGCGCGCTTCGCAGAAATAAGGGCGTTCTGATTGGTCTTCTGTGGAGTGCCCCATTTTTTTTGCAGATTGTCGGTGGTCCTCAAACACGAACCTTTGTAGAGCTTCTTTCACCGGCCGGACTGTTGGCGCGGTGGAATATGATGATCGAAGCGCTCAGTCGACAGATTCCAGAAACGTATTCGGGATCTGAATATATTTTTCTTTATATTCTCGGCTTAGAGATGGCGCGATGGTTGGGTAGGCTGAAAATTCCTTCCTTACTCCCCGTAGTCATTACCCCTCTGTGCCTCTTGGTGGGGCACTTCCTTTTTGTGAACAATGTGTTCGCCTTACGCTATGGCATCGTGGTGATACCCGTTGCTGTGCTGTGGCTGGTGTATGCTCTTGCGCATAGTCGCTCTATGAAAATGACTGTGCTGCAGGGGATTGCCTCTGTTTGTCTGATTTTTTGGGGAGTAACTTCCTGGACATTAAAACGCGATAAAATTTATGAGTATCGGGGTCGTGAAACCATCCAATACGCAAACAGCCTTCAGTCGAAAGTGAAAAATCCTGTATTGGTGTTTCAATTCACTTTCAATCCACCGAAGTCCTCCGAGTCTACTGGGTTGCCGACCACTCGACTTTTGGATTCAAATGGTTTTCCGTCTTCGTTCAAGTATTTTGATCTATGGGAAACCAAGGAATATCAAAGTGAGATCATTGGGCGTTTGGCTAGGGAAAATCCCGATGCCCGCCGAGCGTTGATTCTTATGCCGCGATCAATTTCAAAGGTTTCCCATGAGTTCTGGAGTACTAAAACTATCCCGGGTGTGAAAGTCGAGAATGTGGTGGTGCTCGACTCGCACATGCCCCGAGACGCCACGGATCTGATTGATGTCACTTGGACCGGGGCGCCTACAGACGGTCTATCCCGACTCTTTCACAGCATGGACACCTTAATGGCGGATGAGCACCTAAAGCTCAACCTTCGATTGGTACTTGTGGCTTTAGCACTTAATTCGGGTGATTGCGGGACAGTGAGCAGGGAATGGCAAAGGCTTTTAGCGTTTCTCAAGTTTACCGGGCAGGATGGCCATCTCAGTATGCGTGTATTTAATACGGAGAGAGAGAAGTTGTGCAGGACGGGAGCCTTCGCGTCGCAGTAAAATAAGACGAAGCTTATTTCGAAAACACCCTAATTCGATTCACTCCGCCGTCGGGCCATGTCTCGAGTCTGATCTCGGATATTTCACCGGCATAATTCACGGGAATAATCTTGCGGTTGCCGGCAAAGGCTTTTACCGGTACTCGTCCGCCGGAAAGGTCTATCCAGCCCGTGGGTGTTCGCCCCCAGAGAGCCACTTCCACCGGGTTGTTGTTTACAAAAAAGGTGAAGTCGAGCTCCACTTTTTTGATTCGGGCGGAGTGTTCAAGTGCGATCGTGACCTCTTCGTGATGTCCGGGAACTCGACTGCGGGCGCTCTCGAGTCCGTCGAACATGTGAATGGGCGGGAAGGGCGAGATTACCTGAGCTGCCGGCCCATAGTGCTCATTGGAAGCATGCACCACTCTGCTACCGGCGAACGGAATCGTGAGGGGCTTTTTCGCTTTGGGGATTGCGTCCGAATAGCGACCGAAGCCGGGGCTAAATCCTGGAGGTGGCTCACTCCACAGGCCGAGACGGGTGAGGCCGCCATCGGGGCCGGCTTCCACTCGAATTTCTTGAAATTCTTCCGTGAGTGAATTCAGATCCACGCGGCAATAGCCGTGGCCCACAAGCTTCACGGCAGGGAGAAACTCCTTCCACGGATCTTTTGAAGACCGTCGACCCAGCAGTCGCGCCCATTCCATCTGATTCCCATCGTGGAAGCGGGTTGAAAGCTCCACAAATCGAACGCGGCCCGGGCGCAATAGGCGAAGCTCCAAATACTCTTGCCCTGTTTCGTTGTGCCGGGCTGTTTCCCAGCTATCCATGATTTTCCCTTGCCGTCCGAAGAGCTCTGGATCAAAAACCGGCTCGTGAGAACTCACCAGGTTTTCCGCGCGCGCGAATTTCTGGTTCGAGCAGCGCAAAACGAAGGCTCCCGCAGCGAGATTCGATGCGGCTGCTGCGCTCACCGGTCCCTTCACGAGAATTTCCTCCGGGAGGTCAGGCAAAAAGGCGTCGAAGAGAAGCTTCTTGTAGCCGAGATTCACGATTTGCTCTTGTGGTAAGCTGCTCGACTGAAAATCGTGAGTGAACTCTCCTACGCCCTGAATGCCGAGGGCGCGAATCAGGGTCTGGGCGACTTCCGCCACAAAAGGCACGGCTTCATTATCGCCTTCAGAAAAAATAACGAATCCTTTGCCACGGTCCGGGCCCGCAAAACAGTGAACATAGATGGCCCGGTAGCCTTCGTTGGCACCCTGATGAATCAT
This sequence comes from uncultured Bdellovibrionales bacterium, assembly GCA_964551325.1. Lineage (GTDB taxonomy): Bacteria > Bdellovibrionota > UBA1018 > CAIPTA01 > CAIPTA01 > CAZKBU01. The sequence goes on from CAZKBU010000003.1 coordinate 349,008, forward strand.
CAAGCGATTCGAGCCTGCTTCGGCCACAAAAACACCGAGGCCCATAAAGCATCCCATGAAATCCCGGCAGCCTCGGTCGGTTCCATGGAGCATCTGCACTGCTGTGTCGTGGGAGATTGGTCCCGCCCCGTTCACGCTATGATAGGCGTCTTCCAAAGACTGGAGGAAACGGGCCATTCCTCGAGCTGTGGCGTAGCCTCCGGCAGCGAAAGCGGGGAAACGCAGATGACCAGGTGCGAGCCCATCGATTTCGGAGGTGTCGAGGGTGATTTCGGGAAATGCTTGGAGAAATTCTTTCGTGGCCAGGGCCGCAGGCTTTCCCGTGTTTTTTTCCACAAGGTGTTGGAGCACTAAGTAGCCTCCACCCGAGTAGTGAAACTCTCGTCCCGGCTTGGCGATGACCTTCACCGGATCGTAACCGTGTTTACCCTGGATAAGCTCTTCCACTGGAGGCACCGGCCCTGAAAATCCCTTCACATAGTGCATGGAAAGGGCGCTGTGGCTCATGAGGTGGGCCAAGGTTACTCCCTCCATGCCCGGAATTTCCTCCACTTTGCGATTCACGTCGCGGAAAAGTTCACAGCAATAGGCGCTCGCCACGGTTTTACTGAGCGACGCAATTTGAAACTTCGAATTCGGCTGGGCACATCCGAGAGCAATTTCCTGCACATGACCGAGGTGAATAACGGCGAGGGAGGCGGCCCGGATTCCGTGTTTCTTGCGTACCACCTCAAGGCCTGAAAGTCCGCAGGCTTCGTGAATGCGTTTTCGTGAAATTTCCCAAAGTGCTTCGCGGGCGGCAGTAATCTCTTCGTTTCGAGAGCGGGATATTCGTGCTTGCAGAATTTTTAGGAGTTCCTCCCCGGTTTTTCCTTTCGCCGAAACGAGAAACTTGAAACCGAACTTTTTTCGATACTCATCTCCCAAGGAACAAAGAACGGCCTTTTCTGTTTTTACTTCCGCCTGCTCGCCTGCCGCCAGAGCGTCTAAAGTGCGGGAGGATTGACCGATATCGCCGTGAAAAGACGCGGCCTCCTGAATCTCCGCTTCGGAAAAACTCTTCACGAGGCTTTCCGCAAAGGGCAGGTCCACAACCGCCCGGCGGGTCATTTCATCTGCAAATCGGCGGCACCCGCACACTTCAAACCAGTGATTCCATTTCTCCACCTTGGGGGGGAGACGGAACTTATCCGCGTCCAAACGGACGGCGGCGGCCCAGGGGTCGGAAGCATTGCGTACTTCATCTAGTGTGAACGGGAGGAGAAGTTCAGTGGCGAACTCCGCGGGTTCGGGATCGGTCATGAGCTGGAGCATGAGCCGCTGAGCGATTGGGTACCAGCGAGACGTGCGCTCATCCCATTTTACTTGCACGATTTTCTTCTCATTCGAAAGATCGCGACGAATGAAATTCATCTCTTCGTGAACGATGCAAAGGAAATCTTCCAAGGAGAAGCGTCCGTGGCGAATCTCGTGCCAGACTTCCCATCGCGAACGCTCGGCAGTGGCCAGGTCGTCCATCACACGCACGGCTTCCCCTTCCACCACCGTAGGGAGAGCCACGCACCCGTTTCCGCTCAACCAGTCCGTGAGGTACTGAAGTGACTGGAACACGTTGTAGCGGATTTCGTCTGGGTGATGATTGGGAATGAAATCGGACTCTTTGATGTCGGCAACGATGAGCGATCGAACGTATTGGGGATCGTTCTTATCCAGGCCCTCGATATCGGGCCCGTCGATAAAATTAAAAAGATCGTGGTGGAACTCTTGAGGGAGGAGACCGCTCACCAGTTCCGTGAGTGGGCCGGGGTTGCCTTGGGAGCGCAGCTTCCAGGCTTCCACAAGCGCTAGCCCGATTCGCACGAAGTCGGGGTGCGCCACCCAGTAACCGGTGAGGTTGCGCTTCATCTGTGTCACTACGTCGCGGATAAAACCCTTGAGCGTTACATGTAGAGAGCGTTCTTTTCCGGTGATCGGAAGGATTCCATACATTCCCCCCACCTGAATTCCACCGCGGGAACCCACCGCATCGGCTAGAAGCAGATGGGAGGCTTTGATGTACTTGATTACGATATCGGGATCGGCCTTCACAGGAATCCGATAGTGCGGCTCTTCTCGGAAAATGCGAGCCATGGACGCGAGATAGTCGTGCCAGCCAAGCGAAGCGCCGGCGAAATAAGGATAAAGTGCATCCATGATTTCGTGGGCACGAAGAATGGCCCGAGGGTTCTCCAACACGATCATGAGACGAACGGTGCCGAGCTTGTATTCGGGATGAATTTTTTGGATGCGCGCTTCCGCCGCTCTGATCATCTTGGCTACGTAAGCAGCCTCTTCCTCGTTTTCGAGTTTCGGCACGTAGAACACGAGGGCGCGCGGGTTATGCCAGTTACGGAAAAGATGAAGTGCGAAATCCCAGAGATGGAGGGGGATAGGGTTTTCTTTCCAGAATAGAAATGGCGCGGGCATGGCGAGGCCCGGGAAGCGTTTGATCGGAAGGGATAGGTGGTCTTTGGCTAACTCATAGCTACGACCGTTCTCCTCCAAATGTAGGGAGCCATCGAAACAACGGGAAAGATTCTCGGCCGCGTCGCAGAGATTTTGTCGGAGTGGAGTTTTTGAGTCTTCGTCGTCGGCTCCCCACATCGGCGAGGCACCTTTTTCGAGGAGCTTCGCCACGATGGGCGGCTCTCCCGGTAGACGGCGATGCCACGCATTCATTGCATTGATGGCCATCTTTGCGGAGTCGGGTGGACCGAAGAGCGTCACATGGGGGCCTTGGAGGTAGGAAGGAAGCGGTGCCACGGGCTTTCCGCCGCTTTGGCAATAGTGGTGGCCGAGGGGGCCGATTACTACTCGGCCATTAGCGTCCTCGAGTCCGATCACCGTGTGATAATCATTCGAGAGCCAGTCGATGCCGTGGACTCGATTGAACTCATGGCAGGCGGCCACTCGCTCGTCGAGAAATTTTCGGTCCGCGGTGCGCTGAAGGAGGACACGCCGGAGGTCAGCCTTCACTTCGTCGTAGAGAGCCACAAGAAAGCGAAGCGCGTCTTCGGTCTCGCCGCCCTGATTGAGTTCCACGAGTCCGGGAATGCCAGCCACGGGCTTGGCGGCGCGAAGCAGGTTTCGCGCCAGTGTCGGGGATATGGCGCCGTGATACCAGGGAATCTCAAAAAAGGGAGACATGCTAACTACCGCGATAGGTGCTGTAGCCGTAAGGATTCAAAAGAAGCGGCACATGATACTTCCGGCTCGTATCGGAAATGGCAAACACCACCGGTGCCTCCACAAAAAATGGCTTTAAACCTTGCTGGCGGAAATAGGGCTCCACCTCAAACTGGAGACGATACGTTCCACTCTCCGCAGGACAAGCGAAGGAAATGCGACCATCCTGGTTCGTGCGGTCCTGGGAGATCCGGCGCCAATTCATCCCTTCGAGGCGTTCCAGGGTAACGTCGACGTTCGCAGCCGGTTGGCCGAGGCTCGTATCAAGAATATGAGTGCTGATCATAGGGGTATCGTGCCCCAGGAGCGGCGAGGGCGGGGAGCGTCAAAATAGATAAAGCCTTCGGCTGGTACTTGCGTCGAGTCTCGCAAGAGAAGAGTCTGTGTTTAGAATGTGCACTGGAGGAGCTGTGGACTACCGAATTACCAGAGTGTCGCTAACGGAGGCCCTACTTAGGGATTCCTCCGGGCATGAACCGGGCAGGATCTCCTGGCCCGCTGCTCGGATATGGGGGGCAAAAAATGCGCCTTTGTCGGAGGCACTTGGCCCGAGGTTTCTTGAATCTCCCGTGTTGGAGGTGGACGGGAAAAAATTCGAAGCGAAGCGAACGCTCTTATCGAATAACTGGGTGGTAAATGATTTCGACGTAAGCCTAGAGGGAGTGGAAGGCGGACTCGTGGCCCATCTTCGTGAGGATCGCAGACGGATTGAAATTTTTTACCGTGGCGAGAAATCCACCTTACTTCGCAAGGGATACTTTCGCTTTCGCTATGAAGTCGAGTGTCCGGGTGGGGGGCGATTGCGGATGAAGGACACAACGCCATTTTTCACATTTACGAGTCGGCGGGAGTTTTTAATTAACGGCGACGGTTACACGGACCCGTTGTTTGTTTTGTTCGCCTTCTTTCTCGCGCACAACATGCATTTTTGAGAGACAAAGATCACTATCCGCTCTTGAGCGCCACGGCCGCTTCGTCGATCACGGAATGGAACCAGTGGCCGAGCGAGCGGTGCTCCGGTTGTTCCAGCTTGGGATCAAGGTCGAAAATCCGATGGGCCTCGTCCCGTGCTCGCTCCAAAAGTTCCCTATCCCGCGAGAGGTTCGCAAGACGGAAGGTGGGGGATCCGCTTTGTTTGGTGCCGAAAAAATCACCCGGACCGCGGATTCGCAGGTCTTCTTCGGCGATCTCGAATCCATTTCGAGTTTTCTCCATTACCTGGAGCCGAATCCAAGGACTTTCGTCTTCAATGCCGTCTTCCGGATTCTGGTTTCGTGTGAGCACTCCGGGTGGGGGCGCATCCGTGACCAAAACGCACCATCCTTTATGGCCGCCGCGCCCCACTCGCCCCCGCAATTGATGAAGCTGGGAGAGACCGAATCGCTCCGCGTTTTCGATGGCCATCACGGTGGCATTGGGCACGTCCACTCCCACCTCGATCACCGTGGTGCTTACGAGCACGTCGTATTCTCTGGCTTTAAAGGCGCGCATCACGGAGTTCCGATCTTCCGACTTCATTTGGCCATGAACGAGGCCGACACGAAGGCCCTTCAGGTCGTGAACTTTGAGACGGGAAAACTCTTCCTCCGCGCTTTTCACCCGCTCCATTCCCTCCGCGTCCGACTCCTGCACCAAAGGATACACGAGATAGGCCTGCCGCCCTTCGGCGACTTCCTTGTGAATCAGCCCATAGAGCCGGTCCCGATCCTTTCCGCGTATCACCTTCGTTACAACCTCGGCTCTTCCGGGCGGCAATTCATCGATCGTGCTCACAGCCAGTTCCCCAAATACCGTGAGGGCCAAGGAGCGAGGAATGGGAGTCGCCGTCATTGTGAGAATGTGCGGAAATTTTCCTGACGGAGCTTTTTCCTTAAGATAGGCCCTCTGGCGCACCCCGAATCGATGTTGCTCATCGATCACCGCTAAGGCGAGACTTTTCCACTCCACCGCCTCCTGGATCAACGCATGGGTCCCGATCACCACTTGCCACTCGCCGGAGCGGATTTTTTCCTGTGCGGCAATCTTTTCGGTCCGGGACAGACTGCCGGCGAGATATCCCACCGAAATCCCGGTGTTTTGAAAGATCCGCTGGGCAGTTTGAAAGTGCTGTTCTGCGAGAATTTCCGTAGGGGCCATGAGTGCGCTCTGGTGCCCGTTGTCGGCCGCTTCGGCCATGGTGAGAAAAGCCACGAAGGTTTTTCCGCTACCTACGTCGCCCTGAACGATGCGGTTCATCGCATTGGGCTTCTGAAGGTCGGTGAGAACTTCGGCAATCGCGCGTTCCTGGGCCTGTGTAAGTGTGTAAGGAATATTCGCACGGGCTTTTCGCGCCAGAGCATTTCGCACCCGAAGAGAAATTCCCGGCTCCTCCTTCACTCCTGATCGATCCATTAACAGAAGCAGCTGAAACTTGAAGAACTCCTCAAACACAAGTCTACGAATGGCAGGATGCAGTCGACCCGCGGCGGGTTCTTCCGGATCGGGGATTTCCTTTTCCGGAAAATGCATCTCCGTGAGGGCGCGCGAAAGTGGCACAAGAGAAAGTGGCCCGCGGATCGAAGCCGGAAGAACGTCAGGTTCCTTCGAACCTACTTTTTCGAGAAGATCGTGAATCGTTTCACGCAGGAATTTTTGACTCACGCCTTCAATTCGGGAGTAGAGCGGTGTGAGCCGCCCCCAGTGCAGGCTTTTGGCTACGCCGCCGGCCAAGGCACCTTCGGCGGGTTTTTCTTTTAGATGTTCCACATCAGGATGAACCAGCTGAGGCGCGCCCCGGAACTTTTTGAGTGGGCCGGTGAAAATGACCCAGGTTCCGAGTTGAAACTTTTCTTTCTGACCCTTCCAAGTACGAAACCAGGTGCAAGAAAGGAGGCCGCCGTCGGCTCCCATGCAGGTAACTTCAAAAAGACGCCGCCCTTTGAGAGGAACCTCGCGCACATTTTCGATCCGGGCGAGTACGGTGACTTGCATGCTTTCGGGAAGGGAGGCGAGGTCGCTGGGCCCCATCAGTCTGCGTCGGTCTTCATGTTTACGGGGAAAAAAGTAGAGAAGGTCGTGGGCCGACTCTATTCCCTTTCGGGAAAAAAGGCGTGCGCGTGCCGGTCCCACCCCCTTCAAAAACTGCACGGAGGTAGCGGGTTCGAGGGCCTTGGGTTTCTTATTTGTATTCGACGCCGACGACTTCATACACCGTGGTGCCCTTGGCGTTGGTGAGAGTAACCTCATCCCCTTCTTTTTTGCCGAGAAGCGCCCGGGCTACGGGAGAATTGATGGAAATTTTTCCTTTGGCGATATCCGCTTCGTCTACTCCCACGAGCTGGTAACTAACTTCCTTGCCTGAGTCGGTGTCGGTAAGATCGACCTTGGCGCCAAAAACCACATGGGAAAAGCTAAGCTTCGAGGGGTCGATCACCTGAGAGTTGGCGATCACGGCGTTGATATAGCCGATGCGTCCTTCGATGAATCCCTGCCGCTCCTTCGCGGCAGCATATTCCGCGTTCTCCTTGAGGTCGCCATGGGCACGGGCCTCTTCGATGGCCCTCACCACGGAGGGGCGCTCTACCGTCAGAAGTCGCTTCAGCTCTTCTTCCAAGAGGCGCTTTCCATTGACAGTGATGGGAGCCGGTCTGTTCGCGTCGTTTGCCATAGGGGAAAAGTTGTATCGGAGTGCGGGGGAGGGGGTCAAGTGAGGGGCGCGTCAACCCCGTGCAAACTATGCTATTTCTTCTTAAACAGCGCGTCCGCCGCACTTTTCAGCTGATCTCTTGTAACTGCCTGAGAGCCACCTGCACCGTCGCGCGGCTGGAACCACTCACAGAAGTTGCCTTTCTCTTTCTCCACGATCCGCTGGGCTTGTTCTTCCCGGCATTCGTTATTGGATCGAGGGTCCCATTGGCGGCAGTTGCGGCAGGCGCGTGTGTCCTTTCCGCACTTGTCGCAGGATTCCTGGCGACCAAAGGCGCTGATAGTGGTGCCGCAGTTCCAGCAGTGATGACTCATCAGAGCGGCTCCACCGATAGATCTGCTTCGTTCACATCGAGAGCCTTCATGAGGGCCATTGCCTCGCTGATGGCGGTGAAGCAGGGGATCTTGCTTTCCAGAGCCGTTCTGCGGATAGCGTAGCTGTCGTGTACTGCCGCCTCATCGCTGGTGGTGTTGATTACGAGGTCAATTTCCCGGAGTCGGAGAAGATCCACGCAGTGAGGGGAGCCCTCCTTCACTTTCTTCACCAGCTGAGAGCTTACCCCGTGCTCCTGCAAATGTTTGTGCGTGCCGCCGGTGGCAAAAACCGAAATTCCTTTGCGTACGAGCTCCCGGGCGACCATCAGCGCGATCGTTTTGTCTTCATCGCGTACCGAGAGAAACACGCGGCTTCCGCTCTTCGGGAGTCGCATGGAGTTACCGATCAGGCTCTTGGCGAACGCCGCCCCGAACGTGGATGCACGCCCCATCACTTCGCCCGTGGACCGCATTTCGGGGCCCAGAATGGTGTCGGTTTTGTCGAAGCGGTGAAACGGGAACACGGCTCCCTTCACATGGAACTGGTTGAGGCGTTCGTCGAGCGCGAAGGGAAGCTGGAAATCTTTCAGCTTCGCTCCGGCCATCACCTTGGCGGCAATTTTCGCGAGCGGCTGATGTACCGCTTTGCTCACGAAGGGAACAGTGCGGGAAGCGCGGGGGTTCACCTCAATGAGATAAAGATCCTCTCCCTGAACGGCGAATTGAGCGTTCATGAGACCCTTCACATGGAAAGCCAAGGCGAGATCGCAAGCGGCCCGGCGGATCCTCTCGGTCATGCTGGGGGGGAGGGAAAAGGGAGGAATCGCGCAGGAAGAGTCTCCGGAATGGATTCCCGCCTCTTCGATGTGTTCCATCACGCCGCCCACAACGGTTGTCTCGCCGTCGCAGAGCACGTCCACGTCAACTTCAACCGCGTCACGAAGGAATCGGTCCATGAAAAGGGGGCGCCCTTCGGAAACCACCATGGCGTCCTGGGCGTAACGCCGGAGCGACTCCTCTGAATAGGCGATTTTCATCGCTTGCCCGCCGAGCACGTAGCTGGGGCGAACTAGTAAGGGAAACCCGAGGGTGCGGGCGAGAGATACTGCTTCGTCGATCGTTCTTACCGTGCCGTTCTCGGGCTGCTTGAGTCCGAGTTTCTTGGCCACGTCTTCGCACCGAGCCCGATCCTCTGCGGCATCGATGGTATCCACGCTGGATCCGAGGATTGGGAGTCCCCCCGTCTCGAGCGCATGGGCGATCTTCAGCGGAGTCTGCCCGCCAAATTGCACGATTGCGCCCAAAGGCTTTTCCACGCGAGTGATTTCGAGAACACTCTCCGCTGTTACAGGCTCAAAGTAGAGGCGGTCGGAAATATCGAAGTCCGTGCTCACGGTTTCCGGGTTGCAGTTCACCATCACCACTCGTTTTCCCGTTTCCCGGAGCGCCATAGCGCCGTGGACGCAGCAATAGTCGAACTCAATGCCTTGGCCGATGCGGTTTGGTCCGCCGCCCAGGATCATTACGGAGCGCCCATCAGATGCTCCGGCCGCATTCACCTCGCGCGGAACCGGCGCTGGCAGGTGGGCGTTTTGCCAAGTGGAGTAAAGATAGGGCGTGTGGGCCTCGAATTCCGCGGCGCAGGTATCTACGGCTCTGTATTCGGGATGAAGACCCAGCTCCCAGCGCAGGGCCCGAAGCTCAGTTTCAGGAATTTTCGTGAGTTCCGAAAGCCATCGGTCGCTGAAGCCGAAGCTCTTGGCTCGGGCGAGGAGCGTGCGATCCGCGCGAAACGCCGAACGGGCATCAGCAATTGCCTTCAGCTCTTTTTCGGCGGCAAGGATCTGGGTGATTTGATGGAGGAACCACGGGTCGAACCCGGAGGCATTCGCTACTTCTTGAATCGTAACTCCCTGGCGGAGGGCTGAGGCGGCGAAAAAAATTCGCTGGTAGTGGGCCACGCCAAGTTTCTGGAGAAGTTCGCGCTTGCGAGCGTCGGTGAGAGGCTGTGCGTCCCACTCTGTTTCCTTCAACCAGGTGAAGCGGTTCTCCATGCTGGCGAGGGCCTTGAGGAATGCTTCCTTGAAGGTGGCGCCCATCGCCATCACTTCGCCCACGCTTTTCATGGCGGTGTTGAGAACAGGAGTGGCCTCGCGGAATTTGTCGAAATCAAAGCGAGGGATTTTTACCACCACATAGTCGAGAGTGGGCTCGAAGCTGGCGGGAGTGGTTTTGGTCACATCGTTCATCAGCTCGTTCAGGGTGTAACCCACGGCCAAGCGAGCGGCGATCTTGGCGATGGGAAATCCCGTAGCTTTCGACGCCAGCGCCGAAGAGCGGCTCACGCGGGGATTCATCTCGATCACGATCACGCGGCCCGTGGCCGGGTGTGTGGCGAACTGGATGTTGGATCCGCCCGTGTCGACGCCGATCTCGCGGATCACACGGATCGCCTGGTCGCGCATGCGCTGATACTCGGAGTCGGTGAGAGTTTGGGCTGGCGCCACCGTGATGGAGTCGCCGGTGTGGACACCCATGGGGTCCAGGTTTTCGATCGAGCAGATGATGATCACGTTGTCGGCGCGGTCACGCACCACTTCGAGCTCATACTCTTTCCAGCCGATCAGGCTCTCTTCCATCAGTACTTCGTGAACCGGGGATAGTTCGATCCCGCGGGCAATCATCGTGAGAAATTCATCCCGATTCGTGGCAATGCCGCCTCCCTCGCCGCCGAGAGTAAAGCTCGGGCGAAGAATGATGGGGAAGGGAATCTGCTCGAGCGCTTTCACGCCCTCTTCCACGTTCTTTACGGTTATGCTCTTCGGAATATCGATGCCAGCTTTGATCATCGTTTGACGGAAAAGCTCACGATCCTCGGCCTTGCGAATGGCCTCGATGTTGGCGCCGATGAGTTCAACGTCGAACTTCTGGAGCACACCCAGCTCCCATAGTTTCACGGCGATGTTGAGAGCGGTTTGTCCGCCCATGGTGGGGAGAAGCGCGTCGGGGCGTTCTTTTTCGATCACTTTGGCCACGAATTCCGGCGTGAGTGGCTCGATGTAAACCGCGTCGGCACTGTCCGGGTCGGTCATGATCGTGGCCGGGTTGGAGTTTACGAGGATCGTGCGAAACCCTTCCGCTCGCAGGGCCCGGAGTGCCTGGTTTCCTGAGTAGTCGAACTCGCAGGCCTGACCGATCACGATCGGTCCACTTCCAATTACGAGGATGCTTTTGATGTCGGTACGTTTTGGCATGCTACGGGTTCTCCGCCGGTTCGATCCGATAGGGGCTTTTTTCGTTGAATGCGTTCACGGCCGCAGCCAGCTCCTCGCGGGATTCTCGCGTGCTTTCAAAAGCGGAGTGCGTGGCCTTCACAAAAAACAGACTGGACACGATAGAGATCAAATTCAATGTATGGCGCGTCTCCCGAGAGGAGTCCTTGGCGTTGCCATGAGCCACTCTTGTGCCGATCGCCAACATGGCGGCGGCGGTGCCGAGCATGGAGTGGAACTTAGCTGCACGAACCTCCCGGGCGGAGGTTCGCAAATGCTCTTCAGCCTCGGGGACTCGCTCCAGAACGGCGCGAAGGTCACCGTCTACGGGGCGGGAAAGAGATTCTCGCGTCAGTGGAGCGAGGTCATAGGTATTGCCGCGATAGGTAACCAGCCAGTTGCATGATTCGTAGTTGTAGAGCTTGTAGGGCGATGGAACTCGCGGCTTTCGGCCCGGTTCCGAGCCGTCGTTTGCGGCTTGAGCGGAAGGAAGGAAAAAAAGCACCCACGTGAGGAGAGCGAGAATCGAAAGGTTCTTGGAATCGCTAGCCAATTTTGATTTCCCTTGGGAATTAGGAGTACCATATCCGCCGATCGAAAGGAAAAGCCCGAAAACACACGATGCAGAGCGTAATCTCGGAGTCGCAGCGCAGAGTTTGGCTGGGAGGATTTCTCCTCTGGGTCGGGGGCACGCTTTCGTTCATGGCGGCCATGGGCATCACAGCCGGGGTCTTCGCCGGGATTTCGTTGTATGTGTTTGGACGGGAATCCCGCGTATTGAAGGAGTTTCCCTGGCATGCCACACGAGGTTTCTTGTGGGCCTGTGCTGCGGTGATGGTCACCAGCATTTTGAGTTTGATCGTGGCCTATCTCGACCCTCCGCTCGGCGTTGCTCCTGACGGCTGGACGGGCGTGACCAAGTTTCACTATTTTCTTTATCCCTTGCTCACGGCGCTTGTGATTCGTCACACGGGGGGCGACCCTCACAATCACGCGCTTTGGAAGGTGCTCCGCGTGATGATTCTTTTCGTATCGATTGTGACGATCGCGCAGCACTTCGGCGGCTATCTCTTTCCGGAAAGCTGGCTCTCGCACCGGTTCTTTCGGCCCATGGCCTACATGAAAAAGAATTTTCATGGCCAGGGCCTGATGATGTTCCACCTGAGTTTTGCAGCGGCGATGTGTTTCGCTACGAGCTATGTGGCGGCTCATTGGATTTGGAACAAATCACTGATGAATCATCGCAAGCAATGGGCCGGTGCCGTGCTGCTTCTCCTTGCCACATTGGCCACCTATTTCACATTTTCTCGCGCTGTTTGGGTGGCGATGGTGGCGATGTTCGCGGTGCTCGGATTTTTGCGTAGGCCCAAGTGGGGGCTCTACACTCTGATTTTCAGTGGTGTCTTGGCGCTTTCTCTTTTCCAGTTCAACAACACATTCCGCGAACGTGTGAATGATTCTTGGGCGGGAAAAATGGGACGGGTGATTGTTTGGGCCGCTGCGCTGGACATGGTGAAGGATCGCCCGCTAGTGGGGGTAGGGTTCGGAAAGACGGGCCAGTACAGCCACGAATATGCTCGAAAGGCGCTGGGCGGAGCGGATCCGTGGTTTTCGAGTCACGCCCACAACAATGTTCTCGACGTGGCAGCTGCGACCGGCATTCCCGGCCTGTTGGCGTTTACCGCCTGGTGGTTCGTGCTCTTTGCCTACATGTGGAGCAATTTCAAGGAGTCCGCGCCAGAGGCGAAGTGGTTGGCGGCGGGTACTTTGGCGGCAGCGGTCGCGTTTCATGTGAACGGCCTGACCCAGGTGAATTTTTGGGATGCAAAAACCCAGCACACCTTGATGCTCTGGGGAGGGCTCGTGTTGGCCCAGCGAATCTGGATTCGCGAGAAAAGAGCATGAAGCTTTTAATCGTGAAGCTGGGGGCCGTGGGAGACGTGGTGATGGCGCTGGACGGTCTCTCCCGCCTGGACCCGCTTCCCGAGGTAACATGGGTGGGCGGAAGCCAGGTGGCACCTCTTCTCAAGGCATCCGGGTTGGTAAAGGAAATTCTTCCCGTCAACGAGGAACTCTTTTATCGCGGGGGCACGCGCGGTCGTTTGATGGAGTTTGGTCGTATCAACCGAGCTCTTGCGTTTCGAAAGTTTGATGTGGCTTTTACGGCTTACCGAAGTCGCGCCTATCGTTTGATTTCGTTTTCCGTTCGAGCCAACAAGCACGGCTTCTTCGATCCAAAACCAGGCGTTTATCATGGCGATGCCGTGTTAGCGGCGCTCCAGGATCTTTGCGGCGGGGGGGAGCGGCCCCGGAAACCGTCCACCCTGGCGAAGCGGACAGGCCCCTGGCGCGTGGCCCTCGCACCGGGTGGTGCAAAAAACATTCTGCGCGACGACGCGCTTCGTCGCTGGCCGTTGGATCGGTACCATTCTTTGGCCAAGAGACTGCTTGAGGCAGGGGCCGAAGTTGTTGTCACGGGGGCACCTTCCGATTCCTGGGTACGAGCCGGGATGCCAGGGGGAGTGGAGGACCAGATCGGTAAAACCGACCTCCTCGGATTAGTGGAGATATTTCGTGGATGCGACGCAGTGGTGACCCATGACTCGGGGCCCATGCATCTTGCGGGTTGGGCCGGGGTTCCCGTGCTCGCACTGTTTGGACCCACCCGACCCGACGAAAAATTGCCGAAGACTCACCCCGGTCACAAGGCGCTTTGGGGCGGAGAGAAACTGGCGTGCCGTCCTTGTTACGACGGGCGCAACTATTCCGCCACCTGCAGGAAGAACGAGTGCCTCGAGGAGATCGGCGTTGACCGGGTGTGGGAGGAGTTGTACGCCTTACGAGAGGGTTCTTTATGAAAAAATCCGTTCTCATCACCGGCGCGGCCGGCTTTATCGGCTCCCATCTTTCCGAGCGATTCTTGCGGGAGGGATTCAATGTTCTGGGAGTCGACAATTTCCTCACGGGACGGGAAGCGAATATCCACGACGCCTTGAAACATCCGGACTTTCGCTTTGAAAAGGCCGACGTGGTGAAGCGCTTTGATTTCAAAAACCCCTGGGGAGGGAAGTGGGACATGGTCCTTCACTTCGCTTGTCCGGCAAGTCCCATCGACTTTGATCAACTCGCGCTGGAAATTTTGGAGGTGGACTCGAAGGGCACGCTGAATGCGCTCGAGTTTGCCCGCCACGAAGCGAACGGTTTTTTTGTGGCCAGTACGTCCGAGGTTTACGGCGACCCGCTCGTGCACCCCCAGAAGGAAGACTACTGGGGCAACGTGAATCCGATCGGTCATCGCGCCTGTTACGACGAGGCAAAGCGTTTTTCCGAAGCGGCCACGATGGTCTATCACCGCAAATACGGCCTCGACACGCGTATCGTGCGCATTTTCAACACCTATGGTCCGCGCATGCGACTCAACGATGGCCGAGTGGTCCCCCAGCTTTGCAGTCAGGCGCTCCGAGGTGAGCCGCTCACGATCCATGGCGACGGAACTCAGACCCGCTCTTTCTGCTATGTGGACGATCTTGTGGACGGGATTTTCCGTCTTTCGCGGTCCCGGGAAACGCTTCCCACCAACGTGGGAAATCCCCACGAATACAGCCTCAACGAGTTCGCGGAAGTGGTGCAGAAGGTTTCCGGACGAAAGCTAGAGATTCAGTATCTCCCGGCGCGCCCCGACGATCCGCGCCGCCGCAGGCCCGACATTTCTAAGGCACGATCGGTGCTCGGATGGGAGCCTAAGGTGAAGCTCGAAGACGGCCTTCGCGCCACGATCAAGGCTTTCCAGAAGGAAGTATGAGTCTTCCCGGCTGGACGCAAGAACCCGGCCGTGTGGCCATCGTGCACGACTGGATGACCGGGATGCGCGGAGGGGAGGCGATCCTCGACGCCATTTGCGAACTTTTTCCGCGGGCTGATCTTTTCACTCTCCTTCAAACCGATTTTCAAATGAGCCCGCGAATTCTCAACGGGCGGCCGATACATACCTCATGGCTCCAGGGACTGATGAAGGTGCCGCGGTTTCGTTCCGGCTATCGTTCCCTTCTTCCTCTTTTTCCTCCTGCCATTGAGAGTCTGGATATCTCGAAATTCGACCTAGTGTTGTCGAACACGCACTGTGTGGCGAAGGGGGTGAAAAAGAAAAAAGGCGCCACCCACATTGCCTACGTGAGCACGCCGATGCGCTATGTGTGGGATATGTTCGATGAATATTTCGGCCCGGGAAAGAGCGGGCGAATCACTGCCCTTGCCGCTGCCGCTCTACGAAAGCCGCTCCAGGATTGGGACGTAAAGAGCACGAGCGGAGTAGACCACCTCATCGCCAATTCCCGTTTCGTGCAGGAACGAATCGCAAACTACTGGAAGCGCGAAAGCACGGTGATTCATCCGTTTGTGGAAGTGGATCGGTTTCCGTGGCGGGGCGACGAACAGCGCACACACTATCTGATCGTTTCCGCATTCGCGCCCTACAAACGAATCGACCTAGCTGTGGAAGCTTTTCGCCGCATGAAATTGCCTTTGCGGATTATCGGCAAAGGGCAAGACGAGAGAAAGCTCCGCGCTTTGGCGAAAGGATGCGACAACATCACTTTTCATGGCGGACTTTCCAATGACGCCATCGGGGAGTTTTACCGCAAGTGCAAAGCCTTCATTTTTCCGGGGCTTGAGGATTTCGGGATTACTCCGCTCGAGGCGATGTGCTCGGGGCGTCCGGTGATTGCCTATGGGCGCGGGGGCGTGCTCGATACGGTAACCCCTGAGACAGGGTTGTTCTTTCCGGAGCAAACCGTGGATTCCCTGGTGGAAGCCGTAATGAAACTGGAGCGGGGAGAGGCTAGTTTCCGGGCGGAAGACTGTCACGCTCGGGGCTCGGAATTTTCCCGAGACCGGTTCGTAAGGGAATACGAGGATTTTGTAAGCTCCCGCCTTCCGTCTCGGCGTTGAACCGTTCAGCGGGTTTCTAGCCTGTAGAAAAGTTCAACATTTCTCGGTCTTTTATCGAAAATTATCCTTTTAATTTCAGGGGTCTAGGTTGGTACGAAACCTGCTTTTCCTCCGGTGATGTTCCGCGCCTTCTTCCATCCTATTGCAGCTA
Source organism: uncultured Bdellovibrionales bacterium (assembly GCA_964551325.1). Lineage (GTDB taxonomy): Bacteria > Bdellovibrionota > UBA1018 > CAIPTA01 > CAIPTA01 > CAZKBU01. Next base: position 364,602 of record CAZKBU010000003.1, read on the forward strand.
TTGTGATTGCCTTGGCGTGTTCCGGCGCCGCCAGGGCCGACTCCACCCAGCCCTCCTCGGGATATGTGGAGATTGCTCGTCATGAGGTTACTCTGTCGGGCCACCAGATACCCATCGTGATTCATCGTGGGGCCAACGCCAATGGCGAGCTGGAGTGGGTGGTGGAAATCACCGAGCTTCGCTCCTTCTGGCCGGATTGGCGGGTAAACGTGGCCTGGGGGCGTGATCTCGATGCCGACGGTCTGGCCGACGCGTGGTTCGCGTCAGACGGGCAGGGCACCTTACGCAGTTGGGAGTGGGTATCGTCTCGGCCTGACGCCTGGGACGTGATCGAACCCCTGCTGCGCGACGAAATGAAACTCGAGCGAAAAATGCCACTCGCCGTCTTTCTTGGATCGCTCGTGAGCAACTTCACATTTTCCGGGGCGAACACAGACCGATCCATTGCCAAGCTCCAGAAAATGCAAATCGATGTGATGGATCTCGAGATCCGCGCCGAGCGCCTCCGTAGGATCGACCAAAGAAATCCCCTGCTGGCGCATTTGTATAAAACCATCTCCGCTGGCTGGGGCGAGATCGCCGACACTGCGGGAACCACCGAAATCCGGAACCAGATTCTCTGGGGTGTGGCTGATGTGGTGGCGGTTTTGGTGGGCGGAACCGTGGTAAGGGTTCTCGCTCTTCCCGCAAAGTGGCTGGCTCCCCGAATCGCTGAGACCGGATTCGGTCAGATGAGCGAGGCGTTCTACCAAAAATATCTGTCCGGAGTTTTAGCCAAAGCGAAGGCCTCTGCAGAGGCGGCCCGGCACTCTTTGGGAACCGAGGCAGCCGTGCAGAGCGGAAAGGCTCTGGGCAAGCTCACCGCATCGCAGATGGTGGAGTTCTCTGTCCGCGGGCTCCATGCGGAGCGGAAGCTCATGCGCGCGGCCAAACGAGTGGTGGTGCACGCCGCTCGCGGACTCAAGGGGGGACTGAAAGAAATGCCCTACATTGGCGCCACCTCCGGTCTGCAAGTAGCGATCGAAGTCGCCCTAAGGCGCGAAACGATTTTTCATCCGAATCCGGTGGTGCTCGGAGAAAACATCGTGGGCAACAAGGACCTCATGCAGAACGTGAGCTTTATGACCCTCGAGACGCTCATCTTCGCCGGTGTTACGGCGGTAACTCCCTCGCTTGCCAAGCGCATGATCATCTGTGGCGCATTCGCGGTGGTGAACTCCACCACCATGGGCTGGTTCATCAAGGGAAATATGGATCCCAAGCGTGCGGCGTTGGATGCAGGTTGGGAGGCGTCCGTAGGAAACGCCCAAGTGCAGATCGATCTGGCTGCTCTCACCTACTTCCATCATCTGGCTCAGACCAAGGGGAATCCGAAGCTCCGTCTTCTTGGTTACGGAGTTGTTCTCCTGACCTCAACGGCTAACTACGCCGGATACGGAATCGCCAGCCAAGCCTACGAGAAGAATAAGAACAATCCGAAGGTGGACGTGCAGCCCGAGCCTCAAATCGAACTTGTGCCCATCTACGCGATGGCCGGTCCTTGAGCGACTAGGCGGATAGCGCTAACTTTTCGAGAGCGAGGATTTCGCCTTCCAGATCGGAGCGTGACTCCACGGATTCCAGAATGCTGGGCAGTCCTTGAATCACACGCACGTGATCGCCGCAGACAAGAAGCCAGGGGCGTTCGTCGTAGGAGCCGGTGGAACTCCAAAGATGGGGGATGGGGCCGGCGACCGGAAGAAGTTTTCCACGGTAGTTCACCACGCCATCCCAAGGTTTTTTCACAAGAGAGCTCACGAATACGCCCGCAAAAGGAACCACTTCGCGCGCGCCTTCGATGACTTCTTCTTTTCCTTCGCAGGTGTTCACCCGAACTCTCATATGGACTGTATCGGCGCGGATACGGTTGAGGTTTAGCTGGCCGTTGAAAAACGTCCATCCACTTTGCTCACCAGCACGCTTACGTTCGATTTGGTGACTGCGGCCGCGTGTCTGGGCATTTTTGAACGACCAGAAATAACCGGTAACCGGATTAGCAGAATAGTTGAGGTGTTTTGTTCAGAAATTGGTCTTTGTGAATTCGTCTCACGTAGTCGAGTCCAGCTTTTCCCCACTTGAGTACAAAGAGTTTGAGGGCGTTTTCCAGGTATCTCTGGCGATTGAGGCGTGCCCCTTCGAACGAGATGCTGCCGAAATGGTGCACATACACGTCCTTCGCGCAGGCGTTCACGAGGCCCGCCTTCATGGCCCGCAGGCAGTAGTCGTCGTCCTCGAAATAACCGCGTCCATAGTCGGGGTCTAGGAGGCCAACTTTCTCGATCGTGGCACGAGGAAGGTAGAAACAGAATCCACTCACTTTTTCGATGAAGTCCGCTCGATCGGGATACTTAGTCTGTAACTCTTTGTTCCAGCGAAACAGCCCTTCCGGCGACTGGTAGGCCGCGCCCCAATGAGCCTGATAACTCTCCGTATTCGTGCTGGGGCCGAGAACACCTAACCGGGGAATCCGGCGTGCATGATGATGGAGCCGCTCGAGAAATTCGGGGGGCACCACTGTGTCGTTGTTGAGCAGAATCACATCTTTGCCCCGAGCCTCTCGAATTCCCACATTATTGCCGGCAGCAAATCCAAGATTCTCCCCATTGGCGATCACACGAAGCCCGCGGATCTTCCGAGACTCCTTCACGGTTTCGTCTTGGGATGCGTTGTCGACGAGAATGACCTCGGCCTTTCCTCGAAAGCTTTTCACCGCCAGTGCGAGTGATCGCAGGCAAAGTTCGGTGTGCTTCCATTGATTAAAGGTGAGCACCACCACCGACACATCGGCCTTCCCCTTCACGGGCGGAAATGAAGTCCGCGTCGGAAGGGAGGGCACCTTCAAAACTGACCGGCCGCCCGCAATCGTTCCGCGTTTCCATAGCGGCTTCGAAGGCAAGGACTTTGCGAGTTGCCGATTCTCACTGAATCTCTCGCGGATCAGGCTCTTCCCGTTTCGCGAAAGCCGGAGCCAGAGATCGTCGTCCCGAAAGAGTCTTACGATCTGTTTCTGAAACTCTTCGGTGTTTTCGGCGCGGAGGTAGTGCGTGTCCGGCTCGAGTCCATAGGCAGCGACCGCTCTCGCGGTGGCTACTACCGGCACTCCTTCGGCGAGGGCTAACCCAACCTTATGAAACATTCCGTGACCAAAGAAGATCGGCGCCAGAAAAACTTTGGCCTTGGAAAACTCCGAATCCAAATGTGGCACCCGGCCCGCCACTTCCACAAAACCGGGGGCGGGGCCCCAGCGCTTCATCGTGCGCAGGAAAAGGGGAGGATTTGCGCCCACGATTCTGAGCTTCGATCCGGGAAGCTCCGGAGCTAATCGGGGGGTAAGCTCGTGCTTCAAAAAGATCGCAGCCGTGGTGTTGGTTTCTCTTTCGAAATACCCAAGAAAGAGAAGATTCTTTCTGCCGGCGGGAGCCGCGTCTCCGCCTCGGACCTGGAAACGATAGGGAGCCGTAATCACGTTGGCAGCGGGAAGCTGCCTACTGAGTTCAGCGCGTTCTTCCTCGGAAACGGTCAACACATAGTCGGCCTTACGATAGGCGTGGAGTTCCGACTGCTCCACTTGTTGAAGATAGTAGGAATGGTCGCGCAGGCGCCGGGCGTGCTTCTCACCAGGAGGTTCTTTTTCCTGCGTAACGTTAAGCACGTAGCGGGTATTGTCTCTCAGGTACTCAAACTGGCTGTGCAGCCGCATCCAGTGAATCTCTACGGCGTCCACGATCGATGTGACCCATGGCTGGTGTTGCTTCACCAGATGCAGGTATTGGTCGAGCATGTAGAAGTAGGAAAAGAAAACAAAGTCGTAGCTTTTCTTTTGCAGGAACGGCGTGATGTCGTAGTCGTCGGTAGGGCGCACCGTGAGCGGCTTAGGGAATCCGGGATTCAGGAGATTCACTCCCAGGCCACTGATTGCCTTTTCCTCCGGGAGGTCGAGAAACTCGAAACGAGAGGGATTGAAGTTTCCGTCGCGGGGGATTCGGTAGATCCGACCATGGCGCTCCGACTTGTTCTGAAGCGCATGTGTGGTGGTTAGCAAATCCACTTCATATTTTTTCGACAATACATGGAGCACATCGCGGAGGCGTTCGTCGTGGGAGCTGCACGCAGCCACAGGAAGACTCTTAACAATGGCCAGAAGGCGAGGCTTTTTCATAGAGTGAGTCGGGGCCTTTCAGAGAAAAATCTGTCTTTGAGAGCATTCATCTCCATGCGGAGAAACGGCAATAGGTCGGTCCAGAAGTCCGTAACAAGTGTGGGAGAGGGCTCCCCCTTCAGGCGTTTGGCCCGTTCGTTTTCCAGTTGAATCCGGATTGCATGGGCACGGTCCGGGTCGCTGAACTCTTCAACCGTTCGGAACATCTCTTGCCAAATCTTTGCTTCTTCCGCGGTTTCAAAGTGAACCACCCGAGAGAGAAGGGTGCGGAAGTGTCGGCCTCGAAGCGCGAACCGCTCCTCGAATAGAGCAACTACCTGTGTGAGGTCCGTAACCACCTGCTGTGTTTCTGTTGCCACCCGAAGGCTCAGCACGAGAGCCACCACTTTCTCGAGGAAGTAGTGAAAATCACGCGGCTGAATTCGGAGCACAAAGGAAAGTTCGGCCACAGTCTTCCGGAGGACTTCCTCGTATACCGCCACGTCTCCAGGAGTGAAGTCGCGTACCTCTACCTGGCCCTGTTCCCCGAGGCGCACTTCTTCCTGTTCATAGAACGAATGAAAGGGTGAATCGAGAAGCGACGTTTGCTCGATCTGACGGAACATCGCCTCGGTAGCTACCATCGGGATGCAAAAACGATCGAGCGACTGGCTGGCATCGAAAAAGTCCTGCACCAGGCGGTCAACCGCCTCCTGAGGAGGGAGCTCCTTCAGGCAGAGGAGCATCCATGCCGAATTTCTGCTGAGAATCACCCGAGATCCTTCGGGGTTTCTCACAAGAATCCGTTCGGCAAAAAGTTCCCTCACCGAAAGTGGATAGGGATCGGCGACTCCGGGCTTCGTGTGGTGGAGCATTTTCCAGTCCCGCGTGGCGCCGGTCTCCTCAGAAAGAGTTTGCGAGATGCGCTCAAGGCTCTCCAAGCAAACCTGCACGAGAACTTTTAGGATTCGGAGGCCGGCCTCGGCGCCGGTATCGTCGGGGCGAGCGGTGCGAAGAATTCGCAAGAGCTTTTCCGTTGGGAGAGGCGAAAATCGGGAGGCATGTCGCTGGAGAATCTCGCCGCGAGGAAGTTGCCAGAGGTCCTGGGATTCCTCACGCCTTACTGCGCTCGCCTCAAACCGGAGAATATCTACGGTCGCTTTTATCGCGTTCCGCAAGCGAAGACCCGCGCCAAGACTCGCCTCACCACTCATCTTCCTAGGAAGCTGAGAGAGCACAAGTACGCTCTGAAGCACTTCCCAATAGCACTTCAGTCCTTCGGAGAACAAATCCCGCCTGCTTGGAAAAGCAGGAACCACATGGATCATGGATTTTCCGGAAAGCAGCTTCCAGCTCCACGGAACTTCCCAGGCTCTTACAGTCGCAGTCGAGAGCCAGTTTCTCAGCTCATTCTCATCGGCGATGAGAGTTTCTCCCCAGAAAGGGAAGAAGTGCTGTACCCAAAAGTACCGGTCCCAAAAGCGGGTAACAAAAGCGGTTTCTGTTTCGGATGTGATCGGCTTCAATACCAGGAAAAAGTCGAGGTCACTGGCGCCGGCCACGAGTTCGCCCCGCCCGCCGCCTCGTCGCAAGTAAACCGCCTCGATCACCTCGGCGCCAGAGGAGCGCTCTATCGTTCGGCAAAGGCGAAGGAAGGCGGTCGTGCCGAGCTTGTAATACCAGGCCCAGAGTTTGCGAAAGAGACTGAGGCCGGTTGTCCGCCACACAAAAAGTCGGGTGATCGCATAGAAGCGGGAACGGATCTGGACAAGGGCTTGCATCAGACCTCCATCCTCGGAAGAAACGCGGCACCAAGGACCGCTGCTTTTTCACCAGCCCGGGCAGGTTGGACCTTCGCCTGGAAGGCCGGATTCCAGGCCAGAATCATCTCCTCGTAGCGTTTGATCATTTGGTCCCAGTAAAGGTTCTTCACGGCGAGCAGCCCGCCGCCCACGAGGATTTTTTCCACATGGAGGCCGACGGAAAGGTTGAAAAATAGAGCGGCCCAAGCGTTGGCTGCATCGAGGAAAAGATCTTTCCATTCCGACTCGCCCGAGGCAATTGCTCTCACAAGATCTTCCGTGGATTCGCCGGAGAACCCACGTTCCTTTGCCCTGCGGAGTATTCCGGTGCCGGAGCCGATTCCCTCCACGGTGTGATGCATGAGGTCGATTTTAGGATTCTTGATTTGCGGCAAATCTACAATCAAGTGACCAAACTCGGAACCCATGCCTCGAGTGTGGAGCGGTCGCCCGTGAAAAATCACTCCCGTGCCCACGCCGGTTCCGAACGTTACGGTGGCCCAGGTGCGAAGTCCCTTGGCACCGCCCACCCATCCTTCGGCAAGTGAGGCAGCGATCGCGTCGTTTTGAAAATGAACCGGGCCGGAAAACTTCTTTTTTCTCAGAGCCGCTTCGAGATCGCGCCGAATCCTAGCCTTTCCCCAGGGCTTGAGATGAACGGCGTCGAGAAGAGTGCCTGTTTCCGCGTTGAGGGGGCCGGCGCTGGCCAACCCAAACCCGAGGAACGATCGTTTTCGGAATGCATCGGGAAAGCCCGCGCGAAACTCCTCCGCAAGGCGCACCATGCGGGAGAGGACTTCCCGATAGCCAGTCTTCGGGCTAGGAGAAAACTTCACCTCGGCGATGCGGTCGCGGCCATAGGCCAGAACCCGTCCGCGGTCGTCTACGAGAGCTGCCGCGAGCTTGGTACCGCCGAGATCGAATCCGACTGTGAACGTCCTGCTCATCTGACCCTCAGGAAAAGCAGGGCCCCGTGGGGCGGGAGCCGCAAAGTCGACCCCGGTTGAAGCCGATGAATCTCACCAGTGAGGAGGTCACGCCATGAACCGCTCGGAACTCCTTCGGGCGTGCGAGCAATAGTGGCGGTGGAGGAGAAGTTGAAAATCGCCCAGCTGGGGACTGATCGATCCTCGGCCTCACGGGTGAATGTCACAACGCTCTGATTCCACGACACGTGCATAGCTCGAAAAGCGCCCGCGCTCAGGTTTCTAAACGCGACCGCCGCCTTCACCTGGGGATCTCTGTGAAAGCAAGTGAAGGGTGCACGGCAGGACCCATCAGACTCGAGCACCGGCGCAGTGTGGCCGGAGGAAAGAAGGGGAGGGCCCTCGTCGAATTGAGAAAAACGGTATCCGGAGTAAATCTGTGGATAGCCGTAGGGCCAGGCAAGCATAAACACGGTCGCGAGGCGGTAGAGATCTGCATTGTCGGAGTGCGACAGCACATTGGTGCGATCACGAAAGCGTTCGAGATCGTGGTTGTCCACGAAAACCACGGCATTTTGGCTCCAGGGATAACCGGCGAGGTTACCGAAGAAATTGCCAAAATGGCCGTCGCGAGCGGCGGCTGCTAGATCGAAAGAATAAGGGAAAACCATCACATCGCCCGTGCGTTCGTATTCGGAAAAACGGACCGTGCGCTCGTCGTTGATCAGGAGCTCGTGCATCACATAACGCATGCCGAGACTTTTCTGGAATATTCCGGCGAGGTCGTCTCCGGAGAGATGCTTGGCCGCGTCCACGCGAACGCCGGCTACTCCCGCGGCCGCCAGGCGCGAGATGTAGTCGCCGAGCTTGCGCTGAACGCTTTCCTGTTCCGTGGCCAGGTCAGGCAAGCCGAGAAGATCGCAGTTCTGCAGTTCCCAGCGATCGTAGAAGTTCTGAATCCAGTTGTTGCCGTTCCGCCCGCAAGAGTGGAAGTCGGAGGGGGCGAACAGACCAGGATGGTTTCGCTTCGTAAACGGGGTTCCGGCGAAGCCGACTCCGCTCTCTTGGGCTTGCATATGGTTAATCACTACGTCGGCGTAAACGTCCACGCCCGCATTTCTACAGCGCTCCACCATGCGACGGAATTCCTGCTCGGTGCCGCCGCGGCTCTCGAGTCGAAAACTCACGGGCTGGTAGCGCTCCCACCAGGGATTTCCCGCTACGATCGGATGTTCCTGAGCAGGCGACACCATAACGGCCGCAATTCCGGCGGGACCAAGGTGAAGCTCACACTCGCGGGCCACATCGTTCCACGGCCATTGAAACAGATTCACAAAAGCTGTGCGAGGAGCGTCGCGGAGGGGAGGGGCCGCGAAAGCCGTAGTGGAAACCAGAGTGAGACAAACGAAGAATCTCAACACAGGCGCACTCCTTTTTCCGTGAATACGTGAATTTTCTGCACATCTGGGGAGAGCATCACGGCGCTCCCCGTGGCGTGACTCTGTGGAGACAACACCCGCACAGGAGTTCCGCCGCAATCCAGAAACACCTGGCGTTGATGTCCGAGAAATTCCTCAAATTCTACGTGCCCGGAAAGCGCGCCCGATGGCGAGGGCGCTGCGGTGAACGCAAGGTCCTCCGGGCGAATCCCGATTTCCACTTCGCGCTCCCCTTCGCCTTGATTCCATGGAATCGAGAAGCTGCCGGCTGAGCTTCGGAATTCAGCGCGCCCGCCACGAGCCGCGAGACGTCCGCGGAAAAAATTCATCTCCGGAGTTCCGATGAACCCGGCCACAAAACGATTGGCCGGGCGATCAAACAGCACTTCGGGACGATCGATTTGTTGAATCATTCCCTTATTGAGTACGGCGATTCGGTCGCCAAGGGTGGTGGCTTCCGTTTGGTCGTGGGTTACGTAAACGACCGTATTTTTCAAAATTCCGTGGAGACGTTTAATTTCCGCCCGCATTCGACTGCGAAGGGCGGCGTCGAGATTGGAGAGAGGCTCGTCGAAGAGGAGAACGGGTGCCTTTCGCACCAAGGCACGTCCCAGGGCTACTCGCTGGCGTTGGCCCCCCGACAACTGCTTCGGTTTCCGTTCCAGGTAATCATGAATCCGGAGGAGTTCGGCGATCTCTTCCACCCGTTTGCGGACTTCAGCCGATGGAGTGCGCTGAATTTCCAGGGAGAACGCGAGATTTTCTCTCACCGTGAGATGGGGGTAGAGCGCATAGTTTTGAAAGACCATCGCCACGTTCCGATGCCGAGGATCTAGGCGGGTCACATCGCGATCACCGATGAGGACACGGCCCTCCGTGGGCTCCTCCAGTCCTGCCAAAATCCGGAGTAGGGTGCTTTTCCCGCAGCCGGATGGACCTACGAGAACAAGAAACTCACCGGACTGCACGGTCAGGTCTACGCCTTGAAGAATGGAGGTGGACCCAAACGACTTCGATATGTGTTGAAAACTTACTTCTGCCACTTCAATCAACCCTTGGTGCCGCCGAGCGTTAGCCCGGAGATGAGATACCGTGAAAGAGCCAAGAAAAGAAGCACGGCGGGGACGCTCACCGCCACTGCGGAGGCGGCAAAGAGACCCCATTGGGTGCCCATGCTTGCCTGGAAGGACTTAACGCCAAGCGGCAATGTGTAAAGAGACGGATTCTGGAGGATTACGGCGGCCAGCATGTACTCGCTCCAGGCAGTAAGGAAGTTAAAGAGCGCGGTGATGGCTAGAGCGGGAAGGCTCACCGGCAGGACCACTCGCCAAAAGGCCCCGAAAGGGGAGCATCCATCGAGGCGTGCCGCTTCTTCGAGGTCGCGGGGAATCGTGTCGAAATATCCCTTCATCTGCCACACGCAGAAGGGGAGGGCTGTGGCGGAATAAATCACGGTGAGCCCGAGAAAAGTGTCTACAAGGTGAAGTTTTGCGAGGAGAAGGTAGAACGGAAGTAGAAAAAAAGTGCACGGGAACATCTGCGAAACGAGAATTCCCAGCATCGCCCAGCGACGACCACGAAACGCCCACCGGGAAAGAGCATAGCCGCTAAACGCAGCCACACTCACGCCGAGAGCCGTTACCGAGGCGCTCACCAGAATCGAGTTTCTTAGCCACAGGAAAAATGGCGTGGTGGTGAAAAGATTTCGAAAGTGCTCCGTGGTGGCATTTTGAAACAGCATTCCACCGGAGGACGCGAAGCTGTTCCCTTCTCGGAGAGAAAGCGCCACTACGTGCACTACCGGCGCTACGGAAAAAATCGTTGCGCCCAAAAGAAGAGTCAAAAGAAGAATCTTTTTCATCGAACCTCCTCTTCGTGTCGCTGACTCCGCAAATAGAATGACGCCAGCACAAGCAGCAAGGCGAAGTTCACCATAGAGAGCGCGGCTCCGTGTCCGTAGCGATAGAGCACGAACGCAGACTTATAAACCTGGGAGGCAAGAATATGGGTGGAGTCGGCTGGCTCGCCGCCGTTGGAAACCAGCCAGAGCACATGGAGAGAATTAAAGGTCCAAATCGCGCCGAGAATAAGGGAAGGACGCAGTACCGGCTGAAGCAGGGGCCAGGTGATTCGTCGAAACCGCTGAATGGAATTGGCGCCGTCGATACGGGCGGCTTCGTAGAGAGAAGCCGGAATCGCCTGAAGTCCACCCAGTGTAACGACCATCACAAACGGAAATCCTAGCCAAACGTTGGTGAGGATGCAGGCGGAAAAGGCCTCCACCGGCCGGCTCAACCATTCCACCGGTGAAATATGAAGGAGATTCACGAGCACCTGGTTGATGGCGCCATACTCCTGATTAAACATCGAACGCCAAACTAGAGCCGTGATGTAGCTGGGGACCGCCCAGGGAAGGATGAGAAGTGCGCGAAACAGGGGTCGGGCCGGGAGGCTTTCGTTGACGATCAATGCGAATGCCACCCCGAGTAGCATGTGAAAAAAGATGTTCACGCCGGTCCAGATCACAGATTTTCCGAGAAGGCCCCAGAAGGCAGTGTCGCTGAGAACATTCCAGTAATGGACGAATCCGACAATCTGCCAGGAATCAAAGGTGCGGATGGAGAGATTCGAGACGCTGATCACCAGGTTATAAGCAAACGGGTAAATTACCACGAGGGCCATTCCTAGTGCCGCCGGGAACATCATGATCCACGCAATTCTTCTGGGAGAATTCCATTCTTCACGCAGGCGCGGCCAGCTGCTGCGCGCCTTCAAAACGAAAAGAACGAGCAGCACCAGGGCCGCTGCGAACACCACAAATCGGCCAGGGCCCGGCGGCAGAATTTCGTTCATCGCTGCGATCTGTTTTTCTACTTCTTTCTGAGCGCGGCGCGCTCCCGCATCGGCGGAGAGGGAGCCGGAGAGCACGGTCTGCACCATCGGGCGAGTGGCGTCCCAGTAGGCACGAATTTCCGGATCCGCCGGCATCGGCACTCCATTCGCAATCGAGGCGCTCAGAGCCCGCACGTTGCCCGTGATGGAGGGTGAACGCTGGAGGCTCAGGCGGGATGGATACTGTTGAACACGCTCGAGGAACATCCGCTGCACCTCTTCCCCCGTGAGGAAGAGTAGTAGCTCTTTCACCAAAGGAAGTTGTTCGCGGGTGAGGTTTCGATTGACCGAATATCCACGGGAGTTAACGAGCGCGCGCGGAGCGAGGCCGGTTTCCGACATCACGGGAAACGGGGCGGCACCAAAATCGATCTTTTTGTAATCGCCCCAGGACCACTCTCCGTTAATAATCATCGAAGCCTTTCCTTCGATGAAGAGAGCATTGGCGATCTCGTAGTCGCACTCCATCGGGCTCCATCCCCGGCGGGGAAACTCGGCTGCAAACTCGAGCGCTTTCACCGTGGCTGGCGTGTGGATTTGAGGACGCGTTACATCTCCGAATATTTCACCGCCGAATGCGGGAATCCAAGGAACGAAAAAGAACGGCTCCCCTCTGTTCCAAACAAGGCAGAAACGACCAGCTGCTTTTTCTTTTTCGCAAATGGAGGCGAGTTCTTTGGTATTCTTTGGGGGAACGGGAACGAACTTCCGATTGTGAAGAAGCATCAGATGGTTCCCGGCAGTGTCGCCGAGAGCAAACAGTTTTTCGCCGCGATAGGTGAGGGCTGCGGGTGTGAAATCTTTAATTTCGGGAACAAGATCGTTCAGCGGGCGGAGAAGATTCATCGCAGCAAAAGGACCCACCTGATCGCTTGGGCCATGGATGAGAGCGGGTCCGCTTCCGCCGATCACAGCGGTTTGGAAGGCCGACCTAAGATCTTCTGTTTCTCGGTAAACGAGGGTGATCTTTGTGTTGGGATGAGCTGCTTCGAAGCGATCAGCCGCCTCCCTGAGCACGGCACGCTGGGCATACATCATCTGATGCCAAACCTGGATTTCGGCTGCAAAGGCCGGGCAGGAAAGAAGCAACAAAGCGGCGAGCCATCTCATCGCTTTCCCTCCACGAGAACCAGTGCGGTCTGAGGCGGCACTTCCAGGCGCGCTTTTCTGATCGAGGGATCATCCACGAACTTTCTCAGCTCAGGATGGAGCCTCCAGGTCTTGGCTTGAAGAATCGGCGAAAGAAACGTTTGCGCTTCGGGGGCAGGGTTGAGAGCGATTAAACGGTCTCCTTCCGTGCCCTGAATCCAATACACGATCAACCCAGGGGTAAGGCCTGCATCGTTGGAAAGGAAGCGGAGTTGAGTTTCCACTTCTTCCAGGGTGGACAGGCGAAAGTGATCGCTCTCGGAGCGTATTCGCAGGTAGGCGAGAAACAAGTCCTTCGCCTTCAGGATCTCATCGGTAGTGGCGCCGAACATACCGGAGTCGAGGCGTGGTTTCCAAAAACTCCAGTCTGAGAGGTTGCGCCAATGGGGCGGAAGCCCAACGGCCCAGTTGTTGGAGGCGAAGGAAAAATCGATGCGATTGAACCAATCACCGGAATCATAGCTGTCGGCATCGCCGCTCTTTGATCGGAGGAGTTCCGACCCTCCCTCAAAAAATGCGATCCCTTGCGAGAGCGCCACCGTGGCGAGCGCCAAGATCTGGGCTCGTGCAGGGTCAGTTTTTCTCGGTGTCGTGAAAGGAACTTTGGCCACGATCGAATCGAAAAGGGTGTAACCGTCGTGGGCGCTAACGTAGTTCACCGTCTCCCGGGGAGAAGCCGCCCACGCCGTTTCCTGGCCGCGGAAGAAGTGGGAGCCGCCAGTCACGCTATTGCCCAGGAAATCACGCAGGTTGTAGTCGCGTAGATTTCCGGCGATTCCGAAGCGAATCACGTCGGAATAAAATCCGAGTCGTTCCTGTTGGGCTGATGGCCATGGTGGTGTGTCGCGGTTTGCGGGCTCGTGGTTGAAATCCCAGTAAAGTCCCGTGGCCCAGCCCTGGTCACTTTTTCCGGAGGGGCTTGTGTTACCGCCACGAATGGCATCTCGGAGCCGATCATTGAACGACGCCACTCCGGTGCCGTAGCTGCGTGTCTGGAAGAACGCCTTTCCGGGATAGGAATCCTCCAGGGAGCCGAACGGCCAGGCCTCACCGTAGAGGAGAATGTGAGGAAATTCCTCCCGAAGCCGATGGCGCACGCGATCCATCATGTCCTTGGGATGGAGATTCATGAGGTCGAATCGGAAACCCGCCACCCGGTAGGTGCGAGCCCAGTGGAGAAGGGAATCGGTAATCAGCTTCTCCATCATCTTCCGTTCCGACGCGGTATCCGGACAGCAGGAACTCTCGTAGCGGGTGCCGTTGGCCTTAAAGCGATAAAAATACATCGGCACCACTCGGTCGAGTACGGAGAATGGTTCCGAACCAGAGGCAAACGTGTGATTAAATACTACGTCCTGCACGAGGCCGATTCCCATAGAGCCAAGGCGAAGAACCATCTCGCGAAGCTCTCGGACTCGGTTTTCCAAAGAGTAACTTCCTTCGGGAACCATCCAGTGCACCGGATCGTAGCCCCAGTTATAGGCGTCGAGCTTTCTTACTCGATCGAGCTCCTCTTGCGGGGCCGCCGACGACCGACCGGAGGAGGGGAACCGAGGGATTACGGCGTTGCGCTCTGGCACAGACCCGAAGTCGTTGATGGGAAGCAAATGAAGATGGGTCACTCCCGCTTCGGCGAGCTCGCGAAGATGGGATTGGTTCCGGCTTTGTTGGTGGCCTACTCCGGAAAACTTACCCTGAAGTGCCACAGGAAGAAGAGGGTCGCCCACTGTTAGGTCCCGCACATGGGATTCCCAAATCGTCGTGGGCTCTCTATGGGGCGGGCGAAAATCCTCCCAACCGGGCGGCACTGATTCGTCGAGGCGCACGGCTAGAGAAAATCGGGAATCCCAGGTGAGTGCCACCGACCAGGGATCCGTTACCCGATGAGTTTCCACTTGTTCTGTTTCTGGTTGAAAAACCGTGACCTCGTAGAGGTAGCGTCCGGGGATTCCTTGGGCGCGCCATACTCCGTTCTGGTTTTTCATGGGCACGATCCGCGTGAGGTGTTCCTCGTCATCGAATTGCAGGAGGTTTACGTTTTGGGCCGTTGGGGCCCAGAGGGCGAAACTGGGCTTCGAATCGGGCCAGGTCACGCCGAGTGCTCCGTCCCAGAAGAATCGCTCGTCGAGGAGTCCGTGAAGTTCCAGGCGAGCGCGCCCGAGTTCCTGGCCCTTGGTGCCGAGGGCTACCACGAGAAGGGGCTCGGAGATCCAGTCCTCGAGTTTTAGGGGCGGCACATGAAAAGAACCAGAACTGTCTTTGCGAAGCGCCACTCGGAGATCTGCGCCGCGAAGCTCATACCGGGCCGCTTCTGGAGCCGCCACCCAATCGAGTCTCTCCGAGGCGCTCCAGTGGGCGAAGCGAGGCATTGCCACGGCATTGCCCGCGGCCATCGCCACTAAAATCGCGAATATTCCCATCCTCACGGCCGGCGATCCTATGAGGGCCTGTCCTATATATCAAGAACGAGTAATTGTGCGCGGCATCATATTGGGCGGTGTGCTTGCGCGGAGCGAGAAGTCATTTCATAAACGAGGCGGGGGCATTTCATGACGTCAAACGGGAGAGAAATCGCGTGGTGGAAGCGGGCCACGGTTTATCAGATCTACCCCCGTAGCTTTATGGACTCCAATGGCGACGGGATCGGCGATCTTCCGGGCGTGATTTCCCGCCTCGATTATCTCAAGGATCTCGGCATCGACGTGATTTGGATTTGCCCGATGTATCGCTCCCCGCAAGACGACAACGGCTACGACATTTCCGATTATCAGGCCATCCATCAGGAGTTCGGAACGATGGAGGATTTCGACCGATTGCTTTCCGAAGTTCACCGCCGGGGCATGAGGCTGATCCTCGATTTGGTGATCAATCACACTAGCGACGAGCACCCTTGGTTTGTGGAGTCTTGCTCGGCGCGCTCCAGTCCGAAACGGGACTGGTATATCTGGCGCGACGGAAATCCCGCCGGTGGAGAACCCAACAACTGGGAAAGTATCTTCGGCGGATCGGCCTGGAAATTTCACGAATCCACGGGGCAGTACTTTCTCCACCTATTCTCCGGGCGTCAGCCCGATCTGAATTGGGAGAATCACGACATGCGGCAGGAGGTTTACCGCATGATCCGCTGGTGGCTCGATAAGGGCATCGATGGTTTCCGTATCGATGCGGTGACCCACATGAAAAAGGAGCCCTCCTTTTCCGATCTTCCGAATCCCAGAGGCCTGTCGTGGGTTCCGTCGTGGGACAGTCATCGAAATTACCCCGGCCTTCTCTCCTACGTGGATGATCTTTGTGCGGAAACATTTTCTCGATACGACATCATGACCGTGGGAGAAGCTAACGGCGTTTCGGCCCGTGAGGCTGAGAGCTGGGTGGGGCCAGGTCACAAGCGGTTCAACATGCTCTTTCAGTTCGAGCACCTGGATCTTTGGAGCACAGACTCTAAGAAGCGAGTCGAGCTGGAAAAATTGAAAGAGGTCTTTTCCCGATGGCAAAACGCGCTCGAAGGGAGGGGATGGAACGCTCTTTTTGTGGAAAATCACGATGTGCCTCGGGTGGTTTCCAAATGGGGGCACACCGGCGACCTTTGGCGGGAGAGCGCTACAGCGATCGCGGCGTTCTATTTCTTGATGAAGGGAACGCCCTTTATCTACCAAGGCCAGGAAATCGGAATGACCAATACCGTCTTCCGTGGAATTCAAGACTTCAACGACGTATCGGCAAAGAACCTTTTCCGTATTCGCCGGGAAGGCGGGATTGGCGATGAAGCTATATTGGCGGAGTTGGCGCCCACGAGTCGCGACAATGCCAGGACGCCGATGCAGTGGAGCTCTGAGCCTGGTGCGGGCTTCACTTCAGGACCGCCGTGGCTGGGTATTAACCCGAATTTTTCTCTCATCAATGTGGAGTCGCAGCTAGGCGATCCGCGGTCGATCTTGAACTTCTACCGTAATCTGATCCGCTTGCGCAGGGAGAGCGACGTGCTTCTCGACGGCCGGTTCGACCTCTTGGATCATCCGCAAATGTTTGTCTATTCTCGAAGTCTTGGGGCTGAAAAGATTGTGGTGGCGACGAATCTTTCCTTAGGAGAGGTTTCTGCCGATTTCCCAGGGGAGGTTATCTTGGGGAACTATCCCGACGGCACAGGTATTTTTCGACCTTTCGAATGCCGAGTGATCCGGGCAAACTAGGAAGATGAAATCGTCTCTAGTTGCGGTAAGCGGGATTTTGTTCCTTGCGCTGGGAACATTGTTTTACTTTCCTGTCGGGCCCGACTCCCCCCAATCCCTGATTCTTCCTTTCATTCTTTTTCTTGGTTGGGCCCATGCTCAGCTGGGATGGGGCGCCTGGTTCGCGGCGGTCACCGGAAAAGAACTTCCGTTATGGGAGCGGATGACATGGGGCTCTCTCGTGACCGCTTTTGCCGTAGGAGTTTTGGGCTTTCTAACGTTGAACCGAAATTTTTGGATTTTGTTTCTTGCGTTTGGAGTTTTAGGGAACATCCGTGCTGGATTTAAGTTGCCTGTCCAACTTGGAGACATTTTTACAGGCCTAGTGGGTGTGTTTCTTCTATTTGCTGCGTTTGTGCCGAGCGGCTTTTGGGATCCCCTTTGGTATCAACTTACGGGCCCGCGGCTCTGGTTTGAGGCAGGCGCGATCGGCCTTCCCGAGAATTTTCCTACGGCGCTCAAAACAGGGCTTTGGGAGTACCAATTCCTTTTGGGTCAAGTGATTCTTGGATCTCGAGGCGACGGGGGGGGGCTGATCGCGGCCCAGGTTTTTGGCCAGTGGGTTCATCTATGGTGTGCGGCTGGCGCATGGGCGACGCTTCGGTGGGGACTTCGTTTGTCGTGGCTTTCGGCGCTCGCTGCGGTGGTGGGAACCGAGCTGCTCTTTGAAACCGGAATCGCGAAGAACGACTGGGCTGCTGCTTGGTGGACCGTGGCTGCCGCAGCCTATCTGGGGCGCCCTTCAAGCGGCACAATGAGGGCCGCCAAGATTGGCGCGATGTATGGGGCCGCCTTTGCCACCAAGTTTTCATCGATGTTTGTGCTGATCCCTTTTGCCATTTGGCTGCCACTAATTCTGAAAAGTGGAAAAGCTAAGCTCGCATTTTTGGGTGCAGCCCTATTGTGGGTAGCGCCTACCACAATTCGAAACTTGTGGTTTACGGGGAACCCGGTGTTTCCCGCGGGAGGAAATCTTTTTCCCAGCCCCCTTCTCGGACCGAGCTGGCAGGGGATTTCTCTCTATGAGGGATATACGATTCTGCCAACAGAGCTGTGGGAGAAAGTACGTTTTCTTTTTATGCAGAGTAAGGGGATTCTGTTTTTGGTTCCCGCTTTTTTTATTTCCAAGCGCGGAAAGCACAGTCTCTCGTTGGTCGCCGCAGGCTTGGTTTTGTTTCTGGTCTTCACTGGGCCTAAGGCCGAGTGGCGTTTGGTAGGGGGCGGACTGCTTCTCGGGGTGGCGTGGGGAATAGAGGCTTTGGTAAAGCGATGGGGGACCCGCATCGGATTGCCCACGGTAATTTTCCTCACCGCCTTTGCTGTTTGGCCGACAGCACCGAAGCTGATGCACGAACCAGCGGAGGAGGTGCGCACTTGGGTGGGCGGGGCCGCCATGGCTTGGGTGAGATTAAATGTTCCTGTTGGTAGTGAGAGAGTGGCGACGCTTTGCGAGCAGAGAGTTTACTACTTTTTTCCTCACACCCCGATACGCGCATTCGACGTGCCCGATCTCGACCGGGAGCTTCATTCGGCTCGCGACGCGGTCGGGGCGGTGAAAGCTTTGAGAAGACGGGGCATTCGATGGGTCGTTCTCACGGCGGAAGTATTGGATCGATATTTTAAGCGTGACGTTTGTGACGGCCTGGCACGTCTCACCGATGAAAATCCATCGTCTATTATGTTCCGCACGGAGTTGTCCCGGGTCGTTGATTTGACGCTTCTGGAGACGAGCCAGGGGTTAAAAATTGAATGACCGGTGAGGGGTATGGTGCCCGATCCACTCCTGGAGCGACGCTCTCGGCCTGCCGTTTTCATCGTATTCAATGTAGGCGAAGGTGAGCTTTGTGCTTTGGCCGAGGTGACGGAGATCGAGATTGATCATTCTCGTCCAAGTGCCCGTGTTGATGTAGGTCTTTCCGTCCTGCCAGTCCATTTGCATCGGGCCATGGGTGTGACCAAAAATCACGGTGTGAATGTGGGGGTTTTCTTCCAGAACCTTCCGCGCGTCGTCCTCCAGCCCGTAGAAAGGAGTAATTTCCTCCTTCATGATCGCCAGAGTATTTCGAATCGTGGCGCGGCGGCGGGGACTGTAGATGAAGCGCGTGTGCACAAAGTAGAACATCGACAAGAAGAAAAATTTGATCGTAAACAGCGGGTCGGTGAGAAGTCCCCAGAAGAGATAAATCTTTGCGGGCTTTACCTTGTCGAGATAGTCGCGCTCTCCTTTTAGTCGGTTGATGATTTTTAGCACGTAGAGAGAGCCCCATGGCTGAGCCAGGATCGGTTCCGGCAGGTCTTCCTGGAGAAATGGTGCCGAGTAGTTGAAGGAGTGGACCGCCTCGAACTGATTGCCGTGATAGACCCTGATCCCTTCCGGATACTCGAGAAATTCTCTTTCGGCGTTCACCCATACTTGGTCCGGCGTCACATTGTTGCCGCCGATCTTCTTGCAAAACAACTCCCGCACATGAGGGAAGAAAAATTCAGCATCGTGATTTCCCACGTTATACACGATCCGTTTTCCGGGGCGGGAGACGAAACGTTGCAGTGCCTTCGTTACTTCCGGATGGCCGTCGAAAATCGCTTGGAGTTTATCAAGAGCAAGAGACTCGTTGACTACATCTGGAAACTCGCCCTGCACGGGTACATTGAGAAAATCGAATACGTCACCGTTTAAAATGAGTTCAACTTCACAGCCTTCGCCGAAGCGCCCGGTGGAAAAATAGTCGAGAAATTCCACGAACTCGCGGTCGAACCAGAAGTCTTCGTATGGATTTCTTACGCCCTCGATGAATCGTCCCGCCGACAGGTGCATGTCGCTCGTGAGGAGCTTGATCTTCCGAACTTCCTGCATTTACCTATTTTACCCTGGAATCAAAGGGGAGGGAGGAGCTTCTTTTCTCGCAGTTCCAATTTTCGGGTGGCGAATTTCGCCACGATGCCCTCATCGTGAGACGTCATGAGGATGCTGCGGCCCCCGCCTATCCATTTCCGTGTAAGGCCATGGAAAATTTCACGGAATTCGGAATCTACGTGGCTGAGACTCTCGTCGAGTAGGAGGAGATCAAAGGGCACCACCTCCAGGCAGCAGAGCGTAAGCTTTGCCCGCATTCCTTCGGAAAGCTGGGAGGTGGGATAGCCGAGCCGATGCGTAATTCCCGCAAACGCAGCCACCTCATGAAGGCGATTCGCCGCTTCCGAACGGGTGAAGCCGAAAAGTTGAAGCACGAGCCGAATATTATGATCTACGGTTAGGTCTTCGTAAGCACCAAATCCATGGCTGAGCAGCGAAAGCGTAAGCCCGAAGTGCTCCACCTTTCCTGAGGTGGGCGCCATCACTCCCGCTACGCACCGGAGGAAGGTGCTCTTGCCGGTTCCGTTGAGGCCCACAATCGCAACGCATTCACCGCGATTCACCACGATGTCGGCTCCAGAAAGTACCGAAACCCGATGAGGACGGGACTCCTTGTCGCGGAGAAGATCCAGAACCTTTGCGGAAATCGAGCGAGTAAATCCTTGAACTGGAGAAAATGACTTTTCTAAATTCGTTACTTCGAGAAGCTTCACAGATTGTCTCCAATCTTATGCTCGAAACGGCGGAACAGCCCGTATCCTGCCAGAAACACAATTAAGGATCCTGCAAGTACCGCGTGGGGATGGATTCGTGCGTGAAATCCGTTCACGTCTGCCATCTCCCGCATCCAGATCATAAAGATCGTGAACGGATTGAGCTGATAGATCTTGTTGAGCCACTCCGAGCCGAAGTGAGGCGGCACATAAAAGATGGGGGTGGCGAAGGAAAGCACTCGGAACATCAAATTCCAGAAGGGGATCACATTTTTATGAAGCACTCCTACGAGCGCAAAAAAGAAAAACAGGCCGCCGCAGAAGAGCCACTGACTGACGAACAAAACGGGTAGCCAGAGAATCTCCTTGGTAGGAATCACGCGATACCAGGCGGCCACCAGCGCGATCAGGAGGAGCTCAAAAAAATAGGGAACGAACACGGCGGCGCACCGAGCGAGAATCATAATTTCCCGCGGAAATGCGAAGCCCATCACGATTTTCTGGCGATACACGAGCGAGGAAAAACCGGCGAGGGAGGCTTGCACATAGAGGTTCCACTGCACGATCCCGATCATCAGATAGAGCCAAGGCATCGGCACATTGGCAAGGAAGCTGTTCACGAAAAGGATGTGAAAGATAAACAGCATGAGGCAGTTGTTGAGAAACGAGAGAATGAATCCCAGCACAGTGCCTTGTTCCATGAGTGAAAACTCATGGCGTGCGAGAGTGTGAAAGAGACCAAAGGGCACGGGCGCAAAGAAATTTCCGAGACGCTTCATCCCTCAGCCATCTCCGGCCAACGCGTTAGCCAAAAGGCGCGCATTCGCTCCATGCTCTTGAGAAAGGTCGAGCGCTAAGGGCCGGGCGCGCGCTACAAGTGCACCCGCGGCGGTCATTCGCGAGAGCGCCACGGGGGTAAGTTTCGGCAAGCTCTTCAGGCCCGCTCGCAGAACATGTTCCACCACCTGCGGGATGCCTTGGCCCACGACCAGGTCACGCATCAGCGCTTCCATGGCCCGTGCTCGGGAGAGAGGGCGGAGGCGCGGATGTTGCCGAGATCCGTGGCGAACAGCAACCACGAGAAGAGAGCCGGGAGACGCCATGGGACGAGCCTGGGCATGGGTCGGTAAATCGCTCACCGCGAGGAGTTTCTTGGCGCCGTGTTTGCGTCGTTCCCATCGTTGGGCGTGCTGGGCGAGAAAACCTGGTAAAGGAAAGTCTTCCCGGAACGCAAGACGCATCGGAAACGGTAGCAGCCGTCCTCGCCGATCCACGAGGGGGGTGTCGTCGGAGAGCAATTCAAGGTCGGGCTGCGTCAGGAGTTGAAGCGCCAGGGTGCTCTTGCCGCCTCCGCTCGGGATCAGAACCAAGGCACTCTTCCCCGAAAGACGGTGCCGTATGCCGAGCGCGTGAACTCGGTGTATGCCCCGCCTGTCGAGGGCGGTGCCGATATGGCTGAGAAGCCAGAGGTAGGCCACCTCGTGAGCTAGATCCATGTCTTCAGACCAGATTTTCGCGGTCCCCGGGGATTCTTGGAGGTAGGCGCCTCCGTGGTAGTCGAGCCAGCGCTCGTTTCCATTTTCGTACGCCACACACTCCGGAAAGATTTTTCGCGCCGGCGCATCCGGAAGAAGCGAAGAACTTACGGGAGAATGATGGAACTCCAGCTCTAGGGATTGGGCCTTTTTGGAGAGAGCGGGGGTGTTGTTGTGGAGAAACCAGTCGAAGTCGAGCCGAAGGCGATTGAGCCAGGTTGCGTCATGACTGCGAAGCACCACGGGAATTCCGTATACGGAAAACGCCGTTTCGTTGATTTTACGCGCCTCTGGAAGCACCATGGGGAAAACTTAAGCCAAGGGTCTGTAAGGTGCAACAACAGCCGCGAACTATCGCCAATTCAGAGTGGACATCAGGGCCGGTGCGTCCGTTGTCCGTACTCATGATTGGTCACCGCAGCGCCAAGCTGCTGCGGGAGAGTTTGGAGTCGCTGGAAGCCCATTGTCCCAGGGATAATTGGGAACTGGTGATCGTTTTGAATGGCGCCTCTCCGGAGGTCACCGATTGGGCCCATGCCTGGGTAGAAGCGAAAAATCGCCCCACTCGGCTTGTGGAAATTTTGGAGGCGCGGCCGGGGGCCGCTCGCTCGGAAGGGGTGCCTTTTTGCCGCGGGGAAATCGTCTTTTTCCTCGACGATGACATTCTCGTGGCTCGGGATGTGATTACCACGGCCCTGGATGTTTTTTCCGATCCCGCGGTGTTAGCAGCAGGGGGACCGAACCTCACTCCGCCGGGATCCGACACTTGGGAGCGGGCTTCGGGGGCGGTCATGGAGTCTCGAATCGGGGCGGGCAGGATGAGCCGCCGGTATCGACCCACGTCTCGAGTGAAAAGTGTTGATGAGCACTCACTCATTCTTTGTAATCTGGCGGTGCGTAAGGACGCACTCTTGAATGCTCGCGTTTTCCCTCATCGCCACATGGTGTCGAACGAAGAGAACCTCCTCCTTCAGGAGTTGAGTCGGACCGGAGGCAGACTGGTGAGCGCTCCTGGCCTAACTGTGTTCCATAAGCGCCGATCCACTTTGGGGGGCATTGCTCAACAAGCCGCCAAGTACGGCGAGGGGCGTGTGCAGAATCTGATTCTGCTGCCTCAAACATTTCACGTTAGGTATTTGCTGCCCTCCGGTGTTCTTGCGTTGCTGGCTGCCACACCGGCGCTCGTAACATGGGAGGGAGCGCACGCTTGCATTCCAGCGGCACTCTATGGGGGAGCAGTTTTTTTTGCGGCCATTGCCGCTTCTTGGAAGAAACGCGACTGGGCTCTTCTTGGCACGTTTCCTCTTGTTTGCGTGCTGGTACACCTAAGCTATGGCTGGGCATTTATCCGCGGTTCTTTGAAGTGGGCTTGGCAGCGGGAGAGGCTTTGTGAAGCCCTCGAATAGGTCTATTCTTTCCACACTGGCGTTTCTCGGTTTGATGTTTGGCTTTGCTTGGTTGATTTGGCCCGCCTTATCGGCGCCTTTCTATTTCGACGATTACTCCCATGTTGTCTTCAACCGAGCGATCCGTTATTGGGACAACTGGCGCGTTTTCCTCGAGACCGCTCACTCGCGAATTCGCTTGGTTACGAATTGGTCCTTCGCGGCTAGCTATTCCTGGAAGGGCCTTTGGGAGCCCGCATTTCGCGGAGTAAATCTCTTCCTTCATCTCGCCAACGGCTTATTGTTGTTTTCTTTTCTGCGACGGGTGGCCTCGAAAAACCTGGCGTTTGCAGCAGCTGCGTTGTTTCTCTTTCATCCGGTGAGCGTTGAAACAGTGCTCTACATTTCCGGCCGGTCGTCGCTCTTAGTCTTGTTTTTTTGGTTTCTTGCCCTCCATGCGGCCCTCGAACTTCCTCGGTCGCGCTGGTTTTGGATTCCCGTAGCATTCGGTGGTCTTCTTGCGATTTTCAGCAAGGAACACGGCGTAGTTTTTCCGGTTTTGCTTCTCGGATTGTTTTTGCTCCGGAATCGCCGGATACAGTGGATCCCGATACTCTCTCTTGTTCCGTTTGGTGTTGGGCTACTGTGGCAAAAGTGGGACTACCTTCTTGGAATGTGGGCCGGGTTCATGCCTCTTCAAGGCGAAGTGGAAACTCTAGATGGCCGGGGCTACTTGAAGTTTCTAATGATCGTCTGGAGGGAGTCGGCTCGAATCCTGTTTGGACTGCGTTACCCCTCAATAGATCATGGGGTTTATATTGAAGATTTTCGTTGGTGGCTTCCCCCCGCGATCCTATCCACTTTGATTCTAGTTGGGTACGGTGTTTGTCGGTTTTGGCGGAAAGGAGAGCGCCTGCCCGCATTTGGTTTTTTGTGGGCTTTAGCAGCGCTTGCTCCCACCCACAGCTTCGTTCCAGTGATGGATCCCCTTTCTGAACGTAACTTCTACGGTGCTCTTCCTGGTTTTTTTCTTTTGCTTTGGTTCGCGATCGATCGGTGGATGCCGGCGAAAGCTCATTGGTTGATTCTTGGGATTTTGGTTGTTCCGGCTGCATGGCAAGGGAAACGCCGAGTGGCGGAGTGGCGGGATCCGGTGGAGTTGTGGATGAGTGCCGCCAGAGAAGCGCCCGAAAAAATGCGACCACTCTCGAATGCGGCCGCTACCTTGAGTGACAAAATGCGCGATGCTGAGGCCTTTCGCCTACTAGCGGCCTGGACCCATTCCCATCACCCGGGCAAAAAAAACCAAGAGGAGCTTCGTGCTACTCTGTCGCTTTTGTCGACCACGGGTTGGTTCGCGAGTGGAAAAAATTGGCATGTTTTCCGGAAGGACCTGCTTCCACTTTTGCCTGAGGGTCCCTGGCGGCATTTTGTGGCGCTCACGGCCGCTCAGTCGGCAAGGAATTGGATCGAGTTTCAGAAGACTTGGAAGGAGGGCCTTTCCCTCACTTCTTCCGAAAAGGACCCTAATTGGAGCGACAGTCTGCGTCGCCTTCTCCGGGCTCGTATACTCGTGGACCTGGGGCGAGCACGTGAGGCAGTTGCTGAACTCGAACACGTTTTTTCTCGATTTCCGGGGGAGATGTCCCCCTACTGGCACGACTTCTACACCTTCGCACGGGCCCAGAGAATTCTCGGAGATTCTGTAACGGAGGCACTTTATCTGCAGCGATTCGTGGATCGTTCCTGGTTTTTTAAGCAGATTCCGCCAGCGCCGTTGCGACGCCTCGGGGAATTGCGGGAGGCCGCCGGAGAATGGGGGAAGGCGGCCGACTGTTACGGGAGTCTTCTTCGCACTTATGTTGACGACGCCAAGCTGAGGCGGCGTTATTCCGAGGCACTACGAAGAGCCGGACGCCGAGAGTCGGCCCCCCAACAACAACAAGCTGAATATTTTGAGCGGCGCGCTATAGCTCGAAACGATCCGCGGGAATGGGTTCGCCGTTGACCGTTGGCTGGGGAAATGACAAGAATACGTGTATGGAAGCCAACTCCACGCTCCTAAAGCTCAAGAACGTGCACTGGAAAGAAGTGAACGGCGAGGCCGTGCTCCTTCATTTCGGATCGGGCAACTACTATGCCCTAGATCCGGTAGGGACTTTTCTTTGGTCAAAAATCAACCTGGGCCCCGTAAAGGTGAAGGACTTGGTTGATTCCTTGGCAAAAGAGTATACCATTTCTGAAGACGTGGCTGAATGCGATGTGAGGGAGTTCTGTGGTCAGTTGGTGGCCGAAAAGCTCCTTGAAATTAAAGCGTGATGGGAATTAGAGATATGACAAAGAAGACCAATGCGAAAAAAACCAGCAAAAAAGCCAAGAGCTACCAAAAACCCACGCTCACCAAATACGAAAAGATCAAGCGCGTCCACGCCTACTTCTAAGAAGTTTTCCGTGCGAACCGTGGCCCGTCAGGCCGTGGTGGAGGGGGTGTCCATGTGGCCTCAGCTCCGCTCCGGATGGCGGGTTTCTTATTTCCCTGTTTCCTCTGATGAGATTGAGCCTGGTGATGTGGTTGTCCTGAAGGGGTTTGGCCGCGGCGGGGAGTCACTGTTAGTGGTGCACCGGGTGCTCGATCGGGTGGGACCGTTTTTCCTGGAAGCTGGCGACAATTCGTTTTCCGCCGGATTAGTGCTTGGTTCCGCAATTTTGGGACGGGTGGTTTCCGCTCAAGACCAATCGGGGAAAGTCATCCCGGTACAACGGCAGATCCCGGCGGGATTGAAATACGACGCATTTCGACGGGCCGCCCATGCCTTCGTGTTCGCGCATGAACTGAAAGATCGCCTGATTGGTGGGGTGAAGAGCCCACTCCTTTGGAAGGCCTCAGTGGCGTGGCGCAGGGGACTCCAGATCCTGGGGCTCCAGGTTCCGGTAATCCCCCCGCGATGACGGGTTACTTTTTCTTGACGATCGAGCCATCTACAGGATTGAAGTAGATTTCCACGTTTTTCCCGTCTTTGTCGGTACCGTAGATTTCATAGCAGGTGCCCGGAGTTTTGAATTTCCGGATCTTGTATCCTTCTGCCACGGCCTTCGCTTTAAAGGCCTCTTCCGTCATCCATTTTTCTTTGGGCTGATCAGTGCAGTTTTTTGCTGCATAGGCGGCTGGTGCGGCAACAAGGGCTAGTAGGGTGATGGCGAGTTTCATAAGGGTCTCCTTTTAACAAACCGGAACCATTCCGGCTTCTCTGAGAATGAGCTTGTTCCGCGGATTTGGCTATGGGCTTAGTGTCCTATAGCCCTGAAATCACTGGGTTTAGGGTGTTTGTACCATGGCCAAATGCGGCTTCGTCACCCATAGTAAAGCGTAGGAGGAACCTTATATGAAGCATCTTATATATGATCTGCCCACGCGCCTTTTCCACTGGTCCTTTGCGGCCCTTTTCGCGGGCGCATTCTTTGTGGCCAAAACGGTGGACGACGAGAGCCCCGTGTTTGCCTGGCATATGCTCGCAGGGCTCCTTCTGGGGGCTGCCGTGGTTCTTCGTATTGGATGGGGGATTGTTGGGTCACGTTACGCCAGATTTTCTCAGTTTGCGTTGAAGCCGAAGGATCTGGTTTCCTACATGAAAGGAGTTTTTACCGGAGTTCATCAGCGTTGGCCGGCTCACAACCCCGCTTCGAGTTGGGCGGCGTTGGCCATGATGGGGTTCGCCCTTGGTCTTGCGGTAACGGGCTGGCTAATGACATCCGGTGGCGACACGGAGGCTTGGGAGGATATTCACGAGTTGCTGGCGAATGGTTTCTTAGTGACCGCGTTGGTGCATGTGGCTGGTGTGGTGTTCCATATGATTCGGCACCGGGACCAGTTGGGGCTAAGCATGATCCATGGAAAGAAAGACGGCGTAGGAGAGGGAATTCAATCCTCTCACCGGGTGGCCGCGATTTTCGGTGCGGTGTTGTTTGCGGTCTTTGCACTCTATTTGGTTCAGAACTACACTCCGTCGACACGAAAGCTTCAGTTATTCGGCACACAACTGACTCTCGGGGAGTCGGAAGACGAGGGCGGTGATCGCGGTGAGGAAGGCAAAGATGAGAGGGAAGACGACGACGACTGACCAAAGGAGGAGTTCGTGAGCCATCGGGAACGGTTTTTTTTAGCGCTGGTTCTCTTGGGGATAGCGATTCTCGTGGTGGTTGATGTGGTGAGCGATCTCCGTGAAGGAGCTCTTTGGGGCCACGTAGTGCTGGAGGTGGTCATTGGTTTGGGCGCGCTGCTTGGCATTTTGGTGGTCCTTCGCGGGACCATCGTGTTGCGACATCGGTTAGAGTCGGAGCGCAGGGAGTTTTCCGAATTTCGTAGGGAGGCAGAGACTTGGAGGGCGGAGGGGCTTCGCCACGTTCAGGGGTTGGCGCAGGCAATAGACCTACAACTAGAGAGATGGGGATTGTCCGACGCGGAGAAGGAAGTCGCGTTTCTCTTGTTAAAGGGCCTCAGCCTTAAGGAAATCGCGGAAATTCGAAAGACCACAGAAAAGACTGCAAGAGTGCAGTCCGCGGCCATTTATGCCAAAGCAGGATTGGGTGGTCGCGCCGAGCTTTCCGCCTTTTTTCTTGAGGATCTTCTTCCTCCGCGCACCTAAACTGCGCGTTGAATCAGCCGGAGGCTAGGCCTTTTTGGTCAAAATCCCGAATGTGCCGATGTAACCAATTTTCTAGTAAGGAAAGAGCGGGCTCGGGATTGGCTTTGTCTACCGAGTCGATGGCAGCCAAAAAATCGGCGTGATCCTGGAGGTGTTCCGAGAGGCCCGCCGAGTTTCGCAAAGCTAGTTCTTCAAACGTAAAGTGAAACATCACCACTTGTCGCAAGCCGGCTAGCAGGGGCGGAAGTTCTCCCGACTTATCCTGTGCCGACTGTTTCGCTGCAGCCAACAAATCTAGAATTTGCTCATGCTGGTGATCTAGCTCCGGAATGCCCACCGAGTGATCACGGACCCAGCTTGCTGCAAGGTTACTTGTCATGGGTGTCAGGCCTTGTCCTGGCTTGACCAGCCTTCTTCAAACTGCGGCCAGGAAGTTTCTTTCACCGGGGTTTCCTTCATCGGTCGTCGGCTAAACACGAACCATATCAAGGGAAGTACGCCCCCGAACACGAACACCATTCCTCCGAGCGAACGAAGGTAGGTAAGAGTCTGGAATACTGATCCTTCCACCAGTTCCTTGGATCGGGCATACCAAAGGCCCTTTTGAAGTACGGCGACCAGCTGGTAGACGCCCACAGGGAAGAGATCGAGGAACATCATCATCGCCACGCCGATGTTGAGTGACCAGAAGATCGTTCGCAGTAGGCGCGGCTTCCACTCAGTTCTTGGGAAAAGGTGCTGGAGGCAGAAAAGCATTCCGCCAAGAGCGATATTGCCCTTTACGCCAAACATGGCTCCGTGAGCATGGTTGTTCGTGAGGTAAGTGGCGTGTTCGAAGTAGTTCACAATCGGAAGATTGATGAGTGAACCGAACATGCCCGCACCAAAAACGTTCCAGAAGTTTACGGCAAGGATATAGAGCCACACTTCTTCCATCACGATTTTCTGTTTCCCGTTCAACAACTGCTCGTTGGCACGGGCGCCTTTCTGTCTCATGGACCAGGCGTCGAGCGTGAGTAAGAGAAGCGGTAAAACTTGGGTGGTGGAGAACACGCTGCCGAGGGCAATGATCCCGGTAGGCTTCGCGATCCAGTAGAAGTTATGGGCAATTCCGATAGTAGCAGTAAAGAGGAACATCATCACGGCGAGGAAAATCGCACGTTCCGCCATAACGCGATTGATGAAGTTCATCTGCACCATCACATAGGCCACGATCACGGTAGTGAAGACCTCAAAGGTAACTTCCACCCACATATGAACCACCATCCAGCGCCAGTAATCGGCCACTGCGAAATTGGTATTGGGTTGGACCAGCAGACCAAAGAAGAGGAAGAACACCATCACGCCGCTTCCGTAGAGGAGCCATGAGGGTACTGACCAGAGGTTTTTCCTTGTAAGCCAAGGCTTTACGGCTCGATAGATAATGAAAATCCAAAGGGCGAATGCGGCAAGAAGCAAAATCTGGAATAGGCGGCCGAGTTCCATGAACTCCCAACCCTGGCTACCGACCCAGTAAGCAGCCTCGCCCGTAACGATTCCTTTTTGCCCGAGGTAGATGCCCACGAGCGCTCCGGCGCCCACGATCATGCAAAGCCAGAAGAGGAGGTTGATCAAGCCCCGCTGGCCCGGAGGAAGCGGTGCTAAGCGTGGAAGGAAGAAAATGGTGTAGCCAACCCAACACATAAAGAACCAGAAGATCTGAAACAGAGTGTGGTAGCTGCGAGCCACGGAGAACGGTATGAAGTCGCCCAAGTAGATGCCGAAGGGGCGCACGAAGTCGGTGGCGCAGAGGATTCCGGCCAGGATCTGCAGACCAAAAAGAGCCATCGCGAGCGCAAAAAACTTATAGGTTTCCGGTTGGGTAGCCCGCACCACTCCGGTCTCGAGGTCACCGGTAGTGAGAAATTTCCCTGTATCGGGGAACGGGTCTGGGTAGATCACCTTCATTTGCCCATAGGCGTAGAGGACGAGGCCGATTCCCAGGAAGAGCACGAGTACCGAGATCACACTCCAGAGCACCGTGTCGGGAGTCGGGTTGTTTCCCACTTCCGGGTAATAGGGCCAGTTATGGGTGTAACTGTAGGTTTCTCCCGGTCGGTCAGCCACCGTCACCCATGCGCCCCAATAGAAAAAGCCGGCCAGTGCATGAAGGTCAGAATCGTTGATCGTATGTCCCAGACGAATGTATTCCGGGTAAGTGGGATCTTGAAACATTCGCTTAAGATGGGTTTGAAAATCCTGCCAGGCGTTTACCTGAGCCTCGTTCACCTTGATGGTTTTGCCGTTGTAGCCGTTGGCGCGTTGTTCACGAAGAACTCGTGCCGGAACGCCGTCTCGCTCTCCTTCGGTGTTTGCCTGGGACCGATAGAATTTTTGCATCGATTCGGTGGTGCGTCGAAGCGCGTCGGCCGTGAAGTCAGGGCCTCGTTCCGAGCCGTCACCCCAGAAAGTTCCGTAGTTCATGAGGCCACGCTGGAGAAATACCTGCTGGCCTTTGTCGATTTCTTGGCGCGAGATTACCGTTTTTCCTGAGCCATCCACGATGTCGGCAAGAGGTGGCGCGCCATCGTAGGTAGCGTGCCCTAAGTAGATTAAGCCGGCTACACAGATGATCGTTACGAAAACGAAGTGGGCCATCCAGTACTTTTTATTGAGAAGGATCTGGGCCAGGTTCTGTTTTTCTGTGGAATTCATTGCGACCTTTCGCGTGCGGAAACACAAGACTCGGATTGTATGAATTTGGGTGTACCGTTGGCGGGCGCGGAAAAATATGATCAAGATCATAGGGGTTTAAAGATCGTTTTCGTGACGCAGGTCGGAAATGGTTTGCTGAACGAAGAGAGGACCACAAGTGAAGGCAGTTTTTTTGAGCCAGAATCCACTCGTGCCAGGAGTTTCAACGCTCGATGTGCGCGAAACAAAAATCCCTGACCTTAATGAGGGTGAGCTTTTGCTTCGCGTGGTCTATTGCGGAATTTGCGGAAGCGATTTTTCCCTCGCTGCGGGAACCTATCCTGGGAGGGTGGAGTTCCCGCTGATCCTTGGTCACGAAGTCAGCGCCTTAGTTGAAAAGGTGGGGAGCGGTTGTTCTGGGCGTTGGGAATTGGGAGATCCAGTCACCGTTTCCGAGACTTGGGGTTGCGGAAAGTGTGGAGTCTGTCGATCCGGCTGGGTCAATCAATGTGAGGCTGTGCGGAAGATAGGATTCAATCGACCTGGGGGCATGGCAGAGTTTCTCGTGGTTCCGGAATCGCAGGTATTTTCGCTTGCTGCTCTTTCCCGCCGAATTGGGCGAGAGGAAAGCATTCGATGGGGGGCACTCGTGCAACCCTATGCAGTCGCGCTTTCATCTTTGTTCGACGCCAGTGTTGAGGCGTGGATTCCGGGCAGTACGGTCCGCACTTTTGGCGCAGGGGCCTTGGGCGTCGCGGCTACCGATCTGGCTGTCGCAGCAGGTGCCGGAACGGTGGAGGTGGTGGAGCGCGACGAGTTGAGAAGGACCACTGGGGAGAGATGGTTCCCCGATTGGAGTTGGCGCTCGGAGCCTTCGAGCATTAGAGCCGAATGGACAGTTGATACAGCGGGAGTTTCTATGTGCCCCGCTTCTCTTCGACCCGGAGGTGTTTGGATTGCCCTGGCGCGAAGCGAATCGAGGGCGGTTTCTTTGGAGCATCTGGCGCAAGCCGGTGTGCGTGTGCATGCGCCTGACGGTCATCGGATTCCGGATGCTTTTCCGAGGGTTCTTGCGCTCATGGAAAATGGTCGATTGCACCCGGATCGACTGATTGGGCGTGAGATTGCGATGGACGAGGCCGTGCAGCTGATGAAACAGCCCAAACAGGAATGGGGGAGGGTGCTGGTAAGGGGAGGTCGGATTCGCCCATGAGAGCACTCCAACACATTACCGTGATCGTGACCGATAAAGACCGGAGCGCTCGGTTCTACGAAAATGCGTTTCTC
Source organism: uncultured Bdellovibrionales bacterium (assembly GCA_964551325.1). Lineage (GTDB taxonomy): Bacteria > Bdellovibrionota > UBA1018 > CAIPTA01 > CAIPTA01 > CAZKBU01. The sequence goes on from CAZKBU010000003.1 coordinate 396,306, forward strand.
TTAAAGCGCACTGATCGCCTCACGGAAAAAATCTGTCCCTTCGGCGGCATCTGGTATGATTTAGACAATGGTCTTCAGCTTCATGTGTGGCAACGTGAGACAGCCCCGCCCGCGAGCGAGCAGCATTTCGCGCTCGTGGTTGATGATTACTCCGCACTCATCACTCGAATTGAAAATTGGGGCGGAAGAGTCGAGCCCACGAAACTTCTTCCAGGGTGCCGTTATCGGGCCTACACCTACGATCCCGACGGAAATCGAATCGAAGTCATGGAGATGGAGTAGTTTTCAATGAACGTGGTTCGAGGAAAGATTTCCTGGACCACGTTAAGGATGTGGTCCTTGGTTTTGGTCCACGTCTATATCCTTGGGCATATTGTGGCTTGGTATGGCCTCGGGCTGAGGCCCTGGGGAAAAACCGCCATGTCGGGTGTGCCCGCCCTCCTTACCGGATCGATCAACGCCGCAGCGGTGATGGTTGTTGTGATCCTCCTGTCGCTACTCTTTTTTGGCAGGGCATTTTGCGGGTGGGCCTGCCACCTAAGAGGCGCGATCGAATTGGCCCATGTGGTGCTTCTGCGTTCGGAAAGTTATAGGCGCCGTTCTCAGCGAAATGAACTTCTGAATTCCCGTTTTCATTGGCCGCTCAGATTTTTGTCTCTTAGTGTTCTTCTGTTTCCTGTTGTTGCCGTTTGGCTGGCCTCCGGGTGGGGCGGATTTCGCTGGAATCCGACTGAGTCGTCGCCGCTTGCGGATCTCCCCGCCACAACAGGCGGGAGACTTTTCTATCATTTGGCGCCTTGGAATCCTGAGGTGGGATCCGGGATCATCGCCGTAGCTTTGGGTTTGGCTGTGACTCTGGGGATCGTATTCGCGCTCTCCTTTGGGTTGAGTTGGTTTTTTGGCCATGGGGCGTTTTGCAGAATTCTGTGTCCCTATTCCGCACTCTTCCGGATTTTTCTGAATCGAAATCCGTTCCAAACCAAAATCACTCGGATGGAGCAATGCACGGGTTGCCGGGAGTGTTCAAAAACCTGCCCCCAAGGAATCGATGTTAGCCGAGAGATATTTTTCCGCGACGGAAAGATTTCCAATCCGGACTGCATCAAGTGCATGAAGTGTGTGGATGTTTGTGAGTGGAATGTGCTGAAGGACACCTCTCGCCCGGCGGTTCCACAATCCCGTACTCTTCCCTATAAAAATCCAGAAGAGCTTCAGTCTTTGCAACGTGTTAATGGAATGCGTATCTGGGTTGATGTGGCTTCGCTGGTGGCCGCCGTTTTCACGGGCGCTGTAGCGGCGCTCTTCGGCGCGTTTTTCTTTTTCGTCGGTGCGGCGGTGGGGTTCACCGCCGTTCGATGGGTGGGAGGGAAGTGGCTCCCTCCACACGCTTAGCTATTGATTCCGCTTGTCGGGAAGGATGGCGGGGACCTGCACTCCAAATCTCGACAGTACTCCACGGTAGGCCTGGGATAGTTTCCACAAAAGAGGGCTTCTTACGCCGCCGATGAGTTTGTTCTTGAGATGATTGAGCGAGAAGAAGAGTTTCGATAGTGCACATTGGGCAGCAAAGCTCAGCGATCCCGCGGTGTAGGTGCCAAGAAGCGAGGGATAGAGCTGCACTTCTTTGCGATTCCAGTCGAGAACCGTTTTCACTTTACCGAGAATCAGCTTTCGAGAAACCACCGCCACTCGAGGCGTCGACTTTTGCGCCACGAGATAGAAATTGTCGTTCAGGTGCTCCACCACCTGGCACACCATGAGGTAGTCGGGACGTCCCAAGTCGGCCAGATCGGTGGAAACCACCACCTGATCGCCGGCGTGATAGCCTGTGGGCCGTTCCTGCAGCACCTCGTAGCCGGGCAAGTAGACCGGGTGGCCCACGGTCATGCTCGACACGAAAAGGTGCCCGTCAGTGGCTCGATCCACGATAACTGGTAGATCGTTACGCTTCTCAAAGTCGCGGGCGAGATGCTTCTCGATGTGCGTCATGCGATCCTGCACGATTCTTTGAAAGTCGTTATACATCCACTTGAGGTTTTGAAAGTCGGTCGACATCGACAGCTCGCGTTTGTAGAGCATTTGCATCACGCCGTCGCGACGGGTGAGTAGCGAGCGAATTTCGTCGTGGTCTTCTTTCGTGAGCACGATTCCCGGCTTGATCGACGCCGGAAGTCTACGCTCCACATACACGGTGGAACGCGGGGCTACGGCGTCCTTTCTCTCCTTCGTGTAGAAGAAGAACGCGATCGACTTACGCGAATTCCCTTTTTGTTCCGGAGGAAGCTTGATCGGCGGAAATCCGTGCCAGGAGTGTTCGGAAGTGGTGAACATGCCGGCTCGATTGAAGAGCGGGTGCACGCCGATGATCTCATCATTCTCGAGTGGTCCCCAGGGATCTTTCAGGAGATCGAGCTGGCCGCCCCAGTCCTTTCCCCAGTTCTTATTCAAGTAGATGATCATGTTGCAGCGGCGGTGCCAGCCGTATTGAGGGTGGGTGTTGAAGTCTAGGTGGGTAGCTAGTTCTTCGCCTTCCACGCTTTCGTGGGTTCCGCCGCCCGCATACATAGGGTCAAACATCAGATCGGGAATGCCCACGTAGTCGCTGAGCCAGGCGAGAAACTCTTTGGAGCTCATCAGGTCATCAAGCTTGCGGAACGCAGGTCCGATCGATCGAATGTTCTCGTTGGTGGCCTTTCCGCCTGGACGGCCGCTGTCTCCCATCGCTCTTTTCACCTCAAACTTGGGAAATTCTTTGAGGAGTTGTTCGGCAAACTCCGGATCAAGGAAGTCGTCGATAGCCCCGTGAGGGAAAATTCGTGCGCCCTGATAGGCACGGGACATTTCCTTGTAGTCTTTTCCGGTGATGGGGATCAGTTTGCTTAGCTCGTTCACAGGGGGCCTCCTGAAAGTCGATGAGTTCAAAGGGCTCCATTCGGCGACCTAAAGTGTTGCCATCATCGTCCTCAAAATGAAGACGCGCCCTAGAATGAGGAAATTAAACACCAAAACCAGGAAGGCCCTTTGCGGGACTGTGGTTGAATATGATCCAGCTCATATCGGTTCAGCACTGGTCCGGAGTCGGTGGGCGACGCAGCAAAAGGAAAAATTTGTGGGTCCAAAGACCTGCACCCGAAAGAAAGAGCGTCACCGACAGGAGAATCCAGGGGCTTGTGAAATTGGCGCCTGCCATGAAACGAGCCATGGCTGCGCCTGCGAATAGGCCTCCCATGGCCCATACCCGGGGGGAGCCTACTTCGTAGTGTAGGTCAGCACCTCCATGCGCCAGCATTACTCGGGTGGAAATCAGGAATGTAACGAGGGAAAATCCCCCGATGTAGGTGAGGTGTAGGGCCGCTAGAGCGGAGGCTGGCGCCACAAATCGCAGAGCTTCTCCCAGAAGAAGCAGGGTTACAGCGCCCTTCAATCCCACTCCGATAGCCGACCACGATACCGGATTCTCCAGTAGGCCGAGTAGTTTAACGGCGGCAAAGCCGAATCCCAGGAGCCGAAGCCCGCCAGCCAGGAAAGGTGAAAATCCGGCCATTTCTAGCCAATAGCTACTGTTCACAAGCACCAGCACGGTTACCGGTGGGGTCCATTGATGCACGGCGGATCGTTGATCGGGCATGAGGGCATTCGGAAGCCGGGAGATAACAGGGACCAGGCGACTACCGAGTCCGAGGATCAAGTTGGCAAGAAACGCCTCGCTCGACAAAAGGGTTACGGCATCGCGCCGGTTACCGTCAGAAAGGAAGAAGACAGCCACACCGAGAAGGGCCTGAAGAAATGCGGCGGGAAGGAAGATGAATCCTGAGAACGGGAGCACTGGGTTACGAAGAAATCGTCGTGCGAGGCAGGCGAGGAGAAACAGGATTTGAGCGGAGAACAGGCCCACCGCCCAGCCTCCGGGCAGGGTGAGATTAACGGGCGCTTGCAAGAGGGCTAGAAAGCTGGCTCCGAGTATTTCTACCCAGGCGGCGGGAAAAGTCCCCGTCATCTTGGGAACCGCCGTCATGAGAAATCCCGATACAAAGGCCATCATCAGGCCGAAAAACATCAGGTTGCTATGAGCCTCGCGAGGGAAAAATCCCAGCAGGCCTTGAGTATAGAGGGGCCATAGCAACACTCCTATGGCGCCCAGGCCTACTCCCACCGGGAAGAGGATGCGGTATGGGTCGGGGGTTTGATTAGTCATCTATGGCTCCTGAGTCTCCCGACACCATACCAGTAAATGGGGGGTTAGCGCTTGGGGTTTGTTCCGCACACGCCGCAGCAACCCACGCCAGCCGCCTCATGAGGAAGCCGTTTCGTGATGTCTAGTTCCCATTGTCCGCCTTTGGCCGACTTCGACTTCCACTCTAGGTTCGGAACTTTGGCTTCCCGGAGCAGGGTCTCGAGTTCGCTGGGATTCTGGTCGCAGACGAATTTAAATCCTTCCCCTTGCTTCAGGCCCTCCACCATCGAAAAAAGTAGAGCTGTTTTGTATTCGCCCTCGAAAGAGGGCACGTGAATCACGGTTTGGCGCATCTTGTTTTCCTCCGCCTCCAGATTCATTCAAGGGGAGATCGGGTCGATATGACGAAAATCATAGGGGGTGTAACCTCGGCTGTTTGTGGCGATCACCTTGGATTGATCGTATTCTCAAAGCAGAGGTTTTCTCGGAGGTTCATAAGAAGTGGTTCCTACCCACCCCATCTTTGCTCTGATTCGTAAGGAGCATCAGGATGCTCTCGACCGCATCTCGGCCGCCGACACCATGGACGCGAGGCGGGCACTGGTTCCCTGGCTGTGGAGCGAGGTGGAGATGGGGCATCATCTCCGGGAGGAGTTGTATTTGTATCCGCTGCTTCTTTCCAAGGCCCGTCTAAGGGAGGGGGGGCCTCATTGCATGCTCTACTTTAGCGAGCACCTGAGTCGTTCTCCGGGCAGCGAAGCGGAAGCCCTCACGGGGTGTTCCCTCCCGTGGCAGGAGCATCACGCACCTTTTCGGAAGGAGAAGTCTCCGCTCGATATCCCTTTGGAAGAGCATCGGGCGATGCATCTCCTGGCGGAGGAAATGAAGAATCGTGGTCCTTCGTTGAGTGATGAGGATTTTTTGGGCCTCTATCTGCCTTACGTGAGGATGCTCCGTCGTCACTCAGAAAAGGAGGAGCATTGTTTCTTTCATTTGGTGAGCGCTCTTCTCAGCAGCGAAGAGCTCGATCAGGCTCTGGCCAATTGGAGTAACCCTACTCCGACGCCTCGTTGAGCTGTTCCACCAAAAACTGCGGGTTCAGGATTTTGATCGTGTGATCGCTGCTTTGGATATGGCCTTTTTTCGCCCATTCGCTCATCACACGGATGACTGACTCCACGGTTACACCAAGAGAGTCGGCAATTTCTTTTCGCGTGAGTGGTAAAGGAATTTCCAAATTCTGATCGCCCTTTTCCTGAGAGACCAATTGCAGCAGAAGCGCCGCAACTTTGGAGGAAAGCGGGGCGCGTTGCATCGCTTTCAGGCTTTGGAATCTACTCATACGGGAGGAAAGAAGCCCCTGCACTCGAGCAATGAGAATCGGATTGGAAAGCCAATGTTGGAGGTAAATTTCTCTTCGGAGGAGCAGCGCGCGAGAGGGACCCATGGCCCGAGCGGTAACAGGGTATACGGGTTGTGGTTGGGGCATCACAAGGGCTGCCAAGATATCGCCCGGTCCGCAGAAATGAATCACGGAGTCTTCACCGGAGGGGCCGGTTCGGGAGAGTTTGTAGGCGCCGCTCAAAACGATTCCAAAGAACAGAGCCTTCTCGCCATATTCGTAGAGCACATCACGATGTCTATTCACGCGCACTTCGCCTCCGGCGCATAGCGTCGAAAGCTGGGCATGGGAAAACCCCTGAAACAGAGGGAATCGCATGAGTTCATGAAGCACGCCCTGTAGGGCAATTGAATCGGCCAGATAACCTCCAAGCCCTCCTGACCTAACAGATATTTCCGGAATTGGGGAGGGTTCTGTTACGTTACGGTCACTGGGGGACACGCATATGAAGCGATTGTGGCTAATGGGAATCATGGCGTTTTTTGTGTCGGGAGCGGCGATAGCGGCTGATTTTATTGAGGCACAGATGAAGTTCCGGGTGCTTCCCGATGGCCGAAAAGACTTTCGCCAGGAGTGGGTGGCCGAGGAGAGCCTCTTGCGTCTCACGTTGGGTTTGAAGTGGGATCTATGGGAGCCAGAGGTGCACGCACGCGGATTCGATCTGTTTCAGATCGCCGGTTCGGCCCCTGTATTCCCTGATTCTTTCGAGGGCTGCTCTTACTACAAGGGCTACGGAAAAATCCCTGGGGCAGCCGATCAGGAAAACAATCAGGTGGTTCTCGAGTTCCGGGGGCCTGAGTGCCAGCGGATGGAAGAAATGTTTCGTCAGGGCACGATTGCGGTGCATTTCTATGGTGTAGCCTCCGTGGATCCTGCTTTTGAGCGCACGGAAGTGCTCCGTCTCCAGATCTGGGACATTCCCTGAGCCCTTACCGGAGAATGGTGAGTATCACACTGAGATACTGGCTGTAGCATCCGCCGAGGACGAACAGGTGCCAGATCCCGTGGGCATGCTTCCACTTTGTATCATTCCAGAAGAAAATTATTCCTGCGGAATAAAATGCACCTCCCATGAGGAGCCATGTAAGGGCGGTAGCACTCAGTTCTCTCCAGAGATCCTGGATGCTGAACAAAATGAGCAAACTCATGCCGAGGTAAATGGCGAGAGAGATCTTCCAGTTCACCGACTTTCTTAGAACTTCCTGTGCAATTCCGAGAAATGCCAGGGTCCAAACCGCAAGTAGAACGGGCCAGCCGGAAGTTTCCCGGAGAGGAACTAAGGAAAACGGTGTGTATGTGCCGGCGATCATCAAGTAGATCGCCACGTAGTCGAGCTTTCGGAATATCTCTTTAGCTCGGCCTTGAAGAGAGTGATAGAGCGTGGAGAACCCGAACAGGAAAACCATAATCGCTCCGTAGATAGAGCAGCTCACGATCTTCCATGTGTCGCCTGTGATGGCGGCTAGGGTAATCAGAACCGAGGCAGCCACAAGTGCCGTGGCTAATCCCACGAGATGAGAAATGCTGTTGAATCTTTCCCCGTGATACATGCTGGAATTTTCCGCTGTTTCTCTCAGCTTACCAAAGCAGATGAGGTTTGGAGAATTCATGAGGTAATGGCCTAGCGCGCGGCCATTTACAGTGAATCAGGTAGCGGACCAGGGGCGGTCTCGGGCAAAATAGCGGAAACCGAGACGTAATTCTTCGATGACCAAGATTGTAAGAATAATCGCCCGCCTGAATATCGGCGGCCCCGCCTTTCATGTTTGGATCCTTTCGGAAAGATTGGCGTCTCAAGGATTTCACACGATTCTCGTTACGGGTCAAAGCGGTCCCGGAGAGAAAAATTACGATGAGGAAAACGAGCTCCGGCCCAAAAATTTTCGCCTAGTGAGGCTAAAAAATATGGGGCGCTCGGTGAAATTTATCGCCGACCTGGTGAGTTTTTTTGAAATCTGGTGGCTGCTGGTCCGGGAGCGCCCGGAGATTGTGCACACCCACACTGCGAAGGCAGGAGTGCTTGGTAGAGTCGCGGCGGCTTTGGCCGGAGTTCCGATCGTGGTGCACACCTTTCACGGCCACGTTTTTAGCGGGTACTTTTCTCCGGCGGTTTCCCGTTTGATTCAATGGTTGGAGCGCTTTCTCGCGCTGTTCACGGATGTGATCATCACGCTGTCGCCAAAATTGAAACAGCAGATTGGCGAAGTTTATCGAGTGGCACCTGAGAAGAAGATTCGCGTGGTGCCGTTAGGGACCGAAGTGCGTCGCTTGCAGGATACTCCTCGCCGCAAAGGAAGGATTCGTTCTGAATTGAAACTCGGCTCCGACGTGTTCCTTCTCGGAAGCATCGGGCGACTGGTGCCGATCAAAAATATAGAACTTCTGATTGAGGCGCTCGCTGCCGTGAAGGGCAATTGGCATCTTGCCATTGCCGGAGAAGGGGTAAGTAGGCCTGCCATCGAGTCGAGCGTGGCAAGATGGGGGCTTCAGGAGAAAATTTCGTTTCTTGGCTGGTGCACAAAGCCGGAAGAGCTTCTTTCCGATTTTGATCTCTTTGTTTTACCTTCACTCAATGAGGGCACACCTCTGGCCGTGATCGAGTCTTTTGCGGCCGGCTGCCCGGTCGTGGCCACTCGCGTGGGAGGAGTGGGTGATCTTTTTCATCCTGCCCCGGCGCTGAGCGGGCCTGAGGGTGTCGAAGCCATGGAGGAGGGGGCGCTTGTGGCAAGCGGCGATGCAGCAGCTTTCTCGCGGGCGATTTCCTGGCTCATGAATAATAGGGCACTGCTTGTCTCGGCGGGTGAGCGAGCGAGAAAGAGCGCGGACGCGTTTTCCGTAGAAAACCTGGAGACTCGCGTGGCTGATCTTTATCGGGAGTTACTGGAGGAGAAGAAATGAGCGGAATTTGGTGGCCCGGCGTTGCGGCATTTTTGATCTCGGTCGTGTTCACCGCTTTGATGATTCAGGTGGCGCATAAGGTGGAATTCATCCATCGCCCGAAGGGAGAACGATGGAGTTCCCGTCCGGTGGCGATGGGAGGCGGCATCGCTTTGTTTTTCGCATGGCTTGTGGGCGTTGGCCTCTGGGTGGGGTTCGAGCGCTGGGAGGCGTTAGCGGCTGTGGCAGTGATGTTTTGCCTCGGGCTATGGGATGATCTCTTCAATCTTTCCCCGCGAGTTAAACTTTTCGTGGAGATTTCAGTCGCCGGATTTTTAATTTCTCGAGGATGGCGTTTTGAGCTTGGTTTTGAAGTGATTTCTACCGTAGTCACTCTTCTTTGGATCATTGGGATCACAAATGCCATGAATCTCCTCGACAACATGGACGGCATTTCAGCGGGAACTTCCGCTGTGGCGCTTCTGGCTGCATCGGTGGTTGGTGCGATTTTGTATCCGGATGACCCGATGGTCGCGTTCTCCATGGTTGCCGCTGGTGCGGCAGCAGGGTTTCTGGTCTTTAATTTCGCCCCGGCAAAGATCTATATGGGCGATTCTGGAAGCTTGTCGCTGGGAATGATGGTGGCGCTGTCGGTGCTATTTGTATCCAAAGAGAGAAGTTCCGGGTGGGAGACGGTGATTTTAGCGGCACTGGTTTGTTGGGTGCCGATTTTTGATACTACCCTCGTAACAGTGGCGCGCTTGCTGGAGGGCAGGCCGATAGCCTTAGGGGGAAGGGATCACACCACGCATCGGCTTGTCGGGCTGGGTTTCACCGAGCGACACGTTGCCATTACACTCTGGAGTGTCACGATTTTGACGGGCGTTTGGGCGGCTACCGTGTGGCTCGGGCGAGCGCAGTTCTCTCGACTCGTTTTTGGCGCTTGGATTTTGGCAACTGTTTGTCTCGGATATTTTTTTCTGAAGCGTAAGACTCCTGCGAATGTAAAATAAGTGTGAGGGCGTCAAGACGACTCCCTGAAGGTGCAGAAGGAGTCTTGCATGAGAGTGTTGATCACCGGTGGCGCAGGTTTCATTGGTTCCCACCTAGCAGAGCGCTATCTCGAACAAGGTCACGAAGTTTATGTGATCGACAATCTCTCCACCGGCTCGATGACGAATATTCAACATCTCATCGATCACCACGATTACGGAAAACGATTTTTCTTCACTCTCGGCTCGATCTTAGAGCATTTCAAAATGCTCGATCTGGTGGCCACCTGTGATTTGGTGTTCCATTTGGCGGCTGCGGTAGGTGTGCAATACATCATCGATAACCCACTCGACTCGATCATCACTAACGTGCGTGGAACGGATATTGTTTTGGAGCTCTGCAACCGGTTTAAAAAGAAGGTCCTCGTTGCGTCTACGTCGGAGGTCTATGGCAAGCACGATCACGCTCCTCTTGTGGAGTCGGATGATTTGATCTACGGCTCTCCAGACAAGTACCGCTGGAGCTATGCTGCCGCGAAGCTGATCGATGAATTCTCCTGCCTGGCCTACCATCGGGAAAAGAATCTTCCGGTGGTGGTGATCCGCCTTTTCAATGTTACGGGGCCCCGCCAAACCGGTCGCTACGGCATGGTGATGCCTCGTTTCGTGGATCAGGCGCTCGCCGGAGAACCTATTACCGTCTACGGCGATGGCACTCAGACCCGAACCTTCACCCACGTGAGCGAGGTTCTCGATGCGTTTGAGAGACTGATGGAAACGCCCGCGGCCCACGGAAAGATCATCAATATCGGTGGCCGCCAAGAAGTGAGTATTCTGGAGCTGGCCATGGCAGTAAAAAAACTCACGGGCTCCGAGTCTCCCATCAAGTTGATTCCCTATAGCGAGGCCTATCCCTCGAGTTTCGAAGACATGCAGCGCCGAGTGCCCTCCACGGAGCTCCTTCGCTCTGTGATCGGGGCCGCGCCGTCGATGGGCATGCAAGAAATCTTGGAAAGCGTGATCGATTCGAAGCGCCAGCAGCGCGCGCAAAAGAAGATCCGGTCCGCTTAACTGAGGCGAAGTGCCTTGGCTTCCTTCTCTACAACTTTCCCGATCACGGAGGCGTGGGGAAATCTTTTTCGAAGAAGCGGAAGCATCCGCTCGGCCGATTCCGGCGCTATCGACAGCAGAAGACCTCCGCTGGTTTGCGGGTCAAATAAGAGCAGCGAGGGATCTCCCTCGATTTGTGCCCTCGTATAATCCGCGTTCGTTCGATGCGCTTTCGTGAGAAACCCTCCCGAAAGGAAGCGTTCCACTTGGGGAAATTTTGGTAGCTCCGAAAGCTGAATCTCTAGCGTGACGCCGCTGGCGTTTGCCATTTGCATGCAGTGCCCAGCCAGTCCGAAGCCGGTAATGTCGGTGGCCGAGTGGATCGAGTGTGCCAAATCCTCCGGAACCAGATCAAGAATTCGGTTGATCTGCTCCATGCTGGAAAGAACGTCGGCGATTTGCTCTTCAAGAACCTCTTGCCGCTTCAGGGCGGCCGTTACGGTGCCGGTGCCAAGGGCCTTCGTGAGTATCAATAGGTCTCCGGGCCTCGCGCCGGCGTTGGTCCAAACGCGGCTGGGATGTACGTAACCAGTTACGGAAAGACCAAACTTCAGTGTGTCGTCGTCGATGGAGTGACCGCCCACTAAGCAGGCCCCCGCTTCGGCAATCACTTCACTCGCACCAGACAGCACTTCCACCGCCACCTGTTCTTCCATTGTCGTGAGCGGAAACGCGAGAATGGCCATTGCGGTGCGGGGCTCTCCCCCCATGGCGTAAACGTCACTAAGTGCGTTCGCGGCAGCGATTCGTCCGAACCGCCGCGGCGTATCCACGATCGGGGTGAAAAAATCTAAAGTCTGCACAAGGGCCAGCTCAGGGCTCACTCGATAGATGGCCGCGTCGTCGAAAAGTCCGCCGTCCACGAGAAGCTCCGGGTGAGCGGGCGGGAACGAAACCTGGCCTAGGATTCGGCGTAGTTCTGAGGCTGCTACCTTAGCGGCGCAGCCGCCCTTAGCAACTGATTGCGTGAGTTTCATGGCGAATAATTTACCAGCATTCGCTCCAGATTCCACGGCCTGGTGCAGTCGATTTAAGGTGTGTCGCTGCCACGCAGCGTTGCCAGATGGCATTTATCATTGCGATCAGAAAAACGCTCTTGATTCCTTGGGGCAATGCTCGCTAGCCTCAAGGCCAAGGGGGATATCATGATGAAAGTTTTTCTGATTATTCTTGGCGCGGCTCTATTCGCACCTTCGGCCCAGGCCTTTAAAGAGGGGAAGTTCACCTGTCAGTTTGAGGTGGTTTCGAAGAAAAATTTTCCCAAGGTGGAAAAATTGCCGCCCTTCACCTTCAACGCCATGGAAGCTTTCTCCGAGGCTTATCAGGCAAAGTCCCTGGAGAACCGCTTGATCATCGCCTACTACCCAGGTTTTGCGAAACCGGGTGATCTCAGTCTCCATGTGATGGATATGAAGTATAACGGAGCCAACGCGGGTGCTGATGTGCCGGCGGTGGCCGATGGCAACTTCACCTTCAAAATTTCGCGCGACGATAGCGATCTCGTGGGCGCGTTCCTCAACTGTCGCTCCGAACTTCGCTAAGAGGTAATCTCGTGTTGCACGCCCTTCTTTTGGGAGCCGCTCTTTGGGTGGCTCCCGCTTTCGCATCCTATAACGGCCTTCTTGAGCGGGCCGATGAGCAGTGGTCCCGGCGGGGCTTTCAGTCGGAGGGAATTCGTTCCGCTGCCGATGCTCGCTACAACTACGAGCGGGTTGCGAACCGTCTCATGGCGGTTTCGGAAGGGCAGTTTGCCAATGCGCGCTGGCTCAGGGCGAATCACTTTCTCGGAGTTCGTGCGGAAAGCAAAAGGGAGCAAATCCTTCTTGAGGGAATGGCCGGCGGTCAGCGGGCCTTGCTTTGGTTCGAGAGCAAGTGGGGTAGAAATCCACTCCAAAAACTCAACGATAGGGAAAAGAAGATCTGGGCTGAGGTGGTTACTTATTACGCTTTCCACGTGAAAGATTGGATCCGTGAAAGGGGCGGCGGTTATTCGGGCGAATGGAGAAAGGCGGAAGGGCTCGTGCAACAGGCGATTTCTGCCGGCCTCGATTATGTGGGGGAATGGGCTCCCCGTCGAGTTTTGGCGGAGAAGGCGCTTGAATCGGGAGACTTTGCGGCTGCTCGAGGGCACTTAGAAAAAATTTATCAAGAAACCCGAAGAGGAAACGTGAGCCGAATCGGTTGGGTCAATTTCCAGCTGGCCGAGATTTGGCAGCGGTCCGGCGACGGCGACAGAGCGCGCGCTCTTCTTGCGGATTTTGCCGACCGTGATCTGGAAGAGCTTTCTTTGGAAATGGAGCCAGAGAATCGGTATTGGCAAAAACTGGCCAGAGAAAAGATTCGTGGACCGCGCCCTAATTCGATTCCGGGCGAGTACGTGGTGAAGCTTTCCAGTTTGGGGCGGTTGGCTTTCCAAGCGGGATGGAGTGGATTTTCGGTGAAGGAGGAGATCACTCCCAACATTCTCCTTGTTCGTGGCGACATAAGCTTGACCTCTCCTTTCGTGGAGCTTGTGGAGCCCAACTACTTGTTCTGGGCATCGGATGCAGTGAATGATCCCGGGTTTTCCCAGTCTTGGGGAATGAAAAATGTGGGGCAACTGGACCCTCGCGGCACGAAGGGCGTGGCCGGTGTGGATGTGAAGGCCACGGGAGCGTGGGAGATTTCACGCGGTAGCCCTGAGGTGGTTGTGGCAGTAATTGATACAGGCGTTGATTTTTCTCATCCAGATCTGGCCCATGCCGCATGGGTGAATGAGCCAGAGGCCCGTGGAAAGCCCGGCGTGGACGACGACGGGAACGGCTATGTTGACGATGTGAACGGCTGGGATTTTCTCGCGAATTCTCCGGCGGCGATCGACGACCACGGCCATGGCACTCATGTGGCCGGTGTGATTGCGGCTCAGGGGCAAAACGGAGTTGGAATTGCAGGAATGGCTTGGAATACGAAGATCATGGCTCTCAAGTTCCTGGGGGCAAATGGTGGTGGCTCGTTGGACGAAGCGATTAAAGCGATCCTCTACGCCAGTAAGATGGGAGCCGTAATCACCAACAATTCTTGGGGCGGGGGGGGCTATTCCCAGATTCTTCGTGAGACGATCGAAGAAGCCGGGCGAAAGGGCAGTCTTTTTGTGGCAGCAGCTGGGAATAGCGGGGAGAGTTCCGATGAAGTTCCGGAATATCCTGCGGCCTACGACAGCCCTTTCATTGTTTCCGTGGCATCGATCGACAATCGGGGGAGATTGTCGAATTTTTCCAACTACGGCCTTCAAGCGGTAGATATCGGGGCACCCGGGCAAAATATTTTAAGCACTCTGCCTGGCGGGAAGATGGAATCCTGGTCGGGAACCTCGATGGCGGCGCCATTTGTGGCGGGGGCGGCGGCGCTGGTGGCGGCTCATTTGCCGGGCACGGGGCCCCTCGACTGGAAGGCTCGACTTTTGACGACAGCCTCACCTCTCGTGTCACTGCGCGGAAAGGTTGTATCGGGAGGATATCTCAATGCCCAGGCCGCCCTTACGGGAGAAATCACTCGCGAAGATCCTAATGATCCGGGGCACTGGGAAATGCGACCGTTGAGTCTGGCTTCAGCGTCGCCCTATGCTCCCAATACGGATCAGATATTCGAGGTTCGGATTCCAGGCGCTCGACAAATTTCCCTCGACATCGAGCAATTTCAAACCGAGATGGGCTACGACCGAGTAGTGTTCTACGACGGGTCTGGAAATCAGATCGGCATGTGGACCGGAGAGCGGTCCCGCGGCTGGTCGCCTCTAGCGGAAGGGGACATTATTCGCCTCCGCTTTGTGAGCGATCATCGCGTGGAAGCATCCGGCTTCAGGGTATCGCGGGCGGCGGTTAACTCCAGTCCAGGAGACGCTTTTCCCCAGTAAGCTTCTGGATCTCTGTGATGTCTTGGGTGACTTCGATCACGCCGCGGTAATTCTTCGCGGCGTCTCGAACGGCAAAGTAGCGGATGTGCACGATTTTCCCGCGGTAGTTGATCCAGAAGTCGGCTACGTCGCGCCGCCCCGCTCGGAACTCTTCTAAAATTTTCAGCACGGTGTCGACACTTTTCGGTGGGTGACAAAATCTCACTTCTCGACCGATTACCCCGGCGCTACGGGGGAACACACGTTCCGCTCCCCGGTTGTAGAACGCCACCCGGTCGTTTTCGTCCACATAGGTGAGGTCGAAGGGCATCACCTGAAAGAGCATATTGATCTGCTCTAGGGTCATTCGCCCTTCGGAGAGGGGGAAAAAACCGGCGGGAAGCTGTAGCTCTTGAGGGGGAGCGGGTGATTCCTCCTTCGCTGTTTTATGCATCCAACCAATTTCAGACTCGCCCGCGCGCATTGATTCCCAGTCTTCGGGAAGGAGGATCTGTAGAGCGCCGGGGAACAGACGATATTCTTCCACCTGGGTCATGCGCAGAAGCTCTCCGATCAGGAGCTCGATATGTTCCTTCAGCTGAGCTTTCTCTTTCGCTTCGAATTTTTTACGCAGGTCTCGAATGATTTGCCGATTGTCGTCGTGAAACTTCCACATTCCCTGGCTCGGGCCGAACCAGCCCCGTTTTTCCAGGAAGGGAAAGAGTTGGTTCTCTTTTCGGGTGTAACGGGTATCGACCTGCGCGATCTGGTTAAAGAGGTTGAAGGCGGTTTCGAATTCTTGCTCCGGGTCGATCGGATGCAGCTGGAACAAGAGTCCCCGGAGAAATTCGTTTTCCTCGAGATAGACTCGAACCGGATGATTGTCGGGAAGGGATTGGGCCCAATCGGGGAGTGTGTGATTTTCCATTTTGGATGGGTAGCACGGGGATTTCCCCCGCATAGATGATCGAAATCATACGGAAATCGGGAGTGTCGGGAGAGAATCCAAGAGGTATGCCAATAACTTTCTTCTCGCTGGGGCTGGGTTTTCTCTTTCTTGGGCTACTGATCTTTAGTCCGGCCCTCGGTTTGAAACTTTTTTGGGGCGGCCTCATTCCCGTTGCTCCGCTTCTTTTGTTCCTGGCTCCTGGGGTTTGGCGGCAGATTTGCCCGCTGGGTACGCTCGCTGTTTTACCACGGTCGTTGAAGCGGGGAGGGGGAGTTGTTCTTTCTCACCGGGCGGCGCATGTTCTCCGATGGGTTGGGCTTTTATCTCTCCTCCTTCTGCCTCCATTGCGCCCTGTGCTGTTCGACCCAAGTGCTGTGGCTACGGCCTTGCTTCTTATGGCTTGGGGGGCCTTGGCATTGTTCTCTGGAGCGCATTGGGTCGGCCGGGGTGCGTTTTGCAACGGGGCTTGTCCGGTTCATTTTGTGGAAGTGATCTACGGGCAAATGGCCCCCTCGCTTAGATTGCCCGTGCGTTGTGGCGTATGCAGCGGATGTTCCGTGGCATGTGTGGATGTGCACGAAGGTCAAGTGTTGGAGCGGGCAAGCGCACACGGGGTGAGAGCGTATTACTGGGCCGCTCTCGGGCTTCCCGGATTTGTTTGGGGCTGGTTTCAGATTCCGAAGACCGGGCCAAGTGTTTGGGAACTCTATCTCCCCACCTTGGGCGGTTTTGCCCTGAGTACTGGGCTTTTCTGGTTTCTCGAGAGAATAATCGGACCTCGATGGGGCACACGCCTGGCTGCGTTGACTGCGTTAGGGATCTACTACTGGTACCAGGCGCCGCGTCTCGCTTGCCTATGGACCAATCACTTCTGCGCGGGTTAATAACTTTCTAAACCAAGTGGGGCACGAACATGGAAACCAATCTTTCTCATTATCCCAAAAAGCGTTCATGGGCCGAGCCTTTCAAAATAAAAATGGTGGAGCTTCTCAAGACCACCACTCGAGAGGATAGAAAAAAGGCGCTCGCCGAGGCGGGCTACAATACTTTCCTTCTCAAGAGCGAGGACGTTTACATCGATCTCCTCACCGATAGCGGCACCAACGCGATGAGCGACTATCAGTGGGCGGGCATGATGCTCGGAGATGAGGCCTATGCGGGAAGCGTGAACTTCTACAACCTCGAGCGGAACGTGCAGAAGTTCTACGGATACAAGTATCTTGTGCCCACCCATCAGGGTCGGGGTGCCGAACATTTGTTGTCTCAAATCATGATCAAGCCGGGCGATTTTGTTCCGGGAAACATGTATTTCACCACCACCCGGGCTCACCAGGAGCTCGCAGGAGCAACCTTCGTGGACATCATCATCGATGAAGCACACGACTCGGAAAAAGAGCATCCCTTCAAGGGAAATGTGGACGTGAGTAAGCTCGAAAATCTGATCAAGAAGGTAGGGGCAAAGAAAATCCCCTACGTTTGTGTGGCGGCAACGGTGAACATGGCCGGCGGACAGCCCATCTCCATGGCCAACATGAAAGAAGTGAGCGCGCTTTGCCGCAGCCACGGCATCAAAGTAATGCTCGACGCCACTCGCGCGATCGAGAATGCCTACTACATTAAAACCCGCGAAAAGGGATACGAGGGGAAATCGATCTCGGAGATTCTTCTCGAGTTTTGCTCCCATTCCGACGGTTGCACCATGAGCGGAAAAAAGGATCTGATGGTGAACATCGGTGGGTTCCTCGCGCTCAATGACTGGGATATTTTCGAGGAGGCACGCAACATGGTGGTCCTTTATGAGGGACTTCATACCTACGGCGGCCTCGCCGGGCGCGACATGGAGGCCATGTCTCGGGGGATCGAGGAGGCGGTGCAGTTTGAGCACATTAAGGCACGTATCGGGCAGGTGGCTTATGTAGGGGAGGGGCTCGAAAAAGCCGGAGTTCCGATCGTTCGGCCCGTTGGTGGGCACGCAGTATTTCTGGATGCGAAGAAGTTCCTTCCGCATCTTAAGCAAACCGAGTTTCCGGCCCAAGCCCTGGCTGCATGGCTATACCTGGAGGTTGGAATTCGGGCGATGGAGCGAGGAATTGTGTCTGCCGGACGGAACAAGGAAACCGGCGAACACCACTGCCCCAAACTGGAGCTCGTGCGGCTAACCTTCCCGCGCCGGGTCTACACTCAGGCGCACTGCGATGTTACCGTGGAGGCAGTAGAGGCCCTCTACCAAGAACGCAAGAACCTCAAAGGGCTAGAGATGGTTTATGAACCGAAATACCTTCGGTTCTTCCAGGCGAGGTTCAAGCCGCTGGAGTAACGAGTGTTGGAAAAATCAGGTCGCACGATCATCGAGCCGTTCAAGATTAAAATGGTGGAGCCGCTTCCGTTTTTGGATCGGCCTGAGCGGGAAAAGATCCTAAAAGAAGCGGGGCACAATCTCTTTTTGGTGGCCGCCAAGCATGTAACCTTCGATTTTCTCACCGACAGTGGCACGAGTGCGATGAGCGCCGCCCAATGGGGTGCCATGATGGTGGCCGACGAAAGCTACGCCGGATCCACGAGCTTTGAGCGATTTCAGCGTGTAGTGCGCGGGATTACCGGCTACGAGCATGTGATTCCCACCCACCAGGGGCGGGCTGCCGAACGTTTGCTCTTTGGTGTGATCGTGAAACCGGGCATGAAGGTGCCCTCCAATAATCATTTCGATACCACTCGGGCCAATATTGAACAGTCCGGGGCCGAGGCCGTGGATCTCGTGATTTCGGAGGGAAAAGACCCGTCCAGCATGCACCCCTTCAAAGGGAACATTGATCTCGGGCGCCTTGAGGCATTTTGTAGCGAGCACAAGGGTAAGATTCCGTGCGGAATGCTAACGATCACGAACAACACAGGTGGCGGTCAGCCGGTTTCCTTGGAAAACATTCGAGGTGCAGCGGCCATTTATCGCAAGCACGGAATTCCTTTCATCCTCGATGTTTGTAGGTTTGCCGAGAATTCTTATTTCATTAAGCTGCGCGAGAAAGGTCAGGAAAGTCGATCGGTGCGCGACATCGCCAACGAAACTTTTTCTCTCGCCGATGGTTGCATGATGAGTGCCAAGAAGGACGGCTTGTCGAATATCGGTGGATTTATCGCGCTCCGAGGCGACGCCTGGGTGGCGAGTCTCCGGTCGGCGCTGATTCTCACGGAAGGATTTCCTACCTATGGCGGGCTGGCTGCCAGGGATCTCGAGGCATTGGCCGTGGGTCTCGAGGAGGCCCTCGAGGAGAGCTATCTTTCCTATCGAATCGCGGTATCGCGCTATATGGCCGAGGGACTCAATCAAATCGGTGTGCCCACCATGCAGCCTCCCGGTGGCCATGCGGTATACATCGACGCCAAGGCGTTCCTCGATCACATTCCTCCCGAACAGCTCCCGGGGCAGGCTTTGGTATGCGAGATGTATTTGGCTGAGGGAATACGGAGCTGTGAGATCGGCAGCGTGATGTTTAGTAAGTCGGTGAATGGGAAATTTCAGCCGGCGGCGATGGAATTGGTGCGACTGGCGTTCCCGCGCCGTGTGTATACGCAAAGTCACTTCGACTACATCCTGGAAGGCATGGCCGAATTGGCGAAGAATCGACGTAAGATTCGAGGCATGAAAATAGATTGGGAGCCGCCGTTCCTGCGTCACTTCACCGCAAGATTTAGCCAGGTTTGACCGTTATTGCAGGGGAAACCGCTGCAAAACTTCGGCGGGTGTGCTGAACAGCGTTGCTGTTGGCTGCGCGCCCAGACGGGCGTCGCGACTTCCATATTCGAGCCCCCCCTTTTCTGTGCGTAGCAGGGCTATTTCCTGCCACTCACCCGAATTCCACTTTGAGAGTTTCACTTCTAAGTTGCCCATGAGGGCCTCTAGATCGTGAAAGTCTTCGCCTTGTGGCGTGCGGAACACCAGGTCCATGAAGCGGTCTTCGGGGGCGTGGCCTACTACGTCCAGTCGATATCCGTCGTGATTAATGAGTTTCAACTGCCAATGACCGAACGCGATGTCCATTTCGATCCAGTCGCCGTCGTTGAGCCGAAAGGCGTATTCTTTTCCCTCATGGCGAAGGCCCATTGTGAACACGGGAAAATTGATGATGCCGAGAATCTTGGGAACTCCACCACCGCCAGCCAGCACGGTTCCTGGCGAACCGATAAAGTCGCTGGCCACGATCCACGCCCACCACTTGGGGAAGCTACGTCCCCAGTTCCGGTCTTGGTAGCCGAGTGCGTTTTTTACTTCGTAAACTTTTCCGTCCACTTCCACAGTGCCGCTCGCAAAAAGACTGGCCTGGGCCGGATACCAGAAAATATTGCTGGCCCAAGGTAACTTCATCGACCATCCCATGGCGTTGTAGCTCCAGTCGGGGATGGTGGAGAGGTTCCAGCGTACTTGGCGAGGCTTTCCCAGTTCCTTGTCTACGGCTTGGATCTGGCCGGTGAGTCCTGAGTGAGATGCCGAATTTCCGTTTCCGAAGTCGAGAGCGAAACGACCGTATTCGGCGCGCATGGTTTCCACTGGAAACTCCTGCTCCACCGTCCAACGTTCCGCAAAGTTTCCAAATCCCACAAAAGATCGACTCGTGCTTTTTTCAGGCTGCGACCCCGCATCCCAGGGATTCGTAACGCCATAGAGAAAGTAGAAGGGCGCATTGGTCGCAGGGTCGATCAATTTGAAGTACCACCACTCATACCAGTCATCTCGATCTGTCTCGCTCGTGCCAAGATTTTCTCGGTTCCAGATGAAGCCATTAAACGGGTCATCGTTTGTGGCGAACGCGGGAATGGTCGTCAGGGCCAAAAACAAAAGAAAAAAGTTCTTCATGAGAAAAGTGTAGCCGGGGTGTGCTGAATTTTCCCATCTGTCGCTTTTTGACACAGAAACGTGTGGGCGGGGCCCTTCGTAACACCTAATGATTTCAAAAGGTTAAGAGTTGGCATATCTGTGGCATAGGAAATGGGGCCGTGTTGCGCCCGAGGAGTGACGAATGAAGCTGTGGTTATTGGCGGTGTTGCTGGTGGGATGTAGCGGGCCATCCATGCCCCTAGAGCAGGTGGCAAAGGTTGTAGGAGGATCCGCCTCCGATTCCCAGGTTGGCCCCACATTTTTGGCCGACATGAAGCCGCTTTTTGAAGCCCGATGCGCCGCCTGTCACGGTCCGGGAAAAATGAATCCGAAGGACTGGCTGGATTACTCTGTGGCGCTCGCCAACAAGGACTTAATTTTTCAACGAGTAGTGGTGCTGAAGAATATGCCCATGGGGGCGCCACTGGAAGCCAAGGATCTCGAATTGGTGGCCGCTTGGGTAAAGGGAGGAGCTCCCGAGGGCAAGGCATCTCCTAATCCCACGCCACAACCTGATCCGGCTCCTCAACCAGACCCCGCGCCACAGCCAGGCCCAGCGCCTCGGCCTGATCCGGCGCCTCAGCCAGATCCCAATCCGGTCCCCGCGGATCGCATTACTTTTACCAAGCACCTCGTGCCGCTCTTTGAGCAGAAGTGCGCCATGTGCCACTTCGCTGGTGGGCCTTTCCCGAACTGGCTTGTTTACTCAGTTTCCTTTGAGAAGAAGGATCGTTTGGTAACCCGTGTGGTGGTACAGAAAGATATGCCCCCTCCGGGAACGGCATCTCTCACCGATGATGAAAGAAAGCTGATCGCCGACTGGGCGGCTACGGGAGCGTTGGAATGAAGAAGTTCATCGTAGCGTCGATGTTGGTGAGTTCAATTTCTGCTTGGGGGGCGCCGAATGTAACGTCCTGTGCCGCCTGTCACGGCGCCAAAGGCGTAAGCGCAAATCCGGTTTGGCCTAACCTAGCGGGCCAAGGCAAAGATTACCTGGCAAAGCAGCTCAGGGCTTTTAAGAGTGGCGAACGGAAGGATCCGCTCATGAGTTCGATTGCCAATACGATCAACGATGCCGACGTGGAGTCGATCGCGGAGTACTACTCCAAACTTTCTCGTTAGACTGGTCTCATTAGATCAGCTTCGATTTACAACCAGGCATGAAACACGGCCAGGAACCCGTCGCGGGCTGCGGCGGAGTTCTGTTCCGTCACGCCGGGGCGACCGGCACGAGACTCTTCCCGCCTCACGATGGCCTGCATGTTGGAGTTGAAGATCCAGCGGATTCCGTAGGAGTGACGAATGAAGGAGTCGCCACTGAATCGCTTGGCAGGGGTAAACTGATCATACTTATAAACCAGGGCCAAACGCTGAGACACATCCAGGGTGCCCATGCCGTAGTAGGCCAATGATTTTTCTCCGTTGAGGGCGGTTTGCCAGGCCGTGTCGGCGGCGGGAACGAAGCGGGTAATGTAGTTGTTGCGAGACGAGTCGTTCCAACCATGAGCTACCACAGCCTCACCCTGGAGGGAGCCCTTCAGAATGCCGTTAGTGGACCGATCAAGCGATACCACTGTCCAAACGGATTGTGCCCACGGGCGCCAAGGGAGCTGGATTTTCCGGTGAACCATGCCGCTCCAACCAAGATGGAAGGGGAGTGCTCCCGGCTGGTGGCGAACATTGAGCGTGGCTGCCCAAGGAAGATCCGTGCCGTTCAGGTTGCCTCCGGTTTGGAACCCGTTCGTGACAGCCAAGTCGTAGTGGAAGGAGCGTAGAGGATCCCCAGAAGCGGCCAAGCCGAACTCATACTCGTTATTGGTTGTCATCGTGCTCTGGCGCGCAAACGTGCGGTGTTCGTCGGAAAGGAGCCCGAAGGGAGCATTGAATTTTCCGATTACGAAGTGACGGAGTGCGCTCTGGTCCGTGGCGGGTAGTCCTTGAAACACTAAGTATGCTTCCCGCAGCCCCGTAGCCAGTCCACCCAGTCCGTAACCCAACACGGCGCTCGACTCAGAAGAGGTGTCGCGCGTGATCGGAATATTGGCCGAGGGGGTCACCGTCATCAGGCCCAATCCGTTCTGCCTGGTGGCAGGTTGTTCCGGATAAAGAGCCAAAGCTCTCAGGTCTAACGAAAACAGATCCTGATTCGACCAAAGTCCGGGCTTGAAGCCATGAGCTCCGTACATCTTTCCTGCAGCGTTGCGCTGACCGCCGCCCCAAGGAGACGCGTGGCAGGTGGAGCAATTGATGTAGCCGTGTTTTACGGCGAACTCGGGGCGGGCGTGGGCCTGAGAGGAAACTAGGACAATGACCAATAGGAGAAATTTTTTCATAGATGCTCGCTTTACCATTTCTTCGGTTTTCAGGAAAACCTGTACCTTGCGTTAACTCCCGCAAGTGGTAGCTTCGGGGGCAATGAGTCCCAACGATTTACCCCTTCCCAATGCCGTACTCAATTTTCTCAGTGCTGTTTTCCTGGCACTTGCTTTCCGAGCCATCCGCCGTGGCGACGAGGTTCGTCATCGAAAGATGATTTTTGCCGCCCTGATCTCTTCATCGGTTTTTCTTGTGGGGTACCTGGTTTTTCACTATCTGGGCCATGTGCCGCCATTCGGCGGAGGGCCGGTTATGAAGGCGGTATTTTTTTCTGTTCTGGCGTCCCACACGGTTTTGGCCGCGTTTGTCCCCCCGATGGTCGGAGTCACCCTTTGGTTCGCTCTGAGAAATCAACGTGATCGCCACAAGAAGATTGCTCCATGGACCATGGGGGTTTGGTTCTATGTTTCCGTGACAGGGGTGTTGATCTACGTTTTGAAGTTTCCCTATTACTGAGGGGGCATAATCAAGGGGCTCTCCGCGCGCCTCTCGCGGCCGCCAATCACGGAATCGGTAGGCGCCCTGCGTTATACTGGATTGCTCTTCCCGTGATCTACGGCTCGGGTAGTGCGAACTTCTGCCGCAGTTGGGGAATCCATCGCTTATCCGATAAGTGCTATAATGTTCCCGTAAGACAAATCATTTGAAGGAGTGAATATGCGTTTGATCGTTTGCTTGTTGGCTCTCGGAATTTCTTCTGCTGCTGTGGCCGCAGATTCCAAGTTTGCAAAATCCACCCCAGCTTTGGTGGCAAAGGGTAAGAAGGCTTACCTCACCAACTGCGCTACCTGCCACGGCGACAAGGCCGACGGTAACGGACCTGCTGGTTCAGCCATGAACCCGAAGCCCCGTAATTTTGTGACCGACGCCTTCAAGGCCGGTGAAACTGCAGATGCAATCTTCGAAACCACCTCCAAGGGTTTGAAGGGAACTGCGATGCCTGGTTTCTCTTTCATTCCGGAAGAAGACCGTTGGGCCATCAGCCACTACATCGCCTCGCTTCGTAAGAAGAAGTAGTTTTTCTTCGCGAGTAGATGAGACGGCTCCCAGAAATGGGGGCCGTTTTTTTTAGAAGGCTGTGCCTTCTAGTTCCTGCAGGCGATTCCAAGCGTCGGCATACACCGCAAGCGAGTACGAGGCACGGGCATTGAACCACGGGTTATCGGTCTGGCCGTTGGCTATCCAGTTCCGAACCAGACGGGCGTTTTCCCTGGCAGAAACCTCGATCCCCTTTTGATCAGCCATTCGCTCGAATCCGTAGTGATCCGGAAGCGCTTCGAAGTCGCCCCTGGCGTAAGTGCCGTCGGGTTTCCTTCGCGAAATCATCACCTGTGTGGCTCGTCCGAGAGAGAGCCCTAGAGTGCCCTCCACGCTCTTGAACATTACAATGGAGGCGGGAAACTCTGCAGCCTCGGCAATTTCCACCATCTTTTCAGTGAAGGTGTGGTGAAAGGCCGATCCCACGAACACCTGAGATCCGAACGGATTCACGTACTTTTCCAGAGTTGCCAAGAACGGCCGCTTGATCGTCTGATGCCGAATTTCGACCCAGCGGTCGAGGGGGCGGGCAAGGTCGACCTGGTGAGCGACCCATCCGAATTCCGGCGAAGCATCCCCGAGCTGCGAGTTTCCGCTCAGGGCGGGAGCCTGGAGTTCTCTGTAGAGATCCTGAAGGTTCATTCCGAATTTTGGACCGGCGCTTCGTCCGACCAAATTCACCACGCGCAGGCCTTGGTCTCGAAAAAATCGCGCAATCAGCGGGGTAAGGAGATGGCATCGCTCCACACCGTCAAATGGCTCCGCCAGTTGAAGAACGGGCGCTCCGGCGGGGGGAGGGGTTTGAAACGGCTTCTCCACAACGGAATGAATCGCATCGAGAATGCCGGCGTATTCTTCGGGATCCGAATAACGCACTCTCATCACGCTGGCCACGAGCGCTCGGGTGGCGTCGTTGGGTTCTTGAGAGAACAGAAACGATCCTACCCGTCGGGCCGTGGACCGGTCGAATGTACCGCCCCGAAGAAGGTGGGCGCAGAGCTCGATCATCCAAGCGGGCGCATCTTTGCAAAGATCCAGAGCGAGTATCGCGGGATTTTCCAGGGCTCCCGGCGCAAGGGCGTTGCCCAGGATCTTCTCGTCTGGGGATACGCCTTTGATCATGAGGGCCCCGAAGAACGCGGCTCGGGGAATCGGCCCGATGTTCCCGCTTTTCAGATCGTCAGTGATGGCGCGAGCCAGCTCAGGAGGGCAACTTTTCGAGCCCTGTTTTCCCGTGCCAACCGCACGAATTCCGTCTGCAATTGCGTTAGTGTGCATGAACGGATTCCTGAGGTGCGTGAGAGGGGATGCCGATTTCTTCGTCGGTAAGGTAGCAACCCGGGTCTTCCGCCCAGAAATCTTTCGTGACCTGCCAGGCTCGTACGCGGGTGTTTCCGTTACATACATCGAAGTAGGCGCAGCTTCCGCAGCGGCCCTTGAGTACTCTGTTTTCACTCTTCAGTCCGGCCATCAGCGGATCCGTGCGATCTTCCCAAATGGTGGAGAAGGGGCGCTCTCTCACGTTGCCGAGAGTGTAGTCCCACCAGAAGGAGTCGGGATGAACGTTCCCGAGGTTGTCGATATTGGCGATGTTCACTCCGGTGGAGTTGCCTCCCCACTGAGCCAGCTTAGCGCGAAGATGGGCCTCTTTTTCCGGCATCTTTCTTCGCACCCAGTGCAACAGATACACGCCATCGGCATCGTTGTTGCCCGTTACGAATTCGCGTCCTTCTCCTCGCTGAACGGAATTCCAGGCAGCGTCGAAAAGTTTATCCATGGCTTCGCGAGTCATTTCGTAGTGCGCGTCTTTGCCGCGATTGCGGTTCCCACGGCCGGAGTAGTTGAGGTGCGAAAGATAGAACTTATTAATGTCTTCCTTCACCTGGAGTTCCAAGAGACCGTCCAAGCTTTGGTGGTTCTCCTGGGTCAGTGTGCAGCGAATGCCCACCTTAATGCCATTCTTCCGGCAGAGACGGATTCCTCGGATTGCGCCTTCGAACGCGCCCTCTTTCCGCCGGAATCGATCATGGACCTCACCGATTCCGTCGAGACTGATGCCCACATAGTCGAGGCCGAGGCCGGCGATGCGCTCGATGTTGGCCTCCGTGATGTAGGTGCCGTTAGTGGAAAGACCGGTGTAGAAGCCCATCTTCTTCGCGCGTTCGGCGATATCGAAGATATCGGGACGAAGTAGCGGTTCACCTCCTGAGAGAATCAAAACCGGAACCTTGTATTCCTTGAGGTTGTCCATCACGCGATAAACTTCCTGGGTGGAGAGTTCCCCCGTGAAATCCTGGTCGAAAGAGTTCGTGTAGCAGTGAAGGCACGCAAGGTTGCAGCGCCGGATGAGGTTCCAGATCACAACCGGTCCCGGTGGGCGTCTACGGGGGCCGATCGGAGTGGGGTGTTGCAGCTCTTCCATGTATTGAGTGATGCGAAACATGGTCAGTTCTCCTTGCGGGTGCGAAACCCGGTCTTCTTTAGGATTTTTGTACTATAGAGAATTTCACTACTGCGGCAATGTTCACCGAGCAGTTCGCGGATCTTTGCCGCTTTTTCTTCCACTTCGGCCTGAGAGGTTCCATGAACCATGGCGAAAAGATTGAACGGCCAAATTCCAGGGAACGTGGGGCGGCGGTAGCAGTGAGAAACAAAATCCAGGGCTCCCACCGCATGCCCTAAGCGGGAGATGTGGGCTTCGTCCACCTCCCAAACCGTCATCCCGTTGTGGCGAAGTCCCAGGGAATAGTGGTTCGGCACGGCTGCGATTCTTCTTACGGCGCCGGAGTCCAACATTTTCTGAAATCGAGATCTCACGTCGCTTTCTTCGGTGCCCACGGCATGCGCGACCACTTTCCACGGATTTTCCACAAGCGGAAGTCCGGACTCGGTTGCTGCAATGATTTTCTTGTCGAGAGCGTCCATCATGCCTGCACCCGGAGATTGAGATAGTATTCTTCCAGCTTCGGCAGGGCGAGCGGAGTGAGTCCGGTGCGGTCGTGGATGTCTTGCAGTACCCGATCCGTCTCCTGCTGGCTTTCCGTCGCAACCACGAACCACATATTCAGCCGGTGATCGCGGGCGTAGTTGTGAGCCACTTCCGGATAGCCGTTCACCAACTTCGTTACATCCTCAAACCGTTCGCTGGGAACGGCCAGTGCCACCAGCGTGAAAACTCCGCCGAACTTTTCCACATTGAACATGGGGCCAAAGCGGGAGAGCTTTCCGCGAGCGAGAAGTGAGCGAAGGCGGGCGAGTAGCACCTCAACGGAGATTCCCAGTTCATCCGCGGGGGCCTGAAAGGGATGTTCCTCGGCTCCAATCCCTTCCTGGAGGCGATTGAGAATTCTCCGGTCGAGTTCCTCCATCGCTACACCGAGATAGGAGGCGCCCTTCTGCTTGAAGCATCGCCGTGAAAAAAGAATTTTTCGGGGAGCACTATCCAAACCAGCAAACGCTGTGGCTTCGTTGGCCTGTTGCTCCACAACCGCTCGATCGGATCCGTGAATCATGGCGTAGAGATTGAAGGGCCACCGTTCGCTAGTGCGTCTTCGATAGGCCAGCGTAACAAAAGGAAGCGAGCGAAGTTTACGTCCGGCCTCAGAAGCCTGAGCCGGCTCCACTTGCCAGGTCACCATGGCATTGGCATTGAGACCAAGGTTCCGGTGTTTCACCACGACGCCAAATCTCCGGATCGTTCCTTCCTCCGTGAGTCGGGAAATGCGTTCCATCACTTCCGATTCCGGCATGCCGATCCGGGCGCCGACAGCTGCAAACGGCGCTTCGACCAGGGGGAGACCCGATTCAATTTCGTGCAAAAGCACTTGATCGAGATTCATGCGTCCACCTTGCCCGTGAGATCGAAGCCGAGATCAATGCGAAATTCTTCTTCGAGGCGGTGGTCGAGCACTGAAATGCCCGTGCGGCTCTCGATGGCTCTCATAACCCGCTGAAGGTGCGCCTCGTCGGATGCCGTGATCACGAACCAAAGATTCACGGCATTCTCTCGTTCGTAGTTGTGATTCACTTCATCGAAAGTGCTTACGAGTGCCGCTACTTCGTCCAGGCGATCCGCAGGAACCTCCATGGCCGCTAACGTGCTCACGCCGAGGGCTCCCGGACGCAACACAGGACCTACGCGTCCCACCTTTCCTTCGTTCTGCCAGCGCTTCAATTGCGTAATGGCTTCCGCTTCAGTTATTCCGGTGGCTTCGGCCATGCGCGCGAAGGGACGGCTCTCGAGCGGGAAGCCGCGCTGCCAGTCGTTGAGAAGGCGAAAGTTTTCGTTTGGCATCCGATGTTTCCTAACGATAATACGGGCCGAATATGCCCTATTTTCCACTCTTCGTCGATCTTAGCCGCTCCTCCGTGCTTGTTGTGGGCGCGGGAAACGTGGCTTCTCGAAAAATTGAGAAATTGTTGCCCTATTGCGGGCGAATTCGAGTCGTAGCCAAACGAGCTTCTGACGAGGTGAGGCAATGGGCCGCAGAAGGGCGAATCTCATTCGAGGAACGGGAGTTTCGCGATGCCGATCTAGAGGGCGCACGTTTAGTGATCGTGGGCGCCGATGATCTGGATCTTCAGCGTCGGGTTTTTGGCCTTTGTGCGGAACGGAGCATCCCTTGTAACTGTGTGGATTCGCCCGACTACTGTTCCTTCATCTTTCCGGCCCTGGTGGAGAGGGGCAACGTTGTGGTGGGGATTTCTACCGGGGGAAAAGCTCCCGGACTGAGCAAGTTACTGCGGCGTAAGATCGACGCGTTTCTTCCCGGGAATTTGGAGAGAATCGCCCAGCAAGCGGCAGAGCTGCGTCGTGATGCCGTGCAGAAATCTTTGCCTACCTACGACGAAAGAGCTGCACGAATGGAGGAGGCGCTGGAGCGTTTATGGAGTCGTGAACTTCGCGCTAGCTTTTGGACGGCAGTGCGGAAGGTGTTCCGCTGAACCACTCCAGTTCTAGTCCTGCCACGGAGCCAATCACCATTACCGCAGGAGTATTTACGGGGGGCGGAGTTTCCGCGAGCACACCCAAGGTTGTGCGAATTACATTTTGCTTAGCGGTGGTGGCGTTTTCCACGAATGCCACTGGGTCGTGAGTGGGACGTCCGGCCTCTAGCAATTTACGGGCGATTTCTTTGCGCTGACCTACGCCCATCAAAAAGACCAGGGTGTGAATCCCCGCATAGGAGCTCCAGTGAAGGTCACTTTCTGCCTTCTCCGGGGCCTCGTGGCCGGTGATCACCGCATAGCTACAAGACAGTCCCCGGTGCGTCACCGGAATGCCCGCGTAGGCGGGGCCGGCCACGCTGCTGCTGATGCCTGGAACGATTTCAAACGGAATTCCATGCTTTTGGAGCACCAACGCTTCTTCGCCGCCACGTCCGAAGATAAACGGATCCCCGCCCTTTAGACGAAGAACCAGCTGGGCAGAACCAGCCGCTTCCACGAGTGCGGCGTTAATCTCCTCTTGGGAAAAGCTCTCTCCGCCGCATTTTTTCCCCATATAACGCAGTTCGGCATTTGGCCTGGCGAGGGTGAGCACATCACGATTCACGAGATTGTCGTAGATGATAATGTCGGCATCCTGCAACGCGCGCCAAACCTTTACGGTGAGGAGGCCGGGGTCGCCTGGGCCAGAGCCAGCAATCAGAACTTTTCCGTATTTCTGCACGAAGGGTATTTAACTTCGCCGAGGTTTTGGTGCAAGCCGGAGAACCATCGAGCGGCGACTAGTCCCGGTGATGTGAAAGGATGTCCCGGCTTCTGGCGGGCCTGGGGGAAATTACTTGATCTTTCAGCGGTCCACAGGGAGAGTTCCACGCCATGCGTTGGCTTATTGGGATGATCTTGTTTGCGGCATCTGCGGAGGCCGCACCGTTGGACGAAGAGAAGCTTAAGGTCTTCCTTCGCCACGATTGTGGATCTTGTCATGGTCTGCAGCTCAAAGGAGGCCTTGGCCCATCCCTGGAGCCCACCCGTATGCGTGGGCGCGCCTGGCAGGAGATTCAGGCCGTGATTCTGGAGGGGCGGCCCGGAACGGCGATGCCTCCCTGGAAAAGTTTGCTCTCGAAAGAAGAAGCCGAATGGCTCGCCCGCTATCTCGTGGAGGAAAAGAAATGAAACTACTTTGGGCCTTGTTACTTTCCGGATGTGCCACCCTGCAAGGAACCGGTGATCTCGGCGTAGTGATTGAGCGGGAGCGGGGCAGTGTGCAAGTGGTGAACCGCATGGACCGAGCGTCCCTCGCCACGGTCGAGGGGCTCGGTGACCTTTCTCACGCCTCTCTCGTGTATTCCCCCGATGAAAGATTCGCCTTTGTCTTTGGACGAGACGGTGGCCTCACGAAAGTCGACATCCTTACTCGAAAAATCGTGGCCCGAGTGGTGCAAGCGGGAAACGCCATTGGCGGAGCCATTTCTCAGGATGGAACTTTGGTAGCTGTTTCGAATTATTCTCCCGGAGGTATCCGGGTTTTTCGTGCGGCGGATCTTTCGCTCGTCGCCGACATTCCCGCGGTCGGCGCAAACGGTAAGGAGTCGAAAACGGTAGGACTCGTGGACGCGCCCGAAAATCTTTTCGTCTACTCGCTGTTTGAAGCCGGCGAGATTTGGGTGGTCGAGTGCGGTTCGGCTGATTGCAGAGTGAAGGCAAAGTTTCCCGGAGCCGGGAAAGAGCCCTACGACGCCCTCGTGACTCCCGAAGGGCGCTACTATATCGCAGGTCTCTTCGGAGAAGACGGATTAGCGATGCTAGATCTTTGGAATCTTTCACGCGGGGTAAGGCGTGTGTTGCCGAACTTCGGGAAGGGAAAGCAGAAGCTGCCCGTGTTTAAGATGCCTCATTTCGAAGGGTGGGCGATTTCCGGATCTCGCGCTTTTGTGCCCGGAGTGGGAGCCCATGAAGTGGTGGTGCTCGATCTTGGCACTTGGAAGGAAGTGGGGCGGATTCCCGTGGCGGGCCAGCCGGTATTCGCTATGGGCAATCCGAACGGACGGCAGATCTGGGTAAACTTCGCGCTTCCCGATAATCATCGTCTTCAAGTGATCGACGCAGAATCACTAAAGGTCGTGAAGACATTGGAGCCGGGAAAGGGAGTTCTACACATGGAGTTTTCTCCCAAAGGGAACGAAGTGTGGATGTCGGTGAGAGACGAGGATCGAGTCGATGTGCTTCGAACCTCGGACTTCGAAAAATTGAAGTCGATTCCAGCTCATAAACCGAGCGGGATTTTTTTCACACCTCGGGCCCATCGAATCGGCTACTAACCAGGGAGATTCATCATGAAGAGTTTTTTTGCGGCAGTTCTTTTGGTCGGCTGCGCGGCTAATGCGCCTAAAGACGGGACTCAACTGTCTCAAGTAAACGCCGGTTCCCTATATCAACTTCACTGTGCCTCCTGCCACGGGGGTAATCGCATGGGGGTGATGGGGCCAGCTTTGATTCCCGAAACGCTCCAAAAGATGAAGGCCCCGGAGATCCAGAAGGTGATTCTCGATGGGCGTCCGGCCACGCAAATGGCGGGATACTCCAAGGAGCTTTCTTCCGAGGAAGCGCGAGCTTTGGCGGATTATCTTTTGCGCCCGGTGGAGGGAAAATTTTCTTGGACACAGAAGGAGATCGACGCTTCCCGGGAGACTCTTGTGGGGCAAGTGGCTCCGAAGCCTGTATTCCAAGCGGACCCGATGAATCTCTTCTTCGTGGTCTCCCATGGAGACCACGGACTTACAGTGCTCGACGGAGATCGATTTACAACGCTCGCACACTTTCCGATGCGTCCGGGGCTCCATGGTGGAGTTAAGTATACTCCGGACGGTCGTTTTGCGTTTACCACCACGCGAGACGGGTGGGTCACGAAGTTTGATGTGTGGGGGCTTAAAAAAGTGGCGGAAGTACGTGCCGGGTTGAACGCGCGTAACATCGCTGTTTCCGGCGACGGTAAATACGTGGCCGTAGCTAATCAACTGCCGCATACGTTGGTGATTCTGCGCACGAGCGATCTAGGAGTGGCTCGAGTGGTGGATCTTGTGGAGCCTATGGGTCGATCCTCCCGCGCAAGCGCAGTCTACTCCGCGCCTCCGCGAAAGACCTTCGTTTTGGCCCTAAAGGACTTGCCGGAGCTGTGGGAGATCGCGTGGAAGGATTTTTCTGTGCGTCGGATTCCCGTGGAAAAACCGCTCGACGATTTCTTCTTCGATCACAGTTACGCCCATGCGCTTGCCGCGAGTCGTGATTCGGCGGGTGGATTTGTGGTGGATCTCAAGGCAGGAAAAGTTGTTGGCTCCGTGGAGCTTACCGGAATGCCGCATCTTGGGTCCGGCATTTTGTGGCGCGACGGGCGAGATGTGGTGATGGCAACTCCGAACATCAAGGAAGGTGTGGTTACCGCTGTGAACACCACGGACTGGACGGTGCGAGGGAAGGTGACTACCAAGGGACCTGGATTTTTTCTTCGAAGCCACGAGAAAACCCCCTACGCCTGGGTCGATAACTTTATGAGTAAGGACTTCAAGGACGTGGTTCAGGTGATCGATAAGAAGTCTTTAAAAGTGGTGAAAGAACTTCAGCCGCGGCCGGGAAAGGTTACTGCTCACGTGGAGTTCACGCGGGACGGTCGTTACGCTCTTCTGAGTGTGTGGGACGACGACGGGGCCCTTCTGGTTTACGATGCGAAAAACTTCCGACTGGTGCGCGAAATTCCGATGAAGAAGCCGTCGGGGAAGTACAACGTGTGGAACAAGACGCGCCTAAGTGAGGGCACGAGCCACTAACGAGAGTTTTCCTCAAGCCATCGGGCCATTTGCGGAGCGAAATAGGTGAAGATCATCTGAGCTCCGGCCCGGCGAATAGCAAAGAGCGACTCCACCATGCAGCGGGTTTCATCAATCATTCCTCGCTCGGCTGCAGCCTTGATCATGGCGTATTCGCCACTCACGTTATAGGCGGCAACCGGGATATCCACGGCTTCGCTTACGGCACGGATCACATCGAGGTAGGCTAGAGCAGGTTTCACCATCACCACATCGGCGCCTTCGGCCACGTCGAGCCGTACTTCGCGGAGCGCTTCCTGGGAATTTCTAAAATCCATTTGGTAGGTTTTTTTGTCTCCCGCTTTTGGTGCGGAGTCGAGCGCTTCACGGAAGGGCCCGTAAAAGCTCGAGGCATACTTCGCCGAATAGGAAATGATCCCGGTGAAGGTATGGCCGCATTCGTCGAGAGCGCCACGAATGGCTCCCACGCGGCCATCCATCATGTCGGAGGGGGCAACGAAATCAGCGCCGGCCTCCGCGTGAATCAATGCCATGCGGGCGAGCACGTCTACGGTCTCGTCGTTCAGAATTTTCCCGTTCTTTACCAGGCCGTCGTGCCCATCGGAATTAAACGGGTCGAGAGCAATGTCGGTGATCACCATCCGATCGGGAAATCGATCCTTAATGCGGCGAACTGCCGCGGGCACCAGGCCGTCTCGATTCAAGGCCTCCTTGGCGTCGGGAGTTTTTTTTCCATCGGGAATGGCGGGAAAGAGCGCTACGGTAGAAAGAAGCGGGTTCTGTCCCATTCGCTCTAAAAGCACATCCACGCTCCAACGAGCGCATCCAGGGAGTGCTCGAATCTCCGATTCCGTGTGAGTTCCCTCGGTGATGAACACGGGCCACACCAGATTTCCGGGGGTAAGAATCGTTTCCGCCACCATATTTCGCAGTGCCTCACTGCGGCGGTTTCGTCGGGGACGTTCTATGACCTTTCTCATAAGTAGCCCTCTAGTGTGTTCCGGAATGACATTTCCATGACAAAACCGGCGACCTTTCGTGTAAATCTCGAATCCATGGAAGATATACTCCTCCTCCATCGAAGCTCCAAGACCAGTCTGGATGTTGCTCATCCGGTGTGGAAAACCTGCCTTCGCCAGGTGGCCTTTCTTCAAGATGCGGAGGATGTGCCGGAACTGGAATCCGAAGACGAGGTGCTTCGCGGCGACGCGGCCCTGCGTTTCTTGGTCGAAGTCCTGAGCGGTTTGCATTCCCCGATATTGGGTGAGACCGAGGTTTTCGGTCAGTTTCGCCTTTTTGCAGATTCTCAAAAGGATCATCCGCTGTTTTCGGCGTCGTCTCGCTGGTTGCGGTTCGTGTTTCATGAAGTGAAAGAAATGCGCGCCCGTCATCTTTGCGGAATGGGAGCTCATTCCTACGGTAGCCTGCTTCGGAAGCGATTGCAGGGAGCCGGATCGGTTTCCATTTGCGGAGCAGGACATCTGGCTCGGGAGATTCTTCCTTGGATCCTTCCTGATCGGGACGTGCAGATATTCTCGCGCTCCAGCGCTGATGACTTGATCGCCGCCCGCGTTGTGGTCGATGGGTATCAAGCTCCTCTGAAAGGGGAGGCTCTCGTTGTTGCCGCCCCCATTTCCGACGAAGTGATTTCAAAAATCGTATCGGGAGTCTCAGTCCCTGTTTTCGACCTTCGCGGTGAGGAGAACTCGATTAGAGGGGTAATTCCGCACGCTGTCACTTTGCAGGATCTTTTCAGCGAATTGGATTCGCTTCGTCGCAGTCAGGGCGAAAAAATCGCGACCATCAAGGAGGAGATCTCTCGCCGAGTAGCGAGAGAGATGAATCGGCCGGAGTGCCGACCTCTCGGATGGGACGACATTTGCGCCTAAGAATTGCTTCCCGAAAAAGTGATCTAGCGAGACTCCAGGCATGGCGTGTGGCCGACGCTTTGCGTGCAGCCCACCAGGGCTTGGAGGTGGAGTTCGTTTTTCGCGAGTCGCTGGGCGACAAGAACCTCCATGATCCTCTCTGGAAAATGCCGGAAAAGGGCGTTTTTACGGAGGACTTTCGCGACGATCTCCTTTCTGAGCGTGTAGACCTGGTAGTGCACTCCTGGAAGGATCTTCCCACGGAGCGCGCGCCCGGAACTAGAATCGCGGCGACCCTTCCCCGAGCGGATCAAAGGGATCTCTTGCTGGTTAAGAATGGGAGACGGTCGGATTTTCGCGTTCTCAGTTCCTCACCGAGGCGCGCCCACAACCTTTCCTCGTTTTTGAAGGAGGCGCTTCCTTGGCGGGTCGATAGGGTGGAGTTTCTTCCGGTTCGTGGCAATGTGCAAACTCGGGTAAAAAAATTTCTCGACGATGAAACCGTAGACGGGCTTGTGGTGGCAAAAGCCGCGATGGATCGTCTGTTGAGCGCGCCTGAGGCGGAGATTGCAGGCACGCGAGATTTTCTTCGGAAAGCTGTCACCAGTTGTCGATTCATGGTCCTCCCGCTGTCGGTCAATCCAAACGCCGCCGCCCAAGGAGCTTTGGCGGTGGAAGTGAAGAACGAACGGCAGGATGTGCTCCGTTTGCTGGAAAAGATTCATTGTGAGCCTACGTTTCGTGCTGCTGAGAGAGAGCGGGAACTTCTCTCCGGGTGGGGCGGCGGCTGCCATCAAAAAATCGGTGTAGCCGTTTTGCCGCGTCCTTGGGGAAATGCTGTGCTCGCCCGAGGGGTTACGGAAGGGGGAGAACATATTCACCTTCATTCCGTGGAAGACCGCCCTCGCATGCCGTCACCATCACGGGACGTATATTCCACCTCCGAGCTGCGAGGATTTTTCCGCCGGGAATTCTGCCAGGTGACCGTTCCTCCTGGAACCCAGGGGCTTTTCGTAGCGAAGGCAGAGGCTTGGCCGGAAGGGCTCGAGTTCACGGATCCGGTTTGGGCCGCTGGTGTACTTACATGGAAGTCTCTCGCAAAGCGGGGCGTGTGGGTAAATGGGTGTCAAGACGGCTTGGGAGAACATGAGCCGATGGAACTCGGTGCACTTCTGGGGGATGGGTTTCTTTGGAAAAAACTTACCCACGCCGACGCACCGGAGAGTGAGGCGATGGAGAAGCTGATCTCCTATCGTCTGGTGCGAGTTGGAAAGCTTCCGGATTTAACGCCTTACCGTTCTTTTTTTTGGTCGAGTGGTTCCCATTTCTTGGTAGCGATCGAGGAGTATCCGGAGATTTTGAAAGCTCAGCACTCCTGCGGTCCTGGGCATACGTTTGAAGTCCTCTCTCGAGTTCTTGTGGAGAGAGGATTTCCGCCGCCGGCAGTATTTTTGGATTCGAATGATTGGAGGAAAAATGCGTTGGGGTAAATCGGAAGAGTATTTCGAGCGTTCACGGCAAGTGGCTCCCGGAGGAGTGCACTCCCCGGTGAGGTCATTCAAGGGGCTGGATCGGCCCCCCGTGTTTTTTCGTCGTGCCGAGGGCCCATGGCTCGAAGATGTGGAAGGAAAACGGGTAATCGATTTCTGTATGAGCTTTGGGCCGATGATTCTTGGCCACCTCGATCCGGAAGTGAAGGAAGAAGTTCACCGAATGGTCGACACTGCGTGGACGTTCGGCGCCGCTGAACCCTACTCCTTGGAACTCGCCGAGTGGCTGACCCGGGAAATTCCGGCGGTGGAAAAGCTGCGATTTGTGTCTTCCGGGACGGAAGCGGTAATGAGCGCGGTTCGGGTGGCGAGAGCCGCCACGGGGCGCCCGAAGATCCTCAAGTTCGAGGGCTGCTATCATGGCCACGCGGATTATCTCCTCGTGAAGGCAGGAAGTGGGCTGGCGGGTGAGAGCGCATCGAGTTCCGCCGGAATCCCTGAAGACACCGCACGCAACACTTTGGTTATTCCTCTCGACGACGAAAAACTTCTCGAGGAGGTTTTTTCCCGCGAAGGATCCTCTATCGCTGCGGTCATCGTGGAGCCGCTTCCCGCCAACTACGGCCTTCTGCCCCAGCGGTTGGAGTTTCTGCAGACCCTCGCAAAACTTTGTAAGAGTCACGGTTCCCTCCTGATTTTCGACGAAGTGATCAGCGGCTTCCGCGTGGGCCTAGGAGGTATGGCTGCCCAAACTGGAATTCGTCCCGATCTCGTGACCTGGGGGAAAATTATCGGCGGCGGATTTCCCGTGGGCTGCTACGGCGGTAGACGTGACTTGATGGACCATGTGGCGCCTCTAGGCGGCGTGTACCAGGCCGGAACTCTTTCGGCGAATCCCATCGGGATGGTAGCGGGATTGGCTACACTCAAAAAAATGAAGAGGGTCAACGGCTGGGCCGTGCTTGAGGAGCGGGGCCGGAAGTGGGCGGAAAGGCTTCGTCAGGGTTTCGAGGGCACTTCTTTTGAGGTGATTCAGGTTCATTCGCTTTTCTGGATCCGCCCGAAAACGGCAACTCCTGTGCGCACTGTTTCAGGAATTCCGAGCCAACTCGCATCAAGCTTCAAACCGTTGTTTCTCTCGAGTCTGGATCGGGGCGTGTATCTCGCTCCGAACGCTTGGGAAGTGGGGTTTCTCAGTCTTGCCCACTCCGATGATATTCTCGATCAGGCGGCGGAAGTCATCATCGGGGCTGCGCGTGGCTAAAGGGGCTTGGAAAATCGCGCTTGCGGCGGGAGCAACCGTTTCTACGGTCTTGCTCGTGACGTGGTGGATTTATTTTCTTCTCCACGCCGGAGACGGTGATTCATACCGACGAATGGTGCTGTGGGAAGGGAGCGCACTTCTTCTGCTCGTTGTGGGCGGGGGAGTGGCGCTTACGTGGCTTACTGCCCGCGACCGCAATCGCTACGAACGGCTTCGATTTTTCTTCTCTACCTTTAGCCACGATTTGAAGACTTCGATTTCACGCCTGCGTCTTCAGGCGGAAGTTTTGGGAGAGAACGCCGAGGACCCAAGACTGGAAAGGCTCGTGGCCGACATCAATCGACTCGATCTTCAACTGGAGAACTCTCTTTGGCTCGCAGGCATTGAGGATTTGGCCGTATTGGCGGAGGAGGTCCGTTTGTCGGATTTGGTGGGAGAAATGCGTGGGGAGTTTCCTGAACTTAACATCCGGATTCCGCGCGATGTCTCACTTTTGACGGATCGGCGCCTCATGCTCACCCTTCTTCGTAATATTTTTCACAACTCCATTTTGCACGGCAAGGCCACGGAGATGCTCTTGGAGGCGCGCCCTTGCGGAACGGAACGCGTGCGCCTGGAGGCCCGCGACAACGGCCTGGGAACTTCACATGCAGTTTCAGAACTTGGATCAGAGGTACTCGGCGGCAAGTCCCGATTTTCGAACGGCATCGGCCTGTATCTATCGCGGCGAATTCTGGAGCGAATGAAAGGTCGGATTGAGTTTTCCTCCCGCTCCGGAGAAGGATTTTCCGCGGTTCTCTATTTGCGAGGCACCGCGCTATGAGAAAAATTTTGCTTGTGGAAGATGATGTGTCGCTCGGAGAAACACTGAAGGAACGGCTTGCCCGCGACTATCAAGTGCAGTGGGAGAGCACCTTTCGTGGCGCTTGGGAATGGATCGCGCTCCATCGGGACACTGACTTGATCGTTTACGATGTGGGTCTACCCGACGGTGACGGCTTCGAGTTGGCTAAGAAAATTAAAGGGATCTGCGGCGCAAGTTTTCTTTTCCTCACCGCCCAAGCGGGCGCTGAACAAAGATTACGGGGTTTTGAAATCGGGGCCGACGAGTTTATCCCGAAGCCGTTTCATCTGAAGGAGCTACTTCTTCGAGTGAAGCATGTGCTCGACGCTCATGCGCCGATGCGGATTCTTGAGTTGCCCCATTGCTCCATCG
The DNA here is from genome assembly GCA_964551325.1 of uncultured Bdellovibrionales bacterium. Classification (GTDB taxonomy): domain Bacteria; phylum Bdellovibrionota; class UBA1018; order CAIPTA01; family CAIPTA01; genus CAZKBU01. Next base: position 434,571 of record CAZKBU010000003.1, read on the forward strand.
ATTTCACCCAGCAAAAGATTCGTTTTCACGACGGGAAGATCGAATTTCCGCCTTCCACCGACATGAAAGTTCTTCAGTTTCTCGTGGACCGTGCTCCGAGATCGGTGTCCCGGGATGAAGTGATGGATTCGGTCTGGGGTGAGAGTGCAGAGGCCAGTCATCGCACCGTCGACAACATCGTGGTGAGGCTCCGGCAGCTCCTGGGCGACGACGGCGAAAGTTTTATCCGTTCCGTTAGGGGCGTTGGCTATCAGTGGGCATTTGAGGGAAAAAAACATGAATGAGAAGTTTCAAAACGCGTTGAAGAGAGTTCCGCAAAAAGTTCCTCCCATCTGGTTTATGCGGCAGGCGGGCCGTTATCATCGGCACTATCAGGGCCTGCGCTCGCGACACAGCTTCATGGAATTGTGTAAGCAACCCGAGCTGGCGGCCCAGGTGGCGTTGGGGCCTGTGGAAGATTTTGGCTTCGACGTTTCCATCCTGTTCTCCGACATTCTCTTTCCCTTGGAAGCTCTTGGCATGGGCCTCGACTACACCGATGCGGGTCCGCGCCTAGGATTTTCGTTGTTGGACTCTGGATCGTTGGAGCGTCTGAGGCCCGTGAGTGAGGCGGTGCCTTTTCTGGATTTCCAGCGGCAGGCCCTGATCGCAACTCGCGAAGTGCTGCCGAAAACCACGAGTTTGATCGGATTTATTGGCGGCCCATGGACCCTGTTCTGCTACGCCACGGAAGGAACCCACAGCGGCACGGCTCTCCAATCCAAGCGGATCGCGCCGGAAAAGCTCGGGCATTTCATGGAGGTCCTCATGCCGCTTCTGGAGGAAAACATCCGGCTTCAGCTCGCCGGGGGAGCGGAGGTGGTGATGGTGTTCGATACTGCCGCCGGATTGCTCTCTCCCGGAATGTTCCGCCAGTGGGCCGAGCCGCTAGTACTCAGGCTCTTGCAACGGTTTCCCGGACGGCTCGGATACTATTCCCGTGATACGCAGGCCTCATTTTTTTCACCGGAGTTTCTGAGTGCTCCCTTGGCTGGTCTGGGAGTGGACCACCGTTGGTATTTGCCCGATGCCTTCCGCTTGCGAAAGGGAGGTTTCGTTCAAGGTTGTTTCGATCAGGCGCTTTTGTTTCAAGCGAAACCGGATTTTGAGCGCGCCCTCGATCAATGGCTTGCTCCGATTCGCGCACTGTCGCCGGAAGAGCGGGTCGGTTGGGTTTGCGGACTTGGGCACGGAGTTTTACCCGGCACACCGGAAGGCAACGTGCGCCGCTTCGTTGAAAGAGTAAGAGAGGTTCTCGCATGAGCGACCTGTTCGAAAAATACGATCTACCGGTTCCGCGCTACACGAGCTACCCCACAGTTCCCGCCTGGGGGGAGGCCCCCGCCATTGAATCCTGGATTGGTCATATAAGGGATGCTCTCAAAGGAGCAGGCTGGTCGGCGTATCTGCACGTGCCGTATTGCGAGAGCCTTTGCACATTCTGTGGCTGCAATAACGTGATCACTCGCGATCATGGACGGGAAGAACCCTATGTGCGCCATTTGCTGGCCGAGTGGGATTCCTACCGTCGTCTCGTGCCTGAGCTTGAACAGGCGCCGCTTCGGCACCTTCATATTGGGGGTGGATCTCCTACGTTTCTTAGTCCCGATAGTTTCCGGGCTATGGTGGCTCCGATTCTTGCGGGTCGAAAGGATTTCGAGGCGTCCATTGAAGTGGATCCCCGCACTTCCACTCAAGCTAAAATGGAAGCGTATCGGGAAATGGGATTTACCCGTGTGTCGCTGGGAGTGCAGGATTTTAATGAAGAAGTGCAGCGTCTCGTGAATCGTCGGCAACCGTTTGGGGTGACAGCCGAGGTGGTGCGACAGGCAAGAGCCCTTAGGTTTTCCTCCGTAAACTTTGACCTCATTTATGGGCTCCCTCGGCAGACGCCGGAACTGATGCGGCGGACTACGGAGCTTACTTTGGAACTACGGCCCGATCGTATCGCGCTCTATAGTTTTGCCTTAGTTCCATGGATAAAGCCGCAACAGCGTCTTTTCAAAGACACGGATCTGCCTCGTCGCGAAGAAAAGTGGAACCTGTATCGGGAGGCGCGTTCGATGTTGTTGGATGCGGGCTACCTCGAAGTAGGAATGGATCATTTCGCCCTTCCCAGTGATTCACTGGCTCGCGCAATGGTCGAAGGGCGCCTTCACCGAAATTTCATGGGCTACACGGATGAGCGCACTGATTTACTGCTTGGCCTTGGCGTGAGTTCGATCTCAGAAACACCTTGGAGTTTTCACCAAAACGAGAAGGTGGTGAATCTCTGGGAGCAGCGGGTGCTCGCAGGAGAAATTCCCACCCATCGGGGTCATGTGCTTACGCCGGAAGATCGGGAGCAGCGAGAGAAGATTCTGACTCTGATGACTCGTTTCCGTGTGCCGCTGACCCAGGCGGAGGAGGATGACGCTCGGGAGTTTTTGGGGGAAATGTTGGCCGACGGTTTAGTGACCGTGCAGGATGGTGAACTTCGAGTTAAGGACTCAGGTCGACCATTTTTGCGGAATGCGGCCACATTTTTCGATCTCCGCTTGCGACGATCTACGGCGGGCGTTCCGAGGTTTTCGAGGTCCATCTAACGATGAAGACGGTCACCATAGTTGGAGCCGGCTTTTCCGGACTGAGCCTTGCCTATCTCCTCGCGAAAAGGGGAATCTCGGTAAAAATTCTGGAAAAAGAGAATCGAGTGGGGGGGCTTCTCGGCACCCATCGGGGGCCGCTCGGTATTTCCGAGACCGGGGCCAATGGTGTGATGGCCGGTGCTCGCTTTCGGCAGTTTTGTGACGAGTTGGGACTTGCGGTGTTACCCGCCCGATCCTCGGCTCGAAAGCGATATATTTGGCGAGATGAGCCGCGTCGATGGCCGCTCAGCCTAGGGGAGACATTAGCAACCGGAGGGCGAGCACTCCGAGGAATTCGGCGTTTGGCTCCCGCTCAAGGAGAATCGATCAGCGATTGGGGAAAGAGTCGGTTCGGCGAACCATTCACACAGGCTGTTTTGGGCCCGGCCCTGCAGGGAATTTATGCCGGAGATCCGGAAAGAATGAGCGCGTCCTTGATTCTGGGTTCCACATTTAGCGGAAAGAAGCGGGAGAAGTCCGAACTCGTTTCTTTTTCTGGTGGAATGGGAGAACTCGTAGACGCGCTCTCCCGGGCGGTGAGAAACGCAGGAGTGGAGATCCGTCTGGGCGAGGAGGCGAAATCTGTGGCGGGCCCCGTGGTTTTGGCCACGAGTGCTTGGGACGCGGCCTCGTTTCTCAAACCTCTGGAATCCGTGGAAGCATTGCCGCTTGTGACGGCTACGATTTTTTTTGACCGGCCCCAGAAGCGGTTGCCGGGCTTTGGGTGTCTTTTTCCTCGAAGCGCCCCCACGCCGGCCTTGGGTGTTTTGATGAATTCTCATATTTTTCCAGGACGAGATTCCACCTACAACGAAACATGGATTCTGGGGGGAGTGAAGGCGGGTGTTCCTGAGCGGGATTCGGATCTTCTCGAAAGCGTCCGCAGTTGGCGGCAAGAATTGCTAGGCTTAGAGGGCGCTATTCTCGATGCGAAAATCACGCGGTGGTCGCGGGCTCTTCCTCACTATACCCTGGCATGGGAGACGACCCTAAGGACGCTCACGCCGCCCCAAGGGATTTATCTGCATGGAAATTGGTGTGGCGGAATCGGCCTAGGGAAAATTCTCGACCGAAGCCATGCGCTCGCAGAATTGATCAATAAGGATCTTTCGTGAAGCGAAGGTTGGTGATTTTGGGCAATGTGGGCACTCCGGATGATCCGAGCGTGCCGGCGGTAAGGCGTTACTTGCGACAGTTTTTGATGGATCCCAGGGTGATTCGGGCTCCATTTTTTATCAGATGGTTGCTCGTAAACGGGTGGATCACGCCGTTTCGCGCGCCAAAGTCAGCGGCCAAATATGCAAAAATCTGGACTTCAAAAGGCTCACCGCTTTTGGTTCATTCAAAGGCACTGGCTCAGGCACTTTCAGCCAACGGAGAGGTGCGGCTCGCCATGCGATATGGGCAGCCGTCCGTATCAGAGGCCCTGCATGATGCGCATCAATTTGAGGAAATTCTTTTGGCACCGCTCTATCCGCAGCGAGCGGGCGCTACTACCCAGTCTCTGGAAGAGGAGTTTTGGCGAAGCCTGAGCCCAAATTGGCAGGGAAGGGTGCTCTCCCTTCGGCCATTCTATGAGGCACCGGAATTCGTGAGTGCGGTGGCCAAGCGATGCCAGGAACTGCCAGAGCCGGTAGATCATTGGCTCTTTAGCTTCCATGGCCTTCCTTTGCGGGATGCCAATGAATGGAAGTGGCGGGAGCAGTGTGAGGCCACCGCGAAAGCGGTCGCGAAAGAAATAGGAGTTAGGGAATTTTCTATTTCCTATCAATCTCGGTTGGGGCCGGTGGAATGGATTGGCCCCTCAACGGAAGAAGCCTTCCAGCGACTTGGGAAATTGAATCTAAGGCTCGCTGTGGTGGCGCCGTCGTTCGTGGCCGATTGCTTGGAGACACTCGAAGAGCTTGCCATTGAAGGGGAGAAGACGTTCCTCGCGGCCGGAGGACGCTCGTTTCAATATGTTCCGTGCGTGAATAAGACGTGGGCGAGCGGGCTTTCCAGTTTGGTGCGAGAGGGATCGAATTACGTCGCGGCTATCTCTCCCTTTCCACGTTTCCGGTAGATGGATTGAAGTTAGCCTGCCACTCGCAGTCCCTATTTGTTGCCTTTATTTGAAGGCGGGGGACTCGGAAGAATTTTTCGTTGCTGCTGGTTAGCGCTAGTTCCTCCCGAGACTTGAAGGAGCCGAGAAGTTTGCGAAGCCTCGTGCAGTCTACGGCACGCTCGTAGAGCACAATAGTGGTGCCTCCAAAGCCGTCGAGACGTTTCACCGGAGCGGCTTTCCGTGGGGGATTTTTCGTGAGTGTGCAACGGGAATCATTCTCGAAGCTGCACTGAAGAGTGAGCGATTCGTCGGGCGTAGAGAGAAGAAGCATCTTCGTTTTCCCGGCAATTCTTCGAAGCGCTTGCGAGTCTTCCTTGGTCAGTGTGACCTTCGATTCTTCATTTCTGGCTACGGCTATCAGCGGTAGGATGAGAAAAATAAACCACCAACGTGTCATTTCGTCTCTCCAAAATCGTGTAATTTGGGGCACCTTGCCGCACGCACCGCAGAAATCCTGAGAAAGATCATAGAAGCCTTTGATAGGTCTACGCAAATCTCAAAATCTGTTTCAGAATGACTTCGGTCAACTTCATTACGAAAGGAACTGTATGCGGAATGTGTTTCTGTTGGCAGTGATGGTAGCGCTGGTTTCCGGCCCCGCCTTCGCTGAGGCTAAAGGCAAAGGTAACGTTACGGCGGCTACCAAGTATGAGTCCACTGAGTCGGGAATTGATGCGAACTATGTAGTTCCTGCGGGTACCCCGGCTGGTGTGCGTCTGACTGCGAAGGAGTTCGGTCACGCGAAGCAAATCTACTTCCAGCGCTGCGCCGGTTGCCATGGTGTGCTTCGCAAGGGCGCTACTGGTAAGCCGCTTACCCCGGATCTTACCCGTAAACTCGGTACTGCTTATCTGAAGAACTTCATCAACTACGGATCTCCCGCTGGTATGCCGAACTGGGGTACCTCTGGCGAACTTTCCGCAGCCGAAGTGGAGCTGATGGCGAAGTATGTGCAGAACGAACCGCCGATGCCGCCTGAGTGGGGCATGAAAGAGTTGAAGAACTCCTGGAAAGTGTTGATCCCTGCGGATCAGCGCCCCAAGAAGAAGGAAAACAACTACAACATCGAGAACATCTTTTCGGTTACTCTGCGTGATGCTGGTCAAATCGCACTCGTGGATGGCGATTCGAAGCAGATCGTTAGCGTGATTAAGACAGGATATGCCGTGCATATCTCCCGTCTTTCGAACTCTGGTCGTTACCTGTATGTGATCGGCCGCGATGCGAAGATCAATCTGATCGACCTCTGGATGAAGAACCCAGAAACAGTGGCGGAAATCAAAGTGGGTCTCGAAGCCCGCTCGGTGGAAACCTCCAAGTATAAGGGTTTCGAAGACAAGTACGCCATTGCAGGATCCTACTGGCCTCCCCAGTTCGTGATCATGAACGGCGACTCTCTCGAGCCGCTTAAGTTGGTGTCGACTCGCGGAATTACCGTGGGCGATCAAGAGTATCACCCGGAACCTCGCGTGGCGGCCATCGTGGCGTCCCATGAGCGTCCTGAGTTCATCATCAACATTAAGGAAACCGGTCACGTAATGATGGTCGACTACAGCGACATCAAGAACCTGAAGTCGACCACCGTGGAAGCTGCCAAGTTCCTCCACGACGGCGGATGGGATCACACGCATCGTTACTTCCTCAGTGCGGCTAACAAGTCGAACCAGATTGCTGTGATTGACTCCAAGGAGCGCAAGCTCGTGAAGTTGGTCGATGTGGGCGCAATCCCGCATCCCGGCCGCGGCGCGAACTTCGAGCATCCCAAGCACGGCATGGTGTGGGCGACGGGACACCTCGGCGACGAGTCGATTTCCTTGATCTCCACCGAAGGCCGCAACGCCTGGACCGTGGTGCAAACCTTGAAAGGGCAGGGCGGTGGCTCTCTCTTCATCAAGACCCACCCGAAGTCGAAGAACCTCTGGGTAGATACGACTTTGAATCCAGATGCAAAGGCAAGCCAGACGATCGCCGTATGGGACATCAAGAATCTTGACGCTGGATTCACCTCGCTCCCGATCGCGGAGTGGGCTGACCTTGGCGAAGGTCCGAAGCGCGTGGTGCAGCCGGAGTACAACAAGGCTGGCGACGAGGTTTGGTTCTCCGTGTGGAACGGAAAGAGCCAGAAGTCGGCGCTGGTTGTTGTGGACGACAAGACCCGTAAGTTGAAGACGGTGATCAAAGATCCCCGCCTTGTAACCCCCACGGGCAAGTTCAACGTGTACAACACGCAGAACGACGTTTACTAAGTCCTATCAGGACGAAGTAAGAGCCGGTTCCCGAAAGGGGACCGGCTTTTTTGTTTTTATAGAAGTGGTATGAATGTGCCATGAAGTTATCATTTCTGTGCGGCGCATTATTCCTTGCCTCTTTGGCGGCGATAGCCGCTCCGATCGAAGGGCGGGGCTTATTGGGGACCGGTCGCGTGAACGTAGATCCTGCAGGATCTAAGGGCGCGGTTGTGGTCTTTCTTTCTTCGAAATGTCCTTGTTCCAACAGTCACGTGGACGAATTGAAGGACCTCGCGAAAGAGTATTCGGAATTCAGGTTTCTTGCGGTTCATTCGAACGGAGATGAGTCGGAGTCGCAGGCCCGGAGTTACTTTAAAGAGATGGCGCTGCCCTTCCCGGTAGTGCAGGACGATAAGTTTCTTCTCGCAGATCGATTTGGCGCACAGAAAACTCCCCATGCGTTTGTGGTTCTTCCTGATGGAAAAGTGGCGTTTCAGGGTGGAGTTACGAACAGTAACGAGTACGCTCGAGCTACAAAAAAACATCTTCGCAACGCGCTTGCGGACCTTCAGTCCGGTAGAGATGTTGCGGTTCCCGAGGGGCGCGCTCTTGGCTGCTTCATTGTGAGGAACAAATGAGGTCCGGCCTTTTCTTCCTTTTAGCTCTTGTGGGGTGCGCCAACCCGAAGTTTCCGGATCCTGTGGCCAATGGCAGTGCTGATGCCGTCGGTGCGTCTACTAGTTGTTCTGCCCAGTTCTTTTTGTCTGGTCATTGCGTAGCGATTCATTGGGAACGTGAACAGACGGAGCGAGAGCCCGGTGTTTTTGTATTCAAGTTAACACGCCCAAGCCGGTTAGATGGATCGCCGGTCTTGGACGATGTGCTTTTGCAAAAAGTCGATCTCTGGATGCCTGATATGAACCATGGATCTTCACCGATCACTTTGGAGAAAATCGATATTGGCACCTGGAGAGCCAGTTTTGTTTGGTTCTCCATGCCTGGCCGTTGGCAGATTCGATTCTTCGGCGAAGGTGGCAACGATGCGGTTTTGGAATTGGTTCGCTAGCCTTCTATTGCTTCCAGGGATGGCTTACGGAGCCGCCTGCTGTGGGGGGGGATTTGCAAGTCCCTCGGTGATCGCCGGTGATGAACGTGCTCAAGCTACGGCTCAGCTCACTCATTCGCAGACAGCTGCCGAAGTGGATGCGCAAGGATATTGGCGTTCCAGGCGGGAGACTGGTGAGGCGTTGCGATTCGACATTGCCCATCTTCTTTCGGATCGCTGGCAAGCAGGCGTGTCCACACAGGTTAAGCGGCGTCGTCTCTCCGGTGACTCCTCTTCTGGTTGGGGCGATACGGCGGCGACCTTGGCTTACGAAATACTTCCCGATTGGACCTACCATCCAATCCGTCCTAAAGGCATTGGCTGGATCCAGGTTGCAGCCCCTACTGGACGCTCAGTGCACGAGTCACGCAATCCACTGACACTCGACTCCATGGGGAGAGGTTTTTGGAGCTTTGGCGGCGGAATGCTTTTCACAAAAGCATGGCTACCCTGGGATGCTTTTCTTTCCCTTGAGGCACATCGTGGTCTTGCCCGCACATTTTCCGAAGACCGCTACCGCCCGGGTTGGGGAGGTTCTGCTGGTGGCGGTGGTGGCGGAAGCCTAGGGCAAGCGAGGCTTGGAGTTCAGCTCACCTGGAGCTGGGAGGACCCCGTCACGGTGAATGGCGTTGGAGGCGCTACAAGTCGCTATGCAACACTCGCTGCCTCTGGAAGCTGGATGTTTTCTGATGAATGGGCGGCCTCGTTGCTTTGGTCAGATCAAACCGTTTTTGGATCACCGGCGCAGGCGAGCTTAGGTCGCTCAGTGGGTTTTCAGCTGCAGAGGCGTTGGCTTCGGTGAGTTTTGCCGTTTGAAAACCCAGAACCCCGGCCCCTCGGCGGCTAAACGGAATTCGCCGTTGTAAAATAGAAGACGACGAACCTCTTGGGCTCGGGCCGAGGGCCATTCATTTTTGGTGGAACGGATCGGCCAGGATCGGTCGAAAACAATCCAATCTGCCTGTTCCTTCAATGCCAATTGAATCAAGCTTGCGCTTGTCCAGTTTAAGGGCAACTGAGTTCTGTGGTGTAGAGGATTAATCAACGCCCATCTTTTTGATTGATAAGTAGGTGACGCCAGAATCCGCTCCTCGGGACCAGACACGTTGCGGAGAAGAAAACCGGAGGCACCGACTCCAAAACCCTGACCGACACCAAATGGTACCTGGAGTTCATTTGCACCGGGCGAAATGAGAAGCACTAATGGAAAAATTAACAGATAAAGGGGGCGAATCCTCGTTCTAACTTTTGTTCCAAAAATAAGTATCAGGAACACGAAAATAAAATAGAAGTCTACGAGATACTTTCCCCACGGGGAGAGGATGAGAGCAATGAGCAGAGACTTGCCTCCGACTATCGAGAAAAATATCTGCTCATCTTTGGCCAAAACCGAAGAAACTACCCGAAGTTTTCCATACTCACCGGCGACATAAAGTAGGGAAAACAACCCGATAGTTTGAGCTATCGGTGCGATAAACGTATACCGATGCCAGCCCACCAATCGGAACAGTAAAGTTGGCCACATATGAAAAAGATTAAGAATATTATTCTTTAAGTGATGTAGCAAGTCTTGTAAATGCACAAAAAATATTGAATGGATTTCTGACTGCTCTCCGCGCCACGATTTCCACAGGTTGAAGTGGTCAACAATGGCTTCTCGTCCCCGGTAGTCGATAGGATCAAACTTCCACACGAGTGCGACACCTGCGCCGACAAGTAAAATAATCATGGTGGTGATTGAGCGTGACTGGCTGGTATCTTCCTTTTCGCTAGGATGTAGCCAATACCAAAAACCGGCGATACCGAGTGCTATGGCGACCCAGAGGTTTTCCGGTCTTAGGTAAGTCAAAAATATGTGAGACGCCGCCAAGATACTTAGTTTGGTCGATAGTCTCATTCGCTGCATATGTACAAATTCAAAGAGGACGAGGCTTGCTCCCAGACTGAGCATTGAGGACCTCACGGGAATTCCGAAAACAGCCTCGGAAAAATAGATCCAGAGGGCACCGACCAAACAGGTAGTTGGTCCCGCGCCTCGACGTTTTAACATCCACCACATGAGCCAAGAGACACCGCAAGCAGTTAGGCACCACGACAGGTGATAGAGTCCCTCGGGCGTATTGGAAAACAACATTAGTCCTCTGTACCAGGCCTGGTAAATGGGGGACCACTCGGCTCGCCATGAGCCACCCAGTGCTGAACTGACATAGAGCATTTCGTCGTTAAAAGGCAGCGGCACGAGGTCGCTTACCCACCAGATTACTTTGCTTTGAAACAAAACAAGAAGACCGGCCGACAGTGCCCAGAAATAGCGAGTTCGCCTATCGTTCACGCTTAAGCCCCTTCATAAACGAATGAAGAACTTGGGCGATCTCCGCATGCGCGAAATGATTGGGATGTTGATCCACGGGATGAACCCAAAAATCGCGGGCAGGCTTGCCGAGAAAGTGCGGTAGTAGATCTAGGGCCATGATTTCGCGCTTTCTAAGTTCCGATGAAACAAATCGGTGAGTGGCAGTGAATGGGTAGTCTCTTTCGGTTTGAAAGAAAACGGGAAAAATCATCACAATAAACTTTGCGCCTCTTTTTTTTGATTCGGCGCGCATCGCTTCAATTGCCGCCCATGTGCGTTCTAACCCCTCCCGATTTTTTTGGGGATCATGAAGGTCACGATAGAACTCAATGGTGGAGGCGCTCGCAGATAGAAGCTCTCGTGTTCCTAATGCATAGTCGAAGATCCTTGACCAGCGCCCCAGGAATTGAAAAACAGCCGATCTTGAAGCTCTAATTTCATCGGGTCGAACGTTAAAAAGATCCCAATGAAATGGTGCATCGCTGCGATGCTCCCGAGGAGGGCTCATCTTTAGTGGGTGGAGGTTCTTTGGGTTGGTGATGGGGGTGTCATTCAATACGTAGCCATAGATGACCCATTCCGGCTTCGTTTTTGAATTCATCAGCTGATGAAGGGCGCTCTCTACGTTGGCTCCGGCTCGGGCGAGATTCAAAACAGGGGCCCGCCCAAACAGCACTCCTAACTTCTCCGGCCAAGTGTCTTCTGGGTACACCCCTTGTCCCCAGGTAAATGAATCACCGATGGCTAGAATGTGTGGTGCGCGAGCCTCGAACTCAGGCCGGCTTCGTTGGATAGAGAAAAAAACGCTTCCGTCGGGCCCAACTCCCTGATGCCGAAAATATCCATTAGGATTGGTGGGGTAGCTGTCCCAGGAATAAAGACCTCTATTAAGGTGCTTGGGAAGGCCGGGGACAAGTGCGCCAAAGATGCGGTCCGTTATAAATACCAAAAAGACTCCGAATAGCCCTGCTGCCAATCGAGTTTTAAAAATCTTCATCGGACCCCATTCTAAAATGAGCAATCATAGGGTGGAAACAAAGGTTCTAATCAGAATTCTGTTTCCGGCTGAGTTTAGGTGGCAATGATCCTTGAACAGAGTCTCTCCCGGCATATGGCGTGGCTCATGGAGGGAAATTTCACTTTCCACATCGGCCAGCACTACTCCCGGTCTCCGGGCAAGCTCACGAATGATTTCATTTTCTATGTCGGAAGCCTGGTGGCGCCCCACCGCCTTGCGAAGAACCGTTTGAGCAAGAAGTTTGGCTTGTTCCATTTCGCCTTGAAGAATTAATTTTTCTACCGGTGCAAATCGATCCAGATCTGGCTTTGTCAGGTAGGGGCGGCGCAGGTTTGTGGCGACCGAGCCAAGGGACACTGGAATTCCTTGAGAAACAAAAGCATCTAATATTGAATTCAGATTCGCTCGAAAAGCGTTTGCGCGAATAGAAATGTCCTCGGGACGAAACTGGTGCTGCCATGCTCGAGCAATGTTCGGCGGCCCCGACAGCGTTCTAGAACGGTGAGCCACCGAAATGTCTTCAATGGCTCTGCCGGCCAGCCACCGTGTTGCGACTCGAACCAGCGCCGAATGGTGGGCAAGCTCTAGCACCCTGCCAATGGTGAGGGAGTAGAAGGTAAGCTGCTCTACTTCTTCGTATTCGTTGTGCCCCATGTAGATGAACACGCGATCAGGGTTGAGGCCGGCTAATTCGCGAGCGACCAAGGCCAGGCGGTGTGAGCCCCAGGATAGGCCACCCGCGTTCACAATTTCAACTTGCTGCACTGAAGGAAATCTCTTCTTAGTCAGTGACTTGAGGTAGTCGTGATGCGGCCAAAGGTGAAACACCGATGACTCACCTAGCACCAACAAACGGAACGTTCCCGGGTCTTTTATCTTTCGAAATCGCTGGATAGGAAAAGTATGCGATTTTTGAGGCGACGTGCGTAGCCAGCCCTCACCATCGTCAACAAATATTTTCCTATCGGGATTAAAGCCGCCATAACTGTCGAAGGGGGGCGATGGGTAGAGAAACTCAAATACTCTCGCAGCCGCCTCTGGTAGCGCAAATCCTAGAATTAAGAGAACACCGAGCAATGCCCCCTTCACCACGCCACCTGAGGCTCTTGCTGCGATGGACGGAGGAGGTTCTCCTGGTGGGCTTTGGCGATGTGGTCGAGGCCGCGCTTGCCCCACTTAAAAATAAACTGACTCATACCGTGCTCTAAGTGCTTCCATTTCTCGATGGAATTGTGCTCGAAGCTCACGCTTCCGAAATGGTGAACGTACACGTCTTTGGCCCACACAAGTTTAAGGCCCGCTTCTTTGACTCTAAGACAGTAATCATCGTCCTCGAAATAGCCGATTCCGTAGACCGTATCGAGAATTCCCACCTTCACCAGTGTGGAGCGAGGAATGAAGAGGCAAAGACCACTTACCTTTTCAGCGAGGTCCCAGCTTCCGTTTGCTTCACGGTTAAGACGATCATTCCAGGCAAAGAACTCACGCAGATTTTCGTAGCGAGCTCCGTGTAGAGCCTGTCCGATTTCAGTATTGGTGGCAGGACCCATCACGCCCAGGTCCGGAATTCTCTGCGCGTGAGCAACAAGTTTCTTAAGCCAATCTGGCGAAACCACAGTGTCGTTGTTGAGAAGGATCACATACTGTCCGCGGGAGGCGCGAATCCCGGCATTGTTTCCAGCGGCAAATCCTAGATTCTTCTTGTTAGCAACTACACGCAAACCAGGAATTCGCCGCGCATTTTTTACGGTCTCATCCCGAGAGGCGTTGTCGACCAGAATTACTTCCATTCTTAATTTAGGATTCTTCTTTTGGGACCAAGCGAGGCTCTTTAAGCACAGTTCGGTAACCTGCCAGTGATTGTGGCTAAGAACCACCACCGATACGTCTGGAACTTGTTTCTCCACCTTGAAGCGCGCAGCAGGGAAGTTCCATGCCTTCTGGCGAGCCGGTCGAAGTCCCTTGAGATTGGACTGGTGCCGCCGAATCTTAACAAGGTCTACGCAAGAACGGACTGCATCACGAAGCGCTGTCTCCATGGGGGTGCGGGCAAAGGTTTCTTCGAGGTGACGTCGAGCGTTCTTTTGTAGGCGATACCACAGATGGTCATCTGCATGAAGCCTTTGAATCGCATGGGCAAATTCCTCGCCCGTTCGCGCGATAAGGCAATGCTCCTCGTGGCGGAGTCGCATGCCCTCGGCGCCTAGATGCGTGGTTACTACGGGCACACCCGCAGCTATCGCTTCACCGATCTTTCCATTCATTCCGGCGCCAAACAATATAGGGGCAACGCTCACCCGGGCCTTGTTGAGCCATGGCAGAGTGTCGGGAACCCATCCAGTAATATGAAAGGGAACCGATCCTCCCGACTCCATCGACTTGACCACTTGTGGGGGGTTTGATCCTACCAGCAGAAAGGGATGACTAGATCCCATTGCCTCCATGGCGGGAGCGACTTCGTGCTTAAGGAAAATCGTGCTGGTGATATTGGGATTATGGTCAAAGTTTCCCACGAATATCGATCCTGCTCTTTTCTTCAGGGGCGCGATCTCTCGTTCGGAAAAGTTAGGTAGTCGATGAATGTTCGGAATGAACAGGACTTCGAGATGAGGTAGGTGACTAAGAAGCACCTCTCGATCGTCGTCACTCACCACAACCACCGCATCGCATCTGGAGTAAACTTTGAGTTCCTGTTCTCTAACGTGATCCGCGTACCTGCGATGTTCACGCACGTATTGAAAATGTTCCTCTGTGGGTGGGAATCGATTTTGATTCACATCCACGAGATATCGGACTTCCTTTTCGAGGTACTCCGCCTGGCGAGCAAGTCTACGAAAATGAAGGTCAACACTATCTACGATCAACTTCGCCCAGGGCTGAAGGCGGCGGATGTCGGCAAGATATTCGTCGGCCAGGTAAAAGAACTCCACCCAAACAACGTCGTAGGTTTCTTTTGCGAGGTGGGGGGTGATGTCCACTCGATCCGTGGGGCGGATCTTCAGGTGCTCAGGCTCCACGCTTTGCAGTGGTTTAACTCCGATTCGCCGGAGATCCTCATGATAGCGCTCTTCGATAAGATCAAATCGGTCCCTTCGGAAATAGGAGTCCCGACTTAGGTAATGCAGACTTTTTCCACCCTTCGGAGCCCCCTTCCGGAGGAGTGGGTGTTGTAGCGTGAGATAATGAATCTCAAAGTCTTTGGCGAGTATTTCGAGAATCTGAAACAAACGGTAATCACCGCTGGCTCGATCGTGGAGCGGGACAGTCTTCGCCAATAGGAGCATCTTCGGCTTCATCGCTGAGATCCTCTCACAAGGCCTTTTCCTGGCACAATCGAAGTGGGTCTGCCACGGGTGTCTAGCCAGGAGCCTGGCCTGCGAAACCGGCTCGGGGCCAGCGGCTTAGGTAGCGTATGAGTCCCCAGCATTCCACAGCCAAACGCGAAAGCGGGGAGTGCGGCATTCTTTGAGTTACTTAAAATTCTTGCGGCCGCATCCCAGGCGAGTTCCCGGGGAGGGTTGGAATAGATCTTGTTGTATCGTTGGGCGATCCACGGTTGGGATGCACCGTAGCGCAGAAACTGGCGGCTAATGCCTTCGGCGGTTTTTCGTCTCTGATGAAGCACCCGCGCGTGAGGCGCCCAGACCAAATTTGCTCCAGAAAGCACAGCCCGCCAACAAAAATCTACATCAAACGCTCCGGAGGCGCGGGGATCGAGACCTCCGAGCCGTGAAAACCATTTTCTGCGAAAACCAAGGTTACAGGTGGGGCCCCATGGCAGAGGGCCAAGCGCGCCGTGGGCGGCCTTCCAGGAATGCCTACGAAAGAGCTCATGGGCCGTGATCTCCCAGATTGTAGGATTTTTACCCAGTAGACTCAAAGTTTCTCCGACGGCAAAATCCGAAGTTTCCAGTGCCTCTATCATTGCCTTGGCCCAACCCGGCTCGGGTAGGCAGTCCGCGTCGAGCGTGGCCACAAACTCGGACTTCGCTGATTGAATTCCCCGAGACAATGGCGCGGAAATCCCCTCTCCCGATTCTTGAAGAACACGGAATCCAGCCAGTTCTTTTGCTCCTCCGTCGCTGGAGAGGTGATCAATAAAAATCACCTCTTGAAGGTATTCACTCTCTCGTTTCAGCGCAGGCACAAGGCGCTTCAAATTTTTCCGTTCATCGCGGAAGGGGATTACCACTGTAAGCTTCATAAGCGGAGCTGGGGCCTTTCCCTGGAAACTCGATCACGGAGCGCATTGGTTTCTGCCCGGAGAAAAGGGCTGAGTTCAACCCAGAGAGAACCGGGTGAGTGTTGAGGCGCGATCCGCATCTTTTCAAACTGGGATGCCAGGCTCTTACCTCTCTCGGAATCGATCTGTCCGAGGCATTCGCGCAGCTGACCCAGGCGTCCCCAGAGCTTGTCATCTTCCTCTTGAATGGTGATCGGGCCAATTTTCTCTCTCACTACCCGGGCACGGAGAGGCTGGATTCGCTCAAAGTCGCGAAGAAAGTCGTCGGTGGACCCGCCGCTGCCAGCTGCAGAAGCTCGCAGTGCCAAAGCAAGTCCAAGAATCCTTTCCCGAAAATGGCGAGAATCTTTCTTAGGCCGGGAACGAACCTCGAGGCCTAGCTCGTGCATAGCTCGAAACATCATTGGTGCGGAAAGATGGGAGGGGCGTGGCATCAGCTGCGTTGTAGATAGGCCGACTTCTTCATCCAAGCGCACTTCCGTGTGAGAGCCCCAGTCGTGAAATGGCAACGTTGCGAGATAACCTTGGGAGAGCATTTTTGCCGTCCTAGGGCCCAAAAAGATCGTCGTGCCGCGCCGATCAAATGAAAACCCGGTATCGCGAGCTTGAAGGAGAAGCTCATTCCAGCATTCCAAATCCGGAACTGAGGCAAACTCCAGCCACACATGGCTATCCCAGTGGCTCACCAAAGCGCGTTGGAGAGATGCTGTAAAAACCATTTTCTCCGCATACAGCTCTCGGAGCGGTAGGTCTTCGGGAACATCCTCGGGCTCGTTACGATGGGGGACGAGAAAGGCATGCAGTGGGACCTCCACCGCTGTCTGCTCCAATAGGTGTAAGTTCTCAAGAGCGGCAGAAGCAAACTGATTCCAAACAATGGAATTCTCGGGCAACGGACCGTGGGGGGCGAGCAAATAGGACAGCTCTCCCAGCGCCTCTTTTCGCGAGGTCTCAGGCCTAAGAATCCGGCGGAAATCGGCCAGTGCTTTTGCGGCGTTGCGGAGACGAATTCTCACCGACGGATCTGCCGATTCAGCTAGCGTAAACCATTCGAGTTTCACCAGAGCATGGCAGATGAGCCACCATTCTTGGAGAAGAGAGTGGAAAATATCTTCCGGTGCAGGCACGGGAAATTCATTTGGGCGAAGTTCTCTTCCCCACTCAAGTCGCCAGTGCGGAACCTCACTCAGCCCCTGAAGCGGCTGCTGCACCCAGTTCGTGAAGTCGCTAGCGTTCATTACTCGGGGCTCGGAGAGAAACGGGAAAACGCTCTTCAGGCGTTCGAAGCGCGCCCATAGTTCCTTTACGGTTTCCATTTCGAGGTCACCATGCAAATTCTCGAGAATGAGCACCCAATTCAAGTCACTTAGAGCCGGCTCGAATTCTCCTTCCACCATGGATCCACGAAGGTAAACGGCAGCGACTTTCGGTTCGTTTCGATTCAGCCGTTTGGTGAGGGCGAGAAAACGCCAGCGTCCGATCGCGTAGATGGCGCAAAAAACAGGGCGAAGAATTTTTGCCATGCGAACTGCGCTGGGCTGAAGGGCGTAGAGGTTCATCGCAGGAGGCCTTCATTCCGGAGCTGCTCCATGAACTCTTGTTCGTCGGCTTGCACCAGATCTCCGTTGGCGATTCGAATCCAAGCCTCGGTGGAGTCCTGGTCCAGGCTCATTCGCTCGTTGCTCGCCGGTCGGAAGAAGACCAATTCGTCGCCGTGGGCCCAGTATGTCCATCCATTCCGGGATGCTGTTGAAAACGGCTCGGGAAGGAGCTTGCTCCGGGGAAATTTTCCCACCCGTTGCGCTTCAAACTGCGGCGATCCCCGCATTCCCTTCCAGCTCTGTTGGAGGCCGCCCCAGGAATGGGCGATTTTCCCGGCCAAAGATAAGGGGCGCCACTCGGGCTGAAGGAGTGTGCGACGAATGCGAGCTTTCCAACGAGCGGCGCGTACGCGCGCAGGTGAGAAGCCCCAGCTCTTATGCCATTCCAGAAAGAGCGAATTATTGAAGAATCCGTAGGAGCGCATCTGACGGAAAAATGCCCGTCCGGTGTGGCGCCGCCGATGGTGCACAAGAGCGGCCGGCTCATAGGCGAGGCAGAAACCGTTCACCTGGAGGCGCCAACAGAAGTCACTGTCGTAGCCCTGAATCCAGCTTTCGTCGAATCCACCGAGATGTTCGAAAATCTCACGGCTAATAGCGAGATTGCAGGTGGGGGCCCAGGGAAGAAAGCCTGGAAATTTTTCGTCGCGGTCACTCTCCCAAGATCGGAACACGCGATCTAGCTCGCGCTCCCAGATGTTGGGTTTTCCCGGAACAAGAAAGGCGCTTTCTACTCCGCCGCCAACGGCCCCAATGGGAAGGCCTGCCGGGTTACGAAGTGCTCGGCTGAGATTTTCAAGCCAACAAGGATCGAACGTGCAGTCTGCGTCGGTGAACACCAGGATGCGGCCCCGTGATTCCCGGGCCCCTCGATTTCTGGCGGCCGGCGTGCCTGGCTTTGTTTCCGATAGCACTCTTAGCCAGGGTCGGGATTGGGAGAGCTTGCGGGCGAGCGACAGCGTGGAATCGGTGGAATTGTTGTCCACCACGATGGCTTCCCACGGGAGCGAGGTCTTCTGGCGGGCGAGCGAATCCATGCAAGCTTCCAGCTTGTCGGATTCGTTTCGCGCTGCGATGATCACGGAAACCAACGGCACAGGCCTGGTATAGCAAACCCATCTAATTTAAGGGAGGCGCGGTGTTTGTAAGTATCAATATGGCGACCAGCATCGATGGGAAAATTGCCACAAAGCGTCGTGGCCCAGTGAAGCTCGGTTCGGACTTCGATACCCGCCGTATGGCGGAGATTCGAGCGGAGAACGACGTGGTGGTGATGGGGGCGGGCACCTACCGCGCCCATCCCTATCCGCTTTTAGTGCAGCCGTTGGACTTGGTTCGGGCTCGGCGCGTGCAGGGCCTTTCGGATCAGCCGATCACAGCGGTGGTTTCCCGGTCGCTTTCATTTGGCCCCCGTTCTCCTTTGGGAAGAGCGAAGGATGTGAAGCGCTTCCTTTTTGTGGGTAGTGGGGCTCCTCGTAGGCAGGTGGCGGCCTGGGAGGCGGCAGGGGTTTCGGTGAAGGTATCACGGGGAAAGGAAGCTCTACCGGAGTGGATCCTGCGAGAGCTTTCGCGGGCAGGGGTAGGGCGGGTTTTATTGGAAGGGGGGGGTGAGTTAAATGCACTCTTTCTAGAGGCTGGGCTCGTGGATCGTGTTTATCTCACGATTTGTCCTATGGCTTTAGGCGGGTGTGAGTCCCCTACGTTTTTTGAAGGCCGCGGATTTTCTTTGGTGGCAGCCCCTCGATTTTCACTGTCTGCGTGCCGCCAAGTGGGGGATGAGCTCTACCTCACCTACGATCGAGCTTAGGCTTTGATTGGTTGTTTGGGAGTAATAGTCCCAAAAAACGTGACCCGGAGACTTTCGTGCACGTGCTCGTTTGGCTATAGTCGGGCCCATGACTCTGGAACAAATCAAAGCTCGAATTGAGGGCGCCATGCCCACCACCTTCGTGGATGTGATGGACCTTGGTGGGGGCGATCATATTCGGGCCATCGTGGTGTCGGAAGCGTTTGTGGGGCTGCCCCTGATTCGACAACACAAGATGGTTCTCGATTTGTTCCGGTCTGAAATCGATTCCAACGAAGTGCACGCGCTCACGGTTAAGACCATGACGCCCGAACAGTTCCAAAAACTCTGAGGATACCAAATGAGCAACTACAACGACGTTATCGAACAGCACATCAAGAGTAAGCCAGCCTTTATCTACATGAAGGGCACGCCCAATATGCCGATGTGTGGGTTCTCCGCTCGGGCTGCCGAGGTTCTCAAGGCTTCCGGAGCCGAATTTGGTTTTTTCAATATCCTCGAAGACATGAATCTCTTCGAAGCGCTGAAGCAGAAGAATCAATGGCCCACCTCCCCGCAGATCTTTGTGAACGGGGAGTTCGTGGGTGGCTGCGATATCGTTTGTGAGCTTTTTGAGACCGGCGAATTGCAGCAGATGCTGAAGAAGTAGCCATTAGGTGTCCGACCCCTTTGGTGGGAGGGGCGCGTCAAGATTTTTCCGCGCAATCACCGCATTCCGCTGCAGCCCTTCTCTTTTTGGGCGGCCCGCAGCTCGGTGGCGGTAGCGCTTCTGAAAATCTTCCCCAGACAACTCATCGATTTCCCGAAGGGGCACCAATTCCGGCTGAGGGGCTCCGATCTCCTGCCGTGCCTTTCGTAGCGAGTGATCATTCCAGGGGCAAACCTCTTGGCAAATGTCGCAGCCGAGAATCCAAGAACCCATAGCAGAGTGAAACTCCTCCGGAATGGGGCCGCGATTCTCGATGGTGAGCCAAGACAGGCAGCGCCGACTATCGACGGCTCGTTTATCTTCGAGAATTGCTTGGGTGGGGCAGGCATCGAGGCAGCGCCGGCATTTACCACAGTGATCGGCGATGGGCGCGTCGGGCGCGAGCTCAAGAGAGGTGATGACCTCGCCTATCCAAAACCAGCTGCCTTCTTCCGGGTGAATGAGCATGGAGTTTTTCCCGATCCAGCCCAGTCCGGCCAACGCCCCGAGCGATCGTTCCGCCACGGGTCCGGAATCGACGAATCCGCGCGCAGCCGTGGCGCCAGATTGTCTTAAAAAATTTGCCAACCGATCGAGCATCGGCTGAAGAACGTGGTGATAATCCTCCCCGACGGAGTACCGCGCCAGTTTGCCATGTGGCTCACTCACCGGATTCGCGGGAGGCGAAGAGCCGGGGTACCGAAGGAGGCAGACAACGGCCGAGCGTGCCCCTGGTACGAGTAAACTCCAGTCACGTTTTTTCTCGGAGTGTCGCGCGAGCCAGCTCATATCGGCGCCGAACCCTTGGGCCACCCACCAGTCGTAGAAATCCAATCGTTCCTTGGGAACCTCGCGGGCGATGCCCACGCGGGAGAAGCCGAGCCGGAGCGCCTCTTCCTTCACTCGGCGAGTGAGATCGATCATGCAAGCGCGCGCCAAAGGGCTTGGTGAAATCGTAGGCGGGTATCGATGAAGCGCCCGTCGTCGCGAGAGGGGTGTACGCGGTTGGTGAGCAGGACCACACGTAGATCTTTTTCCGGGTGCCACCAAGCGCTAGTGCCGGTGAAGCCCGTGTGGCCCACGGCGCCGGGAAATCCGGCATCGGGGAAGGGGCGCAGCCCAGGATACACCATGAATCCGGCGTGGAATCCGGTGGAGGTCCCGACGGGAAACAAATCCGGATGGGCACGAAGGAGATGAGAGGTGTGCTCCAGCAGGCGAAGGGATTCTTCGGCGGTGGAAAAGAGTCCCGCATGGCCGCCGTAGCCTCCCATGGTCCAGCAGTTATCGTCGTGAACCTCTCCTTGCATGACTCTGCCGCGCCACGGGCAATTTTCTGTTGCCACAAACCTACCGTCGGGAAGGCTGGGCGAATGGGACGGAGCATGAGGCAGGAGTCGAAAGCCGGTTCGCTGTAGTTTAAGGCGCTTCGCAATTCGTTCGGCGAAAGCCTCAGGCAGGGCGGCGCCACAAATCTTTTCCACCACGAAGCCAAGGAGCATGAATCCAAGGTCGGAATAGACCTGGGGGCGAGCCGGATCAGTTTTAACTTCGCATATCCAATAGCGCAGGGCCCTCTGATCACCCATAGGGGCCTCGCCGGCGGAAAAACGGCGGAAGAACTCCACGTGGGCCGGCAGTCCGCTGCGGTGCTCGAGAAGCATGCGGAGAGTCACCGTCGGATCAGGAAACTCAGGAATCCATCGCGTTATGGGGTCGTTCAATTGGAGCCGATCCTCCGACTCCAGCTGAAGAAGCAGTGCGCCAGTGGAGAAAATCTTCGTGAGGGAGGCCAGGTCAAAGAAATCTTGAGGGCCGACTGGCGAAGAATCGGCTCGGGAAAGCGTTCCGTGCTGCCAGAAGAGACCCTCTGTGCCATGCCGAAAAGCCAAGGCGCAGCCGCTAAATTCTCCCCTGGCATGAGCGTCTCGGAGAATTGTCAGGGCTGCATCAGTTTTCGGATTTGCGGTTTGAGGCGCCATTCTTCCCCGTGTTACAAATTGGCTACCATGAAAGAATACTCCCTCACTGAAATGATTGAAATAGCACGCAAGCTTCGGGTTCATATGATCCGAATGATTACGGAGGCGAAGAGCGGCCACCCCGGCGGCAGTCTTTCGCTCACGGAAATCGTAACGGCCTTCTACTTCAAACTCCTCAAGCACGATCCGAAGAATCCGCTGTGGAAAGAACGGGATCGTTTCGTGTTGAGTAAAGGGCACGGTGTGCCGGCGGTGTATGCGGCGATGGCGGTTAGTGGTTATTTCCCGGAGAGCGAGCTCCTCACGCTGCGGAAACTGGGCAGCCCACTTCAGGGGCACCCGGATCGGTTTCGTCTTCCTGGAATTGAAGCCAGCACTGGGAGTCTCGGGCAGGGGCTTTCGATCGCGATCGGAATGGCGATGGGCCTACGTCTCGATAAAATTGATTCCATGGTTTACTGCGTGATGGGCGACGGGGAAGTGCAGGAGGGCCAGGTTTGGGAAGCGGCTCTCGCCGCTCCCATGCACAAGCTGGATCATCTGGTGGGTATCATCGATTGGAATAAGGGGCAGATCGACGGTCAAGTGGCCGAGGTGATGAACATCGAACCGATCGCTGACAAGTGGAAGGCCTTCGGCTGGAACGTGATCGAAGTGGATGGCCACAACATCGATGCCATCATCAGCGCCGTGGAGCGCGCCAAAGCCAACGCCCGGGCTCGTACCGGGAAGCCCACGATGATCGTGGCCGACACGATCAAGGGCAAGGGCGTGAAGTTTATGGAAGAGGGAAAGAACGCCTGGCACGGGTCGGCACCCTCGGCGGAACAGGCAGAAAAAGCCATTCAAGAAATTCTAGGAAAGTGAGACTCGAGCCATGACTAAACCTGTAGCTACCCGTCAGACCTTCGGTGAGACTCTCGCTAATATCGGTGAGAAGTATCCTCAGATCGTGGTGCTCGATGCCGATCTAGCTAAGAGTACGAAGAGTGAACTCTTTGCTAAGAAGTTTCCTCACCGCTTCTTTGAGTGCGGGATCTCAGAAGCCAATATGATCGGCGCCGGAGCAGGGCTCGCGCTCACCGACAAAGTACCGTTCATTTGTTCGTTCGGGGCATTCGTGACCGGGCGCTATGATCAAATCCGCATGTCGGTGGCCTATACCCGTGCGAATGTGGTCATTGTGGGCACCCATGCCGGAGTGGGCATCGGCGAAGACGGACATTCGCAAATGGCGTTGGAAGATCTCGGAATGTTGCGAGCTCTTCCCCATATGCATGTTTTGCAACCGGCTGATGACTTGGAAACGGCGTTCATGGTTGAGGATCTGGTGAAGAATCCTCATGCTGCCTATCTTCGGCTTACCCGCCAGAACGTGGTTCGCGTGCATGCGCCTGGGACGGAATTCCGGATTGGAAAAATCCATCGTATCCGCGAAGGTAAGGATGTGCTGGTGCTGGCGACCGGTGGGGTAGTGCAAGAGGCGCTTCAGGCCGCGGTAGAGCTCGAAAAGCGCGGCATTCGGGCCGAGGTGGCCAATGTGAGTTCGATCAAGCCCCTCGATACCCACTTCCTTTCTCAGGCATTTGATCGCCATAAGAGAGTTGTAACGATCGAGGATCACTTCATCGCGGGCGGCATGGGCGGCGCGGTGGCGGAGTTTCTGGCCGAAGAGGGAAAGGCTGTGAAACTTCATCGCATCGGTGTTGACGATCAGTTTGGTCAGAGCGGAACCCCGGAGGATCTCTACGAACACTACGGACTTAACTCCCATCACCTGGCGAAGAAGATCAGCGCGTTCCTCGGATGAAGGCTTACTTAGACCATATCGGAATCGCGGTAACTCCGGGGTCTCGTCTGCACGAGGCGCTAAAGGTTCTTGGGCTACCGATCTCAGGATCCGAAGAGGTGAGCCGGGAGAAGGTTAAAGTAGATTGGGTGCCTCTCCCTCAGGAACGGGCCCAGGTAGAGCTTCTTCACCCCACTGCGCCCGATAGCACGATTCAGAAGTTTCTCGACAAGAACGGCCGAGACGGCGTGCACCACCTGAGTTTTCGGGTGCCGGATATTCGGGGAGCGATGAAGGCGCTCGAGGCGGCTGGCTTCAAAATGATTTACCCCGAGCCTAAGCCCGGAGCTCACGGTTGCCTGGTGAATTTTATCCACCCGCAAACCACGGGCGGAGTTTTGTTGGAAATTACGGAAAAGAGCTAAGCGTGTCCGCGTATCAGCCGTTCGCTGAAAAATCTCTTTAACTCCAGCCGCGCCCCTTCGGGGAGATTCATGAACTGGAATGCGGAGCCCACGCGTTCGCCGCGACGAACTTCGCGCACCATCCGTGCGGTCACGTTTCTGAGCATCACGCCGTTGGGGAGAGTGAAGCTAAGCTGGGAGAACGGCTCTTGTTTCGAGTGGAGCATCCGGTGGTCGAGGAATATCCCCTCTTCCGACAAGTCGCTCGCCTGAAACGAGTGGAGAAAGTCTCCGTTCTTTTCGTTTACCCATACGGCAGGAAGCCGCATCCGATCACTGCCACGTTTTTCCAACATTTATCACCTCAGCAAGTACAGCGTTTCGCAAGTTGGTTGCTCGCCCTAGTGCAGGGGCCGTGCCAGGGGGGTTGGCCCGGGTGGCGCCCAAAGATTTCATTGGTTTACGCTCTGCAGTAGCACTTTGACCCTGGCCAAACTCTCTACATCGCATTCCCTGTGCTACAGTTTTTTCATGCAGGTTTCGATGCCGCGAATGACCCCTTTTGTGAAGGGCATGCTGATCGCCTCCGTGGTGGGGCTTTTGGCCTATTTGGGCCTTAAGTCGGCGGGGTTCAATCTGGCCGCTGTTCTAGGTTTTGTGCCGGCTCGGGTACTGGACCTTTGGCTTTGGCAGCCCTTCACCTATGTGCTGCTCCACGGGAGCCTCCTTCACTTGCTCTTCAATGGGCTCATTCTCTGGAGTCTTGGATCGGAGTTGGAGGCGGGCTGGGGCACCAAGCTCTTTGGGGTGTATTGGGTGGTTTGCGGCCTAGGAGCGGCTCTAACCTATGGAATTTTCAGTGTAATTGGAATCGGCCCTGGGCCGGTAGAGCCGGTAATTGGCTCCTCGGGGGCCGTTTATGGGTTGTTGGCGGCCTATGGAATTCTTTACGGCGACCGTCCGCTCTATTTCTTCATGCTGTTCCCCATGCCGGCCCGTTATTTCGTGTTGGTTTTGGGGGGCGTGGAGCTGATTTCGAGCGTGTTTTACTCCAACGCTGGGGTCGCCCACTTAGCCCACCTTGGAGGAATGATTACGGGTGTGGTTTTTCTGGCCGCATTGGCCCGGTGGCGACAGCGGATGCGAGGGGACTTGGTGCGAGACCGGCAGCGGCAGGATCGCCAGCAGCGGCTGCAAAAGTCAGGACATTTGAAGCTGGTCCAGGGCAAAGGGGGGCGGAACGACGATGACGGTGGTCCCGCCAGTGGCCGCTGGAATTGACGCCAGGATCATGATAACCAAGCTCCCTGGACTAAAATCCATAAGAAGGAGAATTCATGGGTCTTTTCGAAGCCTTGGAAGAAAAGAAGTTCGACGTTCGTGTGGTGGAGCGCGCCCGCATGGTGGGCAAGCAGGACCGCAAGTCTGTTGAAGGCATGATTAAAGCGCTAAAGGACGAAGCGTCCCTTGCCACTTATGTGAACGTGGATGAAATCAATCGCACGGATAATCCTGTGCATGTGGCACGGAATCTTCCGTCCACAGAACCGGCCGCAAAGCGCAACTACGAAGAGTTGGAGCTGGAAGCTGCGGGCGAAGGCAACTTCGAGCAGTAAGAAAATCGGTCCCGTTACCGAGAGCCTCCGCGAGAGCGGGGGCTTTTTTTTGCGCCTAACTTCAGGCGCCCGCGCTCTAGGAATTCTCCAAACGCGCGGGTGAGATCCACCTTCAAATGTCGCGTTTGAAAGAACGGATTCATCACGGTGCACCGGATAAGGCAAAGAGAGTCGGAGTCGAATTCCAGTCCGTGTTGAGAGCAAAATTTTTCGAGGAGTGCCCGGTGGCCCAGCCCGAGCGTGGTTTGAGAGACATGAAAAGATCGCTCCGGGTGGCGAATCGCTTCGTCGTGAATCCAGTCGACCAATTTTCTGGTCATTCCACTCGTAGACGAAAGCGTGCTTTCCGGAGTTCTCACCGCAAAACAAAGGATGTTGTTTCCTTCCACAGGCAAAATAAGCAGATGGGGGTTCTTTTCCAGTTCAGCCCGCAGGCCACGGGTTTGGCGAATCGTGCGATGAATTACCTTTCCGAGGCCACTACGGTGGAGTCCGATCGTTCGGGCCGTAAGCAAAGTGGCAAGTGGACCGGCCGCGGTTCGAGAGCCCTCTAAAGTGAACGGGCCCGGATCGCCGAGGTGATCGAAGTCGATGTACGGGGCGGTCGTGGCTACTGCCCGATAGCGTTCTTCAGAGATGCAAAGAAAACAGCCCGACGAATAGGGCACATAACCCAGCTTGTGGGGATCAATGGTGACCGAATGGCATCGGGATAGAGCGCGAAGTGGTTCGGTAAGCTCCGGTGCGTTCGGCTCATTTTTCAGGCAGGCAAAAAAACCGCCCCAAGCAGCGTCCACATGGTGCCAGATGTCGGCACCTGTTTCCTTTTTCCAGGCGTCTAGGAGATCTGCCACGCGATGAACCGGATCCAAAACACCCAGCTCCGTGGCTCCCAACACGCTCACCACGCCCATTACGGGAACATTTTTTTTGCGAAGGTCTCTGAGGGTTGCGTCTAGGTGCTCCACGCTGAGACGGCCTTCCGAATCGAGCGCGATCGAGACGATTCCCGCCAGGCCCACCAGGTGCGCCCCCTTTTTCCAGGAGTAATGGGCGCTCTCGGGAACGAGAAGCACCGGGCGCTCGAGGTCACGAGCCCACTCCCGTGCACGAAACAGCATTTCAAAATTCGCGATCGAACCGCCACTGGTGAAGTGCCCCATCGCGCCGCCACCGTAGCCCACCATCTTGAGCATTTCTTTCACGGCAAGCTTTTCGAGCTTTACGCCCACTCGCGAAGCCTCTGTGGCCACGTTGTTGGGATTGTAGAGGAGAGCCAGGAAATGCCCGAGAAAAGCAGGAATGGAATACTCCGAAAGCATATGGCCGATGTAGCGAGGAGAATGCCGGGGGAGCTCACCGTGAAACGCATGAGAAATTCGGTGCACTTCTCGGAGCGTACGCGCGACCGCCTTCCGGTAGGGGGCGCTTCTCTTTTCCTTTGGTGTGATGGAGGAGCCATCGCCCGCAAACATTCGTTTACGCCACTGGATCCAATGGCTGAGCGCCATTTCCAAGCCATCGTTGAGGAGGTCTTGATTTTCCGCCCGCGGCGCAACGAAGTAGGCTTTTACGGCTGCTTCGTGGGGCGGGCAATCTTGCGATTTTTTCATCATCTACGGGGAAGTGTATCAGAGCGCCGCAGAATCAGAATGATTTGGATCATGGCGCCAGCCACGCCACATGGCGACTCCGAAGCAAATTCCACCGAGAAGCGCAACCGAGCCGCCAATCCCTAGCATGGCCATGCCGAGAGATTGGCCGGAGTTGGCGATGGAGTGCTCGGCTCCGTAGACCTTTCGGCCCACTCCAAACAGCCCGGCTGTAAACATGCCGCTGGCAAAAAGGATTTGGCCTACCCCATAACACCAGATCGCCGCCTTCATCAGGGACGGGTTCCTGGGCAGAAGAACCCGCTGACTCAGAAGCATGAATGCAATCGTAACGGCACCGATAGTGGCGTGATAGTGCCCGGGAACTCGCAAGTCGGGCCCCTCAATGAAGGCTCCGAACAGGAAACCGAGACAAACGAGCACGGCGCTGAAGATCCAGGTGACACGGGCAAGGCGCCCATCCGGTGAAGGTGCGGCCCCTGACCGCATCCAATTCATGATTACGCCAACGATTAGAATCAAAATTGGCGGCGCGATCCCCCACTTCATGAGGTTCGTAAACGCGATTCGGTATTCGTTGCTCCATGGCGATAAGGCAAACAGAAACGGAATAATTGTGAGGGGGGTGGCTAGAAGGAAGTAAATCCATTTAATGTCGGAAAAGATTCCTCCTCGGAGGCCCGACGAACCCAGGAGATAGACCCAGGCCACCACAAGAAACACGGAACTCGAGTGCTGGAGCAGGTGCCCGCCTCCCCACATGCCGATCTCAAAATAGGACTTCAAATCAGAGAAAGACTCTCGCTCCAGAGCGGGGAAGGCGATTACCAGTGCTGCTGTGGCAGCCAGGAAAAAAGCTCCGCCGATCCAAAGGCCCCAACGAGATTCGTGAAACGGTCCATCGGTGGAGCGGAGGAACAAAGCGCCGGGATGAAGGTAATTCATCGCTACACCCGCAAAAAACAATCCGAGCCCCCAATCGTGAAGAGGATGGGTGAGCACGGGGACGTAGTTGGAAAGAACGGGCGTTGCTCCAGAGAAAAAGCCTGCGGCGCTCATGAGGATGATTCCCAGCACCGAGGAGGCGAATCCAATCCATAGCGAGCGAGGGGGGCTCTGCCAAACTTGCCTCAGAGTGAGTCCAGCAGGAACCGCCGTGAACCAAACCAGCGTGGCCAGGTTCACATGAATCACAAGGCATCGGCGAATCAACTCAAGGTCCGTGACCCACTCGCGCAGAAACGGCATCTTTGCGCCCGTAACCAGGATGGAAAGAGCCCCGCTCACGAGAAGTGAAACAACTCCCAGAACTAACCAGGCCGCACTCAAAGCGTTCCCTCCTTGAGGATAAGGGAGTTTTGATCTCCGGAAATGTGAACCAGAGAAATTCTTCCCGCGACAATATTCACGTTGCCAGAAAATACGAGTCGTTTGGTGGTGGCCGTCGGATTCTCTGGAACAAAGGATATCTCGAGGCGATGGGATCCGGGAGGCAGCTCCAGGTCCTTTTTCACGTAGAGAGGGCGGTCATGACGGAATCCGGTAGGGCGCACAGGCTCCGAGAAGAGAGAGTTCCCGTCCAGTTTCACTTCAAGCTGATAGGGGAGCATTGTGTAGGTGCATTGTTCCGGCGCACGCATGTGGGCGAGTGCCTGAGTGTTACTTGCCTTGCAGTGCTTTTCCGTTTGCCCGGCGAGGCGCCAGTTCAGACGGAGAAATCCATGGTCACGCTCGGCTCCCATTCGGCCCATGCCGGCGAATGCAATGGCGGCAACCACGATAAGACCGGCCGCAAAAGCGACCGCTCCGCGCACCGGACCTCTGGGAGTTTTTCCAGAAATTCTTTTCCAGAGTTCTCGCTCTTCACCGGCGCCCACGGGGTGGAGCACGATCTTATCGGCGGAAACTTTCCCGAGAAGCATCGGTTCCCGTCGGCCGGCGAGACGCTCACCCAGGAGGAAGTGCCCGTCTTTATTGGTGCAGTTCCGTTCAGGGCACGCAGCCAGATAAACTTTCTCGAAATGGGCGGCGAGGTACTCCACCACCGCCATGTGAATCGCCCCCACGCATTCGGTGGGATAAATATGAACATTCCGGGTCTCTTCGGGGCCGGAAAATTCCTGCAGTCGGCGCAAGGTCTCCGGTTGGTTTTGGCAGCCGATGATGAGCGTTTGTCCCGGCTTCTGGGTGCTTCCCAGAGCGGCCACAAGAGTCTTGGCGGCCTGATACTGATGGGTTCCTTTGCGATCCGGAGGACCCATCGTCATGGGGCCGCAGGAGGCAGAGCACAGTCCGCAACTGACGCAAAGTTCCGGAGTCACCAGGGCTACGGTTTCAGAAATCGGAGGCCCCGCCATTCGCGGAACCATTTGTATGGCTTCGTAGGGGCAGTCTTTCACGCATTGAGAGCAGCCCTGGCAGATCTTGGGGTCGTTGAAAGCCGGTTTGGCTTCGGCCGACTCGGAGCGTGGCTTCATCACCCATGGCACGACGGAGAGAACCACAAAAAGTGCAGTCCACCACCAGAACACGGCGCTAGGGCTAGCATCCGCGAAGGGCAGCCAGAAGTTGAACCAGCGATCCAGCGGCACCCCACTTGGGAGGGTTAGGAGATTCGCTTTCGGACCGAGAGGGGCGGGAAGGGCTATCCCCAAAACGATAAAAATTGCCACCATTCCCCAAAGGTAGGTCTTTTCCGGAAACCACGAGGCACGGGCCATCCGCGAGGTGTGGATCCAGATGCCGAAAATCATGCCAAGTGGCACCACCACATGGAGAAACAGGTTGAGAAAGAAAAACGACGCGGGCGGCGTGTCCGTGACTCCGCTGAAGGAGCCGGCGAGCGGGTCGGCAAGAAGACCGAGGGAATCCACAATGTGGGCTCCCTGTTCCGCCACGACTTGGGCCTGTGTGTCCCAGACCATCACGAATCCGGTCCAGGCAGAGATAAAGAGGAACAATAGAAGAAACACACCCGTGATCCATGAGAAGGCCCGCGGCCCCCAGCTCTTTCCTTGAGCGAACATGCGAAACATATGGAGCACCACGGCTGCTACGGTGGCGTCTGATGCAAAACGATGGACGGAGCGAAGCCAGCGGCCGAACCAAACCTGATCCTGCATTTCGCGTACCGATTCCCAGGGTTCGCCGAGGCGGTAAAAGAACACGAGCACAAGGCCGGTGACGGTTACAAGAGACATCAGAACCACGGCGATCGTTCCACTTTTGTAGATGGGGTTGAACTCAGGCCGGAAAATTTGGTTGAACACCTGATCGGCCCACGAGAATCCACGATGAAGGAATAGGCGAGTGCGATTGTAGAATCCGATTTTGGATCTCATGGCGGGCTCCAGGAAGGTGATAAGAAACTTTTACTCTATCGAGGGGCTGCTGGCCAGTCGCAGAGCTGCAGAGCGAAGCCAGTCAGGAGGTGCATTGTTGAATGTGAAGGCTACCTTTCCCTCTTGGTCGAGCAAAAAGGTCATTGCCGGATGGGTTACGTCTCCGCTCTTGATGTCGCGTTCGAAGGGCACTTGAAAGGCTTTGATGGTGTTTTCAACGTCTTGAACCTTACCGGAAAGCACCCAGGAATGAGCCGGGAGCTCCCACTTTCGGGCGAGGTCCGGGAGCGCCTTAGGGGTATCGCGCCAGGGGTCGAGGGTTACCACTACGAGCTGAAATTTCTGTGGGTCTAGCCCTTCGAGGCCTTCCATCGCCTGCTGCACTAAAGCGGGGCATACGGTTTGGCAATGAGCGAAGGCGAAGGTGACTAGAACGACCTTCCCCTTCAAGTCGGAAATTTTAACCTTTTGCCCGTGCTGATTAATCAGCGGGAATTCCTTAACGACGTGCGCGGTGCGCGGGTAACCGTCGGGGAGCTCTCCCGCCACATCGGCCCGGAAGCTGGTATTGGAAATTCGAATTCCGTCGCGGATCTTGGTGCCGACCATATAGACCTCAACGAGGACGGCCGCAAGAACCAGGGCCACGACCACCACTCCACCCACAGACTCAAAAAGCCGGAGTATTCCGGCCTTCAGGTCGTGATACCAGGTAACGATAAGGCCGATAAAGAACGAACCGGGTCCGAGAATGAGGACCATCCAGCCGTAGGTGTCGGGAAGGCCGTTGTCGAGGGTGCCAAAGCAGGCGTTTCTAGCCGCGGTAAACCACTCGTTGGACGAGGAAACGGGCGCAAAAGCAAACGCCCACCAGCCCATGGTCGCTGCAATCCAAAGGAGCAGCATCAGGAGTGGTGAGCGTTCGCTACGGGACATGAAAAATCAGCCGACCTTCCAGAGGAAGGAGAGGATCTTCCAGTTCACGAAGTAGTAGAGCACGAAGCACGCGAGGAAGATGCCGCAGAAAACCACGGTGCCTTTCGCGCCTTGCTTGTGGGCCTCTTCCACGTGCGGGCCTTCGTGCACCTGCTTGGGCAGGCGGAGAATTCCCTGGGGAATTCCGCTCGCGCCGGTGCGGATGGCTTCCTCATCAAGAGGCTTGCCGAAGAACACGGTGACTACCGCGATCGCTACGAACATGAGCGCTCCGGTCACCATCACGAGACCGGCGACGCCGAAGATTGCCTGCACCACCCAAACGGCCGGGTGGAACTCCACCGAGAACGGGGCGTTCGAGAAGGAGATGTCCCAGTGACGGCGCGGTACGCCGAAGATACCCATGTAGATCTTCGACATCGACATGATCGAGAGACCGATGGCGAACACCCAGGGTTGCAGCTTCGCCATTCCCCAGAACGCCACGCGCTTACGGAAGATCAGCGGGAGCACGTAATAGGTAACAGCCATGAACGAAAGTGCCGTACCGCCCACTACCGTGGCGTGGAAGTGGCCGGGGAGGCGCATCGTGTTGTGCGCGATGATGTTGATCTGCTCGGTTCCGATCGTTACGCCGGTGATGCCGCCGAGGAATCCGAAGATCACCACGGAGAGCACGAGACCGGAGAATCCGGGGTCGCCCCACGGGGCCTTACGCAGCCATTCGAAACGGCCCGCAGTGAATCCACGGAGACGCTGGCCCATCTCGATACCGGCGGGAACCGTGAATCCGTGCACCATCGACGCGAGCACGGCGAGGTACATTGCATAGCTCGTGTTCCACACCTTCCAGGCTGGGCCCATGCCCGGGTCTACGAGGAGGTGGTGAGCGGAGGCCATGGAGATGAAGAGGATGTAGAGCACGAAAGCCGTGCGGCTTACCTTTTCATTGAGTACCACGCCGCCTACGGTAAGAGCGCCGAGGAGGTACCAAACCGAAACGTGGGCCGCCACGTTGATCTGCTGGGAGGAGTGACCGAGGGCCCAGAAGAGCAAGCGGTAGAGCTGCGCATCGAGTTCGATCAGGCCCAAGGACCAGAGGAACGTGGGGATATAGGTTGCTGCTCCGTGCACGAGGGTGATTACGGCGATGATCGCCGCGGTCATTGCACCGAACGTCACGAGCGGAATGCTTCCTTCGTAGGTTTTTTCCTTCTTGGCTACCACGAGGGCGGCAAAGAAAAGGCTCGTCGCAATCAGTGCCCCGACGGCGAAAAGAATAATGCCCAAGTAGTAGAGCGGGTCTGCCTTAAGAGGAGGGTAGGAGGTGAAAAGCACGTCGGCCTTTCCCATGAGCACCATGGTGTTCACCATGAGCATTCCCACCACCATCAGGATGAAGGAGAGCCAACCCAGCTTAGGCGCCGGTTGCCTTGAGTTCAGCAACACGGGTCCTGCGAAGTAGAGCACCGCCATCTCGAAGAATATGATGAAGAAGATCAGCATATTGAGGCCGTGGAGGGTTAGGGTTCGGTAGAACCAGTCGGCTGGTAGCAGGTGTACTGCCTGCCAGCGCGTGAGCACGAGGCCAATGGCGCCGATGGCTCCGATCAGAAGGCAAACTACGGCCACCACCGCGTTGAAGCGGATGAGGAGCTCGGAGTCGCGGTTTACTTTGAGTCCGGTCACCAGACAGGTGCGGAACTTTGTCATTGCTGCTGCACTACTCATTTTATCAACTCCCTAAATTATTCGGTGACCAGAATTTTACCGACCATCATGTGATGGCCGATTCCGCAGAACTCATTACAAATGATCCGGAAATCACCCGCCTTGTTGGGGGTGACCTTCAGGCCGTAGTCGTAGCCGGGGACCACTTGGAAGTTGATGTTCATCGGGAAGAGGCTGAAGCCGTGGTTGATGTCTACCGAGGAAAGATGAAGGGTGTATTCAACGCCTTTCTTCAGCTTGAGGACCGGGTACCACTGCCACATTCTGCCCATGAGGTACACGTCGGCGCCGGCGGGCGGCTCCACTACGGGGAATCCGGCCTCCTCGCCCACTTTGTACTCCTGCACGAAGCGCTCGGTGCGTGCGGCAAAGTCGGCAGCGCTCACCTTGGAACGGATACCGGAGGGGTTTTGACCGCCCTTGAAGTGCCACAAGGGCATCATGGCGAACAGGATCATACACCAGATAAAGGAGATGGTTACCCAAAACTTTTCTTGTTTAGGAATTGGATTCCACCAAACTCCCGTTACAGGTACGATCCCTGAATGCATTTTATTGTGTGTTTCTGACATATTTTCAGCCTCGATGTTGAAAGGTTTTCGAAAGGGTTACGGAAGCGGAGCGGGCGGGAGCGACATGATCTCCCAAACTCCCCATAGCGTGTAAAACACGAGCATCGTCACGAAGCCCAGGGCCAGCCATAGGAAAGGACGGTCGAATAACTTTTGCATCGCCGGAATCTTATCTGATTCCTTGTTTTGATTGCTCACTGAGGATCCCCCTTGGTTTAGGAATTTCACTACCGCGTGTGGGCGCAAACCGAGAAGTGCCCGGAGGCTCTTCGGTTGATTTGCTACATCGCTGAGGAAAGTTTTGAACGTTTTTGGTCTCCCTTGCAATTGTTATAGGGCGTAGTGCGGCAAATCGTCGCGTCACGTGACAATCTCTCTCGTTTTTCCTGGGGAGAGTCTTGCGAAGCCTTCGATTCCCACTATGATCCGGGCCATGGAAAAAGCGCAAAACTCAAAAGGCGTGTTCGGATGGCTTCTCCTGTGCGTGGTGCTTGTGGTCATGATGATTTCCGTGGGGGGAGTCACCCGTCTCACGAGATCGGGGCTTTCAATTACGGAGTGGAAACCGGTTACCGGATGGGTTCCTCCCCTTTCGGAGAGCGACTGGCAGCGCGAGTTCGATCTTTACAAACAATCTCCGGAATTTCAGAAGGTGAATTCCCATTTCGAGCTTCCCGACTACAAGCGCATTTTCTGGTGGGAGTTCATGCACCGCGTTTTGGGGCGAGTGATTTTCTTTGTAGTGCTTTTCGGAGCCGTACGCTGGCGGGTTTGGTTGGGAAGGCGTTTAGCGTTCGGATTGCCGTCCTTGATTATGATTCAGGGATTGATGGGATGGATAATGGTCAAGTCAGGCCTCAATCACCGTCCCTCGGTGAGCCACTATTTGTTGGCCACACACTTCTTTTTGGCCCTCGCTACACTGCTTGTTCTCTACCGCCAGATCGTTCGCTTTAAGAAAACGCTGAATGTATCGCTTTCTCCGAGAGCCAGAGCTCTTGCTCTTGTCTTGGGCGGGATGATCGGAGTGCAGGTCTTGTGGGGGTGTTTCACCAGCGGGTTAAAAGCCGGTGTTTACTTCTCGACCTATCCATTGATGGGAGGGGAAGTTCTTCCTGACGTGGCGTTCTCTCACGCGCCGATAATGATAAATTTTTTCGAAAACCCGGTGATGGTGCAGTGGGTGCATCGATGGTTGGGCACGGTCACGTTTCTCTTTACCTTGGGGGCGGCGTGGTTCTTCGTGACGCGAGTGTCGAGAGAGCTTCTTCGCGTGTTTTTGCACCTAGCCAGTGTGATGACCGCGCAGTTTCTATTAGGAATTGCCACGCTCGTCTATGCGGCTCCAGTGAATCTTGCTGCTGCGCATCAGTTTATGGCTGTTCTGGTGGTGCTCGGATATTTCAACTTCGTGTTTCGAGTAGGATGGAAAAGTAATTAACGATTGGGGCGAGTCAAAACGAAGGTAAGGACACCGCCCAGTAGAACCGTTAATGGCCAGTGCAGCCAGTCGGGACCAGATACCCAAATCCAGGCGATCGAAGTGCCGATCATGAGAGTTGCGGTGCTTTTCGCTGCGGGACGAATGGCGCCTCGGGCGTTCCAGTCGCGAATCACCGGACCGATCATCCAATGAGACAGCACCCATTCGTGTAGCCGTGGGGAGGACTTACTCAGAAGCCAGCCGGAAAGCAGGGCGAAAGGCGTAGCGGGAAGAAGCGGAAGAAAAACGCCGGCCAACGCGAGACCCAGACAAAGGATTCCCGCGATCAAATAGGTTTGCCGCATTCTTACTGGACTACGAAGTCCGTAAAATACACTTCCGTTACTCCCGTGCCTTGGAGGAAGGAATTCACGCGAGCCTGCACTTCGTGTTTCACGCGAAACTTGGTTTCCAGGGAGCTGAGTTCCGTATAGGTCCAGGCAGCGATGGAGTTCTGAACCGCGTCTTCGATCTTCTTCTTGTTGGCTTTCACCTGAGATACGCAATTCTCAGTGGGGCAACCCAGCACGATCTGCATCGTGGCGTAGTGGCTTTTGGAGCCTTTGGCAGATTTGAGCAGCACGGTCATGTCGCCGATGGTTTCGGTAAAAATCTCCGTTCCTACTTCTTCCTTCTTCTTTTCTGCTTTTTGCACCTGAGTGGAAATGTCTTTTTGCACCATTTCCTCGGTGATCGCGGGTTTCACGTAAACCAGGCTTACATAGGTGATGTAACCGAGGCCCCCCAGCAGAGTAAGGACATTGAGGGCAATGAGGGCAAATACAGGAAGGGGAAATCCGAGAATAATTTTGGGCCCCGCGGGTGCCGCTTCTTTGGCCTCTGCCGCGGGTGCTGCTGCTTTTTCGTCGGCCATCGGTGGACTCCCTTCCTGCCGATGGCCTTGGTGTCTTTATACCCTTACGGCTTCGTAGGGGAGTCCCAGGTCGTCGGCCACTGCTTTATAGGCCACCTTGCCACCGAAAACATTTACGCCCTTGTAGAGCGCCGCATCGCTGGCAATGGCCTTGTGGAATCCATTATCAGCGAGTTGGAGGGCATATTTCAAGGTGCGGTTGGTGAGGGCGTAGGTAGAGGTCTGGGCCACGGCTCCAGGCATGTTGGTCACGCCGTAGTGAACCACTCCTTCTTCTCGGAAAATCGGGTCGGAGTGAGAGGTAGGACGGATCGTCTCGATGCAACCACCCTGGTCGATCGAAACGTCGACCACCACGCCACCTTGGCCCATGGACTTGATCATGTCGCGGGTTACGAGTTTGGGGGCCTTGGCACCAGCGATCAGAACCGTACCGATCAGGAGGTCGCACTCTTCTACTGCCTTCGCGATGTTGATCGGGTTCGAGTAGAGGGTGTTGATGGAGTTGCTGAACACGTCGTCGAGGTACTGAAGACGGTTCATGTTCACGTCGAGGATGGTTACCTGAGCGCCCATACCGATGGCGATAATGGCCGCATTGGTACCGGCAATACCGCCGCCGATCACGGTCACTTTCGCACGGCGAACGCCGGGTACACCCGACAGGAGAATTCCTTTTCCACCCTGATCTTTTTGGAGATAGCGAGCGCCCACTTGGGTGGCCATTCGTCCGGCCACTTCACTCATCGGAGTGAGGAGCGGAAGGGAGCCGTTCTCGAGCTGGATCGTTTCGTAGGCGATCGCGCTTACCTTTTGCTCCATGAGAGCGCGGGTGAGTTCCGGCTCAGCGGCGAGGTGGAGGTAGGTGTAAAGGATCTGGCCCGACTTCATCAGCTTGTATTCGGGGGCGATCGGCTCTTTCACCTTGATTACCATTTCAGCCTTGTCCCAAATCTCTTGGGCGGTGCCGAGAATCTGGGCGCCGGCCTTAATGAAGTCTTCGTCGGAAATTCCTGCGCCGAGGCCGGCCTTGGTTTCCACATAAACTTTGTGGCCCCGGTTTACGAGCGAGAGAACACCGCCAGGCACAAGACCCACGCGATTTTCATTGTTTTTGATTTCCTTCGGTACGCCGATGATCATGGGAGACACCTCAAAGTGGGGAAGGTTTTTTGCCCTTCCCGGTTATTAAAACTCTTGGGGGTGGTGCCAGGCGGAACTGCATTCCGTCGTGGCCGGGCACCATCCCTCGTGGCAACCCTTTACGAAACGCCTCGTACTCCAGCTCAAAGCCCATGTGGGTAAACACGGTCTTCTTCGCGCCGATCCGCCGGGCCCAATCCATGGATTGAGCCACATTCAGATGGGTGGTGTGAGGCTTGGGCCGCAAGCAATCCAAAATCAGGAGCTCTAGGTCCTTCAGCTTCGCTAAGGTTGCGTCAGGAATATAGCTACAGTCCGTGATGTAGGCAAATGACCCGATGCGGAATCCTAGGCAAGAAATAGAGCCGTGGTGGACGGGGAGGGGGGTTACGGAAAGGTGGCTCAGGTCTCCTTCCAGGTGAAAAGGCTGGTCTAGGACGGGGTGGAGGTGGAGGCGCGGCTTGCCTCCGCCCTCTTGGGTGGGCTGGAAAATATAGGAAAATTTGGTGCGGACATCGTCCAAAACCTGGGGCTCCGAATAAAGGGGGATCGCCGCCTGTTGTCGGAAATTGAAGGGCCGGATGTCGTCGAGTCCATGAACGTGGTCCGCGTGGGAATGGGTGAGGAGTACTGCGTCGAGCCGGGGGTTCCGCTTGGGGAAATAGAGGAGGGCCTGCGTTCGGAAGTCGGGAGACGTATCGATCACAATGGCCGGCCCCCCGCGGCCGTAAGGTTCCACCAGACAACTGGCGCGCAACCGATGATTGCGAGGGTTTCGAAACTGAGGCAAGTGCTGCAGCCCGATCATGGGAGCGCCCACCGAAGTGCCGCACCCGAGGATCGTAACCACCATTTTCGCGCGCTTGGCCATAGGTAAGGCGGCAGTGTACTCTCGGGTGGGAACCCCATCAAGAGAGGGCGGGAATGAAGGTATTGGTAACCGGTGCCAGCGGTTTTGTGGGCAGCACTTTGGCCGACGAGTTAGTGAAACAAGGACACGAAGTGCGAATTCTAGTGAGGCGAAGCAGCAATCTGCGGAACCTCGCCAGCGTGGCGGTGAAGCCGGTGGAGGGCGACCTTCGCGCCCCCGAATCCTTGGAGCGGGCGATTGGCGATGCGGAGATCGTTTTCCACGTGGCCGGAGTAGTTACCGCCCCGGATCGGGAAGCCTTTTTCGCTAGCAACGCGAAGGGAACAGAGAATTTGGTGCGAGCCGTGAATCGCGCCCCGTCGGTGCGGCGGATGGTTTATGTGAGTTCTTTGGCGGCCGCCGGACCGGGCGATTGGAAGGAGGTTCGGCGGGAAGAGAATGAAGCTCAGCCCGTATCGGACTACGGTGCCAGCAAGCTCGCGGGCGAAAAGGCTTTGGAGGAATTGAAAACATCGTCGGTTGTGGTGCGGCCTCCGGCGGTCTATGGGCCTAAGGATCGAGGCGTGTTGACCTTTTTTGAAATCGTGGAGCGCGGACTTAGTCCAAAGCTGGGGGCCACCGGTCCGGACCGTCTCTATAGTTTTGTGCACGTGGAGGATTTGGTGCGTGGAATCATCCTGGCCGGTACGAGCGAAGAAAAGTTTTCGCCAGGGGAGGTTTTTTACATTTCCGGCGATGGGGAGCACTCCTGGAGCGAGGTGATGCGGCTTCTGGCGGAATCGTTGGGAAAAGATCCCGTTACGGTTCCTCTCCCGCTTCCGCTTCTTAAGCTGGCTTCGGGTTTGTGTTCCGCCGTTACGGCTGTTACCGGCAAGGCACTTCCGCTTAGCTTAGATAAGTACAAGGAACTTTCCGCCCGATCCTGGGCGTGCTCCAACGAAAAGGCCAAGCGAAAGCTCGGCTTCAAGCCATATTGGAGTCTGTCGCAAGGCTTTCGCCAGACGGCGCGCTGGTATCGCGAGAACGGGTGGTTGTAGCTTTTCCTTCGAAATGGGCGCCGAATTGCACCTCAAACTGAGGCGCCTTCACATGACCCACCAATCGTCCGGTACGGGCGATCGTCACCTTCCCTTTTGAAACTACATTGCCGCGCACGAACCCGTCGATCACCAGATCGTGACAATTGAAGTCGGCGTGAATGGTGGCGGTTTCGCCCACTACGATCAAACTTCCGGGCGTTCCGGAAACAGTGCCGTCGATGCGGCCGTGAATTCGGGTAAAGCGATCAAACTGAAGGTCGCCCTTCAGGTGTGAGCCCTGGCCAACCAGGGTGATGTCGCTCTCCAGCTCTTTGCCGGGAATTACCTTGAGTTCCATCAGCGGTTTTCCTCCACATGCATGGTGGCGATGATTTTTCCGACTGTATTGAAAAGAAGAATCTGAAACTGAAGCGGAGCGCCGGTTTGCGGAAGATTTTTGAACTCGGCGCTCGCCATGCGGAAACGGGAGATGGCAAACGTTTCACCTTTGCTGTAGGTGAGCACCACATTCTCCGAAGGAGAGAATGCTCCTTGAGGATACACCGCCAGGAAGTCCTTCGACTTTGCGAGAGCGAGGATGTAGCCCCGTTCCTGCCTCTGCTGGGGATGAGTGTTGTGAAGTTCAAAATCGAGGGTTACGGATCCGTTCGGCCCTCGCTTCACATTGGAGTTCATCACCTTTACGGAAGTTTCGCCGTCGGCAACCAAGGTGCCGGTGGGTCCGATCAGGCGAAGCGGCGTAGTGTCCGGAGTGTTTGGCGTGAGAGGTTTACGCCCGTCGAGCTGAGCCTGGAGTTTGGCGAGATCCTCGCGGAGGCCTTTCGTTTCCTCGGTATTTTCCGGTGAGGTCACGGCCGTTGTGATCAGCGCCGCAGGATTTTGGATATTGATCTTGGGAGCACGGCCGAGGCCGATGTAGAGAGAGGCGGCAAATAGCAGAGTGGCCAAACCTGCTACCGTGATCCCCAGGGTAATAGCTGACCGTTGTAGATAGGGAATGCTGAGCTGAAAGCTGCGAGGAGTGCCATTGCCTCGCAGGAGCACTACAGTGAGATCATCCGCCAGCTTTTTGTTTTTCTTGGGATTTTTTCCGATTAACACGCCTGCTCCCTGCTCACCCCCATTCTCGGTTCCGGGGTGGGAGAAAGTCAAATCCCTGTTTTGACACGGGCTTTCCAAGTTTCTAAACTATTAGGATGGGGCGCACGAATGCGCCTTCGGGGGAAAGCGCAGGATGAGGCTTCTTTGGATCGACAGTGGTGGGTCACCCTGGTCACAGGGCGATGGTTTTTCCCTTCTTCAAGATCGAGGACATGAACTCGTGCGCGCCACGAATATTACGGAAGCGCGTTTGTATCTCGACTCCCAAAAATTTGATGTAGTGGTGGCCTCGCTGGATCTGAAGGGCATGGCGGACCTGCTTGCCGAGGCGAGGATGGCGCGAAAAAAGGGCGCCCCGCGATTGATCGCGGTTTCGGCCACTCTCGGAAAAAATGATTTCCAAGAACATTCGAAGTCTCCCGGGGCAGCGCATCGCTACGCAAAAACTCCCATGCCGGCGCAAGGCTTTCTGAAACTTCTCGACGAACTTTCTCTTCCGACTGCGCCCTCATCGCTCCCATCACCCAAGAAAGAACGGGAACTCGCCACAGGCGATGTAGAGGTGCTTCGGAAATATCTGGCGATCAAAGAGGACGAGGCTGAGGAGCTTCGGGCCGAGCGCGACGAACTGCGCCGCGACTATGACCGGATGCTTTCTGAAGTGAAGAAGGCCCAGCACCAGCTGCGCGAGCGAGAGCACGAAGCGCGGGAGGCTGGCCAGAGGGCCGAAGCCGCGGAAGGCGTAAAAAAAGAACTGGAGCAGACGCTGGAGGAGGATCGCCGCAAGGCTCGCTCCGATGTGGAGGGGCGTGACGCCCGAATTCAACAGCTCGAAAAGGATGCGGAGCACGCCACGCAAAAATACGACGAGCTACGGGAACGAGTGCGAAAAGACCTACTTCGGATTCGAGCCAATGAGCGGGATCTCGAGGCGAAACTTGAGCTGATGCGAAAGGATTCCGCCACCTTGATCGAGGCTCGTGATCGGCATGTGCTCGATATGCAGCGGAAAATCGATGCTCTTGAGTACGATCTCGATCAAGTGCAAGACAGTCGGGTGCAGGCGGAAATGGAAAGCGAGCGATACCTCGCGAAGCTTTCCAAAGTGGCTCGTGCCCTCCATGTAGCGATCGGCATGATCGAGAGCGAGATCGATCAAGAGCGGTTCCTCGACGAAATGGAGGGCGAAGTGGTGGAAGAGCTTGAACTTCGCGATTCCGAGCGAGCGGCACAGGCTCCTGCCGGAGCTACGGCGGCGCCGATACTTTCCTCGATCGAGCCCACGCGCGTTATGTCGGAGTCGTCGGCGGAGCCGTCCTCTGATCCATCTCCGGAACCCATGGATGCGTCGCCAGCTAGTCTCATGGGCAGCAAGGGCTTCGTGCCCATGCCTGGTGCCGAGGGAATTGCGGCCGATTCTGCTCCTCCGCCCGATCTCGACGCCTTGGCAAACGACGGCGAGCCTACCCGCGTGGTTACCGCCGAAGAGCTGGCTGCTGCCCGGGAAGACGATCCTAACAAGGCTTCCGGTGCGTGAGGATAGATGAGTCCGGACCGCCTACTGCTGCAACTCTCCCTGGATACGGCCTCAGCCAAAGATCCTGCGGCGTGCTCTGAGGCATTCACCCGGTACTTTCAGAATCGATTTCACCCTGAACTATCTGAACATGTGGAGCTGAAAAAGTGCGCCGTGGTTTGGAAGCCGGGCGAGTTTTTCATGGCGGATGGAAAGAACTTTTTTTTTCGTCTCGAGTTCGGAATGGGCGACGTTTTCCAGCTCTCCAGCTGTGAGGGCGAGGGGCCGTCGGCATTTGAAGTGCAGACCTTGCGAGAGATCGTGCGCTGCTTTCGTGAGCGTATGGAATACGTGACCGAGCTCAAGGGGCTTACCTACACCGATGATCTCACGGGGCTCTACAACCAGCGCTATCTGGAAGTGGTGCTTGATCGGGAGATTTCCCTGGCAAAACGGAACAATATTCCGTTCTCCGTGCTTTTCCTTGATTTGGATTACTTCAAGTCGGTGAATGATCACCATGGGCATCTGATCGGAAGCCGTCTCCTCTTTGAGGTGGGGCATGAGATCAAGAAAACGCTCCGTGAGAGCGACATAACCTTTCGCTACGGGGGCGATGAGTTCGTGATGATTCTCTCCCACACGGAGGAAAAGGATGCGTTGCTCGTGGCAGAGCGAGTGAGGGTTCAAATCGAGAAAAAGCGATTCTTGGCCCGTGACGGACTGGAAATTCGTCTCACGGCCACGATCGGTGTGGCTTCGGTTCCTGAGCACGCGGTAACGAAAAAGGAAATCCTCCGGGCCGCCGATGAGGCTCTCTACGGAGTTAAACGGAGCAGTGTAAGAAATAAGATCACTTCCGCCGGTGAACTCATGAAAAAGGCAGCAAATTCCGATGAATAGGCGTGGGGAAAAGAACAAAAATCGTCGTTTCTGATTTTCACATCGGCAAGGGGCCGGTGCTGCGCGATGGTACGCTCAACATTCTTGAAGACTTTCAATACGGCCGTCGGTTTATCGAGTTCCTGAATTTTTATCGAACCGGAGATTACGCCGACGCGGAAGTAGAGCTCATCATCAACGGCGACTTCCTCAACTTGCTCCAGATTGACTATCTGGGCGTTCACACCTATCTGATCTCCGAATCAATGGTGTCTCATGCGGTGAGAACGGTGATCGCCGGTCATCCGGAGGTGTTCGATGCGCTCAGGGAGTTTGCCGCGTCGCCCGGAAAAGAGATCGCCTATGTAATCGGTAACCACGACATCGGCCTTCTCTTCGACGAGCCTCGGCGGATTCTCATCGAGACGATCGGACCGAATCTTCGCTTCTACGATACTTTTTACGAATTTGATCGCGTGCGCATCGAGCATGGGCACATGTACGAAGCGATCAATTCTACGGACCCGAATCGATTTTCCGTTCATGATCCCGACTATCCGGAGCCCGTGCTGAATCTTCCGTGGGCGTCGCTCTTCGTGACCACTTTTCTGCCGAAACTAAAGAAGGATCGCCCGTTTATCGACAAAGTGAAGCCGTTCACGACCTATATTCGCTGGGCCTTTCTTCACGACCTGATCTGGAGCTTGAAGAGTGGTTACTACTCCGGAATGGCGATTATTCGCATGGTGTTGTTGGCTCGGCGTCACCCGCTTCAGGATTTCCGTATCACATGGGAGCGATTCAAAAACCTCACGATCTATCCGAGTTTCATGAAAGAAGCCCGCCACATCCTGCGCGACAATCCGCACCTCCTCGCGATTGTGTTTGGTCATACCCACGTGGTGCGCTATCGCCAGTGGGGCGGAGGCCGAGAATATTTCAATACGGGAACATGGAATCAGTTCACATCACTCGACATCGCCGACTTTGGGCTACAAACACTTCTCACCTACGTGCAGGTAGAGATTCCTCCTGAGGGAAGCGGACAGCGCCCTCGCCTCAGGATTAAAGAATGGCGTGGCCAGTGGCGTCCGGAGATCGACACGAACCTTATGCCAGTGGGCCGGTGATTAACTTCTACTTCTCGGAAATATCGCCGCGGCAGGATACTGCGCGCAAGCCAGGATCGCCGTCTCGAAGCGAGGCCTCGTAGGAGCCGTCGGAGTTCTTCTCGAGGGATAGGCTGTAGCGCTTCGACTTGTACCAGCCGCTTTGCTCCTTGTAGCCGTAGTCGATGGAAAAGCCATTCGAGTTGGCCCAGCAGGTGAAGTAGGCCACGGACTTGTAGTCATCGCTCGCGGGCTCCGCGGTGGGATAGTTCCCGAAGGGCCAGAAGGCTCCGCCGTCGCCGTAGTTGGGATTGAACTTTTGCGGGTTCACATCCGGCACCAGCCGATTCCCGTCCAGCTTGATCGAGAGTTCGCAGGCCTTGTATTCGCCGCTCTGGCT
The DNA here is from genome assembly GCA_964551325.1 of uncultured Bdellovibrionales bacterium. Lineage (GTDB taxonomy): Bacteria > Bdellovibrionota > UBA1018 > CAIPTA01 > CAIPTA01 > CAZKBU01. The sequence goes on from CAZKBU010000003.1 coordinate 478,787, forward strand.
CTTCTTGGTGTACTTGCCGGTGAGGGTCACGATTCCCGTTTTGGGGGCCCAGCCCGCGAGGGTGGCCTGGATACCTTGGGTACAGTCATTTTCAGCGGCCATTAGGGACGTGGAAGAAAGGGCGAAGAAGAGAACGAGTGCTCGAATCATGGTGCAGGACCTCAGGAATGGTTGATCGCTCGGGGCGCAATCTAATGCGGTGCAGTGGGCCTGTCAACGGAGTTACCGGAGGAAGCGCTTTTCTTTCATTGCCCCCCTTATCCGCTGGCGGTACTATGAAATCCCATGAGCAGCACGGCCCTTATTATTCCGGCGCGCATGGGATCTACCCGCCTCCCCCGCAAAGCCCTAGCCGATATCGACGGAAAACCCATGGTGGTTCGCGTTGCCGAACGTGCCGCGCAAGTACGTGGAATTAGTGAGATTCTGGTGGCAACCGACCACGAGGAGATTGTTCGTGCCGTGGAAAAGGCGGGCTTTCGAGCGGTGATGACCCCGGAAAGCCTCAAAAGCGGCACCGATCGAGTGGCTCACGTAGCTAAATGTTTGAAGCATGAGTTCATCGTCAACCTCCAGGGCGACGAGCCGGTGGTGCCACCAGAAGCCGTGGAAGCCGCAATGGAGCCCGTTCTGCGAGGGCGCACGAAGATGGGATCGGTTTGTACGGTGCTTCGCTCCCGGGAAGATTTTCTCAACCCTTCGGTGGTAAAAGTGATCACCGATAAAGACGGCAATGCGATCACCTTTAGTCGATTGCCCATACCTTACCGTAAGCCCGAGTTCGACGACGATCGCGTGCTCCAGGAATCCCACGTGGGAAAACACCTGGGAATTTATGTTTATCGCCGGGATTTTCTTCTCGAATTTGCGGGCTGGGAGCCGGTGTTTTGGGAGCAGTGGGAGTCGCTCGAGCAATTGCGCGCTCTCTATCATGGCGTGAAGATCGGCATGGGACGCATCGAGCGAGATTCCCAGAGCGTGGATACGGAAGAAGATTTACACAAGGCGAGAGCGGCATTTCTTGAGGAGAATCGATAATGGCAAAACCGAGGAAGTATATTTTCGTGACTGGCGGCGTGATCAGCTCCCTCGGCAAGGGCCTGGCGGCTGCCTCGATCGGCGCGCTGCTGGAAGCGCGTGGCCTCAAGATCACGCTGATCAAGATGGATCCTTACATCAACGTGGATCCGGGCACGATGAATCCCACCCAGCACGGGGAAGTGTTTGTGCTGGAGGACGGCGCAGAAACCGACCTCGACCTCGGGCACTATGAGCGATTCACCTCGGTGCAGCTCTCCCGAAAAAATAATTTCACCACAGGGCAGATCTACGACACCGTGATCCACAACGAGCGCAAGGGGAAGTATCTCGGGCAAACCGTGCAAGTGATTCCCCATATCACCGACGAGATCAAGCGCCACATTCGCACCGCTGCCGAAGGGGCCGACGTGGCGATCGTGGAAGTGGGCGGTACGGTGGGTGACATCGAATCGCTTCCTTTCATTGAAGCCATTCGTCAGATGAAATTTGATGAAGGCCGCGAAAACGTGCTCTTCGTTCACCTCACGCTCGTGCCCTACATCGCGGCAGCGGGGGAACTGAAAACCAAGCCGACTCAGCACAGCGTGAGCAAGCTTCGCGAAGAAGGCATCGACGCCGATATGCTCCTTTGCCGCACGGATCGCCCTCTCTCGAGCGAAATCAAGGCCAAGATCGGATTGTTCTGTAACCTGAAGGCGAGCCATGTGTTTACGGCGATGGACGCAAAGTCGATCTACGAAGTGCCGCTCAACTTCCAAAAGGAAGGCCTCGACGAGCGCATCGTGGAGCAGCTCGGCATCTGGACCTCCAATCCCAACATGAAGGCTTGGGACGATGTGGTGAAAAAGGTGCTGGAGCCGAAGCATGAGGTCACGATTGGAATCGTGGGAAAATATGTGGAGCTCAAGGAAAGCTACAAGAGCCTCAACGAAGCTCTCGTGCACGGGGGCGTGGCCCACGACACGAAGGTGAACCTTAAGTTCATCGACGCGGAAGAGATGATGAAGAGCGAAGCCACCATGGAGCGTGAGCTCGGAGACGTGGATGGTGTGCTCATCCCCGGCGGTTTCGGAGTGCGCGGTGTGGAAGGAAAAATTGCCGCCATTCGCTACGCCCGTGAGAAGAAGCGCCCCTTTTTCGGTATTTGCCTAGGTATGCAGCTCGCGGTGATCGAGTATTCTCGAAGTGTGGTGGGATGGAAGGATGCCAATAGCGCCGAGTTTGATCCTAACTCCAAGCACCTGGTGATCGACTTCATGGAAGATCAGCGCCATCTGGAAAAAATGGGCGGTACCATGCGCCTCGGAAACTGGGAGTGCGAGCTCGTGACCGGCACGAAGGCCTTTGATGCCTACAAGAAGAGCGAGATCCAGGAGCGCCATCGCCACCGCTATGAAGTGAACAACCAGTTCCGCGATGAGATTGCCGCCAAAGGAATGGTGTTCTCCGGATTTTGTCGGGAGAGCCGTGTGACCACGAAGGGGGGACTGGTGGAGATGGTGGAGCTACGCGAGCACCCTTATTTCGTGGGCTGTCAGTTCCACCCGGAGTTCAAATCTAAGCCCCTGGCTCCGCACCCGCTCTTTAAGAGCTTCATTGGCGCGGCGTTGGATTTTAAGAAGGAGAAAAAATGAGAGCTTTATTCGTATTGGCGATGTTAGTCGGAGGTTCTGGTCTCGCTTCAAGTGACGGGGCTGTAAAGAGTTGTCTCGCGTCCTTGTATGCGGAGCAAAAGGAAGTTGAAGCAAAAACGGGTTCTTTTACGAGGGATTTAAAAGTGCTTTCTCGTGCAGTTGAAACAAATTGTGAGGGAATGAAAGTTTCTTTGGAAAGTGCGGCTAAGGATAAGTTTGTGATTTCAGTGAGTCATGGCAAAACGAAGTCCACTGTAGATCAAACTAAAACGATCGTGATGGGGAAATGAAAAATCTAGAAATCTCCAAGGCGGGAATCCGAATCGGTGCCGGCGAGCGCCTCTTCTGGATGCTGGGATTGAATGTGCTGGAAGACGAGGGCCTTGCCGTCGAAACGGCGGCGGAATTGAAGCGAGTTACCGACGAAATGGGCGTGAGGTTCGTGTTCAAGGCGAGCTTCGACAAGGCCAACCGCTCGTCGATCAAGAGCTTCCGCGGACCTGGGATGGAGAAGGGTCTAAAAATTCTGGAAAAGGTAAAAGCCGTGCACGGACTGGCTGTAATTACCGACGTGCATGATCCCGAGCAATGCGAGCCCGTGGCGAAGGTGGCGGAAGTGGTGCAGATCCCCGCTTTTCTTTGCCGGCAAACCGACCTCGTGGTGGCCGCTGCCCGGGCCGTAGAAAAAAACGGCGGGCTTCTCCATGTGAAGAAGGGCCAGTTCCTTGCGCCCTGGGATGCCAAAAACATTGTGAGCAAAATCCGCGAGGCGGCTCCGAGCCGTGAGCTCACGATTCTTTGTGAGCGCGGCGTAAGCTTTGGCTACAACAACCTCGTAGTGGACATGCTCGGGTTCGGCGAAATGGCGAAGCTCGGCGTGCCGGTTACGATCGATGCCACCCACGCGGTGCAACTTCCCGGCGCCGGCAAAGGCGCAGGCGGTGAGTCCACCGCCACTGGGGGCCGAAGAGAAGGCGTGGAAGTGATCGCAGCCGCTTCGGTGGCCGCCGGAGCCCATGGCGTGTTTCTTGAATTTCACCCGGATCCGGATAAGGCAAAGTGCGATGGGCCAAGCGCTCTCGCGCTTCGCGACGCGGGCCGCGTGATCGGAAAGCTCGAAGCTCTTCACCGCACCATCACCACCTGCTAGCGGTACTGCCGTTTCCCCGGGGGTCGTGCGAGAATGGGTACATGGCAGTACCTGCGAAACTCAAGGCCCGGCTTAAGAAGATCAAGATGCTGATTCTCGACATCGACGGTGTGCTCACCGATGCTCGAATTCTTTGGATCGAAGGCACGGGCTGGACGGCCTCCGGCTACAACGTGCGCGATGGGTTTGGAATTCGTCAGCTGATGAAAAACGGCATTGAAGTGGCCATGATTTCTGGGGGCGCCTTTGCGAGCCACAAGAAGCGCGCCGAAGTGCTCAAGGTTACCCACGCCTATTTTGGCGACGAAGATAAGATCCACGCCTACGAAAAAATCAAAGCCGACACGGGCTATTCCGACGCGGAGCTTGCCTACGTGGGAGATGAGCTTTTCGACATTCCCGTGCTGGAAAAGGTGGGATTCTCCGCCACAGTGGCCGATGCAGCTCCTCAGGTGAAAAAGCGCGTGCACCTCACCACGAAGCAAAAGGGAGGCTTCGGCGCCGCTCGTGAAATCTGCGATCTCCTCCTGGAAGCCCAGGGCAAACTTCCGAAATGAATCTGGGCCGCATCTTCCGCATCGCCAGTGCCGCTCTTGTGTTCGTGAGCGTGTGGCTGTTGTGGCCACGGGAGCTGGATTCGGTGATCAGTGCTCGCTTGGGGGTGCGCACTGTATCCAATTATGTGCTCGCCAACGCTCGCTACACTTCTTCGCGTCAGGGTGAGCGCGAGTTGGAGGCCTTGGCGGAGCGTGCTCGGGTGGAGCTCACGGCCCGGGAGATGCACTCCGAGGCGTTAACCATCTGGCATTGGTCCGGAGGCGTGAGAAAACTGAAGATCACGGCTGACCGAGGCATTCAATACATGGACCAGCGGCGGTTCCATCTCGAAAAAAATGTGTTGAGCGAAGCGCTCGACTCCGGATTTTTTCTGAAAAGCGAAAAGGCGGATTTTCTCATCGCCACAAAGAAGCTTGAAGTGCCCGTTCCTCTTGAGGGATGGATGAGGGACGACTCCCTTCGTCTCTGGGGAAATCGGGGCGAGGGTTGGATGGATCGGGACGAAGTTTGGCTTTATGGCGACGCTCGCACCCGCCATTTCGATGCCCGGCATGGCGAGACCCGCGTAAGGGGCGATGAAGCTCAGCTTCTTAGAAAAGAAGAGCGCGTGAATTTTTTTAAAAACGTGAAAGTAGAGCAGGCCAAAGTAGTGGGGACGGGTGCTGAAGCGAACCTTTTTTATAATCAGGCCGGTAAGGGGAAGAGCCAAGTCAGTTACCTTTCCCTGAAGACCGATGTGAAGATTCAGGACGAGCGGCAACGCTACACCCGTAGCCAGATGGCGGAGTTCTACGCGCCCACCGATACGATCGTGCTTTCCGGATTTCCGGCTCTCTACGATGGCGACGACGCGGTGACCGGTGATAAGATTACCCTGTATCGGGCAACGGGCGTGGTGGAAGTCACGGGAACGAACGCCGTGGGGGGGCAGCGTCTTATGGACGGTGCGACCAAGAAAGAACCGGACCTGACCGAAGAAGACAAGGAACTCCTGATCGACAATGAAATTCCTAAAAGCGGAAAACCTGGAAAAAAGCTTCAAAAGCCATAAGGCTGTGCGCGGGGTAAGCTTCGAGGTGCCTCAGGGTAAGGTCGTAGGACTCTTGGGCCCTAATGGCGCGGGCAAGACCACCAGCTTCTACATGGTGGTGGGGCTGCTTTCGCCGGATTCGGGGCGGGTTACGCTCGATAACATGGATCTGACTCGTCTCACGATGCACGAGCGGGCCCGGGCTGGCGTAGGATATCTTCCCCAGGAGGCATCGGTGTTTCGGCGCCTCACCGTGTGGGAAAATGTTTATTCTGTTCTTGAGGCACAGGAAATCTCCCCTAATGTGTGCCGGGATCGCACGGAAGAGCTCTTGAATGAGTTTTCGTTGCAGCGAGTGCGCAATACCCATGGGTCACTGCTTTCGGGAGGCGAGCGCAGAAGAGTGGAAATCGCCCGTGCCTTGGCGCTCAAGCCGGATTTCCTGCTTCTCGACGAGCCGTTTGCCGGGATTGACCCGATCGCCGTTGGCGACATCCAACAGCTGATCCGCGCGCTCAAGGATAAGGGAGTGGGAATCCTCATCACTGATCACAACGTGAGGGAAACGCTCAAGATTTGCGATGTAGCCTATATCCTGATCCAGGGCCAGATACAGGAGCAGGGGCTTCCTTCGGAAATTGCTGCGAGTCAGAGAGCTCGAGACAGTTATCTCGGCCACGATTTTAAACTCTAGCAGGCCGCCCACACTCCGCCGTGTTGGTCCAATTATTGCCCGCTTCTGGTCTGGTCGGGTTATAATCAGAGCGTGGCATTCGAAATAAAAACACAGCTGAAACTCGGTCAGTCGCTCACTATGACGCCGCAGCTGCAGCAGGCGATCAAGCTGCTGCAACTCAACCGTCTGGAGATGCAAGAGCTCATCAACCAGGAGCTGGTGGAGAACCCTGTGTTGGAGGAGTTGTCGGAAGACGAGGCCTACTCCGATGACCAAGTGGAGTCGATGGAGGCGAAGGAAGCCGAGGCAGACGCTCCTTCGGAAACCGCTCCCGAAGTGCAGGGTGAAGAAAAGATTCTCGACGGCAAGCAAGACAACATCGACTGGGAAGATTACATGGAGAGCTTTTCCTCCGCTCCCTCTTTGCCCAGCACGCGCGAAGTGCCCAGCGAGCTTCCTAACTATGAAAATATGGTGGCCAATACCACCGATCTTGTGACTCATCTTGAGTGGCAGGTGTCGATGAGTGAGCTCGCGGAAGACGAGCGGGTGCTCGCGAAGATGATCATCGGGAATCTCGACGAGGAAGGTTACTTTACCGGATCCCTCGACGACATCAGTGCCGAGCTGAAATTCGACCGGGAGGATGCGGAAGAGGTCCTGAAGGTGCTTCAGCGCATGGATCCCTTTGGAGTGGCGGCGCGCGATCTGAGGGAGTGTCTCCTCGTGCAGGCGGAGATGATGTTCGAAACCGATGCGCTACCCACGCGCATCATTGAGAAACACCTTCCCGACCTCGAAAAGCGCAACTATCAGGCGATCATTAAGAGTCTCGGTTGCACGATGGAAGAAATCGCCGATGCCGCCCACCGCATTCAGGAACTGAATCCGAAGCCTGGCCGGGCCTACGCCGTGAACGACGCCCAATACATCACACCCGACGTTTACGTTTATAAAGTGGGCGAAGACTACGCCATTCAGCTCAACGAAGACGGTCTGCCGAAACTCCGAGTGAGCCACTACTATAAAAAAATTCTCGACCAAGCCCGCGCCGAGGGACGGGGAAAGGGTGGCGTTACCAAGGCCTACATTACCGAGAAGTTGCGTTCTGCCGTTTGGCTCATCAAGAGCATTCAGAATCGCCAGAAGACGATCTACAAGGTGATGGAAAGTATCGTGCGACACCAGCGCGATTTCTTTGAAAAAGGCGTGCAGTGCCTGAAACCGATGGTGTTGCGCGATGTGGCGGCCGATGTGGGCGTCCACGAGAGCACGATCTCCCGGGTCACCACCAACAAGTATGTGCACACTCCCGTGGGTACCTTTGAACTCAAGTATTTTTTCAATTCCGGAATCGCCACCCAGGATGGCGGGGGGGATGTAGCGAGCGAAGCGGTGCGAGAAAAAATAAAAGCCATGATCGGACGGGAGGACACTAAACGTCCTCTTTCAGATCAAAAGATCGTGGAGCTTTTAAAGGACGATGGCATCGATATAGCGCGACGCACCGTAGCGAAATACCGCGAAGGCCTGGGAATTCTTAGTTCGGCCCGGCGCAAAAAGATCTTCTGATTCCGGGGCGTCCGCTGGCGCCTGCCTTTCTGGATGGTAGAATCGATCTACCTGAGGAGGTGCCCATGCAAGTTGATATCGTATTCAAAGGCCTTCAGTCGAAGGACGAGACGAAGGAATTCGTGAACCACAAGACGGAAAAGCTGAAGAAGTACTTTCAGGGGAAGATTCACGCGCGCTGGAATCTCTCTCATGCGAAAGAGAACTGCGTGGCGCATCTCCATGTGACGGGAAATCACATCGACATGTTCAGCGAGTCGGAGCACGAGAACCTCTTCTCCGCGGTAGAGCAGGCGGTTGATAAAGTTGAGATTCAGCTCAAAAAGCAAAAAGAGAAAGTGAAAGAACATCGCTGAAATGCGTCTCGTTATTCTCTCGCGCAGTCGGGTTCTTCACAGTACGCGTCGTCTCGTGGAGGAGGCGCGTCTTTTGGGAGTGGAGGCCTTGGTGGTCAACCCGCTCCGCTGCGTATTATCTGCCCGGCGGGGAGAGCCGGCGGTGTTTGTTCACGGGAAAAAACTCGACGGGGTTGACGTGGTTCTTCCCCGGATCGGCACCAGCATTACGGAGTACGGACTTCTGGTGGTGCGGCATTTCGAGGCCATGGGCATTCCGGTGGTCAACGAAAGTGATGCGATTCTCAACAGCCGGAATAAGTTCCGCGCCCTTCAGGTGTGTGCCGGTGAGGGACTCGATATTCCCGATTCCGTGATCACTCGTTCGTTGAGCGACGTTCCCTTCGGGTTGCGGATCATCAAGAGTTTTCCTCTGGTGCTGAAGATGCTTCAAGGGAGTCAGGGAATCGGCGTGATGGTCGCTCATTCAAAGAGTTCCGTGGAAAGTATTCTTTCCACGATGTTGAGTTTGGACAAGGAAGTGATTCTCCAACAGTTTATCCGCGAGGCAGCGGGATGCGATATCCGTGCTCTTGTGGTCAATGGCAAGGTTGCGGCGTCGATGAAGCGTGTGGCTCGCGGCGGTGAGTTTCGAGCCAATATTCATCGAGGGGGGAAGGGGCTCGCCTTCAAGCTTCCGAAGCGCTACGAGCAGGCTGCTATTAAAGCGGCCCGGGCTGTGAACCTCGATATCGCGGGCGTGGACATTTTGGAGAGCGACAACGGGCCGAAGATCTTGGAGATCAATTCCTCGCCCGGGTTTCAGGAGTTGGAGCGAGCTACGGGGCAGAATATCGCCCGTGAGATGATTCGCATGGCGATGAAGAAGGCGCGCAGCAGATGATTGTGCGGCCGATAGTGTGATTTTGGGCCCTGATTGATCGGGGTCACTATCGG